>NZ_NMYC01000003.1 GCF_002860345.1 Bifidobacterium anseris
GCGCCCATTGTGCAATATTCCCCACTGCTGCCTCCCGTAGGAGTCTGGGCCGTATCTCAGTCCCAATGTGGCCGGTCACCCTCTCAGGCCGGCTACCCGTCAACGCCTTGGTGGGCCGTCACCCCGCCAACAAGCTGATAGGACGCGACCCCATCCCATGCCGCAAAAGCCTTTCCCACACCCCCATGCAGGGGCGCGGAGCATCCGGCATTACCACCCGTTTCCAGGAGCTATTCCGGTGCATGGGGCAGGTTGGTCACGCATTACTCACCCGTTCGCCACTCTCACCCCGGCAGCAAGCTGCCAGGGATCCCGTTCGACTTGCATGTGTTAAGCACGCCGCCAGCGTTCATCCTGAGCCAGAATCGAACCCTCCACAAAAAACATTCATGGAGACATCCAACAGATGACTCACAAAAGAAAAAGACGGACCATCCAATAAGGAAGGACGGTCACACAAAAACCCCGACACCCATCAAACCCCCTCGGGTACCACACGGGCGGGCATCGGACTGGCAATCAAAGACCACCACACAACCAACACGAAGTCAGTCGCATGATGAAGTAGTACAGTACACACTATTGAGTTCTCAAACCACCACACACACCCACAACCCGACCAGTCAACCAGACCAGCAAGCCGTGAGCGGCAGCAAGAAGAAAACTTACACCACCCCAAACCAAAACACAAACCCACACCACCAAAACCCAACAAACACAACCCCTCCACGGCGTGTCACAAACCACCACAACCACACCCCAACCCGTCCAGTCCACCCACGCTACGCCCCACCCCAGCGAACGTCACCGGCGCCAACCTCACCAGCCGCGTTCACTCAGCCGGGCCCAGCGAACACCTCGGGCACGAACCGCGCAGGTCATGTTCGCCCGGGCGGCCCCCAGCGAACATCAGCGGGAAGGAACGCACCGGCGGGTATCGGAAACGGCGAAAATCAGGGCGCGACACGCCGAAGAGGCCATCGGATTTGGCAAATCGGCGACCATCGGGTAAGTTTACTTCTCGGCCCGGGCGGTTGGCGCAGTGGTAGCGCACTTCCCTGACACGGAAGGGGTCACAAGTTCGAATCTTGTATCGCCCACGAAACCGGTTTCCGGTTGTCTTTGCGGACATAGCTTAGTTGGTAAAGCGCGACCTTGCCAAGGTCGAGACCGCGGGTTCGAGTCCCGTTGTCCGCTCCACCACAAGCCCCCATTCGGGGGCTTTTCTCATATCCGGAACCGGCCGCCAGTCGCCCCCCCCCTCATTCTTCCCGCATCGCCACATGGCAGAACTGCGGAACCTTGTACCACTTGACCGGGTAGCCGGCGCCGTGCACGCAGAACACCGAATTGGGCGTATGCTCCAGGTCGGCTTCCGGATCGTAGCCGCTCTCCTCCACCACTTCGGCTTCGTTGTGGCATGCGCGGTACCCGGCGAAGGTCAGTGCCAGCCGTCCGCGTCCGTGCGAGTAGGCATGCACGTCCATCGCATAGTCGCGCATCGCGCTGACCGGTGCCACGCCTTCCAAGATCGCGTAGTCGCCGTCGGTCCGCGGCGCCTCGCTTTCGCCGCTCATCCGCTGCACGTCGCTCATCGCGCGACCGATCGATTCCTGCGGCAGCTCAAGACGGAACCGATACCACGGTTCGAGTAGCCTGCAGTTGCCGACTCCCCTGATGCGAGCGCCGCGACGACTAACACCCTCCGCACCGTCCGTACCAACACCATCGCCATCTCCCTCATCCTCGCGCACGTCGCCGCCGAAGCGGCGCGCCACATCGAGTTCGGTACAATCGGTCGGCACGCCGGCGCGCGATTCCATCAGTCCCATGCGCAGCGCGCGGTACGTCGCCTGCCTGAAATCACCGCCTTCGGTGTGCTTGAGATGGCCGCGTCCGCCGATGATCGTGATGCGCATGTCAGTGATCGGCGCGCCGACGAGCACGCCGAGATGTTCACGTTCGCGCAGATGCTGGAGGATGAGCCGCTGCCAGTTGCGGTCGAGTTCGTTTTCGCTCACGTCGCTGGCGAACTGCAGTCCCGCGCCCGCTTCGAGCGGTTCGAGCAGCAGATGCACTTCAGCGTAGTGGCGCAGCGGTTCGAAATGCCCGACGCCTTCGACCGGCGCGCCGATCGTCTCCTTGTACAGGATTGACCCTTCGCCGAATCCGACGTCGAGTCCGAAACGGTCGTGCATGAGCTGTTCGATGACTTCGAGCTGCACGGCGCCCATGAGCTGCACGTGCGCCTCCTGCAGCCGTTCCTGCCAGACGACGTGCAGCAGCGGCTCCTCGTCCTCGAGTTCGCGCAGCGCGAGCAGGCATCGGTGCACATCGTTGTCACCGGGCAGCAGCGTGTACGTGAGCACGGGCTGCAGCGTCGGGTCGCCCGCGTCCTCTTCGATGCCGAATCCCTCCCCCGGGAACGTGCGTTCGGGTCCGCTCACCGCGCACACGGTGCCTGCGGGCGCCGTGTCCGTCGTCGTGCTTTTCGCGCCGGACACGCTGCGCACCTCGTCGACCTTCTCGCCGTCCGCGTCGCCGTCCTTCGCCGGCAGCACCATCTTCGCCTTCAATTCGCCGCCGGTCACCTTCATCCAGCTCAGTCGTCGACCCTGCGCGTCGTGGGAGATCTTGAACACGCGCGCGCCGAAGCGCTGCGGATACCGCGGCTGGCGCGCGTAGTGCGCGAAGCCGCCGAGCAATGCGTCGACGCCGTCCATGTGCAGCGCGGCGCCTTGGTAGACGGGGAACACGCGACGCGCGGCGATGAGCTCGCGGATGAGTTCGACATCGACGACGCCGGTTTCGAGATATGCGTCCATCGCGCGTTCGCTCTGCATCGCGATGTCCTCGAAGCTCTGCGCAGCCAATGCGCCGACATCCTCGGCATCTGCGGGCGTGAAGTCGATGCAGCCGTCACCGAAGCGACTGCGCAGCTGCGCGAGCGTGCGCTCCACATCGGCGCCGGTCGCATCGCTTTTGTTGATGAAGACGAAGGTCGGCACCTCGTACTGTCCGAGCAGGCGGAACAACGTCTGTGTGTGCCCCTGGATGCCGTCGACGGCGGAAACGACGAGGATCGCATAGTCGAGCACCTGCAATGTGCGTTCGGTCTCGGCGGAGAAATCGACGTGCCCGGGCGTGTCGAGCAATGTGAGTTCGAGGTCGCCGTCCGTGATGATCGCCGGCTCCGTGTAGATCGTGAT
Organism: Bifidobacterium anseris; assembly: GCF_002860345.1. Taxonomy (GTDB): domain Bacteria; phylum Actinomycetota; class Actinomycetes; order Actinomycetales; family Bifidobacteriaceae; genus Bifidobacterium; species Bifidobacterium anseris. The sequence continues at coordinate 3,210 of NZ_NMYC01000003.1, forward strand.
GCCGCGGGCGCGTTCGATCGCGTTCGTATCGAGGAACGCGTCGCCGTGGTCGACACGGCCGAGCCTGCGCGTCACACCGGACGCGTACAGCAGCGCCTCGGACAGCGTCGTCTTGCCCGCGTCCACATGGGCGACGACGCCCGCCACGATTCGTTTCATCCGCGTTCCTTCCATTCATGCCGCGTTCCGCGCGCCCGCCACATGATTCGCCGATCGTATCTGCATAGTCGATTGCGCAAATCAACAGTCGATTGTATGACGACGGCACGCCGCCGGCGTCATCACGCACCTGTGAACAGGCCGACGTGCAGCGTGTACAGCAGCCCGCACATGCCGCCCACAACGATGACGGCGAACAGCGCGCGCTCCTTCACGCTGAACAGCGCGCGCAATCCGACATCCGGAGCATGCTGGCGACGCGCGAGCGTGAAGATTGGCAATCCAGCGGCGAACAACGCGCAGGCGACCATCAGATATTCGAGACCGGCCGCGTAGACGAGGAACAGCGAGAACAGCGAGCCGAGTACGCCGGTCGTCAGGGCGCGCCGACGAGTGACGTCGGCGTGCGCGTCGAACAACGCGCGCTCGCGCACGGCAACCTTCCACAGATACAGGCAGCACAGCAGATAGCACGGCATCGACATGACCGACGTGATTGAGATCATCACGTTCCATGCGTCGCCGCGTACGAAACGGCACAGGATGAACAGCAGCTGGCATGTGCAGGCCGTCAGCAGGATGCCGCCCTTCGGCGCGCCGTGCTGGTTCGTCGTCAGGAACGCGCGCGGCCAGATGCCGTCGCGCGCGCCGAACAGCGGCATCTGGCTGATCATCAGCATCCACACGAGCCATGCGAACAGGACGCTGACGATGACGCCGACGTTGACCATGACGGCACCCCACATGCCGAAACGCTGTTCCATGATCATCGACATCGACGGATTCGCCATGCCGGCGATGCGCTGCTGCCCGTAGACGCCGAGCGGCAGCATCGACACGAGGAAATACAGGACGAGCACGGCGAGGTAGCCGGCGACAGTCGCGCGTGACACGGCCTTCGGCGATCGCGCGCTGCCGGAGACGACGACGGCGCCCTCCATGCCTATGAACAGCCACAGCGTCACGAGCATCGAATCACGCATCTGCGCGAACAGGTCGGAGGCGTGGAACGCGAGCGCCGTGCCGTCGGGCGCCTGCCCCCAGAAGTCGGCGCGCATTATCGCGGGGTTGAACACGGCGCACAGCGCGACGATGAAGACGACGACCGGCACGATCTTGCATATCGTGCCGACGACGTTGATGGCGGTGCCAGTGCGTGTGCCGAGCATCGCAACGGCCGTCATGATCCACAGGATCGCCGACGCGCCGATGATCGAGGCCGTGTTGTTGCCATCGGTGAAGACGCCGGGCATGAAGACGTCGAGCGTCGACATGATGAGTACGCCGTACGCGACGATCGAGAAGCAGTTGCACAGCCAGTACCCGTAGCCGACGAGGAATCCGATGAATCTGCCGAATCCCTGACGCGCGTAGGTGTACAGGCCATCCTTGAGTTCGGGTTTGATTTCGGTGAGCGTGCGGAAGGTGTCGACGATGAACCACATGCCGACGCCGGTGACGGCCCATGCGAGCAGCTGGCCGCCAGCCCCGGCGCGCGCGGCCATGTTCTGCGGGAGGCTGAAGACGCCGCCGCCGACCATCGCGGAGATGACGAGCGCGAACAGTCCGAGGAATCCGACCGATCCCGCCGATCCGCTCGCGTGTTCGGTGTCCTTGTGCATGTCCCGGTGCATGTTCCGCGCCCCGCGTTTCCTTCGACGACCGTTGTTACGCCGCCATCGTAGTGCATCGCGGGACGTTATGCCGACGGCGGGCGCGCAATCGCCGCCGGCGCGCGCCGTCAGTCGTCGACGACGATCTTCATGCGGTCGAAGGCGGCCTTCGCCGCATCCTCGGAGGCGTTGCCTTCCAGGAGGACGACGGTCGCGCTGTCCTTGACCTTGACGACGTAGTTGTGTTCGGTCGCGTCGTCGACGGCTTCCTGCCAGAAGATGAAGTCGTTGCCGTTGCGTTCGCCTTCGTTGAGGATCTCGGCGGTGTCGTCGCCGTCGATCTGCTCACGGTAGAGTTCGTAGCCCTCCTCATGCAGGAACGAGCCCTCGAAGATCTCCTCGCCGTCCTTCGTGACCTCGAAGGGCACCTTGCCGGTGATGTCGTAGCCGTCGGTGACATCGAGCGTGACCTTGATCGCGTCGCCGGTGTCGACGTTGAAGGTGTATGACTTGTCCGCGTGCGCCTTGACGCCGCACGCCCCCATCGTGACGACGACCGCCGCTGCCGCGCACATCGCCGCGATCCTCTTCGCGATCGTTCCGCCTGTGATACGCATCCCTCTGTCTTCCTTTCCTTGACGTCATGGACGTGCGGCCGCTCACGTCCGCGCATTCCGGCGTCGCGGGAGGCCACCGTGCCACCCTACGGCACGGCGCGCGCCTTGCGCCGCCGCGATTCCATCGCGTGGGCACCGCCCGTCCTCATCGCGGACACGTTCGCCCGTCGTGTCACCTATGTCGACGACGTCGCCGACTTCTGCGCCGTCATCTTCCGACGCTTCGCGCGGAGACGACTGAAGACAATCGCGGCGACGAGCAGCACGAGGAAGACGACGACGGCGACGGCCGCGGCGATGAGCCGTCCGTCCTTCTGCGTCGACGCCGGCGCTATCTTCGCCGGGATCGGCTCGCGCACGCCCGTCACGAGCAGCCTGTGCGAGTTGACGCCGAGCGGCGTGCAGGTGACGAGCGTGATCGTCGCCGGACCGTCGCGGTATCGCGAGCGCAGTTCGCGCAACGTCGATTCCATCTGCTCAGGGCGGATCGTGCGGATGTCGCTGACGCGGTAGCCTTGTTCGCCGCCGAGCACGTCCATGTAGAAGACGCCGCCCTTGCGCAGTTCGCCGAGCCGCGTGAACAGCATGCCCTGCACGCCTCCCGAATGCGCGGCGAGCACCGAGTAGGTGTGATCGTCGCCGATCGGCATTGCCGTGCCGTAGATGTGCCCGGCGCCTTCGTCGAGCACATCGTCAAGCGTCGTGTGATAGACGGGGATGTCCACCGAGATCTTCGGGATGAGCAGGCGCGCCATGCCGCCGCGTCCGTCCACGTTGAGCGTGTGCCGGTAGTCCATGTCGAGCGTTTCGACGGCCACGCCTTCCTCGTTTTCGGCGTCCGCCGGGATGCGGCCGTTGAATCGCGTTCCGAGCACGGCGTTGTAGCGTTGCGCGCGCTTGTAGGCGCCCTGACGGCTTTCGTCGGGCCATGTCGCCGGAGCGGATGCGATGTTGGCGGCCGCCTCGCGCGCGAGCATGTCGTTGTGCACGAGCGCGCCGACGACCCAGGCGAGCAAAAGCGCGGCGATGATGTAGCACACCCATCCGGCGATCGCGAAGGCTGCCGTGACCGGGTCGCGTCTGTCGAGGTCACGCCGGATACGCGGCGCGAAGGGAGCGCCGTGCCGCGCGCTACAGTGCCGTTCCCGTCGTCCCATCATCTGCTCCCGTCCGGTCGTCATATGTTGCCGCCGTGCTCCCCACTGTAGCTGCCGCGGCCACTGTAAGCTTCACGCAGCCGTCTGTGCAGCTGACCTGCACAGACGACCTATGCAGCCAATGCAAGGGAAACGGCCCCTCGCAGCGACCCTCGAAAGAGAGGTCGTGCACGAGGGGCCGTCCCGGCGTTTCTGGTAATCGGCTGACTCATGCGTGCTCACGCATGCCGGTCAGCTCTCCGACGCCGCTCGGCTCACGCCCTGTTGCGGCGCATGCGTGCCACGATGAGGCAGACGGCGCCGATGAGCGCGAGCGCGACGACGACGGCGAGCACGATCGTGATCTCACCGCCGGTCTTCGCGAAGTCGGAGGCGTTCGTCGTGTTCTCGACGCGGATCGTCGAACCTTCGAAGCGGGTCGTCGTGACCTGCGTCGTCGTGCCGTCGGCGGCGGTCTTCATCGTCGTGCCGGTCACGACGGTGCCGTTGAGCACGCCGGAGTCGGAGGAGTCAACGAAGTTCGTGAAGTCGGCGCCGCTTGTCGCATTGCCATTGATCTTGTAGGCGACGCCTGTCATCGTGTTCGCCGTGTACTGCGGCGTGACGGTGAGCGTGAACGTGACCGGCGTCTTGCCGAGGATGTAGCCGGTAGGCGCCTTCTGCTCGGTGAAGGTGTAGGTCGTCGGGGCGGTCGAATCGCCGCCGAGGCCGACGAGTTCGACCGATGACGTGTTCGACGTGATCTGGTTCGCGTTCGCGCGCGTTGACGTCGGGTCGACGCTGTAGACGGAGCCGTCGGCGTTCACGTCGAAGTTCACAGGGTTGCCGTTCGTGTCGGTCACGGCGAACACGGCGCCGGAGAGCACTGTCGCCGGCGTGGCGTACTTGATCTTCTGCAGCGGCAGGGCGGCAACGTAGATGTTCTTCGTGTCGTCGGCGCTGCCGTTGCCGTGCCGCGAGCTGTCGGAGGGGCTGTTCGAGAAGTTGACGCTCGCCTTGTTCGTCGTCGTGTCGACCGTCACGTCGGTGACGACGCCGGTGTAGGTGACCTTGATCGAGTCGCCGCTCAGATCAACCGGCTTGGTCAACGTGACGGTGAACCCACCGCCGTCGGTCGGCGTGACCGTATAGTCGGTGTCCTTCGTGAGCGTCGTGGTCTCCGGGGTCGAGCCGTCGGTCTTCGTTGCCGTCACCTTGATCGAATCAATCGCGAGCGTCAGGTTCGTCGGCGCATCGGTGATCGAGAACTTCGGGTTCGTCCAGTTCGTGTATTCGTCGTAGTTCGGCACGTTCGTCGTGATCGTGAACGTGCGTTCCGACTTGGCGCGGGCGAGCTCGTCCTTGATGGCCTTGCCGTCGGCGTCGGTGACGTCCTTGCCGACCACGACCTTTTCGGCCTTGAGGTAGAGCTCACCGAGGTCGTAGGTCGTTGCCGGCGTCGTGGACGTGTCCTCGACCTGATTGATCACCGTACCGTCGGCGCTGTATGCCGTGCCGGTGACCATCGCGCGCGCGATGGTCGATTGGGACTGCGCCGTCGTGGAGGCTTCGGTGATCAGATAGAGGCCTTCGGCCGGGAGGTTCGTGAAGACGACCTTGTCGTCGGAGGTGCCTGTCACCGTTGCGCTCGGGGTCGTGAGCTTGCCGGCTGCGGCCTGCGCGAAGCGGCGCATGAGCGGCTGGTTGGCGTGCGTGTTGCCGTACGCATCGGTGCCGCTGCCGTAGAAGTAGCGCGAGACGAACTGCAGCGGCGTGAGGTTGGCCGCGTTCCCCTTGAACGTGCAGGAGGTGGCGCTCCCGCTGCCGGTGCAGCTCATGACGTCCTTGAGCGTCGAGTCCAGATTGATGCCGGCCACGGACTGGTTGATCCATCCCATGACGTCGCTGTCGCTCACGCTGTTGGCGTTTTTGAGACTGTAGCCGCTGATTGCCGTCTTCGCGGCGTTGAGCGTCACATCTTCGTAAGAGCCGAGTTCGTAGGCGTTGAATGTGCGTCCGTTGACCGATGGGGCGATCATGTTGTTGCCGTTGACGGCCGTAGGCGAATTGATCGTGATCTGAGCCGCCCCGTCATCGGCGGCATAGGCGGTCGAAGCCGTCACGGCTCCGACCGCGAGCATCGCGGCGGCCGCGACGATTGCGGCGGCCGACCTTGCCATTGAATGAGTGTTCATCATGCACCGACTTTCTTCCCGTTATCACTACAGGGTTTCCTCGGCAAATGATGGCCACTCGGCCGTGCGGATTTCTCGTCATCCCCCCGCGGCCTCGCAACGCACACCTTCCGGTGATTCCCATGGTGTCTCCGATGGAGTTCCATCGTTGATTCCAATCGTAGGGAGGTTTGCGTCGGTTTGGGAAACTTGCGGCGGGAGAACAAACTCACCTATTCCGCCGAAAAAACGGCACGATTTCGCCGTTTTCTCACCTGTGGGTGGAATCTGCGGGCACTGTCCGGACATTTCGTCGTCCGGTATCTGATAACGCTGAAGCGTGTCCTCGCGCGCCCCAGAGCACGAGTACGCAAACGGCGAATCACGGCACACGTGCGCCGATTTTCTGCTCCTGCGGCCACGCGCGCACGGCCCGGATATGCGGGCTATGCGGACGGCGGCCCGCATGCACGCCCCCCATCGGGCATGCGCGCGGACCGCCGTCTTGTGGTGGCGATCAGGGCTCAGGCCTTGCTCACCTCGGCCTTGAGGACGTCGCCTTCCTCGAGCTTCATCGATGTGGCGAGCGTCTCGGACGTGATGAGGTCCTTGAACGCCTCGACCTTCGCGACATCGTCCTTCGGCACGCTCAGCGTCAGGTCGATGCGGTCGGTCACGTCGAGTCCGGCGGCCTTGCGCGCGTCCTGCACGGCGCGGATGACGTCGCGCGCGTAGCCTTCAGCGATGAGCGCGTCGTCGAGCGCGAGGTCGAGGATGACGAATCCGCCCGACGGCAGGATCGACGACGCCGAGTTGGCGCGTTCGGACGCGTCCGCCTCCTCGACGCGGCGCGTGATGTCGTATTCGTCGCCCTGCAGCGTGATCTCACCGTCCGGCGTCTCGATGACCGGGTCGCCGGTCTTCGGATCAGCATGCCATGCGCCGCTCTTCGACGCCTTGATTGCGAACTGCACCTGCTTGCCTAGACGCGGGCCAGCGGCGCGCGCGTTGACTTTGAGCTCCTCGACGATCTTGAGGCCGTGTTCGGCCGCCTCGTCGAGCATCAGGTAGTCGATCGCCTTGATGTTGAGCTCGCTCTTGAGCAGCGCGTCGTAGACGTCGACCTGCGACGGTTCATCGACGACGACGGTCAGTTTCGCGAGCGGCTGGCGCACGCGCATCTTGTTGGCCTTGCGCAGCGACAGCGTCGACGAGACGATCTCGCGCACCTTGTCCATCGCGGCGACGAGCGGGCCGTTCTCCTGCAGCACGCGGCCGAGCTCGGTGTCGGCGCCGGTATCCGGGTTGGTCAGGTACGGCCAGTCGCCCAGATGCACCGATTCACCGCCGGTCAGGCCGCGCCACACGGCTTCGGCCTCCATCGGCGCGAGCGGCGCGAGCACACGCATGAACGCCTCAAGGGCCGTATACAGCGTGTTGAACGCGTTCTCGTCCTCGTTCCAGAACCGGTCGCGCGAATTGCGGATGTACCAGTTCGTCAGCATGTCGATGTAGTCGGCGACCGCATCGCAGGCGTCGGAGATCGCGAAGGCGTCCATGTCGCGGGTCACGTCGGCGATGAGCTGGCGCGTGCGGGCGAGCAGGTAGCGGTCCATCTGCTCAAGTCCTTCGACCTCGTCGGCGCGCACGCGGCGCGCGTCGTAGCCGTTGCCGTCGTTCGCGGCGTTCGCATACAGCGTGAAGAAGTAGTACGAGCTCCACACCGGCAGCATGATCTGGCGGACCGTGTCTCGGATGCCTTCGGAGGTGACGATGAGGTTGCCGCCGCGCAGGATCGGCGAGCTCATCAGGAACCAGCGCATCGCATCGGATCCGTACTTGTTGAACACGCCGTTGACGTCCGGGTAGTTGCGCAGGTGCTTGCTCATCTTCTGGCCGTCGTCGCCGAGCACGATGCCATGGCAGATGACGTTCTTGAACGCAGGCTTGTCGAACAGCGCCGTCGCCATGACGTGCAGCAGGTAGAACCAGCCGCGCGTCTGACCGATGTACTCGACGATGAAGTCGGACGGGAAGTGGTGCTCGAAGTACTCCTTGTTCTCGAAGGGGTAATGGAACTGCGCGAAGGGCATCGAACCGGATTCGAACCAGCAGTCGAGCACGTCGGTGATGCGGTGCATCGTCGACTTACCGGTCGGGTCGTCCGGATTCGGACGCGTCAGGTTGTCGATCCACGGGCGGTGCATGTTGATGTTGCCGTCGTTGTCGCGCGGATAGTCGCCGAAGTCGCGCTTGAGCTCGTCGAGCGAGCCGTAGACGTCGACACGCGGGTACTTCGGGTCGTCGCTCACCCACACCGGGATCGGCGAACCCCAGAAGCGGTTGCGCGAGATCGACCAGTCGCGGGCATTCGACAGCCACTTGCCGAACTGGCCGTCCTTGACGTTCTCCGGGATCCAGTTGATCTGCTGGTTGAGTTCGAGCAGGCGCGGCTTGATCTTCGTCACGCTCACGAACCAGCTCGAGACCGGCTTGTAGATCAGCGGCGTGCCGCAACGCCAGCAGTGCGGGTACGAATGCACGTAGCTCTTCTCCTGGAACAGCAGCGCGCGCTCGTTCTCCGGGCGCTCGGCGAGCGGTCCGTCGCCGGCGCGCAGGTTGCGCAGGATCGGCAGGTTCGCGTCGAAGACGAAGAGCCCTTCGTAGTCCGGGCACAGCGACGTGAAGCGGCATGCGGCGTCGAGCACGTCGACACTCTTGATGTCGTGCGCGTTGAGCGTGTTCATATCGTCCTCGCCGTAGGGCGCCTGATGCACGAGGCCGGTGCCTTCGGTCGTGTCGACGTAATCGGCGGTGAGGATCTGGTACGCGTTCGGTCCCGGCGTGCCACCCTCGCCGGTCGCGGCCGCGTCGGCGAAGTACGGGAAGATCGGATAGTAACGCCAGCCGACCATGTCGCGGCCCTTGAGCTCGCGCACGACCTCGTAGTCCTCGCCGAGCTCCTTGTTGTAGGAACCGAGCAGCGCCTTCGCGAAGTAGAACTTCTTGCCGGCGAACTCGCCTTCCTTCGGAGCGACCTCGACGTAGTCGATGTCGTCGCCGACAACGACGGCGAAATTGGTCGGCAGCGTCCACGGCGTCGTCGTCCAGATGACGGCGTAGGCGTCGTCCTCGTCGCGCAGCTTGAGCGCGACCGAGACGGTCGTGTCCTGACGGTCCTGGTAGACGTCGGCGTCCATGCGCAGCTCATGTGCCGAAAGCGGCGTCTGATCCTTCGGGCAGTACGGCAGCACGCGGTAGCCCTTGTATGCCAGTCCCTTGTCGTACAGCGTCTTGAACGCCCACATCACCGACTCCATGTACGGGATGTCGAGCGTCTTGTAGCCGTGCTCGAAGTCGACCCAGCGCGCCTGACGGTGCACGTAGTCACGCCATTCGTTCACGTATTTGAGCACGGAGGCGCGGCAGGCGTCGTTGAACTTGTCGATGCCCATCTTCTCGATCTGGTCGACCGAGTCGATGCCGAGCTCCTTCTGCGCCTCTAGTTCGGCGGGCAGGCCGTGCGTGTCCCATCCGAAGACACGGTTGACGCGGCGTCCCCTCATCGTCTCGTAGCGCGGCACGACGTCCTTCGCATAGCCGGTCAGCAGATGGCCGTAGTGCGGCAGGCCGTTCGCGAAGGGCGGGCCGTCGAAGAACACGAACTCGTTGTCGCTGTTCTCACCGGAGGGATTCTCATCGATGGATTTCTGGAAGGTGTCGTTCGTGTCCCAGTACTGCAGCACGTCCTCTTCGAGCTGGGGAAAATCCGGGTTTGGCGCTACATTGGCGCTCTGTTCGCCGGCTGCTGCCTTGGGGTACACGTGCTTGGGTGTTTCGCTCACCGTTGCTCCTCGTTCTTGCAGACTTCAGTTGCCTGCGAGGACGATGGACGCCTGCGCGGCCATGCGCGTCGCGCGCACGTCCGTGGGGTCGCCACCGCGGTACCACCTCGCTTGCCGCATGCGCGACGCGTTCCGCGACGTGCCTGCGACCGCTTGATTCGGCTATGTCGGGCCGATCCCGTCGGTTCTACTGAGTCCTGCGCACGCGCCGGACCGTTCTTCCGAAGGCTCCCCGCTGATGACGGATCGTCGCCTGTCGTGTGTCACTATAACACCGACGTACAACACCGGCGCGCAATGCCGTATTCCCTTGCGAGATTCCATTGTGAGATTCCCTTATGAGATTTCATTGCGCGCCGGTGTCGTCTGTCATTCTGTCAGTGTCATCGTGACTGTGTCATCATGACCGTGTCATCATGACTGTGTCAGCATGACCGTGTCATCATGACCGTGTCATCATGACTGTGTCAGCATGACCGTGTCAGCATGACCGTGTCAGCATGACCGTGTCAGCATGACCGTGTCATCATGACCGTGTCATCATGACCGTGTCATCATGACTGTGTCAGCATGACTGTGCCGTCGGGGCTGCCCGACGGCACGCATGTCACTGCTGGGCGTCGTCGCCGTTGAGCTCGGCCTTGAGGCGGGCGAGTTCGTCGTCGACCGACGCGCTGCCGCCGGCGAGATACTTGTTCGCGAGTTCCTCCTCGCTCGCCTGCGTATTGAGTTCGGCTGTCGCGTTCGCCTCGTTGAGCATCTGGTCGGCCTTCGCCTCCATGCGGTCGAAGGCGGCCTGGCTGCGCGAGCTCTTCGCCGTGGACTCAGTGGCCTTGTTGACGGTGTTCTGCGCCTTCGCGACGGCGACCTTCGCGTGCACGGCGGCGCGGCGCGCCTGCAGCCCGTTGATGTCGTTGACGAGCTTGTCGTGCATCTGACGCATCTTCGCGGCGTTGTCCTCAGCGACCTGCGCGGCCTGCTCGAGCGACGGCAGCGTGCTCTCGTACTGCTGCTTGCGCGTGAGCAGCTGGCGGGCGTCGTCGTCGGCGCCGGCCTTGACGGCCGCCTTTGCCGCCGCCTCGTACTTCGCGATGTCGGCCTTGCATTCGTTGACCTGCTGACGCGCGCTCGTGGCCGCGGCCATGACGCCGGCGGTCTCCTTCTTGACGGCGGCGAGGTCCTCGTTGAGGTCGAGCAGCATCTGATCCACCATCTTCGCCGGATCCTCCGCCTTGTCGAGCAAAGCGTTGATGTTGGCGCGCATGATGTCGCCGAATCGTTTCAGGATAGCCATTATTGTTGTCCTTTCTGGTCGTCCTGACTATATTTTTTCAAAATCGGGTCCTCCGCCTCCTCAAGCGGGGTGTTGACCATGCGTTCCACGTACTGTTCGTGTTCGCGCCGGCGTTTGAGCACTATCCATACGATGATGCCGGCGATGACGAGCACACCGATGATGATGACGGCGATGATGACCCATCTGAGCACGTCGTTGGTCGTCGTCGTCTTCGTCATGATGCGGTCGGCCGTCGAGTCGAAGGTCTTGACGATCGCGTCGTCGGTGCTCAGTTTGGAGTACCAGTACTGGTCGAAGTACGCCCAGAAGATGTCGATCGCCTGCGCGTCCATCACCGTCGAGATGTCGCGTCCGTTGATGAGCACGCTGTGGCCCATCACGTTCTCAGAGTCCTTGTCGGCGAAGTAGACGAGCAGCAGCGTGTCCTGGTTGTCGATGTGCTGCTTGTACCAGTCGCGCGCCCAGTTCTCGCGCTGTTCGTCGTTCGTGAGGTCCGCGTTGTATTTCGCGAGCAGCACGTAAGGCTGGATGCCGGTCTTGTCGTAGAACGACTTGAGGCCGCGTCCGGTCGCGCGTACGTCCTCGACCCATCCGAGCTCGTCGTCGACGTCGTCGGCGTCGTAGGCGATGCCCGACTTGATCTTCTCGCGGTTGTAGGTGCTCGTCGGAATCGCACCGTCGGAGTCGTTCGAGCCGCCCGAGCATCCGAGGAAGCCGAGCAGCACGACGCAGACGATTGCGATGACGACGGCGACCGCCGTCAGCCAGCTTGGTCCCGATTTCGGGTTGCCCGCGCCGCCGGAGCCGGGGAACGGTCCGGAGCCTGAGCCGTACGAGCCGCCTGAGCCGTACGGGGTGCCCCCATATGGGGCGCCACTGTTGTATGCGCCACCGTTGTAGGCATCCCCGCCGTAGCCGGCGCCGGCCGGCTGCTGCGGCATGCGCATGCTGTCCTCGCTCATATGCGGCACTTCGACGCGCGAGCGTTCGCGCGCACGGCGCTCCTGACTCCTGCCATAGGCGACGCCGATGCCGAAGTTGATCAGATCCCCCAGATCAATGCCCGAACGATGCGGCGGATGATGGCCGTGTCCACGCGGCGCAGGTCCGCCGAAGCCACCGAAACCGCCGAAGCCTCCGAAATCGCCGCCTGTGTCCATGCCCGGGCGTCGTCCGGTGCCACGTGGGCCGTGCGAGCTTGCGCGCAGTCCGTCGTCATGGCTGCTTGCCGACGGTCCTGGACCGTCGCCGCTGCCCGGTCTTGGCATGGCCACCTCCTTCATGGGTTGCCTCTGGATGAGTCGTCTCCGACTGCCCTATCCTCGTTCAGCCGCCTCGCCTGACGCCCTCATCGACGCCGCCGACCGGCCGCATTGCGTACCAATATACGGCAGTTCGCCGCGGCGCGCCCGTGTCACGCGTCGTTTTGAGACCGAATCCGTCAGCGATGCAGACGAATCAGCGATCGATACGGACGAAATACGACAGACGAAATACAGACGAAGAGGCCATGCGCGGATACGCACGGCCTCTTCGTCATTCATGGTTCGATGTCTCGGTCAGCGGGTGACTTCGCGGTCCTCGAGTTCCGGATCCTCCCACTCGTTCGCGTTCTCGGGCTCCTCGGCGACCTCGGCGGCGCGCTCGGTCTTGGCGTCGCCTTCGGCCTTCTTCTCGGCGGACTTGAGCGCGACGCCCAGATCCTCGTGCGGCACGTCCTCGTTCGACTTGCCGGTGACCGGATCGGTGTACGGATGGTCGGTGTCGCGCACGATGTTCTCGAGGTTGTCGAGCTCGGTCGTGCCCATGTCGTCCAGATCGTCGCCGACGTTCTTCTTGTCCTGTGCCATGTCGTCTCCATTCGTGGGTCTTCCATGCGACGTCCTTCGCCGCAGCCGCTATCCTCAATATAACCGTTCGGTGCCGCGCCGCGCCGCGATTTTCCCCCATCGGGCGAATGATTCTCGTTTCATTGGAAATGCCATGTTTTTCATCGCCCGGCACCCACTTGCTCGGCGTCCCGCCCCGTCGCAAGACGTTGGATGAACGTGTAATGAAAACAGGTAGGGGCGCATGTCTCCTACCTGCTATGAACTTGGTTCACAAAGGGTTGGAATACCAACGATTGTGCGAGATTGGCCGTGGTGGTCACACCGTTTGGGAGGTCAGCGAGGCACCTCCTCCATGTTCTCCCACGTATTCGCCGTGTTGAACAGCAGCGATTCCTTGGCGTCGGTGCGCGTCTTCTCTTCCTTGAGCTCCTTGGCGTCCTCGTCGTCCTCGACGTGCTTGTCGAAGCCGTCGTCGGAGTTGCCGTCGGACTTGCCGTTCACCGGGTCGGTGTGCGGATGATCGGTCTCGTCGACGATCTCCTTGAGCGCGTCGATCTGTGCGGTGTCCAGAGCCTCGAGGCCCTCTTTCTTTTCTTCGTCTGCCATATGGGGCTCCTTCCTATCGATGGTCCGTCTTCGACGACGGTACCGTCCATCATAGGCGGATTCCGTCTCCGACGCGCGCAGCGAAAGCACCTTTTCCCAATAATTCCAAAAGCATAAGCGCTTCAGTAACTTCGGACCCGGACGACCGTTTCGCGCTCGCCGTCACGCCCTATGCACGCTCTAACGATGCTCGCGCAGATACTGCCGGTACCATTGACCTTCGTCTGACAGGTCGGATTCGATCGGGTCGCGCGCCTCGTTCGTCGCGAACAGCGCGCTGCCCTCATGCTTGTCGGACATGTTCCAGATGATGTACGAGACGTCGTACCTGTCGAGCATGTCGAGCCATGCGTCGGCGGATTTGACGTCCACGCCGCCGTCGCCGTTCGCTGCGGTCGCGCCGAATTCGCTGACGAATACCGGCGTGCCCGCCTTGATCGCGGCGACGACCTTGTCGCGCAGCCACTGGCCGTGGTCGGCGGCGTAGAAATGCACGGTGTGCATGACGTTGTCCACGCTGAGCGGATCGGCCGTCACCGCTTCGATGTCCTGGCACCAGTTCGGCGTGCCGACGAGCACGACGGCGTCCTTCGCCCGCGCGCGCACGACCGGGATCACCTGCTCGGCGTAGCGTTTGACCTGCGCCCACGTCGTGCCGCCGTTGGGCTCGTTGCAGATCTCGTAGAGCACGTTCGGCACGTCGGCGTATTCGTTGGCGATCTCACCGAAGAACTCCTTCGCCTCGTCGACGTGCATGTTCGGATCGTTGTCCGAGAGCGTATGCCAGTCGACAATGACGTACATGTCGTTCTTGACGGCCGCGTCGATGCCGTCGCGCACCGTCTTCTTGAGCTGCTCCTTGTTGCCATCGGTGCAGTAGCCGCCGCTTTCCGCGCAGTACATCGCGATGCGCGCGGCGTTGATGCCCCAGTCGCGTTTGAGATTTTCGAACAGATCGGCGTTCACGTACTGCGGATACCAGGCGATGCCATGCGTCGACACGCCGCGCAGCTGCATCGTCTTGCCGGCCGAATCAAGCAGTTTCGTGCCTTCGACGTGCAGCGGCGAGACCGTTGTCGTCTCCAGTTCGCCGGCGCTCATCGATGTCTCCGGCGTCGCCTGCCTTGTCTCGCCTTTGCCGCTCGGTGCCGTCGTGATCTCCGATTCGCCGCTCGGCTGCGGCTCCGTGTGCGTCGCAACGCCGCAGCCGGCAAGCAATGCCACGCAAGCCACCAACGTCACGACGGCCGATACCCATTTCCTCATCATCGTCTCGCTTCTCTTCGCGCTCTCACCACCACCGCGCAAGACGCCGCCGTCCCCTAAGACGCGGGCTCCCATTGCGGGCATGGTGTGCGCGATATGGACGACCGGCGCCCGGTGCACCGCTTCCCCGATGCGCCATGCGGGCGTATATGCGTTACGCTAACAAGCGCCCACGCATCCCCTGCCGCACTTTCAGCCCACGGCTGATATGGCTGATATACGAACAGGGCGCGTCGCACAGTGTCCTGTGCGACGCGCCCTGTCATACCCCATGCAAAGGCCCGTCGGCGATACGCCCGACGGTTCGGGAACGGTCAGTGGGTCTGGTGGGTTTCCTCGTCCTTGGCGATCTCGTTCTTGTCGCCCTTCTCGGCACGGGCGGACTCCCAGCCTTCCTTGGCATCCTTGAGCTTGTCGGCGAGCTGCGTGGCCGAATCCCTGATGCCCTCGAAGTCGTCCTTGTGCTCGTCGATGCGCTCCTTGATCTCCTCGAAGTTCTTCTTCATCTGCTCGGTCATGTCGGTCATGATAACCATCCTTCGTTGCGCGGTTGAATATTGCTGTCTTCCATTACAGCACGTCCGGCGCCTGTTCCGCACAATTGCGCAGTTAGGCGAATCGGCGCCCGCCGTCCCGCCGGACAATCAACGGCTCAGTCGGCGCACGTGTAGCGTTCGCGCAACCGTGCGAAGTCGGCGTCCGAGAGACCCACCTTCGCGCGCAGGAAGCCGACGAGGCCGCCGTAGCGCGCCGTCGCGCCGATGAACGCGTGAATGTAGGCGGGCGCCGCCGTCAGGAACTGGTTGACGTCGCCATCGAAACGCGCGCCGAGGACCTCTTCGAGCTTCTGCGCGAGCTTCGACGAGACATGCGGCATGAAACGGTTCGTCTCGAGGTAGTCGTCGACAATGAGCGTCTCACCGACGCCGAGCGAGGCGAGGATGAGCGCCGCGAGCGCACCCGTGCGGTCCTTGCCCTGCGTGCAGTGCCACAGCGTACCACCGTCCTCGTCGAGCAGATGACCAAAGCACTCCTTCCAGCAGTCGACCGCCATCGGCGAGGCGACCATCTGCGGGTACAGGCTTTCGATGAACATGCCCGGATCGGTGATGATCCCCCTGAGCTGCTTGCCGAGCTCCGCGCCCTCATCGAAGACCGGGATCGGCAGGTAGCGCCAATCGGGCAGCAGGCGATCCTCCTCCATATGGCGTTCCTGACGTGTGCGCAGATCGATGACGTTACGCACGCCGAGCCGGTCGAGCGTCGCGAGGTCGGCGTCGCTCGCCTTGTGCAGATTCGCCGAGCGCAACAGCATGCCGGGACGGATCCGGCGCCCGTCCTGCGTCAGGATGCCGCCCATGTCGCGAATATTGCTCACCCCTTCGAGCTCCAGCGGCTTCGAAATGATCCGCCAATCGCCGTCGTCGCGCTCGTTCTCGGATTCGACGTGATTGATCTGCTGGATGATACGCACTTCGTTCTCATGCATACCGCACCATCCTACGCGACCGCACCTGCGCGACACCGGCGCTGAGCCGAGAGGGAAGCACCCGTCGACGGAGGCGGCCGTCTCCGCGCGTCGCGCGGACACGGCCGCCTCCGTCGAAACGGCTGCACGCCAAGGTTCACTCGAGCTCGAGCGAACCGGTGTATAGCTGGTAGTATTCGCCCTTCTCGGCCATCAGCTCGTCATGCGAGCCGCGTTCGATGATGCGACCATGGTCGAGCACCATGATGACATCCGAGTTCCTGACCGTGGACAGGCGGTGCGCGATGACGAACACCGTGCGCCCCTTCATCAGGTTGTCCATGCCGGCCTGCACGACCTCCTCGGTGCGCGTGTCGATCGACGACGTCGCCTCATCGAGGATGAGCGCCGGCGGATCGGCAACGGCGGCGCGCGCGATCGAAATCAGCTGACGCTGCCCCTGCGACAGACCCGAGCCGTCGCCCGACAGCACCGTCTGATACCCGTCGGGCAGCATGCGGATGAACGAATCGGCGTTGACAAGCTTCGCGGCGGCGATGCACTCCTCGTCGGTCGCGTCAAGCTTGCCGTAGCGGATGTTGTCCATCACCGTACCGGTGAACAGGTTCACGTCCTGCAGCACGATGCCGAGCGAACGACGCAGATCCGGCTTCCGGATGCCCTTGACGTTGATGCCGTCATAGAGGATCATGCCCTCCTGCACATCGTAGAAACGGTTGATCAGGTTCGTGATCGTCGTCTTGCCGGCGCCGGTCGCGCCGACGAGCGCGATCTTCTGGCCCGGCTTGGCGAACCACGTGATGTCATGGAGCACCGGCTTGCTCGAATCGTAGCCGAAGGTCACATCGGTGAAGCGCACATCGCCGCGCAACAGCGTGAGCCTGCCGTCCGGCGACGTGACCGCTTCCTCATGCGCCTTCTGCCACACCTCATAGGCGCGTTCGCTGAGCTTCTTCGCGGCCTCGCGCGAACGCGTGCCGTCGTCCGAAGCCTCACGCTTCCACGCCCAATGGCCGGTCTTCTTCGACGTCTCCGTCATCGTACGACCATCCGAGGCGAGCTCGACGTTGACGAGCGTCACTGTGCCGTTGTCCTTCTCGGACGGCTCGTCCATCAGCGCGAAGATGCGCGACGCGCCCGCCAGCGCCATCATGACCATCGTCATCTGCTGCGAGACCTGGCCGATCGGGTTGACGAAGGACCTCGACAACGTCAGCAGCGAAATGATCGTGCCGATTGTGAACGCCGCGCCCGAGAAACTCAGGTTGCCCCAGTTGCCGAGCGCCGCGAGACCACCGAAGATCGCCGACAGCACATAGAGCAGATAGCCCATGTTGCCGACGACCGGCATCAGCACGTTGCCGTAGGTGTTCGCGCTCGCGCTCGCCTGGTAGAGCCGTTCGTTGCGCTCGTCGAAGTCCGCCTGCGTCGCATCCTCGTGGTTGAAGACCTTGATGACCTTCTGTCCGTTGACCGATTCCTCGACGAAGGCGTTCACGTCGCCGAGCTCCTGCTGCTGCACGACGAAGTAACGGCCGGAGCGGCTCACGATCACGCGGATCAGCAGCAACAGCAGCGCCGTGAACACGAGCACAAAGACCGTATACGGAATCGACAGATACAGCATCGAGATGAGTGCGGCGAGCGCGGAGACGCCCGAGGCGAACATCTGCGGCAGCGACTGGCTGATCGCCTGACGCAGCGTGTCGGTGTCATTCGTGTAACGGCTCATGACGTCGCCGTGCTCATGCGTATCGAAATAGGAGATCGGCAGCGTCTGCATATGCTCGAACATCTCGTCTCGGATCTGCTTCATGACGCCCTGTTCGACTCCGACGAGCAGATACGAGTACAGCCACGAGCAGAGGGTGCCAAGCGCGTAGAGGACGCCCATGAACAGCAACGCCTCGATGAGCGGCGCCCACGCCGGATTGCTTTCGCCGACGAGAGGCATGATGTAACGGTCGATCAGCGCCTGCAGGAAGAGCGCCGACCCGGCCTGTGAAATCGCGGACACGATGATCGCGATGATGATGAAGACCATGCGCGCCCGGTATGCGAACACGTATTTGAGCAGTCGCTTGAGCGTGCCCTTCTTCGCCTTCTGACGCGGCATGCCCTGCATGCCGTTCGCGTTCGGCTTGCGCGCGTCGTCGTTGAGTGTCTCCTTGTCGGTGACCTCAGTGCGCGCCGTCGTCGCTGCTGCTGCGCTCATCGTTCCTCACCTCCCTTGATCTGTGCGATGTCGTCCTTGATGTGTTCCTCGCGTATCCGTTCACGTTCCCGTTGCCGCGCGATGATGTCCGCGGTCGACGTGTCCTCGTCGTAGTCCTTGCGGTAGTCGCTGGCTTCCGCCTCCTCCTCGTGCAGGTCTTGCGATTCCTTGCCGAGATCGCGCTGTGTGTGCTGCTGCGTCTGCGACTCGTAGATGCTGCGGTATTCCTCGCAGCGTGCGAGCAGTTCGTCGTTCGTGCCCTGGTCGAGGATGCGTCCCTCGTGCATGACGACGATCTTGTCCGACTCCTCGACGGACGCCACACGCTGCGCGATGATGATCTTCGTCGTGTTCGGGATCTCGTGGTGGAACGCTTCGCGAATCAGCTTGTCTGTCTTCGTGTCCACCGCGGACGTCGAATCGTCGAGGATCAGGATCTTCGGCTTCTTCAGCAGCGCGCGGGCGATGCACAGACGCTGGCGCTGGCCGCCGGAGACGTTCGTACCACCCTGCTCGATGTACGTGTTGTATTTGTCGGGGAACTCCTGGATGAAGCCGTCGGCCTGCGCGAGTTCGCAGGCGTGGCGCAGTTCCTCGTCGGTCGCGTACGGGTTGCCCCAGCGCAGGTTCTCGGCGATTGTGCCAGCGAACAGCACGTTCTTCTGCAGCACCATCGCGACCTCGTCGCGCAACGCCTCGAGTTCGTAGTCGCGCACGTCAACGCCGCCGACCTTGAGTGCGCCGGACGTCACGTCGTACAGTCGCGCAATGAGCTGCACAAGCGACGACTTCGCCGAGCCGGTGCCGCCGACGATGCCGATCGTCTGCCCGGAGCGGATGTGCAGGTCGATGTCGTCGAGCACCGGACGCTCCGAATGTTCGGAGTAGCGGAAGCTCACATGGTCGAAGTCGATCGAGCCGTCGGCGACGGTCGTCACGGGTTCGGCGACCTCGCGGATCGTGCTCTCCTCGGTCAGCACGCCGCAGATGCGTTCGGCGGACGCACGCGAGATGATGACCATGACGAAGATCATCGACAGCATCATCATCGCCATCATGATCTGCATCGCATAGGTGACGAGCGCGGTCAGGTCGCCGGTCGTCAGACCGAACGCGGCGTTGTTGCCGGAGGCGACGATCTGACGGGCGCCGATCCACGCGATCGTGATCAGCGACGCGTACATGCAGACGTTGAACAGCGGCGAATTGATCGACAGCAGTTTCTCGGCCTTGCAGAACTGGTCATAGATTTTCTGAGAGATGCGCCCGAACTTCCTGTCCTCGAAGTCTTCGCGGTTGAAGGATTTGACGACGCGGATGCCCTGCAGGTTCTCGTCGACGACGTTGTTGAGCTCATCATAAGTGTGGAAGACGCGTTCGAAGATCGGATGGACGACGATGATCAGGCCGAACAGACCGACCGCAAGCACCGGAATGCACGCGAGGAACACCATCGAGATCTGCGGGCTGATACGGAACGCGAAGATCCAGGCGACGACGAGCATGACGGGCGCGCGCATACCGACGCGGATGATCATCTGATAGGCGTTCTGCACGTTTGTCACGTCGGTCGTCAGTCGCGTGATGATCGAACCGGTCGAGAAACGGTCGATGTTCGCGAAACTGAACTCCTGCACCTTCCTGAACTCATCGTGACGCAGATTCTTCGCGAAACCGGAGGACGCGACCGCCGCGTACCTACCGGAGAGGAAGCCCGCGCCCAGCGAAACGGCGGCGCAGCAGATCAGAATCAGGCCGTACTTCCAGATGTCGGGCATCGATTTGCCGGTGATGCCCTTGTCGATGAGCACGGCGATGACCGACGGGATCAGGATCTCGATGATGGCCTCGACGATGACGAACAGCGGCGAGAGGATGCTCGCCTTCTTGTATTCTCGCAGCGATTTGCCGAGCGTGCGGATCACATGCTTCTTGCTCGGCGGCCGCTGCGGCTGCTGCGACGACGCCGGCCGCTTCGTGGCGGCGTCGGCCGTGGTGGCGGTTGCGCTCACTGCTGCACTCCTTTCTTCTTCGGTGATTTCTGTGACTTTGGTGATTGGCATTGATGTGGTCGGGACGATCGAGATGCCTAAACCGCTTCATCCGGTTCGGAGGGCCGTTGCGGACACGGACCGGCGGGCGCCACGTGCGTGGGTGCGCGATCGCCGTCCTCTCGGCCCTTGGAGTCGCCCTGCGGCTGCGCGGATGCACATCCCGACGTCTCCCTGCCGACCAATCCGGTGGCATACAGGTTGGCCTTCATTCGTTCGAGGTCGGTGAGGAAACGCCGCTGCTCATCATCGGAGAAGCCTTCGAACAGCGTGCGTTCGAGCTGCCGCGAACGGCGTTGCAGCTCCTCGACGATGCCGCCGGCGGCAGGTGTGAGCTCGATCTTGCGCACGCGCGCGTCCCATTGGACGCCCGTACGGGTGATGAGTCCCTTCTTCTCCATCAGCGCGAGCACACGCGACGCCGTGGAACGTGTAATCGAGAACGCGCGTTCGATGTCGTATTGGAACACGTCCTCATTGCGGTGGTCGTGCAGATACAGGATGATCGGCATGTTCGTGCCTGAGCCAGTGGACTCCGGTGGCGTGACGACGTTCCAGTAGCGCGCGATGAGATGATGCACGGCGCGGATCTCCAGACTCGGCTTGAGCCACGTCTGCGCGTGCCCGCCGTCCGCATTCCCGATGACCACGATCCGCTTCCTTCCCTGCGTCGATTGCCGATGGTGCAGCCGACCGTCGCTGCGCATTGTCGCGTGCATCGATCCGTCGCTCGGCCAGTCTAGAACGTCCAGCATACAACTGTTGCAGATGCAATTGTTGTATGCCAACGGCGTAAGGACGGCGGGACGCGCGGTGGCGGCCTGTATGGATGTGCGCCACGCGCCCCATAGGGCCGCCCCGTGTCCCGTTTCATCAGCGGAATCGACGAACCTGGACGCAATCAGGACCGTCCGCGGGTCAGATCGTCGACGACATCGGCAAAACGGGACGCAGACGGGGTCGTTTGCGGGATGGTTCGTCGATCACGTCGACAAAACAGGACACAGACGGAGGCGGGTGCGGATCGCAAGATATGGGACGACCCGCGCAGCTCGGCGGGAGATGCGCGGGTCGGCGTCGGAATCAGTCATCCGCGACAATGCGCGGACAGGAAGTTCACTTCACTTCGTTTTCGGAGATGAAGGTCAGGAAGTCCTCGGCCTGCGTGCGCAGCGCCTCCTGATCGGCGGAGGTCATCGCCCAGTCGCCGGTCTGCACGGCCTCAGCCGGGACGGACAGGCCGACCTCGACCGGGAAGAGACGCATGCCGGCATCCTCAAGCAGGTCGCCGACCATGATGCGCGGGTGGAGCTCCTCGAAGCCGCCGACACCGGAGATCGCGACCGGCTTCTGGTTGAGCACGTTCTCGCCTTCCTCGTCCTTCGTGGACGGCAGCGACAGCCAGTCGAAGAGGTTGCGCAGCGAATCCGGGATCGTCTTCTTGTACTCGGAGACGACGACCCAGACGGCATCCGCGTTGCCGAGCTTGTCACGCACGGCGAGCGCGGCCTCCGGCAGCGGGTACTCCGGGGATTCGCCGGCGAGCGGCAGATCCTCGTAGTCGAGGGTGATCGTCTCGGCGCGATCGCCGACGATGCTCATGATCTCCTTGGCGAGGTCCGCCTCGAACGAACCGTCGGTGAGCGAAGTCTCGACGAATGCAATGGTTGGCTTATCTGCCATGGTGTCCTCCTATTGGTGGTTCAGGCACGGAACACGTGCGGCGCGCGCCGCCGCTTCCGTCTTGCTGAGTACCATCTTCGTGCCGCCGACGATGTTTGGGAACCGGAAATAGCCACCGGTGAACAAATGCGGCGCACGGTATGCGGAAGGTGGGCGCTGCGCACGCTCACGCACCGCGCATCAGTCGCTCGAGGGGTCACGCAGACGTTCGTCGAGCGCCGCCACGAGATCCCCGTAGCCCTCCTCGGCCATCCTCCCGCGCGGCACGAACCGCAACGACGCAGAATTCATGCAATACCGCAGGCCGCCGCGCTCACGTGGACCATCCGTGAACACATGTCCCAAATGGCTGTTGGAGTGCACGGCCCGCACTTCGACGCGTGGATGCAGCGGCAGACTGTCATCCCTGACGCCGCGCACCGCATCCTGACTGATCGGCGCGCTGAACGACGGCCAGCCGCATCCGGAATCGAATTTGTCGGTGGAGAAGAACAGCGGTTCGCCGCTGACGCGGTCCACATAGATGCCGGGATCGAACAGGCGGTCGTATGCGTTGGCGAACGGCGGTTCGGTGGCGGAGCGCTGCGTGACGGCGTATTGCTCCGGCGTGAGTTCCCAGATGCGCTCGATGTAACGCTGACGCTCCCGCATATGGTTGATCGCATCCATCGGGATATGGCAATATCCATTTGGATTGACGAGCAGATAGTCCTGATGCTCGGGCTCCGCAGGTGTGAAATCGCGCAGTTCCTCGATCTCGACGGCCGGGGTCTCTCCCACCCGCCGCCCGAGGTCCTTCAACGCCTGTTCATACACCGCACGCTGTTCGTCTGCGTCTTCGCCGGACGGATACAGGCCGGAACGGTACTGCCGGCCGACGTCATTGCCCTGACGGTCGACGCTGAACGGATCGATGACGTCAAGGAACAACAGCGTCAGCGTCCGCAAGCTCACCCGGGTCGGATCGAAATCGATGCGCACGGTCTCGACGGCATCGGTCGCCCCGGAGCACACCTGACGGTAGGTGGGGTTCGGCGTGCGCGACTGCGCATATCCCACCGCCGTGTCGACGACCCCATCGACGTTCTGCATGGCGCGCTCAAGCCCCCAGAAGCATCCTCCGGCCATGTACGCCGTCTGCGTTCCGACTCGCGGCGTAGCCTCCTCTTGCCCGGTACGGCCCACCGGCTCTCCCTCTCCCGCGGCCACGTGCGGCGCGCCGGCGACATCCTGCGAACCATAAGCCGTGCCACGTATGGGATCGATGTACTGCTCCTTCGTCATCATCCGCTCCTTCGACGCTATCCACAATTACGACAATCACAAATTGCCATACACAGCGTACGCACGCGCGATGCAAGACGCCGACGGCACAAAATCAGCGTCGCGCATACACTTCACGATACGAAGCGTGGATGCCGTCGTCGGCTTCGTCGGCATCCACAACAGGTCCCTATAGCAGCATGCCGAGGACCAGCATGCCCAGCTCGGGTGGGTAGACCGGCCAAGTGGCGCCTCGTTCATTGCTTCTGGCCTCGACGCCCAGCTTCCTGCCGTAGTCAGTGGGAATCCAGTAGCCCTGCTCCGTATGGATGATCAGCCCTTTGGCGGCCAGAATCGGATTGGCCTTCTGCGCGGTCATGGATTTGTCCAGAAGACCTTCATCATGAAGAGGTTGCAGGAGACGGGTCAACGCGACCTTCCCATCAGCCTGTACAGCGGACTGCGCAGGGGGCGTCGAAGGTCCGGCCGGCGCGACCGCGGCGGCAACGGGCCCGGTTTGGACAGCAGGGGCCGAAACCACGGTCGGATTCTGCCCACCATGGTTCCCCTCATCCTCTTCCGTATTTGCGGATGCATCGGAAACGGCCATGCTCCTCTCTTCGACAGAGACGACTTGAGCCGACTCCTGCATCCGCTCCGCCGTTTCGGCAACCGCACCCGGGTTGTCCACGCGCTTGCGAGGAGCACAAATCGGTGAACGCCTTCATGAACCCGCTCAGGGGATCACCCCCGCGATTGCGGGGGCAAACGACGTGGCTAACTCAAACAAGCGGCGTCTGTTCGGATCATCCCCGCGCGTGCGGGGCAAACGTGCGATTGCCGACCGCCGCGGCCACGACTGTTTGTGTTCAATTGGGGATTGAGGTTTTGAGGTGATGCCGATTTGACAAAATACAAACATAATCTCGACCGGGATCATCCCCGCGCTTGCGGGGAGCGCCAATCCGGCACCTTTTCATCATGGATGATTCATCCGAAGGACTGTGGGAGATGACACTGGAATGAGAGAAGGGAGCCAATCCCGCGCTTTCCAACTGTTATTCCAAGCCAGCACGGGGACTCCCTTTACTTCAGAGTATACAACACCCGGTGGATTGCCCCAGTAGCCGACCGGAGCCGACTGTAAATCGGCCGCCATTGAGCCGCGCAGGTGCGAATCCTGCATCCACCACGGGATCATCCCCGCGCTTGCGGGGAGCACAAGCACGCCAATCTCGCCAACTGGCTCGGGTGGGGATCATCCCCGCGCTTGCGGGGAGCACGCCGTCGCGGTGCCTGCCGGTCGTGCGTGGCGGGGATCATCCCCGCGCTTGCGGGGAGCACGGCAAGGATGGCCACCTTGTCACAGTGGGAAAGGGATCATCCCCGCGCTTGCGGGGAGCACGTGGGAGACGCAGGTCGATGATTGGAGCCTGCGGGATCATCCCCGCGCTTGCGGGGAGCACGCCGACATCTTCGACGTGAGCGTGGATTACCTGGGATCATCCCCGCGCTTGCGGGGAGCACGGCGTGGGCGACGGCGCCGGCGTGGGCCGTACGGGATCATCCCCGCGCTTGCGGGGAGCACCCGAACACCACGGCCGCCGTCGCGAATGGCGCGGGATCATCCCCGCGCTTGCGGGGAGCACTTCCAGCGCGTTATCGACCGCGCGAACCAACTGGGATCATCCCCGCGCTTGCGGGGAGCACCAGACCGAGACCGGCCGGCAGGCATGGCAGTCGGGATCATCCCCGCGCTTGCGGGGAGCACGCGTCCTATGTGGGCAAGCGTGGGGGGCGCATGGGATCATCCCCGCGCTTGCGGGGAGCACACGGTCACGGTTGATGTGCCGCGCGGCGCCAAGGGATCATCCCCGCGCTTGCGGGGAGCACACGACGCGACGTTCGGTCATGCACCCATGCCAGGGATCATCCCCGCGCTTGCGGGGAGCACCGAAACTGTGGTACGTGTGGCTCGCGTCCAATGGGATCATCCCCGCGCTTGCGGGGAGCACGGCCGGAATTCCCGTCACGCTGACCTCGAAGAGGGATCATCCCCGCGCTTGCGGGGAGCACGTCATGGCGCTCGGGTCGAGGAACACGGCCGTGGGATCATCCCCGCGCTTGCGGGGAGCACCAGACACAAACGCCCCCGCAGTTCGCGAGGGCGGGATCATCCCCGCGCTTGCGGGGAGCACACGGCGGACGACGTCCACGTCGCCGTATCGTCGGGATCATCCCCGCGCTTGCGGGGAGCACCATACGGCGTGTTTGATTGCGTTGAGGTCGTTGGGATCATCCCCGCGCTTGCGGGGAGCACTTTTGAAGCGCCGCAAAGCCGTTGACATTGCCGGGATCATCCCCGCGCTTGCGGGGAGCACCATTCGGCCTTGCGGGTGCGTTCGCCGTGCACGGGATCATCCCCGCGCTTGCGGGGAGCACTCGGCAGAATCGGCGGCTTCTTCAGCGGCCTCGGGATCATCCCCGCGCTTGCGGGGAGCACTTCAACTATTGTTTCCGTGGCGCGTGGGAGACGGGATCATCCCCGCGCTTGCGGGGAGCACGGTCATGATGCCTCCTGTGTGTGAATGAATTGGGGATCATCCCCGCGCTTGCGGGGAGCACGGCTCAGGTCACGCACTATCTGGCTGTCACCGGGGATCATCCCCGCGCTTGCGGGGAGCACCAGACCGAGACCGGCCGCGAACAGTGGGCCACGGGATCATCCCCGCGCTTGCGGGGAGCACCCGGCGATGCGGTCGGGCACGCCACTGAACCAGGGATCATCCCCGCGCTTGCGGGGAGCACCGCATGCCGCATCCGCGTCCGCATCCGGCGTTGGGATCATCCCCGCGCTTGCGGGGAGCACCACGCCGCTCGCCGGCTACCCGCTCATGCAGAGGGATCATCCCCGCGCTTGCGGGGAGCACCACACCCAACTGCTCCGACAAGGTCCTTGTTTGGGATCATCCCCGCGCTTGCGGGGAGCACCGCTCGTTCGCCGCGGAGCATGCGCAGGCCGCGGGATCATCCCCGCGCTTGCGGGGAGCACGTTCCATGCCATGGCCGCCCCCTCGATGTTCGGGGATCATCCCCGCGCTTGCGGGGAGCACGCCTGTTCGCCGCTCTACGGGTCGTTTGAAACGGGATCATCCCCGCGCTTGCGGGGAGCACCTAACCGTTTCCAACGGAACGTCTTGCTCGATAGGATCATCCCCGCGCTTGCGGGGAGCACTTCGATGCCGAACGTGTCGAGCATGACGGCCAGGGATCATCCCCGCGCTTGCGGGGAGCACGGCCGTTCGCTGACTACTATTGCGCTGACTGAGGGATCATCCCCGCGCTTGCGGGGAGCACGTCAAGGCTGAGCAGGCGGGCGAACCGGTCGAGGGATCATCCCCGCGCTTGCGGGGAGCACTACGCACGACTGCAACAGCTGGGCGTGAACTGGGGATCATCCCCGCGCTTGCGGGGAGCACGTGGCCGTGCCATTCAATCGCGAATACGTGATGGGATCATCCCCGCGCTTGCGGGGAGCACCGCGGACATATCGGCATCGCCAACGACAAGTCGGGATCATCCCCGCGCTTGCGGGGAGCACGTCGTATCGGAAGCTGCCCGTCGTTTCGTCGAGGGATCATCCCCGCGCTTGCGGGGAGCACATCGACACGCGCATCAGGCCCAAGACGATCACGGGATCATCCCCGCGCTTGCGGGGAGCACTCGGTGCGTTCGAGCAGGTCGTGCAGCGGCGCGGGATCATCCCCGCGCTTGCGGGGAGCACAACGGCCGCCGGCCACCAAGACCCCGCGCCCAGGGATCATCCCCGCGCTTGCGGGGAGCACACTAAGAAATCCCTGTGTTTCCAACATATCATTGATCAGCGAGAAGCATTTTCATTCACTTTTCACGGCGCACTTCGCATCTCCTCCTCCGCTGTATCATTCTCCCGGTCTCTTCCCATATCGTCGCGCACGTCGGTATTTCGCAGCATTGCTCCAGCCGCGTCGCGGTTTGCCGGCAAATGTCTCGAGGGACTCCTGCTCATCAGACTCATTAGGATGCTTGATCAGCTGCAGACCGTCACAGTCGACCGGCTGCCAATCCGATCTGAACACGCGAAAATCCATATGCTGTTCGTTGCGCGCAGAGAAGACCATGATGGCTCGCCCATCCTTCAGTGTATCCACTATGCGTTCCCATAACCGATCACGAACACGAGCAGTGACATGTCCCACGAACACGCCCGGTGCGATTTCCAACAGCCATCTGCTCACATCGCCGCGTAAGCCGGTCGGGCAAGCGGTCAACACGATAACTACCATTGCGACCCTCCCCACTCATCATCGATGACGCCATACGCCTTCCCCGCTTCCACTTCCTGCAGTTTCTCATCCCACAGTCCTACATGATCCCTCGGCTCTTCGTCTTCGCCGTCTTCGCCGCCAACGTCGAGCAGTATGCGGATGTCCTTCACCATCCGATCCAGAATCGAGAAATCATACACCGCATCCCGCATCGCCTTCCTCACTGCGGAACCAATGTCCTCCGGCTCATCCGCCGCGGTTCGAAAAGCAATCGGTATCGATGATTCCGCCTTATACAAATCGGCGACATCATAGACGAACGAACGTTCATGCCCCACATGCACGAACCCCAATCCCGGCGAACATCCCAATGACACAATCGCCGCATGCGCCAACGCATACAAGCATGTGTGCGCGGCCGACAAAGCCTTGTTGATTTCGTTTCCCGCGTCATAATCATCCGGATTGTACGTTCGCTTGTCCCATGCGACTCCGGTTTCCTGCGACAATGTGCGGTAGACCTTGCGGATGCGCGCTCCCTCACGGCCACGCAGCTGCTGCATCGTCAGC
This sequence comes from Bifidobacterium anseris, assembly GCF_002860345.1. Classification (GTDB taxonomy): domain Bacteria; phylum Actinomycetota; class Actinomycetes; order Actinomycetales; family Bifidobacteriaceae; genus Bifidobacterium; species Bifidobacterium anseris. The sequence goes on from NZ_NMYC01000003.1 coordinate 31,333, forward strand.
GCGCTCACGTCCTCCCCCGGGAAGCGCATCTGATACATCTCCCGTGCCACGGCAAGCCGCGACCTCGTGTTGCTGACAAGTCTCGCCTGCTGCTGCAGCAATCTCGATGAATGGGTGAGCGGCTTCCCGAATGCATACGTCCGCACGCCGCGCTCACCTACCCATATGACCGTCGCCCCGTTCTCCCCGATGACGGTCATCGCCTGATGCGTCACATTCGTCCCCGGACCGAGCATGAGCACGCTGAGCGACGCCGCAGGCACGAAGACCGTCCCCGTACGATCCGTAACGGTGATCGCGTTGTCTTTCCGATTGATCACGCAGTGCTCGAAGTACGCGAATGATATTCGGTCCTCGAAGCGAACGAGCTCACCGAGTTCGGGTGCTTTGGCACCCTTTCCTGGCCTTCCTGCATTCCGAGAGCGGAGCTTTGCCCCCGAACCCGATGAGACCTCATTCATGCGAGACACTCCTCTCTTGCTATTCCTCTGCTGACGATACGATCATCGGCGCTATCGTCATCAGACCGCAGCCGAAGCCTTTTGCCGGGCCGATTCCGTGACACAGCGCATGGCGGAACCGGTCTGCGTCCGTGATTCGCAGACAACCATCGAACGCTGCCGTCGACAGCGTGACTTTGGAGCCACCCCGATTGAACTGTTCGCGTTTGCGTTGCGTCACTCGCAGCGCAGGTCCGCTCTCCTCCTCCAACACTTCGAATCCGTTGGCTTCGGCGCGGCGCAACAACCAATCGATTTGTTGGCTGACCGTCACATATCCCTGTCGTTTCCCGATGATCTGTTCAGGCGTCCTTCGGCTGTGTTCCGCGCGATCATGGGCGGCTTTGCGCACCGGATTCGCACGCAGACGGAAATTCCATTGCTGTCCAACGGCAAGTCGGTCAAGCAGCTTGGAGTACTCCCGTGTTTCCCATTTGCATCGGCTGGGCCATCCCGCCTGTTCGACGAGATGCGTGAAATCAGGCGTCTCGGGACTGACCACGTACAGCACCGTACTATGACTCTGCTCGTTATGGTCGATGCGCCACAGCACACGTCCCCGCTCGTCGTTTCTGACCGCATCCGGCGGGAACGCATGTTCTACGGCCGCATGCATGCGGTACGGCGAGGCGATGAGCTGCTTCGCCTCAAACCGCGCCAGATTCAACTGCATTCGTGATAGGTACATATCCTTCTCCTTTAGAAGAACATCGGATCATGCGCGTCCAACACATCCGCGTCAACGTCATGCATTGCGGCACTTGGATTATCGATGTAGTACCGATGCACAGGACGTCCGCTGTATTCACGATGACGCTGGCTGAAGGTCACCGGCAGATCATTCTGCACGTCGCCGGACTCTCCGGCAAGCGCATCACGCACGATTTCCAATCGCTCGCCGGAGTGGCTTCTGCGATACCAATCGGATGCCTGCCATGGATGCCGTTCGAGCGCATCTTCAATGCTCTCGTATTCATCGTGCACGCCAAGGTTGAATGGGTATGCGGGCGGGCACGACCGGCGTCCGAGATACAACGGCCAGCGGGGATGCCGCAGCGCATCGTCGAGCGCATCCAATGTGTCCCTCGGCGCACCGACCGCCACCAGAAACATCGCATCGGCAAGATAGAACCGATTCGTCACCGGTAGCACCTTCGCGAAGCTTGTCGAGTTGCGTTTGCGATCGAGGGACTTCTCGGTCTGATAATCCCTCATGACGAGTCCTTTTTGCTCGATGCGCACGCCGAAGGACAGTTGGAGCAGATCCTCGATCGGATCTTCCCTTGTCCGTCCCTGAGCGCTGGCCAGCAACCCTATTACCGCGCTTTTCGTAGGTTCCGTTCGCGTCTCGCGCCGGTTGAATCGCGAGGCGTCGCCCCATGATTGCATCGGCCCCGCGAGGCGAAGCAACAACACTCCAGAGCTCATGGCAATCTCATCCTTCAAACATCTCGGTGAGATACCGCTCAAGGCGATCATGGAGTTCTGGAAGCGTGACAGCCTCCCCCAGATCGCCGACCTTGTCCGCAAGATCACCGACTCCCATGACCCAGCTGCGTTCCGGCGTTTCCCCATAGGTGTCCTGCAGGTCACGCAGATGGGCGCCCAGCCTGACGGCCGCCTGTTCGGTAATCGAGGCATCGTCCTTCGGATACACAGGCTTTTCAAAAGCGTTGACGGCGTTGATCGGCTGGTCGTCACGGATCATCGCCACGCATACGCTCGGCAACGTCCGGTTCGCGAATGTGTTCTGCTTACCTGTGGGCATTGAGCGAACGAATGCCTCGACGAATGCAACGATGCCCTGCACCGCCGCAGCATCGTCCCCCAGCTGCTTGCGCAGCGAGTCGATGTTGACGTTGGCGTAGCGGTACAGCGTCGACGAGTTGAAACCCACCGTATCAAGCATCGCCGCGCCCGCGTTATCTTTCGACGCGCAATCGTCGATTGCCGTGTAATAGTCGTATTCCGGAGTGATCTGATCCACCGAGATCGCATGCGCGACCTGCGAGGACGCATCGGTGTTCAGTGCCGGCGCATCGGCGAGCATACGGCCGAACAAGGCGATGTCGATGGCCTGCTTGCCATGGAACGCCGCTTGCGATTCAGCCTTCATCTCCTTCGTGGGTTTACCGATCGGCTGCCCGTCGTCCGCCCACTGTATTGCGAGATCGGCGAGCGCCTGAATTTCCGAATGGGCGATGAAAATGAGGTAGCTCGTCGCATCACGTCCCGCGTCGGCGCCGCTACGCTTGGATTCCTTGATTTCCACGCCGATGGAGCCCAGCACGGCCTTTGCGAGCGTTGCCGCATCGGATGCCAGATCGGGGCGTTTCTCGCCGATAGCCTCTGCGATAAGCGATGCGGCCATCTTGGTGCGTACGCCGAGTTCATCCGACTTGAGCATCGTGGGGAACATCTCGCGCATCGCGCGCTTCCAGGACTGGCTGGAGACGCGTGCGCGCAGCTTGCCGCCGTAGTGGCCCACCTTCGGATTGCCGGTGTCGTCGCGGTTGATATTGCTTGCAGGCACGTTCTGGATGATGTGCACATCGAGATAGGACATGGTGATTAATTCCTCTTTTCTTAATTATTTGATTGTTATCTATTGTTTGACTGTGTTATTTACTTGTGTTGCGCGTGGATGCTGGCCGATAGTAGAAATCGCAGCTCCAGCGTTGGAACACCTGATTGGCGTATTCGGGGAACTGCAGCAGATACAGATCCTGCGCAAAACGCCGATAGTCGAGGCTGATGTCGCGGCCGGACGCGCGCATGAGCATGATGAGCGCTCTGAGGAACCACACGATGCCTTCGAAGGTCGGCGCGCTTTCCGCCGCGCTGAGACGTCGCACGATGCCTTTGGCCGCGTCGTCGTTCATGCCGCTATCGGGGTCCGTCACGATTTGCCTGCATGCGGCGCCGAACGAGATGGAGCGCGTTTCCAGCGTATCGACCTGCGCGACCGCGGTCGTCTTCGATTGCTGGTGCAACGCGTACAGCCCCAGCGCCGTACTTACGGCCGCGACCGCGCGCGGGTTGCGATCGGGATCGCCCAACGATTCAGTCGGCCAGTCGCCGTACAAATCATTGCCGATGTCCATCCAATTTGTCCCCCTGCCGTCGATATCGGCACGCAGCCGCGCCAATGTCGCTTTCGCGGCAGGGTTTTCCGCGAGGACGCCCCGTTGCAGCGGCATGATTTTCCCGTTGACGTAGCAACCGATTGCGGCGGTCATGTCACTGGCCATTGTCGTCTCCTTCCAGTTTGTTGTCGTCCGATACCGTTTCGGAAACGGCGATGGCGCCAAGGATGCCGTTCAGCGCTCCCCTGAGTTCGAGGAGGGCCCTGCCTGACGTCATAGGGCTGCCTTTGCCGCCTCTGTTGTCCGGTATGTGCACTCCGAAAGCCTGCGCCGGCGATTGGTCAAGATATCGCTGCGCCATCGCCAGCAATGACCGGTGCACATCATCCTGCCATCGTTTTCCATAGAGCTCCGCATCCCGGTCCTCGGTGAACCGTGCGATGCGGTCACGGAACATCGCGTCCATCTGGGCGTAGGCCATTTCGACCACATCATCTCGGGCCGCTTGGGAGTTCGTACATTGACCGGACGCGATATGCAGATTCCTCACGAAATCGGCAAGCGTCCTGACGGATTCCTCTGTTTTATCGATGACTTCGAGCAGCACTTTCACACCGTCGTAGTCATGGCGGAACATCACCGAGTCAATCCGCAGGGAATCATCGACGCTTGCGTCGAATATCGAACTCTGCGTGCCATAGGTCATGCCTTGGGCGTGCAGGGTCACCCGTCCCAGCAAATGCTCATCGGAACGCCAACCCGCATACCGCTGCATCTCCTCAAGCCAGCCGATAACGCCGGGACGCAATTCACGGTGCCGTCCTCCGGACGCCTGCAGCACCGGGGCCAATCCCCGCCACAAGTTCCTGCTTGCAATATGGGTCCGAGGCATCATCGGTTCGTTGCCGTTGTTCCGTCCCAGCTTCTTCGCCTGGTTCGCGCTCAGATACCATGCGGTCATCTGCTCGCTCCTGTTGTTGTCATAGGCGCGCACGATATCGCCGTAGCAGACCACGCATCCTGTGACGCGACCGTGTTCCTCGTCAACGACGAGTCGTACGCGACGCGCCTGCAGCGTCAAGGCATCGACTACGCCGTGGAAAGATCCCTGCAGCACCATGTCGGTCGTCGGCGCATCGTCCTTTTGCCAAGGTGCCTCATCGCCGTCCCTGCCCAGCAGCACATCCGCGTCGTCGCCAGTCGACGGATCATACAGCACCCAGTTGAGCACGAGAGTCTGGAAGAGGTTGTCCCCTTCCACGAAGATGCCGCCGATGGCTCCGAGCCATCCGGTGCCTACGGCTCCTTTCGGTGCGTAGACCTTGCTGTTCGTCACATGCGTGTTGCCCACGACCGGCGATTTGATGCCCGCCGTGTCGTACGCTTGCACAAACGCCAGCCAGCGTGCCGCTTCGGCGAACGACACGGAAGCGACACCGCTGCCCGACCTCATCGAGAACAGCGTGCGATCGGCCTTCGGCACATCGGCGATGATCGCCTCGAGCGGATCGACATCCTTCGCCGTGTACTGCAAATCAGGCGTCTGGAAGAACGGCCTGCGTTCGTCGAGCAGATCGAAGCGGTCTTCATATCGGGACAGGTAGGCATCAATACGCGCCATGTCGAATCCGTCGCTCTCCCATACTTCCATCCACAGCTCGCACATCTCGTCGCAGTCTCCCCGACGATCCGCATACGCGCCGTACAGCACCGCCAAGGCGATGCGCAGCATCGGCATGACCTGCTGCGGAATATCGCCGGTGACACCTCGGATGGCCGTAGCTTGCGCGAACAGCTCGCGCAATGACAGTTCGATCGGTTCACCGTCGGCGGCCACGCATGGAATCCAAGGTTCTCGGATCAAATTGAAATGGCACACAACTTCTCCTTTCTTGTTTCATCGAATTGTTTCCTCATTGAGATTTATCGTCTCTCGATATGACGCTCAGCCCCTCCCTCCTTGAATAGACGACGTTCCATTGATTGATGCAAGCCGAATACGACACATCCTCGGCGAGCGCTTCATCGGATGCCCCATCCTGTGTCAACACAAGCGCAAGACGTCCGGCAAGCCACGGGGATTCCTGCCATTGCGCGACGATGTCCTCACATTGCTTCTCCAACGCGTCGATCAACGCATCAATGTCCCATTGTCGGCACATTTTCGCCGGCAAGCGTACCGAGGAGCGACTTACCGTTTTCGCGAGCGCGGCTCTAGGCGTCGATTGGATCGGTATGGATGCGCCTTGGTCGACGCCATGCGCCGTGTCACCGATCCAAGGCAGCAAGTGGATGACGTCCCCCTGTCGGCATACCAGCATGACTTCGATGGTCTCCTGGGTGTCGCGTACGGCCCGGTTGCCCGCGTCGTCGCTGAGCGAATGCGCATCGTCTATCTTCATGTCGAAGAAATCGAGCAGCGACGCGCGTCTGCCACGCATCGCGCTCAACGACTTCATCAGATAGGTCTGTGCTCGTTCCCTTTGATCGGACTCCTTATGGTCGCGTTCGACGGCCAGCTCATCGTAGGTATCGACCCACCGCTCCGGAATAAGCCCTCGGATCAAATCGGAATCGTAGGCGGTACGCACGGTGCGCGCGATGTCCTCCGGCAGATGCGCGACGCAGCTCGTTCCCGCTCTTGTCAATCCCAACACGGCGAGCGCATCCATCAACGACGCACTTTCGTATACCCGATCGACGTTGCGCGCGAAAGGGGGACCGTCCGGCGTCCATTCCTCGATGCCACGCACATAGCAGACCGCCTGACGCATCCGTTCGGGACGGTCGCATTGGCCGTCGCCACGCATATGTCGATGCACGCGTCCTACGCGCTGCATCAATAGATCGATTGGCGCGATGTCGCTGACCATGACATCGAAGTCGATGTCCAGCGATTGTTCGAGCACCTGCGTTCCGACGACGATCAACCGTTTCGGACGTTTGCCGTTCGCTTTCGTCGCCCGAGGTCCCAACAGTCGGCGCAGGCGTTCCTCGTTGTCCATCCGGTCCTCGTCGACGAACCTCGAATGGGTGAGGATGACGTCATCCGCGCCGAAACGGGTGCACGCGCATCTCGCGAGCGCCTGCGCCCTGTCCACGGTGTCGCAGACCACGCCCGCACATCCGCCATCAACGAGCAAACGGTCGAGCAATGCCATGATGGATTCGTCGTCATCGTCGACGAGGCGGAACTCCATATCGACTCGCCGCACCGACGGATGCACGTCCTTATGACGGACCGTGCCGGAATCGGTATAGGTGATCAGCGGATAGGACTCATCGACGACGCTCTCCCCCATATTGTCGTCGTCCATGACGGTGGTACGAGCAGCACCGTCACGCCCCTGCATATAGGCATCGACGAAGGAATCGCGAATGGCGCGCGGCAACGTCGCCGACAGCATGACGACCGGCACATGGAAGCCGCCCAGCCATTCGAGCACACGCTTGAGGTATTCCCGCATGTACGAGTCATAGGCGTGGCATTCGTCGATGACGACGACCTTGTTCGCGAGCGCCAACTGCCTGAGCATCACATGCTTGACGCGGAGTGCGCCCATCAGCACCTGATCCACCGTGCATACGAGGAAGTTTGCAAGGACTCCCTTTTTGCGCCCTTGCAGCCATTCGGACACCACCGTCTCCGCTGCGACGCGCTCCTCGAATCCGTTGCCGCCGTCACCGTCGTCGATGGAGGACAGGCGCATGCTCGACGTGCGGATGATGTCGGAGAATTCGTCATTGAGCTGCGCTTTGCCGTGTGAGAGCCAGATGTTCTTTTCGGTCTCTCCCCGCTCCTGCGGGAGCGCGTCGAGCCATGCACGCACGCGGCCGAACATCGCGTCGGTCGTCGCCATCGTCGGCAGCGCGACGCATACGCCGCCTCTGCCGGTACGCACTCCCAGAATTTCGGCGGCGGCGAGTGCGGCTTCGGTCTTGCCTTCACCCATCGGAGCTTCGATGATGAACAGACCGGGGTCCTTTGTTTCCGCGCACAGGCGGACGATGTCCCGCTGGACGGGTCGCGGATGCGCACCTTCCGGAAGACGGAAACGCGCTGCGTAGAACGCGTTGGCATCGGCGGCGTCCCGCAGCGTACTCCCGTCGCTCGTCCATGCTGACGGCAGATGCACATGGCGCCATCCGCGCTCGGCACGCCGGATCAGTCCCGCTTCCGTGGTGATGTCCGTTTGGGCGCTCCCCTCAGAAGGCAGCACGGGAACCAACGGGAATAGATCGTCATCGCTGTTGCTGGCGATCCAATCGGCCATGATGACAATCGCGGTGATCAGCACCTGCGACTGCGCACTGAGCGGATGGCGTCCAAGCCATGCGAACAATGCATCGTCGATGCCGGCGATATCGGCGACATAAGCGATGAGCTCATGCTGCACGTCGGACCATGCGGCGTCGTCCGCGCCGATGCGGCGTCTGGTGATGCCGCTGCAACGCGCATCCTGAAGCGCATGGTGCGTCAGCGGTTTGCCGTGGTGCGAACCCACGACGCCTGCGTATCCTTCGCTTACGCGCGCCTTCCAATGATGACGGGTGGCCAGATAGCGATCCAAGAGGAATGCGCCGGCTTCGGGATGCGTCGGCGTGGCGTGATCGGTCATCACCGGAATCTCAAGTCCCACCTCCCGCACGATCCATGACATCGACGCCCCATCACCGTAGCGAATCGGCTTGTCCTGAAATACGGGTGTGGCTTTGCCTAAGTCATGAACACCGGCGAGAAACATGACGATTTTCTTCGCGACGTCCTCACGTCCCTCCAAGTCACAAGCGATGATCTCACGCGTCCCCTCAGGAAGCCAATCATCCCAGATATGTGCAGCCACACGTGCGGAATCTGACATATGCACATAGAGCGGCAGCCACTCCTCGCCGTCTTCCCTGTCTGTTTTCCCCCAAATCGAACATGCAGCCCGTGAAAGCCGCGTGTCTCCTATCTTCGGATGTTGTCCTTCTCTCATCGCCCCACCCCTTTTGGTTGTCATCGCCTATGATGGTTAGCAACCATAGCGTGCGGGAAATAAGAAGTCTAGAATCGTCTCAGAATGTGAGATATACTAATTTTGTTATGTTCTCTATTTTAAGTTCCATGATTCAACCATGAGAGTCTTTCTCCATAACCAATTCTTCTGGTACGCTCGTGTGTGTCGGCCTCATTCCCCTTCCACATGAGACGCGGCCAACGCCCCATCATCAAGGGGATGATCCGTTAAATTAGGCCACATAACGGTGCTCCCCGCAAGCGCGGGGATTCTTGCCCCGGTATGATTTCCACCGGTGTAACGACAGGGCATCCTGCGCCACCACTACACGCGGGATGCCCTTTATCATTCCTCAGATCGCACCGATATAAGTACTCCCCTCACCCCTGCCTTACCTCCGGCCTTCTCGCATCTCCGGGCACCTGCTCGAGCGTATCCTCAACGCCCAAGACCTCCGCCCAGTACTCCATCGGCTGATCATACGGCTTCGCGTCTCCCCCGCGCGACTGCAGCACGGCCTTCGCGGCGTGCACGTCCTCGCCGGTCAGTCCGCTGAAATACGATTCGAGCCTGCCGCGGCGCTCCGGGTCGTAGAACAGGTCGCCGACGATCTGCGTGAGCCGCTCGGCGCGCTCCACCGGCAGCGAATCCCAATGCCGCATCTCGATGAAGTTCTTCAGACGCACGTCGTTGAAATGCGTCGAGAGTACATGGTTGATCTCATAGGCGTTGAGCTCGCGGTCCGGGTAGACGTCGGCCGCGTTCGAGGAGAACGCGGCGAACTCGAGCTCGTGCTCCGGTCGCCCCTTGTATTCGGGCGTATGCGTCAGGTCGGCGAACATGAGCGGCGTGCTGAGCACGTCCGCCGCGTAGTCCTCCCAGCCGAAACGCTCGTCGTAGAGTCCCGGCGTCACGTTCGTGCGCTGCACGTCGAGATAGTCCCACATCCGCTGGCGGCACAGCGGCCATGGGTTGCGTTCGCCTTCGAAATACGGGGTATTGCGGAAGAACCATGCGAGAATCGGGCCGATCGCGGTGCCGAGCCGCATCTTCGCGATCGCGTCGCGTTCGCTCGTGTAGTCAATGCTCACCTGCGTCGACGCCGATGCGCGCATCATGCACGGCCCGAACTGGCCGATGCGTCCCAAGTATTCGTTCATCGCCGCATAGCGCCGTTTCGGGTTGAGCGGAATATCCGCGTACGACGTCTTCGGCTGGTACCCGTAGTTGACGAGGCGGAAGCCGAGTTCGTCGAGGATCGGCTGCGCCTCCTCGATAAATCGTCCGTGCAGCGCGAGCAGATCCTCCGGCTTGCGCAGGATGCCAATCGATGTTTCGATCTGGCCGCCGGGTTCCAAAGACACTGCAAGTCCCTCACGGCCCAATCCGACCAAATGGTCGTCCTGCCAGTATTCCTGATCGGCGTCGTAGTACGGCCGCAGACGCCGAAGCAGCTCCTCGACGCCGTCCGGCTCACCGTAGGTGACGGCCGTGTCGTCGGCGTTGTGCACCGGCAGATGCTCGATCTCCACGCCGAATCCCCCGGTTCCCGGCGCGGAGCATCCCTGCTCAAAGAAACGGACAAGACTGCGCACATGCTTCGGATTCGGCTCGACGAGCAGATGCGCGTATGAGACTCGTGGTGTTGTCATAAGTGCCCATAGTAACGCGCGCGACCCGTGACACGACGTCGATGTTCTAAAACTTCCTGATAACCTGTACAAATTGCCGAGCATTGCGAGCGCGGGCGCCGTCGTCCATCCGTCCGTGCGTTACGGCGTCCGGTCCGCGCGCACGGTTTCATCGACCCGTCCGCCGCCGACGCGGAGCGGCGGCAACGGCCGCGCGTCAGCGACGCGCAGCCTTCTTCGCCGCGGCGATCATCAGCTTGATTCTGTTGAGCTGGTTCGCCTCGCTCGCGCCCGGGTCGTAGTCGATCGACACGATGTTCGCCTCCGGGTACATCCTGCGGATCTTGCCGAACATGCCACGTCCGGTCACATGGTTCGGCAGGCAGGCGAAGGGCTGCGCGCAGATGACGTTCGGGCAGCCGGATTCGATGAGTTCGACAATTTCGCCGCTCAGCAGCCATCCTTCGCCGGCCTGCACGCCAATCGACGTGACGGTCGCCGCCTTCTTCACGAGCTCGTCCATCGGCAGATCCTTTTCGAACTTGCCGCCGCTGAGGTCGAGCGCGTCATGCACCGGCTTCATATACATGTGGATGACGCCCTTGAACGCGCCCATCAGCGCCTTGTTGCGTCCCATGCCGATGTTGCGCTCGTTCCATTCGTTGATGTACGGACGCATCGTCATGAAGTCGATGATGCCCGGCACGACGGCCTCGCAGTCCTGCGATTCGATGACGTCGACGACGTGGTTGTTCGCGTCCGGATGGTATTTGACGAGGATCTCGCCGACGACGCCGACACGTACCTTGCGCGGCACGTCGCGCAGCGGCAATGCGTCGAAACTGCGCACGATGGCCTTGACGAGCGCCGCGTAGCTCCAGTGCCCACGCCCGTAGAGCATCTTCGCGGTCCTTGAGTTGCCGTGGTTGAGCAGCGTTTCGCGCACGATCGTGTTCCACCGTTCGTACAGCCGGTTCGCACTGCCCGACCGCTGTTCGTACGGGCGCACACGGTAGAGGCATTTCATCAGCAGATCGCCGATGATCAGCGCCTTCGCCGCCCGATGCAGCAATGGCACCGTCGGCGTGAAGCCGGGGTTGTCGACGAATCCCTGCGTCGAGATCGCGAGCACCGGGATCTGCGGATATCCGGCGTCGATGAGCGCCTTGCGAATCAGGCCGTAGTAGTTCGTCGCCCTGCACATACCGCCGGTCTGCGAGATCGCAAGCGCCGTCGTGTCCGGATCGTAGCGTCCGGATTTGATGGCTTCGACAAGCTGACCGACCGTCATGATCGCCGGGTAGCAGGCGTCGTTGTTCACGTATTTGAGTCCGGTTTCCACGTCGGCCTTGTCGGCGTGTGCAAGCACATCGAATTTGTATCCGCTGGCGCGCACGGCGGCTTCAACGAGGCTGAAGTGGATCGGGCTCATCTGCGGCGCAACGATCGTGTGCGTCTTGCGCATCGCCTTGGTGAACGGCGTGTGCTGCGCGTAGTTGCTCATCGTGGCCTTCTGCGTGCGATGACCTTGCTGATTGCGCTTGCCGTCGTCGCGAGCGCCCATGATCGCGTCGAGCATCGCCTGCCGTCCGGGCGTCGGCGCCATCATGCCGGTTTTGCGGAATGTCGTCGACGACGTCGCCACAGTGGTCGCAGAGGCGTCGGCTGTGGCCGCCGCGGCGGCTTCGCGCGCGTGCTGGTTGCGTTCGCGTTCCTCGACGGCAGCCTTGAGCGAACGCAGTCGTATCTTCGCGGCGCCGAGGTTGCTCACTTCGTCGATTTTGAGCATCGTGTACACGTCGGCCTTGTCGGCGAGGATCTCGGCGACCTGATCGGTCGTGATCGCATCGAGGCCGCAGCCGAAGGAGTTGAGCTGCACGAGTTCGAGTCCGGGCCAGTGTGCGACAAAGTCTGCGGCCTTGTACAGGCGCGCATGGTAGGCCCACTGGTTCATGACGCGCAGCGGCAGTTGCGTGACCTTGCGGTCGTCAACGTGGCGGAAGCCGTCGGCACTGCACGCATGCGGGTCGGCTTCCCCTTCGGCAAGGTACGCGGTCAGGTCGAGCTTGTCGGCCGGATCGATCCAGCTGACGGAATCCTCGGAAAGGACGACCATGCCGAGCGAGCAGATCGTCTCGGGGATGCCGTGGTTGATTTCGGGGTCGACGTGGTAGGGGCGGCCGGCGAGCACGATGCCGCGGCAGTCGTGCTCCTTCATGTAGGCGAGCGCGCGCAGACCCTCCATCTGCACGTCGTGCTTGAACACCTTGTCCTCGGCATAGGCAGCGGCGACGGCCAGTTCGGCCTCATCGCGCGTGACGCCCGCCCAGGCGAACTCCTCGACGATGCGGTTGACCATGAGATCATGCTTGGACAGGTTGAAGTACGGTTTCATGAACCGCACGCCGTCCTCGCGCAGCCGCGGCATGTTCGCATCGACGACGACCGGATAGTTGGCGACGATCGGACAGTTGAAATGATTGTCCGATTCGGGCACGAGATCGTCCTCGAAGCTCACGCATGGGTAGAAGATCGTGCGAATGCCCTTGTCGAGCAGCCATGTGATGTGCCCGTGGACGAGCTTCGCCGGGTAGCAGATGTTCTCGGACGCGATCGATTCGATACCGCTTTCGAACAGTTCGTGGTTGCTGCGCCCGGAGATGACGACCTTGAAGCCGAGCGACGTGAGCAATGTGAACCAGAACGGATAGTTCTCGTACATGTTGAGCACGCGCGGAATGCCGATCTCGCCGCGCGTCGCCTTCTTGTCGGTGAGTCTGCGGTAAGCGAAGGCGCGCTTGTACTTGTAGTCGTAGAGGTTCGGACGGTCGCTGCGCTTGCGTTTCGCGTCGCCGCCGCGCTCGCAGCGGTTGCCGGTCACATAGCGTGAACCGTCGTGGAACGTCGTGATCGTCAGTTTGCAGTGGTTCTGGCACAGCTTGCACACATCGCGTTCGGTCGTCATGCTCAGCTCGTCGAGCGCGGCGCCCGACAGGATGCTCGAGACGGTGTGCTCGACGCCATTGACCTGCACGACATGCGCCGCGGCGTCCGCGGTGTCACCGTCGGTATCGTCGGCGACGTCGTCGTAATGCATGCGCGCGGTCAGGGCGGCGCCGTACGCGCCCATCAGGCCGGCGATGTTCGGACGCGTCACCTCGCGCTCGGTGAGCAGTTCGAAGGCGCGCAGCACGGCGTCGTTGAGGAAGGTGCCGCCCTGCACGACGACGTTGTCGCCAAGCTCGCCCGAGTCGCGCAGCTTGATCACCTTGTACAACGCGTTGCGCACGACCGAATAGCATAGGCCGGCGGCGATGTCCTCGATGCTTGCGCCTTCCTTCTGCGCCTGCTTGACGGACGAGTTCATGAACACGGTGCAGCGCGATCCGAGGTCGACGGGAGCCGTGGAATTCAACGCGGCCTGTGTGAACTCCTCGATCGACAATCCCATCGACTGCGCGAAGGTCTGCAGGAACGAGCCGCAACCCGACGAACAGGCCTCGTTGACGGCGATCGAATCGATGACGCCGTCGCTGATTGCAAGGTACTTCATATCCTGGCCGCCGATGTCGATGACGGCGGTGACGCCCGGGCACGTCATCTCGGCACCGCGGTAGTGCGCCATTGTCTCGACGACGCCCTCGTCCAGATGCAGACCGGTCGTGATCAGGCCCTCGCCGTAGCCGGTCGCGCAGCTGCGCGCGATCCACGCGTCCTCGGGCAGATCGCGCTGGATGCGCCGGACGATGTCGATCGCCGCGGTCAGCGGCGAGCCGTCGTTCGTCGCGTATGAACTCCATACGATCTCGCGGTCGTCGTTGACGAGTGTCGCCTTGATCGTCGTCGAACCGGCGTCGATGCCGAGGAAATGCGGGCCGTGCGCGCCGTCGAGCGTGCCGACGTGCACATGTTCGCGGTGGTGGCGCTCGTCGAAGGCCTCACGGTCTGCCTCGGTGGCGAACAGCGGCGGCATCGTCGCCGTGTTCGCACCCAGGTTGCTCAGCTCGGCGAGCGCGGCGATGATCTCGTCGAGCGTGCGCGGCGGATAATCCTCGGCGTGTTCGATCTGGTCGGGTTCGCCGACGGCGAGCGCGGCGCCGTACGCGACGTACAGGTGGGCGTCCTCGGGGGTGACGAATTCGTCGACCTTGCCGTCAAGCGCACGGCGGAACGCCTCGCGCAGCTCCGACATGAAGAACAGCGGGCCGCCGAGGAAGACGACGGTGCCGTGGATCGGACGGCCGGCGGCGAGGCCGGCGATCGTCTGCGTCGCGACGGCCGTGAAGATCGACGCGGCGAGGTCGGGTTTCGCGGCGCCGTCATTGATGAGCGGCTGCAGATCCGTCTTCGCGAAGACGCCGCAGCGCGACGCGATCGGATACAGGTGTTCGTACGCGCGCGCCATCTCGTTGAGGCCGGCGGCGTCGGTGTCCAGCAGTGTTGACATCTGATCGATGAACGCGCCGGTGCCGCCTGCGCACGAACCGTTCATGCGCTGCTCGGGCGTGGGCTTGAGGTAGGTGATCTTCGCGTCCTCGCCGCCCAGCTCGATGATGACGTCGGCCTGCGGGATCTGCTCGTCGATCGCACGCGTCTCGGCGATGACCTCCTGGACGAAGGGCACATGGATCGCGTCGGCGAGCGCGAGGCCGCCGGAACCGGTGATCGCCAGACGCACCGGCTCGTCGGCGCGGCCCAGTTCGGCGAGGCGTGCGCGCACGTCGCGCAACAGCTCCTCCATCGTGGCGCGCACATTCGCGTGGTGGCGGCGGTAGTCGGCGAACAGCGGTGCGTCGAGCGCGTTGGAATTGTCGAGGACGACGGCTTTGACGGTCGTCGAGCCGATGTCGAGGCCGATGCGCGGCACGGAAGGCTCCGGACGCGCCCCGGTCGCGGATGCGAACTGCGATGCGGCCGCCGGCTTGCGCCTCCCCCTCGTCGCATCGTCGTTCGGCATCTGCTCCTTCGGATGAACCATCGTTACCTCACTCGCTCATGGTGCCCGGCAATGGCGGAATTGCGCCGCTGCCGCAGTGGACGTCCGACTTCGCGCCCCTGCAGGACCTGCATAGGGCAATCACCCCAGCATAGTCAGGCCTCGGTACGTTCGTCGCGGTGCGCGCAGGGCCGGTTCGGGGCGCCGCATACGTGTGCAACGCCCCTTTGCGGATGTATCTGCTGAGGGAGAGCGTCTTCTCGGCATTGGGTGAGTATCCGCGGTTTTCGGCGTTGGAACCATGCGGTTCCCCGGGCACATACTCGCCATATTCGTACATGTTGCTCTCCCTCAGCGCAGATACATGCCGGCAGGGGCCGTCGATGGCCCTGCATGCCGGCAATTCCATGCCGATGGCCAAGCGGCGCTGCTAGAATCACCGGTATCGCGCAGCCAGGCATCGGTCCGGGCGGCGGACAGGCACGCTACCGACGCGGAGACGCCGGGCGATGGCGCGCACAGAAGACGTACGTAGACCACATAGACATAGATAGACAGCAGACTGACAACAGACCAGCATACGGGGGTGCCCATGTCCGAACGCAGATACGAACCGACCGAGCAGGAGGCGCCGACGGAGGCTATGCCGCAGTCGATGCCGACGACGCGCATCGACATCGAGACGCAGGTCAGCGAGGGGCCGATCACGGCCGCATTGCCGCCGCGCCCCGCCGCGCCAACCCCCGCCAGCTTCCCGCCGACGCAGCCGCCGACATCCCACGACGGCGACAATGCCGACACAGAGGGGGACGACGACGGGAAACCCAGGAAGACGGGCAGGAAGTGGCCGATCGTCACGGCGGTCGTGGTCGTCGTCGCGCTCATCGCCGGCGTGTGCGGCGCGATCGTCTACAGTAACAAGCATTCCGAAGCGCTGGTGCGGTGCCGCGCAGCGGTCAGCGATTTCAGCGCCGCACGCAAGAAACTCGTCGACACGACGCAGAACCTGTCGTCGGCGCAGCAGTGGGTGCTCGACGCGCTCGGCGTCAACGGCATGATTGACGCGGTCGCGGATGCGGCGGCCGCCGCCGAACAGACCGTCTCGACCGAGGGTTGCGCGACGAACGCGACGATCACGCAGCTCAACCTCGTCACCGACACCGTCAACAACACGACCGCTTCACTCAACAAGTCGGTCGACGAAATCACGAAACAGCAGAAGGCACAGCGCGATTTGCTCGGCAGCGGCGACTGGAAGAAGAAGGCGATGGAGTGGATCGGCGGCTCCGCCTCGAACGAGTCGAGCAGCACGAAGACCGACGGCTCGATCACCGACGGGTCGGCCGGATCCGACGGCGGCGAGGCCGGTGACGACACGACCGCGGCGAAGAAGGGATTCAAGGATTCGCTCGAACATGCGAAGGGGCTGCTCGCGTCCGTCAAGCAGCAGTTCGGTTCCTCCGAGGCGGGCAAACGGATCTGCGATGGCCTGCAGTCGGCGATCGACGCAGCTGAGAAGCTTGACCTGTCGCCGATCACGAATTCGAAGATCTACAAGGCCGCCAAGGTGACGCTCGACGAGGCAATCTCCACCGTCAACCACTGGATCGACTCGCAGGCCGAGAAAGCGCAGTGACGGCGGACACCAAAACCAGAAGCCTCATCCGTCCGCCCGCACACGTCAGCTCGCGTCGCCTTCGCCGGCGGCGCGCTCCTTGCCGTAGATCTCCGGGATGAAGCGCTCCTGGTCGTGCAGTTTGCTCCAGATGACGACGTCGCCGCGCTTAAAGCTCGCCGGTACGTCGATGATCCGCTGGTTGCGCGAGCCGCGGAACTGCAGCAGCGAATCGTGCTGATCCTTGAGATACCGGCCGTCGACGAGGATGTCGATTTCGCGCAGCAGCGCCATCTTGTCTTCGCTCTCCCCTGCGCGCATCAGTTCCTCCCATGTGTATCCGGTCCAGCACCAGATGTCCTTGCTGTGCCCGAAGCGTTCGCGAATCTTGCGCGCGAGCGGCAGCAGCACGCCGGTGTTGAGCAGCGGCTCGCCGCCGAGGAACGTGATGCCCTGCACGAAGCTCTGCGCAAGATCGTCCATGATCTGCGCCTCGAGACGGTCGTTGTATTCGTGCCCGGCCTGGAAATCCCAGATCGACGCGTTGTAGCACTGCTCGCAGTGGAACGGACATCCGGAGACGTACAGCGAGCAGCGGATGCCTTCGCCGTCGGTCATCAGGAAACGCTTGTAGTCGGCGATCATGTTGTGGCTCATCCGCTCGCTCGTCCACTGTCCAGCCTTCGGATTGTTCGCGAGCGCCGTCGGAATCCCCGGCCCGCGTCCGCTTTCCCCTGCCGCGAAGTCATGCACCCGCGGCCTCCTGTCGGCCGCCGCGTTCGTCGGGACCGTCTGCGGCGCGTCTTCCGCGGGCGTTCCGGGGAGCTGCGTCATCGGTTCCGTCGATGATTCGACGACGCTCGCCGAACCGTCCGCGCTCGTCGTGCCTTCCGTCCTACGCCATTCCTGCGTCATGTTTCGTCCTCCATTGCGCGTCCGCCGCGCATCCCAACCGATTGTAGACCGACCGATTGCTGACCGACCTGTTTTCCGCTGCCCGATTGCCGCTGCCCGATTGCCGCCCGTCGTCGGCCGCGAAAAAGGGGCGGCCGTGCAGCCGCCCCGTTGTGTTTCCTGTTTCAGCCGATGCCGTCCGTGCGCGCCGATGTCACCGGCGCGCACGGCATCACAGGTTTACTTGACCTCTTCGAACCATTCGCGCGTCTCGCCGTCGGCGAGCGTGACGTGGCCGGTTTCGCCGGACATGTGCTTGACGCGGTGCGCGATCTCCTCGTGGCGGCCGTGCACCATCGGACGCTGCACCGGGTTGCCGAGATAGCCGCAGGTGCGCTTCGTCACGTTGCACTTGTCGGGGTCGGAGTTGCCGCACTCGGGGCACTTGAAGCCCTCCTCGGTCGGCTCGAAGTCGCCCTGGAAGCCGCATTCGAAGCAGTGGTCGATCGGCGTGTTCGTGCCGAGGTAGCCGATGCCGATGTTGTACGCGTAGTCCCACACCGCCTCGAGCGCCTTCGG
Organism: Bifidobacterium anseris; assembly: GCF_002860345.1. GTDB lineage: Bacteria > Actinomycetota > Actinomycetes > Actinomycetales > Bifidobacteriaceae > Bifidobacterium > Bifidobacterium anseris. The sequence goes on from NZ_NMYC01000003.1 coordinate 49,574, forward strand.
GTTGGCCTGCAGGCACGGGAACTCGCAGTAGTTGATGAAGCCGCCGGACGCGTAGTACGGGAAGTCCTTCTCGTAGTCGAGCTTCTCCATCGGCGTCGGCTGCAGCCACACCGGGTAGTGGAACGAGTTCGTGTAGAAGTCGTGGTCGGTGACGCCTTCGATCTCGCCGAACTTCTCGCGGTCCATGCGGTTGAAGCGGTCGGTGAGCGATTCCGCAGGCGTCGAATAGACCGAATAGTGGTAGCCTTCGGCGGCCGACCAGTCCTTGCACAGCTGGTTCATGCGGCGCACTATCTCAAGAGCGAACTCCTTGCCCTGCGGATCCCAGCCGTGGTCGCGCATCCAGTTCTTGCCGTAGAACACGGCCGTCGCCTCGTACAGTCCGATGTAGCCGAGCGACACCGTTGCGCGTTCGTTGCGGAAGAGCTGATCGACGTTGTCGTTCGCGTCGAGGCGGCCGAAGGCGCCGTAGCGGAACAGCGTCGGCGCGTTGACCGGCGTCGCCTGCTTGCAGCGCATGATGCGGAACTGCAGCGCCTGATGCGCGGTCTCCATGCGCTCGTCGAACAGTTTCCAGAAGCGTTCGATATCGCCGTGCGATTCGAGCGCGATGCGCGGCACGTTGACGGTGACGACGCCGAGGTTCATGCGGCCGTCCTCGACGTCCTCGCCGGTCTCCGGGTCGATCCAGCCCTGCAGGAACGAGCGGCAGCCCATCGGGGCCTTGAACGAACCGGTGATCTTGACGATGTTCTCGTAGAACACGACGTCCGGGTACATGCGCTTCGTCGAGCATTCAAGCGCAAGCTGCTTGAGGTCGTAGTTCGGGTCGCCCGGGTCGGCGTTCACGCCGTGCTTGATCGTGAAGACGAGCTTCGGGAAGATCGCCGTGTGGCGGTCCTTGCCGAGGCCGCGGATGCGGTTGAGCAGGATCGCGCGCTGGATCTCGCGGGCGAACCAGCTCGTGCCCAGACCGAAGCCGACGGTGACGAACGGCGTCTGCCCGTTGGAGACGCGGTTCGAGTTGATCTGGTATTCCATCGTCTGCATCGCGTCGTAGATGGCCTTGCGCGTCATGATCTTCGCGTAGATCTCACGCAGCTGGTCGATCTCGGGCAGATCCTCGTCGAAGGCCGTATCCGCCGGCAGCGGCTCGCGGTTCTCGAAATGCAGCCAGTCCGGCTCCTGCGCCTTGAGTCCCTTGACCATGTCCTCGGCGACCTCGATCGGCATCGAATCGGGGATGAGCGCCTGCGCCATGTTGAGGTTCTTCGCATAGTCGCGGCGCGCGTACTCCTCGAGCATCTCGTCGGCGCGGTTGACGGTCTGGCCGCCGTACTGCGCACCCGCGATGTCCTTGATGATCTGCGTGATCTGCGTGGCCGCCGTGCCGATTGACTTCGGGGAGTCCATCATCGCGTTGCCGAGCGCGAAACCGTGGCGCAGCATGTCGCCGAAGTCGGGCAGCGAGCAGTTGTTCATCGACGTGAACGGCGAATAGTCGGCGTCATGGAAGTGGATGTCGCCCTTCATGTGAGCGTTGGCGACGGCGTCCGGCAGCATCGAGAACGCCGACGCCTTCGAGACGGCGCCCGCGAGCAGGTCGCGCTGCGTCGCGTAGACATTCGAGTCCTTGTTCGCGTTCTCGCGCACGAGCGACTCGTCCTTGTTGACGAGACGCTTGACGGCTTCGTTGATGTCGGTGGCCTTCGCGCGCTGGATGTCCTTGTTGAGACGGTAGGTCGTGTAGGTGCGCGCAACCTCGTAGAGATGGTCGTCGATGAGCGCATGCTCGACGAGGTTCTGGATGTCTTCGATGCGCGCCGGACCGTTGTAGCGTTCCTTGATCTCGCCTTCCACCTGATCGGCGATGTCGGAGATCATGCGCTCCTCTTCGGGGCCGACTTCCTTGTTCAGGTCGGCGAACGCGGACTTGACGGCGACGATGATGTTGACCGGATCGAAATCGACAATACGGCCATCGCGCTTCTCGACAAGTACCTTCGCTGCGGTCTTCGGCTGCGTCATCGGCGCCTCCAGAACCTCTGCTTCCATTCGCTGCTCCTTGTTTCGGGGCCGGCCTAGCCGGCTCGTTTCGCGCGTCCGAACGATGCCGGACGTCTTGCTGACGGATAAGACTGTACGCCTTTCCGCCGGGCGACGCGCCGCTATATGTAGTGCGAAGTACGTCACACAATCACTAGATATAGAACTTTCGTTGATACGACGCCGAAAATCCACGGTGCGCCGCGGCGGTGTGGCCTTCATCACTCGCCACCTTGTTCGCCGAGCGGGAATCATCATAGCGACACCGTCGCCACGCTCGCCGTGAAACGCCATCGAGACGGCGGAAAACAGCCCTGACACGCCGTACGCCATGAGCGCGATGTCCCTTCGCTGATGGAACCTAGAACCATGTCTTGGAACAACGGATATGGCATGGGAGGACAGCCCTCAGGCACCCCGTGGACAGGCTCGGCCGACGGCGCCGCCGGACCCCGCCCGCTCGACCAGCTGCCGAAGTATGCGCGCGAGACGACCCCGGAGAACCCGTGGCCGGTCAATGTGCTGAGCCGCAAATGGCACGACGTGATCGAACGTTGGCCGACGGTGTGGATCGAAGGGCAGATCGTCGAGATCAACGCGCGCCGCTCGACGTCGGTGTACATCACGCTGCGCGACAATTTCGAGGACGTCTCGATCTCGGTGAACGGCTTCGGCGCGTTCGCGCAGATGGCGCGCGGCTTCAAGCAGGGCGACCGCGTCGTCGTGCACGGCAAGGCCGACCTGTGGGTCAAGCAGACGAGGCTGAGCCTGCGCGGCGACGACATCCGCAAGGTCGGCGTCGGCGACCTCAAGGAGCAGATCGACGAGCTGCGCCGCAAGCTCAAGGGCGAGGGTCTCTTCGACGAGTCGAACAAGGTGCCGCTGCCCGAATTCCCGAAGAACATCGGCCTGATCTGTGCACCGCAGGCGAGGGCGGAAGGCGACGTCATCACGAACGTCATGCTGCGCTGGCCGACCGTCGACTTCACCGTGCAGCACGTGCACGTGCAGGGTCCGCAATGCCCGCCCGAAGTCATCGACGCGATTCGCAGACTCGACGCCGACCCGAACGTCGACGTCATCATCGTCGCGCGTGGCGGCGGCAGCTTTGAGGATCTCATCGGCTTCTCCGACGAAGGCGTCGTGCGCGCGACCGCCGCATGCGTGACGCCGATCGTTTCCGCGATCGGCCACGAAGACGACTGGACGCTCATCGACCTCGCCGCCGATGTGCGCGCGTCGACGCCGACCGACGCCGCCAAGCGCGTCGTGCCCGACGTGCGCGAACAGCAGCAGCTCATCGCGAACGCGATCGGCACGATGCGCATGCGCATCGGCGCGATGGTCGACAACGAGACACGACTCGTCGAAGGCTACGCGAACCGTCCGAGCCTGACGCGCCCGCAGACGATGCTCGACCCGTATCAGCGGCAAATCGACGACGCCGTGCGCACGATGCGCATCGGCCTGACGAGAATCGTCGACGACGAACAGCTGCGCGTCGAGAAACTCGAGGCGACGCTGCGCGCGCTGAGTCCGCAGTCGACGCTCGACCGCGGCTACGCGGTGCTGCAGAGCGCCGACGGACACGTCGTCGACGATGCGGCGACGCTCAAGGTCGGCGATGAGATCACCGTCACGCTGCGGCGCGGTGCCGTGGTTGCGCAGACGACGAAGATCGTCGAGCCGTGACGCTCGGGCGGTTCACCACACAGCTCACCGCACACAGTTCACACAGCAAACATCAACCATAAATCATTGATTCATTCATCAATCAGCACGAAGGAGCAGCCATGGCGGAGGAAACCATCGAAGTCACCGAAACCGAGACGAGCGAGGACACGGCGGCCGAGCAGCCGCAGATTGCGTCGAGCCTGACGGCGAAGGAACGCGAGATCATCGCGAACATGCCGTACGAGGAGGCGCGCGACAAGCTCATGCAGGCCGTGCGCGCGCTCGAGAACGGCGGCCTAAACCTCGATGAGTCGATGCGGCAGTGGGAGATCGGCGAGGCGCTCGCCCAGCGTGCGCAGTCACTGCTCAACGCGGTGCGCGCGAAGCTCGACGCCGCACAGGCGCAGCAGGCGCAGACCGCGGCGACGGCAGGCACGCAGTCGAATCTGCGGTAGAACGACGTTCGCGCAGGAGAGCGTAACGCGGCAGGGGGCGCATACGACGATCGTCGTATGCGCCCCCTGCCGCTGTTTGCCGTTGTGTTCCGCGCTTCTACTGCGCGAATTCGAGGGTCGCGAGCAGCGCGTCGTGGTCGGCGCCGGGAATGCGGATCGTCTTGATCTGCCCAACGCGCACGTCGCGTTCGGTGACGATATGGTCGATGCCGACGGCGGCGGGCGCCGGACGCTTGTCCGACGGCCAAGTGAAAACGATGCCATGGCCGCTCGTCATCGTCGCATCCTGAAAACGTTCGCCGAGCAGTCTGCGGAATGCGGCGTGGTCGGTCGTCGCGTTGAAATCGCCCATCAGCACGTACCGCACGTCGGTGCGCGAGCGCAGCGTGTCCATCTCGTTGAGCGAACGGCGCCACAGGTCCCAAGTGGACGCGCTCGGCGACGTCGTGTGCACGCTGACGAAACGGACGGGCAGGCGACCGCCGTCGAACGCGACGGTGCCGGCGGGCATGTCGGATGCGCTCGAATCGAATTCGGCGTCCGTCGGCGAGTCGAGCGGCGCCGCCGAGAACAACGCGTTGCCGAAATAGTGGTCCGCCGAGCCGACCGTCGAATACGGCAGATAATCGTAGATTCCGGCGTTCGCGAGCTCCTTGAGGAACGGTTCGGTCGTCTCCTGCAGCGCGAGCACCTCGACGCGTTGGTCGCGCACGGCGTCGACGATGTCGCGCGCGTTCGCCTGTCCTTTGTATACGTTGCACGTCATGACGCGCGCGTAGGCGTCGTCGGTGGACGGCTTGACCTGAGCGACGGCGGACGTTGCGGCGCCGCTGAGCGGACGGCCGGCGCGGAAATACGGCAGCTGCCACCACACCTGCAGCGCGATGCACGCGCAGGCGACGATCGCCGTGAACCAGCGCTGCGAGATGCAGGCGAGGATGAAGGCGATCAGCGCGACGAGCGCGAACCACGGCGACAACGCAATCACATACGGCACGTACGGCAACGTTTGCATGTCCTCGGGCAGCAGCCGCGCCACACAGCCGAGCAACGCGACGATCGCGAGCAGTGCCGCGAGTGCCGCCAGAATCGGATGCCTGTGTCGTGTCATGCGTCTCCTTCGGTGTGGGTGGGGTCGGTGAATCTGTTGATGTTGATGCCTGCTGGTGTCTGCCGCGTTGCTTATCTGCGCGACGTGTTCCACACTATTCGAGCGCAGGACGTGCGCGTATCGTTCGCACGGTTGATTTTTCCGCGTGCCCCGACGTCCGGTTGTACCGCGTGCACGATGGTGTGTATAATGTCGGGTTGTTCGCCCTGGTAGCTCAGTGGATAGAGCACCGCTCTCCTAAAGCGGGTGTCGCGCGTTCGAATCGCGTCTGGGGCACCATCAGCCGCGTCGGCCCATTCGCCGGCGCGGCTTCGTCGTCTCCGTCCCAATCCTCGCCAACTTCAGCGAACGCAACCGCCGCGCCCCACACCCGCGACGTTCGCAAACGACGACACCAGCGAACGTAACCGGCGCCTCCCACACCTCCGGCGTTCGCAAACGACGACACCAGCGAACGCGACCGGTGCACGATACGGCCGTGATGATCGCGAACGAGCGGGCGGTGGGTGTTCGCGAACGCACTTCGAACATGAGATGCCGCGGTCCGCCGCTCCCGCACGACGGTACAGTGGATGGCAGCATCCGTTACGCATCATCCGTTACGAAAGAAGGCCCACGATGACGATGGCCGCATGTGGTTCACTGACCGCCGAGACGCTGGGGCTCTCCCCCGCTACCGCGTTCCCGGCGGCCAAAGGCGCCCTGCCGAAGGGATTGTTCGCCGCGAAGGCGTCCGCTCCCCTCTCCGCGAAGACGAAGCAGCATCTGGTGCACGCCGTCGGCGCGATCACGATGCTCGCGCTGCTGCGCCCGTCGAACACCGGCCTGGATGCGAGCGCGCGCATGCCGGAGATCCTCGTCCTCGGTCTCAAGCTCGCCGACGGTGTGCATGAGACGCCGGATGACATCGTCGAACTCATCGCCGCGCAACGCAAGTCGGGCATCGTCTTCGCCGTCGTGCGCACCGTCGACTACGAGGGCATGACTCGTGAGGAATGCCAGTTCGCCGTGCGCCGGGCATTGCCGGGCCGCGCCGGCCACACGCCGACCTTCCGCGTCTTCCATGGCCCGTGGGAGCCGTGCGGCGAAGCCTTCCTTGACGTCAACGGCTCGACGATGGACGAGCTGTGGGCGTCGCTGTGCTCGCAAATCATCCTCGGCTCCACCGATTTCGACGACGTGGACGCGCGCATCGCCCGCACCGAACGGATCCGTCAGCTTGAGGCGGCCGTCGTGAAACTGTCCGCCGACCATGCGCGCGCGAAGTCGCCTGCCCAGCGCAACGAGATCTACGCCAAGCTGCACAGGGCGAAGAACGAACTCGCCACGCTCACAAACTGAGTCGTCGGACCGCCGCGCCGCCAACGCGCACTGTGCATCACCTCAGAATCCGAGCCGCGTGCGCCCGTACTGGTCGAGCCACCGCAGGATCGCGCCTTCGCGCAACGCCCACGGGCACACTTCGATTTCGTTGATGCCGAGCGCGTCCATGATTTCGACGGCAACGATGCCCGCGCCGACGATCGACCCGGCGCGGTCCTGCGTGATGCCCGGCAATGCGGCACGCTGTGCCGGCTCGATGCTCGCCAGCCGCGGCAGCCAATCCTCGAGCTGTTCGCGTTCCACCGACAATGCGTCCTCGCGTCCCGGCTGATGGATGACCGACCCGGCGAGCCGCGCGAGCGAACGAATCGCCTTCGACGTGCCCACCGCGTGGCTTGTGTAGTCTTCGGCCGGAATCGCGGCGACGACGTCGGCGATGCGTTTGCGCACCTTCTTGCGCGCCGTTTCGAGTTCCTTCGGCGTCGCCATGCCGCCGGGAAGATAGTCGCGTGTGACGATGCCGGCGCCGATGCGCGCACTCGTCGCGACCGACGGCTCCTCCTCGGAGCCGAGTGCCACTTCGAGCGAGCCGCCGCCGATGTCGATGACGAGCAGCCGTCCTGCGTCCCACCCGTACCAGCGGCGCGCGGCGAGGAACGTGAGCCTCGCCTCGTCGTCTCCGGAAAGCACGGTGATGCGCTGTCCGACGATCTCCTCGATCCGATGCAGGATCTTGTTGCCGTTCGGCGCGTCGTGGATCGCCGACGTCGCGAGCGCGAGCAGCTGCGAGATCTGATACTGTTCGGCGAGCTGCATTGATTCGTCGACGGCGTTGAGCAGCGCTTCGATGCCGGCTTTCCTGATTGCGCCGTCCTCTTTGACGAAGTCCATAAGCCGCACCGTCGTCTTCGTGCTCGCCTCCGGTTCCGGCCTTGAGCCGACGGCGGCGTCGACGATGAGCATGTGCACGGTGTTCGATCCGATGTCGAGTACGCCGAGTCGGGTGGAATGCGTTTTCAGATGCGCCATGCGTCCTCTTCTTCGTTCATATATTTCATATATTTGCTCTTCTCTTCCGATCGATTCTTCCTAATCGATGTTCCACCGATTTTTCTGCCAATTCGTCGTCGCCGACCTACCGACCGTCGGCCGTCGCTTTCTGCAGCCCGTCGACGAATGCCTTGAGGCGCTTGAGTCCCTCGCGCAGCGCATCGCGCGACGCCGCGTACGACAGCCGTACATGGGTGTCTGCGGTCGCCTCGCCGAAGTCGGCGCCCGGCGTCAGTGCGACGTGCGCTTCCATGAGCGCACGTTCGCAGAACTCGGTGGCCGTTAGTCCCGTCGAACTCACGTCGAAGTACGCGTAGAAGGCGCCGTTGGGCGCGACGTCGACCGGCAGTCCCAGATCGGCGAGTCCGTCGACGACGATGCTGCGCCGTTCGAGCAGCTCAAGCCTGCGCTGTTCGCCGACCGCAAGCGCCTCGTCGTCGAAGCATGCCATCGCCGCCATCTGCGTCGGCGTGTGCGCGCTGAGGAAGAAGTTCGCCGCGAGCCTGTCGACGGCGTCGACGACGTTGTCGGGCACGACGAGCCATCCGAGACGCCAGCCGGTCATGCCGAAGTATTTCGAGAAGCTGCTGCATACGATTGCGTTCGCGTCGATGCTGAGCACCGAGGGCACTCGGCTGCCGTCGGGGTTGACGTCGGCGAGGTCGAGGTACGTTTCGTCGACGATGCGCCATGCGCCGCGTTCGGCCGCGTAGTCGCACACGGCGCGCAGCGTGTCCTCCTGGATCGTCGTGCCGGTCGGGTTCGACGGCGACGTCACCATGACGGCCGTCGTGCGCTTCGACCAATAGTCGTCGAGCAACTGCGGCGTCAGATGGAACCGTGTCGCCGCGCTCGTCGGCACGTCGACGACGACGCCGCCGAAGGAGCGCACGAGTTCGCGGTTCGTCGGATACGAGGGGTCGGCGATGATCACTTCGTCGCCGTCGTCGACGGTGAGCGCGGCCGCGAGCAGCAGCGCCGACGAGCCGCCTTCGGTGATGACGATGCGTTCGGGGTCGACGTTTACATTGTGCTGCTGCGCGTAGAATCGCGCGATGCGCGCACGCAGCTGCGGCAGTCCGCGTGATTCGGTATACGGCAAGGGACGGCCGTCGTACAGGTCGCGCATCGCCAGACGCACCGGTTCGGGCGCGCCATAGTCGGGCTGTCCGACGTTGAGTTTGATGATGTCGTCGCCCGCCGCGATCATGACGTTCGCGCGTTCGCCGATCTGCATCGCACGGAACGGGTGCACTTCGCGCGCACGTTTTGACAGTTTCGGCTGCGGCAGCGGCTGCGTCGTGCCGACCGCCGCATGCATGACCTCTTCGTCCAACGTCTGCTGCCCGTTTGCGTCGACCTGCGTCGTGTCGTCAGCGCGCGCCCCATCCGTCATGTCGTCTCCTTGTTCTCGCCGTTTTCACCTGTGCCGTCGTGTTCGCTACGGGCGGCCGTCTGTTGATGCTGTATGTGCTCCGCTGCATTCATTGTGCCACCACTTGCGCCCACCGGCGCGTGGGCGACGATCTGCTCGACGAGACGTTCGAGTCGGCTTGCGCGCATCGCATTGCCGAGTTCGCATTCCCACACATCGATGACGTGCCATCCCATGCGCTGCAGTTCGTCGTGCTGACGGCGGTCGCGCTCGCGGTTGCGTTGCAGCTTCGCGCGCCAGAACGCCGTGTTCGTTTTCGGCATCGTATGGTTGCCGCAGCCTTCGTGCATGTGCCAAAAACAGCCGTTGACGAACACAATCGTGCGGTATTTCGGCAGCACGACGTCCGGATGCCCCGGATAGCGTTTGTCGTTCTTGCGAAAGCGCATGCCGTGGGCGAACAGATAGCTGCGCACGATGCGTTCGATCGACGTGTCCTTGCCGCGGATGCGCGACATCGTGTAGCTGCGCGTGCCTTTCGCGTATCGCGGCTTCTCCGTTAATTCCCGTTGCCGACGCGTTGATTTCGTCTGTGTCGATTTCTGCTGTGTCGATTTCGCCTGCGCTGATTCCGTTTCCGCCGATTTCGTCTGCGCCGATGCCGTCATGTTGCCCACACCGCCATCCTAACCGCCCTCCTGATCGATCTGACCGATTGACCCAATCGATCAATCCGACCGACCAGTGCACCCCGCATCCATATGCCTGCCGCATCCGCGACGCACGCAGCCTCAGCAATCCGCGAACGCGCACAGACGCCGTTGGGCGATATTCTGGTTTGTGCGCAGTGGCCGCCGCTTTTGCGCTCGCAGACAACATGGACGGCGCTTCGAGGAGGCGCTAGCGTAGAAATCAGAACAATACGACGACCGTAGCATCCGCAGCGACGCACCGCGGCGACGACGTGCGCAACGCACGACGCGCCGACATGGCACGCTGCGGCGGCGCGCCGGCGACGGCACCGACACCGACCCAAAGGACCTGAGATGACCGACACGATCCACGACAACACGAACCCGCTTCCCGTGAACACGCCATCGCCGACCGACCTCACGCCGGCCAACAGCGCAGCCCAGACGGCCGTCGCAGCCGGCACCGAAACCGTTGAGCGTCCGCTCAACGTGGCGATCCTCGGCGCCGGACGCATCGCGCAGACGATGGCGCGCACGCTGACGATGATGGCCGCCGACGCGCGCTACGTCTCCTTCGTCACGCCGTACGCCGTCGCGTCGCGTTCGGCCGCGAAGGCGCGCGCCTTCGCGCAGCAGTTCGGTCTGCACACATCCTTCGGTTCCTACCGCGACATGCTCGCCGACCCGAACGTCGATCTCGTCTACATCGCCACGCCGCATTCGCTGCACGCCGAACAGGCGGCCGCCTGCATGCGTGCCGGCAAGCATGTGCTCGTCGAGAAGCCCTTCGCCGTCAACGTCGACGAGGCGCGGCGCATGCTCAACGTCTCGTCGGCGACGAACCGCTTCTGCGGCGAGGCGATGTGGACGCGGTTCATGCCATCCCGACTCATCATCGACCGCATCGTCGCATCCGGCAAGATCGGCGCGATCACGTCGATCGCCGCCGACCTGAGCTATCCGATGACGCACAAGAAGCGGCTGACCGACCCAGAACTGGCCGGCGGCGCGCTCCTCGACGTCGGCGTCTACCCGCTCAATTTCATCGACATGGTCATTGGCGGCCGTGAGATCACGAAGATCGTCACGTCGATGACGCCGATGCCGACCGGCGTCGACGCGCAGAACGCGACGACGTTGTACTTCGACGACGGCACGATGGCGAACGCGACGTCGTCGATGATGTGCGCATCCGACCGCGCCGGCCACATTCGAGGCACGAACGGCTACGTCGAATGCGCGAACATCAACAACGTGAGCGCCGTCGACGTCTACGCCGCCGACCACACGCTCCTCGACCACATCGACATGCCGGCGCAGTTGACCGGTTACGAATACGAGGTCGCGGCCGCCGTGCGCGCAATCCGCGCAGGCCGCCGCGACTGCATCGAAATGCTGCATGCCGACACATTGCGCATGCTCGCGCTCACCGACACGCTGCGCGAGCGCTGGCAGCTGCGCTACCCCTTCGAGCCGGACGTCCGCTGACGCGCGCCCGCGCGCGCATCCGCAACATCCACAGCATACAGCGATATCGACGAATAGTGAGATGCCCGGGTACACAATGTAGAAAACCCGCGAAACGATCATCCGGAAGCTGCTAGCGTGACGTTGTGCGCATCCGCGCGCAAGCACGCGCAGTCGTTATCGCGTGTTACGAAACCGCGACTTTTGCAGCGGAGGGAACACATGACGATGCGAGCCGAACGCCCTGGCCTGCTCAAATACCGTGAGCTCGCGCAAATGCAGGACTTCGTCGACCATGAGTGGGGATTCGCCGATGATTTCGACGGCCCCACCTTCCTGTGGGATCCGACGATCAGCACCTGCGCACGGCACGACGATGCGCTGCGCGCCGACACGCCGGTGGCGCCCGCCGACGAGGCTGAACAGATCATCGACCGTCCGATGCGCTGGTATCTCGACGGCATCGCCGCCGTCACGCCGAACGCGCGGCGCACCGCCGACGGCATCGACGTGCCGCGCGCCGACATGCCGTCATTCCGTCTGGAGTCGCAGGCGCTCGCCGGCGTCGACGCGGTCGTCGCGAACGCGACCGGCAGCAGCCGCTGGCTCGAGGGCACTCGCAACCTGTGCCGCGCAATCGAACTGACGGCGCGTTTTCTGAGCATGTGCGAGGACCGCAATCAGGAGGGACTCGAATATCTTAAGGAGCTGTTGCAGATCACGCGCATCTATCTCGACGCCGTCGCAAGCCACGCCGACCCGTCCGTCGGCGCGCAGGCGCTGCGCATGGTCACGGCCGTCGCTTGCAACGAGGATTTCCGCATCAACCCGATGCCGATGATTGAACTGCTCTCCTGCTGCCTGTCCTTCGCCCGATACGACGACACCTGCGTGCACGCGTACGAGACGCTCGACACGGCGCTCGCGAGCATGGACGCGATGGCGCGCCGCTACGGCGAGACCGCCGACGAGGATGCGCGCTTCCGTTCGATGATCGACGACGAATACGCCTTCGAGCTCGCCGACCTGTCCGGACTCGCCGACGACCTGTACGAGGCGAGCCGGTCGGATTCGCAACCCGACCGTCAGGACATGGAGCTGCACGCGCACTACCGTTTCCGTCAGGCGGTGCTGCTGCTGCGGCACGACCTGATGCGCATGAGCGGCGACGTGGACGGCGCGGACGCGCTGCTGCGCGAACATGCGACGACGTCGCCGCTCGGCGACGCGTACGCGGCCCGGCTGATTCATGCGCGCCGCTGGAACGACCTGTTCGAGTTCACGTCGACGATGGTCGCCGACCAGAGCGCGCCGTTCCTCGTCATGTTCCCCGATGAGCTCGTCCCCTATGATTGGGAGTCGCTTGAGGAGGTGGCGCTGCAGGCTCTCGACGACCGTGCGCGGCTGCGCGACCTGTACCGCGAGCGCGTGCTGTCCTCCTTCGACGAGGATGAGATGCCGGCGTTGACGAATCTACGGCATGTCAGCACGAACCGCGAATGGCGCGACCAGGTGGCGCGCATCGTCGAGATCTACCGCCATGAGGGGACGCACGCCGTGCGCAACCGCGTCTACGAGCGGCTGCTCGTCATGCAGGGGCTGCGCGACGAGGCGATGCGTTATCTCGACGACTTCCCCGACGCGTGGCCCGACCTCGCCGAGATCCTGTGACAGGTCGACGCCGAAGGCGGCCATGGGCCGCCCTCGATACGATGAAGCCGGTGCCGACGCCATCAGGCGTCGGCACCGGCTTCATATTCGACCGGCCGCGTTCACCGCGCCGGCCGGCACAAGGGACCCCTCATGAGGGAGCGCTCAGACCTCACTGCGCGGCCTGGTCCTCGTGGCGCTTGTCGTAGAAGGCCTTGAGCTCGGGGCCGGCCGCGGCGAGCGCGACGTCGTCGCAGTACAGCATGTGGCCGTTCGAATGCAGATGGTATTCGATGCGGTCCTTGAGCGCCTGCGGCAGGAACAGCTTGTTGATGTCGTGACGCACGTTCCAGTACGGCGTCGCGGCGTCATGGATGCCGCCGAGCACGCAGATGCGGCTCGTCGGGTTGCGGCGCAGCGCGGTCGCCAGGTCGTAGGCGACGTTCGGCACCTGCGGCGAGCCCATCGTGCCGGGCGCCTGATGCGTCCAGTTCCAGCTTGAGTTGACCTTGAGCGACAGGCCTTCGTAGTTCTCATACCCCTTGAAGCCCATGTCCCCGAGCATCTTCATGTAGACGTCGAGGTAGGCGGCGTTGATCGCGTCGTAGGACGGATCCTCGCCGGCGAAGAACTCGTTGTCGCCCTGCACGTCCGGGTAGCCGTAGGTCGTGAAGCGCGTGTCGTAGCGGCCGGTGGTCTCCCCTTCGTCCTTGAGCAGGTTCTTGCGGAAGGTATCGAGTTCGATGCGCAGGCCCTTGGCGAGGATGAAGTCGGCGGGCAGGCCGATGAATTCGCTCATCTCGCCGGCGATCTTCTTCATCTCGTCTGCCGGCAGTGCGTCGGCGAGCGTCAGCGCGCGTGCGAGCGTGTTGTTCGCGTAGTCGAAGGCCTTGTCGTACCACTCGTACTGGTCGACGCCCACGCCGGCCTTCTTGAAGTAGTTGGCGGTGGCCGCGTACACCGGGAACATGCCCAGATAGTAGTCGTCCTCGCCCGAAAGCGTCGGCTCGTAATCGAGGATCGTCGACTGTTCGGTCACGCCGGCGACGCCCACGCCATGCTCGCCGAGCATGCGGTAGACGACGGCGTTGCGCATCGTGCCGTAGGATTCGCCGTACAGGTAGTGCGGGCTGTTCATGCGGCCGTACTTGGTGAGCCATGCGATGATGCCACGGGTGAAGGCATCGCCGTCGCCGTCGACTCCCCACACTTTCTTCGCGTCGTAGTTCGGGTCGACATGCGAGTAGCCGGTGCCGAAGGCGTCGATGAACACGAGGTCCGAGCTCGGCAGCAGCGAATACGGATTGTCCTCGACCTCGCCGACGCCGGTGAGGTGCGCCATGCCGTCGGTCTTGACGCGCTTGGCGCCCATGCCGCCGATGTTGACCATGTAGGATGCGCCGCCGGGGCCGCCGTTCCAGCAGAACGTGACCGGACGATCCGCTTTGTCTTCCTGGTCGGAGACCTGCGAGAACATGAACATGTGGCCGATCATCGTGCCGTCGTCGGCGCGCACGGGGATCATCTCCGCGGTGGCCGTGTAGTTGATCTTCGTGCCGTCGGCACCGGTCCACGTGTACTGCTTCGTGACTGTCTGCGGCAACGGTTCGAGCGGCTTCTTCTGCTCGCCGTCGCTTGCTTCATTCTTGGTTGTTGCTGTGTTGTCTGCCATGGAATACTCCTTAGCTTGTATGGTGCACGGGAAGAAATAACCCGTGCACCGAAGAATTTGGCGCGCAGGCGACGCACCGCTTTCTCGGAGCCGCCTGCGCATTAGGGACGCCTGAGCTCAGTGCTTGGGCTGCGACTGGTCGTCCGCAGGCTTCGTCGGGTCGGTGACGGCCTGATTCGCGTTGATGGAATCAATGGGCTTGACTGCGGCCTGTGCCTCATGCACTTCAGCCTCGTCCACCTGAACGTGGTGGGCGTCCTGCGACAATGTCGCATCGTCCTTCGCCTCATCGGCAAGGGCTACGGCCTCATTGTGGTACTCATGGGCATTCTGGCTGGCGATCTTGGCCTCGGCCTGGGCACGACGAGCATCGGCCGCCGCATCGGTGGGAACCGGGGCCGCGGCGACATCGGCCGCGGTGGGCTGTGGAATCATGTCGCCCGAAGCATTCGTATGCACGGGTTCCGGTTCGTAGGACACCGTCTTGACGCCGACGGTCGGGTCGCCGACCAATGCGACCTTGGCCGGCTCGGACGGTTCGGTGATGCCCTGCTGCTTGAGCAGCGCGGCCGCCGCCTCGCCCTGATTGGGATCCTTGCCGGTGGGCAGATCCGTCATCATCTCGTCCTTGTCGTAATGCTTCTTGATCGGCAGGCCCATCGGGTTCTGACCTTCGGACAGCAACGCGGTCGGGATGTTGGACAGCGCCTTGCCCGGCTTCGTCAGTCCTTCGATCTGCCAGGTGAAGGGGGCGAACTGGTTCGTCGGATCGGCCCAGTCATGCTTGCGCGACGCGCGGTAGATGAGCACGCATGCGATGAACACGAACGCGAGCAGGCCGACGATGATCAGATCGTAGGTCGCGCCGGAACCGACCTCGGCGCTCAGCTGCGCCGGCGGGTAGAACGCGAGCACGATGCCGAAGACCGAGGCGAGGATGCCGATGCCGGCCACGATCCACGCACCGGCCATGCCGCCGGGCACGCGGAAGCCGCGCGGACGGTTCGGCTGCTGGTAGCGCAGCCGCAGGAACGCGACGAACATGAGCACGTAGTAGGTCAGGTACAGGATCGTGATCGCCTGAGTGATCAGGGCGACGAAGCCTTCGACGTTCGGCAGCAGGAACACGATGAACGCGATGATCGTCATCAGCGCCATCTGCGTGTACATCAGACGGCTCGGCATGCCGTGTTTGTTGTTGTTCTGCAGGAACTTCGGCAGGAAGCCGGAGCGTCCGGCCTGACCGAGCATGTAGGACGGACCGGCGAGGTTCGTGATGAGCGCGGCGAAGCTGTTGAGCATGCCGAGCCAGCAGAACACCAGATAGAGGTCCGGGAAGCCGATTGTCGCGCCGAGCGCACGGTAGGTGGCGAACAGCGTATACAGCAGGTTGATCTGCTTGTTCGGAATCACCATCGCGATGATCAGCGTGCCGACGATGAAGATGAGCAGCGCGAGGATCATCGAAACGAAGATCGCGAGCGGGAACTGCTTGTTCGGCTTCTTCAGATCCTTGATGTGCGCGGCGTTCATGTCGATGCCGGCGAAGGAGAAGAACACGCCGGCGGCCAAAGCGAGCGTCGACATGCCCTCCCACTTGGGCACGAGGGCGCTCGGTGCCATGTCGATGGCCGGCGCGTGCCCCTGGCACAGCCAGACGACGGCGAGGATCGTCATGACACCAAGCGGCAGGAAGGT
This sequence comes from Bifidobacterium anseris, assembly GCF_002860345.1. Lineage (GTDB taxonomy): Bacteria > Actinomycetota > Actinomycetes > Actinomycetales > Bifidobacteriaceae > Bifidobacterium > Bifidobacterium anseris. Next base: position 65,787 of record NZ_NMYC01000003.1, read on the forward strand.
GCCGAGGATGACGCCGTACTGCGCGATCTTGCTGAAGGTCTTGACGCCCTTCGTTGCGAGGAAGCAGCAGAACCAGTAGTAGGCAAGCCAGCCGATCATGATCGGCAGCGTCACCTTCCAGCTGTGCGAGTTCTTCGCGAAGTCAACGGCCCAATCGTACTTCGTCGTGAAGAAGCCGATCGTCGCGGACATCGACGGGATGCCGGAGCCGAAGGTGAAAGTGGTCTGGAACCACAGGATCAGCAGGCAAGCGACCGCCGGGAACACGCCGATGCCTTCGCCGACCCAGCGGAAGATGCCGCCGCGCTGGCTCCAGCCGGATGCGAGCTCGGCCGCCACAAGACCGGTCGGCAGGAAGAACAGCAGACCGCCGAGCAGGAAGAAGGTTACTGAGGAGAGCCCGTAGAACGACTGCTGCACATCGTTGGCGAGACCGGCGATCACGGTGACGTTCATCATGATCAGCGCCAGCGTCGTGAGATTGCCGGTGCCTCCTTTGGCGCCCTTGACTATGGCGCCTGATTTGGATTTCGTGTTATCACTCATGTTTTCCCTGACTTACGTCCATGCGTCGTGCCGCCCGATCGGGGCCGCACGGCGCCATCGGTTATGGACGGGACCCGTACAGGCCTCGCGGCATCACGGTTCCGGGTTGAAGGTGTTCCAATACGGCAGGATCCTCGGCTCGCTGTCGTAGGCCTTCACGACGTCTTCCGGCAGGTATTCGCGACGGATGGCGACCTCGTAGTTGTATTCGGTGAACCACGAGTCGTCCATGATGAAGTAGCCCTCATGGCCGACCGGCTTGTTGTGCGCGGTGGTGCCCCACGAGTTCTCGACCTTCCAGCGCAGCGGATTGCCGTCCGCGTCCAGATCGACGCCGGCGATCATCATCGCGTGGGTCGGCAGGCTCTGGTTGTACTGGAAGCGTTGGCCCTTGTCGAGCTTGAACTCGAGGCCCATCATCCGCTGCACGTCATAGAGGTTGAGGGCCATGATGCCCTTCTGGAAATCGGAGTCCTGCAGCACGTCGCAGCCGAACCACACCGGTTCGCCAGCCTTGAGCTGCTTGATCGTCGCCTGCTTCATCACGTCGATCGGCACGTTGACGTAACGGCAGCGGCGCTTGGAACCGAGCACTTCGCCGGTCATGTCAATCTCGTAGGACTGGTTGTATTCCATGCCCTCAACCGGCAGGTTGATGACACCGATGCAGTCGGCGAACTTGACATCACCCAAATACTTCTTGTAGAACTCGAGCGGGGTCAGGCCGCGGTCCGCATGGTAGTGCTTGTCGGTGTCACGGTACACGAAGTCGACTGTCTTCGGCGGCTCGCCGAAGCTCACGCACAGCACACGGTAGATGTCGGAGAGCATGCCACGGCGCGCCTCGTCGATGTCCGCGTCCGACTTGCCTTCAGCGACCATCGTGCGCAGCGTGTACGCGTCCTCGCGCAGCATGCGGTTGAGCAGCGCGTCCAGTTCGGAGGAGTTCTTCGTGACCGCCGTCTCCGGCATCGCCTCCTCGGGCACGACGCCGTACTTCTCGACGAGCGCGACGATCGGGTCGAAGTCGCCGCCGTCCTGCTGCGGCGTGGCGAGCAGGAAGTCGATGCGGCGGTCGTCAAGGTCGCTGCCGGCGTACTTGACCATGTTCTCCATGAAGAAGTTGGCCTTCTCGAGCTTGTCGTAGAAGAAGTTGTAGGCCTGCGACAGCTGGAAGCTGCCCTTCGGCAGCTTGAGCTTCTTCTCCATGTGGAAGCGCAGGAAGTTGAGCGCCGAATACATCCAGCAGCGGCCGGACTGGCGCTGGTTGGCGACGGCCTCGTCGTCCACGTCCACCGAGAACACGAAGTTGTTCTTGGTGACGACGACGTTCTCACGCTCGCTCGAAGCATGGATGCCGTTGTTCTTGACGGCCTGCTCGGCGATTTTCTGGGCGGTGTCCTTCCTGTAGGATTCTGCCATCTTTGACAGATCTTCTTTGGTTAGTTCCATGATGGATCCTTTCTGCTAACCGTTTCCTTACTCGAACAAAGTCCAAGGCTGGCTCGGGCGGCTCTTGAGATACCCGCGCTGCCAATTCCACTGAGGATGCTGGTCCATGAACGCATCTGCGTCGAAGGGCTCGCCGTCCGCGCGTCCGAAGATGCCCCACATCCTCATGTTCCTGACATCCTCGGCGTCCGCGCATTTGCCGTCGCACGAGCCGCCCGGGAAGAACGGCACGTTCCACACGCCATGCGGATCGTCGGCGTAGTACTGCGGATCGACGTCGTAATGCGCGCAGATGTCACGCGAGCTCGCGCACTCGTAACCCAGATACGGGTCGAACTTGTCTGCGAGAATCCTCTTGGCCATGTCGTCGTCGATACGGCCGTCGACCTCGGGCATGAGCCGTTCGAGACGCGTGCGGCGGCCGCCGGTCTGCTGACGCGGATCGTTGTAGCCGTTGTCGACGCATTCGAGGTTGCGGATGCGCGGATTGTGCGCGGCGTTGCACCCGTAGAACCAGCCGTCCTTCGTGCGCAGCAGCTCCTGATGCTTGAGCCCCTGCTCGTAGCGCGCGATCTCGTTTGTATTGGCATCCACGAGCATCCAGATGTTCGCGTAGCCGCCGTTGTTGCCGTCGTTTTCGATGGCGACCCATTCGTCGATCGTCTTCGCGTATTGCGAGGCCTTGCGCGAGCGCACATATTCAGGTACGCCGTCCACGTCGTAGCTGACGAAGCCCGCGAGCGTCGTCTCGGTGATCCCCAGACCCGCGGAGGTCACGTAGAAATCGGTCATCGAACTGATGTAGCCGGGGATCGTCTGCATCTTCATCGCATAGCCGTGCGCCGGCTTGATCATTTCGCAAACGTTGAAGTACTGGCCGCTCCAGAAGTCGTCGAAGCTTTCGTGGGCGATGACCGGACGGCCGTCCACAGTGGCGGAGCCGGTGGCGACGAACCCGGTGCAATGCGACCCTTTCGGGCCCATCGGCGGGTTGTTCGAATACTGCGCGGCCACCTGCGGCCACCAGTACCCGGTCAGTTCCATCCATGCGTTCCAGCCGATCACGTCGTCGAGCGTCGTCGGGAAGCCGCCGGCGGTGAAGCCGTCCGCCATCCCCTGCATCTCGTCGAGATACTCCTGGGGGATCTTGTCCTTGTGCAGCTTGACGGCCTGCTCGACGAAGAACGAATAATCCATGCCGAGCGTCTCAAGCGTCATATGGGTGTAGACGCGGATCGCGTCCTTGAATTCGTCGACGAGCAGGTAGCCGTGTTCGAATCCGATCTCGTACGGCTCCCCCTGCACCGTGATGTAATGCCAGCCGTTGATGTCCTTGCGCTCGCCCTTCGCGAGCGCCGCGCGTTGTGCGTCGGTGAGCTCCGCCATGATCGATCGCCGTCCTTTCGTGATTGCTAAGGCACACGCTAGGTTCGCGGTCGCGGTGGTCGGCGGTGTTTTCTATCAAGGCATAACGTTTTTTTCATCGCCATGCGCGCAACAGGGAAAATCGAAGTTTTTCAGGCTTATTTGGAAATATATTTCGCTCTGCGTCGCAATCCCGAATGGGAAACCGGTTACGGTGGCGGCGTTGCCACTAATTTGCGCGCCGCGCAGGGGCGGCGGCTGGCGGATAGTCGTGTGGCGGACAGTCGACGACATCTGGCCAAATGGTATGCGCCACCGTTTTCATCGGTGGCGCATGCCGTCTGGGCAGTCGGCGGTGCTCACAGCTCGAAGCCGAGCACCTTGGCCGCTTCGGTAGGCACCGGATCCTCGCACCAGAAGTCCTCGAGGTTCTCGGTCGTCGTCAGACTACGGATTTCCGCCTTGTCGATGTACAGTTCTCCGCTCAGATGGTCGGTCTCGTGCTGGAAGATGCGCGCCGGCCAGCCGTGCAGCCGTTCCTCGTGCGGCCTGCCGTCCTCGTCGTGCCAGCGGGCGATGATGTCGAGCCAGCGTTTGCGCACCGACTGGTAGCCTTCGAAGCTCAGGCAGCCTTCGTAGAACGAGCGAGTCTCCTCACCGACGGGCGTGTAGGACGGGTTGATGATCGCATGGAACGGGAATTCGGCGATTTCACGCGGATCGTCGTCGGCGTCCGCATGGTCCTCGACGACGGCGAGCGCGAGATTGAGGCCGATCTGCGGCGCGGCGAGGCCGACGCCGGGCGCGTCGAGCATCGTCGTGCGCATCGTCTCGATGAGCTTGGCGAGCGTGTGCTTGCTCAGCTGGCCGTCGTAGCGCACGCACTGTGCGCGCAGGACGGGTTCGCCCGCCTCGACGATCGGCAGTACGCCGTTGCTTGCCGACTTGAGCAGTCGTTCCACATCCCTGTTGAGCGCGATGTCCACGCGCTTGTTCGTTCCGAACATGGTTTCCTCTTTCGTGTTCCGATGATGATTCGTATGCCGGCTCACAGCGCGAGTTCGTCGGCGACGACCTGCGCGAGGCGCGCGGTCACCTCGTCCGCCTGCTGCTGGGTCGCGGCCTCCGCCATGACGCGCACGAGCGGCTCGGTACCCGACGGGCGCAGCAGCACGCGGCCGGTGTCGCCGAGCAGCGCCTCCTCGCGGGCGACGGCGTCGAGAACCGCCTGATTCGTCTTCGCGGCCATCTTGTCGACGTTCGGCACGTTGATGAGCTGCTGCGGCAGCTGCGGGAAGTCGGCGGCGAGGCTTTTGAGGGAACGCCCGGAATCGACGATCTCCTTGCACAGCGTCAGCGCTGTCAACGTGCCGTCGCCGGTCGTCGCGAACTCGCGGTTGATGACGTGGCCGGACTGTTCGCCGCCGAGGCTGTAGTCGCCGTGCAGCATCTCTTCGAGCACGTAGCGGTCGCCGACGTTCGTCTGCACGGTGCGGATGCCCATCTCCTTGAGCGCGAGCTTGAGTCCGAGGTTGCTCATCACCGTCACGACGAGCGTGTCGTGGTTGAGTTTGCCTTCGCGCTGCTTGGCGCGTGCGAGGATGCCCATGATCTGGTCGCCGTTGACGAGCGTGCCGTCCTCGTCGACGGCGAGGCAGCGGTCGGCGTCGCCGTCGAACGCGACGCCGAGATCGGCGTTGGAGGCCTTGACCATCGCCTGCAGCTGCTCGGGGTGCGTCGAGCCGGCGTTCTTGTTGATGTTGTAGCCGTCGGGGGACGCGTTGATGACGATGACGTCGGCGCCGGCTCGGCGCAGCGCCTCCGGGGCGACGACCGAGGTTGCGCCGTTCGCGCAGTCGGCGACTACCTTGAGCCCCTTGAGCGGTTTCGTCTGCGTGCCGTCAACGACCGGCGCGACGGTGGCGACGAGATGGTCGATGTACATGTTCGTCGCCGTGTTCGAGTCGTGGCTGACACGGCCGACGCCGGCGCCGAGGGGCCGTTCCCAGTCCTGGCCGAGCACGGCTTCGATTTCGTCCTCCCTCGCGTCGGGCAGCTTGAAGCCGCCGCGCGCGAAGAACTTGATGCCGTTGTCCGGCATCGGGTTGTGCGAGGCGGAGATGACGGCGCCCATCTCGACGTTGAGCACGCTCGTCAGATACGCAACGCCCGGCGTGGGGATGATGCCCGCGTCGATGACGTCGAAGCCGCCTGCGGACATGCCCGCGGCGAGCGCGTTCGAAAGGAAGTCGCCGGAAACTCGCGTGTCACGGCCGATCAAGGCACGCCGACGTCCCGCCTTCTGGTCGGGTTTCGGGGAGTCGTCGCCGAGCACGCGCACGGCCGCGTCCCCCAGGTCGAGCGCGAGCTGCGCCGTCAGATCACGATTGGCAAGGCCGCGGACACCGTCGGTTCCAAACATACGTGGCATATTCATCCTCACTTGATATGCATCAGACAACCGATCCGGCCGATTATCCGCGACCGGACCATACGTGCACGATTCTACTGCACCCGCCGCCGCGCCCTCGGCGTTTGCCGTGGGCGGCGAAAGGCGTGCGGTCGAAGACTTCACAGCGAGGACGATGCGCCGTCCTGATGGCGCGGTCCGTCAGATGGATCAGCCACTACGTCATATGCGCGTCGACGTCGTTTTCAGTCGCACAATGGCGTGTAGGAGAGCTGGGCGACGAAGAGGCCCTCGTCGCGGGTGACGACCTGCGCACGTCCCGGAACGGCGCGCTTCGGCTTGACGCGGCCGATGAGCTGCCCCTCGTTCGGGTCTCCGGACAGCAGGATGCCAGGCATGCCCAGATCCTGGCACGCCTGAATGACCGGATCGTACATCGCACGGCTCGCGCCGCCGGTGCGACGAGTGAGGATCACATGCAGCCCCACATCGGCCGCCTGCGCGAGGAACGGCACAAGCGGACGCAATGGATTGCCCGACGATGTGGAAACCAGATCGTAATCGTCCACGAGCACATACACCTCCGACCCCTTCCACCAGGAACGGTCGCGCAACTGTTGCGGCGTCAGATCCGGACCCGGCATGCGCGTCTTGAGATACTCGGCGAGTTCCTGCATCTGCGTGGCCGCATCGTCCGGGGACGTGATGTATCCGGCGAGATGCGACTGCGGAATCTGCGCGAGGTTCGCCCGGCGGTAGTCGATCATGAAGATCTTCGCTTCGTTGCCGGCGTATACGCGTTCGACCTCCCGGACGACGAGACGCAGGAACGACGACTTTCCGGACTTCGACTCGCCGAAGAGATAGCACAGCGGATAGGTGTTGAGGTTGAACCCGACCGGCGCCAACGCATCCTCGCTGATGCCGAACACGAAGTTGCCCGGTACGTCGACGATCTTCCTGTAGGCCTCATTGCGGTGCATGTACGCGAGCAGCTGCTCGTGTTCGAGCATCTCCGGCAGCAGGCGCAGCTTCGGCCCCGGCTTGCCCTGCCAAGCGCCGTTCACCTTCTCGATGAGATCCTCGACGCCATCGCCGGCCGTGGCCGGATCGTCATCGCCGTCGATGCGCGGCAGACCAACCATCATGTGCAGCCCGTCCGCGCTGACACCACGTCCGGCCATGCCCATCGGCACCGTCTGGGCCACCTTGCGGTCGATGACCGAGTCACCGGGCTCGCCCAGACGCAGCTCGAGCTTCGTACCGATCGAATCGGCGATGTTCGCACGAATCTCCATCCACCGGTTCGCGCTGAGCAGCACATGCACGCCATAGGTGAGACCGCGCGCCACGATCTGCTGCACCTTCGGCTCGAGCTCCTCATAGTCGGCGCGGAAGTTGCCCCAACCGTCAATGACGAGGTACACGTCGCCGAATCCGTCGTTGATCGCGCCTTCGGCACGGCGGCGACGATACGTTTCGACGCCGTCGATGCCGGCCTTCTTGAAGAAGACCTCGCGACTGGCGATGATGCCGCCGATCTCGGCGATCGTACGGCGCACCTTCTCCTCTTCATTGCCGGAAGCGACGCCGCTGACATGGGCGAGCCGGTGCAATGGCGTGAACGAGCCGCCACCGCAGTCGATGACGTAGAACTGCGTCTCATGCGGCGTATGCGACAGCGCCAACGACGTGACGATCGTGCGCAGCATCATGCTCTTGCCGCTCAACGGACCGCCGACGACGGCCATATGACCACCTGCGCCGGAGAAGTCGACGGCCATGACCTCGCGCTTTTGTTCACGTGGCTTGTCCTCGATCGCGCATGGTGCGACGAGCGTCCCCTGCTTGCGCCAGTACGGCGAGACCAGTCCGAGACCCGGCACGACCTGCAGATCCGGCATGAAGCGGTCCAACGTGTCCGGCGTGGTCAGCGGCGGCAGCCACACCTGGTGCGCCGGCGTGCCTTTGCCGCGCATCTGCTCGACGGCGTATTGGAACGTCGTCTCGTCCCCGTCGAATCCTTCCGGGACGCCGGAGACATAGGACGCGCGGAACCGCGACATCGTACCGTCCGGCTTCTTGAGATAGCCGATGCCGGGAAGGCTCGGCAGCTCGAAGGCGTCCGTCACACCAAGCACGGCGCGCGACTCGCTCGCCGAGAACGTCTTCAGGCCGATGCGGTAGGACAGATGCTCGTCAAGACCACGCAGCTTGCCCTGCTCGAGACGCTGCGACGCGATGAGCAGATGGATGCCGAGCGAACGGCCGACGGCGCCGATGCGCACGAAGGACTGCACGATGTCCGGCTTCGCCTTCATCAACTCGGAGAACTCGTCCACCACGACGACAAGCGACGGCAACGGTTTGAGTTCGGAGCGTCCTCCATCGACGCGCAGCCTCTCGTATTCGGTGATGTTCGCAAGGTTGCCGGCATCACGCAGCAATTCCTGACGCCGGTTGATCTCGCCATCCAGTGCGTCCTCCATACGGTCGACGAGCGAGGCCTCACGTCCGAGGTTCGTGATGATCGACGAGATGTGCGGCATGCCGTCCATGCCGGCGAAGGTCGCGCCACCCTTGAAATCGATGAGCACGAAATTGAGCTGATCGGGAGAATGGCTCAACGCGAGCGAAAGCACCAACGTGCGCAGCACCTCCGACTTACCCGAACCGGTCGCGCCGACGAGCACGCCGTGCGGGCCCATGCCGCGCTGGCCCATCTCCTTGATGTCCAGCATCGCCGGAGACTGATCGTCATACAGTCCGATCGGCACATTGAGACGCGTGCGGCCGGTGCGATACGCCCACAACGCATCCAAATCGATGTGTTTGAGGTCGGTGATGCCGAGCAGACTCGGCAGATCGTTGCCGCTCCTGTGCAGTGCGGAATCCATTTGCGCACCGGTGCTTCCGTCACTCATCGACACGTCGCCCAACCGTCGCGCCACGGCCCGTATCTCACCGACGCTCAACGCATCCGCATGCAGTTCGATGGGCTGCTTCATCGCCGTCGACGACAGCTGCACGATGCCCGTGTCCAGCGTGTGTTCGACGACGTTCAGCCCTCGCTCGACCATCGTTTCGGAGAACAGCATGCGCAGCACGTTCGCCTCAGTCAGATCATCCCACGCCTCCGGCATGTCGATGACCGTCACGCCGTCGAGTCCAGCCGCGTCGAAGACACGCGTCTGCCTGCCGAGCGCTCCGATATCGTAGCCGTCGTTGATGATGAGCAGATGCGGCTGCGAGGAATAGTCGGCAGTGCTGAAGACGCCCCGGCTGGTGATGTCCGAGCCAACGAGCGCGTCCACGTCATGCGCGTTCGACGTGACCATATACCGTCTTGACGAAGCGGAGGGATCCAGATAGCCATCATCGGCGTTCGCACCGTCCGTGCGCGCATGAGGCAGCATGCGCACCCATTCCCAATCGCCGATCCTGTCTTCGCTGGCGAGCACGCCCACCTTCAGATGTTCGGGCGAATGCCAGACGACCGCCTGCGCCAGCATGGCGCGCACAAGCGGCTGCACCTGTTCGGGGTCGCCGAGCAGTTCGATGCGCTTGTAGTGCCGCATGTCCACGGTGAAGGGCATGTTGCGCAGCTTCGAATGCGCGATGAGGAAGCGATGCGCCGCCGAAGCGGACACCGGATCGAGCTGGGCGAGCGCCGAGATTTCCGGAGATTCAAGTTTGACGCTCAGCTCCTCCTCGTGGGTTCCCAATCGCAGCCTCATGAAATCGTCATCCGAGGGCATGCGCTCCCACCGTCGCGCCGGTTCGCACGCGACCGCCACCAACGCATCCGGGTTGGGCGCGTTCCACAATGCGGCGCTGCGCTGCCGGTACGCCGACGTACGCACCGCCTTGCGCGTCTGGGCGAGATAGGTCAGATACTCACGGCGCGAGGCCGTGAGGTTCGCCATGCGCTGCGAACGCTGCCGCACGCCGTTGACGACGACGAATCCCATCGAGGACAGCATGAACATGCCGCCGGTGAGCAGTCCGGTCAATCCGCTGTTCGTCATCAGCATCATGATGATCGCGCTGACCGAGCCGAGCAGCGGCACCATGGAGGTCAGCACCGTGTTGACGCCGTCGCTCGCCTCGAGTTCCGGCGGAGGCTGCAGCACGATGCGTCCCTTCGGCGCGACCGGCCCCTGCAGACGGTCCGACTTCATCTCCTTGCTCACGCGTTCCTCCTTCGCGTCGTCCTCATGATGCTGCCTGTCATGTCCCCGAACGACAGTCGTGCGCCGGGCTCGATCTGTTCCCGCACGTCCCGTTGCAGCCGGTGTTCCTCTCCGTCGATGGCGACCGTGGTGCCGTTGAGACTTCCCAGATCGGTGACCCAGATCTCGCCGTCGTTGATTTCGATGCGCGCATGGCTGCGCGACACCGTTCCCGTCGTGTCCTTGAGCGTGACGACGCCGTCGCCGTCCTCGACGGCGACCGGCTTCCTGCCGACGACGATCGCACCCCGTTTAGGCAGGTTCACCCGCTTGCCGCCTTCAAGATACATGATGAGCGTCTGCTCTCTGGTAGCTTCCTGCGCAGGGCGTTGCGGCAGCGCGACATGGACGCCGGCGGCCGGCTGTGGCGGACGCTCCGGCAACGCCGGGGGACGCACAGGCGTTGCCGGCGGACGCGTCGGCAGCGCCGGAGCTGGCCGACGCTTCGAATGCCGTGGCGCCGACGATGACCGCTGCGGCCGCGCCTGCGCCGTCGGCGAGGCGGGAGCGACTGGCGCGGCCGGCGCCGATTCGACAGCTGCCGATTCGGCGGGCGCCGGCGTGGGCGTCGATGCAGTCGGTGCCACGAGCTCCTCACTCATCGCCGCCGCGGGCACCGGTACGACGGGAGCGACGACGGGTGCCGCTTCGGTGTGCAGCGGCGACGGTTCCCTGACAGCGGGCACCGACGGGGCGTCAGGGGCACCGGTCGTGTCCGACATCGAAGCATTGGTCGAGGTGTAGCGGAAATCCAACGACGAACCGATCGGCGCGCCCACCGTGCTGATGCCCAGCAGCAATGGTCGGTCGATGTCTACCTGTACAAGCGACGCCACGCCGTCCGCCCAATCCCGACGGATGGCAGATTTCGAAGCAAAAGCCGATGAGCACATCTCGACGAGGAGTCCCACGCCTGCCGCACATGTGCACACGAGCAGCATCCCGTATTTCCTCATGATGAGCAGCATCCCCGCAGGCAGCACGCCGCCGTTCCTGCTCGTCACGCACTCTTCGCGCACGGTGCGCGTGCCGGTGATGAGCCTGCCGATTGTCTCTCCTCGCACGCCCTCCCAAATCATCATCGTCAGCACCAGTTCTACTGCCACGATGATCGTCAGCACAAGATCGTGGCCCAATAGCTGCGTGCCACCCGCGACGATGACCAGCACGGCGAGATCGATGCAGTTCGAGGCGATCTGCTTGCCGCACGATGCCACTGCATAGGTCTTCTCCTGCCGTTGCCCGGCAGACGTTCCGATGGCGATGCTCATACGATTCCTCTCAACCATTCCACAAGTCCCGCAGACAGCAGAGCCGCGACCGGTGCCAGACACAGCGCCGCGAAGCAGCAGCCGTCCCCGATGCGGGACAACGCGAGCGAATAGAACCCATTGCTTTGTGAGATCATGCCGAATCCCAACACCAACCCCACCACGGCGCATACACCGATGATCGCCACCGGCATCTGCGCTCCCCATTGCGGCAGCGCCGACGGCAGGAAGGCCACGACGACCATCAGCGACACCATGGCCGCGCCGCGCATCAGGTAGCGTTCAAAGGGACGACCTGATTGACGCGGCTTGAGCGCCAGATACAGCACGATGGACACGCCCGCGACAATGAAGGCGACGCGATCGAGTGCAGCCGCATAATCGACGCATGTCGCGAGCGCAAGGAAGGACAGCACCACGCATATCGTGCAGCAAACCGTTCCTGCCGTGTATTGCGCGAGGAAACGCTGCATGTCCTCATGCACGTCGTCGTCGGTGAGCATGCGCGCGTCTTCGGGGATGCTGCCGCGCACCGTCCATCGGCGGGTCATGTATCGGCGCCACTGCACAAGATAACGGTCGGGTACGCGTACGACGAGGTTCGCCATCATCTGCACGCCCCACACGCCCATCGCCACGCCGGATGCCGCGAGGATCGACGGACGCACGTCGAGGCAGATCGCCGTCGCACAGCCCAGCGCCGCCAACAGGAACACGATCATGCAGACGCGCACGGTGCCGATCAGCTGCGGATGGGTGACGCGTGTCGACATGACCGCCGCGTCCGCGCCTGCAGCGCACGACATGCAGAACACGGCGACGATGACGGGATGCGACGTGGGGATCAGCGCGGCGCCGGCGCCTCCTGCACACATCGCCAGCCAGATGCCCGCGGTCAGGTACCATGCGGCCGCGTTATGCGCATGCTGCTTCGATCGGCGCAGGCTTGCATGGTCGGCGAAGACGGCGGCCAGCATGAGACCGGCGACGATGCCCGTGATGAGCCCGAAGGACATGGTCGCGTCCATCGGCGCAAAACCGTATGGCAGCATGGCGGCGCCGGCCGCCAGCCCCATGATGATGGGCATGGTCAGATGCACGCCGTCCTGCTGTGTCGCCCGCGTCGTACGTGGAAGGGAAGAGACCGTCATGGGAGTGCGTCAGACGTCCTTGCGCATGCCGTCTTCCATCGCCTGCAGCTTGGCCACGCTTTCGATGGCCTGCAGGTAATCCTGTTTCGTCTCTTCCTCCGGATCCATCGCGTCGAGGTCATCGCGCACCTTCGTCATGTTCCTGACGAGGTCCGCCCTCACTTCGCGTGCTTCGGGCGACTTGTCGATGCCATTGAAGATATCCATTTCGCAGGTCTTGCCCAAGTCGATGCGCGACTGCAGCGTCTGCCAGGCCTTGCCCATCTGTCCTGCGCGTCGCGCTTTGACGACTTCCTCATGGTGCTCGTTCAGCCGGGGCTCGTTGTTCGCATGGAGTTCGTCGAGTTCCTTGCGGGCCTGAGCGAGGCCCTTCTGCGCCTGTTCGAGCTGCTGCATGAATGCTTCGAATTCGGTGGATGTCATCTATGCTCTCTCCCTGTATCTGACTGTGTCACATTGCCTATCGCATTGCATATTGCGGGGATTCAGCGGCCGCCGAAGGAACCGCCGTCATCCTCATGCTTCTGGCCCTGTCTCGTATCGAGAAAATCATTGGCATGCTGCTGCACTGAATCACCAAAGTCTTCGATGGCATCCTGTCCGCTGTCATACAGCATATTGAACCGATCCTGCCTTGCATCCGATTTCTGCCGGTTCTCCTCTTGCCATTGGTCGGTGCGGCGGTCATTGGCCTCATTACGGGCGTCATTCGCCGCGGTGCGTTCCGCGGAACGCTGGTCGAGATTGTCAGCCACCCCGTGCGCGCCGACGAAATCGAAGAAATCCGAAAGTCTGTCATCGACGAAATTGGCGGTGCCTGTCGTGGCGTTGTTCAAGCCACGCCGGATATCCTGTCCTCTGTCGATGCTCCAATCCAACGCGGACTGCCCGGCATCATACATTACATTGTTGCCCCATTGCATGGCATCGCCTACCGCGCGCCGTCCGGCCTGCGCACCGTCGAAAAGACCATTGCCGACGAACTGTCCGCCGTCCAATACGGTATTCCCGGCCCAATCGAGTCCTTCCCCGACCTTTTCGCCGGCCCATGTCAAGCCGTCCCAAGCCGCTTTGCCCATTGTTCCCAAGCCATTCCCGACCCCTGACACCAGATCGCCAAAATCGATGCTTGGATTCGTAAAGAATTCGGCTGCCTTGATCATCTTCTGCGTGGAATCGCTCAACGGCGCTCCCGACGTCAGTTTGCATTCGGACAGAGCGCTCACCGACTGGTCGTATGCGGTGCCGAAGTGCGCGAGGCAATTGGCGAAGGTCCGTGCCGTCGCCAGCATCTGCTCAAGTCGTTCACTGACGGTCGTGACCAGGTTTGAGACGGCATTGATCACCTTATGGGTATCCCACGCCCCCTTGAACTGGCCGATCACCGGGATGGAGATATCCGCCAAGACGTTTGCAAGCAGATTGGCGATCTCCTGCAGCGTGCTCATGATGAAATTGAAGGTATCCTCGGCAAGCTGGGCCAGCTTCCGCATCCCTTCTGCGCCTTCCCGGCAAGGCGTGACGCCGGCCTGCATCGCCTTCGCGAGCGCCGCGTTATCTTTCTTGAACGCATTGGAGGCGTCACCGCTCCAGCTCGTGCCGTCGCCCACGACGTTGGAGACCTCCGTGATGGCGGATGCGGTCTGAGTCAGGTTGGCTGCGAGCGCATCCCATCGTTCGGCAGTGGTGGTCATCGCATCCCAGTCGCCACTGAAGGGCTTCTTGATCCATCTATCGATCGGACTGAATCCGAACAGACCTTCGAATATGCCATCAACTGCAGAGATGATTGCGCCTGCGAGCTGAACGCCGGATTGGATGAGATCGTTCAGGTCGGAAACGGTTTTGGCGTCGCCTACCAACTTGCGCAGTGTAGACGAGTCGGCTGCCAATTGCGTGCCTTTTGTCGTCAACACGTTGGTGCTCGAAGCAACGGATGTCATGATCGGGTCCTTCTGTTCGTATGTGTTTCGTTACCGCCGTGCGCGTCCGGATTGTTCAGACCGCAATGTTGATGCCTTCACGTTCAGGCATCCGTGTGATGTCCCGCTCGAGGAAGAGCGCCTGGAGTTCTTCGGGGCTGCGTCCGAGTGGATCGCTGCTGGCGATCTGCTCCCATGCGGCCGCCGTGGCATCCTGTTGGGCTTTCGCCCGTGCTGCGGCCGATTCGCCGACGCGCATGACTGCGTCATAATCCCCGTCGTTGTCGAAGTCCACGGCGGCGAACTGGTCATCGCCGTCCTCGTAGACGCTGATTCGCGCATCGGCGGCCATGTCCGGCGTCATCGCGAGGTCGTTGGTGCCGTCATTGTTCGCGTCCAACGTGAAGGTAGACGCATTCTTCGGCTGCATGCCGTCCGGCAGCGGTATGTTCGTCGCATCCTCATCGGTTTTGCTCAGACGGATCGAACCGTCCGCTTCCATGACCGCATGCGTGTTGCCGTCGGTGAGGTTGAGCGAATATTCGTCCTGCGCATCCCCGCTGACATCCAACCCGATCGTATTGACGCCGTCATATGGATTGCCTGGTCGCCCGTCGACGGCGGTTGCGCCCGCATCCGGTTTGCCGTTGGCATCCGCACCTGAGGAACCGTCAGCCCCCGGCGCCCTGCCGTTGCCGTCGCCCGCGGCGGCTGCTCCCCCATCGGGCATGATGGTTCCGGCATCCGGATCGACGCTTCCCGCCGTACGGCCGTCATCGGCAGAGGCGTCGCCGCTTCCCGCCGTGGAACCAGATCCGGACGCATCCGCCTCGACGTCGCCGCCTCCTTGTGCGACGGATCCTTCGTATCGGTCATCATCGTGAGCGTCCTGCCATGAGCCGCCACCTGTGGAACCGGCACCGGCATAGCCGCCTCCGCCAGTCCCGCCGGCGCTGCCGCCGATGGTGCCACCACCACCGGTTCCACCGCCGGAACCGGTACCGCCACCGCCCTGCTCAAGCCGGTCAAGCTTCTCATCAATCTGCTCAAGCTGTTCCTGAATGCTCTTCAGATAGTCGATGATGTCCTTCTCGGTATTGGTGAAATCCTGTTGGGCGCCATCAATCGCTCCCTGCAGGTAGCTGAGCACCTGACCGATGTTGCTCAGATAGCCCGACGTGCATTCCTTGGCCGACGTATACATGGGGCGGAACATCTGCAGCACGAGACCGAAGCTTGGATCCTCGTTCTGGTTGAATGCGCCCATCGTCGCCATGAACTCACGTGACGCTGAACCGTATTGTGCCTGCAATCCTTTCAGATCGCCGCAATCCATCTTGATTTCGTCTGACACAGTCTCACTCCCTGTTTCCGTGACGGTCTGGTATCGGTTGGATCAGATGCTCTTATGCCTGATCCTGATTGGCGATGAAATCGAGGATCGTGTCGTGGACGTCCTCGATCGACACCCGCAATGTGCCGGTGAGCGTCTGGCCGCCGGCTTTGCGTTCGTGCTCATGCAGGTCACGCCTGAATTCAGCCGCGTCGGCCGCATCGGCCACTGCAGCCGTCTTCGCGTCGATTGCCACCTGCTGGGTTTCTTCAGACGCCTCGAAGCCCGCGACGACCTCTTCGAGCCATTTGGCATATGCTTCCAACGTCGTTTTGAGATTCTCGCGCGACTTGCGGTAGTTCTCGCTCATCTGCTTGATCTGCTTGTCCAGATCACGCCCGAAGAACTCCGGGGAGGCGTGCTGTGCCGGCTGCCATCGTGCGTTTCTGGTTCGGTCGATATCCGTATTGAGATGCCGCAGTTTGCGCACCATCTCACGATCCTGTTGCGGATTGATGTTGATTTCGTCCACCATTGGTCATGCTCCTTTCATGCTGTTCGAAAATGGTTTGCGCCGTTCACGCCTCTTGGGCACTGCGGCGACGCCCGGCCATGTTGCCGATCGGTGTGGGACTGAACTCCTCATCCTCCTCGATGACCGGCGCCACATAGCCAAGCTGCTGCCGCTTCTTCTTATCGCCACCAGCACCACCGGCGCCAGCACCGGAACCCATCATCGCCGGATTAGCACGCCCAGCCGCACCAGCCGCACCAGCTGCCGCCGCATTGTTGCGCAACCCTGCCGCCAATCCCTGCGCGCCACGAATCGACGAAGCCGAGGACACTGTAGCCGTAACCGGATTGTTCGCATAGAACGAGCCCACACCTGTCCCGCCGACAGCACCTACCAAGCCCAATGTGCCGCCGGCGCCTGCCGAACCCATCAGCGCCCCACCGGCTGCGGACGACATCATGCCCGCACGTCCGGCCACACCGGTCGCGGCGACACCGGCAGCGGCGACGCCGCCAGCCGAAGCCGCCGAGGAAAGACCCGTCACACCACGCATGCTGTAGCTGTCCACATCAACGCCATCGGCATCGGTACGCACCCACGCATTACGATCGGAATCATAGCGGTACGTGCCGTTCTCATCCCACTCATACAGATAATCGTCATGCCGATCATCATCGTTCGAGCCGCCAACGCGATAGCCGTCACGTCCCGCAGAACCCGACGAACCATTCGCACGATCGGCACCGCCCTGCAATGTTCCCAACGGTCGGGCAGCCCCCGCAAGCGACCCCGCAGCACCGCTTCCGGCCGACGACGACCGACCAGCCGACACAGCAGCAACCGACGAAGCGCTTGAACGTCCCGCACGAGCCGCTGCGGCAACACCAACACCAGCCGCAGTCGCGCCAGCGCCCACACCTGCACCGACGCTGGAAGGACCAGACCCATCACCACTCTGGGAGTGATCAGGAATTGGCCACCCATCAGGAGTTTGCCCCATATCCACAACTGGAATCGGATCTGGAGGCGAAACAACCGCCCCTCGAACACTATTAATTATTGCATTATACTTTTTCTCTGCCTCATCTTCACGATGGCTTACCATCAGCTGGGAGATGAGATTGACGCCGGCAATGCCCATCATGCCAGTCAAGGTGCCCAATCCGGGAACAACGACATTCATTGGCTCG
This sequence comes from Bifidobacterium anseris, assembly GCF_002860345.1. Lineage (GTDB taxonomy): Bacteria > Actinomycetota > Actinomycetes > Actinomycetales > Bifidobacteriaceae > Bifidobacterium > Bifidobacterium anseris. Next base: position 83,173 of record NZ_NMYC01000003.1, read on the forward strand.
GTGGCATCCATGATCTGCTGCTCCTGCGCGGCATTCAGACGACTGCCCGGAAGCGTCACGTTGTTCGCCTCAATGATCCCCTCATTATGCGCCTCGATGGCTCTCTTCATATCGGTCAGGCATTGCTGGTTGGCAGCGAAATGATCATCGATGTTGTCAACGACCTCTTTCGCCTTCGCATACATGCTGTCCTGAGCCGAGCAGTCGAAATCACCCGACTGCACCATCCACGAACGCACACCATCCACCTTGTCCCGTAACGTCTTAAGCATCGCCTGATAATTACGGATATTATCAATGATGCCATCCGCATCCCATCGATCAGTTTGCGCGATAGACGCTAGGCGCGATTCAAAGAAACCAATAGATGAGTTCACTTCATGCGTTGACATTTCATTCCTTTCCTAAAAGTTCTCTTTCATATTCACTTGTTTTCACGAGGATTATCTCGAGAGTCATGACCTACATAAGTACTGCCATAAGTCATTGGCGCGACGGGGCCAGCGGGAGGATATCCTCCTAGGCCAGACGCCCCTGACGCATTCGCCGGCATCGGCGGAGCGGCGGCCGGCACGGGCGCAACGGCCACAGGCAAGCGCCTGCGGCGACGCACGACCAGACAGGCGACGACGATAAGCGCGGCCACGGCCACGATGCCGCTACCCAACGCCGCCCACAACCACACCGAACCAGACGAAGACGACGCAGACGATGTGGTCACACCCGACGCACCGGCACCATCAGCTTTAGGCGCAGCAGCCTGCCCATTGTCAGACGTCGAGGATGACATGGCCTGGCCGGTGCGGGTGGCCGAGTACTGCATGCAATCGGCGCCACCGTCCTTGCGGCACTGCTCCACCTTCGCCCACGCCGCCTTCTGCCGCTCATACTCCTCACCAACGAGATCGGCCTCTTTGGGCACATCGATGCCCGAACTATCATCCAACCCGAACGGATCGGTCATTCCCGCCAACTGCGTCCAATCGGAATGATCCGTATACATGCCGCGCGTCTCCTCATGCTTCTCGCTGTTGGCCACCGCCGCCTCCAACAACGGATTGACATCCGGATACTGCGACGGATCCGTCGCCAACAACCTCGGCAGATCAATCACACCAAACCCGGCACGCAGATCCCGGTCGAACACCGGCTCCCCACTTGTGTTGCCCCGCGTGTTACGCACCACCGACTGCAACACCTGATTACCCGTCGCATCCGGCCATTTGCTCATCACCAACGCCAACATCCCACTCGTGATCGCCGACGCCGACGACGAACCACCAGAATCCACCTTCACCACACGCGCATCACCAACCGCATACCTGTTGATCCCCTCGCTCGGCGCCAGCAACGTCACACCGCCATCACGACGATTCGCATTCCCCGACTCATCCGCGCCGTTCACCGCCAACACCCCGGGAAAACGATTGATCTTCGTCGGCTCGCCCACATAATCCTTCGGCCCCGAATCCTCCGTATCATTACCCGAACCAGACACGACTACCACTCCGGCGCGCAACGCCCCGACATACGCCTCAACCATATCCGAACCACTCCTGCCTTCGAACGACAGATTGATAATACGATCGCCATTCGCAACGGCCTGACGGACGGAACCGGCAAAATCGATGGCTTTACCATTGGTAGAGCAAGCTTCAGAAAAACCAGACAGACCAGCAGATCCAAACGTTAACGGGTAATGCGTCACTTGCGCATTCTGCGCCACACCCACCAGACCACGATTGCCGTCATAGCCCGAACCATCACCCACGATATACGCAGTCATCATCGTCCCATGCGTCACATAAATCCCCCCATCACCCGCACGCAACGCCGGATCCGACACACGCATCATCCGCGTCTTCTTCAAATTCACACACGACGAAGCACCATCAGGAAGCACCAACCTCGACGCCACTTGCTTACCCGCGATCCCCGGATAATCAACAACCAACTGATCATCCAACACCGCGACCTTCACACCCTTGCCGGTCACACCCTGACTCCACGCATCCTGCGCACCCGTCTTCGTGACATACCAATCACCGGCATCCAACTCCACCGCCCACACGGACGGCGTTACAACCAACGCCAACGCCAACACCGCAGCCACAACCACGACACACACGGCACGCACCCGCACCACCACACGAGACACACCCATCACCAAATCCTTTCCAACACGAACACCAACACGAACAGAAGCATGAACACCAATCACCAACGACCACCCCCAGACACATTCGCCGGCATCGACGCAACAGCCGAAGACACGGGCGCAACGGCAGCTTGCAAGCGCCTGCGGCGGCGCACGACCAGACAGGCGACGACGATGAGTGCGGCCACGGCAGCGACACCCGCACCGAGCGTCGCCCACAACCACACCGAACCAGACGAAGACGATGCGCTCGCACCCGACGCACCGTCGCCGCCGCCGTCGGTCTTCGGCGCAGCGGACTGCCCGTTGCCAGCCGACGAAGACGCCGAGGACGACGCAGCCTGGCCCGTACGCGTGGCCGAATACTGCATGCAATCGGAGCCGCCATCCTTACGGCACTGCTCCACCTTCGCCCACGCGCTCTTCTGCCGCTGATACTCCTCACCAACCAACGACGCCTCACGCGTCACATCGATAGGGGTACTACCATCCAGATCGAACGAATCAACCGTCCCGATCAAATGATCGCCCCAATCCGAACGGTCCGTATACATGCCGCGCGTCTCCTCATGCCGCTCACTGTTGATCACCGCAGCCTCCAGCAAAGGATTGACATCCGGATACTGCGCCGGATCCGTCGCCAACAACCTCGGCAGATCGATCACACCGAAACCCGAGCGCAGATCCCTGTCGAACACCGGCTCCCCACTTGTGTTGCCCCGCGTGTTACGCACCACCGACTGCAACACCTGATTACCCGTCGCATCCGGCCAACGACTCATCACCAACGCCAACATCCCACTCGTGATCGCCGACGCCGACGACGAACCACCCGAACCCACCTTCACCACACGAGAATCACCAACCGCATACCCATTGATACCCTCCGCCGGCGCCAACAACGTCACACCACCATCACGACGATTCGTCGCACCCGACTCATCCGAGACATTCACGCTCAGCACGCCCGGGAACCGGTTCGTCTTCGCCGGCTCACCCACATAATCCCTCGGACCCGAATCCTCCGTATCATTACCCGAACCAGCCACGACCACCACACCCGCACGCCACGCATCGACGAACGCCCCGACCATCTCAGGACGCTGCGGCGACTCAAATGACATGTTCACGATTCGATTGCCATCCGCAGCCGCCCGGCGCAGCACCGTCGCAAAATCAAGCTCACCACCCACCTTGCACAACGGCGCATCCCCACCAAGAGCCCCAACGCCGAAGCCATTGGGATATGCGGTCACCTGCGCGTCCTGCGCCACGCCCACCAAGCCACGATTGCCGTCATAGCCAGAACCATCACCCACGACATACGACGTCATCTCGGTGCCATGCGTCACATACAGGCCACGATCCCCCGCACGCAAACCCGAATCCGACACATCCATACGAAACTCCTTGTTGCGATCCATGCACCACGTCGCCCCATCCTTCAACACCAACCTCGACTCCACATGCTTATTCGCGATCGCAGGATAATCCAACACAACCTGACTATCCATCACCGCGACCTTCACACCCTTGCCGGTCACACCCTGGCCCCACGCATCCTGCACACCCGTCCTGGTGATATACCAATCCCCATCATCCAACTCCACCGCCCATGCCGACGGCACCACAGCCAACACCACTGCACATACCGCAGCCACCACCGGGCCGACAACAGCACCGGCTCTACTCGTCTGAGTCGATCGTCCCATAAGGTCGGAGTACTTTCTTGCTCAACTTGGGCATGCCGATCATGCACATGATCACGGCCGCCCATCTCAGCGTCACATACAGGTCAACGTATGTGCGCTGGTGCGGCAATCACCCTCTCGCGACCGCCGCACCAGCCTCTCTACTTGTCGTCGTCGCCTATCGACGCGGTCATTGGACGCATCGGCATGCCCCAATGACGACGACGGTGGCGCCCCGACGCAACGTAGCTATCGCGGCGCCACCGGTATCCGTCAGAAGCGAGCCGCGGAACGGTTGTCCGACTCCACGTACTGATCGGCGATCTGCTGGGTGGTGGTGGAGATCTGGGCCAGAATCTGGTTCATCTCCTGGATCTTCTTGTTCCACTCGATCTGCGCACGGTAATACGCTTCCTGCGCGGCGCCGTCCCACTGATCGATGAGCGAACGCACCTGGGAATCGAGCGTATCGAGCTCCTGGCTGATCCCCTTGGAATCATTGGCGATATCGTTCGAAAGCTGACCGACCATCTGCGGGCGGACGGAAATGGAACCTACCATTGGTTTCTCCTCAACTGTTGTGTTTGCTTGTGATGTTTGCTATGCCGTTGCGCTCAGCCCAGCAGCGCCTGCAGGCGCGAGGTCTGGGACTGGTTGTCCGCTTCGTTCGCCGCCTGATCCTTCGCGGTTCCGCGAATGTTGTCACGCAGGTCGTTGAGGATGCGGTTGAGGGCATTCGCCTTCTCCTGCCACGCCATCATCAGCGCGTTGTACGAGGTGGCGGCATCACCCTTCCAGAAGGATCCGAGCTCCCCCATCTTGCTCTCGATGTCCTTGATGCGCTGATCAATGCCGACCCTCGCGTTTTCCACGGCGACGGCGCCCTTCTCAAGCGCGCCCTCACCAGCTGCGATCTTCTCAGCCATGCTGTTCCTCCATTGCGTTCGAAGGTTAGTTATTTATTATCACTGCCGCTTGCTTGTCGGCGGAGCCCCCTACGAGAAACGCGTCCTCATTGGCGTTGGTCCCACATCCAAACCGCAGATTGGACAATCATATCCCACACATGTTTCCTGCATGTACACATATCTCAAGAATTCGACTATTAGAGTAGTGCTCAAGTTTTTCCACATAATCGGCTATATTGCACGCACATTCCATCTTGATCCTGCGTGACCGAAACAGACCGGATATCCGCCTTCCGACTTCTGCACCCCTCATCCGACTGTTGTCCTCAGCTTGCACAAAGGCGCGAAAACTTAAGGATTTCCCCATACCCTCATCCTGCGATTCCCGGTTTTCCCGTAGTATGATATACAATCTTTGACGCATACCGTTGGGAAGCAATGCTTGTGCCGTCGGGGAACAAACCCGCTCCTGCGAACCTCAATAGTGAGAGCGACGCTTAGCCTTCCGGGAACAGTCCAAAAGAAGAAAGGCAGGGAACATGGACACCGATGCCTACGTGCCATCACCTCCACCCTTCGTTCCGGCAGCCCAGGCAATGAATCAGCAAACAGGCAACGACGCCATGGACGGCCCGGAAATCAGCCAGCAATCCTCCATCCCGATCACCGTCTCCTACAAAAAGCGTTCAGTGACGTTGACGGTGGCAGCCGACGTCATCGTCGCCGAGCTGCTTCCCGACATCGCAAGCCGTCTTGGCGTCCTCGACCCCGCAATCGTCTACGGAGGATACCGCCTCGTCAACGGCGACGGCGAAACACTTGACCCGGCCCGCACCATCCCCCAGCAATACATCGCATCCCAGCATACGTTCGCGCTCACCCCCGGTGCCCTCGCCGATTCGGACATCATCTACGACGACGTAGTGGAGGCCGTCGGCTCAAACGTTGGACAGGTCTACCGTGCATGGACGACCAAACACACCACGTTCACCACGTTGATCATCTGCGCCGGCATGCTCGCCATCAGCGCGATATGCCTCGCCGTCACACCCGCCTCGATCATCTCCGCCTCCATCGGTGCCGCATTCGCCATCATCATGCTTGCCCTGACGGCGTTGCTTGACAACCACCAGCTGCAGATTCCGGCCATTGTCATCGGATTGCTGTCCAGTATCTTCGCGGCGCTCACCGGTTTCCAATGCATCGCCGCGATGCATCCGCTCGCAACGGCGTACGGTCTGCCGACGCTCGGTGCGGCCGCCGGATTCCTCATGGCCGGCATCATCATCGTGTTTGTGGCTCCCCGCAGCCGTCCTTACAGCTTCGTCCCGATCATCGTCGGCGCGGTCACCCTCATTCCGAGCGCCTTGGGCGCGATCTGGCCGCATGCGCTCAAACCGGCATGGGTCATCACCGCGACGGCCGCCGCACTCGTCATCAACGCGCTGCCATGGATGTGCCTGTCGGTGGCACGCATCAGCGTCCTCAGTCCGCAATCAGAATCGGAAATCTTCGCACTGCCCAAGCCGATCGACTACGACGACATCCGCAGACGCTACATCCAAGGTTCCACCTATCTGTTCATCGGACGCATCGCCATCGCCGCGACGCTGCTCATCTGCACTCCGTACATCATGGGTCTGCACGGCCTGTTCGCCCCGTTGCTGTGCCTGCTCGCCTTCGCCGCGATGCTGCTCGATTCGCGGCAGATCTACACGCTGCGGGAAATGGCGATCACCGTCGGCGCCGCCGGCATCGGCATTCTGCTCAGCGTGCTGTTGCTCGCCGCCACACAACCAGGAACACGCCCCGCGCTTGCCATCGGCCTGCTCGTCTGCGCCATCGTCGCATTGGTCTTCACTTACGTCTCACGGAAGCAATCACTGTTCGTGACGCGCGTGACGGACGCCATCGAAGTCATCTGCATCCTCGCGCTGCCGCCGCTCGCATACTTCATCATCATGGCATCATGACGATTCAACAGGGGAAGCATCATGGCTGACAAAAAAGACCTCGCCGAAGCGCAACGCTATTCACGCCGCCGACTCGTCACGGCCTTCACGAGCGGCATCCCCTCGGACGTGGAACTTACGCCGAAGAAAAACCAAACGCCGGTCATCGTCGGCATCGGACTGACGATCATCGCCATCCTCGTCGGCGTGTTCTACGGATACATGAAGCCGGCGCTGCCGGACAACTGGCAGAACAGCAAACTCATCGTCGCGAAGAACTCCGCCGCACGCTACGTCAGTGTCGACGGCAGACTGCATCCGGTCATCAACGCGATCAGCGCACGCCTGATGATCCCCTCCTCCGATTTCGCCGTCATCACCGTCGACGACGAACAGCTCGAAGGCATCCCGATCGACTCCACACTCGGCATTCTGGGAGCTCCTGATTCTCTTCCCCCACGCAGCGGACTCGTGAGCGGAACGGCGACAAGCTGCACCTACGAACATCGCCTGTACAACATGATCAGCGACGATTCGCCGAAACGCTCCGAGAACAAGGAGGCCATCGTCGCGCGTGCCGACGGAAGCGACTATCTCATCTCGAACACGAAACGGTACCAGCTTCCCAGAAACCTGAACCAACGCGACGGGTTCCTGCGCGCCTACGGCATCCCGCAGACCGCGCAGATCGATGCGTCGATCCAATGGCTCAATCTCTTCGAAGCGGGGACGACGATGCAGCCGATCACCATCGGCGCATCGAGCGACGCCGATGTCGACGGCGTCCGTCCAGGAGCGATCGTCATGCAGCAGGACGCCCCTTCGGAAGCGCGCTACGTCGTCATGGAAGACGGATCGATCAGCCATCTCGACGACGTCGCCTACGCCCTCTACGCGATAGACAAAAGCGACAAGCAGCTCGAACCCATCATGCTGAGCGCGTCCGAATTCCAAAAACTCACCAATGCGAAACAGTCGCCGCTGCCCGAGGATTGGCCGCACACCACGCTCATGATGGCGGACGACAGCAGCGCGATGTGCGCGACGCTGCCGCTGCGCTCGGACGACGACAGCACGGCCGCACGCTTCTACACCGACGACGAGCTCGCGCGACAGGTGCGCGCGGACACGGACGTGCAGGACGACGAGACGAACATCACCACGACGATCCGGGGAGGCACCGGCGTGCTGATGCGTGCCAGCATCGGCGGCAACGGCTCGGCGGGCACCATTTACGCGATCGACGCGACCGGTACCGCATATCCACTGCCCGGCGCACAGGAGGAAACGCTCAAGCGGCTCGGCTACACCAATGAGGATGTGCACAACGTCCCGCGCGGATGGGTCGACATCTTCCCGACCGGCGTCGAACTGACCCCACAGGCGGCGGCGAGCGCGCCCGGTTCGAAGAAACCGGAAGTGGAAACGGTGAAGGAACATCAGTCCTCCGAACAGGCGGAACAGCAATGAGCGGCAACTGCGCCACATCGTCGCGACGCAGGCTCCCGCATATCATCGCCGCGATCTGCGCATGCCTGTGCACGGTGGTCGTCATCGGTCTCGCCCCGCAGACGGCGATGCCCACAGCGCAGGCGGATGAGGGACAACGCCAATGCCAAGCGGGCATCGAAAACTACATCACCGACACACCTTGGACGAACACATTGTTCAATGTGGAGGCTTTGCATCAGCAAAGCACCGGCAAGGGCGTGACGGTCGCCATCATCGACTCGGGCGTCAGCACCGAGAATCCGCACCTTGCCGACGCCGTCGTGGAAGGGAAAAGCTACATCCCCGACGACGATTCAAAAGGGAGGAAAGATGTCTACAGCCACGGGACGATCGTGGCCGGCATCATCGGCGCGCGGCGGATCAAAGGCTCCTCCGTCGTCGGCCTCGCTCCGGACGCGAAGATCATGCCGATCCGTGTCTTCAAGGCACTACGGGAGGAAAACGGGCAGACGACCGGTAACGCCGACCTGTTCACGCTCGCGGACGGCGTCCGCTACGCCGCGGACCATGGCGCACAGGTCATCAGCATCTCGATGAGCGACACCCATGACCTTCCGGCGATGCAGGACGCCGTGAAATATGCGGACAAACACGGCGCGCTCGTCGTGGCGAGCGCGGGCAACCGGCTCACGTCGTCAAGTACCGTGGACGGCATGCGCTATCCGGCGGCCTATCCGGAAGTCGTCGGCGTATCGGCCGTGACGATGGAGCTCACCTCCACCGAGGACGCGATCCACGGCACGCAGGTGGACGTCGTGGCGCCCGGCGCCAATGTGGCTTCAACGATCCCCAACGGCGTGGACTGCGGATTCAACGACGGATCCTCCACAAGCTATGCGACGGCATTTGTGAGCGGACAGGCGGCGCTCATCGCCGAACGCTACCCCGACGAGACGCCGGCACAATGGAAGCAGCGGATCCTGACGACCGCGAACCGCAGCCATCCCGATGAGCGCGACGATGAATACGGATGGGGCGTCATCGATCCGATCGCATCGCTCAACGTGGCCCTCTCCGACAATCTGCGCGGACCGAACATCAACGGTCAGACGACGCAGCTGCAGGCCGATCGCCCAACGGACAGCATCACCTTGGCACCGCAGCATGATCCGAATGCGCTGGCGAAGCGCATCATCATGCTGATGACGATCATCACCGTCGTCATCTGCGCCACCGCATGGCTGCATACGCTCAGACGACGCGAGGATAGCGACAGCTGAAGCGGATCGGCAGGGCATCTGCACCGTATCTGCGCTGAGCGGTAGCATTTCCGCGCCGAATGCCGGGTATGCCCCTCTCGCAAGCGCGTCATATCAAGGATTTGAAGTCCCCATACTTCAAGATGCCGATGAAAAAGCTACCTCCCAGCGCAGATACCCAGTAGATACACGCTGGAGTCGTCCGATCGGGGCCCGAAAACGCGTGAGAGGGGTGATACGCACTGGCGCATCACCCCTCTCACCGAGCGATACCTTATATATATAGGTCAATCAGTATATATTTGGTCAATCAGTCGCTATGTCCTCATCCCTCGACGGTCTCGCTAAGCTTCGCGTTGAACTCGGCGACGGCGCGGGTGCGTTCCGAGGCCTCCACGTTGCCGCGGACGATGCGCTTGAGCGCGTTGTCCGCATCCTGATGCGCGTCGAGCCACGCGTTGCCGGCCTCGACGAGCTTCGCCGGATCGGCGAAGCTCGGGTAGAGGCCTTCGAGCAGCGCCTCGGCCATATGGAACGACTTGTTCTTCCAGATCCATGCGGCCTGGTCGAAGTATTCGTCCACATACGGGTCGACGAGCTCCTGGCTCGGCGTGCCGGCGAAGCCGCGGGCGACCTCCTCGAGCTGGCTGTTCGTCAGCGCGTCGTTGTGCAGCGCCTGATCCCACGCCCAACGCTTCGCGTCGGCGGTCGCACGCACGGCCTTGGCGCCGTAGGCGAATTCGCGGTTCTCGGTCGTGTCGCGGCGCTTGAGCTCCGCCTCGATGTCCTCATCCTTGATTGCGTTGACGGACGCGAGCGCGCGCACGAGCGACCAGCGGAAGTTGTTGTCGAGTTCGAGTCCTTCAAGCACGAGCGAGCCGTCGAGCAGGCCGCGCACCGTATCGGCGAACGCGTCGTCGCCTTCGACGCCGTAGCTCAGGTAGGCGGAGGCGAGCTGGAACTGCATGTCGGAGCCGGCCGGCGCGACCTTGGCGAGCGCGAGCAGCTGCTGCGCGACGTGGCATGCGATGTCGGCGCGCTTGGCCGGGTCGGTGTAGTGCCAGACGGTCGTCGACAGCGTCGCGAGCGCGTAGCGGAAGGTCGTCGATTCCGTTTCGGTCGACAGCAGCTTGAGGGTCGTGTCGATGAAGTCGGTCGCGGCAAGTTCGGCGTCGCGCGTCATGTCCCACAGCGCGAGCCAGACGACGGCGCGGGTGAGCGCGTCGTCGAAGCGCTGCAGGTTCGCAAGCGCGAACGCGAGCGAATCGTCGTCGAACCTGAGCTTCGTGTAGGTCAGGTCGTCGTCGTTCGCGAGGATGAACGCCGGCTTCGTCTTGCCTTGCGCCGGCACGGCCGTCGTTTCGCCGTCGACGTCGAGTTCGATGCGGTCGGTGCGCACGATCCTGCCGGTGGCCGCGTCCTCGTCGTAGAAGCCGACGGCGAGGCGGTGCGGGCGCAGCACCGGATGCGCTTCGGGCGCGCTCTGCGTGAGCGTGAGCGTCGCGATCGTGCCGTCGTCGGCGCAGGTGACGTCAGTTGCGATCGTGTTGATGCCCGATTCCTCGAGCCACTTCTTGCTCCACGTCTTGAGGTCGCGGCCGGAGGTCTCCTCGAGTTCGGCGAGCAAGTCGTCGAGCGTCGCGTTCGAATAGGCGTGGCGGTACAGATAGTGGTTGATGCCTTCGAAGAACTTGTCGCGGCCGACGTAGGCGACGAGCTGCTTCAAGACGGAGGCGCCCTTCGCGTAGGTGATGCCGTCGAAGTTGACGTAGGTGTCGTTGAGGTCGTTGATCGGCGCGACGATCGGGTGGGTCGTGCTCAGCTGGTCCTGATTGAGCGCCCAGCTTTTCTCGCCGGAGCAGAAGGTCGCCCATGCGTCCTTCCAGTCGGTCGCCTCGGCGGTGGCGAGCGTCGACGTGAACTCGGCGAAGGATTCGTTGAGCCACAGGTCGTTCCACCATTTCATCGTCACATAGTCGCCAAACCACATGTGCGCGAGCTCGTGCAGCACGGTGACGACGCGGCGTTCGGCGAGCGCGTCGGTGACCTTCGACGAGAAGACGTACGAGTCGCGGATCGTGACCATGCCGATGTTCTCCATCGCGCCCGCGTTGTATTCGGGCACGTAGATCTGGTCGTACTTCGCGTACGGGTACGGCACGCCCCACGTCTTCGCGTAGAACGCGAAGCCTTTCTTCGTGATGTCGAACAGGTAATCGACGTCCTTCGCGAAGTCGTCCTTGAGCGCCTGACGGCAGTACTGCGCCATCGGGATCGTGCGGCCGTCCTCGTTCTCGTAGGTCGTGTGCCATTCGGCGTACGGTCCGGCGCAGATCGCGGTCAGGTACGAGCTCATCGTCGGCGTCGGCGCGAAGGTCCAGCGCTTCGTCGATTCGGCCGGCTTGTCGGCGAGCGTGCCATCCATCGTCATGCGATCGAGATCCACGACGGAGGCGGCGGGCATGTTGCTCGTGACGATCCACGACTGCGGCGCGGTCACCGTGAAGTCGAAGACGGCCTTGAGGTCGGGCTGGTCGAAGACGGCGTAGACGCGGCGCGCGTCCGGCACTTCGAACTGCGAGTAGAGATAGACGTTACCGTCGGACGGGTCGACGCTCCTGTGCAGGCCTTCGCCGGTCGTCGAATAGCGGCACAGCGCCGTCACGGTGACGGTGTTGTGTTCGGCGAGGTCATTGAGTTGGATACGGTCATCGTCGAAGACCTCGTTCGGGTCAACGTCGACGCCGTTGACAACGACCTTCGTCACTTCGTCGGCGATGAGGTCGAGGAAGGTGCTCTCCCCCGCCTTCGCGCCGAACTCGATCGTCGACGTGGAGACGAAGGTCGTGTCCCCCTGCGTCAGGTCGAGGTCGACGGCGTAGTGGATCGGATACTGCACGATCGATTTGCGTTCCTGCGCTTCGACGCGTGTGAGATTGGCTCCTGGCATAGTGCTCCTTGATGCTTGCTTGATCTGCTGTGCTGCGTGCTGCCGCCGGCGTCCGGCCATACATGGCCGTGGACGTCAGTGCGCGTAGCCCTCCATCGAATCCATGTCGGCGGCGATGTCCGCGACGACCGGGACGATCATCGGCTTGCGGTGCAGTTCGCGCGCCACCCAGCTGCCGAGCGTGCGGCGCATGATCTGCTGCAGCTTGTGGACGTCCTTCGTGCCGGTCATCATCGCGTCGCGCAGCTGCTCGATGATCTGATGGCGTACCTTCTCGAACTCCTTCTCGTCCTCGGCGACGGCGTTGAGATACACCTTCGGCCCGGAGACGACCTCGGCGGCGTCGGTGTCCACGACGGCGAAGCACGAGACGAAGCCTTCGGATCCGAGGATGCGGCGCTTCTCGAGCTCCTCGTCGGTCAGTTCGCCGACCGAATCGCCGTCGACGTAGATGTAGCCGCACGGCACCGAGCCGACGATTGCGGCCTTGCCATGGTAGAGGTCGACGACGTCGCCGTCCTCGGCGAGCACGACGTTGTTCGGGTCGATGCCGGTCTTCACGGCGATCAGGCCGTTGGCGACGATGTGGCGGTTCTCGCCGTGGATCGGCATCGCGTTCTTCGGCTTGACGATGTTGTACATGTACAGCAGCTCGCCCTCGTTGCAGTGACCGGAGACGTGCACGGCCGCGTTGTCGCGGTTGACGACGCGCGCGCCGAGCTGCACGAGCTTGTTGATGACCTTGTACACGCCGTGCTCGTTGCCCGGGATGAGCGAGCTGGCGAGGATGACGGTGTCGAACTCGTTGATCGTGATGTCGCGGTGGTTGCCGTCGGCGATGCGGCCGAGCGCGGCCATCGGCTCGCCCTGCGAGCCCGTGCACATGTAGACGAGCTTGTTGTCCGGATAGTCCTTCGCCTTCTTCAGGTCGATGACGGTGTCCTCGGGCAGGTGCAGGTAGCCGAGGTCGGCGGCGATCGCCATGTTGCGCACCATCGAACGGCCGACGAAGACGACCTTGCGGCCGTACTTGTGGGCGGCGTCGACGACCTGCTGCACGCGGTGCACGTGGCTCGAGAAGCTTGCGACGATGATCTTGCGCGTCGCGGTGGCGAAGACCTGATCGAGCGCCGGACCGATTGACGTCTCCGGCTTGACGAATCCAGGCACTTCGGCGTTCGTCGAATCCATCATCAGCAGGTCGATGCCCTGCTCACCGAGCTTGCCGAATTCGACGAGGTCGGTGACGCGGTGGTCGAGCGGCAGCTGGTCGAGCTTGATGTCACCGGTGTCGATGAGCGAGCCGGCGGGCGTGCGCACACACACGGCGAGCGCGTCCGGAATCGAATGCGTCACCGAGACGAATTCGAGATTGAAGGGGCCGACCTTGAGCTTGTCGCGGCCCTTGACCTCGATCATCTCCGGTTCGAGGTGATGCTCCTTGCATTTCGCCTCGACGAAGCCGAGCGTGAGCTTCGAGCCGATGAGCGGGATGTCGGGACGCATCTTGAGCAGATACGGCACGCCGCCGATGTGGTCCTCGTGGCCGTGCGTGAGCACAAGCGCGTCGACCTTGTCGAGGCTGTCCTTGATGTAGTTGAAATCCGGCAGGATCAGGTCGACGCCCGGCTGCTCCTCCTCAGGGAACAGCACGCCGCAGTCGATGAGCAGGATGTGGCCGTTGTATTCGATGACGTTCATGTTGCGGCCGATCTCGCCGAGGCCGCCGAGTGGGACGATGCGCATCGAACCCTTGCGGTACTTCGGCGGCGCGATGCGGTTCTCGTCGCTCGTGTCCGACGTGGCGAGCGCGCGCGTGCGCGTCTTCTTCGCGCCCGACTTCGTCTCACTCTTCGCCGTCGTCTTGCGGCTGCGCGTCGTCTTCTTCTCGTCCGACTTCGCGGACGTGCTCTTCGACGCGGCCTTGCTCGTGCGCGTCTTCTTCGCGCCGCCTTCGCCGATCGATTCGACGGCGAGCTCGGCTGCTTCGATCTGGTCGTCCGCGCGGCGCGTCGTGCGGCGGCGCGTCTGCGTGGTCGTGTCCTGTGCCGTTTGTGCGGCCTTCCTCTTCGAACCGCGCACATGCGTGGTCGTTGTTGTCTCTGTCATGGTTCTTTTTTGGTTTCTCTTCAGTGCCGCCCGCCTATGCGCGCGGCGAGGCTTCATCTGATCGCGGCCGGCGCCTGTGGGGATGCCCGTACGGTCCATGCGGTACGGCGACGAGGCGGATGGTCATCGGCTCACGATTGTCGTTCATTATGCTCACAGTGTATCGCCGTCATGGACGGACACGGCTCGTGAACGGCCGGGTTACAGCTAACGGCGCAAACGACGCCGGCGGCGAATACGCGACGGGATACGTGACGCCGCCGGCCGGCAATCAATATGCGGCAGTGCGATCACACACACATGCGATCGCACTGTCATTTATAGAACTGTCATGTATATATAGGTATCCGCGTTCAGTCGATCAGGTCGCTCGCCCGCATGCCGGCGCGGACGACCTCGATCTGTTTGGGCGTGGGGCCGACGTTCGGCAGACGCATCTGCGTGCTTTCGAGGATGCCGCGCACGTACAGCGCCGCCTTCGCCATGACGGCCTGGAAGCCGGTGCCGTTCATCGCGTCAATCGCCGGCGCGATGCGATTCGCGAGCTCCTGCGCGCGGTGGATGTCTCCGCGATCGAAGGCTTCGGCGAGTTCGCGCATCGGATGCGCGGCCGCATGGGCGACGACGGAGATGATGCCGACGGCGCCGATCGATAGGAACGGCAGATAGAGCGCGTCGTCGCCCGAATACCAGGTCAGTCCGGTTTCGAGACGCTTGCGCACGGCGCCGGCGATGTCGCCGGTCGCGTCCTTGACGGCCTTGACATGGTCGAGTTCGGACAGGTGGCAGTAGGTGTCGAGCGCGATGCGCACGCCGGTGCGCCCCGGCACGTCGTAGACGATGATCGGCTTGTCCGCCGACTCGTCGACGGCACGGTAATGGTAGAAGATGCCCTGCTGCGAGGGACGCGAATAGTACGGGCAGACGACGAGCACCGCATCGGCGCCCGCCTCCTGCGTCTGCTCGACCATGCGCACCGTGTGCGCCGTGTCGTTCGAACCCGCGCCGGAGATGACGGGAACGTCGACGACCTCCTTGACGGCGCGGACGAGATCGACCTTCTCATCCATGTGCGTCGTCGGCGATTCGCCGGTCGTGCCGTTGACGACGAGACCGTCGGCGCCGTCGGCGACAAGCTGCTTCGCGACGCGCTGCGCGGCGTCGTAGTCGATGGATCCGTCGGCCTTCATCGGCGTCACCATCGCGGGAAGTACACGCCCGAAGGGGGCGGGATCGAGAAGATGCATTGTTCCGTCAGTCATAGCTGCAACGGTACTGGTCGGTTAGGACGCGTCCCGCCGCCCCAACCGGCCGCTTGCGGCCGGCGATTGAGGGATCGCCGGCCGCAAGAATCACAGATCGAGGAAATGGTCGAGACCGACGGTCAGTCCCGGGAATTCACCCGAGGCGACCTTGCGCACAGCGAGCAGCACGCCGGGCATGAACGAGCCGCGGTCGAAACTGTCGGCGCGGATGACGAGCTGCTCGCCGGCGTTACCGAAGAGCACCTCCTCATGCGCGTTGAGGCCGCGCAGACGCACCGCGTGCACATGGACGCCGTCGACGACCTGGCCGCGCGAACCGCCGTCGGTCTGCGTGTTGTCCGGCACGGCGCCGAGGCCGGCCTTGGCGCGTGCGGCGCCGATACCCTGCGCCGTGTGGATCGCTGTGCCCGAAGGCGCGTCAACCTTGTCCGGATGATGCAGCTCGATGACCTCGGCCGATTCGAAATACGGCGCGGCGAGACGCGCGAAGTAATCGGCGAGAACGGCGGAGATCGCGAAGTTCGGCGCGATGAAGACGCTTTGGCCTTCGCGCGGCGCCTGCGCGAGCGCGGCACGCACCGCGTCGAGCTTCTCGTCGGTCCAGCCGGTCGTGCCGACGACGACGTCGACGCCCTGCGCGATGAGCGTGAGCACGTTGCCGAGCGTCACGGACGGCACCGTGAATTCGACGACGACGTCGGTGTTCTCCGGCGTGATCGCCGTCAGGTCGTCGCCGGCATCGAGCGCGAGCGCGAGTTCGGCGTCGGAGGCGGCGTTGACGGCGTCGACGACGTGCGAGCCCATGCGGCCCTGCGCACCGACCACGGAAACCTTGATCATGATGGCACCAGCTTTCTGCTTGTGGTTGCTTGGTTGAGGCTTGTTCCACGACCAGTGTAGCGACAGCCGTCGCTATGGCGGCACCGTGCTACAGCGCGTCGCTGTTTTCGCGTTCGATGTCGGCGTTCTTGCGCATGAAGACCCACCAGCCGAGCAGCGCGAAGGGGATCGCGACGGCCGTGTACACCCACGTCATCATGACGCCGGCGTGCGAGTCGAGATGGTCGAGGATCATGCCGCCGAGCAGCGAGCCGAGCGACGCGCCGATTTGGCCGGCCGTCGTCAGCCACGACAGGCCTTCGGTCAGCGACTGTTCGGGCACCGTCTCGCGCACGATCAGGTTGCCGGTCGCGAACAGCGGAGAGACGACGAGGCCGGCGAGCAGCTCGACGGCTCCGAGGACGAAATAGTTGTCCATCGTCGCACGCATGCACGCGAAGCCGACGGCGAGGATCGTCAGGCAGACGATCATGCGGCGCCAATGCGAGCCGCGGTGCTTGCGCGAGCCGAAGTGCAGCGCGCCGATGCACGAGCCGACGGCGACCATCGCGAGCTGCAGACCGAGGAAACGGTCGAGATGGTCGTGCTCCATCGCCGCCGTGATCGACACGTCGAAGGTCGTGAAGCTCATGTTGAAGCAGATGAACGTGAGCATAAGCGGCAGGATGCCGGCGTACAGCAGCACGTTGCGCGTCGCCTTGCGCGACGATGCGGCGAGCGCGTCGCGTGTGCGCAGCGAATCCTGCGGCGCGTCGTCGAATTCGCCGCGCGCGAGACGCAGCTCGGGGTCGTCGGCAGCGACCGGCTTCGTCTCGACGACGTGCAGCACCGGCGGCTCGGAACGTTTGAGCGAGAAGAAGATCGTGCCGCCGATCGCGCACGCGGCCGTCGGGACGAACAGCTGCGAGACCGGATGCACCGACGTGGCGAGCGTCGCCGCGAGAATCGGGCCGAAGATGAAGACGATCTCGTCGATCGCCGATTCGAGCGCGTAGGCGGTGTTGAGCAGATCCATGTTGCCGGTGCGTTCGAGCAGATACGTCCAGCGGGTGCGCACGAGCGCGCCGAAGGAGAACTGCGTGGCGCCCATGACGAGCGCAAGCACGAACAGCAGCGGGATCGGCACGCGCGCGAGCGCGCTGAACGCGAACACGAGCATCGCGACGACCTGCACGGCGAGCGCGACGCGGCCGACCCTGCGCTGGCCGAAACGGTCGAACAGGCGTGCGTAGAACGGCGTGACGGCGGCGACGGCGAGGATATAGGCGCCGCTCATCGAACCGGCGATCGTCCAGTTGTCATACAGATGGTTAAGCGCGAGCACGATGCCCAGGCTCATCATGCTCATCGGCAGGCGCGCGAGCGCGGCGGACGCGCAGAACGCCTTCGCGCCGGGCAGCGCGAACATGCGCGCGTACGGCGAACGCGGCTTCGTCGTGGTCGTCCCGCTCATGCGCCGCGCACCTCCGTGTCCTCATGCGGGTCGACGGCTGCGCCGAGCGCCGCGTCGGCGAGGTCGGCGCGGTAGATGAACTGGTCGTCGGTGTTCATGCCGGCGGCGAGGTCGGCGTCCTCCGGATGGTCGGCGGCGATGCGCGCGGCGACGCGCGTCAGGCCCTTGTGGTCGTAGAAACCGTAGTCGCAGCTCGAATCGGTGTGCAGGAAGAACGCGCGCACGCCCATGACGCGCAGCGCGTCGAGCAGCTGCCGCCACAGCGCGCCGCCGACGCCCATGCCGCGCACGGCCGGGCTGACCATGAACAGTTCGAGTTCGGCCTGCGTCGTCTCGTCGACGTCGGCGTCCTCCTCGAGGATGCGCTCGCGCACGAAGAAGCCGTCCTCGAGCATCGCGACGACGGCAGCGCCGCGCGGATCGGCAAGGATGAGCGAGCGGACGCGCTCGAGTTCGTCGTGGGCCTGCGGGAAGAGCGTCGGCGCGCCGGCGACGCGTGCGAGCGTGATGCCGGCGAAGACGCCGTCGTCCGTTTCGGCGAGGTTCGACCATGTGCTCAATTCGAGGTAGTGCAGCGTCAGATAGCGTGCGATGAGCGTCGCGAGCGGCGTGCCGGCGATGCTTTCGCGCTGCGGCCAGACGAGATCGAAGCAGTCGGTGACGGCGTCGAGGTCCTCCCAACGCATCGGACGGTAGTGGACGTGGCTGTTCGCATCCATGTGCATTGCTCCTTGTGTGCAGCTTGTGTGCAGTGTGCATTGCGCATGTGTGCCCGCCCACGCATGCCGGGGGTCGTCGATTGCGCGCATCGTCGCAGTGCGTTCCCCTGCGCTGGACCGTCGAGTCCGGATGCGCGCGCGCCGCCGGAGTCTCGCTCCGGCGGCGTCGCCCGTACGTTCAGCGCATCAGTGTAGCCAGCGGTGTCGATTGCGGCAACGTGCTACGCTAACCGCGTGCAGCGGCGGCCTTGTCGCCGTCTTCGCCGCCATCGTCGTCGAAGGCGATGCCGGCGCGGATCTCACGGATGATCGTCGCCTCGTCCTTCGGCTCGGCGTCGATCTGGCGCGCGTCGGCGTCCTCCTCGGAGACGTAGTAGAGCGCGCCGTCGACCGTCTCGAGCGGCACGCCGCGCGCCTTGGCGAGCATGAGCCGATAGAAGTCGAGCTGCCTGAGCTTCCCCTCGATGTCCTCGGATTTGCGCGGCCTGTGGCCGGTCTTCCAGTCGACGACGGTGAAACGCTTCGTGTCGTCGTGCGGATCGAGGCCGCCGATGAAGACGGCATCGAGCTTGCCCTGCACGAGGTTGTCGACGCCGTCGATCGCGACGACGATCGCCTCCTCGGCGGCCTCGGGCACCCGCGACGCCCACGGCGAATCGATGAGCCGGTGCTGCCAGAGCGCGAAGCGACGCGCATCGGCGTCCGCCGCCTCCCCGTCCGCGAGCGCACGCTCGACATCGGCGATCATCCGTGCGCGCGCGGCGCCGTCGTCGTTGAGCCCTGCGCGCACGAAGCGTTCGGCCCATGCGTGCAGGCGCGTGCCGTCCGCGGCCTGCGGCGAGCTCATCGCCGGGATCGGCCGCAATACGCCGGCGACGAGGTCGAGGTCCCGTTCGGCGCGGCGTCGGCGTTCCCGCTCGCCGATGTCCCCGCCGACGGCCTCCCCGTCCGCAGCGGCGGCGCGGCCCAGATCCGCACCGCGCTGCAATGCCGTCGCGTTCATACGCTGTGCGCGCAAGGCGCGACGCGCCTTGTCCTTGAGCAGCGCCAGCAGCTGGTCGGATGGCATGTCCGGCAGCGCGCCGAAGCTCGGGTCGCTGATCAATGCGAGCGCATGCGCGACGAGCGAGCCGGCGCGCACGTTGTCCGGCGCGGGTTCGGCTTTGCCCGAGCGCTCCCAGTCCTCCATTTTCCTGCCGATGCCCTCGACGCCGACGCGCAGCCGTTCGGCCAGTCCGTCGCTCAACGCGAAGGGCCACGGCCGGGATACGGCGTCCGCTCGCTCCTCGATCGGCGTGTTCCATGCGTCGCCGACGACGACGTCGGCGAAGTCGCGCGCATGCTCGCCGACGAAGTAGCCGGCGGGGCGCGCCTCACCGATCTCGTCGAGCGTCCACGCCGTCGGTGCGTCGTCGTCAATCTCGTCGTCCGCGAGCGCGAACGCGCATTCGTATGCCCGCTGTTCGAGTTCGAGAGCCCGTTCCTCGAGCGCTTCGAGTTCCTCCTTGGGCAGGCCGTCCTCGTGTGCCTGTTCGAGTGTGCGCTTCGCCTGCGCCGCCTGTTCGTCGGCTGCGCGCGCCATGTTGTAGCGGGCGATGAGCGCGGGACGGTGCATCGAGCGCGTCCAGCGCGCATCGAGTGCGGCGGCCTCGTCGCCCGTGTCACCTTCGCGTGCCGCCTCGACGGCGGCGACATGCGTGGAAGGGTCGAGCAGCAGCGAATCGTGCACCTCCCTCCAGAACATCGACGAGTCGTTCGGCACGACGACCTCACGTTCCTCGGGATCGTCCCATGCGGCGTATCCGGCGGCGCAGGCCACCGCATGCGCGGCGGCGGCAGTGCGCGGCGAGGCGGAGGCGTCCGCCATGCGCACCGTCGACGCGTCCTCGCTGTAGGTGAGCAGCGCCTCGTCACGGGCGCGCGTCAGCGCCACGTACATCAGGCGGCGTTCGTCGGCGTACAGCCGGCGCCCGAACTCCTCGGTCTGCGGCATCGTCCACAGTTCGGCGTCGCCCCACAGCGCGTCGGCGTTGTGTGGGAAGCCGTCGTCGTTGACGATGTTGTATTCGCGCAGGCTGCCGAACACGTCGTCGTCGAGCAGTCCGACCTCGTCGTCGGCGCCGAGCGCGGCGATCGGGTCGTAGTCGTTCGAGCCGGCGATTCTGCGCGCGTCGCCGGGGAAGGCGGGCAGGATCGCCGCGTCGGAACGCACCGGCACCGGCACGGCGGCCGGGTCGGTGACCCAGGTGTGCGCCTGCGCCTTGTAGTCGGGCGGCGTCCACGCGCCGAGCATGTCGAGCGGGTCGAAGCTCTTTTCGACGCCCGGACGGTCGTCGTATTCGACCTTGAGTCGCTCGCCCTGATTGGACGGGAACTTGTTGCGCTGCAGGCCGACGACGGCGACGGCGTCCCATTCGAGACCCTTCGACTGGTGCACCGTCATCAGGATGACGTCGACCGGCGCGTCCGGCATCGGCGCGGCGCCTTCGTCGACGGAACGCTGCGCGTCGATCCACGACAGGTAGCCGCGCAGCGTCGGCGTCTGCATCGTCGCGATCTCCTGAACGTAGGTGCGCACGGTGCACAGCAGCGCGTCGATCGATGCGCGCGTCGCCGCCGTGTTCGCCGGCGTCTCGCGCCCCATGCCGCGCCGGCGACGTTCCGCGTCCGCGACGAGCATATCGATGTCGAGGTCGAGCGCGTCGACGGCGGCGCGCATGACCTCCTCGATTGGCCCGTAGGCGACCTGCCGCACGCGCCGCAGCACGGCGCCGGCGTGGTGCAGCGCACGTTTGCCGGCCTCGGAGATATGCGAACCTTCGATCGTCTCGTCGGCGTTGTCGTCCATCAGCAGGTCGGCGGCGAAAACGGCGTTCGGCACCTCGCGCGCATGCTCGCGCACGGTGCGTCGCCGCGCGGCGGCGTCGTCCCCGTCCTCCTTGTCCACGCCGATGACGCCCGCTTCGATAAGCGCCCGGTAGCGGTAGTCGACGTTGCGTTCGTCGGCCATGCGCGCGAGCCTGCGCAGGTCGGCGGCGCCCAGGCCGAAGCGCGGCGTCGCGAGCAGCCGCATCAGCGAGGCCGCGTCGGAACGGTCGGCGACGACGTGCATGAGCGCGAGCACGTCGAGTACCTCGGGCTGTTCGAGCAGCGACGACGTGCCGACGGCGAAGGTCGTCAGCCCCGCCTCCTCGAGCGCGGCCTGGAAGGCCGGGATCTGCGCCTTGCCGCGGAACAGCACGGCGACATGCGGTTTCGTGCCCTGCGGATCTTCGCCTTGCGCGACGCGCTCGGCGTCTTCGCGTTCGTGCTTGGCGATCGCGTGCTTCGCGAAACGCACGACACCGTCGATCTCCTGGCCGCGCGTCGCGTAGCCGAGGACGCCGAGCGTGCCCTCGTGCACCTCGGTGTTGCCGTCGCGCGGGATGGACAAGGTGCGCACATCCACTTCGTGCACCCGCACGCTGCTGCCGTCGTGCGCCTGGTCGCGCAGCGCGGCCGTCAGGTTGTTCGCGGCCTCGAGCACGACGACGGCGTTGCGCCGTGTCTCGGACAATGCGTACGGCTCGTAGTCGTCGGGCAGCCCGAAGGAGCGCTGGAACAGGCGGAAGGCGCCCGGGCTCGCGCCACGCCACGCGTAGATCGACTGGAACGGATCGCCGACGGCGCTTACCGCCGATTTGCCGTCGGGTCCGCAGAACAGCTTCGCGAGCAGCATCGCCTGCGTCGTGGACGTGTCCTGATATTCGTCGAGCAGCACATGCGTGTAGCGGGCGCGGTAGCGTTCGCCGATCGACGGGAAACGGGTGACGAGCTGATGGGCGGCCACCGTGAAGTCACTGAACTCGGCCATGTGGTTGCGCCGCTTCGCGTCCGTATACAGTTGCACAAGCGTGAGCAGCAGCTCGCGTCTGACGGTCGCCTCGCGCATCTGCTTGATGTGGAACTGCTGGATGTGGTCGCGCCAGTAATCGATCTTCTCGTTCGTGCGCATCGCCTGCGCGTACGGCTCGCCGTTCGCCTTGACGCGGCGGTCGTACTGGTATTTGCTCAGCCGTTGCGACTTGGGGCTCAGGTCGGGCACGGACGGCGCCTCGTCGTCGACGGCGTCGAAATCGACGCCCATGCCGTCGATGAGCTCAAGGAACGCGCGATCCCATGCGCGAATGCGCGCGATCGCCCCGTCGACGCCGTCGCAGTCGCCGCCGATCATCGAACTCGCGATGTTCGACGAAAGCGCGAAGACGGCGTCGACGATGTCGGTGAAGCGCGTGAACTCGACGCCACTGTCCCTGACGACGTCCATATGCTCGCCGATGGTCGTCGCAATGAGCTGGCGCGCGCCGGCCTCGCTCAGCGGCTGCGTCTGCTGGTCGAAGCCGACGAGCAGCCCGTACTGGCGCACGATCGACTGGAAGAACGCGTCGTAGGTGTACACGTCCGGTTTCATGAACATCGACGTCCGCGCACGCACGTCCACGGCCGCCGAAACGCGCGTGAGCAGTTCGGAGGCGGCCTTCTTCGTGAAGGTCAGGCCGAGGATATGCTCGGGCGGCACGCCGTCCTCGATGAGCCTGATGATGCGTTCCGTCATCGTGAAGGTCTTGCCGCTGCCGGCGCCGGCGACGACAAGCAGATCGTCGTCCTTGGGCGCGTCGATGATCTTCCGCTGCTGGAGGCTCGGCGTGGTCTTCCGCGGCTTCTTCGGTTTGCGTTGCGGCTGTCGCGACTCGTCCATCGGCGTATGCTGCGTATCCATCGTCACATCCCCTTCGTCTCGTACACGGTCTGCATCTTCTCGGCGCATGCCGGGCAGATCGGTTTGTCATGGCAATACTTGAGGTGCTCCGGCGTCGGATGCGCGTCGATCGTCGACGCCAGCGAGGCGGCGGCCGCGTAGAACACGCGCGCGATCATCGTCAGCGACCATACGAGCAACTTCGATTCGGCGCGCGCGCTCGCCGCCAGCATCGCCCAGACCTCCTCGTCCACACCGTCGGGCGGTGTGATGTCACCGAAGGTCTTGATTTGCGGGAACAATCCGCCGAGCTTTGCGATCGCGTAGGTGCTGTTCGGATCGTTGCGTTTGCCCACTTGGGCCGTGTTGAGCGCATCTCCGTCGAACAGCGGCTCCTGGTAGTGCATCTCCGCCTTCGATTTCTTCGCCGACGGATAGGTCACCTCGGCGACGTCGAACAACGCGGCGCGCGAGACCGGCAGCCGCACGGACCGCATGCCCGCGTCGCCGCCCTCGGTGTGCGGGAAGCGCATCGCCAACTGGTAGCACACGAGCTGCAGGTCGCTGAAGTTCTCGACGCGCCCGTGCGCATGGCCGGTCTTGTAATCGATGAGTCGCCAGCTCAACGCGCCGCCCTCGTCGCGGCGCGTCTCGCGGCGGTCGATGCGGCCCGTCAGGCGGATGCGCATCCGATGGTCCCACTCGCACGGCCAGCCGCCGATGAGCGCGCCCATGACCGCGGCGAGCTGGTCGGCGTCGAGCTGCAGCTTCGTCGCATCGTTGAACGCCGCCGTGACGTCGGCGAGCGTGAAGGACGCGTCAAAGGAGATCTCCGCCTCGGCCTCGACGAGCGTGCCGACCGTCGGCAGGCTGCTATGCGTGTAGCGGCGCGGACATCGTTCGTTCTTCGTCCTCTTCTTGCCGTTACGGCCGATGGAGGTCACCGTGCGCTCCTCGGTCGATTCCGGCCCCTGCTCGTAGATTGGCAGGTTCGAGCGCACGAGATAGTCGGCCGCGTTGAGCAGGGTCTGCCGCGTGCGTTCGTCGCGCAGCGTCGCGTCATAGCGTTCGTCGGCGTCGCGCAGCGTCTGCGGGTCGATGCGCAGCGTCTCGTAGTAGGCGATCATCCGCTCGGCGAGGCGTTCGGCGCGCCGGCGCGCGACCTCGTCCCACGTCGCGTAGTCGGGCGAATCCGATTCACGGAAGCGCGCCTCAAGCTGCGCGTCGCCCAGATCGAGCCGGTCCTGGTAGCCGGGCATGTCCCAGCCCATCCGCGTCGCATGTTCGAGCACGGCATGCACGATTGAGCCGTAGTCGAGCGTGAAGGGCTGCACGGTCGGCCCGAAGAACTCACGTTCCATGCGCGCGCACACCGGGCATCCCCACAATGCGTCCACGGCGGACGGCGACAGGGTGACGACCGGCGCTCCGTCGGCGCCGGTCGGACACGTCGGCCGCGGCGGCCGGGAGGACGACTGCGCGGCGCCGTGGGCGTCCGGCGTGTCCTCGCCGTGCGACGCGGCCGCTTCCCCATGTCTCCAGGGGATGAAGGGCACGTTCGAGATGCTCGGAATCGTCGCGCGCAGCAGACTGTTGCCGTCGCGGCCGCGGCCATGTTCCACGCCGTGTTCCACAGCGGCGTTCGCGTTGGAGTTCGCCGTGGCGGCATCGGTGGACGCGGCGGTCTCCCCCGACTTGCGTTCCGGCCGGTATTCGCCCCACAGGCCAAGGAACGGCCAGTTGCCGGGGCCAGCGTCGGCGTAGCCGTTGACGGCGAGCAGCGCGAGCGCGTCGATGGCGTCGTCCACCTCGGCGTCGTCCACGCCGCCGCCGGCCGCCGCTGCGAGCCGTGCGCGGGCAAGCGCGATGAGGCCGCGCGCGTCCGCGTCGAGCGCCAGCCCGTCACCGTCCCCCAGCCTCGTGTAGACGCGCGTCTCCGGCTTCGCATCTCGCGCGCGGTCGAAATGCTCGGGCATATAGCCATAAAGGAACTCGGAGGGCACCGCGTCGTCGTTGAGCGTCGCGCTGACATGCGCCTGCACGTCAGCGCGCGTCAACGCGACGAGGAAGCTCTTCTGCTCGGTGCCGAGCACCTTCTGCAGCACGATGTCGCGCTGCCCGGTGCGTTCGGCGCGCGTCATGTCGAGCTCGCCGTACAGGCGGATGTCGACGAGGTCCTCGCCGCCGAACATCGTGTTGCGCGCCGCGAGGTTCGGCCATACGCTCTCCTGCACGCCCGGCAGCCATACATGGCGCCAGTGCCGTCCGACGGCACCGGCGGGCGTCGTCAATGTGACGGCCTGGTCGAGTGGCGCCGTCCTCGCGAGCGAATCGGCTTCGATCTGCAGCTGGCGCACCTGGTTGATGAAGGTCGTAATCGACATCGTGCCGCCGTTGCGGTCCACGTAGTCGAACAGGCGCATCGCCACGTCGAGGCGGTCGTTCGCGGCGCGCCCGACCGGCGTGTTGAACAATGCGAGGCGTTGCCAATGGGTTGCGACGTCGCACACGCCCCATGCGGCCTCGAGTGCGAAGCGCGGCCGCGAGGCATCCTGCGTCCCCAACGCGCGCAGCTGCCGCGCGATCCGGCCGACGTACTCCCACAGCCGCGCGAAACGGCGCGCGGGCGCGTTGCGTCCGACGTGGCGGCGGCCTCCGGCCCCGGCGCCGCAGATCGACGCGACCGTCTCGACGACCTTCGGCGCACCGTCGTCGGCGAGCAGCAGATACAGCGCGTCGACACCGAAGCCGACGTCATCGCCGTCCTCGTCGCCGAGCACATGCACGTTGCCGGCGGCGTGCGCAGCGACGGCCGCGTCATGCAGCGCCGTCCACATCCTGCGCAGCTCGCCGAGCGACGAGCCCGCGGCCACATCGTCGGAGACGCCGTCGGCGGCGATCATGTCGAATGGCTGCACCTCATCGTTCGCCGATATGTCCTCGGTCTGCGCGGCGCTGGCACCCCCGTCGACTTCGGCGCAGGTTTCGACGGGCGTGCCGGGCGTACCGAGTGCGGCGCGCGCCGGATCGGCGGCCTCGCCATCATGCACCTTGCGGATCAGTTCGGCGCGGTCCTGCACGTCGGCGATCGACTGCAGCGCGCGCATCGCGGCGTCGATCATATGCATGTCCATCGGATGTGTCGCGTCGTCGTGGGCGTCGTCGCGCTGTTTCGGCGCGACGTCGAGCAGCGGGCTCGCGACGATCGCGCGCACACGCGAACGCACGAAGGCGGCGAGCGCCTTGAGCGGCGTCGTACGCCTCGCGACGCCGTCGCGGCGCAGCTGCGCGAGTTCGATGAGCGAGAACAGTCCTTCGACGAAGGGTTCGTCGGCGAGCGGACGCGTCACCGACGAGAAGCGCACCGGCACGCCGTCGCGGCGCAGACGTTCGCCGTAGGCGCGGATCGCGTCGTTGTCGTGCATGATGACGGCCATGTCGTTCCACGATGTGCCATGAAGCAGATGCTCGGTCTTGATGTGCCACACGACGTCGTCGCTTTCCTCGACCGGCGTGCGGTAGAGCGCCGCGAGCACCGAGTCGTCGGGCGTGACCGGCGCAATCGGGTAGGCACCGGGCAGCGGCGGCATCTTGCCGGGCCGCTGCGGCATCGGCGCGAGACCGTCCTCGCTCGTCGCAATCGACAGGCTCACGCGCGCCTGCACAGTGCGCAGATAGTCGTCGCCGCCGGCGTCGGCGAGCGTGATCCGCGCCGGGCGCAGGCGTTCGTCGATCTGCCTAAACAGGTATTCAGGGTACGAGCCGCGGAACGACTGCACCGACTCGTCCGGATTGCCGACGAGCACGAGCCGCACGCCGCGTCCGTGCAGTGCTTCGAGGAAGCCGAAGCCGGCGAGCGTGAGGTCCTGCACGTCGTCGACGATGACGATGCTCGGCAGGTCGCCCTCGTCGAGCGTGCGGACGGCCTCGGTGCCGGCGACTTGCAGATAGCTGGCGTCGAGGCGGTACTCGTCCGGATAGGACGCGCGCATCGTCGCGATGTATTCGGCGCGCAGCGCATATGCGAGCCGCCACTGGATGCGCAGCCGCTCGCCGCGCATGCCGCAGTGCTCGACGGCGGCGAGCATCGCCGCCTCGCTGTCGGCGCCGGCGCCGACCTCGTCCATGCGCGCGAGCATGTCGCGCAACTGGGCGACGAATGCGGCGCTGACGCCCTCCTCAAGCAGCGACTCGGTCGTCGCCGGCGCCGAAGCGTCGTCGTCCTGCGCGGCCGCATCGCCGTCGGCGACGAAGGCGGTCCACCGTTCGTTCTGGAAATAGTCGCGCAGCAGGCGGCACGTGCCGCACATGTCGCCCGAGCGCACATGGTCGAGATGCACGGCGAGCACGCGGCGCAGCAGCGCGTCCTGCTCGGCGCCGTTGAGCAGTCGCGGCAACGGCTCGCCGGCATGCGCGCGCGCCGCGGTCACAAGACGGAACGCGAGCGCGTTGAGCGTCGTCGCCGGACGCGTGCTCGTGCTCACGCCGGTATGGCGAATGAGTTCGGGCGCGTAGTCGTCGGCGAGTCGTCGATTCGAGACGGTGAGCACGGCGTCCTGCGTACCGAAGGCCGTCATCGCCTCCTTCGCCGCGTCGATCGCGAAGGTCGTCTTGCCGCTGCGCGGCGCCCCGACGACGAGCACGCTCGGCGCCGTGCGATCCTTCTGTGCGTCCGTTGATTCCGCGTTGCGCGCGTCGTGGCTGCGCGCGTCGAGCACCGTGCGCACGGGCGCGCTCGCGAGCGCGTCGCGCACAGCCTTGTCGATGGCCGCGGCGGCGCGCTCGTCGGCTTCCTTCTGCTGCTGCGGCTCCTGCGCCCGTTGCGACCGCTTCGATTTCGATTCCTGCATGGCGTTCCCCTTGGATCCGGCCAATCGTTCCTTCATCCGGCCGCCAGCTTCGGCAACCGGCCCGGTTTCCCAGCATAACGCCTCGGCGCTCCGCGCGCCATCGGCTGCATCGTCCGACACGCCCGTGGAACGGCGGCATCCGCATCGTGAGTAACGCCGTGTGCTTGACCACCATTTCGGCCATGATGGTGCAGAGAGGAACGACACGCGCATACGCGCGCCGTCGCCGATGTGGACCCGGGGGCGGAACCGCGTCGGCGACGGCGCGGCGAGGGCGAAAAGGACGGAATCAGCTTCATGCCACAAAGGACCGCATCCACAGCCGCACGCAAACCGGCGGGCACCCCGGTGCCTCCACGTCTGAGGGGATACCGCTACGTGGGCGTCATCGGCAAGGGCTCAACGGCCTACGTCTTCCGCTACCGGCAGGAGGCGACCGAACGCGACGTGGCTATCAAGGTCGGCACGACGCATCTCGATTCGAAGGCAGGCGCGCGCTTCAAGACCGAGGCGGTCTTCATGGCGTCGCTGCAGCATCCGAACATCCTCACCGTCCACGGCGCGGGCGTCACCGACGACGGCCGTCCGTACACGATCTTCGAATACGCTCCCGCCGGATCGGTCAAGGACATCATCGCCAAGCAGGGCGTCTATTCGGTCGAACGCACGCTCGACTATGGCGTGCAGCTCGCGAGCGCGCTCTATCTCGCGCACCGCAGCAACACCGTGCACCGCGACCTCAAGACGAGCAACATCCTGATCACGGCGCAGGGCGTGCCGGCGATCGCCGATTTCGGCATCGCGACGAACATCTACGACCATCGCAGCACCGGCTATTCGCCGCCGTGGGCGCCGCCGGAGGTCATCGCCTCGCGCGGCTCGGGCGACGACCGCAGTGACATCTATTCACTCGCGGCGACGCTGTATGCGATGCTCGCCGGCAAGTCGCCGTTCGAATACGCGTACAATCCGCACACGATCGACGAGCTCGTCGACTGCATCATGCACAAGCCGGTGCTGCCGATCAACCGCGCCGACGTGCCGCAATCGCTGCAGCGGGTGCTGCTCAAGGCGCTCGACCCGGATCCGGCGAACCGCTATTTCACAGCCGTCGAATTCGCGCGCGCGCTCCAGGAGGTGCAGATCCAGCTGTACGGGCATGCGACGCCGGTCAACGTGCAGGGCATCGAGCCGTATCCGACGCGCGCCGCGATGGCGACGGCGGGCGCGCAGGGGGCGTTGCCGGCCGCGCCGGCCGCGCAGCCGAAGAACCGCAAGCCGCTCATCATCACGGCGGTCGTCGTCGCCGTGCTCGTCGTGTTCGGCATCGTCTTCGCCGCTGTCATCCTGCCGAACATCGACCGTTCGGGGGACACGAAGACGGCCGCCGTCGTCAACCCGGGCATGAATGGCACGTCGGAAGGCGACGACGATGATGACGACGTCACGGCGACGGTGCCCTCGCCGATTGAACTGTCCGGCGCCTATCAGGGCGACACCGTCAAGTTCACGTGGAGCAACCCCGATCCGCAGGACGGCGACCGCTACGCATGGTCGGTCATCGACGGCACGGGCTCCGGGCAGGCGAACGCGAAGCTGATCGAGGGGACGTCGGTCGAGGTTCCGGCCTCGGACGGCGCGCAGACCTGCATCCAGGTGAGCATCGTGCGCCAGGACCGGCGCATGTCGTCGACGCCGGCGACCACCTGCGCGGTCAAGTGAACGGCACAGACACTACGGAGATGATGGAGAAGAGGCGACGATGAAGTTCAACGGCAAGCGTATGGACGGCGGATACGAGCGCGACACGCGCCGCAAGGAACGGCTGCAGTCCATTCTGCGCACCGGCAGGAGGCCGTGGCTCGTGCCGCTCGTGTGCCTGCTCGCCGTGCTCGCCGTCATCGTCGGCGCGTTCATCGTCAGCTCGGTCACCGAACGCCACCTCAAGCTCGACGACGGCACCGTGTGGGTGACGTCGCTCAACGACGGCAAGGCGGCGCGCTTCAACGTGGCGTTGCAGGAGCCGGACGTGGCCGTCATGGCCAGCGGCGCGCAGTTCGACGTCGCGCAGGCGGGCGCCGTCACGATGCTCGACGAGGACGCGTCGACGGCGTCAATCGACCAGGCGACGGTGTCGATGGCCGACACGACGCCGACGAAGAACGGCATCCGCACGTATGTGGGCGGCGACACCGTCGCGATGTTCGACACGCAGCGCGGCAGCGTCTGGATCGGCGACGCCTCGGACGTCAAATCGATCCGTCCCGTCGACAGCGACCCGACGATGAAGCTCGGCGTCGGCGGCAAGATCGCCGTCACGCACGACGGCACCGTCTACGGCTACCGTCCACGCGACGCGAAGGTCCTCGCCGTCAATCCGGCATCGTCGATGGAGCCGCGCGAGGTCACGCAGCTCGCCGACGGCGCGCAGTCCGCCGACTCGTTCACCGTCGTCGGCGACCATCCGGTCATCTCCTCCGGCGACCGTCTCATCTGGGACAAGGACGGCAGCGCCGAATTCGAGGACGCCGGACCGTTGACGCTGCAGGCGCCGAGCGTCGACGGCGAGCAGGACGACTGGGTCGCCGCCGGCGCGCAAAGCGGCCTGGCGCTCGTCGACCTGTCGGCGAAGAACGGCGATCCGCTGCTGCTGAGCTCGGGCGCCAAAGGCGAGCCGGCGCAACCGGTGTCCCTCGGCGGCTGCGTGCAGGGCGCGTGGGCGCAGCAGGCGCACAACGCGATCAAGGTGTGCTCGGCCGATTCGGACGCGCAGTTCACGACGCTCGAGGAGATCACGCCCACCTCGCAGCTCGTCTACCGCGTCAACCATCGCCGCGCCGTGCTCAACGACGTGCTCAACGGCAACCTGTGGAACCCGGACGTCGACACGAGCGTCATCAAGATCCAGTGGAAGAAAATCGAGACCAAGCAGGAAAGCCGCGAACAGAACAATGACGAATCGACGAACAGCAAACGCAACTTCGAGAAGCAGTGCTCGTCGCAATCGGGGCAGATCAAAGCCGCGGACGACGAGTTCGGCGCGCGCGTCGGCTCCCACCAGATCCTCGACGTGCTGCGCAACGACGAGCAGACCGACTGCTCGGTGCTGCGCATCACGTCGGTGAGCGCGCCGAAGAACAGTTCGATCACCGTCTCGCCGATCTACGACGGCCGCTATCTGCAACTCAACGCCGCCGACGCGTCGACCGGCACGGCGAGCTTCACCTATGAGATCAGCGACGGCCGCGACCAGACGAGCTCGGCGACCGTCACGCTCAAATTCGAATCCAACTCCAGCAACCATGCGCCGCGCCAGACGGAAACGCCCGAGCAGATCGACGTCGAGCAGGGCGCAAGCTACACCGGCAACGCGCTTGGCGGCTTCGTCGACGAGGACGGCGACCCGCTCACGCTCGTCGACGCGCACGTCGAGAACACCGAGGAGGCCACCGTCTCGACGCGCGCCGACGGCCAGCTCACGTTCAACGCCGGGTCGATGAATTCGGGACGCGCGACCGTCAAACTCACCGTCTCCGACGGCAAGGAGACGGCGACCGGCACGATGTACTTCGCCGTGCGCCCGGCGCATACGCTGCCGGCGAGCATCGACCCGGTCGTCAAGCGCACGACGCCGAACACGGCCACGCAGATCGACCTCAAGCCCTACGTGCACGGCACCTCCGTCGACCCCGTCAAGATCAGCGACGTCGAAGCCCCGGACAAGACGACCGCCTCGCCGCACCCCTCGGACATGGGATTCACGTTCACGGCGCAGCAGACCGGCACCTATTACGTCTCCTACACGGCCACGCAGGGCACGATCCCCGCGACCGGCCTCGTACGCGTCGAAGTCGAGGCGCTGACGAAGGACGAGTCGCGCCCGGTCGCCGCGAACGACGTCGCGCTGCTCGGCGCAGACAACACGGCAATCGTCGAACCGCTGACGAACGACGTCGATCCGCTCGGCGGCGTCCTTTCGGTGACCGACGTCCGCGCGCCGGCCGATTCGAGCATCAAGGCCGGCATCGTCTCGAACAAACGCGTCTACCTGACGGCGATGCAGCTGCCGACGGCTCCCGTCGAGATCGAATACACGGTCGCGAACGCGGCCGGATCGTCAACCGGCACGATCGTGCTGCAGCCGCCGGCGCTGTCCGGCGCGAGCAGCGCGCCGAAAGCGAGCAACGTCGACGTCTCTGTGCGCACCGGCGGCATCGTCTCCGTCGACGTGCCCGACCATGTGACCTATGCGGACGGCACGACGATCACACTGAGCAACAAGCTGCAGTACGACGCGAGCACGTTCAAGGGACTCGTGTTCGTCGCCTCCGACATCGTGCGCTACCAGGCGCCGGGCGAACCCGGCTCCTACCCGGTGACCTACACCGTCACCGACACGCTCGGCAACAGCGCTTCGGCGACGATCACGTTCAACGTCCATCGCGCCGACGCCGAGGCGAAGTCCGCCGCAAGCCCCAAGGACGTCGAGGCGCAGGTCGCCGCCGGTCAAAAGATCCGCATCCCAATCACGCTGCGCGGCATCGACAACGATGGCGACGACGTGCAGCTGCTCGGTCTGGGCAACACGGTGCCGCAGCTCGGCCGCATCAGCGAAGTCAGCGCCGACTACCTCGTCTACGAAGCGTACGAGGATTCGTCGGGCACCGACGAGTTCAGCTACGCCGTCGAGGACTGGACCGGACGGCGCGCGCAGGCGAACGTGCGCGTCGGCATCTTCAAGAGCGGCGCGAACTCGAGCGTCTACGCGCGCGACGACACGGTGACGCTGCGCCCGAACACGGCGACGACGGTGCCGGTGCTCCTCAACGACGTCGCGAGCGACGACAGCAAGCTCACCGTCGTCAAGGAACTCGAGGCGCAGGGCGTCGTCGACGCGAAGGTGACGAACGACATGGTCTCGTTCACGACGCCGTCGACGGCCGGCACCGGCTACATCGTCTACACGATCAAGAACAAGGCGGGCCTGACCGATCGCGCGACGCTCACCGTCAACGTCGACCCGAAGGCGCCGATCGAGCCGCCGACCGCCTATGACTACCACGTGCCGGCGATCGCGACGATCGACAAACGTTCGGTCGACGTCGACGTCTCGAAGTTCATCGCGAACCCCTCCGGCTCGAGCGACGTGCTCGCCGTCGACGTCGACGAGTCGGCGCGCGACCACGCGCACATCGCCTCCGGCAAGAAGACGACGATCTCGATCGAGCTGACCGACGAGGCGCGCGCCGTGCCGTACACGGTCACGAACACCGAGCATGACATCACGTCGACGGCCTTCATCATGGTGCCCGCCTACGGCGTCTTCCCGCCGCAGCTGCGCCCGAAGGCGCCGCCGCTCAATGTCAACGCCGGATCGTCGATCACGATCAACATCGCCGACTATGTGCGCGTCGGTGTCGGCAAGACGGCCGTCGTCGAGAAGGATTCGGTCAGCGCGACGAAGGCCGCGAACAACGATCTTTACGTCAACGATCAGACGCTCAAGTTCACGGCGGCGAAGGACTACGGCGGCCCCGCGTCGATCACGTTCACGGTGACCGACGGCAAACGCGAAGGCAAAGGCAACGTCAAGATCGTCAATTCGTCGGTCATCACGCTGCCGATCACCGTCATCGGCCATGAGATGCCTGCGCCGACCTTCTCGTCGACGACCGTCGACGTCGTCGCCGGCGAAAGCCCGACGACGATCGATCTGCGCGCGCTGACGCACACAACCGAATCCGACGAGGACGCGAAGTTCAGGTATTCGGGCGGCACGACCTCCGGCGGCATCACGGCAAGCGTGGACGCCGACGGCAAGCTCACCGTGAGCGCGGAGACGACGGCGAAGCCGGGCGCGACCGCGTCGATCCCGATCACGATCGCCTACGGCAGCAACGGCGGCGTCGTGCAGGCGGGCCTCACGGCGCGCGTGACGGCGTCGACGCGACCGCTCGCGCGCGTCAATGGCACAACGACGCGCATCAAGGCCGGCGAAACGAAGACCGTCGACGTGCTCGCCGACGCCTACAACCCGTTCCCCGATTCGCCGCTCAAGATCGTGTCCGCGGCCAGCGACGACGGCGGCAAGCTGTCCGTGTCGGTCGACGGTTCGCGCATCTCGGTGACGGCGGCGAAGGATATCGGCGCATCGTCGACGCGCGTCCTCGTGACGATCGGCGACGCAACCGGCAGTGCCGACCGCCAGGTGACGGCCACCTACACGTTCTCGGTCGTGGACAGGCCGGACGCGCCGATCATTCACAACAAGGCCGAATCACAGGACGGCGCCGTCATCGTGAGCTGGACACCGGGCAACGCGAACGGCAGCCCAATCACTGCATATGAAGTCAGCTGGAAGGACGGCAAGAAGCTGTGCGATCCCGGTTCCTCCTGCCTGATTTCCGGCCTGAAGAACGGTACTGAGTACACGTTCACCGTGCGTGCACAGAACGAAGTCGGTTGGTCCGAATCCTCCGACACCGCCAACGGCAAGCCGGACAAGACGCCTGATGCGCCACAGGATGTGCGAGTGATCGGCGGCTACCAGAAGCTGCATGTGTCCTGGAGCGCGCCAAAGGACACGGCGAGCGCGCCAAAGAGCTATACGGTCACCGTCAATGGTACGCCACGCCCGTCTGAGGGCTTGAAAACCGAGTTGGATATCCCGCTTGACAACAGCGCAATCGGCGATGGCACGTTCTCGGTCACCGTGACGGCGACGAACGAGGTCGGCACGGGCACGCCTTCTGAGCCCAAGACCAATGCGGACAAGGTCTACGGCGATCCGGAAGCGCCAAGCGTAGTGGCGAAGCAGACCGCAGAAGACAAAATCGTCCTCACAGCCACCGTCAACAACACGCGCAATGCCGGCTGCTCGACGATTACGTTCGGATCTTATGGATCCGTAGATTGCTCCGGCAAAACCGTTGAGAAGCAAATCCACATTGAAGATGACAACATGTATTTCAAGGATTTCTCCGTGACGGCGACCATCAATCCAGAAAAGCCTGGAGCGAAGCCGAGCACATCCGCGCCGTCTGCACCGATTCCAATCACAGTGAACATCGGTGCCGTCACAATCACCAAGCTTGAAGGCTCCGGCAAAGTCTGCACAGTGGCTTGGAAATCCACAGGCAGAGTCAAGGAAGTGAAGCTTGATTTCGGTTCTGCATCAGGCATGAAGGAACCTCGTGGTTCCGCCACAACGGACATCAATCCTTGGGATACATGTCCGCCAGCTGAGGTGACACCGTATTTCATGAATAAACCTGGCGATAAGAAGGACTCCAAGCACAACACCGAATACAAGTACAAAGTGAATCCACATATCGATCAAGGCAAGTTCTGGCTCGAATGGGACAGGACCGATCCCAACAAGATCCACGTCCATAACGACGGTGCCGTGGACGCCTACACGCAGGACTACACGTACGAACTGACCGTACCGGGCGCGCCGCAAGCCTATACGCAGAAGGACACGGTGGAAGTTCAGGCTAGCGACAGCACCCCCAAGGACGCACGTTGGAATCTTAAAGTGACGATGGCCGAAGACCAAAACTTCACAGCGTCCATCGACGGTCAGGTGCGCGGCATCCGCGCGACGAAGCCAGCTCCGACGCCGGATCCGTCGCCGTCGCCGAGCGAGCCGGAGCCTTCGCCGTCGCCTTCGGAAAGCGGCGAGGCCCAGCCGAGCGCCTTCCGTCAGCGTGCACTGCGGCCTTACGGGCAGCTCGTCGCCGTGCCGGGCAGCCGCTCGATGGTATTCCTGTAAGCCACCGCGCGCAGTAACGAATCATCACCAAACAACTCATCCACACATCGAACTATCAACACAAGCCATCATCAACACAAGGAGTCAGCAGATGACGAAGCCCAACGAGACCCCGCACGGGAAGGACATCGACGAGGAGACGGTGCTCGCCGGCACCGATGAATCGGCGGTCGAGAACGCGGCCGCCGCGAGCGCGGACGAGACGGTGCTCGCCGGAACGTCGATGCCGAAGCCGTCGGTGCCGCATGTCGTCATGCCCGATCTGCCGACGCGCGAGATGTTCGAGCACACGCATACGACGACCGACACCGACCTCGACGACGAAGGCACGGTCCTCGCGACATCGACGACTGCGACATCGACGTCTTCTGCGACGTCCGCCACGCCGATGAGCGCCACCGAGACGATCGTCGCCGCGGCCGAGACGACGACGCCGGTGACCGCGCCGGTCGTCACGCCGCCAGTCGTCATGCCGCCCGCATCGGCGACCACGTCGATGCCGTCCACGCCAGCCGTCTCCGCTACTCCCTCCATCTCCACTACTCCCTCCGTCTCCGCACCCTCCGTCTCCGCGCCGGTCGTGCACTCCCCCGCCGGCATGACGGCGACCGTGCACAACGCGCTGCCGCCAATCGGCGCCGTCGCCGGCACCGGCGCGGCGAGCAACGACGAGATCACCGACTTCCGCCGCCACTTCTCGGCGATCGTCGACAACGTCTCACAGGCCGTCGTCGGCAAGGAGACGCCGATCTGCCAATGCGTCACCGCGCTCGTCGCCGGCGGACACGTGCTGCTCGAGGACAATCCGGGCACCGGCAAGACGCAGCTGGCGCGTGCGCTCGCGAACTCGGTCAGTGTCTCGTTCAAGCGCATCCAGTTCACGCCGGACCTGCTGCCGTCGGATGTCGTCGGCGTCACGTTCTACGACCAGAAGACCGGCGAATTCAGCTTCCGCGAAGGCCCGATCTTCGCGTCGATCGTCCTCGCCGACGAAATCAACCGCGCCTCGCCGAAGACGCAGTCGGCGATGCTCGAGGTCATGGAGGAGCAGAAGGTGACCGTCGACGGCCACACGCATCCGGTGCCGCAGCCCTTCATCGTCATCGCGACGCAGAACCCGATCGAGCAGCTCGGCACGTATAAACTGCCGGAAGCGCAGATGGACCGTTTCCTGATCAAGACGACGATCGGCTATCCGTCGACCGAATACAGCCTCGACATCCTGCGCCAGGTGAACATCACCGACCGCGCCGGCGAACTCAAGGCCGTCGCGAGCGGCGACGACATCCTCGCGATGCGCACGATCGCGAACAAGGTCAGGGTGGCCGACGCGATCCTCGAATACATCATGCGCATCGTCGAAAGCACCCGCCATGACGAAAGCATCGCCGTCGGCTCGTCGATGCGCGGCGCGCTCGCGCTCACACGCTGCGCGCGCGTCTGGGCAGCCGCCGACGGACGCGGCTACGTGATCCCTGACGACGTCAAGGCGCTCGCCGTGCCGGTGCTCGCCCACCGTATCCTGCTCACGTCGGACGCCGTGTTCGCGGCGAACACGCCAGAGGACGTGCTCACGCGTATCCTCGGCGAGATCCCCGCTCCGCAGCTCGACGTGCACTGAGCATTGTGCACCGATGTGGATTGCGCGGTGGATGTTCGCCGCCGACAATCCACATCGCCGTCATCCCGTTCCCGTTACCTCGGAAGGTTCATCCCATGACCGATTCGGCACTGCGCTCCAGGGCCCGCAAACGTGCGTTCATCCGCGGTTGGAGCCGTTTCACGCGCCGCGTGCGCCACTTCGTCACCGCCTACGTCTCCCCGCTCGGATGGACGGCGCTCGCGCTCGCCGTCACCGGCCTCGTGCTCTATCTCACGCTCGGCTACGCGGAGATGCTCGCGATGTGCCTCGTGCTCGTGACGATGCTGCTCGCCGCGCTCGTCCTGTCGATCGGCAACACGTCCTTCGACGCGACGATCGACGTCTCCGACCGCCGCGTCGGCGTCGGCGACGAGGTCGCCGTGCAGGTCGACGTCACGAATCCGGGCACGACGCCGACGGCGAGCGCGCGCGCCGACCTTCCGCTCGGCGCCGAGCACGAACGATTCCCGATCCCAATGCTCGCGGCGCACCAGTCGAAGCACACGACGGTCACGTTCCGTGCACTGTCGCGTTCGGTGCTCGCCGTCGGCCCGCTGACGATCCGCAAAGGCGACCCCTTCGGCCTGATGCGCCACGAGCATCAGCTCGCCGACCATTTCAACGTCTACATCCATCCGGACATCGTCATGCTCGACTCGCTGCACGCCGGCATCCCGCGAGACCTCGAAGGCAACCCGAGCGGCGATATCGTCGACGACGACCTCGACTTCTACGGCCTGCGCGAATACGAACCCGGCGACGACGTGCGCCACGTGCACTGGCTCAGCTCGGCGCGCACGAGCACACTGATGCTGCGCCAGTACGAGGCGACGCGCCGCACCGACACGTCGGTGACGCTCGACGTCAACCCGGACGACTATCTGAGCAAGGACGAGTTCGAACTCGCCGTCAGCGTGCACGCGTCGATCGGCGTGCAGGCGCTGCTCGAGGACCGTCCGCTCTACACGCATGTGGCGCGCACGAACCTCAACCCGCGCAATCCGATGGAGCTGCTCGACGCGTGCAGCGCAATCGAACCCGACTTCCGAGACCGTCGCAACCTCGCGCAGGAGGCGCTCGCCGCGACGCCGGACGCGTCCTTCTACTGCTTCACCGTAGGACACGCGAAACCGCTTGACGACATCCGCCGCATGATGATGGCGCTGCCGCCGAACGCGACGTGCCTCGTGCTGCAAACGTCGCCGAACGAGCCGCGCACACTGCGCCGTTTCCCCGATTTCACGCTCGCGACCGTCAACACACTCGACGACCTTCCGCAGATCATGGGGGCACTGAGATGAGCATGGCACCGACTTCGATCCCCGACGCGTCGCTGACGACCGGCGGCACGCAGACGTCGACCGAGACCGGCTCGTGGGCGATGACGACGCATTCGGTCATCTGGTCGACGAACACCGGCAAGCCGACGCATCGCATCGTCCGTGAGAAGACCGAGGCGAAGCCCGCGCTCGTCTCGTGCACCGTCGTCGCCATCGTGACGCTGCTGTGCGCCGCGAACCTCATCGATGTCTACGGTTCGGCCGGCGCGTGGGCGACCGCCGCCGTGCCGGCCGCCGTCATCGGCGCGCTCATCGCCTTCGCCGGCGTCGCGCCGCCGCTGCGACTGTGGTGGCAGCTGTTCTTCCTCGTGTTCGCGCAGTGGATCGTCGGCCCCGTCATCTGTCTCAATGACACGACGATCGGCCGTGTCATCCCCTCGCTCGAAACGCTGCGGCTCGGCTGGCGCGAAACCTTCGGATCGTTCAAATATCTGATCGCGATCGAGCCGCCGGTCGGCGACGCGCAGGGGGCGCTGCTCGCCGTCTGGACGCTGTGCCTGTGGACGGCGGCGATCGCCGGCTTCTTCGCGCTGCTCGACGATCCGCGCTGGTCGGTCGCGGCGATCGTGCTCGAGATCGCGGCGATGTGCGCGTGCGCGCTGCTCGGCACGGCGGATGGCGTCGCGCGCATCCCCTGCGGCATCGCGTTCGCGCTCGTCCTCATCGTCTGGCTGTCGTGGCGCATGCGAATGTTCGAATCGGGACGATGGATCAGTTCGCTCGTCATCGTCGTGCTCGCCGCGGCCGTCGCCTTCGGCGGCTGCCTGCTGCTGCCGGCGCAGCGCACGATCCTGCGTGACCACTACGAGCCGCCGCTGAGCCCGAACGACTACACGAGCCCGCTGAGCACGATGCGCGCGTACATCAAATCGTACAAGGACACGACGGTGCTCACCGTGCACGGACTGCCGGAAGGCACATGCGTGCGGCTCGCTGTCATGGACCGCTTCGACGGCAACGTGTGGAACCTCTCCGATTCGAGGGAGTCGCGCGATTCGGCGAACTATGCGCGCGTCGGCACGTCGATCCGCAACGATGCCGAAGGCAGGCCGTTCACGGCGAAGTTCACGGTGCGCGACGGCCTCGGCGACGACTGGCTGCCGCTCGCCGGCGCGGCCACGTCAGTGCGATTCAGCAACGAGAAAAACGCGGAATCGTTCTACTACAACGTCGGTACCGACTCCGGCCTGCTGCGTGATGGCGTGAAGAAGGGACTGACGTATACCGAACACGGCATCATCCCCGACGAGCCGAGCGACAAGCAGATCGCCGAAGCTGAGGCGGCGCGCATCGACCAGCCGAAGGCCGACGACGTGCCGAACGAGGTCGGCAAGCTCGCGTCGGCGACGGCCGGCGGGAAATCGCACGGCGGCGAGGCGGCGCAGCAGCTCGTCGCGATGCTGCGCGACCAAGGATGGTTCTCGCACGGCCTTGGCTCCGACTACCAATCAAGCCCCGGACATGGCAACCATCGCATCGCGCAGCTGCTCGGCGGCGAAATGGTCGGCGACAGCGAACAGTACGCGTCGGCGATGGCGTTGATGGCGCGCGAACTCGGTCTGCCGAGCCGCGTCGTACTCGGCTTCCTGCCGAAGGACAAGGACGGCGACATCTCGAACGCGCGCACGCAGACGGAAGGCGACGGCACCATCATCGACTTCACCGGCAACGACGTGACCGCATGGGTCGAAATCAATCTCGAAGGCTACGGGTGGGTGCCGTTCTATCCGACGCCGAAGGAGACGAAGACGCCGGACGACGACCAGAACCTCACGCCGCCGAATCCGCAGAACCTCGTGCGGCAGCCGCCGCTGCCGCTCACCGATCCGCTGCGCGACGAGACGAACACGACGAGCCAGTCGTCGTTCGGCGGCACCGAGGCGGCGGAAGCGCCCGAACCGTCGAAATGGGCGCAGGCGGGACGCGTCATCGGCAAGGTCGCGCTCTACGGTTCGCCGCTGTGGATCGTGCTGCTCATCGTCGGCGCGATCCTGCTCGGCAAGGCGATCCAGCTCGCGATGCTGCGCAAACGCGGACGCCCGCAGATGCGCATGGCCTCGGGATGGCAGTCGGTCGCCGTGCTCGCGCGGCAGAGCGGCATCGACGCGCACGGCACACGCCGCGAGCAAGCGCAGCAGATCACCGAACAGCTCAAACTCGATCCGACGGCGATGCAGTCGGCCTGCAGGCAGGCGGACTACGCGACCTTCTCCGGGCAGGACGTCAGCGATGAGCAGGCGTCGACGTATTGGCACGCCATCGACGAACTGCGCGCGGCGATGCTCGCGACACTGCCACGCATGCGACGCTGGCGCACGAAACTGTCGCTGCGCGGCGTGCGGCAGATGAAACCGGTCGATGTGACGGTCGGGTATCATAAGGCCGAGGCGAACGACGAGAAACAGTCGGCGCCGCGCCGCGCCGGCGAATCAGCG
Source organism: Bifidobacterium anseris (assembly GCF_002860345.1). Taxonomy (GTDB): domain Bacteria; phylum Actinomycetota; class Actinomycetes; order Actinomycetales; family Bifidobacteriaceae; genus Bifidobacterium; species Bifidobacterium anseris. Next base: position 124,708 of record NZ_NMYC01000003.1, read on the forward strand.
TCGGCGGACAGCAAGCACAGGAAGCGCCGTTTCTCCCATGCGCGTCACTGACGCAGGCAGCGGGGAACGGGTAGGAAGGACGCGCATGCAACAGGCAGTCATCAGTGTCGCTGCGCTCACCGATATCGGACGCAGGCGCCGCACGAACCAGGACAGCTGGCTCGCCGAACGCGGCGTCTACATGGTCTGCGACGGCATGGGCGGCGAATCGGGAGGCGAACGCGCCAGCGCGATCGCCGTCGAGGATCTCGCCCAGCTCGCACGGGAGGCGTCGCGCACGCGCGCCTCGATCGAGGAGACGCTCGAGCGCGCGCAGTCGCGCACGCGTGCGCTCGGGCTCACGCTCGGCGGCATCGCCGGCACGACGGTCACCGGTGTCGTGCTGCCGCAATGGTTCGCGGCGGCCGGCGGTTCGGCGGGGGCTGCGGACCGTGGGGTTGCAGACGGCAGCGAGGACGAGGATGTCGCGACGGCCGACGAACTCGAATGCGGGCGCGCTGACGGGGCGACGCATTTCGCCGACGCGCACCGCAAGCCGACGACGACGCATCACCCGAAACACAGCGCGCAGTACAACGCAATCGCGACGCTCGGCGCAATCGACGAACTGCGGCCACTCTCCGGATTCGGCGACGATTGGGACGCGACGCAGCCGGGCACCGACCTCGGCGGCGGCACGGACACGGCACGCTTCGGCGAACATCGCGCCGACGTCGCGCCCGACGCATGGTCAATCGCGATCAGGCAGCTGCTGCCGGACGCCGAGCCGCACATGTGCTACGTCGTCAACGTCGGCGATTCTCGCACCTACCATATGAGCCCCGACACCGACGGCCATTGGGACGCCGCCTCGCTCACGCAGATCACGCACGACCATTCGCGCAGGCAGGAGGCGATCGAATCCGGCGAAATGACACCCGAGGAGGCGGAACGCTCGATCGCACGCAACGTCATCACGCAGTGCGTCGGCTCGCCGATGGGCATCCGCCCGGATTTCTTCATGGCGGACGCGGCGGGACGGTTCATCATTTGTTCGGACGGCTGCCATGGCGAGATCGATGATGCTACGATTGCACACGTTGCAGCGCAGCACGACACGGCCGACGCGGCGGCGCACGCGTTGATCGACGCGTCGCTCGAAGCGGGCGGCGGCGACAACGTCACCGTCATCGTCGTCGACATGCCGTGGGACGCCGAACGCACCGAAGCATGGCACTGCGAACGACTCGAGGTCGACGAGGATCTCTCGGACATCGACGACACGACGCTGCAGACGTGAATACGATTGCACGGCGGACGTGAGACGATGCAGTGGCGACGGGCACGAAGACGATAAGTTAAGAACAAGGACATGGTTTCGTCCTGCTGCGCGGCATCGTGCATGCGGCGCAGCGAGACGAGGGAAAAGAGGAACATATCATGGTCAGTTACGACGACGCGGTGGCGATCATCCAGGACCCGCAGGCCGACCCGGTCACGCTCGCGAAGGTCGCGTACGAGAATCCGGAATTCGGTGCAAACGTTGCAGCGCATCCGCGCGCCTATCCGGGACTGCTGCGCTGGATCGCGCAGTTCGGCGACGAACGCGCGCGCACCACCGTCGCGCAACTCGGATATCAGGCGCAGCTCGGCGCCGTCGAGGACCGTCAGGTCGACGCAGCCGCGATGGACGAGGCCGCCGCGATCGCTGCGGCGATCGACGCAGCGGAGGCGAATGCAGCGGGTACTGCTGGTCAGTCGGCGGCTGCCGCATCGCCGGTCGCCGACGCGCATCCGATCGCGTCGCAGACCGGCACCGTCGAATATGCGATGGCCGAAGCGCAGCCGGTCTCCTTCGAGCCGGCGCAGCCGACCGGCGTCGACATGCTCAGCGAGCAGTTCGACAGTATGGACGCCTCGCAGACCGGCATGGATGCGGCTGCCGCGCAGCCGGTCGCCGCGCAGCCGGAGCAGCCGGCGTATGCGCAGATTCAGCCGCAGAATCCCTACGGTTTCACCGCCGAGGTCGCGATGACGACGCCGGATACGGCGGTCATGCAGCAGATCGCGCAGTACGCGCCCGAACTGCATCCGGCGCTCGCGCAGAACCCGTACATCTATCCGGAACTGCTCAACTGGCTCGCCATGCTCGGCGAACCCGCGACGAACGCGTCGATCGCCCAGCGACAGCAGCACTGAGTCCGCCGTCGTATGCGGTGCAGTCCGGTTTGCGAACATCCTGTGCGGGCTACGCACCCGGCATGTTCGCAAACCGGCCCCGTAGCGATCATGCCGGACGCATTGCGCCCCGGTCGCAATCGCAAACCACCCCTACCGCGATCGCTTGGGGTGCAGTGACACCCTGTCGCGATTGCAAACGCCCCGATGGCGATCATCCCGGATGTATCACGCACCTGGGATGATCACTATGCGGCAGTTGGAGCGACCGACCAGACGGTTCCGTCCCGCTCCCCCGCCAACGACGGCCGTTTATTCGGCTATTCGGCGGCGTCCTCGAAATCGAAGACCTGGTCGCCGATGCGCACCTTGCACGGTGCCGTGAGCCGCATCGGCGTGCCTTTGACGACCTGACGCTCGCCTTCGTCATCGATGACATAGGTGCCGTTGAGCGAACCGTAGTCCTCGATCCACAGCGAGCCGTCCTGATCGAAGCTGATCGCCGCATGATTGCGAGACACGGTGCGCGTCGGGTCGACAAGCCGCACCGACTTCGCGCCCTGCGGAATGTCCTGCGACGGCTTGCGTCCCATGAGCACGCCCATGTCGACGACGATGCTCTGGCCGGTGATCGCGTTGACGAGACGGTAGACGTAGCGCGGTTCCTTCTTCATGAACGCCGTCGACAGCACGGTGCCGTCCCATTCGTCGCTGCCTTCGGCACCTTCCTCGGCCGTGTATTCGAGGTCGTCGCCCAGATGGGCGTTGTAGGAGTCGTCCGGGATGAGCGCCGGCTGCTCCGATGTGTTCGCGTTGATATGTTCCTCTTCTTGGAAGGGCGATGCGACGACCGGCTGCGCTGCCTGCTCAATCGATTCAATCGGCTGTTCGACCGCCGGCTGCGCGGCAACCGCCTGCTCAACGACCGGTTGCTCAGCAACGTCCTGCTGCGGCGTGGTGCCGCGGTGTTCAGGGACGAGCATGTCCGTTTCGACTTCGTCGTCGGCGTACCAACCCATCTCTGGCGCCGGAGGATACGGTAATTTCTGCATAATCCAGTCTTAGCACATCGCCTTGGAAAACCGCGCATCCCCGCCACGGTGTGGACGCGCGGATACGGCGAAGGGCGCCTCCCATCCACGATGAGAGACGCCCTTCACTGCAGACCGCTGCAAACTGCAGCAACCGTTACAACCACTCGCCGTCGGCGCGCGCTGCGCCGACGAGCGAACGGTCAGAACTTGAAGTCGTCGCCGAGATCGCCGCCGAGGTCCTCCTGGCCGCCGTTGTCGTCCAGGAAGTCGTCCGGGTTGAAGTCATCGCCGAGCTTGAGGTCGCCGAAATCGATGTTCGAGAAGTCGACGTCGGACATGTCGCCATCGCCGAACTCGCCGCCGAGCCCGTCGTCACCGAGACCGAAGTTCGGGTAGATCGTGTCGCGGATCGCCTTGTCCGGCTCGACGACGGCGTTGCGGTAACGCGCAAGGCCGGTGCCCGCCGGGATGAGCTTGCCGATGATGACGTTCTCCTTGAGGCCCTTGAGGTCGTCTTCCTTCTCGTTGAGCGCGGCTTCGGTGAGCACGCGAGTCGTCTCCTGGAAGGATGCCGCGGACAGCCACGAGTCGGTCGCGAGCGACGCCTTCGTGATGCCCATGAGCTCCGGACGGCCCGCCGCCGGCTTGCCGCCGTTGGCGACGGCCGCGCGGTTCGCCTCGGTGAAGCGCGCACGGTCGACGAGTTCGCCCGGCAGCAGCGTCGTGTCACCGGAATCGATGACGGTGATGCGACGCAGCATCTGGTGGACGATGACCTCGATGTGCTTGTCGTGGATGTCGACGCCCTGCGAGCGGTACACGTTGTGCACTTCCTCGACGATGTTCTTCTGCGCGGCGTTCGGGCCGAGGATACGCAGAATCTTCTTCGGGTCGACCGAACCTTCGATCAGCTGCGTGCCGGCTTCGACGTGCTCGCCGTCCTTGACGAGGAGCGGCGCGCGACGGGTCACCGGGTAGGCTTCCTCTTCGCTGCCGTCGTCGGGCTTGATGAAGACCTGACGACCGCGTTCGCTGTCCTCGATCCTCACGGTGCCGGCGACCTGCGCGATCGGCGCCTCGCCCTTCGGCGTACGCGCCTCGAAAAGCTCGGTGACACGCGGCAGACCCTGCGTGATATCCGATGCCGACGCGACGCCGCCGGAGTGGAACGAACGCAGCGTCAGCTGCGTGCCCGGTTCGCCGATTGACTGCGCGGCGACGATACCGACCGCCTCGCCGACGTCGACGAGCTTGTTCGTCGCGAGCGACCAGCCGTAGCACTTCGCGCACACGCCGCGCTTCGACTCGCAGGTGAGCACCGAACGTCCCTTGACCTCTTCGACGCCGTGCGCGACGAGATCGTTGAGCACGTCCATCGACAGCGCGTCACCGGCGTGGTAGAGCACGGTCTCGCCGTCGGCCGGGTCGATGACATCGGCCGCGAGCAGACGCGAGTATGGACCGCCGTCGGCCGCCTTGACGAGCACGAGGTTGCCGTCCTCGTCGCGTTCGGCGACCTTCATCGTCAGGCCGCGCTTCGTACCGCAATCCTCTTCGCGGACGATGACTTCCTGCGAGACGTCGACGAGTCGACGGGTCAGGTAGCCCGATTCCGCCGTACGCAGTGCCGTATCGGCCAGACCCTTGCGCGCGCCGTGCTGCGAGATGAAGTACTCGAGCACGGACAGGCCGTCGCGGTAGTTCGACTTGACCGGTCGGGGGATGATCTCGCCCTTCGGGTTCGCCACGAGGCCTCGCATACCCGCGATCTGGCGGATCTGCATCCAGTTGCCTCGTGCGCCGGACTGCACCATGATGTTCACGTTGTTATCGTCATGGAAGTTCTCGCGCATCGCCTCGGCGACCTTGTCGGTGCACTCGGTCCACAGGTTGATGAGCTCCTGACGGCGCTCCTCCTCGGTGAGCAGACCAAGGTCGTACTGGCTGTTGACCTTCGCGGCCTCGTCCTCGTAGCCCTTGATGATCTCCTCACGGTCCGCCGGGGCGACGATGTCCGAGAAGGCCATCGTGACGCCCGACCACGGCGCACGCGTGAAGCCGAGGTCCTTGAGCGCGTCGAGGACGGCGGCGACCTGCTGCGTCGAGTAGCGCGTCGCGATGTCGTCGACGATCTTCGAGAGCTTGCCCTTCGGGCACTGCTCGTTGATGAACGGGTAGTTCACCGGCAGCGTCTCGTTGAACAGGATGCGGCCGAGCGACGTCGCGAACAGCACGGTGCCGTCAGTGAAGCGCTCCTCCTTGACGATGTCCGGGCTGCCCGGCTCCGGGTCGACGACCTTGACCTCGCCCGGCTCCCAGTCCTTCGGCAGCACGAAGTCCTCAGGAAGGCGGATGAGCACCTTGGCCTGCATGTCGATCTCGTGGCGGTCGAGCGCCATCTGCGCCTCGTCGAGCGACGAGAAGACGCGACCTTGACCCTTCGCGCCGTCGACGACGGTGCTCAGGTAGTACAGGCCGAGGATCATGTCCTGCGACGGCATCGTGACGGTGTGGCCGTCGGCCGGCTTGAGGATGTTGTCCGAAGCGAGCATCAGCGAGCGAGCCTCGGCCTGGGCCTCAGCCGACAGCGGCAGATGGACAGCCATCTGGTCGCCGTCGAAGTCAGCGTTGAACGCGGCGCAGGCCAACGGCGGAAGGTGGATCGCCTTGCCTTCGACGAGGATCGGCTCGAAGGCCTGGATGCCCAGACGGTGCAGCGTAGGCGCACGGTTGAGCAGGACCGGGTGCTCGGAGATGACCTCTTCGAGCACGCCCCAGACCTCGGCGTCGCCACGGTCGACGAGACGCTTCGCGCTCTTCATGTTCTGCGCGTAGTTGAGGTCGACGAGACGCTTGATGACGAAGGGCTTGAACAGCTCAAGCGCCATCGGCTTCGGCAGACCGCACTGGTGCATGCGCAGCGACGGGCCGACGACGATGACCGAACGGCCCGAGTAGTCGACGCGCTTACCAAGCAGGTTCTGGCGGAAACGGCCCTGCTTGCCCTTAAGCATGTCGGACAGCGACTTGAGCGGACGGTTCGAGGCACCGGTGACCGGGCGGCCACGGCGGCCGTTGTCGAACAGCGAGTCGACGGCCTCCTGGAGCATGCGCTTCTCGTTGTTGAGCATGATCTCCGGGGCGCCGAGCTCGATGAGTCGCTTGAGTCGGTTGTTGCGGTTGATGACGCGGCGGTACAGGTCGTTGAGGTCGGAGGTCGCGAAGCGGCCGCCGTCGAGCTGCACCATCGGGCGCAGATCCGGCGGGATGACCGGGATCACGTCAAGGACCATCGCCTCCGGCTTGTTGCCGGTCGTCAGGAACGCGTTGACGACCTTGAGACGCTTGAGGGCGCGGGCCTTGCGCTGGCCGGTGCCGGTCTCAATCTCCTCGCGCAGTTCCTTCGCGGCGGCTTCGAGGTCGAAGTCCTGCAGGCGCTTCTTGATCGCCTCGGCGCCCATGCAGCCTTCGAAGTAGTCGCCGTAGCGGTCCTCCATCTCGCGCCACAGGTCGACGTCGTTCTCCATGTCGCCCGGCTTGAGGTTCTTGAACTTGTCGAAGACCGCGCCGAGGCGTGCGATCTGGTCGTCGTAGCGCTGGCGGATCGCCGCCATGTCGCGTTCGGCGCCGTTGCGCAGCTTCGTACGGGCGCTGCCCTTGACCTCGCCGTCGGCTTCGAGCTCGGCCAGATCGGCCTCGACCTTCTTCGCGCGCTCCTCGATCTCGTTGTCGCGGCGGCGTTCGAGGTTCTTCACCTCGGTGTCGAACTCCTCCTGCAGATCCGGCAGATCCTGGTGGCGCTGTTCGTCGTCGACCTTCGTGACCATGTAGGACGCGAAGTAGATGACCTTCTCGAGTTCCTTCGGCGCGATGCCGAGCAGGTAGCCCAGACGGCTTGGCACACCCTTGAAGAACCAGATGTGCGTGACCGGCGCGGCCAGCTCGATGTGGCCCATGCGCTCGCGGCGCACGCGGCTGCGCGTCACTTCGACGCCGCAGCGCTCGCACACGATGCCCTTGAAGCGCACGCGCTTGTACTTGCCGCACGCGCACTCCCAGTCACGCGTCGGTCCGAAGATCTGTTCGCCGAACAGGCCGTCCTTCTCCGGCTTGAGCGTGCGGTAGTTGATGGTCTCCGGCTTCTTGACTTCGCCGTAGCTCCAGCCACGGATGTCGTCCGCGGTGGCCAGGCCGATTTTCAGTTTGTCAAATGCGTTGACGTCCAGCACTTACGTTTGTCCTGTCTGTGTAGGTTCTTGTTTCTCTTGAATGACTCGTGTGATTACTTGTATTCAGGTTCATCAACGATTTGGTCGGCCTTCGCCGCGGCGTCCGGGCGGGCGCCGATGTTGAAGCCGAGGTCGTTGGAGGAGGAGACCGGATCGTCGTCCTCTTCCTTCATGTCGATCGCGACGCCTTCGGCGTTGAGCACTTCGACGTTGAGGGACAGGGACTGCATTTCCTTGAGGAGCACCTTGAACGACTCGGGGATGCCCGCCGGCGGCAGGTTATCGCCCTTGACGATCGCGCCGTAGACGCGCACGCGGCCGTCGACGTCATCCGACTTCGTGGTCATCATCTCGTGCAGCGTGTAGGCGGCGCCGTAGGCTTCGAGCGCCCACACCTCCATCTCGCCGAAGCGCTGGCCGCCGAACTGCGCCTTGCCGCCGAGCGGCTGCTGCGTGATCATCGAGTACGGACCGGTCGAACGCGCGTGGATCTTGTCGTCGACGAGGTGGTGGAGCTTGAGCATGTACATGTAGCCCACCGAGATCGGCTTCGGGAACGGTTCGCCGGTGCGGCCGTCGAACAGCGTTGCCTTACCGTCGGCGCCGACGAGCTTGTTGCCGTCGCGGTCGGTCAGCGTCGTCGAAAGCAGGCCCTTGAGCGTCTCCTGGCGCACGCCGTCGAAGACCGGCGTCGCGACCGGAGTGCCCGGCTCGCCCTTTTCGGCACCCTTCGGCACGTACTGCTTCCATTCGGCCTCGAGGTCCGGATCGAGCGAGATGTCCCAGCCCGCGTGCGCGACCCAGCCGAGGTGCAGTTCGAGCACCTGGCCGAGGTTCATTCGCGAAGGCACGCCGAGCGGGTTGAGCATGATGTCGACCGGGGTGCCGTCCGCGAGGAACGGCATGTCCTCTTCCGGCAGGATGCGCGAGATGACGCCCTTGTTGCCGTGGCGGCCCGAGAGCTTGTCGCCCTGCGTGATCTTGCGGTGCTGCGCGATGTAGACGCGGATCATCTGGTTGACGCCGTTGGGCAGCTCGTCGCCGTCCTCCTCGGCGTCCTCACGCGTGATCTCCTTGACGGCGATGACGGTGCCCGTCTCGCCGTGGGGCACGCGCAGCGACGTGTCGCGCACTTCGCGGCTCTTCTCGCCGAAGATCGCGCGCAGCAGACGCTCCTCCGGGGTCAGCTCGGTCTCGCCCTTCGGCGTGACCTTGCCGACGAGGATGTCGCCGGCTTCGACTTCGGCGCCGATGCGGATGATGCCGCGCTCGTCGAGGTTCGCTACGGCGTCCTCGCCGACGTTCGGCAGGTCGCGCGTGATCTCCTCGGCGCCGAGCTTCGTCTCGCGGGCGTCGATCTCGTATTCCTCGATGTGGATCGAGGAGAGCGTGTCGTCCTGGACGAGGCGCTGCGAGATGATGACGGCGTCCTCGTAGTTGTAGCCGTTCCACGGCATGAACGCGACGAGCAGGTTCTTGCCGAGGGCCATCTCGCCCTTCTCGGTCGCCGGGCCGTCGGCCAGCACGGTGCCTTCCTCGACGCGTTCGCCGTCGTGGATGAGCGGGACCTGGTTGTAGCACGTCGTCTGGTTCGAACGCTGGAACTTCGCGAGCTTGTAGGAGCTCGTCGTGCCGTCGTCGTTCATGACACGGATGATGTCCGCGGACACGTAGGTGACCACGCCCGGCTTCTCGGCGAGGATGACGTCGCCGGAGTCGACCGCCGCACGCCATTCCGCGCCGGTGCCGACGAGCGGACGCTCGGACTTGATCAGCGGGACCGCCTGACGCTGCATGTTCGTACCCATCAGCGCTCGGTGGCCCTCGTCGTGCTCGAGGAACGGGATCAGCGACGCGCCGACGGAGACCATCTGACGCGGCGAGACATCCATGTAATCGACCATCTCGACCGGGACGTCCTCCGCCTCGCCGGCCGCGTCTCGCACGAGCGCTTCCTTCTCGACGAAGTTGCCGTTCGCGTCGAGCTTCTGGTTCGCCTGCGCGATGACGTGCTCGACGTCACGGTCCGCGGTCATGTACTCGACCTCGTTGGTCACATGGCCGTTGACGACCTTGCGGTACGGCGTCTCGATGAAGCCGAAGGGGTTGATGCGGCCGAAGGTAGCGAGCGAGCCGATAAGGCCGATGTTCGGGCCTTCAGGGGACTCGATCGGGCACATGCGTCCGAAGTGGGACGGATGCACGTCGCGCACCTCCATCGACGCGCGGTCGCGCGACAGGCCGCCGGGGCCGAGGGCCGACAAGCGGCGCTTGTTCGTCACGCCCGCCAGCGGGTTGTTCTGGTCCATGAACTGCGAGAGCTGCGAAGTGCCGAAGAACTCCTTGATCGTCGCGTTGACCGGACGGATGTTGATGAGCGACTGCGGCGTGATCGCCTCGGCGTCCTGCGTCGTCATGCGTTCGCGCACGACGCGCTCCATGCGGCTCAGGCCGGTGCGCAGCTGGTTCTGGATCAGTTCGCCGACCTGGCGGATGCGGCGGTTGCCGAAGTGGTCGATGTCGTCGACGTCCACGCGCAGCTCGATGTCCTCGCCGTCGCGCTTGCCCGGGAACGTCGCGGCGCCGGCGTGCAGCGTCACGAGGTACTTGAGCGTCGCGATGATGTCCTCACGGCTGAGCGAACGGTCGTTGTAGTCCTTCTCGAGGCCGAGCTTGCGGTTGATCTTGTAGCGGCCGACGCGCGCCAGATCGTAGCGCTTCGTGTTGAAGTAGAAGGAGTCGAGCAGGTTCTTGCCGGCTTCCGGCGTCGCCGCGTCAGTCGGGCGGATCTTGCGGTAGAGGTCGACGAGGGCTTCGTCCTGCGAGTCGATCTTCTCGTTGTCGAGCGCATCGAGCACGAGCGGGTAGCCTTCGAAGGCCTCGCGGATCTCGGAGCGAGACATGCCGATCGCCATCAGGAAGACGATCGCCGACTGCTTGCGCTTGCGGTCGACGCGCACGCCGAGGAAGTCGCGCTTGTCGATCTCGAACTCGAGCCATGCGCCACGGCTCGGGATGATCTTCGCGCCGAAGATCTCCTTGTCCGAGGAGCGATCCTGCTGACGGTCGAAATAGACGCCCGGGGAACGCACGAGCTGCGAGACGATGACGCGCTCGGTGCCGCCGATGATGAAGGTGCCGTGCGGCGTCTGCAGCGGGAAGTCGCCCATGAAGACGGTCTGCGACTTGATCTCGCCGGTGTCGCCGTTCTCGAACTCGGCGTTGACGTACAGCGGCGCCGAATACGTGTAGTCCTTCTCCTTGCATTCCTGCACGGTGTGGCGCGGCTCTTCGAAGTACGGGTCGGAGAACGTCAGGCTCATCGTCTGCGAGTAGTTCTCGATCGGGGAGATCTCCTGGAAGACCTCGTCGAGTCCGGAGATGTGAGCGACGGTGTGCGTGCCCTTCTCCTCGTCCTCCTGGACGCGGGCCTGCCAGCGCTCGTTGCCGATCAGCCAGTCGAAGCTGTCGGTCTGCACGCCGAGCAGATACGGCACGTCGATGGGTTCGGCGATCGAGCCGAAGTTCACGCGATCCGACGCCTTGTGCAGGTCGATGTCCCGCTGGTCGGCACGCGCGATGATGGAAGTGGTGTTCGTCGTAGTCTCAGACAATGGACGTTCCTTATCGCTGCTTGTTGTTCGTAACTATGCTCACAGTCGGAAGCGCGGACACCGGCCGCCATATGCCGAGGTGCGCGGGCGCTTCGTCTTCGATAGCATGCCCGCCATATGACACACTAAGACACGGAATCAATATACTATCGATTCCAACCCGCAGAAGCAATCGATATTCCGAAAATGTGAGCAATCTCACAGTATGCACTGTGTTATCGACAATCGCAGCAGTGTCGACGATGCTGCAGCGTTGTCGGCGTTCGCAGCAGTGTCGACGATGTTCGCAGCATCGTCGTCATCGACATGCGCAGTCCGCGCTCAGCCGACGGTGATTGTCACCGGCTTGCTTTCGACGTGCGTGTCGCCGTCGATGACGAGCTGCGCCGTGTACGTGCCGCGGTCGACGTGCGGCAGCTCCCCCGACGCCTTGCATTCGTCGCCCGAGCGCACCGTATCCCAGACGATCTGCTGTTCGTCGGTGACGCCCTCCATCATCAGCAGCGGACGGTACGTCGCCTCGCACGCGTCGGAACGCCACACCGTGTCCGCACCCGACTTGATGACGAGGACGCGCGCGTCGTCGGCGCCGTCGACGAAACAGCCGGCCGGGTCGGTGCCGACGTACGTCATCGTCGCCGTGAACTCGAGCGAGCCGCCGAGCGGCACGACGTCGGCCGCCGGCGTCAGCGTCATCTGCAGATTCTTCGCCGTGCAGTCCTTCACCTTGCTTTTCTTCGGCGGATCGGGCACCGCCGTGCGCGACACGGCCATGCGGTCTCCCACGCCGATCCAGTCGTGTGCGGCGACGGCGCCGCGAATCAGACTGTAGACGCACAGCACGCACACGATCACGAACACGAGCAGGCCGCCGAAGAACACGAGGCGGCGCTTGCGGTATATCGCGCGCTTGCGTTTCGACATCGTGCGCTTGCGCGGCCGCGCGCCGCCCGATGACGACGTTGTTCCCAACGACGATTCCGACGACGCTGTTCTCGACGACGACGTGCGCGGCGACGATTTCGACGACGTGCGCTGATGTGGTGGCTTCGGCATGCTCACCATCTTATCCACCCCACCCACGTCATCCTTGTTAATCGTTAATCCGTTAATTCCTGTTGATTGACTTTTCGTCGGTGTTTTTGTCGACTTCGTCAGTCGCCCGCGCGTCGACTACCGCGGCAGCCGCACGCCGTGGCCGTCGACGATCTCGATCAGACCGTCCTCGTCGAGCGATGCGATGCAACGGTCGAGCTGCACGCCGTCGGGCCACAATCGTCCCGCCGCCTCGCGCGACAGCACACCGTGCGCATCGGCAGACAACTCGCGCAGCGCCTGCATGACGATGCCACGCACCTGACGGTCGGTGCCGGCGAAACGCTGCCGCGGCCGCGTGCGCCGCTCCCCCAGCCGCGGGCGGCCGGCGGCGAGGAAACGGCAGCGCTCGCGCAGCGGACAGTCGTCGCACGCCGGCTGTTTCGCCGTGCACACGAGCGCGCCGAGTTCCATGACCGCCTGATTCCACGTCGCGCTCGCCTGCGCGTCGCTCGGCAGCACGACGTCGGCGAGCGCACGCTCGAGCGCGCTCGCGGCGCCCCCGAGCGACTCCTCGCCAAGGAACACGCGGCTGAGTACGCGGCGGATGTTCGTATCGACGACGGCGATGCGCTCGCCATAGGCGAAACTGAGCACGGCGCTCGCCGTGTAGTCGCCGATGCCGGGCAGCGCCGTCAGCGTCGCGTAGTCGCGCGGCAGCTCGTCGTGGCATTCGGCGGCGACGACGCGCGCGCATTCCTGCAGCCGCAGCGCGCGGCGCGGATAGCCCAGCCGTCCCCACGCTTCGAGGACGTCGGCGCGCGGCGCAGCGGCGAGCGCGGCGGCGTCGGGCCATCGTTCCATCCACGCGGTCCAATACGGCACGACCCTGCCCATCTGCGTCTGCTGACTCATGACCTCGCACACGAGGACGCCCCACGGCGACGTGCGTCCGTCGCGCCACGGCAGTGTGCGCGCGTGCACGTCCCACCATGCGAACAGCGGTCGGCGCAGCTGTTCGGCGAGGCGTCGCGCGGATGCGGCGCGCGAGACGCCGACGACGTCGCTCGGTTCGGCGTTCTTCTTCGTTCGGGTGACCATAGCCTCGCCATTGTAGAAGCCGCGTCGCGCCGGGGCAATATCGTGTGTCACGTGACGAATGAAGCAACGAATCCCGCGAACGCCACCGACCCGCAGGCGCAGGTAGAGCGGATGTTCGAATATGGTTACCGCAAATCGAACTACGGTCCCGACGAACTCGTGACCGACGCGCACGGCAATCCGATTTCCGTCGTCGACGCGATGATGTCGGCGAAGGAGGCGGCGAACACGCCGACGTCGACGCCGCATCTGTGCTACTACTCCCCGCGCATCCCCGGCAACACCGGCTCGGCGATCCGCCTGTGCGCGGTCACCGGCACGATCCTGCATCTCGTGGAACCGCTCGGCTTCAACCTGCGCGACACGAAGCTGCGCCGCGCCGGTCTCGACTACCATGACATGGCACATGTCGTGCTCCACCCGAACTTCGAGGATCTCGTCGAGTCGATGCCGGATTCGCGCATCATCGCGTTCACTGCGCATGCGACGAAGCTGTACACCGAAGTGGAGTACCGGCCGACCGACATCCTGCTGTTCGGCCCGGAGCCGGGCAACATCCCCGATCCGACCGACATCATGTTCGGACCGCACGTCGCCGAGCAGGTGCGTCTGCCGATGCGGCCGAGCCTGCGCAGCCTCAACCTGACGAACTGCGCGTCGATTGCGATCTATGAGGCCTGGCGGCAGCTGGGATTTGATGGGGGTCAATGACCATCCACCCTAAAATCGCAGATGGGCGTGCATCAACCGTTTGATGCACGCCCATCTGCGATTTTAGGGTGGGGTCAGTTCTTGAAACTGTGGATCGGCGCCGGAATGCGGCCGCCGCGCGTCACGAAGGCCCCGCAGCTCGCCGTGTTCACCGGCATGATCGGCGCATAGCCCATCAGGCCGCCGAAGTTCGCCATTTCGCCGACCGTCTTACCTACGACCGGGATGACGCGCACGGCCGTCGTCTTCTGGTTGACCATGCCGATCGCCGATTCGTCGGCGATGATGCCGGAGATCGTCGACGCGGGCGTGTCGCCGGGGATCGCGATCATGTCAAGGCCGACCGAGCACACGCACGTCATCGCCTCGAGCTTTTCGATCGTCAGGCAGCTCGATTCGGCCGCGTCGATCATGTTCTTGTCCTCGGAGACCGGAATGAACGCGCCGGACAGGCCGCCCACATAGGAGGACGCCATGATGCCGCCCTTCTTGACCTGATCGTTGAGCATCGCGAGCGCGGCCGTCGTGCCGGGGCCGCCTACCTGCGCGAGTCCCATCTTCTCAAGCACTTCGCCAACCGAGTCGCCGACAGCCGGCGTCGGCGCGAGCGACAGGTCGATGATGCCGAAGGGCACGCCGAGGCGCTTCGACGCCTCCTGCGCGACGAGCTGGCCGACGCGCGTGATCTTGAACGCCGTGCGCTTGATCGTCTCGCACAGGAATTCGAAGTCCTTGCCGACGGCTGCGTCGAGCGCGCTCGAGACGACGCCCGGGCCGGACACGCCGACATTGATGACGGCGTCGCCTTCGGTCACGCCGTGGAATCCGCCCGCCATGAACGGGTTGTCGTCGGGCGCGTTGCAGAACGCGACGAACTTGACGCAGCCGTAGGAGTCGATGTCGGCGGTCGCTTCGGCGATCTCCTTGATGATGTGGCCGAGCATGTCGACGGCGTTCATGTCGATGCCGGTCTTCGTCGAGCCGACGTTGACCGACGAGCAGACGATGTCGGTTTCGCTCAGCGCGGCCGGCAGCGAACGGATGAGCAGTTCCTCGGCCGGCGTCATCGACTTCGAGACGAGCGCCGAGTATCCGCCGATAAGGTCGACGCCTACGGTCTTCGCCGCGTGGTCGAGCGCGTGCGCGATCTTGACGAAGTCGGCGCTCGTCTTGCAGCAGCTCGCGCCGACGAGCGCGATCGGCGTCACCGTGATGCGCTTGTTGACGATCGGGATGCCGAAGTCGCGTTCGATCGACTCGCCGGTGGAGACGAGGTCCTTCGCGTAGGTCGTGATTTTGTCGTAGATCTTGCCACAGGTCTCGTCGACGTCGGTCGTCGCGCAATCCATGAGGCTGATGCCCATCGTGATCGTGCGCACGTCGAGCTTCTCCTGCTCGATCATCTGGTTGGTCTCGTGGACCTCCATGATATTCAGCATGCTGGTTCCTTCCGGCTCTGGCCTATTGCGTTCACGTGGATGGCGTCCGCGGCCTCAGACGCGGTGCATCTTCGTGAAGATCTCCTCGCGCTGGCAGCGGATGCGCACGCCGATGTCCTCGCCGAGGGCCTCGAGGTCGTCCACGATCGTCTCGAATGCGACGTCCGCGTCCGCGTAGTCGACGATCATCATCATGTTGAAGAATCCGTCGATGATCGTCTGGGAAATGTCGAGCACGTTCGTGTGGTGTTCGGAAAGGTACGTGCAGACGCGAGCGATGATGCCGACGGTGTCCTGGCCGACGACGGTGATGATTGCCTTGTTCATGGATCTCCCTGGGTCTCGGGCGCGGTCGCCCTGGAAAAGTACCGGCAAGACCAAAGTATAGGGAGGAGCTGTGCCAAGTTCGGCGATGTCCCACATGTCAGGATGTCGCGGCCGGACGGCAGCGGCCCGTGACCCACCCCTGTGCAGGGCGCGTCGCGGGCCGTTCAATGCTGCCTATCGACGTTCATCGACGTTCATCGGCGCTCGCCGCCGTTCGCCGTTATCGTTTCGCGTGGTGCGTCGGCTGGTTGCGCATGCGCCGGCGCTGCACGACGAACACGGTGACGATCGCGGCGACGACGAGCGTCACGATGATCGCCGTCACCGTGATGTCCTGCGTCAGGCCTTCGTCGCGGTACGGCGTGTGCTGCTGCGGCGATTCGGTCGGGATGCGGTGTCCGGTGACGATGAGGCGATGCGAGTTGACGCCGTAGGGCGTGCAGGTCACGAGGCTCGCGAGGTCGCGTCCCTCCTGGATCGCGAGGTCCTTGACTTCGTTCGGCAGCACCGTGTGCGTCGCCTCGACCTCGTAGGTGAGCACTTCGTCGTAGACGGTGATCGTGAACTTGTCGCCCTTGCCGAGCGTGTCGAGGCCGGTGAACAGCATCGCGCTCGGCAGGCCGGTGTGCCCGGTGAGCACCGTGTGCGTCGATTCGCCGCCGATCGGCAGGCTCGAGCCTTCGAGATGGCCGGCCGCGATCTGCAGCACCGTCTCGTCGGTGCCGTGGTAGATCGGCAGACGCGCCTTGATCTTCGGAATCGTCACGTAGCCCATGATGCCGGTGCCGGACACGTCGAGGATCGACTCGTACACCTTCTTTTCCTCGGGTGTCGGTAGGAAACGGGAATTGCCCTGTCCGACGAGCGATTCGTTGTACTCCTTCGCGCGCGCGAGCTCCTTGTCGCGGTCCTCCTTGGATGTGTCGGCGACCTTCTCGATATAGCCGGCGACGGCGCGCGACGCGACGTGCCTGTTCCACGCGTCGGCGATCGTCGGATAGAGGATCAGGCCGACGCCGATGAGCAGCAGCGCGCTCATCGCGGCGAGCATCGCGAAGAACCTGCGGTTGTCCTTCTTGCGTTTGCGCGCGAGCTCCTCCGGCGTCAGCTTCGGCTTGCCGGGTTCGTGCGGGTCGATGATCTCGGCGAATCCGTCCTCCCCCGCCGATGCGGCCGCCGCGTCGGCATCGTGCGCGTCGGCATCGTGCACATCGTTGTCATGCACATCGTCGCCATGCGCGTCGCTGTCGTGCATCTCCTCCCACATGTCCCAATCGTCGTGATTGCCGCCGTGTTCGTCGTGGTTGCCGTCGTCCCACCTGTCAGCCATAGCGCGTCCACCCTCTCGCCGGCAGCGCGCGCGGCGCGGCCGTCACTGCGATCCGTTTGTCGATCTGTTTGTCCGTTTAGAGCATAACCGCACAGTCACGCATTCGCACGTCGCATTCCCAAACCTTTACGTTTGCGTCCGCGACGTCCCCTTACGCCAACGTCCCCTTACGCCAGCAGAGGCATAAGGGGACGTCGTTCGGCAATCGTCATCGACCATCGTCATCGACGATGTCGACGCGCGAACGTCAGCTCACGCACTGCGACGCTGCAGCCGCATATGCCGGCAGCGCGCGCGGCGCACGGAAGCCGCGGCGTGCGAATTCGTCGGCGATGCGCTGCGCGATGCGTTCGCTCGCGCCGGCGTCGACGAGCGCGATGATCGATCCGCCGAAGCCGCCGCCGGTCATGCGCGCGCCGTACGCACCCTCGGCGCGCGCGACGTCGACAGCCACGTCGAGTTCGGGCACCGTCACCTCGTAGTCATCGCGCAGCGAATCGTGCGACGCGTTGAACAATGCGCCAGCCTCCTGCATGTCGCCACGTGCGAAGGCGTCGATGAATTGGTCGACGCGTCCGATCTCGGTGACGACGTGCCGCACACGTTTGCGCATCGTCTCGTCGCTGAGCCGCGCGAGCACGTCGTCGAGTGCCTGCTGCGGATCGTCGGAGGCGTCGACGGCGTCGGCGACCTCACGCAGGTTCGCGACGCCGAGCAACGCCGCCGCCTGCTCGCACATCGTGCGGCGCGCCTCGTACTGGCCGTCGTTGAGCTGATGCGGCGCGCGCGTGTCGAGCACGAGCAGCTCGAGGCCGTAGCGGCCTAGATCGAAGGGCTCCTGCTCGACGTTTTCAAGTGCGCTCAAGCCAGGACGGCAGTCGAGTCGCAGCGCGTGGCCTTCGGTACAGCGCATCGACGCGTTCTGGTCGAGACCGCCGGTCGACGCGCCCGCCATGTCGTTCTCCGCACGGATCGCCGCGTCGATCAACGTGACACGGCTGGCGTCGCTGCCGCTGAAGCCGAGCGCGTGCACGTCGTCGAGCGCGAGCGCCGTCGAGCACGTCATCGCCGCCGACGAGCTCAGTCCCGAGCCGAGCGGCACGCATGACGCGAAGGCCGCGTCGAAGCCGCCCACCTGATCGAATCCGGCCTCGCGCATCGCCCATGCGACGCCGACCGGGTACGCCGCCCAGCCGTCGACGCCGCCGGCCATAAGGCCGTCGAGGTCGGCTTCGGCGACCGTGTCGGGTGCGACGTCGGAGACGACACGCACCGTCGTGTCGTCACGCGCGCCGAGAGCCACATACGTGCGATGCGGCAGCGCGATCGGCAGGCACAGGCCACCGTTGTAGTCCGTGTGCTCGCCGATGAGGTTGACGCGTCCGGGCGCCGCCCATACGCCGTCCGGATCCTTGCCGTAGCGCTCGCGGAACAGTGCGGCTGCCTGCTGCGCTCCCTGCTCGTCGCCCATCGCCTCGATGAATTCCACCTGTGCCATAGTTGTCTTCGTCTTTCGTCTGCCGTGTTCTGTCGTGTTCCGATTGGTGTCGCGCCGCTCAGCTTTCGTCGGCGATGTCGACGGGGCCGAGCTCGTGGAAGCGCGCCGCGATGAGTTCGGGCGTCGTGTCCGACACCCACGCCGCCATGCCCGATTCGGAGCCCGCAAGGTACTTGATCTTGTTCGTCGCGCGGCGGAACGAGAAGAACTGCAGGTTGAGCCGGTAGTGGTCACGGCGCGCGTCGCGCACCGGCGCCTGATGCCAGGCGGCGATGTACGGCAGGTCCATGCCCTTGCCGTCGCCCCTATCGAAGAAGCGGTTGCCGCGCTTGAGCAGCGTAGAGTACATCTGCGCGAGGTCCCAGCGCTCCTGGTCGTCGAGCTCGTCGAGCGTAAGGATGCCGTCGCGCAGCGGCGCGACGTGCACCTCGAGCGGCCAGCGCGCCGCGGCCGGCACGTAGGCGACCCAGCTGTGGTTGCGCATGACAACACGTTCGCCGGCCTCGATTTCGGCGGCCATCAGGTCGTGCAGCAGATTGCCGCCGGTGCGCTCGAAGTAGGCTTCAGTGTGCTCGAGCTCCGTTTCGAGCTTCGGTGCGATGAACGGGTACGCGTAGATCTGGCCATGCGGATGCGCGAGAGAGACGCCGATCTCCTCGCCGTGGTTCTCGAACGGGAAGATCTGCTCGATGCCGTCGATCGTGCTCAGTTCGGCCGTGCGGAAGGCCCACGCCTCGACGACGGTGCGCAGACGCGACACCGGCAGGTCGGCGGGCAGGCCGTCCTCGTCCGGGTCGAAGCAGATGACCTCGCAGCGGCCGGCCGCCGGGCGCACCTGCCACAGCGGGTTGCCGTCGACGTAGCCGACCTCGTCGGGGACGCCGGGCACCTGCACCATCGAGGGGAATCGGTTCTCGAAGATGACGACGTCATAGTCGGTGTCCGGCACTTCGCCGTCCTGATACGGATCGCCGGGTTTGCGTGCAGCGAGCGGATTGCCCTTCGCCGTAGCGCCGGCACCGGCCGTGATCGGACGGTTCATGCGCGCCGTCGCCATCGGGATCCAGTCGCCGGTGAGCGGGTCGCGACGCATCTGCGGCGCCTGATAGCGCACTTCGACGCCGTCGGCGTCCAGATGCGGCGCGAATCGATACGGCAGCTCGCGCGGATCGTCGAGGCGGCGCGTGCGCTCACCGGAGACAAACTCGGGCTCGTCGTCGAGGTAGAAGAAGTCGCGGCCGTCGGCGAGCGTCGCCGGCGTGATGCGGATATGCTCCTTCGCGTAGTCGCCGGGTTCATACTGTGCAAATCGTGACATCGTCGTCACTCGCTTTCTGTATCGTCGGACGCCCTGTCGTGGGCGAGTACAAGCTCCTTGACGAGGTCGCGCGTCTTCGTCGCCGAATCCGTGTCGAGGCCGTCGTCGGTGATGACAGTGTCCACCTGGTCGAAGCGCGCGAACAGCGACAGCGACGTGCTGCTCCACTTCGTGTGGTCGGTGAGGATGATCGTGCGGTCGGCGATGTCCATCATCGCCATATCGGTCGCCGCCTCAAGCGAGTTCGGCATCAGGAATCCGCGCGGGATCGACACCGAGTGCGTACCGAGGAACACGGTGTTCACGCGCAGCGACGCGATGACCTTGTCCGCGATCGGCCCGACGAGCGAGTTCGAACGCGTGATGACGCCGCCGGTGACGATGACCTCGACGTCCTTCGATTCGAGGGCCTGCACGAGTTCGGCGACCGGAATCGAGTTCGTCAGAATCGTGATGCCGTTCGAACGCTGCGATTCGAGCAGATGCTGCGCGAAGACGTAGGCGGTCGTGCCGCCGCCGATCGCGATGACGTCGCCCGGCGAGACATAGTCGATCGCCTGCTGTGCGATCGCGTCCTTGAGGCCGATGTCCATCTGTGACTTGACCGAGAACAGCGGTTCGCTCAGCAGCGTGCTTGTCGACACGGCGCCGCCGTGCACGCGCCGCAGCAGACCCTTGTCCGCGAGTTCGGCGATGTCCCTGCGGATCGTCATCGCCGAGACGCCGAGCTCCTTCGAGAGTGCGGTGATGCGCACCGCGCCGCGCGTACGCAGCCGGCTCAGGATGAGATGCTGTCGTTGTGAGGAAATCATGTGAACATTATCGCACATTTCATTTCATCAGACAACTCGAAACAAACATTTCGGCGTGTTTTCCAAACAGAAGTTCACATAAACCGATCTAGTGCACACGTATGCATGACCGTTGCGGGTGGATTCGGCGGGGTCACCATAGCGGCAGCCCGCAGGTTGGACGTCAGATTGGACGTCAGATTGGACGTCAGATCGGTCATCAATCGGTTCGCGCACAACGCACGATCGCATATGCCGCGCGACGCCGTGGACGATCAGTCGGCGGCTTCGGCTTCGGCTTCAAGCTCGTCGTTGAAGTCGTCGTCGGGCGCATCGGCGATCTGCCGGCGTGCGGCGCGGCGTTCGAACTCGCGTTCGCGCGGGTCGTGCAGCTGCCGATGCATGCGCGAGAAGCCCCACTTGGTCACCTTGCGCATCGCCTCGTGTACGATCGCCCCATCCATCTTCGAAACGCCGAGCGCACGTTCGGGGAATACGATCGGCACTTCGACGACGACGCCGCCGGCCGCCACGACGCGGCGCGTCATGTCGATCTGGAACACGTAGCCGTTGTCGTCGATGCCGTCGAGGTCGATCCTGCGCAGGATGCGAGCTCGGTAGGCGCGGAAGCCGCTCGTCATGTCGCGCACCTTGAGACCGAGCATGAAACGCGCGTAGGAGGAGCCGGCGCGGGAGATGACGTCGCGGTACCACGGCCAGTTCTGTGTCATGCCGCCGGGGACGCGCCGCGACCCGAGCACGAGGTCGACACGCTCGTCGCCGTCGATGCGCGCCAGGATGCGCCGCAGGTCGTCGGGGCGGTGCGAGCCATCCATGTCCATTTCGCAGATGATGTCGTAGCCGCGCGCGAGTGCCCATTTGAAACCGTCGATGTACGCCGAGCCGAGGCCGAGCTTGCCAGGGCGGTGCAGCACGTGCAGCTTCGAGCCGGTCGTCGTCGCGTTGACGCGGTTCGCGATCTTGAGGTCGGCGGTGCTCACGTTCGCATCGGAGAGCAGCGCCGCGTCGTCGCCGTCCTTGTAGAACGAGACGTCGTGCGCGATGTCGTTGCTCTTGGCCTCGACGCTCAGCCCCGGCGTCATATGCGTGGCCTTCGCGATGACGTCGGCGAGCTGGCCGGTGCCGTCGGGCGAGTCGTCGTCGACGATGAGCACGTCGACGTCGGGGTTGAGTTCGAAGACGCCGCTGAGCGTCGGTTCGAGGTTCTCACGCTCGTTGTACGTCGGCATGACCACGCATACACGACCCGTCATATCCGCCTCCCGTCCGTCGGCCGCCGGTCGTCTGCACCCGACTTTACCGCATGACGCACGGCCGCATGGCCGCACAGTCGGGTCGGCCTTCGGTTCCCGTACCGACTGTAGTCAGCGACCCCGGCGCGCGCACATCGTGCAGCCATCGGCAAAACCTGCCGGGCGTGTGTTTTCGGCCATATGCTTCGCGCGTTGCGGCGGCAAGCATGGGCACCAAGCATGGCCGGCGTGCATGGCACAATGGAACAATGGCTTACGTTTCCGAAAACAGCTTGCATGACGCGATCAACAAGGCGACGACCGACTTGTTCACCTGCGCGTACAAGCACGTCATCAAACCGCATTTCGTCTTCAACAAGCCGCCGGACCAGTCGCACGCCCAGATGATCGAGTTCTGCAAGGTCACGCGCAACATCCCGCCGCTGATGTGGCTGCTGCGCCAGATGCTCGACTACACCGACCCTATCCTCGAAACCTCGGTCATGGGCGTCGACTTTGCCAACCCCTTCGGCTTGTCCGCCGGTCTCGACAAGGACTGCGAGATGGCGACGCTGCTCGACAACGCCGGATTCGGCTTCGAGACGGTCGGCTCGACGACGGCGCGTCCCTGCGCCGGCAATCCGCGCCCGTGGTTCCATCGGCTGCCCGAATACGATTCGATGATGGTGCACGTCGGGCTCGCGAACGAAGGCTCGGACAAGATCATCGCGAAGACCGAGCAGGCGTGGCGCCGTACGCGCACGATGCAGATGTCAGTGTCGATCGCCCGCACGAACGACGATCTCGTCGGCGGCATCGACGAAGGCATCGAGGACTACTGCATCTCGATGAAGCGCGCCGCCGGCCGCACGGCGATGGTCGAAGTGAACATCTCGTGCCCGAACACGAAGGTCGGTGAACCGTTCAACGAGGATCCAAACGCGCTCGACCGCCTGTTCACCGAACTCGACAAGATCGAGCGTCCGCAGCCGACGCTCGTCAAGATGCCGCTCAACAAGACGTGGGAGGAGTTCCGCGAGCTCATCGACGTGCTCGCCGAGCACAACGTACAGGGCCTGTCGATCGCGAACCTGCAGAAGGACCGCAGCGGCATGACGATTCCACCGTCCTGGCTCGGAGGCCTGTCGGGAGGCCCCTGCACCGTCGAAAGCACCGAGCTGATCCGCCGCGTCTACCGCGACTACGGCGACCGCTTCGCAATCGCCGGCATCGGCGGCGTCTTCACGCCGCAGCAGGCGTATGAGAAGATCCGCGCCGGCTCGTCGCTTGTCATGTTCATCTCGGCGCTGATGTACCGCGGGCCGCAGCAGATCAGCGTGCTCAAGCGCGGGCTCGCCGATCTGCTGCGCCGCGACGGCTTCGCGCATGTGGCCGACGCCGTCGGCGTCGACGCCTGATTCGCGCGTGAAGGGCGTATGCGAAGGCCCCGGCAACCGCCGGGGCCTTCGCATACGCCCTTCACAAGGCACCAGGCACCGTTTCGGCACCTGTCCGCGTTGTATCTGCGTTGAGGGAGAGCAACATCTTGGATTGGGCCAAGTAGCGCCACGGTATTATGCGGGTTTCAGGCCCTGATACTCGGCCATATCGCCGAAGAGGCACTCCCTCAGTGCAGATAGGCTGGAGAGACGGCTGGAAATACGCCTAGCTCACCACTGTTCGCCGTCGCGCCATGCTCCGCGCACAAGCTGCGGCGGGTAGTCGATGCACTCGCGCGGCATGCCTAGCTTCGCGGCGGCCCGCAACGGCCAGTACGGTTCGCGCAGGGCTGCGCGGCCGATCTCGACGGCATCGGCCTGCCCGTGCGTAAGGATCTTGAGTGCCTGACGCGGCTTCGTGATCAGGCCGACGGCGGTCGTCGCGATGCCGGCTTCATTGCGCACCCGGTCGGCGAAGGACACCTGATAGCCGGGACGCACCGGAATCGTCACATGCGGCAGCACGCCGCCGGTCGAGACGTCGACGAGATCCACGCCATGCGCCTTGAGAGTCTTCGCGAGTGTAACGGCGTCGTCGGCGCCGAAGCCGCCCTCGACCCAGTCGGTCGCTGAGATGCGCACGAACACCGGCATGTCGTCGCGCACGACGCCACGCACCTTGTCCACTATCTCGATGAGCATGCGCGCCCGGTTTTCCGGTGATCCGCCGTACTCGTCGTCGCGCACGTTCGTCAGCGGGTCGAGGAATTCGGACAATAGATAGCCGTGGGCCGCATGGATCTCGATCGCTTCGAAGCCGGCCTCCTGCGCGCGCCAGGCGGCGTCGCGGAAGCGATCCTCGATGTCGTGGATCTCGTCGACGGTCAGCGCTCGCGGTTCGGGGAAGTCGCCGAAGGCGATCGCCGACGGCGCCACGGTGCGCCAGCCGCCATCACTGGGGGCGAGGGCCTCCCCCGGCACGCCGATGCCGAAGCATCCGGCCGAGGCCTTGCGCCCCGCGTGGCCGATCTGGATCGCCGGCGTCGCGCCGGCGCGCTTCATGCCGTCGACGATCCACCGGTAGGCGCCGATCTGCCCGTCCTCCCACAGACCGAGATCGCATGGCGAGATACGTCCCTCGGGAGTGACGGCCGTCGCCTCGACGATGATGAGCCCGAAGCCGCCGAGCGCCCGGGACACGTAATGCTGGTAGTGGAAATCGGTCGGCCTGCCGTCGCATGCCGTCACCGAATACATGCACATCGGCGGCAGCCAGATGCGGTTGCGTGCGCTCGTGCCGCGGATCGTGATCGGTTCGAACAGGATCGGCGTCTCCATCGAAATCGGCGTCTCCATCGAAGTGGAGGACGTCGCCTTCGAGGACGTCTTCGACTGTTTCGTTGAGGTCTTCGTATGCTTCTTTGCTTTGCCCATACCGCGCACTGTAGCATATCCGCGCAGAGGCGCCAGGTTTCACTTCTCCCCGCCGCCCCCGCCGTACTCACACCGCACACCTACCAACTCCGCTCCCCACCACGCGAAAAAGGGCGCCCCTTCCATTCGGAAAGGGTCGCCCCTCGTCTCGCGACGCGTCAGCCACACATCGGCCCCAGGACCGCCGCAATCCGTCTACCGCGTGGTCGTCGGATTCTGCTGCTGGCCGTTCTGCGTCAGCGTCTGGCCATTCTGTTGCGTCTGACCGTTCTGCTGCGTCATGCCGTTGCCGCCGGTCACCCGGCCCGTCGACCGCATGTACTTGTCGACCGGTTGGCCGTAGTCGTTGTCCATCGGCAGGTTCTTCTTCTCCGCGTACTTGCTCACGGCCTGGCTGAAGGCCGGAGCCGCGATCGTCGAACCATCCCAGTAGCTGTGGTAGTTGCCGTTGATCGCGATGTTCTCAATCCGGTGGTTCATCGGGTCCTGCACGTCGCCGACGAGTACGAAGGTCGCAATCTGGTTGGGGATGAAGCCGCCAGTCGTCACGTACGTGTTCTCGTTCGTACCGGTCTTCGCGAAAGTCTTGCGGTTGTTCGCGAGCTTCGCCGAACCGGCCGCGCCGTCGGGGCGCGTCACGCCCTGGTTCATCGTGTACGCGAGCGTCTGGATGATGTCCTTGTCGACCGCCTGATGGCAGTTCGCCTTCGGCACATCGAGCTGCTCGCCATCGGTGTTCTCGACCGACTTGATCGCGATCGGTGTGCACTGCACGCCGTTGGCCGCGTATGTTGCATAGACGTTCGCCATCGTCAGCGGCGAAACCGAGGTCGTGCCGCCGATGAGCAGCGACGGGTGCATCGAGATGTCCGAATAGACGTCCTCCTGCCCGATCTTCGCGTTGTGGTAGCCGACGGCCTTCGCCGCGTCGGCGACCGCACACAGGCCGATCTGCGCGCCCATCGCCGCCATCGTCGTGTTGTGCGAGTGAACGAGGCCGAGGAACGGGCTTTCCGGCGAGACGGTGCCGTTCGTCAACGCATTCGTCACATGCCAGTTGTCGGTGCCACCGGCGTAGCCGTTGCAGTTGAAACGGCTCGTCAGGAAGTCGGTCGGCGCGACGAGCATCTCGTTGATCGACCGTCCCTGCTGCATCCACGCGACGAGGTTGATCGGTTTCCACGACGAACCAATCGGGAAGCCCTGGCCGCCGCCGTCCACCTGGTCCACTGCGTAGTTCATCGACGTCTTCGTCTGGTCGTTCGCCGCCGCATCGGTCGCATCATACGTGCGGTTGATGCCGAAGCCGAGCACTTCGCCGGTTCCCGGCTTGACCGAGGCCATGACGATCTCCATGCCGGAGGGATCGTTCGCCGGGATCGTCTGGTTCGCCGTCTCCATCATCGCGTTGCTCGCGTCGAGGTCGAGCGTCGTGACGATCTTGAGTCCGCCCTCCTGCAGCAGCTTCTCGCGGTCCTCCGCGGTCTTGCCGAATTCGGGCGAGTTTTCGATCTTGTGCACGACGTAATCGCAGAAGAAGCCGGTGTTGTATTTCGCGGCCATGCATCCGCGGCTCACGTCGGTCAGGTGCAGCGTGTCCTTGAGCGGCGTGTTGACCGCCTCGTCGTACTCCTGCTGCGAGATGAACTTCTGGTCGAGCATCAGCTTGAGCACGATGTTGCGCTGCTTCTGCGCCTCTTCCTGATTCTCGGGGATCGACGGATCGTATTTCGAAGGGTTCTTCGTGACCATCGCGATCGTCGCCGCCTGCACGACGTTGAGTTTGTCGGCGGTCGTGTTGAAGTAGCGTTCGGCTGCCGACTGCACGCCGTAGAGCGAATTCGAGCCGAATTGCGCGATATTGAGGTAACCCTGCAGGATCTCCTGCTTCGAGTACTTCTTCTCCATCTGCACCGACAGCAGCATCTCGCGCAGCTTACGGGCGATCGTGTCCTCGGTCGCGTGGTATTCGCCGATCGGGTCGTCGCTTTCGCGCGCCTTCGTCGCGAGCACGTTCTTCACGTACTGCTGAGTCAGGCTCGATCCGCCCTGCTGGTCGCCCTTCTTCATGTACGTCTGCACGAAGGCGCGCATGACGCCCTGCACGTCGACGCCCGAGTGCTCCCAGAAACGCTTGTCCTCGCGGGCGACGACCGCCTGCATCATCGGTTTCGAGATGTCCTTGAGCGGCACGACCTCGCGGTTCTGCGCGTAGAATTCCGCGATGACGGTCTTGCCGTCGTTCGCGTACATCGTCGATTTCTGCGGCAGGTTCGTCACGTCGAAGTCGATGCCTTCGACCTCCATCGACGGCGACACCGCCCGCGCCACGTTGTTCGCCCCTATGACCGCGGGAAGGAACAGCAGGCACGTCGTCGCCCCGCCGGCGACGCACAACGTGATGAACGCCAGCGCGAGCGCAAGAATGCGCACTCCACTCAGGGTTTTCTTCTTCTTCGGCATGCGCACCATTCTATGTTGCCGGCTCTACCGACGCCAGAGACGAAAACCGTGTCCCGCACCACATTCCGCCGCCTTCGCGCGACACGCGTCCAGTGATTTCACACGTTGTTCACAGCGCATCGCCAGCATTCGCACACGCAGCCGTTCATCGCTGCGACCTGCGGATGAGTTTGCCCGGCTGATAGATGATGATCGTGCGTCCCTCGCGCGCGATCCATCCGCGGTTTGCGAAGTCCATCAGAGCCTTGTTCACCGTCTCCCTCGACGAGCCGACGAGCTGCGCCATCTCCTCCTGCGTGAGGTCGTGCGGCACCTGCAGTCCCGCTTCGACCGGCTCGCCGAAGCGCGCCGCGAGGTTGAGCAGCGTCTTCGCGAGCCTCGCCGGCACATCCATGAACACAAGGTCGGCGATGCGTTCGTTGTTCGCGCGCATGCGGTTCGCGAGCACCTGCAGCATGTCGACGGCGACGCGCGGATATTTGCCAAGCCATCGGAACAGCGCGTCATGTTCGATGCACACAAGGCGCGTGTCATTCATCATCGCGATCGCCGACGCCGTGCGCGGGCCGCCGTCGGGGTCGAAGACGGGGATCTCGCCGAGCACTTCGCCGCGCGTGTGGATGCTGAGCAGCTGTACACGGTCGTCGATCGACTTACGAGTCAGCTTGACACGTCCGCGTTCGATGACGTACATCCTCTGGTCGGTGTCCCCTTCACGGAAGATGTAGTCGCCCTTCTGCACGGTCTCGTGGCGTAACGACGGCAGCAGCTCCTTGGCCTGCTCGGCGGGGACGTGCCTGAACAATGCCGTCTGCAGCAGCGGATTGCCGTCCTCCTGCATCTCGTTTGATGCCATAACCACCTCGTTTCACGGTTGTTTCACGCGGCCGTGCGGCGCGCACACCATCGTTTATTGTACCGTCGCGGCCGCGGCGACGCGAACGACGCTCCCCGTTGGCCGCACCCGTCGCATGTTCGATCGCGCGCCGCCTACCGTGTGCGCGTGCCGAAATCGGCCGCGACGCGCGCCATCGTCGCCACGATTTGCGCGCGCGTCATCGTCGTCTGCGCCGTCATCGGCTCGACGCGCCGCCGTGCCGATTTCACTGCCTTGTCCGACATCTTCTCCGGATCGGTGATGAGCACGTCGGCCATCGCAGACGCGTCGATTGCGTACGCGAGTGTGACGTGGTGCAGCAGGCAGCCGGGGCCGCCGTCGCGCGCCGGGACGCGCATCTGCGCGGCACCGCCGATCTTGCCGCCGATCCGCGCGGGGTCGGCGGGGTCGGCGGCGATGTCGTTGAGACCCGCATAGCGCGCGTGGACGCCGCATTCGACGAGCGCCTTGAGCAGCCATGCGTCGCACAGCTGATAGGCCTGCACGGCGTCGAGGCCGTCGATGAACCACAGCGGCGCGTAGAGCGAATAGGTGATCGTGTCGGCCGGCTCGATGAACATCGTGCCGCCGCCGGTGCCGCGGCGCACGATGTGCACGCCTCGCGCGCGTGCCGCGGCCACGTCCACCTCGTCCTCGATCGACTGGTAACGGCCGCAGACGACGGCCGGCGCCGCCCAATCCCAGATGCGGATCGTCGGTGCGCGTAGGCCGGCGGCGACCTGCCACGCCCATTGCGGTTCGAGCGCCATCTGCTCCTCGGGCATTCGCGGCCGGTCGACGACGACGCGCGGACGCAGCGACGCCCACCGCGCCTCGATCTCGTCGGCGCCGATGCGCATCGGCGTCGACGTGTACGGATGCTGCGCGGCCTGCCATGACCGACGCACCTGCGCCATATGACGTGCCTCGAACGCGCGCGCGACGGCGCTGTCCCCGGCTGCCGCGCGCAGAGTCGCCAACGCGATCGCGTCCGCGTTCGCCCCGATGAGTCGTCCCCCAAGCACGTCATCAATCCGCCGAACCGTCTCCCGATACCACCCCTCCACCGCGCGCACAGTGGGTGCGTCGGGGTCAACGGAATCAGTAGATTCGACGGACGCAGTGGATTCGGTGGATTCGGTGGATTCGTCAGAATCGGCGGCGAGGATTGTGTCGAGGTCGCGGGCGGCGTCGGCGACGATTCTCTCGACGGAGGCGATGATGTCGCGCGCGTCGCCGTCAGTGAAGAAATCACCGTCGAGACGCGCGCCGGCGGCAAGCGTCACACGGACAAGCTTGCCGCCGGGCACTTTGACGGAGCCGGAACGGTCGGTCATCGGTGCGTCCCGTCAGTCCATCAGTTCGACGCCACGCGCATCGCGATGTTCGGGCGTGCCGTAATCGGAGGTGAGGATGCGCACGCCTTCGACCCACGACCAAATCAGCGCGGCGAGCGGTCCCAAGCCGAGCACAATCCAGCCGAGCACCGTCAACAGCAGCTGCGCGATGGCGCGGCCGGTGTAGCCGAGGTAGAAGTTGTGGATGCCGAACATGCCAAAGAAGAGCGCGAGCAGGCCGGCGAGGATCTTGTTGCGTGCGACGTAGTAGGTCGTCGGCGCGGCGTAGGCGCCCTGCGGATGGCCGCCGTTCGGCGCGGTGTAGTTCGGCTGCTGCGCGGTGTTCGGGGCCGCGTAGTTTGGCACCGCGCCTATCGGCATCGTCGACGTGGTCGCGTCATACGACGGCGCGTGTTCGTACGGGCTCGACGTTGGCGTCGTCATATACGGGTTGCCCATCGAATCGACCGCCGGCGTGTCGGCGGGCGTCTGCAGGTAGGCGGACGCGTCATATGCGGACGCGCCGTAAGCGGCCGTGGAGGTCGCGGGCACGGTGGCGCCGTAAGCGGACGTGCCGGCAGTGTAAGCGGACGTGGTGGTGCCGTAAGCGGAGTCGGAGGTCGGGGTCGCTGCAGTCGCATCGTAAGCGGAGGCAGAGGCGCTCGCGGCCGTGTCATACGCGGCATCGGCGGATGTGACGTCGGACGCACCGTCGGCGGTGTCCGCGACGTCTTCGGTGGTGATCGTCTCGGTCAGCGTGTCGCCGGTCGTTGGATCGGTCACGCTCGTCTGTTCGAAGGACACTGTCTGCGGATCCGTGTTCGTATCGGCCGGGTTGGTCGGCTCGTTCGGATTGACCGGTTCGTTCGGATTGATCTGTGGTTGTGTCATTGGTTCCTCGATTCCTCATGCGCAGCAGGCGCAGTCGTTGGTTCTAGAGCCAACGATAGCCATCTTCATTGGGAATTGGCTGCGCGTTTCCCGCCTTTCAGCCTAACGCACCGCCCCAGCCCAGTCTCACCCTCCCCATCCATCCTGCGATGTTCTATCTCCATCCCTTCCGCGAATACCATCATCGCCACCCATCCCCACGATGATCTCACCCAGCCTCCTCGCGAACACCATTGCCGCAACCCGCACCCATGATGATCGCAGCCGCGCCTCCCCGCGATCATCACAGTCACGGTACGCGCCTGCGATGATCGCCCCTAGCCTCCTCCGCGACCATCACCAACACAGATGGCACCAGAGATAATCGGAAAGTGCCGGGGATGCGGCCGAACCAACCCACCCCAACGCGCCGAAAAACAAAAACGGACGCCCGCAAACCGATGCGGACGTCCGTCGGACGCTGTGTAGAATGCGCTCAGTCGACGTAGACCGGGCCGTATTCGCTCGGGACGTGGGTCGTCGCGATGTACGGGCCAGCCGTCGGACGCGCATAGGTCTGGAAGCCGTTGCTGTAGTTCATCGAAGCTTCTTCACAGTTGCAGCACATGATTACCTCTTTCGTACGGCACGAAGCCGTGATTTCGTTACCGGGAACCGCTTGCGCGGTTCGTTGCACATACGACGCCCAGTCTACCGCCGAGTGCCGAAGAACGGTCGCTGGCGTTTACGCGTCGCGCAAACCGCAAACACCACCGACCACATCGTCCAGTCATCCGGGCGACGCTCAGATGCGCGCGAGGATGTCGCGTCCGACCTCGTCGGTTGAACGCTGCGTCGAACCGAGTTCGGCGATATCCGCCTCGACGGCTGCGTCGATGCGCGCCGCGGCGTCGTCGAATCCAAGATGGCGCAGCAGCATCGCTGCCGACAGAATCGCCGCCGTCGGATTCGCGATGCCCTTGCCGGCGATGTCCGGCGCCGAACCGTGGATCGGCTCGAACATCGACGGATATTCGTCAATCGCGTTGATGCAGCCGGACGCCGAATAGCCGACACCGCCGACGACTGCGCCCGCCTCATCGGTGAGGATGTCGCCGAAGAGGTTATCGGTGAGGATGACGTCGAAACGCTGCGGATCGTTGACGAGGTAGATCGTGGCCGCGTCGATGTGGTTGTAGTCGTGCGTGACTTCCGGGTACTCCTCGCCGACCTTGTCGACGATGCGCTGCCACATGTCGCCGGCGTTGACGAGTACATTCTTCTTGTGCACGAGCGTCACGTGCTTGTGGCGCTTCATCGCCAGCTCGAAGGCGTAGCGCACGACGCGTTCGACGCCATACGCCGTGTTGATCGACACTTCGGTGGCCACTTCGTGCTCGGTGCCCTTGCGAATCGCGCCGCCGGCACCGCAGTACAGGCCTTCGGTGCCTTCGCGCACGACGACGAAATCGATGTCACCCGGCTCGGCGAGCGGCGACGTGACGCCCTTGTACAGCTTCGACGGACGCAGATTCACATACTGATCGAGCGCGAAACGCAGCTTGAGCAGCAACCCGCGCTCAAGCACGCCCGCCTTGACGCGCGGGTCGCCGACCGCGCCGAGCAGGATCGCGTCGGTCTTCTTGATGGCTTCGAGATCCTCGTCCGGCAGGATCTCGCCGTCACGCAGATAGCGTTCGGCGCCCAGATCAAAAGGTACGTAGTTGAATTCCGCCACGTCCGCGGCCGCCTTCTCCAACGCCTGCTGTGCCCACGGGGTGACTTCCTTGCCGATGCCGTCGCCGGGAATGACGGCGATCGTGTACTGCTTGTGTTCGCTCATGACATGCGAGCGTACACGCGCGCGGACGGCGCCCATACGCCGCCGTTCATTCCGTGGACAGCGCCGCCCATCGATTCCACATAGTGGAATTTCGATTGAGACGTGGTGCCGGCAACGGTTGCACCAGCACCACGCGCCGCATCAGCGCACAGCCGATTCGAGCAGTTCCTCGGCGCCCATCGCTTCCAGGCACCACGCGTTCTCATAACAGACGTCACGCCACTGCTTGTACCGCCCGGTGCCGCCACCGTGTCCGGCTTCGACCTCGATTCTGATGAGCGCGTCGAGGCCGGCCGCTTGCAGCCGCGCGACCCATTTGAGCGGCTCGACGACGAGGACACGCGAATCGTTCATCGACGTCGTCACGAAGATCTTCGGATACTGCGCCACGACTTCGCCGTCACGCCATACGGCGCGCGCCGGGCCCTCGGACGCCGGCTCGGGCATCGGCGCGTTCTCATACGGCGAATAGTCGCGCATGTAACGGTAGGCCTCGGCGTCATGCAGCGGATCGCCCCACTCGTCCCATTCGGTCACCGTCAACGGCAGCGACGGGTCGAGCATCGTCGTCAACGCGTCGACGAACGGCACATCCGCCTCGATGCCGGCGTAGCGTTCCGGCGCCATGTTCGCGACGGCGCCCATCAGCAGGCCGCCCGCCGAACCGCCGTTCGCGACGGTGCGCGCCGGGTCGGCGAGTCCGCAGTCCTGCAGCGCCGCGGTCACGTCGACGAAATCCTCGAAGGTGTGCTTCTTGCGCAGCCTGCGGCCGTTCTCATACCAGGCGCGGCCCATCTCGCCGCCGCCGCGCACATGCGGCACCGCGTACAGTACGCCGCGGTCGAGCAGACTCAGCCGCGCAATCGAGAATCCCGGATCGGAACTGATTTCATAAGCGCCATAGCCGATGACGAACATCGGCATCCCCTTACGCATCGCGTCACGCCGATAGACAAGGGAGACGGGGATGCGTTCGCCGTCGCGCGCCGTCACCCAGACGCGACGTTCGGCGTAATCGCGCGGATTGTAGCCGCCGAGCACCGTCGCCTCCTTGAGCAGTACATCGGAGCCGTCGCGCGTGTCGAGCTCGTGCAGCTCACCGGGCCGCGTGTAGCTCGTGAACAGGTAGCGCATGCGCGGCGCATCATAGGAGGGGTTGCCGCTCGTGCCGATGGTGTAAAGCCGTTCGGCCGATCCGTCGAAGCCGTCCAATGCGGGGGCGGGCACGTCCTGCGGCATCCAATCGCCGTCGAGCGCCGGCGGCGTGACTGCCTCGAAACGCCACGGACGCCCGTGGAGGAAATCGTCGGCGGCCGCGTTCTTGCCCATGACGGCGAGGCGCGGCAAGCCGTCGGCGCGGTAGGACAGCGCAACGAAATGCCGGTGCAACGCGATGCCGTCGATCGCCAGACCCCGCACGCCGCGCAGCAGCTCCGGGTTGCGCGGATCGTCGAAGGGCGTGCCGACCGGCATCGCCGACGCCCCTTCGATGACGGCGTCGCCGAGCTCGCAGCCGTACGGCGAGCCGCACGCGATCATCATGCCGTCGCCGAGCGTGTATGGGGCGGCGTGCTCTCGCATGTCGATGACGTCGATTTCGAAGTTCGGGTTTGTCGCGTTGTGGTAGACGACTGCGACCGGCACATCCTCGCCGTGTTCGCCGGCGCCTTCGAAGGTCGCGAAGCTCACGTCGTATTCGACGCCCTCCTTGCGCGGGATGAACGGCGTGAATTCGCCTTCCGGGTCGGTCAGCGGCAGCATGAGCACTTCGCTTGTCGTCTTCGAGCCGGTGCCGATCACCAGATGCCTCTCGTCGAAGGACACGCCGATGCCCGCCCAGAAGCGCTCGTCGTCCTCGCGGTAGACGTCCACGTCGTCGGCGATGTCGGTGCCGACCTTGTGCCGGCGGATGAGCCACGGCCGCTGCGCCTCGTCGAGCACCGTGTAGAACACATAGCGCGCGTCCGGTGTGAAGCAGGCGGCCGCGATGCCTTCGAAGCGTTCCGGCAGCTCACGGCCGGTCGCGATCTCGCGGATCGTGAAATCGTAGCGTTCGTCGCCGTTCGTGTCGACGCCGAGCAGCATCCACCGGCCGTCCTTGCTGATGTCCATGCCGCCGATGCGGTAGAAGTCATGACCTTGCGCCTCGACGTTCGCGTCGAGGACGATCTGCTCGCCCTCGAGCGTCCCTGGGCGCATCGTCGCGTCAATCTCCGGCGGGTTCCAGTCGTCCTCGTCCTGCACCGGCAGCCGGCACTGGACCGCGTACTGCTTGCCTTCCTGCGTGCGCGCGTAGTACCAGTAGCCGTCCATGCGCGTCGGCACCGACATGTCGGTCTCCTGGACATGCGAGCGGAACTCCTCGAAAAGCCGCTCGCGCAACGGCCCGAGATGCGCCATGCGCGACTCGGTGTACGCGTTCTCGTCGGCCACGTATTGCTTGAGACGCGGCGACTCCTTGTCCCGCATCCACTCATAGGGGTCGGCGAAGACGTCGTCATGGAAGTTGCGTTCGCTGTGGATCCGCGCGGCCTGCGGCGGCCGCATGGGCGCCTGCGCGTTCTGCTCGTTGGTCATGCGCCGATTATACGCACCCCCGGTCCGCCAGCTGCCCATGCCCGTTCCATTCGCCCACCAGCACCCGTATCCGGTCGTGCCCCGAGCCCTATCCGCGCTGAGGGAGAGCAACATCTCGAACCAAGGCGAGTATGGCGCTCCGTTTCCGCTATTTTCCAACGCCCCAAACCGCCGATACTTCACCCCGACCGAGAAGACGCTCTCCCTCAACGCAGATAGGGTTTCCGGGACGCCCTTGAGGCCGGATTCGGAGGCATCACACCTGCCACCACACACCGATACAGGACCGACCAGCCCCTTTCGGAGAGACAAACAGGACGAACACGACAACGAAAAAGAGAAAGCGGTGTGCTGTATGGCCCTATCGGCCATACAGCACACCGCCGCAGGGATTCTGCTCACACCTACCGCAATGAACTGCTGCCCGCTCACCTGAACTGCTCGAGGTACGGCAGCATCGTCTTCATCATGTTCGCGCCAGTCGCGCCGGTGAACACCGGCACGTCGGTGTCCGGCACCGGCTGCGTCGTCGCGAACCCGGACATCGACACGAGCCCGGCGCCGGCCTCGCGCGGCGACAGCTGCCGGATGCCAATCGCGAGCACGCGCCCCGGATACCGCCGCACGATCTGCGCGTAGGTCGTCGGATCCTTCTGCCCATCGTCGCCGAGCAGGATGAACTTCATGTTCGGGAAGTCCTCCATCAGCTGTTCGGCGTATTCGAGCTTGTGCTGCACACCCGACGGCACGAAGGTCTTCGGCCTGGGGTCAAGGTCGCGCAGCAGCAGCGGCCCGTCCGGGAACCCGTAGTCGGTGATGAACCCGCGGATCTGGCTTTCGACGTTCCACGGCGACGTCGACAGGTAGAAGAACGGCGCGTTCGGGAACATCAGCCGGATCTTGTTGTACATCACCGCCATGCCCGGCACCGACGCGCGCTTGTGCGGTGACAGCAGCAGCATGTTGTAGGCGGCTTTCCACACGGTCGGCACCTGCGTGACCATGATCGTGTCGTCCACGTCCGAGATGACGCCGACCTTCGTGTCGCTCGGGATTGTGAACAGTTCCGCTTCGACCGCCGGCCGCCGCGGCACCGTGCAGCTGATCGTGTGGATGCCCGGCTGCAGCCTGTGTTCTGCGAGCAGATCAAGGTATCCCGAAGAGTCGGAGACCGAGTAGTCCATCGTCTGGCTGCGCGATGGGTCCATCGGATCGTAAATCTCCATCGTGCCGACCTGCACCGTCTTGAGCGGCACATCGTCGATGTCGATGCGCACGCGCTCATGAGCCGCCGGCACTTCGAGCATCGCGTGGATGCCTCGCATCGGCGTATGCGGCTTCGCGCGCGTCGGCGCGTATATCGTGCGGCAGACGAGGCGCGAGTATTCCTCGGTGCCATATCCGACGTAGGGTTTGACGCTCGGGAACCAGTTGAGGTGTCGCACGAGCGTCGTGGAGACTTTGATCCATACGCCGAACGCGGCGATGACGGCTTTCCTCATCACCGCTTTGAGCGGATTCGTCACGTGCAGCCGCCGTTTGCGCGCGAGGCGCTTGTTCGGCACGCCGGTCGCGATTTCGCCGAGCGGCACGGCGACCGTCGGCATGTCGTCGCTTGCCGTCGCCGCCGACGTCGTGCGCAGCGCGACTGCGGCGGGCGCGATGTCGCCGTTCTCCTGCGCCTTTTGCTGCGCGAGCGCCGCGTCGTCTTCGACGAGTTCGTCCGTTTCGTCCGTGGGTCGCGGCGTGCTTTGCACATGCCGCAGCCTGATGCGTCCTTCCCGCTCGATTTCGTTCAGCGCGTGGTCGAGCAGTCGTTTCGTCGTTCTCAGCCGTCGTTCCGATGCACCTGGATCGCTCATGGCCGCTTCCTTCGTTCTTCCCTCGCAAGGCTGCGGCATGTGGTCATGCCGCGCGCCGTTATTTCCTGATGACGGCCGCGTATTCGTCCGCGCTCAGCAGTTCGGGGACGTCGTCGTCGAGTTCGATTTTGACGAGCCATCCTTCGCCGTAGGGGTCGTCGTTGATGATCGCGGCGTCGTCTTCGGCTTCGTGGTTGACGTATTTGATGGTGCCGGCGACGGGGCTGATGACGGGTTCGACGGCTTTCGCCGATTCGACCTGCACGAGTTCGTCGCCTGCTTCGACGCGCGTGCCGACCTGCGGCAGGTCGACGAAGACGATGTCGCCCATCTGTTCGGCCGCGTATTCGGTGATGCCGAGGATGGCCGGTTCGACCGAATCGTCTACCCACACGTGGTCTTCGCTGTATTGCAGATGGCGCGGGATGTCGAGCCTGTCCGCCTGTTCCTCTTGTGCCATGGTTCCTCGTTTCCTTGATGATTCTTTGTTTGATGACGATTATCGTTTGATGACGATTATCACGCACCCGCGCAATCACCGCGCGACCCCGCCTCGTCCTCAGATCTGCCTGCCGTACCATTCCTCGATCATGACGCGCGCGATCGTCGCCTTGCCGGGCGCTTCGATCTGCCCGGTCACGAGCAGCTCGGTGTATTCGTCGCGTGTCACCCATCGCGCGTCGGCGACCTCCTCGCCGTCCACCTGCACGTCAGTGTTGAGCGCCTGCCCTTTGAATCCCATCATCAGCGACAGCTTATACGGCCACGGCTGCGACCCCAGATATTTGACTTCGCCGACGCGGACGCCGGTTTCCTCGAGCGTTTCGCGCCGGCATGCGTGTTCGAGGTTTTCGCCCGCCTCGACGAATCCCGCGGACACCGAGTACAGCAGCGGGTTCTGCCATGCCTTGTTGTGCTGGAGGAGCAGCCGGTCCTGCGCGTCCACGACCGTCATGATGACGGCCGGCTCGACGCGCGGGAACAGCAGCCGGAAGTCGTCTTCGGAGTTCGTGCAGCGCTGCGCCCATCCGCTCATCGCCTGCTCGACCGGGTATCCGCAGTGCGGGCAGTAGCGTTGGTAGGCGAACCAGTTCGACAGGGCGAGCATCGTCGTCGCCTGTCCGATCTCCCGCGCGGACGCGCGTGGCGCGAATCCGCGCAGATCGACCCAGTCGAAGCGTGCGATCGCCGTTGCGAAGATGCCGTCGTGCGTGTCGCGCGCGCCGGCCGCGTCGTCGAATTCGTCGTCGACGTGCCGTGCGTTGGCGTCCGCAGCCGGCATGGGTGCGACGTCGGTCAGGTCGAGCGCGACGACGTGCTGCGGCTCAGCGCCCGCGTAGGAGCCGAGATAGATCGCCTTGACTTCCGGATGGTGCGGCAACGAGTCGGCGACGTACCCTCCGGGCAGTGTCGCGAGTCGCATATGCGCGTTCGACTGCCGCGTGAGCGCGCGCTGTCCGAAGGGCACGGCGAGCAGTCCCGCACGCGTGAGGACGACGCTTGTGCCCGTTTCGCGCAGCACGTCATCGATGAGGCGCGGATCGGCGCGCCGTTCCACGCCGTAATCGATGTCGCCTTGTGCGAGCGGCAGGTACGGCAGTGCCTGCGTCAGTGCGAGCGATGAGAACATCGGCATCATCTCCTCGGGACCGTTTCCGGTCGTCGTCTGTTTCGTCGGGTGCGCCGACCCATCCGGCCGGCACACCGCTCCCCTCCACTGTAGGGCACGGCGTGTGATGACGCCGCCGCGGTGGCTACGCGTTGCGCGATACCTTGTGCGCCACCGGCCGATATTGCGCCACCGGCCGATTCTCTGCGCCCGATTCCCGCCTATCGATTCTCGTCGACGCCGCGCGGCACGCGCGCGATGAGGTCGAGCAGCGCGTCCGCCACGATCTGCGGCCGCTCCCACGCGCTGAAGTGTCCGCAGTCCTCAATCTCCGTGAAGGCTACGTCGGTGCGCGTCATCGCGTCCGCGATCGGTTGCATGACCTTCGGGCTGCTCGACGGATCGTCAACGCCGCAGATGACGGCCGCAGGCGCCGTGATGTTCGCGAACTGATCATTGAGGTCGGGCCGTCCCGCCGCCATCAGTTCGCGCCATGCGACGCCCGCCGGCTGCTGTTCGCGGATCCATGTGCCGAACTGCTCGATGTAGGCCGGCGACCGTTTGACGCTCGAATCGCCGGGGTGTACGTCGGTGAAGAACATGACCGGCTCCGTCGTATGCCGTTCGACGCATTCCTTCGCGATGCGCACGCGGCTCTCACGCGCCTGTTCGCTGTCGGCGTCGCCTTTCGTGTCGAGCAGCGCGACGCCGGCGACGACCTCGGGGTGGCGGCGCTGGATGTCGAGGACGACGTATCCGCCCATCGACAGTCCCGCCCAGATCGCCTGCCCGTAGC
Source organism: Bifidobacterium anseris (assembly GCF_002860345.1). Classification (GTDB taxonomy): domain Bacteria; phylum Actinomycetota; class Actinomycetes; order Actinomycetales; family Bifidobacteriaceae; genus Bifidobacterium; species Bifidobacterium anseris. The sequence goes on from NZ_NMYC01000003.1 coordinate 163,652, forward strand.
CGGCCGCGTGCAGCAGGTCGACGTAGGCGTCGGCAATCAGGTCCAGCGCCTGCGGATACGTGCCGTCGGCGGCGATTTCGCCGCTTTCCTGCGACGTCGGCACCGCAGATGCGCCCGCTCCCGGCATGTCGGGCGCCCAGATCGGGAACTGCGCGAGCTCCTGCGCGTCCGTCGTCTCCATCAGCGCCGTCGCGCAGCGGTCCCACATCCTGTGGTCGACCGGGAATCCGTGCACGAGGACGAGCGGCATCCCCTCGCCGTCCCTGTAGATGTGATTTTCGATCGTCAGCGTCATCCTTGCCTCTCCTTGTCCACGTCGTATGCGGCCGCCGCCGTCACGATCATTGCACAGTCACGATGACCGTGTCACAGTCCGCCAATTTCGACAGTCCGCCGATTTCGTCACAGCCCGGTCCATGCGAGCGCCTGCCGCACAATATAGTCGTGGCCGTCGCTCATCTGTTCGAGGAATTCGTTGAAGTCCGCCGAGCGCGGATCGACCCATTCGACGTCGAGCGTCTCGTCCTGCGGCTTGCAGTCGCCGGCGATCGGCACGATGTAGCACAGCGCGATCGCGTGCTGCCGCTCGTCGTAGTATGGCGAGACGCCAGGCGTCGGGAAGAACTCGGCGACGGTGAACGGCGTCAGCCCCTGCGGCAGTACCGGCAGCGCGATGTCGCCGAGATCTTTCGCGATGTTGCGCGCAATCGCCTCGCGAATCGTCTCGTGATAGAGTACGCGGCCTGCGATGAGCGTGCGTTCGACGATCATGCCGCTGTCGGAGACGCGCAGCAGCGAGCCGATGCTCGTCACGCGTCCGAAGTCGTCGACGCGCACCGGCACGACCTCGACGTAGGCGACCGGCATTTCACGGCGCACGCGATTGAGTTCGTTCGCATCAATCCATCCGGGAGGCGTGACGCGTCCCGAACCGCGCGATCTGGTGAAGTCCTCCGGGGTGATGTGGTCGAATTCGCCGCGACGACGCCCCGCGTCGTAATCGTCGTCGTCCGGCACTTCGTCATTCAGAACTGGCATGTTCCCATTATCGATGCGCGGGCGCCGCGCGCGGAAGCGGCGTGTCGGCGATGCGATTCCCCCGCTGGCTGATTTGGCGCCGCTCCCGCGTGTTTGTGGAATGCTGGAGGGGTCGATGCGGTTGTGCATGACAGACCCATCGAGAACGAACGTCATTAAGGAGACCACCATGGCAGTTCAGGAAATCACCACCGAGACCTTCCCGCAAGCAGTCAAGGACCATCAAATCGCATTCTTCGACTTCTTCGCCACCTGGTGCGGCCCGTGCCGCGCTTTCGGCCCGATTTTCGAAAAGGCGAGCGAGGCGAACCCGGACATCTTCTTCGGCAAGATCGATATCGACAAGAATCAAGATCTCGCCGCACAGGCGAACGTCCAGGCCGTGCCGACGCTGATGATCGTCAAGGATGGTCACATCATCTATCAGGAGCCGGGTGCGCTGCGCGCTCCGGATCTCGACGACATCATCGATCAGGCGAAGAAACTCGACGTGCAGGCCGCGCTCGAGGAGGCGCAGAAGAACCATGAGGATCCGCACGAGATCCTCGAGGAGAACGAAGACAAGTAACCTGACCGTCCGCGTCGATTACCGCCCGTCCCGACCTGTGCGCCGGGGCGGGCTTTCGTTTGCCAGGATTGCGCCATTCCGCCGGTGGCTGACCCGCGAATCGACCACCGTATTCGGCCGCCGACTTCTCCGAGTTTTCCGATTGATGCCCTGCTCGATGGCTCGATGTGTGGACGCCAATGTCCGAACTGTGAAGATATCGATATTCCCAAGCCGTGCCGAAGGACGTGCGATATACTGTTGTTCAGTGTGCATGCCGGCGGCGGTCCCATGCGACCGCGCGCACCGCGGCGCCCTTGCGCATGATCGGGGCCGCGAATACCGCCGAGGATCATCGGACGTACGTTGAGGAGCACAATGGCTACCCATCATAAAGCAGACCAGCCGACGCTTCGTTCACTCACCAAGAGGCAGTGGATTCGCATCGCCTCCGTGTGCGCGGCAGTGGGTCTGGTCGTGGCTGGCGGTGCAGCCACGCGAAGCATCTATTCCCATGCGAGCGGCACCCCCACCGCACAACCGACCGCATACTCGATCTCGGATGAGCATGCGGCCTCCCGTGGCAACGCACGTGACGCGCTCGACGGCGAGCCGACCTACGTGAACGTCACGATCAACGGCAAGACGCGCACCGTGCTCGGCACGAACTTCACCGATGTGAAGTCGGTGCTCGACGCCGGCGACATCACGCTGGAAAGCGGCGACACCGTTGAACCGTCACTGAAGACGAAGGTCGACGAATCGACGACGATCACGATCAACCGCGCCGGCGCGAAGATGGAGACCGAGGAATCGAAGATCCCGTTCAACACCGTCAAGAAGGAGACTTCGTCGCTGCCGAAGGGCACCGAGAAGGTCGAGACGGAAGGCCAGGAAGGCATCCTCGAACGCACGAACCTCGTCGAGCGCAGCGGCGACAAGATTATCTCTTCGAATACCTTCGCCTCATGGGTCAAGAAGGCCCCGGTCGAGAAGGTCATCCTCGTCGGCACCGCCGATTCGCAGCCAGCCGCGCAGCCCACGACGGACAACTCGTCCAGCAATTCCTCGTCGGATTCGGCCAGCGAATCGAAGCCGGCGTCGAACAATAGCATCGGCACGACGGCCCCGGTCGGCGAGATGCAGCAGTGGGCGCATGACTACCTGCTCGCGAACGGCGGCACCGAAGCCGATTTCACGGCCACCGTCTTCATCATCTCCCACGAGTCCGGCTGGTCGGTCACGGCCACGAACCCGTCCTCCGGCGCCTATGGTCTGGCACAGGCGCTGCCGGGCAGCAAGATGGCCTCGCATGGCGCCGACTGGGCAACGAACTACCAGACGCAGCTCAAGTGGTTCTGGGATTACTGCAAGGGCCGTTACGGCTCGATTCAGGGGGCCTACGCGTTCTGGCAGGCGAACCACTGGTACTGACCTAAAACGCTTGCGGCGCGGCTCATCCCGCCGCACAGCAAGCGCACTTTCACCTCGATTTACACATTCACCTAGCATTGAGCCCCCCATGGTGCACACCATGGGGGCTCAATGCTTAAAGACGCGCCAGAACAATCAGGCGGCATGCCTCGGGCTGGAACCCTGATCCGAAGCGCTGTAATCGACGCCCTTTTTGCGGCCGCGCTTCTTCATGACGCCCTGACGGCAGTCACGCACATCGAAGATGACGGTCTTGTCGTCTGGGAACGGCATGCCCTTAAGCTGCGCGAAGGCAACCTCGTCATCGGCGACCGGCGGGAAATTGAAGAACCTGAGCACGGCGTTGAGCACGACCGGGCTGTTCAGCGTGACTGAGGCGGTCTTGCGGCTCGGCTTGACGAATTCGATGGCGTTGGGGTCCGCCTCCGAGCATTCACGGATGGCGATCTGCTTGGTATGGGGGTTCGTCAGGATCTGCACATAGTTGGGAGCTTCCAATTCCTGCACCGTGTTCTTGTTGAACCGCATGTACCGAGGCGTCACCGTGAGCACGGCTTTGCCTGCGGCGCTGGCAGGATTGACGGGCTCAAAACCTTGTAAAACCGACATATTCGAACTTCCTTACGTCGAGATTTTGGACACTTGCTCTTTGAGTATATACCATATATCGTATTTTAAAAATCGACGTGCCGCGCATTGCCGGGAGGAGTCGCCGTCGAGCATACGCGAATAAGCGAACAGGGATGGCACGAATATTCGTCCCATCCCCGCAGCTGGCTGTCATAACCGTTATTTCATGCAGAAAACGGCATTGCCGCCACATGTGACGTCAGCGTGACGTCACATGTGGCGGCGGCATCACGGCGGCCGTCATCGCGACACGCCGTCACCGCACAGTCTCTCGATCATTCCGCAGTCATTCCATACTCACTCCACGCGGCACAGCTTCTCATAGGTGACCTCCGGCTTCGCCGACGTCGTCGGCGTCTCGTCGATGCCGAGCTTCGTCGTCGCGTCCGGCGACACCGTCACGTCGAAGGAGTAGGTGACGGTGCTTTCCGGCTGCACCTGCGTCATTGTTGTGTAGATGAGACGGAAGTTGAGCGAGTCGGCGACCGGATCGGCGCCGTTGCCGGTGACCTGGAAGTTGCTCATCGTGCCACCCGCCGGCGGCATGAACATGATCTTCTCGAAGCTCGTGCCGTGACTGTCGGGATATTCGGCCCTGATGCCGGTGATGTACTGCGGCAGCGTCTTCGATTCCTCATCGGTCATCGTGCTCCGGATCGTGTACTCCACATGGTACTTCGCCGGGCCTTCCTCACCGCAGTCGAGCTGCGTGATCTTCGTGGAGCGCTTGATGTACCAGCCCATCTTCGACGGGTTGTTCTCGGTGATGTAGATGCCGAGCTCCGGCTTGGCCTCGTTGAGCGGCACCGTGGACGTCAAACCACGTTCCCACAGAATCTGCTGCAACGTCGGGTCGAAGGAATACACGGACAGATGACGGTCGTGCGCGAGCGTCAGCATCTCGGAGACGAGGCCCACCATCTTTCCCGCACTCAGATCGCCCATAAGCCGCTTGACGCAGGCCTTCGCCACGGTGCCGAACATCGCGTCCGTGTCCTCGGGCGCGTACTCTTTGTAGGCCGTATTCAGCAGGAAGTCGGCGGTGTTCGTGCCGGTCAGCACCGTTCCGTCGGCGAGCTTCACGTCCCCGAGGACTTTGACGAGGCTCTGCACCATCAACGGATCCGCCAGGATGACGCCGTCGAGTTTGGTGTGCTTGCCCATATCCGTCTGATCCCAGATGTCCTTGAAGTACTCGGCGACGCGCGCATTGTCCGGCGAATTCGCGATATCGCGCGCATCGTAGTTCAGGCGCATCGGACCCTCTTCCTTGTACAGACGTTGTTCGTCTTCGGACAGGTTGCGCGCCGTGACTTTATATCCGGGGAATGCGGAACTGCTCTGGAAATCGCCGATCTCAATCTTGCCGTCGTCGATCGTGACGGTGCCGACGGCGCCGACGAGGCCGCCGCTCGCACGCATCTCGCCGGGAGTCATCGCGAGAATCGCGTAGGTTTGCTTGCCGTCATAGCCGAGCCATTCGGGCAGTTTCGGCGCATATTCGTAGACGCCAGCCTGCAGATACCGATTGGCCTTGTCGAGCATGCCGCGGCTGCTGTTGAGCGCGTTCGCGACGACGCCGATACCCGGTTCGGGAATCTTGTCGAATTCCTCGGTGTACCGCTGCAGCGACTGCGCGGCCGTGTCAAGCTCCGGCAATGTCTTCATGATGGGTTCGACGTTGATGCGTCCGTTCTTGTAGATCGATTTGACGTCGATTCTCCGCGCCACGTCGACAAATTTCGGCGCCGTATCCTGCGCCATTTCGTCGGCGACGTCGGTCATCATCCGCACGACGCGCATGCTGCCTTTGATGCCGGGGATCTTCTCGGTGAACGACCACAGTCCGCCGTTCGTGATGTCCCTCGCGGCGCGTGTCTGCTTCTGCACGTCGGCGACGACGCTGTCGAGGTCGTTGAGGCGATTGTTTTTTACGGCGTCCTTAACGACGGCGATCGCCGCCTCCTCATGATGCTTGACGAGCAACGCCTGCGTGCCGACCGTGCCGGCGAAGGCGACGATGACCGCGGCGATCGCGATGAGGATCCAGCCCCACCAGCGCACACGCCGGTACCATGCCAGCTTGTCTTGCCGCTCGACTCCGTTCGATGCTGCACCATCTGTTGTCTCAGTGCCGTCTGTCGATGCGACGCCGCCGTTGTCCTTCGCCATCACGTCGTCCTGCGCGGCTTCGATACGATGCTCATCGTCGTCATGTGTGGGCATAACGATTCCTCTCGGTGATAAATCCTCAACATCCAAAAACGCATTGGGATGCCGCCCACGATGAATCCAACGGACGGCGTGCCACCGGCGTCGCGCGCAGAGGGCGCGCACGCCGGTATGCCATTGTAGCCGTGCGTGGCGAACTCACCGAGCTCAGTGCATCGGCTCAGTCGTCGTGGCCGAGCATAATCTTGTCGTCGGCCACATCGAGCAGATGCCTGCCATAGGGGCTCTTACCGTACTTGTGTCCGGCCTCGAGCAGCTGTTCCTTCGTGATCCAGCCGTTTTCGTAGGCGATCTCCTCGATGACCGAGATCGGCATGTTCTGCGCGCGCTGAATCGTGCGAACGAACTCGCCCGCTTCGAAGAGGCTGTCCATCGTGCCGGTGTCGAGCCACGCATAACCGCGGCCGAGCGTCTGCACATGCAGGCTGCCGTCGTCGAGGTACATGCGGTTGAGGTCGGTGATCTCCAACTCGCCACGCGGCGACGGCTTGACCTGCTTCGCGAAGTCGACGACGCGGTCGTCATAGAAGTACAGCCCGGTCACCGCGTAGTTCGAGGCCGGATGCTCCGGCTTCTCGACGATGCTCACGGCTTTGTGATCCTCGTCGAATTCGACGACGCCGTAGCGTTCCGGATCGTCCACGTAGTAGCCGAAGATGGTCGCGCCGTGCTCGAGCGTGGCAGCGCGGCGCAGCTGGCGACCCAGACCGTTGCCGTAGAAGATGTTGTCACCGAGCACGAGCGCGCAGGCGTCGCCGCCGATGAACTCCTCGCCGAGTAGGAAGGCCTGAGCGAGGCCGTCGGGGCTCGGCTGCACCTTGTAGCTCAGCGAAACGCCGTACTGTGAACCGTCGCCGAGCAGCCGTTCGAAGTTCGGCAGATCCTTCGGCGTCGAGATGATCAGGATATCGCGGATGCCGGCGAGCATCAGCGTGCTCAGCGGATAGAAGATCATCGGTTTGTCGTAGACCGGCAGCAGCTGCTTCGACGTGACCGTCGTCAACGGGTACAGTCGCGTGCCGGATCCGCCGGCGAGGATGATGCCTTTCATGTCTTGTCCTTTCAGGCCTTCGCCTCGCGCACGTAGTCGTGCAGCGACGTACGCCAGTCGGTCGTGACGAATCCGGCTTCCTCGATCTTCGCGAGGTCGAGCGCACTGTAGGTCGGACGCGGGCTGACCGGCGCCTTCGCGTTCGCGAAGTACTCCTCGGTGCTGATCGGGCGTACATGCTCGCCGTTGCCGTTCGCCTCGGCGAAGACCTCCTTCGCAATCACCGCCCAGCTGACCACGTCGCCGGAGCCGGTCAGATTGTAGGTGCCGTAGGCGGCGTCCGTGTCAAGCAGGAAGAAGATCGCCTTCGCCATGTCGTCGGTGAAGGTGAGGCGTCCGAACTGGTCGTCGACGACCGTCACCTCGTTCAGCGCATCGTCGGCGTCGGCGACGCGGTCGGATAGCGCCATCATCGTCTTGACGAAGTTGTGGCCGTCGCCGATGACCCAGCTCGAACGCAGGATGTAGTACTTGTCGGTCATCGCCACGGCGATGTCGCCGGCCGCCTTCGACTGCCCGTAGACGCCGAGCGGTGCGAAGGGCTCGTCCTCGCGGTGCATCTCGGTCGTGCCGTCAAAGACGTAGTCGGAGCTGACATGGACGAGCGCCAGATGGTAGCGCTGCGCCGTCTTCGCGAGCAGCGCCGGGCCTTCGGCGTTCGCCTTCCATGCGAGCGCACGCCCTTCGAGGGTCTCGGCCTTGTCCACGGCCGTGTAGGCGCCGGCGTTGATGATCGTGCCGTACAGGCTCCAGTCGATCTGCGCGTAGGCGTCCGGATCGGAGAAGTCGAATTCGTCGATGTCGGTGAATTCGTAGCCCTTGAGGCCGTGCGCCTCGACGTAGGCGCGGATCGCGCGGCCGAGCTGGCCGTTGGCGCCGGTCACAAGCGTGCGCTTCGGTTCCATCGGCTTGGCGTCCTTGAGCATCGGATGGCGCAGATCCGCCTCACTGCGTTCCGATTCCTCAAGCGGGATCGGCCACTGGATGTCCAGTTGGGGATCGGCGAGGTTGACGAAGGTGTAGGTCTTCTTCATCTCGAGCGACCAATGCGCGTTGACGAGGTAGGTGTAGGCGGTGCCGTCCTCGAGCGCCTGGAAGCTGTTGCCGACGCCGCGGGGCACGAAGATCGCGCGCGAGGGGTCGAGGCGCGTCGTGAAGACCTGTCCGAAGGAATCGCCGGGACGCAGATCGACCCATGCGCCGAAGATTTCGCCGGTGGCGAGCGAGATGAACTTATCCCACGGCTCGGCGTGGATACCGCGCGTCACTCCGCGCTTGGCGTTGAAGCTGATGTTGTTCTGCACCGGCTCGAAGTCTTCGGGCAGCCCGAGCGCCGTCATCTTCGCCTTCTGCCAGTTCTCCTTGAACCAGCCGCGATTGTCACCGTGCACCGGCAGTTCGAAGACGAGCAGTCCGGGGATGTTCGTCGTCGTGACCTTGAGTTCCTTTTCGAATTCCATATCGTTCCTCTTTACGCTGTTGCTGACGGTTGTCCCATTGGTCGATGATGGGGGCTCCATCCACATCGACGGAACCCCATCATCGCCATATCACTGCCCCTGCGCCTTGTACTTCGCCTCGGTGGCGGCCTTCGCCGGTTCCCACCACTGCGGATTGTCCACGTACCACTGCACGGTCTGGCGCAATCCGGATTCGAAGTCGGTGTGCGTCGGGCGCCAGCCGAGTTCGGTCTGCAGCTTCGTCGAATCGATCGCGTAGCGGCGGTCATGGCCCGGGCGGTCCTTGACCCAGTCGAAGGCGTCCTCCGGCTGGCCCATGACGCGCAGGATGTCCTTGAGCACCGTCAGGTTGTTGCGTTCGCCGTTCGCGCCGATCAAATAGGTCTCGCCGATGCGGCCGGTCGTCAGGATCGTCCACACGGCGCTCGAATGGTCTTCGGTGTGGATCCAGTCGCGCACGTTGAGGCCGTCGCCGTACAGCTTCGGGCGAATGCCTTCGATGATGTTCGTGATCTGGCGCGGGATGAACTTCTCGACATGCTGGTACGGGCCGTAGTTGTTCGAGCAGTTCGAGATCGTCGTGCGCAGCCCGTAGGTGCGGTGCCATGCGCGCACGAGCATGTCCGAACTCGCCTTCGTCGACGAATACGGGCTCGACGGATGGTACGGCGTCTCCTCGGTAAACTTCGCCGGATCGTCGAGCGCGAGGTCGCCGTACACCTCGTCGGTGCTCACGTGGTGGAAGCGCACGTCGTATTTGCGTGCCGCCTCGATGAGGCGGCACGTGCCTTCGACGTTCGTCTTGAGGAAAGGCTCCGGATTGGCGATCGAGTTGTCATTGTGCGATTCGGCTGCGTAATGTACGATCGCGTCGTGGCCCGGCACGAGTTCGTCGAGCAGCTGTGCGTCGCAGATGTTGCCGTGAACGAACTCCACCTGGTCGCCGAGCAGCGGCTTGATGTTCTCGAGATTGCCGGCGTAGGTCAGCGCGTCGAGCACCGTCACATGGGTCTCGGGATGGTTGTTCACCACGTAGTGCACGAAATTCGACCCGATGAAGCCGCAGCCTCCGGTCACGATGATGTTCTTGGGTTCAAACGCATCAGTCATGGTGTTCATCCTAGCAATCACCGGCTATGTTTAGCCTTTCCTCCGAATCAGCTTCCTCAGGAAGAACAGCGCGCTCTCGTCGCGCAACGCCAGCAGCGTGCCCGCGTACACGACCGCATACGCCGTTCCCCGCACCGCGAAGTCCACGAAGATGTTGTCGAACCGCACGGTGCGCGCGAACACCGCGTTGCACAGCAGCACGAGCAGGCATCCCGCCACGGCGTGCATGATCGACCCACCGAGCCGCAGCTGCTTCACCTGATCCCACGAGAAGACCAACGCCAACGCGAAGACCGTGCACTCCGCGACGACGATGCTGACGCATGCGGCCGGCGCGCCGAAGGCGCGGATGCCCACCACATAAATCAGAATGTTGATCGCCGCGCCGCTCGCCGTTGAGACGACGACCTTATTCTCCCTGCGCAGCGGAATCAGGATGCCGTTCATCAGGAACACGCCCGGCGCCGTGAACGCAAGCGCGAAGGCGATGATCTCGAGCATCGGCACGGCCTCGATGTAGTTCGGTCCGCTGATGATCAGCACGATCGGTCTGCTGAGTGCGAACACCATGACGGCGGCCGGCAGACAAACGACGATGACGGCGTTGAACAGCTTGTTGAGCAGCCGCCGGTAGCCTTGCGGATCGTTCGAGGACAGGTACGACAGGCGCGGCATCGAGACGCCCGTCAGCGAATTGATCGCCTGCCGGATGATGACGTAGACCTTCATCGCGACGCTGTAGAGGCCGACCTGCACGTCGCCGAGCATCGCGCCGACGAAGGTCGTGCCGGCGTTGCTGTATATGGCGGTCGCCACGTTGTTCATGAACAACGTCATGATCGGGTTGAAATGACGCCGGATCTGCGGGGCGCGTGTCAATGCGAGCTTTGCGTACCGGCGCGAATAGAAGAATCCCCAGACGTTCGCCGCCGAGGTGGCGAACACGCTGATCGCCGCGTAGATGATGTAGTCGGAGGGCTTGTGCACGAACGCGAACATGAGAATCAGCGATGCGACCTGCACGAGGATCGTGCGCACCGAGATGTAGAGGTAGTCCTCGAAGATCGAATACAGCCATTCGACGCCCAGCGTCGTGAAGCCGATCGTCAGGCATTGGATGAGCAGCAGCACCATGTACGCGTGCAGGCTCGGGATGACGGCGACCGTCACGAAGAAGGCCACGTATGCGATCGCCGACGAGATGATGTTGATCGTGAAGATCTGCTGGGCGAATCTCGTCAGGCTTTCGGCGTCCCGTTTGATTTTCGCGCCTTCGCGAATCGCGTAGTTCGTGATGCCGAGTCCCGCGAACAGCGCGAAATACGACACGATCGACTGCGAATAGTTGATTTTGCCGATGTTCTCCGCCCCGAGGATGCGGGACACATAGGGGAAGGTGATCAGAGGGAACAACAGGCTGGACACGGTGCGCATCGAGTTGAGCAGTGCGTTGCGCGTCAGCGATGGGAGTTTGGTCTGTGCAGCCATTTCGATCTTCTTGTGATGGGCGCTTCCTGTGATGAGCGTGTGGTGCCGTCCGCGGGGTCAGACGTATCGTTCGACGACACGCAGCGAGTCGCGGTGGTTGCGCAGATAGTTGATCTGTTTGCGCCGCTCGTCGTGGTTGACCTGCGCTTCGGTCGATGCATCCTCCGCGTGGCGTACAACGATGCGCGGGTCGTAATACAACGTCAGCCCGTGCCGCCTGCATCGCAGGACGAGGATGTCCTCCTCCATATACAGGAAGGTGCCCGGGTCGAAGGCTTCGTCGAAGGTGTGGAGGAACGTCGGCGTGAATATCAGGCACGAGCCGTGCAGTTTCACCGCCATGCTCGGCTGTCCGCTCTGCACGCGGGCCGTCCGCTCGGGCGTGCGCGAGTCTCTTTTGAGTCGTGCGAGCACGCCGTCTAGATGCGTGTGCAGCAGCAGCAGATTGCGCCGGATGTGCTTGCGCAGCGCATGGATCTGCTGCGGCGAATCGACGACTTCGGGCATCGGGTTCTGATGGCTGCCGTCCTTGCCGGAGATGATGTCCGGCCCGATCACCGCGCAGCCGGTGTCCTCATGATCCGTCACCGCCTGCCGCATCAGGTTGTCGCTCACGAGCGCCACGTCGTTGTTCAACGTGACGATGTAGTCGCAGCCGAGCTCGTTGCGGCAGTACGCGTAACCTCTGTTGTTACCGCGCGCGAAGCCCTCGTTGGCGTCGTTGTGCAGCAGCACGACGTCGCCGTCATGCCCGTAGCGCTGCTCAAGCCGCTCATAGCTGCCGTTCGCCGAATCGTTGTCGACGATGACGATTGTGTACGGGTTGTCCGCCTGCGCGCAGTGCCTGCGGATGGATTCGACGCATGCGACCGTCTCATCATCGACGAGATAATGCAGGATCACGAAGCCGAAACGCGGCGACATCGCCATCTCACACCTCCCCGTCGAGCACATGACGGAACAACGTCGGCGCGCCACCCACCTGCGTCGGATAGTGCAGCTTGTACGTCAGCTTGTTGATGTAGGTGTCCGCCGGCAGCGCCGGCTTCGCTTTCACCTGATCGAGCTGCTCGGACATGTCGAAGCTGGCGCTGTTGTTCTCCGGGACGGCGTCGATCATCGCCTTAACCTGCGGGATGTGCGTGTAGGCGTTGTAGATGAACGAGTCGAACAGGAAGTATTCGGGGACGGCGTCGATGACGGAGAACACCTTGACGAAGCAGTCGTAGATGTATTTCATGAACGGGTTGCCGGGCACCGAGGCGAGGCAGTAGGTCGTCCACGGATACTCGGCGTGCTTCGAATTGATCGAATAGAACGGGTATTTGCCGAAATCGTCGGACAGATCGCCGGTCAGATACAGCGTGGAATCGAGCCACACTCCCCCATGCCGGTACAGCAGCATGACGCGCAGCGCATTGCAGAACGCGTTGATCGTCAAGGTCCCGGCTTCGCGACGCCGCACGAGCACCGGATCGATCTGCGCGTATTCACTGTAGTTGTCCTTCGTGATGATGATGACCTTGCGGCCGTTCGCATGCCTGACGATGCTGTCGATGCAGGCGCGCACAACCGGTGGCGTATGCTCGTCGAGCCCCTGCCACCAAGCCACCCAGATCGGGCCGTCGTTGGTCGTCGGCAACGACGCCATCCCCTCGGCGTCGAAGGGGATCGTCGCCATCTCCTTGCGCCACAGCGCATTATTGAACATCGCGTAGTAGCGGTCCTTGCATCGATGCGTGCAGTGATACAGCACGCCCCATGCCGCGATGCCGGGCCCCAGCAGCTTCGTGCAATTCTTCGCGGCGGACGCGATCTTGGAGAGCCGGTCAGGAAGATTGTGCAATATCGACATGGGCACCATCATACGTTGGGCGTTGTCTTAGCGAACAGGACAAGAGATTGGCAGAGTATCAGCCTCGCCGCAGCTTGGTCCACAGCAACGTCGCCATTGCGCCGTTCATCATCGGATTAGTCAGCGCCGCATAGCGGATGCGTTCGCCGCGGGACAACGCGCGCTTGTCGATCCTGCGCATCCTCGGACGCAATGCGCGCATGCACTGCGCGCAGGCGCGGCGCGCGTCGCGCAGCCGGCGCGGATGGCCGGCGGCCGCGGCCTTGAGCTCCTGGAAGTACAGGTTGAGCTGTTCGGCGTTCCACGCCCGGTACAACGCCTCGTCGTCGAGCAGGCCGTAGGCGTCGAGCAGGGACGCGCACTCGTCGATCGCATGATGGAAGGTGCCTTGGCGGATGCCGCCAAAGGTATGCGCCATCAGATCGCTGACGCGGTAATAATAGCCGGCGTAATCCAGATACACGATACGGTGCGCGTCATGGAAGGCCTGAATGTTGAACAGATTGTCCTCCATGCGCGACAGCTGCGGATCGAAACGCAGCGCGTTGCCGGTGATGAACGCGTGGCGGTACAGCTTGCCCCACGGCACGCCGATGGCCGTCACGAAGCCGTCGGGCTGAAGATGGGAGCCATCGAGCAACTGGTGGAACAGCGGCTTCTTCTCCTCCATCGTGCACGCGGTGAACGATGCCGGGAAGAAATGCTGGCGCACTTTGCGTTCGCCGTCGCATGCGATGCAGGTGCTCATCACGATGTCGGGGACGTCGTGTGCGACGTCGCATGCGTCGTACAACGTGCGCAGATAGTCGTCCGCGACGTAGTCGTCCGGGTCGATGAAGCAGATCCATGCGCCGCGCGCATGCGCGAGCCCGGTGTTGCGCGCCGCGGAGACGCCGCCGTTGGGTTGCCGTACGAGCCGGATGCGCGCATCGCGTTCGGCGATCTGCGCGATGATGGCCGCGGAGTCGTCCGTCGAGCCGTCATCCACGGCGAGCACCTCGAAATCCGTGAAGGTCTGCCTGAGCAGTGATTCCAGGCAGTCGCTGATATACGCCTGCTGGTTGTAGACCGGTATGACGATCGACACCGCCGGCGCGGCCGCCTGATCATCCGGATGCGTCGCGACGTTCGCGTCGACGTTGCCGTCGGTCATTTGCGATACTCCTCGATATGCATGCGCACGCCATCGCGGATGCCGCGGCAGTATGCGCTGAGTTTGGCGACGCGGTGGCCTTCGAACACCAATGACAGCACCATCAGCATCGGAATCTCCGTCAGTCCTTCCAGACCGGTCCACCGATGGTACTTCTTCCAGAAGATGATGCGGTTGCGTGCCTGATAGTAGCAGCGTATCGGACCGTAGCCGAGTTTGTACAGCGGCTGCCACACGATCTTGCCTCCGGGACCGCGTCGCGGCACCCTGACGAAGGTCTTCTCTGATTTGCCTTTCTCATGGATCAGGCAGGCGCGGTTGTCCTTAACGATCGTGTATCCGTTGAGCAGCAGCCGTTCGTTGAAATCGAAGTCAACATAATCGATGAACAGCGCATCGTCGAAACCACCGACGGCGAGCGCCGCCTCGACGTCGTTGAGCGTGCCGGAGGTGATCGCGCCGTGCTTGGCCGCGTGCGTGAGCCGTTCGAGCGGCGGCATCGTCATCGCGCGGTATTCCTCCATCGTCATGCGGTTGCGGTCGAGGATGAAGGGGCTGACCATCGCCACGTCGCCGCTCAGATGCCGTTCGAGTTCGTCGCACATGCCTTCGGTCGGCACGCTGTCCTGATCGAGCATCAGGATATGTGCGTATCCGCCGTCATGCGCGGCCGCAAGCAGCTGGTTGAGCGCGAACGCGATGCCGCGGTTCTCGGTGTCGGCGATCACATGCACATTGTCGAATTCGCCTTCGCACAGCGCATGCACGTCCTGCGCGTTCGCGGAGCCGTTGTCGTAGACGAACACCTGCCGCACCTGCGGCGCGGTGGCGCGCAGATTCGCCCGCAACCGTTCGATCTCGGGGTTGAAGGCGACGATTCCAGCACAACGCATCAGCGTGGTTCCTCGATTCTGTGAAGACTGTTTGGGCCGCTCGCGGACATCAGATCCTGTGCAGATACATGAGCGATTTGACGCGCGACCTCAGATTCGCCTTCCATGCCGTTTCGTCCGGCATGTACACCGGGTAGCGTTTGACGTTCAGCTGCTGGGCGTCCACCCAGATGTTGAGCAGACGTTCGGCGAGGAAGCCGTACAGACGCCTGTTGTAGGCGTCGTATCCGGAGACGTCGAGCATCGCTCGTGCCTCGTCGAGAATGCCGAACAGCCATGTCATGTAGGCGTCGAAGCGCGGTGCGGACATGACGAACATGTTGTAGCAGCTCAGGTCGTGCCTGCGCATCAGCGCGTCGAAGGCTGGCACGAACTGGGGCGTGCGGCGGTTGACGATCGCGCGGACTGTCTTGAGGTCGTCGATGTTGTGGAACTGCGCGAACTGCGTGCCGATCGTCTTCGTCAGCACCCACGGCTCGGGCAGTATGATGTCATACCGCTGCAGATCCTGCGAGAGCACCGATGCGGGGACGATCCGTGTCTTGTGGTGGTCGGTGTAAAAGTAGCGGCGGTAATGCACGAATCCGACGTTGTCGTCGCCCAGATTCGCGTTCTTCCACACCCAATACTGCGCCGTCAGTTCGCAGAACTCGGGATTAAGCGCGGAGATGTTGTCGCCCGTGTCGTCGCGCACCGCGATCGACGCAGTGTTGTTTGCGGCGCCGGCCAGGATCGGCGTGTAACCTTCCAGGTTCGGGGCGTCGAAGTCCTTGTGGGAGACGATGTACATCTGGGTGGGTTTCAGCTCCTGCATCGGTTGTCCCCTCATGCGCGACGCGCCGCGCGTTTGGCGTCGATCTTGCCTTTGCGGTTGCCGACATAGCGGAACACGCAATCGATGAAGAACGAGCCCATGTCGATGATCCTGCCTTGGGCGAGCAGTCCCTTCATCGTATGGCCCACCATCGCGAAGCCTTCGCCGGTGATCGGCGCCGAGCCGAGGATGTCGCGGTGCTTCTCCATCTCCACGCCCTGCAGATAGTTGCGCTTGTACTGCTGCCGCCATGTGAAATTGTGCGAATGGATGACCGCCGCCTGTGCCTCGTAGACGACATGCCACCCGGCATGCAGCAGGCGCGCCGCGATGAACATGTCCTCGTTCGTCAGCACCGGGTTCTCGAAGCCGCCTACCTCAAGATACGCGGTGCGCCGGTAGGCGGCGCAGACGTCGGAAGCACGGAACGCGTTGATGCCCAGACGCCGCACATCCTGCGGCGTAATGGTGAAGGAACTCGGCCCATAGGTGAATTCCCTGACGAGCGTCTCCGCCGGGCGCGCATCGGCGCGTGGTATCTGACGGCCGTAGACGAGCGCGACACGCTCCTGCTTGAACGGCGCGAGCACGGCATCGATGTATTGGTCGCTTTCGGGAAGCGCGTCCTGCGTAAGGAACAGCACAAAATCGCCGCTGCTTTCGCGTAGGGCCATGTCCCTCGTGCCCCCGTGGTTGAAATCCTTGCGGTCGATGACGATAAGACGCACTTCGGGATGACGGCGCACGAGGTCACGCGTGTCGTCGTCGGAGGAGGAGTCCACGACGATGATTTCGTCGGGCACCCTGCGCTGATGCTCCAAGCTGGTCAGCAGATCGTCAATCATCGTTCCCGCATTCAGCGTGGGGATGATGACTGAAACATTCGTCTGAGGCATCCTGGATTCCTTTCGGGAGCACCTATCACTTCTGCGCGCACCGATTGCGTATTCGTCCTGTACGTCACCAGTGTAATCAACGCACGGTATGCAGCCTGCGTATCGCCATGAGCATGGCGGCGCGGCATGGCGACGAGCCTTTCAGGCGATGATTACGAGTGGCCATCGTAGCACACGAAGCTCGAATGCCTCCATGCCGGCGGCTTCGTCGGCATATCCTTGGCATATTGTGGGCACATCGTCAGCACATGGGAAGCGCCGTATCGTTCACAGCGTGCCGTCGAGCACCGCGCCGTACACGGTATGCGCGGCGGGAATCTGCTGCACGTTCTTATAGGAGAGCTTGTACGCATAGGTGTCGGCCGGCAGGTCCACGCTCGCATCGGCGAGCTTGCCCGCAAGATACAGCCGATGCAGGTTGTTGACCGGCTCCGCGTCGATCATCGCGCGCACCTGCGGGATATGCGTATACGCGGCGGAGAGCATCACGTCGATCATGAAATAGTCGGGGATGTGGTCGGTCAGCCCATACAGCGCGACGAAGGCCTGCAGCATATAGGAGAACAATGGATTCCCCTGCTTGCCTCCCATGAAGTAGCCGGTCCAGTTGCGCGTGGGCGCGCTCTGATGGTTCGGAATCGAATAGAACGTGTATCGCCTGACGTCGTCGGACAGGTCGGCGGTCAGATACATCGTCGCGTCCATCCACATGCCGCCATGCTCCTTCAACACGGCGAAACGGACGATGTCGGACAAGGTCGTGATCGTGACCTTGCCGTCGTGCACCTTGCGCATGATCGACGGATCCAGCGACGCGTACTGCTCGACCGTGTCCTTCGTGATGAGGCGGACCTCGCGCCCGCTGGCGTGACGCTTGATGCTGTCAATGCAGGCGCGGACGATCGGGGGCTCGGAGCCGTCCAGACCCTGCCACCACATGACCCATATGGGTCCGTCATTGGTCACGGGCATCGTGGCGAGCGCGTCGGCGTCAAAGGGGATGTCCTTCATGAAGCGCTTCCATGACGCCTCGACGAGCTTGGCATAATATGCACCGAT
The DNA here is from genome assembly GCF_002860345.1 of Bifidobacterium anseris. Lineage (GTDB taxonomy): Bacteria > Actinomycetota > Actinomycetes > Actinomycetales > Bifidobacteriaceae > Bifidobacterium > Bifidobacterium anseris. The sequence continues at coordinate 181,312 of NZ_NMYC01000003.1, forward strand.
ATTACGATGTGCCAGATGATGCATCAGGCTCGTCATCCCCATCCGCGGCCCGAACAGGCGGGTCGCGCTGCACACGTACTGCAGCTTCGTGCGGATCTTCCCCATCGTCGACGACCATCCCATCGCGTTCCCTCGAATTACGTTTACATTCCAACAGCAAGATGCAAGATGGATGGACGCCACGCGTTGACCAACACTCGACGTCCATCAGCTGAATCACAGCTCAATCGCGCTTGAACAGGTCTCGCGTATAGACCTTGTTCGCGACGTCGGTGAGTTCGTCGTTCCAGCGGTTGGCGACGATGATCGTCGCCGCGTCCTTGAACGCGTCGAGGTCATGCGTGACCGGGCTGCCGAAGAACTCCTCGTCGTCCAGCGTCGGCTCGTAGACGACGACCGGAACGCCCTTCGCCTTGATGCGCTTCATGATGCCCTGGATGCTCGACTGGCGGAAGTTGTCCGAGCCGGACTTCATCGTCAGGCGGTAGATGCCGACGGTCGGCTTCTCGGCGCCTTCGATCTTCGCGAGGATCTGTTCGGCGATGAAGTCCTTGCGCGTGCCGTTGGACGCGACGATCGCCTCGATGAGGTTCTGCGGCACATCCGCGTAGTTCGCGAGCAGCTGCTTCGAATCCTTCGGCAGGCAGTATCCGCCGTATCCGAAGGACGGGTTGTTGTAATGGCCTCCGATACGCGGATCGAGGCAGACGCCGCGGATGATCTCGGCCGTGTTGAGGCCGCGCGATTCGGCATAGGTGTCCAGCTCGTTGAAATAGGCGACGCGCAACGCCAGGAAGGTGTTGGCGAACAGTTTGATCGCCTCGGCCTCGGTCGTGCCGCACACCAGTTCGGGAATGCCGGTCGTGCCGTCCGCATTCACGCGCTCATGCTCCTCCGGCGCCGCGCCCTGCGCGAGCAGATTCGCGAAGACGTGCGCCGCTTCGACGGCCTGCTCGTCGTCCATCGGCGCGCCGACGACGATGCGCGACGGATGCAGGTTGTCGTACAGCGCGTGACCCTCGCGCAGGAACTCCGGGGAGAAGATGATCTTCTCGTCGCCGGTCTTCTCGCGCAGCTGCGCCGTGTAACCGACCGGAATCGTCGACTTGATGACGATCCAGCAGTCCGGGTCGTATTCGCGAATCGCCTTGATCGCCGCTTCGACGCTCGAGGTGTCGAAGTAGTTCTTCTTCGGGTCGTAGTTCGTCGGCGTCGCGACGACCGCGTAGTCGGCGCCGGTGTAGGCCACGGCCGGATCGGTCGTCGCCTGGAAGTCGAGTTCCATCGTACCGTCACGCTTGCCATCGAGGAAGCGCGTGATCTCCACGTCCACAATCGGGCTCGTGCACTCGTTGAGCATCTCGACCTTCTTCGGGACGATGTCCAACGCATGCACCTCGTTGTGCTGCGCGAGCAGCAATGCCACGGACAGGCCCACATAGCCGGTGCCGGCAACCGCAATCTTCATCATGTTCTCGATTCTTCTGGTTTCGGTTTGGTTGGTTTATTGTTGCTCAGTACGCGCCGTGCGGATGCACGACGATGCCGATCGTGCGCAGGATGTAGACGACGTCACCAAGGACGCTCCAATCCTGCACGTAGCTCACATCGAGCTGACGGCTTTCCTCTTCGTTCAGGTCGTTACGGCCGGAGACCTGCCACGGACCGGTGATGCCCGGCTTGACCAACAGGCGCGTCGCATAGACCTGATCGTATTCCTCGACTTCGAAGTCACGCTGCGGACGGGGGCCCACGACGCTCATCGAACCCGTGAACACGTCGAAGAACTGCGGCAGCTCATCGAGGCTCGTCTTGCGGATGAAGTTGCCGACCTTCGTGATGCGCGGATCATGCTTGAGCTTGTAGCGTGCGCCCATCTCCTGACCATTCGCTTCGAGCACTTCCTTGAGATGCTTGTCGGCGTCCACACGCATCGAGCGGAACTTGTGGATATAGAACGGCTTGCCATGCAAACCGATGCGTTCCTGCTTGTAGAAGATCGGGCCGCCGTCCTCGATTTTGATCGCCAATGCGACGATGAGCATGATCGGCGACGACAGGATGATCGCGATCGACGAGACGATCAGGTCGAAGATGCGCTTCTTGATGCGCGACGCCGGCGAATACTGCGGCAGGCTGATCGTCATGATGCTCATGCCCTGGATGTTGCGCATCTGCGTCGCGTGCTCGGCGATGTCGAGCGCCGACGTGATCAGCGCGATCTCCAGATTGAGGGCCTCCATCTGCACGGCGAAGGTGCTCAAGTTGTCGGAGAAGCGATCGAGCACATCGGTGACCATGACGGTCTGCGCGCCGGTCTGCGCGATGCGCGCGGCGAGGTCGTCGCCGTAGGTGATTGGCTGGATGAACTCGCCCCAGGCCTCCTCCACCTCGGCCTTGAGCAGATTACGGTCCGGATCTGCCTCGATGAGTCCGGAGACCGGGTTCACGCGAATCGGGCAGACACGAACCGGCTTGTAGTTGAGCTGCTTGCGCTGGTTGAGGAACTTGAGAATCTGTCCGATGCCCTCCGGAGAGCCGACGATAACGGTCGGATAGGCGTATTCGCCCTTGCGGTGGCGCGCCGTCAGGAACATCCTCGCGACCATGCGCACGATCATCTCAACGATCCAGACACACAGGCAGGTCACAGTGACATCGGCCAGCGAAATCGTCGTCTGCATGATGTAGTTGACGGCGCAGATGCTGATCCAGCTGATGCACGTCGCCTTGAGCAGCAGGACATTGAGCTGGTAGCCGTCGGCGAACACATGACGGTGGTAGACGCCGGCAACGCGCGCGCAGAACACCCAGATGATCGCGCATACCGCCGCGTACAGGTACGGATTGATCGTGACGTTCCACTGCAGGCGCGTTGTGAAGACGCGCATCTCTCTGTACATCGCCATGACACCCAGATTCACGCAGAAGAACACCAGCGCGTCGAACACCATGAGCGCAAGGTTCATGACGAATCGCCATTGCAACACCTTGGCGGATTGGCGGTCGACCTGCTGAGCCAGTTGCGCGTCGCTCTGCGTTCCGCTCATCATTCTCCCTCTGATGAAATGACATGGTCATCTGATGCGTAAACGACGTCGCATCACGGCACGGATCACAAGTCCCCGCGCATACGAACATTCATCATAACGCGAACCATGTTCAGGCCGTCCCCGTTGCGCACGCGTCCATACATCCGCGTAGACACCTCCGTTCGTTTCTCGAATAGTGAATAGGGAATGCCCCCTGTCTAATATTGTGTCGAGGTATCTCAACTACGCCGAGCATCCCACAGCATCCATGCGCCCACGTCAAGGCCACCACCGACACGCCTTGCACCGTTGCACGCATGACGACGGATGCCGATTCGAAGGAGGCCACGATGGCAGAACATACGGAATACGTCGAGGATGGGGCCGACGACGTGATCGAGGAGACGACGACCGTCACGCCGGACACGCAGGACGACATCCAGACCGGCGAAATCGACGCCGTCACCACGCAGGACGAAAGCGACGACACAATCGAGGACGACGAGCTGCATCAGTTCGAACGCCGCATCGACGAGATCCTCGCCACCGGCGAACTCGACGAGACGCTGCGCGTCATCGACGAGAAGGGCGTCGCGCAGGTGCTGCCGGTGCTCGACACGGAGCCGATCTCGCATCTGCTCGAGGGCATCGAGGAGATCGGAGGCCGCGCGAACGTCTTCGTGCGCACCGCAGACGGCATCGCCGTGCTCAGCGTCGCCGAATACAGCCCGCAGAATCAGGAGGACGCCGCCTCGTCGGCAGACGACACCCCCACCGGCGAGACGCCGGTCGTCGACGAAGCGCAGGCCTCCGTGACGACTACCGAAGAAGACTGAGTGAAGCAGCGGCCACCGGCGCCGCGATCCCGATAAGAACCTAGGAACGCATGGCAGCACACGGACAACAGGAGCATCCACAGGACGAACGACCCGGCGGCATGCCCGCACCGCACGGCGGACGTCCGTACACGCGCGAAGTGCATCACGAACCAGAGCCGGAGGTGGCCGCACACCGCGGCATAGCCGGCCTGTCCACGGTGCTCACCCGCGAGCGCGCGTACCGTAATGGCCATCTGACGCGTCCTGCGTTCGTCTCGCTTGCGATCCTGACCTTCATCACCTTCGTCGGCAACTTCACCCAGTTGCAGCTGAGCGCTGCGTTGCCGACGCTCGTCGACGACTTCGGCATCTCGGTGACGTTCGGCCAATGGATGACGTCGATCTTCCAGCTGACGATGGGCGTCATGGTGCCGCTGACCGCGTATCTGACGCGGCGTTTCTCCACACGGCAGATCGTCATCACGTCGATGGTCGTGTTCACGGTTGGATCGGTGCTCGCGTGGCTCAGTCCGACCTTCCCGTTCGCGCTGTTCGGGCGTTTCCTTGAGGCGGCCGGCACCGGCGTCATGTGGCCGGTGCTGCAGATCACCGTCTTCTCGATCTTCCCGTTGGACCGGCGCGGCATGGCGATGGGCGTCGTCGGCATGGCGATGGCCGTGGCTCCGGCGATCGGTCCGACACTCGGCGGCCTGCAGACCGATATGAACGGATGGCGTTCGATCTTCCTGACACTCACCGTCATCGGCTGCATCTCGATCGTGCTCGCAGCCTGCGGACTGCATAACTTCGGGGCGTCCGACAAGACGGCGCATGCGGATTTCTTCTCGGTGGGATTGTCGATCATCGGCTTCGGCGCCCTCATGTTCGGCTTCACGAACATCCAGGCCTATCCGCTTGCGGCTCCGGTCGTCTGGCTGCCGATGGTCGTCGGCGTCGCCGGCATCATCTGGTTCGTGCTGCGCCAGATCCATAGCGAGCAGCGTTTCAAGGCCGGCAACGCGAGCCGGCCGGCGCTTCTTGACCTGTCGGTGCTGCGCAACGCGCATTTCTCGGTCGGTACGCTCATCGCGTCGCTGAGCTTCTTCGCGTTCAGCTCACTCGTCGTGCTCATTCCGTTGTACATCCAGAACTGCCGCGGCTACACGGCCACGATCAGCGGTCTCGTCATGCTGCCCGGCGCCATCGCGCAGGCGATCGCCCAGTTCTTCGGCGGCCGCGCGCTCGACCGGTTCGGCGCGCGTCCGGTCGCGATGGCCGGCACGATGCTGCTGTGCCTCGGCACCGTGATGATGAGCATGATCGGCATGCACACCTGGATCTGGTACATCTCGATCTGCCAGTTCATCCGGCAGATCGGCATGGGCTTCGTCATGATGCCGGTCACCACATGGTCGCTCAACTGCCTCAGGCCGGCCGAGGTCTCCGCGGGTTCCGCGGTCACGAACACGGTGCGGCAGATCGCCGGCGCGATCGGCTCGCCGGTCATGATCCTGACGATGTACTCGATCGCCGCGGCGCAGATGTCCTCCGGACGCACCGAGATCGCCGCTAACATCATCGGCATCGAATGGGCGCTACGCATCAGCGCGATCATCAACTTCGTCATGATTCTGCTCGTCGTCTTCGGCGTCAAAGGCGAGGACGCCGGCTCCACCCGCGACGCGGTCCGCCGCGCGCTGCGCCGTGAGAAGGACGGCAAGGCCGTATCCGCATAGCGCAGGAGCCGGCCCCCATGATGCACAGGGAATCCGGCTCCTACTTCCATTTCCTCCGCAGAGGTTGGCTCTTATCAAGAATGATAACCTAACCCTCGGACTGTATCCACCTGCAGTTTGCATGTAAGCAGAACTACTTTGGTCCACCCGCACTTCGCTCAGCAAAGGCGAATGCTTCTCAAATCGATACAATCCGTCAGCTCCGGGAAGTGCATCGTTCCCATATACATATCGCCAACCGCTCCGAGAATTTGGTCCGGGATCCACAAACGCGCATCAGACGTCCCTGGCGCAAAAGTGACACGAAGATTGCTAATCATCTGACGACTACGGAGTCCCATGATGCATTTAAGATCTCGATCATCTTGACTGGCCTCTCTCGATTCAAGTACGACGTCAGTTACACCGTAATCTTGCTCCAACACCTGAAGCAGCATCTCTAAGCATTTTCTACGTGCCCGTTCAGGTTTAATTGTTCCATCTAGCGGCGCAGCTTTTACGATAAGATACTTTAACGGTAATCTCGCTATACTTTGGATAGATTTTTTCTTCTCCGTACGAGTCATTTGCCGCCAGTGCAATTTTTTGACTTTCTTCTTTATTACAGACAGCAAACGACGACGAACGCAATCTTCTTCTATCGCGCATATGCATACCCCTAAGTAATAAACCCCCTCTCTGTCATGCATAAGGTCTTGACTATGCATACTCTCATCGCCCCATGCAGTCATTTGAACCAAACCTTTCATTCTTCCACCTCCTTTTGCCTCCGACGAAGCAAATTCAAAGTATCGTTATCAAATGGTTTTTTAACAGTGTATTCATTTACAACCGCATATCCAGAAGGACTCAGCGCCGCCTCTCTTCTCATTTTCTTTTTACAAAGCACTTCCTTCTCCACCAGTTCCCTCAATCCTCTTTCCGCAGTATCCGGAGACCAGCCATACCAATCTGGCATCCGTTCAGCAGGGAGGACACATGGTTGCTTCTCACCCAAAACCACCAAGAGCATTGCGATTGCGGCAAGACTTAATCTCTGGTCATATCTTTTTCTCCAAAAATCATAAGACAGCCTCACAAAACGCTTTTTTGGCCTAGAATATTGACCCCCAGATCCATCCTGAGACAGCAACTCTACATCCAACTCTTTTCCACCGGATAAACGAGCTTTTTTTATCAAGTTGTAATTCTGCAGCCTATTAAGTATTCTAGATGCGGCATTTTTCCCAACTATTATTTTTTCAGTAGTCTCATAGCATCCAAAAGCACGTGCCCATGCTTGCAAAGGAAGCGAGGTATGCCACTTACCATTTTTATCAGCACTACTAATCGAAGCCGAAATCAATAGATATGCTTTAAGACCTCTCTCGTCGCCATTATGTACAAACTCCGACAAGATACTCTTGCGCTTTTCGCTTCCCCGCGGAAGTTGTATGAACGATTTATCAATAGGGACAAAAGCTCGGCGCGACTTAGACAGTAGCGCTTCAACCGTCTTTCGCCAATCGATCTGTACAGGTTCCGCCATCGCCCGGACCTCCATCACGAACATCATCATTTCCAACGCCCTCAGACTACCAGACAAACCCACTATCATCACACATTCAACTACTTTGATATCATCATCACAGCGGGTATATGTATAGATTTTGTTATATCTGTTTTGAGAGTTCTTATGTTAGTGCTTGCTAGAACGATACGCCACCAACAAATCAGCTCGCGAACTACCACAGGCGCGACAACCATGCTTATGCGCCGCACAAAGAAAACTGAGGCATTTCACCGCCTGTTCATGAGGAAAACGCAACTTGAGCAGAATTCTCCGCGGTTGCCCCTCCAAACCGTTCTGAACTACGTCAGCATTGCCTCTATCGCCTGCTCTTGCCCCTTCTTCTTAAAAAGTCTCATCGAATATCTCAGAAGTCCGCTACGCCTTGCCCATCGCCGTGAGGACGATGAGCACCAGGTTGAGCAGCACGATCACGGCGCATACGGCGAGGCAGATGATGTGCTTGACCGTGCCGTCGGCGTATTTGCCCATGATCGCGCGGTCGTGCGTGTAGCGCATCAGCGGGATGATCGCGAAGGGGATGCCGATTGAAAGCACCACCTGACCGATGATCAGCGCCTCGGTCGGATTGTTCGCGAAGGCGAGCACGACGAGCGCCGGCACAAGCGTCACGATGCGGCACGCCCACATCGGCACCTTCACCCGCAGCAGCCCCTTCATGATCTCGGAGCCCGCATAAGTGCCAACCGACGTGGAGGACAGCGAGGACGCGAGCAGCCCGATCGAGAAGATCGTGCCGACGGCTGGTCCGAGCACCTGCGTGATCGCATGCTGCGCGCCTTCGATCGTGTCGGTGCCGCCCATGCCATGCAATGAATTCGCCGCGATGACGAGCAGTGCGATGTTCACGCTGCCGGCGATCGCGAGCGCCCACACGACGTCGATGCGGCTGCCATGCATCATCTCGGGCACGCTCGGCCGGTCGACGCCTGTACCGAAGTGGTCGTTCACGAGCGTCGAATGCAGATAGATCGCATGCGGCATGACCGTCGCGCCGAGCATCGACGCGGCCATCAGCACCGAGGCGCCATCCGAGAAGCGCGGCACGAGTCCTTCGGCCACCGCAAGGGGGTTCGGCGGATCCATGAACAGTCCGGCGATGAAACCGAAGGTGATGACGAGCAGCAGTCCGATGACGAGCCGCTCGAAGATCTTGTGCGTTTCGCCGCCTTGGAGGAACAGCAGCAATGTGGAGACGGCGCCGATGATGCAGCCGCCGAGCAGCATCGGTATGCCGAACAGCAGGTTGAGCGCGATCGCGCCGCCGATCACCTCGGCCAGATCGGTGGCGATCGCGATCACCTCGGCCTGCATGAAGAACAGGAAGCGCCCCGCGGCGCCCATGCGCTCGCCGAGGATCTGCGGCAGGCTTTTGCCGGTCACGACGCCGAGCTTCGCCGCCTGATACTGGATGAGCACGCTCATGCAGTTCGCGACGACGAGCACCCAGACGAGCATGTATCCGTATTTCGCGCCGGAGGTGAGGTTCGCGGCGACGTTGCCGGGGTCGACGTAGGCGACGGCTGCGACGAAGGCCGGCCCGAGCATGCTGGCGAGCGCATGCGTCGCCTTCTCCGGCCTGCCTTCGTCCTTGCGTGCGATGGCGATGTCCTGCGCGGCTTCCGCGTCGAGTCCGAGCGTATCGATGTCCACCGGCTCCTGCACGCCGGCCGCTGTATCGCACACTATGCCGTCCGCCGTGCCATCCGGTTTTGTTTTGCTTCGCCGTGCCATCGCCGCTCCTCGTCGCCTCGTCCTATCAAGCAGTCCTAGAGGGCCAACATAACGAATCGACGTCTGTTCGCGGCTCGCTCAATCGTCGTCGTCATTCCTCGGGCACCGCCTGCCCGGGGCAGCTGTGCAGCACGGCGAGCATCGCGCGTTTCTCCTGTGTGGTGACCGTCAGTCCGTACTTGTCCTTGACACCGATCTGCCGCGCGACGTATGCGCAGCGGTACCCGCTGTTCTCCGGCAGCCAGTAGGCGGCCGAGGCCGAGGATTTCTCCTGGTTCGCCGCGCCGTCCACGGCGATGAGGTTGTACATGTCGTTGCCGAATTCGTAGCGTTTCTTCGCGCTCCAGGCGCTCGCACCCGACTGCCAGGCGTTCTGCAATGCCACGACATGGTCTATCTGCACGGCGGCGCTCGTGTCCTTGCCACGTCGGAAACGGATCTCGTCGCCGGTGTACGGGTCTTCGAGGACGCCCGATTGGACCTTGCAGCCGCCGCGTTTCGTGTAACGCACGTCGTCGAGATCGCGGCCCAGCACGTCGTCGCGCACGTCACAGCCGTTGCCGTCGGCGTCGGTCTGCCGGTAGCCGAATTTCTCGCGGTCGTAGCCGCGCGACGACGGATGGTCGTCGACGGTGAGCGAGGCGAGCGTCTGCGCGGCCGTGCCCGTCGCACGGTATCTGCCGGTCATCTCGGCGAACCTCGGGCTGACTCGCGGCAGCACAAGTCCGATCGTCACCCCGATGACGACGAGGATGACGAGCAGGATGAGCATACGTTCGAACAGGCCGGCGCCGTTGAGGTACTTGCGGCCGAAATGCTGGGAGCGTCTGCGTGTCATGCCATTACGTCTACGCGTTCCCGTCCCCGAACGCAAATCGCCGGCCCCGCCATCGCCGCGCGGCCATCAACGTCCTTGGTATTCGGCGGCGAGCGCGTCGAGGCGTGTACGGAACCGAGGCCAGTCGGTGCGCATCGCCGTGAGCAGCCTGTGGTCGGGGACCTCGTCGATCGCGACCCATTCGATCTCCATGCTTTCGTCGTCGTTCGCCTTCGGATGCACGGCATGCCCCGGTTTCTCGAACGCGAACACCGTCGTGTAGGACCATGGCCCGTGGTCCTCGCAGTAGGAGCCGACGACCTCGATGTCCTCCGGCGTGATGTTCGCCTCCTCGTTGGCCTCACGCAGCGCGCCTTCGAGCGTCGACTCGCCGTCGGCGATCGCGCCGCCGGGGATGCCCCACGTGCCGCCTTCGGCGCTCCATTCGGCGCGGTGCTGCATGACGATGTGCGTGACGTTGCCGGTTGCCGCGTCGCGGCGCGCGAGCAGCACCCCGGCGGCGCCGTTGGTCCCCCAATGCCGCCTTCCGCATGCGCATTCGACCCAGCCGTCGCCCGGCTGGTGCACGTTCGTCTTCGGAGCTTTCGCCGAGGATTCCTGGAACCGTTCGTCGCGCGACACGTTCCACAGGTCGGTCCATTCGATGCCCATGCGTTCGACGAGTTCGCGCGCCAGCGGCAAGCTCAGGCCGATGATGCCGCTCGGCGCCCCGGTGATCGAATCGATGAACGCGCCGCCGAGACCGTCCAGAGTGAATGAGCCGGCCACCTCGAGAGGCTCGCCGGAGGCGATGTAACGGTCGATCATCGTCTCGGTGAACTCGCAGAACGTCAGCGTCGCCATGCTCGCCGCGGTCTCCATGCGCCCCGTCGCGAAATCGATCAACGTGTGCCCGGTCCACAGTTCGCCGCTCGCGCCGCTCATCGCCCGCAGGCGTTCGCGCGCGACCGCCGCGGTGTGCGGCTTGCCGTACGCGTGGCCGTCGAGCAGGAACATCGAGTCGCAGCCGAGGATAAGCGGACCGACCTTGCGGTCAGAAAGACCGCCGGTCGTATCGATCGGCTCGCATTCGGTCGGGATGACGACGCCGGAGAAATCGCGCGTCTGCGCCGAAGCAATGGCTTCGGCCGTGTATTCGGCGGCCGGCGACCCCGCATCGGTCACCATCTGCTCCGCGGCCACTTCGAGCGGACGGCCGATGACGCGTTCGCCAGTGGCCTCCGAGGCCGTGCGTACGACGTTGCGGTAGATCTCATAGACGGCCATCGCCTTCGCACGGGACAACGTGCACACCTTATCGGCGATCGGCAGCTCGTCCACGCTCACGCCCTGTTCCCGCGCCCTGCGCTCAATCACGGCGTCCTCGTCGACATGCGACACGCGGATCGTCGGGCAGATGCCGGCGTTGAACAACACATCACGACGCGGCTGGGACTTGGAGGCAAGAATCAACGGAATGCTCATGCAGTCCACCTTACTGCACGTGTCATATCGGAGGCAGAGCCACATGCATGCTGCGCCGTCGATATGGTTCGGCAAGATGAGCACGAGAGATTTCCAGAGATTCCTGAAAAGAAGAAGGGCAGTTAATGACCGCACAGAACGACGTTGTCACGAAGGGGCGGCACAGCACCGCCAAACGCAAGCAACGCAACTCCAGTATCGAACTGCTGAGGATCATCTCCATGCTGATGATTCTTTCCCATCATTTCATATGGCATAACGGAAGCCCTCTCTCCGACTTCCCGCTGACACCCGGCAGAGAAGTATTCTCTTTCTTCTTCCTCAGCGGCGGCAAGATAGGTGTGATCACCTTCTTCTCCATCTCCACCTGGTTCCTCATCAGCTCGGAGCAATCCGTCAAGCAAAACTTCAAGCGCATCTGGCTCATGGAACGCGAACTGCTGTTCTGGAGCATCACGTTGCTCGCGGTATTCCTGGTCGCGAAGAGGTCCGCGGTCTCTTCCTCCACGCTGATCTCCAGCGTCTTCCCGGTGATCACCAATCTGTGGTGGTACGCGACCGCATATGCCATGTTCCTTGCCATACTGCCATTCCTGCAGTACGCACTGTTGGCCATGGGGAGCAAACGCCATTGCCAGCTGGCGCTGTTGCTGCTGCTTACGCTCGGGCCGCTGAGCATGATACCGATGTCCATATTCAGCCTCTTCACCATCAATGTGTTCGGCTTCATCTACATCTTCATCGTGCTGTCCTGCTACAAGCTGTACCTGAAGAAAATGAATACCAAGCAGCTCTGGACGCTGCTCGGAGCGGGCGTGGCGATCGGAGTCATCGGCTATCTCGTGAAGTATGGCGCGATGCTCTCCACCAGTGGCTCCGTGCAGGCCACCATCAGCAACAAATACACGCCGTTCAGCGATTTCTCGTTGCCGACGCTCATGATCGGCATCCCGATCTTCCTGCTGTTCGATCGCATGCATTTCTACAACAGACCCATCAATTTCATCGCTAAATCCGCCTTCGCCATCTACCTGATCACCGAATACCCACCCATGCGCAGTCTGCTGTGGTCCACGTGGTTCAACCTCAAGGACATCTACGGCAAGCCCTTCATGTTGCTGCACGTCATCGGCGTATTACTCGGCGTGTATGTGGCCTGCACGTTGTGCGACTTTGTACGCCGCGGCCTGTTCGCCATCACCGTGGATCGCCATCCAGGCCGTTGGTTCGAAGCACTATGGAACGCCGTCGCCCGCTGGCACTGGGTGCAGTCGCTACCAAAGCTGATGTTGGTTCCCTCTACGTCCGGTACCGCAACTTCCCCTACAACCGCGCAACACGAGTAGCCGCATCTCCGGCATCGTCGTGGGGCCGCATCACCGATGCGGCCCCACGACCACACACATTCCTGCATATTCCTACGAATCTCCACATACCTCTTTCATTTCTGGGTCGCCTTCTTCCTGCATAAACCGCCCTCGTCCTGCATAAATCGATATTTCCGTCATAACTTCGCTATATGCAACGGGGGCCTCGCTTCACTCACACGAACTCGAGAATCCATGAGAAGATATGGCGCATTGTGAGCGATTCCTGCACTCATTTTGTATGTACTTGCGCGTTTTTCACTGCAATCAATCCACTCACGACTCACTCACCCACGACATTTCGCGCATATCTCAATATTGCATCCAAAATACTGAGATATGAATCCCTGCACTTCGTACCTGCCCCGACCATGAGTTCCCACTCACCTTGTGCTCATCCATTCTTCCCTGCGCGCCGCGGATCCGCGATCCGCGCATAGGTCAGTCGTGTGATCTGCGGCGGCCTGCCGGTGTGCTGCGCAATCACGCACATGATGCGCATCGCGAGACGATCCATTGCCTCCTCGGAATTTAAATCATCCTGCGTCACCTCGATTACTCGCCAGCCCAACGCGGCCAACGCGCCAAGCTTGTCGCGGTCACGTCGGTACTGCCTATAGTCCGAACGATGCTGATCCCCTTGGTATTCCAGCCCGACGCGATACCGCTCGAGCGCAAGGTCCACCGTCTGCTCCACGCGTGAATCGTATGCGGCGCCCGGCACCGCGAAGTTGATCTCGAACTCCGGCAGTCCACGTAATTCCAGCCGCACCCGCAGTTCGGTCTCCTTGACCGATGCGCTGCCCGGTTTCGCGATCGCGAGCGCAACCCGACACCGATGCTTGCCGTGGAAACGCCGCGCCTCCACGAATGCGCGCAGTTCGTCGAGCGTCGCCAACCCGTAGCGTTCCATCGACTCTGCAATCTGGATGAGCTGCAGCATCGTCGCATCCATCGCGACCGACGACCATGCGGCCGCCGGCTTGAGGCAGCATATGCCGTTCGCGAGCATCTGCACGCAATCATCGGCCAGCCCGTTCCACACATGCATGCGCACACCCGGCAACGCGCGCCGTTCGGACGCCGTACGGACGACGACGTGCAGCGCATCCGCATTCGACCGCCGTTTCGATTGCCGTCCCGGTTTGCACGGCACCGCATTGTCCCACGCGTTGCCCGGCCCCGCCAGATCTTCGGGCGTCTCCACCCCGAGCAATCTCAACGCCGTCGATTTGCAGTACGCGTATGGAAGATCGGCGTCCCTACAGCGACGCATCATCTGCGACGTGCGCTCCCGCAGATTGGCGCGCAGCATCGGATACGACCGCTGATTCCCGTATCCGCGCTGTACAAGACCTTCATCCACCGGCGAATCCATGGGCACGGCGTCCCATGGATATCCGTCATCCGCATATTCCCCGTTGGCACCGAATATGGTGACTCCCATCCTCTCTCCTTCCAGCAACCCCACCATCACGGATTGCACAATCCGTGCGCGTGAATCCGCTCACCGTACGTCCGGATATTCTTCACCTGCAAAACCATTTATGACTTCTGTGGAAATGTGGATTCACATGCCAACCTCTACCCCCACATGTGCACAACGTTGTGGATACGTGCATAACCCAAAAGATGTCCTGTATTCCCGACGTATGCGTTCATGTGCCGGCGCGGCATGCATACCGGCTCCATCGATACGCACATTTGCGGACATGGCGCATGCCAATCATGCCAATTCCTCGCAAAATCAATGATTTCCGATCATTCCCTTTGCATTCAGATCATCTCTCCCTCACCCGTCAGTGCATAACTCGATATTTCAACCGAAATATCGAGTTATGCACTTGTGCACCATGCATGCACCCGCACGCCCAGCTGCGCAGCACCCATGCACCTGTTCATCTGCTGAACACCGCCCCTGACCCATGCACATTCATGTGCTATTTCTCGAGAGAGGCCGCGCGCCAGCGCACGCCGAAGAGGATTCCCACGCCGTAGTCCGCGCACATCCGCGCACCTTCGACGGCGTACCATGCATCTACAACCCAAGAAGGTCATCGATGGAAACCACGAGAAACGAACTCAACAAGAATCTCGCCCAGATGCTCAAGGGCGGCGTCATCATGGACGTCACGACGCCCGAGCAGGCGCGCATTGCCGAGGACGCGGGCGCTTGCGCCGTCATGGCGCTTGAGCGCATCCCTGCTGACATCCGCGCGGCCGGCGGCGTGAGCCGCATGAGCGATCCCGCGATGATCAAGGGCATTCAGGAGGCCGTCTCAATTCCCGTCATGGCGAAGGTGCGCATCGGCCACATCGCCGAGGCACGCATCCTGCAGGCCATCGAGATCGACTACATCGACGAGTCCGAGGTCCTCTCCCCCGCCGACGACGTCTACCACATCGACAAGAACGAGTTCGCCGTCCCCTTCGTCTGCGGCGCGAAGAACCTCGGCGAGGCGTTGCGCCGCATCGAGGAGGGCGCCTCGATGATCCGCACGAAGGGCGAGCCGGGCACCGGCGACGTCATCCAGGCCGTCCGCCATATGCGCACGATGAACAAGCAGATCCGCGAGCTCGTCTCGCTGCGCGACGACGAGGTCTACGAGTTCGCCAAGCAGCTCGCCGTGCCGTATGAGCTCGCGAAGTTCGTGCATGACAACGGCCGTCTGCCGGTCGTCAACTTCGCCGCCGGCGGCGTCGCGACCCCGGCGGACGCCGCGCTGATGATGGAGCTCGGCGCTGAGGGCGTCTTCGTCGGCTCCGGCATCTTCAAGTCCGGCGATCCGGCGAAGCGCGCCGCCGCGATCGTGCAGGCGACCGCGAACTGGCAGGACGCCGATCTGCTCGCCCGCCTGTCCGAGAACCTCGGCGAGGCGATGGTGGGCATCAACGAGGACGAGATCGAAATGATCATGGCCGCCCGCGGCGAGTGACGGGCGTCCTCCATGGTTGTTGACGTTTCCTACATCTCCAAAGAGCATTCCGACGGCGTCGAGGGCGTGGCGCATGGCGTCACCGGCATCCTCGCCGTACAGGGCGCTTTCGCCGAACACGCCGCGATGCTCGATCGTCTCGGCGCGCCGTGGAAGCTGCTGCGCGCGGCCGAGGATTTCAACGATTCGATCGACCGCGTCATCCTCCCCGGCGGCGAAAGCACGACGCAAGGCAAGCTGCTGCGTTCCACCGGCCTGTTCGACCCGATCGCCGCGCATATCGCGGCCGGCAAGCCGACCTTCGGCACCTGCGCCGGCATGATCCTGCTCGCCGAACGGCTCGACAACGATCCGAACGTCTATTTCGGCGTGCTCGACGCGACCGTCCGTCGTAACGCGTACGGCCGTCAGCTCGGGTCGTTCGCCACGACCGAGGATGTGCAGACCTTCGCCGCCAATGGCGATCCCAACGGTGTCATCAGCGATTTCCCGCTTGTGTTCATCCGCGGCCCCTTCGTGGCCGAGGTGGGTCCGAAGGCCCATGTCATGGCGAGCACCGGCGGCAACGCCGTCGCGCTGCAGCAGGGCAACATCCTCGCGACCGCCTTCCACCCGGAAATCACCGACGATACCCGCATCCACGAGTATTTCCTGAGTCTGTGATTGCAGCCAATACCGGTGAGGGCGGCCCGTGCGATGCACGGGCCGCCCTCATAACGTCCTATCCGCACTCGGACAAATCACGAGTTCACAGATTGTCACGCACTGCGGTCACCACATCGTAGTTGACGTCGTGAATGCGTTCATCTGCAAGCATTTCCGCAATGGTCATCCACTTGCATCGATGACCACCGACCTCGAATTCTCCGTCCAACTCCCAATGCTCAGGAAGCGTCTGCACATCACCCGAGTAGATGCGGTAGAGGTAGTGTCGTTCCTCGTCGTGCTCAGTGGAGTATTTCGTGCTTTCCTCGGTACCGCGCATAGCGAGGTCGCAATCCCGCATGGGGATCTTGAACTCGACGTTCAAATAGTTCCCCAGATCACGCTCATCATCCTGAATGTTTGGGGTGGAATGGCGATTTGGGAAGAACCAACAATCCCAGCCGGAATCGTAATACAGCAGATACTTATTCGAGTCAGGAACGCCGGGCTGTCTAATCGCGACGATGGAACTACTGATCATCTTCATTCCGGCTATCTCCTTATACAAAATCTCAACGGTGAAACGGTGCCTTACATGCTCCACTATTTCATATGCCCCATATCCCGTAACCAACAGACCGAAGCCAAGCATCATCCATTTACAGATTGCGTTAGACACTGCCCATGCCGCGGGGATATAGAACACACCTGTGATGAAGATGAGGATTGAGTCCCAAAGGGGACGCACACCGATTTGCGTACGATGCTTATCAAGTACTGCACGCAAATCGCTCTCTCGAATCATCAACATCATGCGTCACCATCTTACACAGGCTCTTCCGGCCTATGCGGAGCGCGCATTAAAGTCGTCCTCACATCACGCGCACTTCGTCGGCGATCTTCATCGTTGATTCCCGGTGCGAGACGAGCACGACGGCGGCGCCGCTCTCCTCGACCAAGCCGTTGATCGACTGCAGGATGTACGCCTCGTTGAGCGAATCGAGCCGGCTCGTCGGTTCATCGAACAGATAGAGCCGCGCATCGCGCAGGAACATCCTCGCCAGGCCGATGCGTTGGCGTTCACCTTCTGAAAGCCGGCCGCCGAGTTCGCCGACCGGCGTCTCGACGCCTTGCGGCAGGCTTTCGACGAGCCGCAGCACCGATGCCTTGTGCAACGCCTCGCGGATTTCGCCATCGCTCGCCTCCGGCGCCGCAATCCGCAGATTGTCGGCGATCGTGCCGTCGAACAGATACGTCTCCTGGCTCATCATCGTCTGCAGCCTGCGCCGCGCATGCGCGTCGACAGTCGGCAGCGTGTCCCCGGAAAACGTGACGACGCCCGATTGCGGATCCCAGTAGCGCATCAGCAGCTTGAGCATCGTCGACTTGCCACGCCCGCTCGGTCCCTGCAGACCGAGGATGCCAGACACCGGCACGTCGAACGTCACGTCGTCAAGCACCGGCGTACCGTCGCCGTAAGCGAAGGTCACATCATCCATCCGCATGCCGTCGTACTGCGGCGCGAGCGTGCCATATTCGACGACCGCAGGCGTCTCATCCATCAGCGCGAACAGACGCCGCGCCGACGCGAAGGTCTGCGTCAGGCTCGCCGGCAACGCGCTCAATGCGAGCGTCGGTCCGAACGAACTGACGACGAGCACGAGCGCCGTCACCGCGGCAGCCATATCGGCGGTCGTCGTCAGCGCCAATGCGAGCGTCAGGAACGCCGCGGCCGCCGAGACGAGCACGATGATGACATGATCGAGTCCGCCGTAGGTCGCGTTGCGCGCGCTGAGCTCGACGCGCTGCGCCCACAGCGCACGCGAACTGCGCTCGATCCGAGACAGCCGCGCTTCGCCCTGGCCGAAGCGGATGATCTGTTCCAGACCGTGCATGTCGTCGAGCACCATGTCGTCCAACCTGGCCGATTCCTTGCGGATACGGCCGCCGACGCCGTGCAGCGCCCCGGCGAACAGCTTCGGCACGACGACGCCGATGAGCAGATGCGCCACGACGAGCAGCAACGCGAACCACGGACTGAGGAACAGCAGCGCGACCGTGTAGATGAGCGTCGTGGAGATTGCGATGACGGTTGGCGAGATCGTATGCGCGAAGAAGATCTCAAGCAGCTCCACGTCGGTCGTGACCATCGAGACGAGGTCGCCCTTGCCTTTGCCGGCGAGCTTCGCCGGCGCGAGCCTGCGCAGCGCCGCGAACATCTTCGCGCGGAACAACGCGAGCAATCGGAACGCCAGATTGTGGTTCATGTACTGTTCGCAGTAGCGCATCGCGCCGCGGATGAGCGCGCAGACGATCATCAATGCGAGCGCCCACCCGGCCCCCATCCCCCACACCGGCCTGCCGAAGGCCGCGAACAGCGCCATCGTGCCGAATACCGGCAGGAAGGTCGCGGCGACGTGCCCGAGCGTGCCGAAGACGCAGGCAACGATCATCATCGGCCGCAGGGAGCCGACCTGACCGAGCAACCGCCCGAGGAGCCGCATCGTCGACACCTCCTCGTGCGGCGCGTCCTTCTTGGCCGCCTGCGTCGTCACCGCGAGGTCGTCGGGACTGTCGGCTTCCGCAGCGCGCGACTGCGGTGTCGGATTTTGCGCATACCGGATGCCGGCGTGTGCCCTGCGTTTGCCGACCTGTTCGACGTCCTGCTGCGCCCGGAACATCGTCGCATACACGCCGTCGGCGGCGATGGCGTCGGCGAGACGATGCGTGATGAGCAGCACCGTCTTATGCGCCGCGAGCTTGTGCACCGTCTCCATGATGAGCCGTTCGCTGTCCGCATCCACCGAACTCGTCGCCTCGTCGAAGATCATGATCGGCGTGTCGCGCAGCAATGCGCGCGCCACGGCGACGCGCTGGCGCTGGCCGCCGGAGAGGTTCGCCGCGTCCTGTTCGATCCGCATGTCCAATCCGTCGGGTTGCGCGTCGATGAAGTCGAGGATGTGGGCGTCGGCGAGCGCGCACCGCAGTTCCTCGTCGGTCGCGTCCGGCTTCGCCATCAGCAGGTTGTCGCGCAGCGTGCCGGCGAACAGATGGCTGCGGGCGCCGACGATCGAGACGGCGCGCATCAGCGCGTCCTCGCTGCAGTCGCGCAGCTCGACCGTCGCGCCGCCGTCGACGAACCGCAGCGAGCCCGTATATCCTTCGAGTTCCCCGGCGACGAGCGCCGCCAACGTCGATTTCCCCGATCCCGACTCGCCGACGATCGCCGTCAGCGAGCGCGCCGGCACCGTCAGCGTGACGTCATGCAACGCCGGCTTGGCGTCGTCCTCGCCGTACGTGAATCCGAGCGATTCGGCGTGCACGCCGAGATCGGCGCCGGCAGGCAGCGTTTGCGTGCCGTATTGCGGTCCGGGTACGTCGAGCAGCGCGAAGATGCGTTTGCTGGAGGTCATGCCGTTCATCGCGACGTGGAAGTACGAGCCGAGCTGGCGCAGCGGCAGGAAGAAGTCGACGGCCATCAGGATGACGAAAAGGACGCCGGACAGGCCGAGCAACGGATCGGCGAGGCGCGGCTCCGAGACAAGCAGGTCGCCGAAGGCCTGATTGCCGCCGTGCATGAACTGCCAGACGGCCACGAAGATGCCGGCCGCGGCGCCACCGTAGGCGACGACGTCCATAGCCGTCAGCGAGCGCAGCTGGATCTGCAGCACCCGCATCGTCATGACGCGGAACTCCTCAGCCTCACGGTTCATTCTCTCGGCCGCGCGTTCGTCCGCGTCGAAGGTCTTGAGCGTCTCAAGCCCCTGCAGGTCGTCAAGGAACACGGCGCCCATATCCGTGTATTTGCCCCAGTATTTGCGGAAGGTCTTCGCCGTGCGCATCGCGATGAGGCCGACGATGATGACGATGAGCGGCGCGCAGACGAGCAATGTGACGGCGGTCGGCATGTTGATCGGCGCGATGACGGCGAACAACGTCAGCGGCGCGAGGATCGCGAAGCCGAGCTGCGGCAGGAACGATTCGAAGAAGCTCTGCACCTGGTCGACGCCTTCGCCGGTGAGCTGCACGACGTCCGACGTGCGCGTGTGCTGCGCGTACGACGGGCCGAGCGACAGCATCTTCCTGTACAGCGCCGAGCGCAGGCCGAGCTTGACGCGCTCCGCGGCCAGGGTGCCGAGCTTCGTCGTGAACCTATGCGCGACGAAGCGCACGGCGGCGATGACGAGGAACACGACGATCGACGGCCAGAACTCCGTGACGTCCGCCGCAAACGCAAGATTGTCGCCGGCGTAGCGGACGAGCGGCGCGACGACGCCGACGATGCTCGCCGCGAGCGCGATGTCCGCGAGCAGCCCGATCCACAGGAAGACAATCTTGCCTATGACGAGTTTCCTGACTCCCGGTACGAGCGTGAAAAGCCGCTTGTCGACCATCGTTCCTCCTGAGCTTCGATTGTTCGTTCCTCGGCGCGCGATGCGAGACCATTCGTCAATCTAGCAGCATCGCGCCGCGCTGAACAGAGGCGCTGTGCGACTTTTTCGTGACGCCGGGCACGTTCCGGGCGCCGCAGATCACTTGTCCATTCACACAAAGTGGTTCTCGCGATTCTTGTTTCTTCGTACAATGCCGCGCCGCGTGCATGCCGGTTACGATGGCGTAGCTTACGCGAACGTTTTCAGGACAGGACCCTCCATGCTTACCGAATACACGACGCCCGGCGCGGCGCTCACCGTCTCCGATTCCGCAACCGTCTACTCGATGCTCACCGACCGCATCGCCACGACCGGCCCCGACCTTCCGCTCGCGGAATATAAGAACGCTGCCGGCGCATGGGCGACGATGACGACCGGCGATTTCAATGCTCGCGTCCGTGCGATCGCGAAGGGGCTGATCCAGTTCGGCATCGCGAAGGGTGACGCCGTCACGATCTTCTCGGCGACGCGCATCGAATGGGGACTGTTGGATTTCGCACTCGCCGCGATCGGCGCCGTGACGGTGCCGATCTACGACACCGATTCCGCCGCGCAGGCGCAGCGCATCCTCAACGACGCCGACGTGAAGCTCGCGGTCGCCGACAACCAGCAGCGTTTCGACGCGCTCGACTCGGTGATCGACTCCTGCCCGACGCTCGAACGCATCCTGATGCTCGACGCGAAGGCGCTCGAGGCGCTCGAAGGCATCGGCGTCATGATCTCCGATGAGGAGCTCGACGAACATATCGCCGCTGTACGCGCCGACGATCTGGCGACGATCGTCTACACGTCGGGATCCACCGGCACGCCGAAGGGCGTCGAGCTGACGCATAGGAACTTCACGAGCATCACGCGTTCGGCACAGCAGTGCATGCCGAAGGTCATCGAAGGCGAGGCGCGGCTGCTGCTGTTCCTGCCGCTCGCGCATTGCTTCGCGCGCATGATCCAGTACTTCACGATCGCCTCCGACGAAGGCGTCGTCGGTTATCTGGGAGACACGAAGACGCTGCCCAAGGACATGCAGGTCTTCCAGCCGACCTTCGTGCTCGCCGTGCCGCGCGTGTTCGAGAAGGTGTACAACGCGGCATCGCGCAAGGCCGGCACCGGTTGGAAAGGCCGCATGTTCCTCAAAGCGGCGGATGCGGCGATCGATTGGTCGAAGATGGAACAGGACGGCGTCAAGCCGACGCTCAGGCAGCGCGCCGAACATGCGAAGTACGAGACGACCGTCTACCGCACGATCCGCTCGGCCTTCGGTCCCCGGATCAAGTATCTCGCATCGGGCGGCGCGCCGATCAGCGACGACCTGCTGCATTTCTTCAACGGCATCGGCATTCCGATGATCCAAGGCTACGGCATGACCGAAACGGCGGCCCCGTTCGCGTTCACACGCGTCGAGGATCTCGCGATCGGTTCGGTCGGCCAGCCGGTGCCCGGCTCGTCGGTGCGCATCTCCCCGGACGGCGAGCTCGAAGTGCGCGGGCAGAACGTGTTCCGCGGCTACCACAACCTTCCCGAGAAGACGGCCGAAGCGCTCACCGAAGATGGATGGCTGCGCACCGGCGATCTCGCGCGGATCGACGACGAAGGCCACATCACGATCACCGGCCGCGCGAAGGACATCATCATCACCGCGGGCGGCAAGAACGTCTCCCCGATTCCGATGGAACAGCAGATCAGCACATGCCCGATCGTCGAACACGCCGTCGTCATCGGCGACGGACGTCCATTCGTCTCCGCCCTCGTCACGCTCGACCCGGAAGGCGTGGCGAGCTGGCTGCCGACGCAGAAGCTGTCCGCCGATCTGACGATCGACGAAGTCGCCGCGCTGCCTGAGACGGCCGCCGAGATCCAGCGCTACGTCGACCTTGCGAACGCCGACGTCTCACGCGCCGAATCGGTAAGGAAGTTCGCTGTGCTCCCCGTCCAGCTCACCCAGGACAACGGCTGCCTGACACCCTCGCTCAAAGTCGTGCGGCCCAAGGTGAACGAGGCGTTCAAGGAGGTCATCGATGGGGATGTGTATGCGGGGAAGCGGTGAGGTCATTTAGGCGGCGCGGGAAGACGCGATTTAGACAAGTATTTGCCCACGTTCTTAGACAGTGGGTACAGTTGACGCATTGCTGCATTCTGCACCATCTCGCAGATTGCGGGGACAGCGCTCGGAAGAGACTCATCCTGGGCTTTCGCGATGCATTCTGCCCTAAAGCATCCGAAAAGTGGCATGAACTGCTTATCCGTGAGGACATATTGCGCTATAGTACCCATTGGATCTCAAGCTAAAAGGTGATGGCACAGATGAAATTCCCTTCTCCGCTCGACGCAATCTGTCCTTCAACAAATGGCGCGTCCGCTCAGGAAGTTTCTTGATGTTCCCCGGCGTGAGCATGGCGCGAAATAGCTGCACATGTGCAATTCCGGCGCAAGCGCACACACATTCATTTTCATAAGCATATACACAAATCGACTTACTACCGTCTTCATGGATATCAATGAACGACACAGTGAAATCTATTTCATGCTTGATAGGAAGTGCCATTACCCTCCTCGATGTTCCCCAAACCATCTCCCCTCACCAGTATTAGCGAAGAAGTAATAGTGAGTTTAAACATAGAACTCTCCACAAGTAAAAGCATACACCTAAAAGCATTGAAACCACAACGTTTTATCGGTGTGTCGCCCCATATAGTGACAGCGTGCACGAATGCAATTCACATTCCTAGACTTTATCAAGATTCAAACTATCTTTTCGGATATAGACCATATGCTATTCCGGACTCAAGTATTCCGCTTCGTTTGCCTCGGCGCTAGTTGTATTTCGTCAAATTAACGTCCACGCCACGGACAGGCGATTACCGGCCGATCCTGATATCCGGATTGGCCGGTAGTCTTATCCATGACCGATTTCGGTCTGCTGACTGGCGCTATAGCCCGAAAGGACACCGCATGCATGTACTGTTCGTATGCACCGGCAACATCTGCCGCTCGCCGATGGGCGAACTCATGTTCCCACTGTTCTTTCATGACGATTCGATTGTGACGGACAGCGCCGGAGTGCAGGGGCTCATCGGTAGCCCGATCGACCCGTCGAGCGCACGGCTCATGCAGATGGACGGTATCGATACATCAGCGTTCCGCTCCAAGCGACTTACGCCACAGCTCGCGATGGGCAGCGACCTCGTCCTGTGTTTCACCGAACGTCAGCGCCAGAAGATCGTCGAACTCGCGCCACGCATGCGCAGCCGCACGTTCCTGCTGACCGACTTCGCTGACCTGTGCGGCTACTGTGCGCACAATGACCTGATCGAAGGCGACACGCTCGAGGACCGTCTCGATTCGGTGCTCGCGAACGCGTCTCTCGTACGTCCGATGCTGCCGCCTGCGCATGACATCGACGACCCATACCGCAAGGAGTTCCCCGCCTTCGAAACCGCTCACCAGCAAATCGGCGAAGCCTTCGCGACGATCGCCGCCGCGCTCGAACCGGCCAAAGGCGCGCACGCGATCTGACCGATCAGCGCGTACGCAATGTATCGGCGATCTTTCGGATAATCGCCGAGTCCACGCGCTCGTCGAACTTGCGTGCGAACAACTGCGGCGACGCCATCAGCTCGTCGTAATCCTGCGACCGGAACACATAGGGGGCGCCGCGTTCCCAATCAATGAGCCTGAGATTGTCGCCATGGCCATCGCCGTTCGGGTCGTACAAATTGCCCGCGAACGGCGAGTTGAGCACCATCGTCTGGATGAACAGCTCGTCCGAACAGTAGCTTGATCGGAACGTGCGTTCCACCAGCGGCTCCTGTTCCGTCAGATAGCGGCCGAATTCAGCCGTGATGCTGAACCATTGGCTTCCTTTGCCGATCTCCTTGAGCCCCGAACCTTTGAGCCGGTCCACATGCAGCAGTTTCTGCGCCTTGCTCAACACCCGCGTGGGCAGATCGTCCTTCCTGCCCGTGCGCTCCTGCCAAGGATGATGGAGGGCGATACGCTCCTTAATGGCATCCATGCGCCCGCCATTGGCGTTGCGGTAGACGAAGGCGATGAACTCCTTGCCGTCATGCTCCTGCAGGAACCGGCATATCTCATCGTTGGTCTTGATCGGCAGGTCCGCGCCGGACAGCAGATGCAGATAACCATATGGTTCACCGGATTCCAGTGCCGCCCGGATGAGTCTCATCTCGCAGCGCACCTGGCTGTAGCCTCCCCATGCCACCGGAATCGGTTCCACAATCGTGAGTTTGGATCTGCGCACATATCGTCTCAGGTCGGGAACCTCGGTACGCGAGGTCTTCGCATCGATATGCAGATACAGGTCGTTGCGGTCATCGTCGAGCAAGCGCAGCAACGTGCCGAGCTGGTCGAAGTTGGTGTAGGCCATGATGAGATACGCATGTCGCATGAATACGATCCCCGTTCATCCCAGATGATTGAAGGTCCACCGTGCCGGAGCAAAGGCGCCGCGGTACAGCATGAGCTTGAGATACCCCTTGGGGTTCAACCCATGGTGCACTCCGGCGGCGCGTAGATGTGCGCGGTAGCGCCGATAGTTCGCGCGCACTTCCTCAAGCGGCATCGTTCCGGCCGACACCATGATCTTCTCATTGATGTAGAACACCGTGCCGACCGTCTCCCGGTACAGGTGCACCGGTTCCACATGTGCCAGACCCCGGCAGGCTCCGATCGCATACTCGTGCACCGTCCAGATGTCATTGAGCTTGCCTTGTGAGATCTTCGTCTGCAGACTGCCGGTGCGGGCCATGCGATAACAGTACAGCGGCGCATGCACGACGGCTATCCGGTTCGACGCGCAGATCGCATCGGTGACGGCGGGATAATCCGAGCAGGTGCGCAGCTGCGGGATCGTCATCGACTCCATAGTGGTCCGCGTGAACATCTTTCCCCAGAGCTCCGGCCGCACCGCATGGTCGTCGTCCACGAAGAAGCGGTCGCAGAGCCTGGAGGCGGCCTCCCGGCATCCAATGACCTCTTCGGACATGCTGTCCTGTACAGATAGGGATGGCTCGTCGCCGTCCTCGAAGTTCTGTGCGCGGCATACGGCCATGTCCGCGTCATGCTCCGTCAACGCCCGCACGAGACGTTCCAGATACGTGGCATCCAGCAGATCGTCCGGATCGGCGAAGGTGATGAATGTTCCCCTCGCCTTGGCGAGCGCGGACCGACGCGCTCCTGCGACACCTTGGTTCTCGGCACGGAACAGGCGGATGCGAGAATCCTCGGCGGCCGCCTGCTCACAAATCGCGGCCGTATCGTCACCGGATCCGTCATCCCATGCCACGATCTCGTAATCACCGTAGCTTTGCCGTGCCATACTTGTGAGAAAATCAGGGAGATACCGCGCCACGTCATGCATCGGCACAATGACCGAAACCGTAGGATTTCCACCCTTCTGCATCCGTTTACCTTCCTTCTAGCTGTCGCTTAATCAGTTTATCATCGACACATGCTCTTTTACGACCGGATCGTGCACGCCATCGGATTCAATAGGGTCCATAAGCTCAAGCATCTTCGCCGATATCATGATGGATTGAAGATGCATGGGCATGAGTTCCCGACCTCGCCTGATACCCGTATATGCGTCCTGGTCGGCTCGGCCGATTACGGCAACATCGGCGACATTGCGATCTCCGAGGCGCAGCTGGCGTTCCTGCAGGATCATTTCCCGGGAACCGTCATCGATATCATCGGCATGCGTTTCCTTGAATACCGCCGCGTGCTTGAGCGGCGTCTGACACGTCGTGACGTGCTGTGCTTCCAAGGCGGCGGCAACATGAACGACCTCTACCCGTGGTTCGAATACGAGCGTTGCGAGGCGCTTGCCACCTTCCCGCACATCCGCAGCGTCATCATGCCGCAGACGATCCACTACCGGGACTGGCGTTCACCGCTGCTGCACTACTCGCAGAAGGTCTACGCGCGCTGCACCGACCTGCATATCTTCGCCCGCGAGCGCCGCTCCGAGGAACTGATGAAACGCACCTATCCGCATGCGGATGTGGAGCTTGTGCCTGACATCGTGCTCACGCTCGACCCGTCCCCGTTCATCGAGGGGTCGCCGATCCGTGACGGAATCACCGTCATTCTGCGCTCCGACCGCGAGCGCAGCCTCGATGATCAGGCGCGCGACCGCATCGAGGATATCGTCAGGGCCCGCGGGATGCAGGTGTCCCATACCGATACGGCGAGCAGCGCCAACCATCTGACGGCTGACGACCGCCGGCGTATTCTCGGCGGCATGCTCACGACCTTTGCGTCGTCGCAGGCCGTCGTCACCGACCGTCTGCATGGCATGGTGTTCGCTGCGATCACCGAGACGCCATGCGTCGTGTTCGCGAACAACAACCATAAGATCCAGGGCGTCTACCAGTGGATCAAGGATCTGCCGTACATCCGTTTCGTCGACGACGTGGATGAGCTTCCCGACGCGCTCAACGCCGTCATGGGGGCGCCGGCCGCCTATCCGCGTGAACGGATGCTTGAACATTTCCGACCGCTCATCGAGGTGCTGCGGTGAGCGAGAGGGGAAACGACACTGCGGTGAAAGGCGGCGCGCCGGATATGACAGAGCGCAAGGACGGCCATGAGGTCATGGAGCAGCTGACGAAACCGGAGTCGACGAATCCGGCGAACAAGTACAAGAACCTGCTGCTCAACATCGGCCTGTTCGCGCTCAATACGGTCGCGACGAAGCTCATCGCCTTCCTGCTGGTGCCGCTGTACACGTATTACATGACTTCCGGCGAGTTCGGCGTCACGGACATGTCGACGACGGTGATCAGCCTCGTCATGCCGTTGGCCACGTTGTCGATCTCGGAAGCCACGATGCGTTTCGCGCTCAACGACGAGGAGCACAACAAGAGCTACATCACGGTGGGCTTCATGATGGTGTCGCTGAGCTGCCTCATCGTGCTGTGCTGCCTGCCGCTGCTCAAGCTGCAGATCTTCGGCGGTCTGGACCACTACCAGTGGTTCTTCTTCATCTCCTATATCACGAACGCCTTCCAGATGCTGCTCAACAATGTGGCGCGCGCCGTGAACGAAATCAAGATCATCCCCGTCGCGTCCGTCGTCACCGCGTTGTCCACCGGCCTGTGCGCGTGGCTGTTCATCGGCGTCGTGCATGGCGGTGTCGTCGGCTATTTCTGGTCGATGATCATCGGCAATGCGCTGGGCATCCTGTTCTATCTGTTCGGCGCAAGGCTGTACCGTTTTGTCTCGTTCATCACCTTCGCACGGATCAAGGCGAATCTTCAGGTGATGCTGCGCTATTCGCTGCCGCTCATCCCGAATGCGCTGTTCTGGTGGGCCGGCACAAGCATCAATCGTTTCTTCATCACGTCGATGCTCGGCATCGCCGCCTCCGGCCTGTTCGCCGTGGGCACCAAGATCCCGACGCTGCTCAATCTCGTCTGCGGCATCTTCCAGCAGGCGTGGACGCTGTCCGCGTTCCAGGAGTACAAGCGCACCGACATCTCGTTGTTCTTTACGAAGATCTACCGCATCTTCCAGTCCGGCATGGTCCTCGCCTCCTCCGGCATCATCCTGATCACCCCGTGGATCGCCGGCTTCATGCTGCAGAAGGAGTTCTATACGGCGTGGACGCTCGTTCCCGCTCTGCTCGTGGCGTTCTATTTCAATACGCAGAACGCGTTCTACGGCACCGTGTACACGTCGAGCATGCATACGACGACGTTGTTCACGACGACGATCTGCGGCGCGCTGACGATCGTGACCGGCACCTATTTCCTCATCCCTCCGATGGGTCTGATGGGCGCATGCGTCGCGATGGCGCTCGGTAACTTCATCGTGCTTGTGCTGCGCATGATCTTCGCGAAACGGCTCATCGTCGTGCAGGTGCATTGGGTGACGGTGCTGCCGTCGGTGCTGCTGATGATCGCACAGGCGGTCGTCATGACGATGCAGCCCGCCTTCTACATGCTGTGGTCGGCGGTCATCTTCGTCGTCATCGCGATCATCCAGGCGATCGACCTGACGCCCACGGCGAAGGAACTCTACGCAAGAATGCGCCAAGGTCGCTCGCAGTCGGCCTGACGATTCCCCTTCACTCCGTCGAATCCACAGCGCCGCCCTCCGGCGCTGTGCGACGACGCACGCGACGGCCCCGCACAGCCGCCGCCAAACGGTCGAACCATGCGCCCCGATGCCGGTCCACGGTGAGGCGGAACAGGCCCTGACGCAGCAGGTCCAGCATCAGGCACACCGTGAACACCATCAGGATGACCAATGCGCCGGAGATGATCGGATGTGCGCTGCCGAAGATCTTCGGCAGCGGCAGATACGTCGTCCAGCATCGGAAGATCGGCGGATAGAAATGGATCAGGTATACGCCGAACGCGGAGGCAGCGAGGACGTTGACGAATACGCTGTGGAACCGGCAGCGCAGTACCAGCAGCAGGATGCCGGCGCCGATCATCATCGATGGCAGCCGCCAGTGGTCGAAGATGAACATCTGCATGCCGGCCATCCGTCCCGTGGCCATGAATATGGCGTTGGCCGCCAGCAGATACATCAGTTCGATGCCGATGCCAGCGCCGATCAGCGCCCAGCATGAGCGCACGTCCAGTTCCCGCATATGCCAGCGGTAGTAGGTGATGAGCGCATACCAGTAGATGAACACGAAGACGCTCGCGTCGGTCAGACCGAACTCCACGTGAGGCACCAATCCCCCGACGCCCCACACGACGAGACAGACGGCGGCGAGCTGCCCGTGCCGACGCTTCGACAGTCGCCGCAGACCGTCGTTGAGGAACGGCAGCAGCACGAGGAACAACGCGTAGGCGGACGCGTACCACCACAGATTCGTGCTCAGCGGAAACACGCTGCGCACAGCCGTCATCGCCAAGCCATCGCCCACATAGACGCCCTCATGATGCAGCACCAACGTGACGGCCAACAATATGATGCTCCAGAACAGCAGCTGCCGTTCGAGGATCCAGACGCGGCGCAGGCCGCTCGTCAGCGTATGCTCACGGTCCATCAGGAACCATACGGACATCGCGAAGAACATGAAATTGGCGACCCAACCGCCACCCATATAGACGAACTGGTAGACGAGCTTCGCGATGGACATCGGCTGCCGCGCCAGCCATCCGCCGCCGCCCACATAGACGTAGTGGTATCCGACGACCATCAGCATCGACACGAGCCGCAGCAGCTCGACGCTGGAGTTGCGGCGCGTCTTCGTGGTCCGCGCGCTACGATGGCGTCCTTTCATGGGATCCTCGGTCTTCCCGACCTCCCTGCCCGTCATCGCAGCGCCTTCCTCAGACTGCCCAATGCCGTGGCGTATTCCTTGCGGCGCATCGAACGCAGCGGCAGATGGAACAGGCCGTTCCACACGTAGCCGCGCAACCGTTTGAGCAATGCCCGCTTCTGCGCGTGCTCCTCAGGTGGCACGTCCAACTTGCGAACCGATTCGATGATGACGCCAGCGCCGCGCATGACGTCGAAACGCGCGCAGTTGAGCATCTGCGGGGCGACGTTCCTGACAAAGGCCAGTTCGAGATCCGCGCGCTTCGGCCACCCGAGCCGCGTGCGGATGCTCCCCACACGCGTGACCGACTGCTCGTTATCCTCGTAATGGTATCCGGATGAACGCGGAATCACGGCGACCGTCGCCGCTTTCCACACCACCTGAATCTGCATGAGCACGTCGGCGCCGATCTTCTGATCGGTGAAGGTCAGCCCATCATAGAGGCCGCGCCGCGTACAACTCGTCCACATCGTATGGACGATCCTGTCCATCAGGAACTGACGCAACGGCTCGGGGTGCCGCCACACGCCTACGCCGGTGCCGGTGATGACCACATCCGCGTCCGGATGCCGATGCAGCTGATCGGCGAAATATTCAATCCACCGCTCCTCGATCCAGTCATCGCTGTCCACCCACATGATCCAGTCACCGCTCGCCGCCGCGAGCCCGGCATTACGAGCCGCTCCTTCGCCGCCGTTCGACTGATGCACGACCTTGACGCGCGCATCCTGGGCCGCATAGCGATCGCACAGCGTCGGTGTGCCGTCCGTCGAACCGTCATCCACGAGCACGACCTCGATATCCTTATAGGTTTGTCCCAGCACACTGTCGCAGCATCGGGGCAAATATCGTTCATTATTGAATACCGGGATGATCACACTTATTTTCTGCGCATGACGTTCCATATCCGCACCACTGTTCCTCTCGCAGCACATCTCTCCGCAAACCATCCCATAATACCGACGAGCGACGAAGAGGCGCGACCGGATATCACCGGCCACATGCATTCCTTTGCGATGATTGACACCTTCCTTTGCCGACCGATATAATGTTCGTCCATGTGTTTTCTCAATGGAGAGAGGAACCAACGACAGGGATGGAGGACATCATGGATCTCGCATCGTTGCGCCGGAAGGCGATCGGAATCCTGCTGACCCTCGCGATGGTGCCGTTCACCGCGCTTGGCGCTACGGCGCAGGAGACACCGCACGATACATCGTCATGCACAGTGGGCAGCAATACCTATACGCAATGCCTTCCGGACGCGTCGCTCGCCAAAGCCGTCGCGACCACGGCGAACGCCGACGCGGACACCGTCATCACAACGGACGCGGTCGCCGGCCTGACTTCGCTCAACGCCCGGCACGCCGGCATCAAGGACCTCACTGGACTGGACACGTTCACGAACCTCACGACCGTGCAGCTGTCCAATAACGACATCGTCTCGGTCAAACCGATGGCGACGCTGACAAAGCTCACCAATCTGGAACTCTATGGCAATCTCATCGCCGATCTGACGCCGCTTTCCACGCTCACCGCCCTGACGAAGCTCGGCCTCGGCGACAACAACCTCACCAACGTCGCGCCGCTCGCGCCGCTCACGTCGCTCGTGACGCTCAACCTGTCGCATAACGCCATCACGTCGATCGATGCGCTCGGCGGCATGACGAGCCTCGAATACCTGTGGGCGTCCGGCAACGAGATCTCCAACGCGGACGTCGTCAACAGACTCACGGCGCTCAAAGGCGGCGACCTGAGCACGAACAGCGTGCTCAGCGCCGCAAATATCACGTCCGACCCCGAGGAATACCTCGTCATGACGGGTCAGGCGATCAAGACGAAGGTGACGGTCAAGCATGGCGACACCGTCACGGCCTCGATGCCGATCGGCTACGATGGCAAGCCCATCACGCCCATGGGCATCGACAACAACGGCGTCTTCGACGCCTCCACTGGCCAGGTGTCCTGGAAGACGACCGCGGACATGTACAGCGGCATCACCTTCATCGCGCGGTATGAATCGCAAGGTGGCGGCAAGTCCGGAGACCGTCCGTTCTCCGGCCGCATCAGCGTCAAAGTGGTCTTCGAAAACGAAGCGGACATGACGACGGACACCGGCGTGCCCGCGCAGCCGCGCAAGCACGAGCAGGTGATCACGCAGGCCGTCACGACGACCTGCGACGGCACGACGACGATCGCCGACTGCTTCCCGGACAAGGCGCTCGCTCAGGTCATCGCCAAGCAGCTCGACACCGACGTCACGCATGTCATCACCGCCGAGGAGCTCGATTCAGTCACCGAGATCAAGGCGGACAACACTGGCATCACCGTGCTCTCGGGCGTCGAACATCTGAAGAACCTCAAGACGGTCCACCTTTCGGACAACCAGATCAGCGACCTCACGCCGCTGCGTGGCTGCGAACATCTTTATGACGTGCAGATCTACAATTCCTCGATCAGCGACGTCTCCGCACTGGCGAACAAGACGGAACTGTGGGGCATCGGCTTGGGCAACAACTTCATCAAGGACTTCTCCACGATGACGAACGTGCCCAAGCTCGGCTGGGCGGACATCTACTCGAATCTCATCGAGGACGTCTCCTTCATCGACCAATGGCCGAACTGCGGCTCCATCTGGCTGTCGGGCAATCCCTTCACCGACGTCTCCCCGCTGGCAAGGGCCACACATCTCGACCGCCTGCAGCTGGAGAACAACGCGATCAGCGACATGTCGCCGTTCGCCGGCTTCTCTCCCAAGCAGTATTCGATGAATGACAACCAGGGCATCAACGCGGGCGACGTCACCGTCGACGCCGGCGGCGAGGTCACGGTCGCCACGGCGAAGGGCCGTGCGGGAGGCTATCTGCGCCCGAAGAAGATCTCCCCGGAGGGCGGCGTCTACGATGCCGCAACCGGCACCGTCACGTGGAAAGACGTCTCGGACAGCGGCGTCTACTCGGTCAGGTTCAGCGAATCGGACGACCGCGACTATCTGTACAGCGGCATCGTCTACCGCAACGTCACCGTCGAGCATGCGGACAAGACCCCGCCGGACATCAGCGGTGTCTTCCCCACCTACAGCACGCTCGGCGAACCCTATGACCCGCTCTTCGGCGTGCAGGCGCATGACGACGTGGACGGCGACATCACCGACCGCATCACGGTGCCGCTCAATGAGGTGGACATCAATAAGGAGGGCACGTACCGCGTCCGCTACTACGTCGAGGACTCCGCGCACAACGGCAGCTGGAGCGGCCGCCGGGTCACCGTCACGACGGCCACGATCTCCTCGATCAAGGTGTGGCCGAAGTGGACCGACCCGGGTGTCGCACCGGACATGGGCAACTATGCGGAGGCGACATGGAGCGACGGCAACGTGACCGGCGAAGGCGTCGTCTGGGACAAGATTGACCCCGAGCAATACGCGACGCCGGGCAATACCTTCACCGTCCACGGCAAGGTGCGTGGGCGCGATGTCTCCACGACGGTCACCGTGCGCGGCGAAGCGCCGACGATCGCCGTCGAATCGGTCACGATCAGCGGCGACGGCGTCAAGGACGGCGCGATCACGCTGCACACCGGCGGCACCGTCGCGCTGAAGGCCGTCGTCAAGCCGGATGATGCGACGAAGAAGACGGTCAGCTGGTCGTCGTCTTCGAACTACATCGCCTCGGTGGATGGCGAAGGCAAGGTCACGGCGAACAAGGTCGGCACGGCGACGATCACCGCGAGCGCCGGCGGCAAGAGCGCGAGCATCACGATGACGATTCCGGACCGCTTCTCCGACGTGCCCAACGGCAAATCCTTCCATGATGAGATCGAATGGCTTGCGGCGAACGGCATATCACGGGGAAACAACGACGGCACCTACGGCTACGGCAAATCGCTGTCCCGCCAGGACATGGCGATCTTCCTGTATCGCATGGCGATGCTTGAACATGTGGAGGGAGTAGCGGAGTTCACGCCTTCCGAAGCCGACTATGCGAAATTCAAGGACGTGCGCAAGGGGTCGTTCGCGGCCAAGGAGATTCTGTGGCTCGCCAGCGTCGGCATCACGCGCGGTTCGAACGGCAGATTCAACGGCACCCAGACGCTCACACGTCAGGATATGGCGATCTTCCTGTTCCGTTTCGCGAATCTCGCCGGCGCGCAATCCGTCAAGAATTTCACGCCCACGGACGACGACTATGCGAGGTTCAAGGACGTAAAGCGAGGGACCTTCGCGGCCAAGGAGATTCTGTGGTTGGCGGATGCACGAATCACACTCGGCAATTCGGACGGCACCTTCGGCGGCAACTCGAAGCTGTCGCGAGAAGCGATGGCTGCGTTCCTGTACCGAATCCACAACCATCTCGCGAAGTGACGCGGTAACGCGCCTCAGGACGCCAGCAGACGACGGTAGATGCGCCGCAACGTCTCGCTGGCGTTCTTCGCGTCATAGCCGGCCTGTTCCATCCGTTCGGCCGCGTTCCGCCGCATGGTTCCGTCCAATGCGCGGCCCGATACGGACAAGGCCGCGATGTGGTCCGCCCAGACCGCGTCCGGCGCGGACAGGGACTCGAAGCACATCGCGCCAAGCACATCGGCATCCTTCGTGACGGCATCCGAAGCCAATATCGGGATGCCATTCGCCTGCGCCTCGATGAACGCGACCGGCAATCCTTCGAACAAGGACGGGAATACAGCCAGATCAGCGGCGCTGTAATAGGCGCCGATGTCCTGCTGTCGTCCCGTGAGCTTCACATGCCGTTCCAATCCCCGGCGCGCGATGATCTTCTCGATCTGCGGACGACGCTCCCCTTCTCCTACCAGCAGCAGGAACGCCGAGGGGTCGCCTTTGCGGTATTCATCGAACATCTCGACAAGGCGCGTCTGGTTCTTCTGGTCGCTCAGCCGCGCCACATTGACGAGCACCGTCGCGTCGGCCGGGATATGCCAGGCTTCGCGCACCTCGATCCGCTTGCGCTCATCAAAGGTGAAACGCGGCACATCGATGCCGTTGCGGACGATCGTGGCATCCTGCGCACTTGGTCCGAACAGATAGGAGGCCGCGGTCTGCGAACAGGCAAGCAGACATTGCGCATGCCTGACCACGAAAGGACGCGTCAGATAATGCAGAAACGCGAGGGGTGACTTCGACGACGGACTCGTGTTGTGCGAGTGCAGGATGCATTTGCTGCGCGGCGAGACCTTGCGCGCCAACGTGAGCGGCAGATATTTGACGAGCGAGTTCTTGTTGAGATGGATGATGTCGAATCCACGGCCGTAGATCTGTCGCATATGATGTCGGTACGCCAATGAACCGTACCGTTCGGAGACGGTGAGCACATGGTCATCCGGGATCGTCAGGCGCGCACGGATCGCCGGATCGTCGTTCTGAGCGATGCAGTAGACGTCGAATTCGTCCTGCAGCGGTGCCACCTCGTTCTCGAGGAACGCCTCGATACCGCCCCAGTTGCCGCTGATCTCCGAGACGAGGACCGATGGCTTGTCCGTGCCGCTCATTGACTCGCCTTTCCCTGATGGTGCTCGTCGAGGAGCTTTTCATACCAAGCGTTCACCTGTTTGGCGCTTTCCCTGATGTCGTATCCTGCCTCGGCGAGCAGCCGCACGTTATTTCCGTGCTGCTCGTCATTTGTCGGACCTTTGCCGGCCATCTCGAGCAGCTGTCGGGCCCAGCGCCGCGGCGAAGCAGACAGCGGCAGATTGGCGATCAACCCGGAGACGATGTTGACCTCCCGCGTGACTTCATCGGACACGACCGTCAGGCAGCCCGCCGCCTGCGCCTCGATGAGGCTCAGCGGAAGTCCTTCGTACTTGGACGGGAACGCCATGACGTCGAATACATGGTAGAGTTCGGCTACATCGTTCCTCGCACCCAGGAAGTGCACATGGTCGCTGATGCCGAGCCTGTGCGCCTCCTGTTCCAGTTTGCGCGTATACCGTCCGGAGCCGGCGCCGACGAGCAGCAGCGTCGCGTCCGGCCGTTCATACAGCAACGCCGCGAAGACCTTGAGGGTGAAGATCTGGTTCTTCTGCACGCACAGACGCCCCACCTGACCAACGATGAGACCATCATCCAGACCGAGTTCGCGTTTCTTGGCCTGCACGTCCGGCTGCATGGCGTAGGAATCGAGCTCAATGGCGTTGCGGATGAAATGGACACGACCGCCGTCCACTGCACGGTCCCCGTAGAGCCAGCGCGCCGACAGCTCGCCGCAGGCCGCCAGATCGGTCGCCTTCCACTTGGAGAACGGGCGCAGCATGTTCTTCACCGCCGTCTTGGCGATTTCGCTCGAATGGGCTGTGCTATGGCTGTGCACGACCCGGACGCCAACGTTCTCATGCTGGGCGACGGCGAGCGGTATTACGCTGAGCGCATTGACGTTGGCATGCACGATATCCGGCCGTATCCGATCGAGGACCTGCGAGAGCTCACGAACATAGTGCACCGGATGCTTGTATGGCGCAATCACATGAACAGACCCTCCCAAGGCCTCGATCTCCTCGCGCGGAATGTAGTTCGAGTCCTCCTGCACAATGAAATCGAAGCGGAAACGGGAATGATCCGTGTATCTGAACAGGTTCATGATGGTGGCTTCGACGCCCCCCTTGTTCATACGACCCATCACCTGAGCCACGCGAATTCTGTCATCCATGTCGGTTTTACTCATTTCTCTCATCTCTCAGTTGCTCTCGACACCAATGCGAACGAATGCATACCAGCTACCAGTATACGGTCGAAGTGTCGAAAATAAAGGTGTACGGCAGGACCTCGGAGGACCCATGCACCTGATACACCACCATCCATGCCGCAAAGCACATGATGATGAGCGTCACGGCAAGATAATAGGCCGTGCCACGCAGGACAAATCGCAGCATATACGGAATGGAGATGCATTGGATGATCATGAAATACCAGACAAAGCGGTATCCGACCGGCAACACGGTCTGCAGGAAGCAGAACGCGAGTGCAAAGCTCTGCGCCAGCAGATACCAGTTCGCCTTCTTGTCCTGACGCACACCGTTCGTTCCCAGCAAATAAATCGCGACGAAAATCATGAAAATGGCCAGATTGATCATCGTCAGACGCGTGTCCGAGTACGCAGTGTCGTATTGGCCGGTGATGTAGTAGTCGAATCGCGTGCTCATGCTGAAGCGTTCGGCGAACACGCGCACCACCGACTGCCCCAGGTAGGCACAGCAGGGAAGGATCATGGAGACAACGGCCATCGCGTGATGCGGCAGGAAGAACAGCAGGCAGAACGGGATGACGACGATGCCGCTCAGATGCAGGAAGCAGCTCAGCGCCACCAGCGCGAACGCCTTGATGAACCTGCCTTGCAGCAGGAACACGGTGCCGACGAGGAACGTGACGACGGAGAAGTACTGGGCCACGAAGCAGAACGAACGCAGGTAGTGGAAGGTCACGATGTACAGCGTCACCGGCAGCACGATGAACCGCGACTGCTTGCAGATCGCGTAGTACATCATGGCCGACGTGTACGCGGCCATCGCGAGGAAGAACCACTGGTTGCTTTCGAACTGAGCGAAGATCCAGATGATGAAATTGAACAGCGGATCGTAATGCGGCGTATATCCGACGCGCGTCTCCTCCAGCGAAGGCACATACGAATACATGTAATCGATGCCGGTGTCGTACCGCAAACCGGCAAGCAGGATCAACGCAAGCGCGGACAACGCGATGAACGTCCTACGCAAAGTCCGGGCTCCAGCCAGATCCAGCCGTCGGCTTGTCCGCAACTCCGCATGCGGCGTACGCTGCGCGAGGACGCTCCTGAAAACCGGCATGGCCTCACGTTGGCACAGATCCGCGCAGAACGCGAAGAAGATGGCCACCGCGAATACGATTCCATACAGCATCATCTCCGGAAGTACCCCCCATCACCGATCCACGCATGGTACCATCGCATCGTTCCGCTCTTTCCTCCTAGGCTCGCCGGTGTTGCTTGCACGCCATCAAGACCGGACCTTTTTGCACCCTGATTAGTATAGCCAGTATGGCCGATTGGCGGCGCGAAGCGTTCCGTTCTTCACCTGATGTACATCGGCTCCTGTGAACGTCCTTCGACGACGGCGAGGCCCTCATGCCGTTGCTGTAGGATGCGTAGGGAGAATCGGGAAAACGCATCTGAGGAGAGGATACCGTGCCAAAGAGCCAGCGACCATTGGTGAGCATCATCGTGCCAATCTACAACGTGGAACATTATCTTGACGATTGCGTGCAATCGATCGTCGACCAGACCTACCCCGATCTGGAGATCATTCTGGTGGATGACGGATCGCCGGATGGCTGCGGCGCGATCTGTGATGCATGGGCCGAAAAGGATGCACGTATCACGGCGTTGCACAAACCGAATGGAGGACTTTCCGACGCGAGGAACTACGGCATCGACCGTGCGCACGGCGAGTACGTCTACTGCGTGGATTCCGATGATTGGATCCAGCCGAACCTCGTCGAACGTGCGCTTGGCGTCGCGCTCGGCACCGATTCCGACCTCGTCGTCTTCGAATACAACAGCGCAAGCGACGACGGTAGCGTCGTAAGGCCCTCCGACGACGTGCAGAAGTTCCCTTCCGAGGGTCGACGCAGCTCCGAGCAGGCGCTCAAGCTACTGTGGGACGACAAGGTGCAGAACTTCGCATGGTCCTACCTTGTGCACCGAAACGTCTACGACACCGGCATCCGGTTCCCTAAGGGCTATCTGATGGAGGACATGGGCACGGCGTATCTGCTTTATGACGCGGCGAACGCCGTCTATTTCCTGCCTGAGCCGCTGTACAACTACCGCGTGCGCCCCAATTCGATCCTTGGCGTGAAGAGCCAGGCGATGTGTGAGGGAACCGTGCATTTCATCCAGATCATCGACCGTTTCGCCCAGTCCCATTATTATCCGCAGCTGCGCACCGAGGAGCTCAACTGGTCGATCCGCTATCTGACCGGAGCGATCATCTGGGCTTATGAATCGCGCAAGCGCTTCAAGCCCGGTGAGTACAAGGCCTTCGTGAAATCCACGAGGAAACTCGTCACCGCCCGCATCAAGGCTCTGGGCATCCGCAACATGACGAACACAAATAAGGTTAAATCACTCGCCGTGTATCTGCGTTGCGTGCCGATCATGGACATCGCGTCCCAACGGCGCAGCGGACGCATGCTGTAATCGTGCTGTCCGTACATCAGGAAGCGGAAAAGCCGTGGATACGACGTGATGATTTCCATCACATCGCATCCACGGCTTTTACATCATCGCGAACTGGGTCGTTCAGATGAGTTTGTCGAGGCGGTACAGGAACGCGGCCATCGCCGAACGCGTCAGCTTGTCACCATAGCCGAACGTACCATTCGCGTTACCACGCGTGATACCCACCTTCGCGCACCACAGGATCTCCTTGGAAGCGAACGTGCCACGCTTCACATCCGAGAACCGGGCATACTCGGCATCCGACGGCGCATACGAACCCACACCGGGCACACCCGCCAGCAACGCATAGCGATACAGGAACACCGCCATATCCTGACGAGTCAGCTTGTCATTACCCTTGAACCGGCCATTCGAACCCTGCGAAATGCCATTACGAGCCAGCCACAGGATCTCCTTGGCACCATACGAACCACGCTTCACATCCGAGAACCGCTGGTAATCCGCATCCGACGGCGTGAACGACGCGGCACCCGCCACGCCATGCACCGTCGCCAGACGATACAGGAAGATCGCCATATCCTGACGATTCAGATGATCACCATAACCAAAACGACCATCCGAATACCCATTCGTGATACCCTGCGCCGCCAGCC
>NZ_NMYC01000004.1 GCF_002860345.1 Bifidobacterium anseris
AACAAAAGCGGTTTACAACCCGAAGGCCTCCATCCCGCACGCGGCGTCGCTGCATCAGGCTTGCGCCCATTGTGCAATATTCCCCACTGCTGCCTCCCGTAGGAGTCTGGGCCGTATCTCAGTCCCAATGTGGCCGGTCACCCTCTCAGGCCGGCTACCCGTCAACGCCTTGGTGGGCCGTCACCCCGCCAACAAGCTGATAGGACGCGACCCCATCCCATGCCGCAAAAGCCTTTCCCACACCCCCATGCAGGGGCGCGGAGCATCCGGCATTACCACCCGTTTCCAGGAGCTATTCCGGTGCATGGGGCAGGTTGGTCACGCATTACTCACCCGTTCGCCACTCTCACCCCGGCAGCAAGCTGCCAGGGATCCCGTTCGACTTGCATGTGTTAAGCACGCCGCCAGCGTTCATCCTGAGCCAGAATCGAACCCTCCACAAAAAACATTCATGGAGACATCCAACAGATGACTCACAAAAGAAAAAGACGGACCATCCAATAAGGAAGGACGGTCACACAAAAACCCCGACACCCATCAAACCCCCTCGGGTACCACACGGGCGGGCATCGGACTGGCAATCAAAGACCACCACACAACCAACACGAAGTCAGTCGCATGATGAAGTAGTACAGTACACACTATTGAGTTCTCAAACCACCACACACAGCCAACGACCCTCCGAACCCAGTCCAGAAGCTCACCAACCGGCAGCAAGATGAATAACTTACACCACCCCAAACCAAAACACAAACCCACCCCCACCACAACACCCCCAAAACCCCTGCAAACACACACAACCACCGGCGTGTCGCAAACCACCCAAAACCACCCAACCAACCCCCACAACCACACCCAACAACCACCCAACAAAACCCAACCACCGGCGTGTCGCAAACCACCCAACAACACCCACAAACACCACTTCGCCCTCACCGTAGTCACGTTCATACCAAAAATGCGCGCACTAAGCTGTGCCGTACATAGCCGGCCTCATGCGCGCGTCGGTCCGCGAGCGCACGAATCACTCGAAATCCTGGACCACACCGGAAGGGGACGCTCATGTCCACATCATCATCCGAATCAATCGAATCATCGGAAATCACCGCAACCGCAAAGCCAGCACCGCGCACGATGGGATTGCCGAACAACGGTTTTGTTGCGGTCGCTACCATCTCGCCGGCGAGTACGGTGGCCGACCCTGCGCACAATGCTCGCCTCGTGGAGGACGGACTGCGGCGTGCGGCCGCCGAAGGCGCGAACATCGTGGCGTTCCCGGAGGTCACGCTCACGTCGTACATCGCGGACGACCTGCTCTACCACAGCATTCTGCTCGAAAGTGCGGAGCGTGAACTCGGCCGGCTCGTGCGCCGTACTGCGGATCTCGATGTGCTGTATTCGGTCGGCACGCCGCTGTGCATCAACGGGAAGATCTACAACACGGTGGCAGTCTGCCACCGCGGTCGGATTCTCGGCGTGGTGCCGAAGACGTTCATTCCCACGTATGGTGTGGATTTTGAGGGGCGTTGGTTCCAATCCGGTCCTGCTGAGGTCACCGACATCACCGTGGCCGGGTTCGAGCACGTGCCGTTCGGCTCGCATCAGCTGTTCCGCTGCCGTGAACTGCCGCAGCTGTGCGTCGGGTATGAGATCTGTGAGGATATCTGGTCGCCGGATCCGCCGTCGATCAAGCTTGCGCTGGCCGGCGCCACGATCATCTGCAATGGTTCCGCATCGAACGCATCGCTCGAGAAGGACCTCTACCGCCGCGGGCTGATCAGCGGACAGAGTGCGCGCCTGCTGTGCTGCTATGCGTACTGCAGTTCCGGGCAAGGTGATTCCACCGGCGATGTGACCGTGGGCGGTCAGGAAATCATTGCTGAGAACGGCAGCGTGCTCGCGCAGGCGCAGCCGTTCGGCGAGGGGCATGCCATTGCGGACGCGGACGTGGAGAGTCTGTGGTGCGCGCGCCGTGGTATGTCGTCGTTCCACGTGGCGGCGAGCGCGCAGGCTGCCGGCTACCACGAGACCGTGTTCAGCATGGAGATCGCCGAGCATCCGCTGCTGCGGCCGGTGTCGAAGCAGCCGTTCGTGCCGGCGAACGAACGCGATCTCAACGACTGCTGCGATCTGGGTCTGACGATGCAGGCGCACGGTATGCTCGCGTTCCTGCACAACCGTGGCGCGAATCAGATGACCGTGCTCGCCGAGGACACGGCGGTCAAGGATGCCGCGCTGGCGTTGATTGCCGCGGTGAAGACGTCCGATCTCGCGCAGATCGACCGCACTGCGGTGCGCGTGCAGTTCTCCGGCGAGAAGCCGAACGCGCATGCGGAGGCGCTGCTGGATTCGCTCGCAGCCGCGCTCGGCTGTACGGTGTTCGACGCGGGTCAGCCATCGATTGCGAACCCGAACGGAGCGCTCATCAATCCGGTCGATATGACCGAGCTCGCACTCGGCATCAGTGATTTCCCGATCGATCTGTCCATGCAGTACGCGGTCAACAGTCAGCTCGCGCGCTCGTTCGTGCCGCTCATGCTCGCGCGCGTCGCGCAGACGACGTCGAACGAGCGGCTGCACGCGGCGCTTGGTCCGATCATCGAACACGACGACGTGCTGCACGTACCCGAGCACGATCCGCTGGCCGCGCGCGGGTTTGCGGACATCGCCCCCGCCGAGGTCGAGGATTTCTACATCGACGGTTTCCTGCGCGCGCAGTACCGCCCGTCAAAGTCGTTCCGGCTTGCTCAACGCGCGTTCGGCACCGCGTACAGCGACCACGAGCTGCTCAACTGGATGCGCACGTTCTACGGGCGGTTCTTCGCGACGCAGTTCATGCGGCACGACCTGCCCGACGGCCCGCGCATCGGATCGGCAGGCCTTGATCTGCGCGACGGATTCATGATGCCGACCGTGGCACAAAACACACTGTGGATTGACGAAGTGGACGAGCTGCTCGCGCAATTTAGAGAGTGATTCGCGCTCCACGCTCCAATCGGTGGTCCATGTGGCGGAGTACGCCACGTGAACCACCGATTATTTTATTATTAGCCGCCACCAGACGTTGCGCACCCGGCACCTAAGCGTGCTCGCATCAAGAAAATCTTGAGCATGATTTCCAATTCGCATGCCATCTGAGATATCGTGGCATCGCGGGGCTGCGTCTTTGGGG
This sequence comes from Bifidobacterium anseris, assembly GCF_002860345.1. Taxonomy (GTDB): domain Bacteria; phylum Actinomycetota; class Actinomycetes; order Actinomycetales; family Bifidobacteriaceae; genus Bifidobacterium; species Bifidobacterium anseris. The sequence goes on from NZ_NMYC01000004.1 coordinate 3,173, forward strand.
ACGCTAGTTTCACGGGAAACACGCTGTATTGAGAAGGCGGCAACCATATGATTCATATAGGCATCGTGGACAATGACGACTGCGCGCTCATAGCAATCAGCTCTCTCATTCGTGCCACATCCAAGGATTTCTCCGTTGTCTGGCAAGTGAACGATGCCCAACAGGCGCTCGCCCACACATTTCACTATTCACCCAAAGCACAAGTTATTGTGATGGATATGGGCCTATGCGGCATTTGCGGCACACAGATCTGCGAATGCATCCGCCGCCATGACGCCACCGTGGGTATCATCGGCATCACCGCCTATCCAACAGAGCTCTATCGAGACGATTGCATCCACGCAGGCGCACAGGCGCTCATCGAAAAACGTCGCCTTGCCTATGGCGAGAACATTGCGCCGCTCATTCGATCGGCCGCTCGAGGCCTCCCCTATCCGTCTGGCTCCGGATTCTATGACACCCACACGGCGTATCAACTGCTCCGCACAACGAAAGAGCACGATGCTCGGACGCTCACCAACCGTGAGCTCATCGTGCTCAAGCTCTACGCCAACCATTGTTCCACCAACCAAATCGCACAACGCCTGAAGATCACCCCTGCCACCGTGTTCTCCCACGTGCGCAACGCCGTAGGCAAACTCGACGCGTCCGACAAACGCGAGGCAATCCAACTATGCCTTAAACAGCATTTATTCTAGGCAATGGCTACTAGGTCTACTAGAAGCACACCATGCAGATAATCATCATCTCCGTTGGACAACGATGTCTTATTCCGCAATACTGGAACCAGTTGGGGAACAATCCAACAACCCAACATAATCGGGCAATGTCGCCCACCCTGAGGAAAGGACACAACCATGCAGTCAAGGAAGCTCGCACAACGTGCAACCGGAGCCCTGCTCGCCCCTAGGCCTAGCGTTCGGCCTCTGCAATGTCGCCAACGCCGCCACGGCCACTTACTACCCTGTCAGCAGCGGTACCATTGAGAACGGTTACTTCCGCGGACGGTACTCCGTTCAAGCTAACTATTCGTATATCACACTCAGCACAAGCTCCAACAAAAGCACCACATGCGTGGCGAAACAAGACGGCCATGCACAACCAGCCACAGATACAGGAACGAACGGCATGGGGTGCACAGCCGCACAAAGTGGCACCATGCTGACGGTAGGCGACTACGCCTCCTACCTTGTATCCTAAACACCCCAACCCAACGATTCCATTCTGTCCATCACGGGGCGCACCGGGAGATATCTGCCCTGAGCGCCCCGACTCATCACACTGAACTGAGAATTCCATGAAGACACGATTCCTTGACGTCATCACATGCACAGTCACCATACTGGCGCTCACTGTGTGTCTATGTGGATGTTCAACACAACCGTCAAGCGATGCCGCATCCCCCTCCGCAACGGAAAAAACGGAACGCTTAGCCCCCTCACTCTCCGCGCGCATCGAGCAACTCATTGCAACGAATAACGAATCCGATCCGCCAATGTCCGATGCGCAAATCGCAATGCTTCAACGGGCATTGGCACATGACGGCTTGGTGAGTAAGAAGGATTACGATCTCGCATGGAGCAACTACCAGCAATGCGTGATCAGCAAAGGCTATACGGCTCCTGTCGCTACCCCCTATCCGGAAGGTCTACGCGGCACCAGCATCTCACCAAATGTAGGAGACCGAGGTGATGAGGTAATGATGAAAGTCATCAACGATGCAGCCGATTGTAAATTCCGTGAGTATCAGGCAATAGATGAGATGTATACGCTGGCAAAAGGCAACCCCAATCTCTATCAGGATCGCGAAGTGGGCTTCGCCGAATGCTTGCGTCGCAACGGTCTGACTGAGCCATCCTACACTGCGCAACAATACAAAGAAGAATACGCACGAAGCCAAGCGCTATATAGCGAGAAGATCAGCGAGGGAGGCAGCATCAGCGAAGCTTGGGATTATTCCAAACAAGCGTTCAGCTACGATTTCGACGACGCCAAAGTGCAGCTCTGCTACATCACGAATCGGTTGGACGTGAAATCATGGGGACCAGACGATGCCGACCATGCGTGGTACCCATTCGGAGAATGAGTCGGGGTACGCCGTTCAGCTTGTGAAGCACACGCGCCGTTGGTAGACATCCATCGTCTGCGGTTATCTGTCGTCTGCGTACTCTATAGCGACAGATAACCGAATATCTGTCGCTATAGTGGAATGAAGCGACAGATATCAGCGAGTGCGGAACGGAGCAGCCAACGGTCACATGGACAATTCCGGCAACGGGCCACGAGCGCCATATCTGGCATGTGGCTGACGACGTCTATGTTTCGCGCTCGCACCGCGCTCGTGGCAGCGGCGAATATGAATCTGCCGTGCCCATCCGCCTTGCCGATCTGGATTTCGCAATGCTCATGGAGCGCGCGTCCGTGCGCGACCTGACCGCCGGCGAATAGCCGCAATCAATCAAGATTGATCGGATGACGACGTTCGTTGAGGAACGCGCGCAGATTCGCGAGCGTCGCCACCACCACGAACACTGAGACGATCGTGAGCGCCCAGACGCCGCCCTGCTTGGTGGCCTGCATATAGTCGTCGGAACCGACCGTACCGTGGCCAGCCTGCGCAATGGACAGGCACAGCGCCATCACTGTGGTGCCGACCGCACCACCGAGCTGCTGCAGTGTGTTGAACATGGCGTTGCCGTCCGCGTGCGGTGTGGGAGGAATGTTCGCGAGACCCGCGGTCATCGTGTTCGCGAAGCTCATTGTGCAACCACACATGTACACGATGTAGCCGATGATGCGGATCCAGATGTTCACGCTGCCCGGAATGAACAGCATGATGAGCAGACCGGCGAGCGCCACGGCCGGTGCCGGCGCCCTGCAGCAGGCGCGCGATCATCAGCATGGCGAAGTTCATGGAAACGGACGCAAACGCAAGACCGGCCACACAGAGCACCATGGCAATGATGAACGTTGTCCTGTTCGTGAACCTGCGGTTGCAGTACGACGAAATCGGAATGACGATGGCCACCATGAGCAGGTAGCCGGTCGTGAGCCACTGCACGACGGCCGTGCTCACGTGGAACTGGTCCATGAGAATCGGGAACAGCACGTTCGTCATCGTATCGGTGAGGATGCCGACGAATGCCATGATGCCCACGGCGATAATCGAGAGGAGGAGTGTTCTGCTGACTGAGGTTGGGAATTGCTGAATGGAGAGCACATCCGCCGGTGTCTCGTTCTTCGGCTGTGCTTTCGCGTCTTATACGCCAATGACTTCGGAAGGTGCGGACTTCCTGGGTTCTTCATTGCTGGGGGAAATCGGAGTCCTGCTTGTGGTCATGCCGATGTGAGCTGTTTCCGGCCATCCTTCCGTGGCCTAGCTGATGATTTCGGAAACCCACGGTGCCAAGCGCGTCGGGAATCCACGCAGCGTTGTGCCCACGACTGGTGCGGTGGAGCTGCTCGAATCGTCCAGAACGAACCTGTTTAGTTTACTCGACCGTCCGCCCAACGATTCGGACGGTTTCATCTATTGGCACAGATAATCATAATCAACGGATAGTCAGCGGCGCAGATAACACAGTGGCCGATCTGACCGCGGGGGTTACCGCGGTCAGATCGGCCACTGAATTCAGCTGTAGTCAATCAATCAGTCGGTCACCTTGATGTACGACTTGATTGTCTTGCGATCCGCCATGTCCTGATACGCCTGATTGATTTCGTCGAGCGTGTACTCATGCGTGAACACGAGGCTCGGGTTGATTTCGCCGTTGGGTGTGGAGGTGTTTGGCTTCGGGATATGGGAAAGCCCACCGTGTGGTGGGCTTTCGTGTGAAGTGTGGGTGCGGCGGCGTGCTACTCTCCCACACCCTGTCGGGTGCAGTACCATCGCCGTGCCAGGTCTTAGCTTCCGGGTTCGGAATGGGACCGGGCGTCTCCCCTGGGCTGTGACCGCCGCAAGACTGTATTGTGTTATTCATGGTCGACCCCCGGGTGGGGGTTGGTGGGTGGTTCGGGGACCGGATGGTGGACGCGGGCGCAGGTGTTCGTATGGAAGGAACGGGTGTTCGTTGCGGTTTCGTGTTGATGCTTGTATCGTGTGACTCCCTGTATCGGTTGTTCCGGTGCGTGCGTGTGCGCGCGACGTGTCCGGTGGGGGTCGTCTTCGACCGTTAGTGCCGGTCGGCTCCACCCCTTGCGGGGCTTCCACGTCCGGTCTATCGACCACATGGTCTCATGTGGGGTCTGCCGCACCCTCGAAGGGGTGCAAGGAATCCTTATCTTGGAGCGGGCTTCCCGCTTAGATGCTTTCAGCGGTTATCCCTCCCGAACGTAGCCAACCGGCCGTGCCGCTGGCGCGACAACCGGCATACCAGAGGTTCGTCCACCCAGGTCCTCTCGTACTATGGGCAGGCCTCCTCAGGATTCCAACGAGCGCAGAGGATAGAGACCAAACTGTCTCACGACGTTCTGAACCCAGCTCG
>NZ_NMYC01000005.1 GCF_002860345.1 Bifidobacterium anseris
AAGGCCTCCATCCCGCACGCGGCGTCGCTGCATCAGGCTTGCGCCCATTGTGCAATATTCCCCACTGCTGCCTCCCGTAGGAGTCTGGGCCGTATCTCAGTCCCAATGTGGCCGGTCACCCTCTCAGGCCGGCTACCCGTCAACGCCTTGGTGGGCCGTCACCCCGCCAACAAGCTGATAGGACGCGACCCCATCCCATGCCGCAAAAGCCTTTCCCACACCCCCATGCAGGGGCGCGGAGCATCCGGCATTACCACCCGTTTCCAGGAGCTATTCCGGTGCATGGGGCAGGTTGGTCACGCATTACTCACCCGTTCGCCACTCTCACCCCGGCAGCAAGCTGCCAGGGATCCCGTTCGACTTGCATGTGTTAAGCACGCCGCCAGCGTTCATCCTGAGCCAGAATCGAACCCTCCACAAAAAACATTCATGGAGACATCCAACAGATGACTCACAAAAGAAAAAGACGGACCATCCAATAAGGAAGGACGGTCACACAAAAACCCCGACACCCATCAAACCCCCTCGGGTACCACACGGGCGGGCATCGGACTGGCAATCAAAGACCACCACACAACCAACACGAAGTCAGTCGCATGATGAAGTAGTACAGTACACACTATTGAGTTCTCAAACCACCACACACAGCCAACGACCCTCCGAACCCAGTCCAGAAGCTCACCAACCGGCAGCAAGATGAATAACTTACACCACCCCAAACCAAAACACAAACCCACCCCCACCACAACACCCCCAAAACCCCTGCAAACACACACAACCACCGGCGTGTCGCAAACCACCCAAAACCACCCACAAACACCACCACAACCCATAACAACAACCACAACAACCCACCAAAAAACACCCACCACCGGCGTGTCGCGATACAGTCGACGTGTCTATCGATCGTCGATCAGCCAGGCAAGTTCGTCGAACGTGCAGATTCTGTGACGAAATCATCGCGCATCACCACAGCGCACTGCGCGCTTATTATCATGTTTTGTCGGCGCGTTTCCGCCGCGTATCATGCAGACGGACGCCCCACCGTTACCCTCGGCGAGACAGGATAACGATCGATACATATTTCCGGTGCATCGCACTGTAGTCAGGCCGCAGATTCGCGATGCCTGTACGAAAAGAGATGCATGTCCACCTCGAAATCCCCGGCCTGCCAGTCCACGCGCGACGATCAGGCCACTCTCAACGCATCCGTCGTCACGGTGACGCCACGTCGACGCATGCTCATGCTCGTCAACATCATCCTGTGCTGCATCGCGTCGTCGCTGCTGTCGACGGCGCTAAGCACGGCGCTGCCGCCGATCATCAGCGAATTCGGCATCGAAGTGAGCACCGGCCAATGGATCACGAGCATCTACGCGCTCGTCATGGCCATCATGATTCCGATGACCGCATTCCTCGCGAAACGCGTTCCGACGAAGCCGCTGTACGTGGGCGTCATCGGCGTCTTCCTATTCGGCACCGCGCTGTGCATGTGCGCGCCGAACATCCAGACGCTGCTGCTCGGCCGCGCGCTGCAGGCCATCGGCGGCGGCGCGATCACGACGGTCGGCCAGATCGTGCTGTTCGCAATCTTCCCGATCGAACAACGCGGCACGATCATGGGATGGTACGGCCTCGCGCTGAGCGCTGCGCCAATCGTCGCGCCGACGGTCGGCGGCGTCCTCGCCGACACTACCGGATGGCGTTCGATCTTTGCGCTCGTCGGCGTCGTCATGCTGCTGTCGCTCATCTTCGCCGCGGTCGTCTTCGCGAACGTGCTGCCGACGAGCCGCATCCGTCTCGACATGCCGTCGTTCCTGCTCACGGCGATCGCATTCGGCGGCGTCACCTATGGCATCGGCACGCTCACCGGCGGCATCGACCGCATCGGATGCGCCGCGCTCGTCGTCGGCATCATCGGCGCTGTGCTCTTCGTGCGCCGTCAGCTGCGTCTCGACACGCCGTTCCTCAACGTGCGCGTCTTCCAAAGCTACCGCTTCCGCGTCGGCGTCATTGCCGCGTGCCTGCTGTACCTCGTGATGATCGGACCGATGACGACGATTCCGCTCGCCGTGCAGGACGGCATGGGCTTCGCGGCGACCGTCTCCGGCCTCATGCTGCTGCCCGGATCGATCTGCAGCATCATCATGAATCCGGTCGCCGGCAAGCTGTTCGACCGTACCGGCGCGCGACGCATCGCGATCGTCGGTTCCGCGCTCACGCTCGCGTCGATGATTGCGCTCGCGTTCGTGCAGTCGACGACGTCGCTCGCCGTGTTCGCCGGCGTCAACGCCGTGCGCACAATCGGCATCTCCCTTGTGCTGATGCCGCTGCTCACCTGGTCGATCAGCGGACTCGACGAATCGATGACGGCGGACGGCACGTCGCTGTTCAACGCGCTCGCCCAGATGATGGGCGCCGTGAGCACCGCCGTGTTCGCCGGCATCATGGGAAGCCGCGGCATGGCTGGCTTCAACATGTCGAGCGCCTTCGGCGCGCTGTGCACGCTCGCGTTGTTCATCGTCGCGATTGTGTTCATCAAGAATCGTCGGAAAACCGCGATCGCCGCGCCGACGAAAAAGGACGCCGCCGCAATCGACAATGGCGAAATCAGCAACACAACGATTGCCGACGACGACATCAGCAACGCCGATATCGACGTGTTCGAGACGGCCGAGCAACTCGAAGTCGCCTCCTGACGGCTCGCTCGACGCGAAACGGGCGCAGTCGCGGAACATTGTGCGCGATGTTCCGCGACTGCGCCCGTTTTTTCGTTGGCGGCTGGATGGGCACATGTCGCACGCGGCAGCGGCGTTCATGGTAAGCCTGTAGACAAGGAAACAATCAACGCAACGACAAATCACAGCAGCGTCAATAGCGACAGAACAGGAGCGCGACATGGCGAAGAAAATCATGGTGTTCACCGGAGCGGGCATCTCTACATCAGCGGGAATCCCCGATTTCCGCGGCCCCGATGGCGTATGGACGAAACACCCCGACCAGATGCAGGTGTACGACATCGACGCCTTCCTTAGCGACAAGGAGGCGCGCGAATACTCATGGCGGTGGCAGAAGGAATCGCCGGTGTGGAACGCGAAACCCGGCGCGGCGCATTACGCGCTCGTCGATCTTGAAAAGGCGGGACTGCTCAGCCTCATCGCCACGCAGAACTTCGACGCGCTGCATGAGAAGGCCGGCAACAGCCCGGACAAAATCGTCAATCTGCACGGCACGATCGGCACATCGCACTGCCTCAGCTGCCATGCGCAATACGACACCGAGGAAATCATGGCACGGCTCGACGAAGAGCCGGATCCGCACTGCCATCGCAAGATGCCGTACCGCGGCAACATGCCGTGCAACGGACTGCTCAAGACGGACGTCGTCTACTTCGGCGAAATGCTGCCGGAAGGCGCGATGGAACGGTCGATCCGCGCCGCGCAGCAGGCGGACGAACTGTGGGTCGTCGGTTCGACGCTCGAAGTGTTCCCGGCCGCGAGCATCGTGCCGGCGGCCGCGCAGGCGGGCACGCCGATCACGATCATGAACATGGGCAGCACGCAGTACGATTCACTCGCCGACCGCCTCATCCACGACGACATCGCGACGGCGCTGCCGAAGCTCGTCAAGGAGACGATCGCGGAGAACGCAGGGAATCAGTGAGATTGCGCAATCAGTAAACAAAAAACATCGTTGCCCCGACGGCCGCGTTGCGCGCCGGGACGACGATGTTTTTTGCTTGTGCGATGTTCGAGGTCGACGTTCACTGGCTGCGGCGGCCGCATCAGCGAACAGCGTAGTGTTGCACGTGGAACATCGTGTGGAACATTCGGCGCATGATGTCGCTGTGCCGCGCGTGCTCAGTAGAAGCGCTCAGTAGATGCGCTTCGGCGTGTAGCCGGCGTCGCGCATCATCTGCAGCACCTGTTCGATATGCTCTGGGCCGTTCGTCTCCACGGTGACGCCGAGCGCGACCGAGTTCGTGTAGTGGCCGTTCGCCTTGAACTGATCGTGGTCGAGAGCGATGACGTTCGCGCGCGCCTTCGCGAGAATCGTCGCGACCTTGACGAGCTGCCCCGGCGTATCCGGCAGTTCGACTTCGAAGTTCATGATGCGGCCGCGCGCGATCATGCCCTTCTGAATGACGGCGCCGATCGTGACGGTGTCGATGTTGCCGCCGGACATGATCGGGACGACGACGTGCTCGCCTTCGGCCTCGGCGAACTTGCGCGAGCGCAGATTGAGATGTTCGAGCGCGGCAAGCGAAACGGCGCCGGCCGCTTCGACGACCATCTTGTGCTTTTCGAGCATGAGCAGAATCATCTCGTTGATATCGCGTTCGGAGACTTCGATGAGATCGTCGAGGAACTCGTTGAGCAGCGCGAAGGTCAGGTCACCGGGACGGCGCACGGCGACGCCTTCGGCCGACGTGACAACCTTGTCGGCGGCGACGACGCGGCCTGCGTCGAGTGACTTGCGCCACGCGGGCGAACCTTCGGGGATCGCGCCGATGACGCGCACGTCGGGACGGAAGGTCTTGACGGCGAGCGCGACGCCCGCCCCCAGACCGCCGCCGCCGAGCGGCACGACGATGTCGGTGACGTCTGGGCAGTCCTCGAGGATCTCCATCGCAATCGTGCCCTGGCCGCACAGGACCTCGTAATCGTCGAAGGGCGGCACGTAGGTCATGCCTTCGCTCTGGCTCAGTTCGATGGCGTAAGCGGCGGCCTCGTCGAAGACGTCGCCGTGCAGCACAACGTCCGCGCCGTACGCCTTCGTCGCGTCCACCTTGAGCGGCGGCGTGATCTGCGGCATCAGAATCGTCGCCTTCGCGCCGCGTTCACGCGCCGCATACGCGACGCCCTGCGCGTGGTTGCCGGCGGACGCAGTCACGATGCCGCGCTCGAGTTCGTCATCGGTCAAAGATGCAATCTTGTTGTAGGCACCGCGGATCTTGAACGAACCGGTGACCTGCAGGTTCTCCGGCTTGAGCAGAATCGTATGACCGGTCATCTCGGACAGCACCGGGGACGCAATGAGCTGCGTGTGCTTCGCGGTTCCGTCGAGTCGTTCGGCCGCCAGCTTGAGCTGCGCGGCATGGTCATGGCGCATCGCCTGCAATACATCTTTTTGTTCCATAAACGGATATTGTAAGTTGCGGTTCGCGAAGTGCCGCGGGGGCGTCCGCGTAGTGGCCATGTGCGTGAGATGGAGGCAGGCGCGCGCCTTCTCAATACCCAGAGCGCATACTCAGAGATTGACTCCCTCATTCGATACTGCCATCAGCTTCGCACACGAAGTTCTGCCGCATTCCCTTTTCGAGAATGAAACGCTTCTGATAGAAGACATCCGTGTAGTCAAGCACTTTATTCATCTGCGCGGTGTCGAAGAACGCGCCGATGGCCGCCGAGACGACCGGAACGGCCTTCTTGACCGCCTGCTGCGTCAGTCGCTTACCAATCTGCTCAAACACACCTCGGAACATGGCATTCTCAAGGCCAGCCTCGCCTGCTTTTTCCAAAGCCCTCTTTGCCGCCTTGTTCGCCAGCGCGCGCAGCTGCACTATCAGCAGTGGAATACCGTGACTCCGACGAGCGTGCCGCCGATGATGAACGAGCCTGCCAAATCACGGGCGTGATGCGTTCTCCTCGTTGTTTGCGCTGTGGTCGCGCGTCGCGGTGCCGCGGTCGGCCGATGTAATGTACGGATTCACCATGGCGCCGCGCTCTGCTCGCGCTTCCGCGGAATGGCGGTCCCAGTTATCACAGTAGGTGTAGGTAATCATTCCGGGAGCGAACCGCTCGACGAGCGTCTGATGCACGATTGACTCATGGCACCGTGTTGACCTGACCACATTTCATCATTTCCATCATACTGACGCGCGACAGCCCGGGGCTGCCGCCACGGTCCATGCTTGATTCAGACGACGTCGGCATCGTGCTTGCGGCGGCCGATGAGTCGCCGACCAAGCAAGTACAGCAGCATGCCGATCGCGAGGTTCCCCAGCACAATGAGCAGCGCAGCCCAAAGATTAGTCTGCATGAGCGTGAACGTGTCCGCCGAGAACGTGGAGAACGTGGTCAGGCCACCGCAGAATCCGGTCGTCAGGAATTTGGAGAGTGATTTCGATGGCTGCCTGTTCTCAATGATCGCAGTGAAGAGTCCCATGAGGAAACAGCCGCAGCAGTTGATGATGAGAATGGAAAGCGGGTCGGCAAGCCAACCGTTCAGGCCGGTTTCCAGAAGATAGCGACAGACCGCACCGAGTGCACATCCGAGTCCCACAGCAAGCAGTTTCATAACCCACTCCTTCTATTTCGCGAACAGTTGGGCGGCAAGAAAACCAAGCGCCACGCAGCACACGCCGAGTACCACGCTGCCGAGCCAGTACAGCCATGCGCGCAATGTGCGGTCCGTGTTGAACAGTGCGACGACTTCGGACGTGAACGTGGAGAACGTGGTCAGACCACCGCAGAAGCCGGTGACGACGAGCGCTTTCCATGGGGCGCCGAGCGTGCCCACGGCAGTGACGGCGAGCATGATGCCGACGATGAACGAGCCCGCCAGATTGACGAGGAGCGTGCCAAAGGGGATGGCGTAGTCGGAGCGATTGAGCCAACTTGAGCACAACGAGCGTAGACAGCCACCAGCGAAACCGCCGACTGCCACCGCGGTGAGATTCCACCAGATCATGGTCGTGATGCGCTCCTCTCGTTGTATGCGCTGTGGCGCGCTGTTGTTGCGCTGTGGTCAGTTGACCGCGTTCCATCATAGTGATGTGGGGCCCGGCGCGGTGGACGGCTGGCTCTCACTTCCCACAATCATGTATGCAGCGGGTTCGGTGGCGAGGAAATCGCGCGTGACGCCAAAATCGAAGGTTGCGCTCTCCGTCATGACGCTCTGCGGGCCCTCGAGGATTGTATCTATATCCTCAAGGCGCACCTTGCTCGGGCACACGACCATCACGATGACACTGGCGATGGCGGTTCCCGTCAAAGATTCAACGGCGCGAGCCAACGCACCCGCCACCGCTCTTGCATCGCGCGTCTCGGAACAGTGAAACTGTGCAAGATGCAGATAACATCCTTTCACGTCATCAATAATCAGTGAAGCCGGAATACAAGAAAACGAATCGTCAGCATTCAGCATGCGGAGTAATGCTCGGATAGGCGCCAACGGATCCTGACCATCATCAGCACACGCCCATGCATCAGCAGACACACCGGGCGACCCAATCGTAAGAACGGACTGCTGAATTCTCGTATTGACGACAGTCGCTAGAAAGCCATCATCCCGATACTCGATTCCCGTCGAATACGTATCCGTCACGCTTCCTCTTTTTTTCATTTGGCGATTTCATTGCATTGCAAGAATCACAGAATCAGAAAGAACTCAATGTCACCCTGGAATACTCCAGGAATATATCACCGCATCAATCATTGCGATGCTTCCCAGCGGCCCCATCCGCTGATTCAACTGATGTGTGCGGCGCGCGGTGCGCGACGTGCACGCCTCACACCACCGATCACATAGCCGAGAATTCTTACATGCTTACAATGAAATCTTACATGAAAGAATTGATTCTTACATCAATGTAAGAATTCAGCGAGCCGGTTTGGAGCGCACGCAGACCACCGTTCGCGGTCGCGCACAGCCGCACGCCATCAATTATTCGCAATCGTCAACAATAGAAAACGGGCGGCCAGTCTACTGACTGACCGCCCGCAATGCTTCACGAGAAGCAACGCGCGCTCGCACGGCGTCACAACTGCACGACGACGCCCTCCCAAGCGGCCAGCTCACCATTCGCGAGCGCCTTCGCGCTGTGGATCGCGTCGATCGTGCTCAACACGATCTGGTCTTCGCGCACGCCGTCGCCGACCAGTTCAGCCACTGACTTTGGCAGTTCGGCGTGCTTGCCGCTCAGGTTGAGCACGACGAGCATGCGGTCGTCGCCCAGTGTGCGCGTGAACGCGTAGACCTTCTCGTCATCGTCGTCGACGAGTTCCCATGCGCCGGCGGCGACGAGCGCACTGTTATGGCGCAGGTTGACGAGTTTCTTGTAGAACGCGTATACGGAATCCGGATCGTCGAACTGCGCGGCCGCGTTGATTTCGACGTGGTTCGGGTTCACTGAAATCCACGGTTCCGTAGCGGCACCAGCGGCGGTGAATCCCGCGTATTTGGAGCCATCCCACTGCATCGGCGTGCGCGCGTTGTCACGGCCGAAGAGCGCGAGCGCCTCCATCATCGATTCCGCGGACTGCACTTTCGCAGTCTCCACACGCTGACGGTAGGCGTTGATCGATTCGAGGTCGCGGTACTGGTCGAGCTTCGTGAAATGCGCGCCGGTCATGCCGAGTTCCTCACCCTGATAGATGTACGGGGTACCACGGTGCAAATGGATGAGCATGCCGAAGGCCTTTGCGGAACGCGCGCGCATCTCCTCGCTCGTGTCGTCTCCCCAGCGGGTAACGACACGCGGCTGGTCGTGGTTGCAGGTGAACAGGCTCGCCCATCCGCGATCGTGCACGGCTTCCTGCTGCGCCTTGAGCTGTTCGCGCAGATGACGCACGTCGAACTTGACGATATCCCACTTCGAGTCGCCCTGATCGATGCCAACGTGATCGAAGAGGAACAGCATATCGAGTTCCTTGTTCGCCGGGTCGGTGATGTATTCGTTGCGCACGGCGTCCACACCCGGCGCTTCGCCGACGTTCATGTAGCCGCCGCGCTTTTCGAAGACTTCGCGACGCATCTCCTTGAGGAATTCGTCGATACGCGGACCGTCCGAGCTGAACGGATACGGCGACGAGTATCCTTCTTCGCCTGCCGGATAATCGTCGATTGCGCTGCCAGGTTCGCCAGGCAGGTGTCCTTCGCCATCGACGACCTTCGAGATCTGCGTGATGACATCCATGCGGAAGCCGTCGATGCCGCGATCCATCCACCAGTTCATCATGTCGTACACGGCTTTGCGCACGGCCGGATTCTCCCAGTTGAGGTCCGGCTGCTTCTTCGAATACTGGTGCAGGAAGTACTCGCCGCGCTGCTCGTCGTACTGCCATGCGGAGCCGCCGAAGTACGAACCCCACTGATTGGGTTCGGCTCCCGGTTCGCCGGGCGTCTTGCCTTCGCGCGCCGGACGCCACCAGTACCAGTCCGCCTTGTCCGAGTTCGGGTCGCGTGATTCCTGGAACCATGCGTGCTCGTCGGAGGTGTGGTTGACGACGAGATCCATGATGACCTTGATGCCGCGCGCATGCGCCTGCTCGAGCAGTTCGTCCATGTCTTCCATCGTGCCGAAGATCGGGTCGATCGCCTGATAGTCGGAGATGTCGTAGCCGTTGTCGTCCTGCGGAGACTGGTAGACGGGGCTGAGCCAGATGACGTCGACACCAAGGTCGGCGATGTAGTCAAGGCGGCTCGTGATGCCTTTGAGATCGCCGATGCCGTCGCCGTTGGAATCCTGGAAGCTGCGCGGATAGATCTGGTAGACGACGGCGTTCGCCCACCACGGGTTCGGCGTGGCTCCGTTCGTGCGCACGGTGTCCGGCAGTGTGGAACGGTTGAGTGTGGTCATAGATGCGGCTCCTTCGGCTTGGCTGTTGCGCTACGGTTGGTATATGGAAATCAGCCAACGCAACGGTTTCGGAATGTGACCATAGTAGGCGACGGCGAATTAGTTTCCCATTCAATGTGCGCCATTGGCGTGTGGGAAAGTATTCATGTGCAAGCGGCGGCAGAAGCGCACCATATCGCGCTATGACGCGACACAGACAGCACCCGTGCACCAGCTGCAACGCGCTGATCTGATGACAGCAGCGCCCGCAACGTCGTCATGGTTGCGCGCATCACTCGAATGTTCACATGAACAATCGAGTGATGCTGAACTGCACTCCGCACACAAGCCCACATCGCCACACATACGCACATATCCAAGCAGACACGCACACACATACCCCCAATCCCGACCAAAATCACCCACCCCGTCGTTCATATGCCCCATCCGCCAACGCGACGGCCGCATATCTCGATTACTCAAGAAAACAATCGAGATATGCGACACATGGATCAAGCAGCAACGCACCTTACACACCGTGGGCAAAAGAAACACAGCCACTAGAGACAGAAGGAGTCAGAAAGCTCAGAGCAGCAGTATGCCACCAACACGCAGTCGCCATAATCAAGCGTAATCGTGCGCTCTTCACCGGATTCCAGACGCTTGCAATCGCCGGTCCGCGAATCGAACAGGCCAATCGGACACCCAGAGGCACGAATGTGGACGGTCTGCGGGCAGTCTTCGTTCAAACCAATGTACAGCACCACATACTGGCCGCGGAACGTATTGCGGATGCCGAGCGGCACATTGCCGTGCACCGGGTCACAGAGCAAGCTCTCCAGTTCCGGCACGCCGACTCCATCTGGATGAGTGAGCTCGCCGCGCTCATCAAAGAACGGACGAAGCACCTCGAAATCGGTTTCATCGAGCGCGTCGGAACAGTAAATCGGACCGCCGCTGATCCACCGTAGCAGTGCATGCGTGCGCGCATGCGGGTGACGAGTCCAGAACATGTCCCAATCGCAGCGGTAGAGGGCGCCCACCATCAGCGAGCAGTAAGCGTTCTCAATGACGTGCTCGGCGAGCGACTCCGGGGTGCGCGGGAAGAAGTCGTCACTCGTGCGCGTGAGCACCGAACGCGGGCGATTCCAAATGTTCTCCGGTGCCATGCCCATGCAGTTGATGAGCGGAACGTTGTCGGCGAACGACTCACTGACCGCAATCTCAAGCGCTTCATAGCGCGCGCCTAATCTGTCGAACGACTCGACCCCACGAGTGAGCGGCGTCATCGTGCTCTGAGAGTCAACCTTGACGAAATCGACGCCGGCGTTGTGCAGCTCGGTGTCCCAGGCACGCCAGAACGCGACGCCGCGGTCCGGGTGCGGAATCAGCATGCCGTTCGGCAAACGCTCGAGCGTCTCGGCAAAATCGCGAGCGATTGCAGAATTCGAGTCAACGCCCTCCCAGTACCCTTGGAATGCCTGCCAGACGCCGACGTACTGCACATGGAAGTCATGCTTGAGCAACTCCACCGTGTGCGCAAGACCGTGCGGGAACCGCTCGCTGTCCGCGGTGAAACCAGTGAGTTTGTTGGCCTCGGTCTGCGACCAGCCATCGTCGATGAGCACCCACGACACGGGCACCCGTTTTGCTTGGAATTCCCGCATTTTCTCGATGATCGCCGACTCGCTCACCTGCTGGCCGAGCGAATCCCACGTGCACCAGCCGAGACCGCGGAACTGCTCGGGAAGGCGTGGTTTGCGCAGCATATCGCGGTGGGCGGCGATGCCGTTGACCTGCGCCGCATGCCGCACGCATTGCTCGACGAGCGCGTACGGGTCGTCGCCATACGCATACAGCAGCGCCAGGCCCTCCACAGTCGTACGCCCCACCTGATTCGTCGACACGTCGATCGCCACGCCGTCCGCGCACCCTTCGATGCCGCGGATATCGGCACGGCATGCCCGATTGCTCACCGCGAACAGCAGATGCCACTGCCGATCCGCCTGATTCGCGGAACGCCACAGCAGCATCTGCGTGCGCGGCGGCACGTCGGCGCAATCGTTCACCCATGTCGGACGCATCCACCATTCCTTGTGCTGATACAGGCACAGCATCGGCGATTGCGGCGTCGGCAGCGCGCATGTCAGCGTGAGCGCGCGCGACGCGCGAAACGTCGGATGTTCGAGAATCGGATTGCCGACGGGCAGTTGTGCGCTGACGGCGATCTCGACGACGTCGCCGTCAGCGCGCATGTCGACCGATTCGAGCGGCAGCGCCCGCGCAACGCACTCTCCCCCAGGTCCACATTCGGTGTACGCGGTCACCAACGTGACCTCCGGCAGTCGTCTCGCCTGGCCTGTCGTCATATGCCTTCTCCTTCGTGCGCCGATGACGTCGACGTTGCCGCATAGTAGCCAAGCTTGTCATAGTCCACAAGTCGCGCGCACATATGCGCACAATCCCGATCAAAGACACCCATCGCAATCGCTCCTGCACCCTATCCACCAACGCGACGGCCGCATATATCGATTGCTCGCAGAAACAATCGATATATGCGGCCAAGCATCGCGCATCGCACACCCGCGCGCACCCGCGCGCCGTCACTTCACGGCGCCGCGCATGACGCCACCGATCACCCACTTCTGGGCGAAAACATAGACGACGAGCACCGGCGCCATCGCCATCAGATAACTCGCGAAGGCCTGCGGATAGTTCGTCGCGAACTGCGAACTGAACACGTACTGTGCGAGCGGAATCGTCTGATTGCTCTGGTCGGTGAGGATGATGAGCGGCAGCAGGAAGTCGTTCCACGCCCACAGCGCCGTCATAATCGCAATCGTCGCGTTGATCGGTCCCATCAACGGGAAGATGATCTTCCAGAAGATGCGCCACGTGCCCGCGCCGTCGATGCGGGCGGCCTCCTCGAGCGAAATCGGAATCGAACGGATGAAGCCCGTCGCAATGAACAGGTTCGTGCCCAGACCCAGAATCACGTAGAGAATGATCAGGCCGGCCTGGTTATCGAGATGCCACGAGCCCATCTGCTTGGCGAGCGGCAGCATGACGACCGGGAATGGCACGAACATCGCGGCGATGAAGAAGTAGTAGAGGAAGCGGAAGAATCGCTTGTCCATGTTGCGCGCGATCGCGTATGCCACGAAGGTGTTCGTCACGAGCGTGAGCGAGACGGCGAGCACGGTGATGATCGCCGAGTTGAGCGCGGCGCGCGGATAGTCGACCCTTGCCGACGCGGCGGCGAAGTTCCCCCACTGCCAGCTCGTCGGCAGACTGAATGTGCCCGCTTCCGCCGGCGTCTTCAGCGCGGTGACGACCGTGAAATACAACGGCACGAGGATCGTCAGGCTGAACACGGCGACGACCGCGGTCAGCCACCAGTTGATGCGGCGATCCTTGCGGAACTTCTGCGACTGCGCATGATGAACTGTGGTTCGTGTAGTTGCGGACGTCATGATGATCACACCTTTTCCTTGCTGCCGAAGAACTTGAGCTGAATGAACGCGATGATCGCGAGGACGATGAAGAACAGCACGGCGTTCGCGGTCTGATACGCGTATTCGCCGCCGGTCAGGCCGCCCTTCCAAATGAGGTAAGTGACCGTCTCCGTCTTCGAGTTCGGGCCGCCGTCGGTCAGCGCGACGACCTGATCGAAGGTGCCGAGCGCGTTCTTCATCGTGAGCACGAGATTGATCGTGAAGAACGGTCCGATCAGCGGGAACGTGATCTTCCAGAACTTCTGCCATGCGTTCACGCCGTCGATTGCGGCGGCCTCATAGACCTGGCTGTCCACCGTCTGCAGACCGGCGAGGTAGATGAGCACCGAATAGGCGACGCCCTGCCACACGGCGAGGAAGACGATCGGAATCCACGCGTACCGCTCGCTTGTGAGCAGCGATTCGCTCAGCCATCCGATGCCGAGCGCCTTGCCGAGCGCGGGCAGCGGCTGCATGAAGATGTACTTGAACACGTAGCCGATGACAAGCACCGCCAATGTGTACGGGATGAAGTAGATCGCACGGAAGCCGTTCTTCCAAGCGATCTTGCCGTTGAGCGCGACCGAAAGGAACAATGCGATCACGTTGATGAGCACGGTGATGGCGATGGCGATCAGGAATGTGAACAGATAGGCGTGTCCGACGCGCTCGTCATGGAACAGCGCCGCATAGTTCCTCAATCCGATCCAGTCGTAATCTCCGTATCCCTGCGAGTTGGTGAACGAATACAGCACGCCCTGGATGAACGGCACGTACAGGAACACGGCGAAGATCACCGCCGCCGGCACGGCCATCCAGTAATAGGCGCGATCCACCTTACGATCGGAGAACGCGGACCGTTTCTTGTTCTTTTGCCGATTCGGCGGCTGGTTCGCCGGCTTGCGGGAGTGGTGGGTGTCGATGTCGTTCGCAAGCACGTCCTCCATCGCGCGCGCCTGCTGACCGGCATTGGTCAACGAAGTCATTTCTGACCTTCCTTTCCTTGCAATCTCATTCGCGGAAGTCGCGGGCCTGCACTTTGTCCCACTCGTTCTGCATCGAATCGACGAACTGATTAACGTTGCCGCTCAGAATCGCGGACTGCAGATAGCCGCCGATGTTGATCGACGACGGGATGTAGTGGTCGCAGAAATCGGCCACACGATTGCTTTCGAAGAACGGGCGCACCGTCTCGAGCGCAGGGTTGCCGAAATAAGTCTCCTTGAGCGGCGTGATTGCCGACTGCGCGTCCGCGTAGTTCTCCAGCTGCTGCTTGCTCATCAGGAACCGGATGAACCGCATCGCCTCCTTGGGGTGTTTGGTATCCGCACCCATCGTGAGAATGACGTCGTCACCGGCCGTGAGAATCTGCTCGTCCGCGTCATTCGTGGCCGGCATCTGCGCGAAGCCGAGATCGATGTCCTTGTTGATCATCGTGATCTGCGGAATCGCGTATGTGCCGAGCGGGATGATGGCCGCCGCTCCCTTCGCGAAGTTCTGCGTGCCCTGCTGGTAGGTGACGCCTTTCTCACCGTCCGCGTACGAGAACAGATCGATTTCCTTCTGCACTGGCTCGGTCCAGATCTGCCTGAACGTGGTGGTGCCGTCCTTGAGTTTCGTGTACTCGCTTTCCGGCACGAGCGTTCCAGCGAGCGACGCGAGAGGCGCCTGCGTCGTCCATGCGTCTGCGAGCGTCGCCTGCACCGGGTCGATGCCGGCATCGCGGAACGTCTGCAGCATCGCCGTGAACTCATCCCATGTCTTCGGCGGGTTCTGTGGGTCGAGCCCGACCTTGCGGAACAGTTCCTTGTTGTAGATGTACCCAGACGCATTGCCGGCGAACGGCAATCCGTACAGCTTCTTCTTGGCCGGATCGGACGTCTGCACGAGGTTCTTCGCGATGTCCACCATGCCCTCGTTGAGTTCGTCGACGATCGGATCATCGGTGAAATCATGGAAGACGCCGCTCGCCGCGAAGGTGCCGAAACTGTAGTCGCCGTTGAAGGTGATGACATCCGGGACGCGGTCCTTGACGAAGCGCGTGCGCAGGTCGGTCTGCGCGTTCGCGGAATTGTTGATGTTGATGCGGATGTCCGGATTATCCCGCTCGAATTCCTCGGCCGCCTGCTTGAACCAGTCCGCGGCCTCAGCCTTGAACTGGAAGAAATCGAGCGTGACGCGTCCGTCGGCGCCGGACGCGCCGCAGCCGGCCGTCCCCAGTCCGACGGCGAGCGTGCATACCGCGGCGCCGATTCCTTTCCATAGCCGCCGAAGCGTCGACGGTCCGCTGCTCGTTGCGAATGTCATCGTGACTCCCTCGTCCGTTCCAGTGTTCCTGTTCCTCAATCGGCGTCCGCTCCATCACATCCGCCGATATCATGCAGTGTATGAATCCGCGGATTTCATTCCCACCGTCCCGCGCGTCCGAGAACGGCGCAAGAAAAACAGCGTATATTTATATACCCATGGAAACAAATTCGGATCGACTGGAGTTCCCGCACTGGTTCAGCAAGTCGCAGGCCACGCACGACGTGGCGCGCGGCATCATGCAATACGGGCCGATCGCGCGTACGCCACTCGCGCAGATCTTCAACCTGTCCCAGGGTGCCCTGTCGCGCATCACGAGCGATCTCATCTACGACGGTGTCATCGAGGAGCTGCCTGCAGGCACCGCACAGACGGGGACGCTGCCCGCGGGAGCGGCGGTCCACGACATGGGCGGCCGGCGCGGGCGGCCGCAGACGGCGCTGCGCATCCGCGAGAACGAGCATGTCTTCCTTGGCGTCAACATCCACGACGGCGCGATCACCGTCTCCGAAGTCAACACGATGTGCCGGCCGATCGGTGCCGAGCTGACCGAGGACATCACCGACCGCTCCCCCGATGCGATCGTCGCGCAGATCGCACGCATGGTGCGGGCTGCCACCGCACCCGACGCGCCGGCGCCGACGGCGATCGGACTCTCGCTCGGCGGCCATGTCGAGGACGACCGTTTCGTGACCTTCGCGCCATTCCTGTACTGGGACTACGCGGTGGATCTGGGCGCGCTCGTACAGCATGCGACCGGCGTCCCGACGAAGGTGTTCAACGACCTCGATTCGATTCTGTTGTACGAATGCTGGTTCGGCGATGCGATCGGGATTCCGCGCTTCGCCGTCATCACGATGGGCGCGGGCGTCGGCTACTCGCTTTCCGATCAGGGCGATCCAATCGACAATCCAGACAAAAGCTACGGCTTGGCGGGCCATGTACTCATCGACCCGGAGGGGCCGCGCTGCTCCTCCGGGCATGTGGGCTGCTCGCAGTGCCTGACGTCCGATTCGATCGCCGAGGAGTACTCGGGCATCATCGGCCGAGTGACCACCTTCGAGGAGTTCGCGCATGATCTCAATATCAACAGGCCGCAGGCGCGCCGCCTCGGCGAACGCACCTGCTTCCGCCTCGGTGTGCTCGTCGCGACCGTCTCGAACCTCGCGATGCCGACGCAGGTGCTCATCAGCGGCGAAAGCTCATTCATCGCGAAGAAGAACCGCGAGTTCATCCGCAAAGGCATCGACGCCTACCGACACAGTCAGGCCGCACCGGTGTCCTTCACGATCCCCGAGTTCAGCTGGAGGCTTTGGTCGGACGCGGCGGCCGCCCGTGCGATCGCCGCGTTCATCAGTTGATTGACTGACAGTAATGTGCGTCAGATGCGCGAGACCGAGAACAGCACGGCGTTCGCCGGGTGCAGACTCGGCGGACGCAGCCCGTACGATGCGAGCGCAGCGCCGCTCAACACAATGCCGTCGGCGTTCCACCAGCCGAGCGGACTCTGGCCGTTGCCGAGCTCGGAGAACGGTTCGCCGGCAGCGAGCGAGCACGGCAGCGGACGGACCACATAGTTCGCACAGCGATCAAGCCCGGGCAGCCGCACGGGCGCGGCCGGGTAGTTCTGCGACGTCGTCAGCTGCGTGAACCGGTAGACGGCACGTTCGCCGTCGGCACTGATTACGCCGTCCACACGCACGGCCGGGTCGGCGTCATCACCGTGCACCGCCATGCCATGCGCGAAATCGTCACGGTGACGCTTGTACGCGTCCACCCATACGCCGAGTTCGTCAAGCGCCGACTGCGGCTCGGCGAGCAGGTTCCACTCGATGCCGAGATGCCCGAAGAACGCCATCGCCATGCGCATTTCCTGGCTCGTCGCACGATGCGTGGAATGCGCGGGACTCGCGCCCACATGCTCACCGATCATCTCCGGCGGCACAAGCAGCGACGTGTACCGCTGGATGTCGGCGCGCTCGACCGGGTCGACGCAATCGGACGCCCAGATGCGGTCGGCCAACGAAAGTATCGCGAAGTCCACACGACCGCCGCCCGACGAGCAGCTTTCAATCTCCAGTCCGGGATGCGCGGTCTTCAAGTCGCGGAAAATGCGGTAGACGGCGAGCGTCTGCGCGTGGATTGCGGGCAGACCGGTACGCGGCGAGACCGCCTCGGTCACGTATTTGTTGTGGTCCCACTTGATGTAGTCGATGCCGAGTTCCGCCACGAGCGTGTTCATGCAGCCATACACGTAGTCGTAGGCGTCCGGATTGCTCAGGTCGACGACCTGCTGGTTGCGGCCCTGCATCGGCAGACGGTTCGCCGTGGGCTTGAGCACCCAGTCGGGATGCTCGCGGTACATGCGCGAATTCAGGTTCACCATCTCCGGTTCGAACCACAGGCCGAATTCCATGCCCTTGGCGTGCACATGGTCGGCGAGTGCCTTGAGCGAACGTTCGCCGTCGGGCCACACATCCTGCGCAATCTGCCAGTCACCGAGACCGGCCGTATCGTCGCGGCGGTCGCCGAACCATCCGTCGTCGACGACGAAGCGTTCGACGCCGCTGGCGGCGGCTTTGTCGGCGAGCGCCTTCAACGTCTCGAAGTCATGCTGGAAATAGACGGCCTCCCAGGTGTTGAGGATGACCGGGCGTGGCTTGTCGGCGATGCCGTGCGCGGCACGCCAGCGGGCGTGCGTCGCGCGCAGCTCGTCATGGAATCGTGAGGCTACCTCGTTGAGCCCGTTGCCGTAGGAGCCGTAGAGCCATGGCGTCGTATAGCCGGCATCCGCCGGAGCCACGTCCTCGCCGGCACCCTCATGAGCGGGCAGCCTCATTTCGCCACCGGCGAGCACCTCGCCGCCGCCGAGCAGTCCGGTCGTGTACGGCAGACGTTCGGCGGCCATCAGCGAATTGCCACTCCAGGCGACGTGCACCGCGTAGACGTCGCCGTCGGTGAAACCAAAGCCGGGGCGTCCGGCGTTGAGCAGCAGCGACGCGTCGAAATCGGGACGGCCGACCATGCTCGCCTTCTGGAAGCGGCCGATCGTGAACGGCTGGCGTTGCGGCGAGCGTTCACGCAGATGATGGCCGGTCGTCGTCAACAGTTCGGTCATATCGGCGGGCACCGGGAACGCAAGCTCAACGTGGCCGATCTCAAGCGCCTCGGCACGCCCGTTCGTCACCGTCAGCCGCTGTCGCACAAGGCCGCTGTCGCACAGTTCGCAGCGCCAGACGATCCGCACGCCCTGCTCGCCGTCCTCGGCGACGACGTCGGCGCCGTCATCGTCGATCCGCACATCGGTGACGGCGAATCGGCAATACAGTTCGACGCCGTCGGCTCGCACAACGAAGCGCGGCGAACCCGTCCATGCCTCGGCCTGCGTCGGCAGCACGCTCGGCCACGCGGTTTCGTCAAGCGCGCCGGAGACTCGCTGCGGACGCAACGCGTCCACGCTGGAGATAAGCGCGTGCGGGTCGGATAGCGGACGCCCCCAATGAACGATACGCGGCAGCTCGTCGCCGACGATTGCGAACGCGAAGGCTGCGCACGCCTCATGCCGTTCGAGATAGACGACATGCACCGCCTCGCCGCGGCTCGAGGTTCCGCTGAAATCCATGATCGTGGCCATCCGTCCGTCCTTTCATCCGGGCCGCTCATGCGTCATCGCCCGCGGCCGATATGCGATGGAGGATTATCCTATGAATTCGCGCATTCCTTGACACGCGTCGGCGTGTTCGCGCGGCCGGCAAGAAAATCGGGCGTCGACACCGGCTCACATGCGCCGCGCGCGGAAGAAATCGGCAAGCCGATCCGCGCACCGCTGTTCGCACACGCCGCCGACGACCTCAGGCACATGCCCCACATGCGGGTCGCGCGGAATGTCCCAGACCGAGCCGCATGCGCCGAGCTTCGCATCCCACGCGCCGAAGACGAGGCGTCCGATATGCGTCTGCAGGCACGCGCCCGCGCACATCGGGCACGGCTCGAGCGTCACGATGAGCGTGCAGTCATCCAGATTCCAGTCGTCGCGCTCGTCGGCCGCCTGACGCATCGCGAGGATCTCAGCATGGGCGAGCGGATCGGCGTCGCGCTCGCGCATGTTGCGGCCGATACCGACGACTTCGCCGTTCGCGTCGACGATGATCGCACCGACCGGCACATCGCCGTGCGTGGCCGCCTCGTCGGCGAGCGCGAGCGCCTCCTCCATCCATCCGCGCATCGCCGCGCGGTCCATCTGCATCAGCGACATCAGCGGCTCCTTTGCATCGTGTACATCGTGCGGCGACGAGTCGTACAGCCGTCACCATTTGCTTTTCAGTCATCATACGATGTGCCACATGCCGGTAACGACCAGCTTGCTATGCTGAAAACGATCCCCATGATGAACGCGCTTGGCGGGGATGTGACCGTGACGGCGAAGATGATAGGGCCAAGGAGGACCGACTGTGGCGATTTTTGGACTGATTCTGGGCATTGTCGCCGCCGTGTTGCTGTCCTCCTTCCTGAGCCGTTTCATTCCGCGCATTTCGACGCCGCTCGTGCAGATCGCGCTCGGCGTGCTCATGTCGCAGCTGGCCTTCGTGCCGGACACCGAACTCGACCCGGAACTGTTCATGGTACTGTTCATCGCGCCGCTGCTGTATCTCGAAGCGCATGAGATCAACAAAAGCCAGCTGCTCAAATCACTGAAGCTGTCGCTGTCGCTCGCCTTCGGACTGGCGATTGCGATCATGGTCGTCGTGGGATTCACACTGCACGCGATCTGGCCGATGTTCACGCTCGCCGCGGCGCTCGCGCTCGGCGCCGCGCTCGGCCCGACCGACGCGGTCGCCGTCAGCTCACTGAGCCATGAGGCGTCGCTGTCGCAACGTCAGATCGGCGTGCTCAAAGGCGAATCGTTGTTCAACGACGCGTCGGGCATCGTCGGCTTCCAGTTCGCGATCACGGCGGCCGTCACCGGCCAGTTCCGCGTGACCGAGGCGGTCGGCGAGTTCGTCGTCTCGTTCTTCGGCGGCGCATTGTTCGGCCTCATCGTCGGCATCATCGCCAACTGGCTGTTCGAGACCTCGCGGCAGCTCGGTTGGGAGACGACGACGTCGCGCATCCTGCTCGAGCTGTTCCTGCCGTTCCTGCTGTATCTGGGCGCCGAAGCCGTGCACGTCTCCGGCATCCTCGCCGTCGTCGCCGCTGGCCTGACGATGCGTTTCGACCGCACCGGCATCGGCCCGAATGTCGCACGTACAAACATCGTCGCGTCGAGTGTGTGGTCGGTGTTCTCGTTCTCGCTCAACGGCGCCGTGTTCATCCTGCTCGGCCTGCTACTGCCGGATGCGATGCGCGCAAGCTGGGACAATCCGGCGATCAGCAACTGGACGCTGCTGACGATCATCCTGTGCGTGTCCGCCGTCATCGTCGGCCTGCGTTTCCTGTGGGTGACGGCGATGCTGCGTCTCGCGCGCGCCGAGGATTCGCGCAAACGCCGCCGCATGACGCCGGAACGCTGGCGTTCGGCGGCTGTCATGACCTTCGGCGGCGCGAAAGGCACGATCACGCTGTCCTTGATGTTCACGATTCCATACACGCTCGCGAACGGCGAATGGTTCCCGATGCGCGACGAGCTCATCTTCATCGCCGGCGGCGTCATCATCGTCACGCTGCTGCTCGCGAATTTCCTGCTGCCGATCATCGCGCCGAACAAGGCGGCGGCCGAATCGCGCGAAATCACCGAAGCGTCGATCGAAGTGCTGCGGCGCACCGTCGAGGAACTCGCCGAGCTGGCGACCGACGAGAATCGCGCGCCCGTCATGGCCGTCATCAATTCGTATACGCAGCGCATCACGCGGCTGAAGAAACGGTTGGGCGAGACGACGAACGCGGACGCGCGCGCCGCATTGCAGCTCGAGGCGCTCGACTGGGAGAAGGACTACGTCAAACGTCGGCTCGCCGAAACGCGCATCGACCCGCTGATCGATGCACATGAACGCGGCATTCGCGTCGAAGCCTGCGAACGTCTGCTCGACCAGATCATGACGACGCTGCGCCACACGCACACCGAACGCGACTCGTCGCATGTGCTGTGGCAAATCAAGGGACGCGTGCACTCGCTGCAGCGGCGCACCGTCATCCTTTCTCGGCGCGCGGCGAACAAGATCCGTCGCAGCACTCCGATGTTCAGCGAGGACGAAGTGTACGGTAGCATGCGCGACCTGCAGACCGACGCAATCGACCACGTCATCGACCGCCTGTACGAGGAGATGACGAGCACGACCTACGACACGGAAATCGTTTCGGGACTGCTGCTCGACTACCGTCGCGCCGAGGCGTCGCTCAAATCACGGCCGAACATGCGCAATTCGGCGTCACTGTCGACGCGCATCGACGCCGTCAAGCGCGAAAGCTTCGGCATCGAGCTCGGCGTCATCCAGGACATGCTCGAAAATGGTGACATCACGCGCGCGCAGGCGAAGCAGCTGCGCAAGAACGTCTATGTGATGAGCGTCGCCGCCGATGCGAACTTCTGACGACGGAGCGCGAAGCCGCGATGTTCACGATGTTCGATTGATGATGATCGTCGATTGAGTATGCAGAAAGGCGACGCCGACCTCGATGGTCGGCGCCGCCTTTCTGCGTTGTGGGCGACTACTGCGCGACACCGCCGGTCGTATCACCGGGGAGCGTCGTCGTGCCTCCGGGGTTTGTCGTCGTGCCGCCGTTCACCGTTGTGTCACCTCCGGTCGATGGAACGCCGCCGCCGGTCGTATCGCCACCGATGGTGCCACCTGTGGTCGCACCGGTGCCATTGTCGACGCCCGTGCCGGTGCCGTTAGTGATTCCCGGCTGCTGCGCGTTCGCCGCGTTCTGCAGTTCCTGCTGGCGCTGCGCTTCGGCGGCGGCCGCGTTCGCCGCAGTCAGCGCATCCTCGGAGGCGCGCACCGTGTCGCCGGCCGCACGCAACGCGTCACGCGCCTTGTCGGCGGCCTCCTGCGTGAGGCCGGCGTCGGCGACCGTCTTCTTCGCATCGTCGATCGCCGTCCGTAGTGCCTCGCGCGTCGCCTCGTCGGCGACGAGGCCGGCCGATTCGTCGTACAGCGTCTGCGCTTCGTCGATTGCCGACTGCAGATCCTTCCTGACACCATCCGACTTCGTGCGCGCGTCCTTTGACGCGTTGACGGCAGAGGCGGCGTCCTTGAGCGACTTCGTCGCGTCCTCGATCTGTGTGGCCTGCGCGTCAAGCTTGTGCGCCGCCTGTTCGAGCGCGGGCTGTGCGAGCGACGCCGCGCACATCTGGTCGATGTTCTGCGTGTCCTTCTGCAATGCCGTCGCCTGCTGCAGCGCATCGGCAAACTTCGTGACCGTCGACGCGTCGGCGACGGCGTCCTGCGACGTCGAGGCGAGGTCACCGTCCGCCTTCACCTCCTTGTCGAGCGCCGCCGACACGGTCTGTACGAGCTCCTGCGAGCGCTTGCAGGAGGCGAGCGCGGCGTCCTTCGCGTCGGCCGACTTGCCATGCCGCCAGATCACGATGCCGACGACGATGAGCGCGATGACGACGATCGCGGCGACGATGGCGATGATGATCTTCTTCTTGTTGGAGCCGCCGTCACCGTCATCGCGGCCATGTCGACCGTTGCCGGGTTCGCCCGGCTCGGCGGCGCCGTCGTCCTCGTCGGAGACCTCTTCGAGGGGTTCGAAGGAGTTCGGTTCGCTTGCCGTGACCGTCTTGATAACGGTGTTCGTGTAGGACGACGCCGTCCGTCCGAGCACATGCGTGCCGTCGGCGGCGGTGTCATCATCGGAACGCAGATTGATCGGCGGCAAGGTCGCCGTCGTCGCTGAATCCTGCATCATCTGCTGCGTATAGGTGTTGACCGATGTGGGTGTCGGCGCCGGCGGGAACAGTTCGGTCTGTTCGTCGTCGGCCGCGGCGGCGCTGCCTTCGGCGGCTCCCCACACCGGCACATTGAAATCGTCGGAGGCCGCGTCGGCACTCAGCGGCGCCGTGCGGGACGTCGGCATCGCCTGCGTCGGTGCTTCGGTATTCGAATTCGCGAACGTGAAGGTCGGCATCGCCTGCGTCTCGGATGGCGTAGTCGACGGCATAGTCGACGATGCAGTGGCCGGCGTTTCAGCGGGCGTAGTCGACGATGCAGTGTTCTGTGCGGTGTTCTGAGTAGTCAACGACGCAGTGTTCTGCGCGATCGACGACTGTACGGTCGTCTGCTGCGCGTTCGCGTTGTGCTTCGGCTTCGGCGCGTCGTCGAAGGAGGGGAAACGCAGCGCGGCGCTGTCGACGCGTTCGTCAATCGGCTGCAGACTGTGGTCGATGTCGCCGGCGGGGTCGCTCGGGAACTGCAAATCGGAATTGGAAGGATTGGAATTGTTCGCCATAGGCCGTCATCCTCTCTTCATCTCATGCGGACGTGCGTGCGGCGTGGGCACGTCCGGCGGCGCCGACCACTAGTCGTTGATCTGCGCGCGGTAGAAGTTCACGTAGGAGCGCGACGGCGTCGGGCCGCGCTGTCCCTGATAGTGGGAGCCGGTCGTCGCCGAGCCGTACGGATGCTCGGCCGGCGAACTCAGCTGGAAGAAGCACATCTGACCGATCTTCATGCCGGGCCACAGTTTCACCGGCAGCGTCGAGACGTTGGATAGCTCGAGCGTGATGTGGCCTTCGAAGCCGGGATCGATGAAACCGGCCGTCGAATGCGTCAGGATGCCGAGACGGCCGAGCGAGCTCTTGCCTTCGAGGCGTGCGGCGAGCGTCGCGTCGAGCTTGACGTATTCCCATGTCGAACCAAGCGCGAACTCGCCCGGATGCAGAATCCACGGCTCGTCGGGCTTGACTTCGAACTGTTCGGTGAGTTCCCCCTGATTCTCCGCCGGATCCACATAAGTGTACGCATGATTGTTGAACAGACGGAAGAAACGGTCGAGACGCACGTCGATCGATGCGGGCTGCACCATTTCAGGCGTCCACGGATCGAGCGAGATATGGCCCTCGGCCTGTGCGGCGAGGATATCGCGATCGGACAGCAGCATCTTAGGGGCATCTCCTTCGTGACGGATCGGTTCCCATGCCATGGCCGTATGCACATGGTCATGCTCGATTCAGTGTAATTGCGTACGCCGACGCACTCGCAATGTTCGAGCGGCCGCGACGCCGGCGGCTGATTCGCGCGCGCGGACACATGCGCACGCATATGGGGCGCGTATATTGGCGGTATGACTGATGCTTCCAAGAACCGTGGCGCCCTCATCGGCCGCCCATCGACGGTCGTGCCCGGCCGTTTCGGCGAACCGCTCACCGTCACCTCCGCGCGCACATCGCGCAACGGCGCCACCGCAGCCGGCGGCCGCCCGCTGTTCCTGTGCCTGCATGGCTGGGGTTCCAACGAGGACGATCTGGCCGACATGATGCGCTATGTGGCGCCGTACAACGATTACGTCTCGCTGCGCGCGCCGCTTGTGCTGCAGGAGGCGTCGCTCATGCAGCCGGGGGCGTACTCGTGGCTGCATGATGCGATCCCCGTCGGAGAGGATCTCGACCGCGACGCCTTCGCGGCGGCCACGGCGATTGACGCATGGGTGATGGCGAATGTCGACGCCGGCCGCGACGTCGTGCCGATCGGCTTCTCGCAGGGCGGCATGCTGGCGATCCAGCTGCTGCGCGTGCATCCGGAACGCTACCGCGCGGCGATCAGCCTGTCTGGATTCCTCGCGCCGGGCATCGTCGAAGGCGCCCATCCCGCCGACGAACGACTGCTCGAACTCAATATCCCGACCTTCTACGGCTACGGTTCGGCCGACACCGTCGTGCCGAAGTACGACATCTACGAGACGCTCGCATGGCTCGAGGAGTACACGTGGCTCACCGCGCACGAATACCGCGGTCTCGACCATGCGGTCAGCCTTGCCGAATTCGCCGACCTGCGTCAGTGGCTGCTCGACCACGACATCTCGTCAGGCATCATGTGACATCATCTGACGACTCCACGGCCGTCCGCAGCCGCGGAACGATTGGAAAACAGCTGATGGCCCGAGCGGGCGCCGACCTTGTGGACAAGGTCGGCGCCCGCTCGGGCCATCAGTTGTAATCAACAATCAATCAATACTCAGTATTGATGATGACGACGTGTCAGCGCTTCGCACGCATGCGCAGGAAGATCTTGCGAATCTCCGAGGCAAGCAGCACGAAGAAGGCCAGGCCGATGCACTCAAGCCATGCCATCGGCGGCAGCGGCGTCGTGCCGAAGGCCGTATTGAGGAACGGCACATAGATGACGAGCAGCTGCAGTGCAATGGACAGGCCGATCGCACCCCACAGCCACTTGTTCGAGAACAGGCCGACGAACGCGCTCTGCAGATGCGAACGCGACGCGAGCGCATTGAACAGCTGTGCGAACACGAGAATCGTGAAGCCCATCGTGCGCGCCTCGACCATCTGTGCGTCATGACCCATCGCACTGACTGAACGGTCGGTGAATAGGCCGCCGGACAGATGCATGTCCATGCCGATGAGCGTGACGACGGCCATGATGATGCCGATGTAGACGATATCGCCCCACATCGCGCCGTCGATGACACGGTCGGTGAGCTTGCGCGGCTTGCGGTTCATGACGTCCTCGGTCATCGGGTCGACGCCCATCGCGAGCGCCGGCGCCGCGTCAGTCAGCAGGTTGATCCACAGCAGCTGCGTCGCAAGCAGCGGCACGGTGACACCGACCGAAGCCGGGTTCTTGATGCCGAGCCAGCCGGCAAAGACAACGCCGAAGAAGACGGTGAAGACTTCACCGACGTTCGAGCTGAGCAGGTAGCGCAGGAACTTGCGGATGTTGTCGAAGATGCCGCGGCCTTCGCGTACGGCGGCGACGATCGTCGAGAAGTTGTCGTCGGCGAGAATCATCTTCGCCGACTGCTTCGTCACTTCGGTGCCGGTGATGCCCATCGCGACGCCGATGTCCGCGGCCTTGACTGCCGGGGCATCGTTGACGCCGTCGCCGGTCATCGCGGCGATGTTGCCCTGACGCTGCAGCGATTCGACGATCTTGAGCTTATGCTCCGGCGCGACGCGCGCGTAGACGGAGACCTCGGAGGTCGCCTTGTCGAGCTGTTTTTCGTCCATCGCGTCGAGCTCGTCGCCGGTGAGCGCCTTGCCGTCCTTGGCGATGATGCCGAGGTCGGAGGCGATGCGGGCAGCTGTGAGCGGATGGTCGCCGGTGATCATGACGGTGCGGATGCCGGCGCGGTGCGCCTCGGCGACGGCGTCACGCACTTCGGTGCGCGGCGGATCGATGATGCCGACCATGCCGTTCCAGATCAGATGGGCTTCGATTACTTCGGCCTGTTCGGCGATATCGGAGACTTCGCCGGCCGAGTTCGTACGGATGCCAGGGATCTGCGCGAGCGAATCGGTTTCGAGCGGACGGTACGCCTCGCCGAGCGTGCGGTACGCCTCACGCGAGAGTCGTTCGACCGTTTCGAGGATGTCCTGACGGTCACCTTCGGTGAGCTTGCGGATCGCGCCGTTGACGTAGATGCGGTCGCAGTAGCCGAGGAGCACGTCCGGTGCGCCCTTCGCGAAGACGGTGAGCTTGCCGGCGTCGGTCGCGTTGCGCGCGATGACGGACATGCGCTTGCGCTCCGACGTGAACGGGATTTCGGCGACGCGCTGGAAGTGCTCGTACTTC
Source organism: Bifidobacterium anseris (assembly GCF_002860345.1). Lineage (GTDB taxonomy): Bacteria > Actinomycetota > Actinomycetes > Actinomycetales > Bifidobacteriaceae > Bifidobacterium > Bifidobacterium anseris. Next base: position 27,057 of record NZ_NMYC01000005.1, read on the forward strand.
TTGTCCGCATGCGTCTTGCGCGCGGCCACGACGAGCGAAACCTCGGTCGGATCGCCGACGACCTCCCACGTGCCGGGCTTGTCGCCCTCACGCAGCTCGCCATCGTTCGCGAGCGTGCCGGCGCCGAGCGTGGCGAGCACCTCGTTCGCGATGTTCTCCGGGACGGCGGCGCCGTCGAGCGCGACCATGTCGCCTTCCGGCGCATAACCGGTGCCGGTCAGTTCGACCTCGCCCGACGGCACGACGACGCGTTCAACGGTCATCTCGTTGCGCGTGAGCGTACCGGTCTTGTCCGAGCAGATGACGGACGCGGAGCCGAGCGTCTCGACCGAATGTAGCTTCTTGACGATCGCGTGGTGTGCGGCCATACGCTGCACGCCGAGCGCGAGAACGACGGTGAGGATTGCGGCGAGGCCTTCCGGCACGGCCGCAACGGCGAGCGAGACGGCGAGCAGCAGCGAATCGATGACGTCGTGGACGCTGTGGAACCCTTCGAGGATCGCGAGCGCGAGCAGCACGACGGCGGCGATGATGCACACGGCGATGCCGAGAATCTTCGAGACGTGGTTCATTTCCTTCTGCAACGGCGTCGCCTCGTCGTCGGTCGACTGCAGCAGGTCGGCGATCTTGCCGACCTGCGTGTTCATGCCAGTGCCGGTCACGATCGCGCGGCCGGTGCCCTGCGTAACGGAGGTGCCGTTGAAGACCATGTTCGTACGGTCGCCAAGCGCCTTCGCCTTCTCGAGTGTCTCCGGCTTCTTACCCACCGGGACGGATTCGCCGGTCAGCGAAGCCTCGGCGATGCGCAGGCTCGCGGCGGCGAGCAGACGGCCATCGGCCGGAACCGTGTCGCCTTCACCGAGCACAAGAATATCGCCGGGGACGATGTCGGTCGTGTTGATGCGCTCGACGCGGCCGTCGCGCAGCACGTTCGACGTCGGTGCCGTCATCTCGGACAGCGCGTTGACGGCCTCCTCAGCCTTCGCCTCCTGCACGTAGCCGAGAATCGCGTTGACGATGAGGATCAGCACGATGACGATGGCGTCAAATGGCAGCGCTTCGCCGCCTTCGGCACCGGGTGCCGCGTTGACTTTCTCGATGATCCACGCGACGAGCGAGATCGCCGTCGCGGCGAGCAGCAGGTAGACGAGCGGATCCTGGAACTGCTGCAGGAACTTCTTCCATTTCGGCACCGGCGGCGCGCTCGCAAGCTCGTTGGGGCCGAATTTCTCGAGTCGTCGCTTGGCTTCGGCGGCACTCAGGCCAGTGCGCGGATCCACGTCGAGCGCGGCCGCCACTTCGGTGGCGTCGACGAGCGACGGATCGACGTCGCGCAGCAACGCCTCCTGCGCCTTCACCTCCCGGCTCTCTTGGGCGTCCTCGGTCTCCACATGGGGCTCGTTGGACAGCGCGGATGGATCAATGATGCGATCATCCATAGGTTATTTCTCCTCGGTCAGCCGCGGAGTAGTCAGTCAGGCGTTCCTCCCCCGGCCCGGTATGGGTGGACCGGGAAACGGGCGCCGGACTGCGCGGTTATTTCCGGCGCCACGTTGGCATGGCGCCTCATACGTCTGCCATTATTCCATAGTGATGACCATCATGCGACCGTTTGCTACGAACTACACACAATCAGCGAAAACCCGGGCGGCTCCCCACGGCTTCGCGCACAGCGCGCTTTGGCGCGGGGCGCTGCCATAATTGTGCCCATGGTTACGAAGAAAGGCCCGACCAAGGGGTCGGGCGGCAAGCACCGCAACGCGTTGCGAGGCAAGGGCCCGACGCCCAAGGCCGAGGACCGCGTCTATCACAAGGCATACAAGGCGAAGAAGGAGGCGCAGAAGCGTCAGCGTTCCGATCCGCGTCTGGCCGCACGTCGCCGCGCCGCCAAGTTCACGAACGATTCCGACGATCTGGTCATCGGCCGCAACGCCGTCCTCGAGGCGCTGCGCGTCGGTGTGCCAGCGAGCACGCTCTATGTGGCCGCGCGCATCGAACCGGACGACCGCACGCGCGAGATCATCCGTCTCGCCGGCCAGCATGGTCTCAACCTGCTCGAGGCGGACCGTCTGGAGATGGATCGCATCGCACGCTCCGATCATCATCAGGGCATCATCATGAAGGCGCAGCCCTTCCAGTATTCGTCGCTCATCGAACTCGCCGAACGTGCCGAACGCAAGGCGCGCGCGATGGAGGCCGCGAATTCGAAGGCCGCACGCCTCGCCGCGCGCCCGCTGTTCATCGCGCTCGACGGCATCACCGATCCGCAGAACCTCGGTGCCGTCATCCGTTCGGCAGCCGCCTTCGGCGCGAACGGCGTCATTCTGCCGGAGCGCCGTTCCGCGTCGGTGAACGCGACCGCATGGAAGGTGTCGGCGGGCGCCGCCGCACATATGCCGGTCGCACGCGTCGTCAATCTGACAAAGGCGATCGAAGCGCTCAAGGAACGCGGCTACTACAGCGTCGGCCTCGATGGGGGCGGCAGCAAACTCGTCGGCGAGACCGGTTTTGAGACCGATCCGCTCGTCATCGTGCTCGGTTCGGAAGGCAAAGGCCTGAGCAGGCTCACACGCGAGGCCTGTGACTGCATCGCGAGCATCCCGATGACGAATGCCGTCGAATCGCTCAACGCGTCGGTGGCCGCAGGCATCGCGATGTACGCGGCCGACCGCGCCCGCCGCGAGGCCGCCGAGGACTGAGCTGATGATGGCCGTACGGGCGCTCATGTGCCACGCACGGCCATCATCGTTACTTACTCACCGTAGGGTCCCATGAAGCGGGATCCGTCAAAATGGATCATATGTTCCGGGGCGTCGGCGCACCATGCTTCGGTCTCCCATGCGAGTACGGCAAGGTATTTGCGCATGACTTTCCGAGTAGGAAATGCGGAGACCAGCACAACTTCCTCCCATTGGTCGGAGAAGAGACTGCGCAGTTCCTGCTTCCGCGTCACATCCACAGGCCCGTGCGTACTGGCGGCTTCGATGAGGAACAGCCAGCGGCGTGCAACATCCCACGCGATGACATCCGGAGCCTTGTCGCGTGCCCTGAGACTGATTCCCAGCTCATCCATCAAATCGGCATCGACGGTTCCATGCTGATGATCGGTGTCATCGATATAGGCAATCCGGCAATGAGGCACGAACCGAGGAAGCATTTCCTCCACAATCGCCTTGATGAGGACAGATTGCCCGCTTGGAGATAGCTGCAGAGTGGCACCAGACGGCAGACTGACGGGGGTCTTAGGCATGGCTTTGCGCTCCGCCGCAAGCGACTGATATGATTCGTGCTCCGCGAGGAAACGTTCGATCAGCTTCTCGAATACCTGCTCATTGCGCCGGCGCAATGCCGCAAGCGCATCGGCGGTCACACGATAGTTCCATTTGGGTGAGTTGATTGGTCTATCAGGCCTATCCGCATTCTCCTCGACGAGCTTGGCGATGATGAATTGATGCAGCGTGAACCTGCGAATCGTCTCACGCGTGTTCGGCTTGTAGTCGACGCCATACCAATCACGAATCCAATCCATGATATCCCGCGTCGTCAGCATCGGCGCGGAGGCGTTCTGCCAATCATCGCCCGGTTTGAGCTGCAGCAATGCGAGCAATGTCATTGCGCTGCGCTCATTCTGCTGCTCTTTGCCCACCCCGAATTCGCAAAGCACTGCGATGGCGTCGGCGATCAGCTCGTCTCTACCCATGAAAACATTCTCCCCACGGTCTGATCGACCCTCATCTGATCCATATGGCCGTCGATGGGCAGCAGATCAGCCAATGCAGCCAACTGCCGCTGCTCCGGACAGGGCAGTTGGCGCAGATCGGTGGCATTGACCTGCGTGCTGCCGGATATCTGACGATACCATTCGTCGACGATGCTCGTAGAAAGCCACAGCGTCAGGCCGCGCGCGACGGCATCGTCGAGAGGCACTGTCGTACGCGACGTGCCACGATGGATGTAATTCAGCTTGTTGTCGACGACGAAAGGAACCTCACTGCCGAGGTAGGAGGCATGGATGCGTCGCAACTGTTCCTTGGCGGAAAACCGACCGACAAAGCAGTAGCTGCCGGCAGGGAGCACAATATTACGATTGGCCGCCTCCTCGGTCGTCCATTGAGGACGTTCGCATTGGACGGGGTGCTCGGTGACGAGCCCATCCTGATTGTCCATCCAATACAGAGGATATCCGCCGGGCGTATCGGTATCCGACAGGATATCGCGGTTACGGAACCAGACCAGTTTCCCGGTCGACACCCATAACCCTCTCTCGCACAACGGTTTGAAATCTATCAAACGATCGTCCTGCTGCCGTATACGCAGCATATGGTCACGTCCCAGCAACAACGAAGCGAGCGGCATGCTGTCGGCATGCTGCTCCGACAACGGCGTGGTGGGCGACGCATCATCATATATCGTCACCGTATCCACTTGTGGACGCTTGGACACCTTCAGCAACATGATTTCCTGAAGGATGTCCATATCCTTGAAATGCTCCTGACGGGAACCGTATACGGCCACCGCGTCGAGACTGCATTCGGCGAGCAACCACTTGCGGAAATCCTTGAAGTACTCACCGTTCATCCACGACCGAGGAACAATCGCCACACACTCGCCTCCGTCGGCAAGCGCCTGAATCGCAATCACCAGAAACGCCGTATACAGATTGGTGACCTTCACCCCACCGCTGGCAGTTCCAATCACCATCGGCTTGATCTTCTTGTATGGCGGATTGAGGATAGCCCGATCAAACTCGGCATCCAGCCATACGTCAAAGACCGAAGCGTTGATGACACGGACATCGTCACACACCTGCTGCAGGGAATCCTCCGAGTATGCGATGAGATCGGGATCCTTCTCAATGGCCGTGACACTGGAGCCACGAGCCGATTGACCGGCTACCACCGCGCCGAGAATGCCCGTACCAGAACCAAGATCGAGGATGCGGACAGGAGCATCCGTATGGCTGAACAGCCCTGCCGCCTGTTCAGCCACCGGCATCGGCGTGAAGAACTGCTCCAGTTGCTGTTGCCGTTCGGCAGACAGTGCAGTCGCAGCCTCATTACGAATCTCGGCAATGGTCCTACTCATGTGCCCAAGAATAGCCATCTCTGTCGTCATGCCACCCTTGTTGGACGGACTCTCCACGCATCGGCGTTCGGGACGGCGTGCCACCACCGCCAATACACGAATGCCCCGGCCTTACAAGCCGGGGCACTCCAGTTTCAGGGCGTTAGCTCCTACAATCGTCTCCGCTCAATGCGACCAGACGGCCGCGTCCTGGTCGAACTCCGGGTCGTAGTCGTCGTCCTCGTCGTGATGCACGGACGCGTCGTCGTAGGTGGATTCGTCGTCGATGACGCCGGAATCAGCTTCGGCGTTGAGATCGTCGACGGTCTTCGCGTCCATCATCTGCTTGGGCAGGATGTCCTTCACGTAGCTCTGCACGGCGTCGGCCATCGGCACGTCATGACCGGCCTTCTCCGCCATGAACCAGCGATGGTCGAGCACCTCGTGGAAGAACTGCGCCGGCTCGATCTGCGAACGGTACTCCGGCGGGATCATACGCACCGTCGGCTCGAAGACCTCGCGCATCCAGTCAGTCGCGACGATCTCGAGATCCTCGCCGTCACGCCACGTCGATGCGCGGTAGGCGTCGAGATCGTTGAGCAGACGACGCGCCTGGTTCTCCTGCACGTCCAGACCGGTCAGGCGCAGTAGCTTGCGGTTCGCATAGCCGGCGTCGACGACGCGCGGACGGACGAGCACACGCTTGCCATCCTCGGTCGTCGTCACCTCGAGCTCGTCGACGTCGAAGCCGAGCTCGTTGAGGCGATTGACGCGCTTCTCGATCTTCCACATCTCGTTCGGGTTGAACTTGTCAGTGTCGGTCAGCGCGCTCCACAGCGAATGGTAGCGGTCGACGAGACGGTTGCCGACCTCGATCTCGTCGACATCCGGCGGCAGCAGCGCGCCAGAGCTCAGATCCATCAGTTCGCCGATGATATTCGTGCGAGCCAGGTCGATGTCGTACTCGCGCTGGCCCTGCGTCAGCTCAACCTGCAGGTCGCCGGTCTCCGCGTCGACAAGGAACGCGGAGAATGCGTCGGCATCCTTGAGGAACAGGACGTTGGACAGCGACACGTCACCCCAGTAGAAGCCGGCGAGGTGCAGCCGCACCATGAGCACGGCAAGCGCGTCGATAAGCCGCTCCGCCGTATCCGGACGCAACGTGCGCGCGAACAGCGCACGGTACGGCAGCGAGAAACGCAGATGCTTTGTCACGAGAATCGCTTCGAGCGGCTCGCCGTTCTCGTCATGACGACCGGTGACAACGGCGATCGGCTGCACGGTCGGCAGGTTCAGCTTCTGCAGCTGGCGCAGCAGCTCATATTCGCGTTCCGCGACATTGCGCGTGATCTCCTTCATCGCATAGACCTCGTCGCCGACGCGCACAAAGCGCACGATATGCCGGGAGATGCCTCGCGGCAGGTTGACGAGGATGTCCTTCGGCCATGTGGACAGCGGCTGCTCCCACGGCAGCGTGAACATCTTCGGGTCGGCGCTTGCCGAAGTGATCTTGAGCGACGGTGGCTCTTCGGAAGGGGTGGCCGGATCCTCGGCCTTCACGCTCGTCGCCTTCAACGCGCGCGGATCCAACTGCGGATTGTCATTGAAGCTCATAGTCGCCACTTTACCTCATAGGTTTTCCGGATGTGCTTTGGCACGATAGGCCCAAGATACGACCCAAGATACGCAGGAACCCCGCGGATGGGCGGGGTTCCTGTTCACAGCTTCGGATCAGGACTGGCGTCCTGCCGGCATCAGTTGATGCGCAGCTCGGTCGACGGGGCGAAGAGATGCATCTTGGCCGGGTTGACCTTGATCTTGACGGTGTCGCCGACCTTCGGCAGCGCACGCGGGTTCACGCGAATCGTCGTGAGCTTGTTCTGGTCGGACATCATCGACGCGTGCTCATCCTGCTGGGCGATCGCGTCATCGGTGAGGATGTTGCCGTAGATGTAGCCGTCGGAGCCGAGATCCTCGACGTTGACGACCTTGAGCGAGAACGCATTCGCATCATCCGGGCCGGCGAGCGAAGCATCCTCCGGGCGGAAGCCGACGACGATCTCGTTGTTGTCTTCCGGCGTGAGCTTGTCAAGCGCTTCCTTCGGCAGCTCCATCGTATCCTGGCCGATCTTAGCCTTGCCGTTGACGACCGGGTGCGTGTTGATGTTCATCGACGGCGAGCCGATGAAGCCCGCGACGAAGACGTTGGCCGGGCGATCGTACAGCTCGGTCGGCGCGCCGACCTGCTGCAGGATGCCGAGCTTGATGACGGCAATGCGGTCGCCCATCGTCAGGGCCTCGGTCTGATCGTGCGTGACGTACAGCGTCGTGACGCCGAGCTGGCGCTGGAGCGCCGCAATCTGCGTACGGGTCTGCACACGCAGCTTCGCGTCGAGGTTCGACAGCGGCTCATCCATCAGGAAGACCTTCGGTTCACGGACGATTGCACGGCCCATCGCGACGCGCTGGCGCTGACCACCGGAAAGCGCCTTCGGCTTGCGGTCGAGGAACTCGGTGAGGTCGAGGATCTCGGCGGCCTTCTCGACACGCTTGCGGATCTCTTCCTTCGGGGTGCCGGCGATCTTCAGCGCGAAGCCCATGTTGTCGGCGACGGTCATGTGCGGATACAGCGCGTAGTTCTGGAACACCATCGCGATGTCGCGATCCTTCGGCTGCATCGTGGTGACGTCCTTGCCACCGATCAGGATGCGGCCCTTGTTGACCTCCTCAAGGCCCGCGAGCATGCGCAGTGTCGTCGACTTGCCGCAGCCGGAGGGGCCGACGAGCACGAGGAACTCGCCATCCTTGATATCAAGATTGAGATCATCCACCGACGGCTTGTCGTTGCCCGGGTAGATTCGCGTGACGTGGTCGAAAATGACTTCTGCCATTATTCATCCTTTCATCGGCAGGTACGTGCCGAACGATCCGTTGTGAGGGGATTACTTGTGGCGTGTCCGCCTGCAGCCGTCGACTTCGACGCGGCAACAGACTTCTACGTTCGCCCGGCAGGAATCTCTCCCCGCCAAGCTGTTCCACACTATACACGGTCCTCTCAACTTATCAATTCCTCAGGCGTGCCGCACGTGTCGCTCCCTCCACGCCCCGCGTCAACATCGTCGATTGCGCGGGCGGCCTCGCCTGCGCCAACGATACCAGCCGTTTTCGTTCTGCGCGACATTCATCGCACCGCGCGTCGCGCCACGCATACACCCTCCGTACAATCGACGGTATGACGCTTGAGAAATGGGAACGCATCTCCAACATACCGTTGTTCGTACTGTCGGCCGTGTTCCTGTTCGCGTACTCGTGGCAGATCCTCGCGCAGACGCATTTGACCGCATGCTTCATCGCGATCAACGTCGTGTGGGTGACCTACGGCGTCGATTATCTCGTCTCCTTCCTCCTCGCCGAGAAGAAATGGCTCTGGTTCCGCAGGAACATTCTGCTGCTGCTGACGCTCGCGCTGCCGATCTTCCGTCCGCTGCGACTGCTGCGACTCATCCCGATGCTGCACATCTTCAACCGTTCCGCCGGCGCGGCGACACGCGGACGCATCACCGTCTACGCGACGAGCGCGATAGCGCTGCTCATCTACGTCGCCGCGCTCGCCGAATACTCGGCCGAGCATCTGGCTCCGGGCGCGACGATCACGACGTTCCCGCTGTCGTTGTGGTGGGCCTTCGTCACTGTGACGACGGTCGGCTACGGCGACGTCTACCCGGTCACGCTCACCGGCCGCTTCATCGCCGTCGCGCTGATGCTCACCGGCATCGCACTCATCGGTATCGTCAGCGCGATGATCTCGTCGTGGATCATCGATCAGGTCAACGGCGGCGCGCGCAACATCACGAAGGACACCGCGCAGACGACGGGCACACACGCGCAGTCCGACAACGACTACAACTCCGCGGACATCCGCCTGATGCGCGCGGAGATCCTGCGTCTGACGGACACTGTCGGCCAGCTCAACCACGAACTGCAGCGCACGCACCGCCTGACGAAACGCGCGCATCGACGCGTCCAGGAGCACCACGGCAACGTGTACCTCGACGAGAACGGACAGCTGCGCCGCGAATCGTCGGGCGGCCTCGTCGACATCGACACGACGACCACGACGTCGACGCCGGTCGGCGATCATGACACGCACGCGGCGCCGCACGACGTCGGACGCGGCGTGCGCGAACAACGCGACGCGCCGCACCACGCGGGCGACGCGCCGCAGACGCAGTCCGGCGATGCGCCGAATCCGGCCACAGGACAATAATTGCCCATCGACACCGCAACGACCTTACGATAGGAATCATGAGTGATCTGCACGCTTTGAACCTCCAGCCCGGCGACATCGTCGGCGGATACACGCTCGACGCACGCCTCGGCGCCGGCGCGATGGGGTCGGTGTGGCGTGTGACGGACGGCGGCGGCACAAGCTACGCGATGAAGATACTGAGGGATTCGCTCAACGACGAAGCCGTCGACGAGGAGGGTCGGCGCGCGCAGACGACGGCGCGCGAACGGCTGCGCCGCGAGGCGATGGCTCTCAAACGAATCAAGGATCCGGGCGTGTGCAGCATCGTCGACATGGAACTCGACGATTCGCTCGCGTTCATCGTCACCGAACTCATCGAAGGCGACAACCTACGGCAGGACGTCGCGCAGAACGGACGCTACACCGGCAGCGACCTCGAACGACTCGCCGAGAAACTCATCGCCGCGGTGCACGCCGTGCATGCGGCCGGCATCGTCCACCGCGACATCAAGCCGACGAACGTCATGGTCTCGGTCACCGGGCCGATTCTCGTCGACTTCGGCATCGCGATGGGCGAAGGCGAAAGCCACGTGACGAGCACAGGCCTCGTCATGGGCACGCCGGGATTCATCGCCCCCGAAATCATCGAAGGTCAGGAAGCGAACGAGGCGACCGACTGGTGGTCGACGGCCTCGGTGCTCGCGTTTGCGGCAACCGGCGCGCCGGTGTTCGGCACGCAGCCGATGCTCGCCGTACTGCAGCGCGAGGCGACCGGCAATGCGAATCTACAGGGGCTGCCGCCGCGCACGATGCAGGCGTTCCGCGCGGCACTTTCACCGCATCCCGAAGAACGCTGCACGCCCGACGAACTGCTCGACGCGATCTCCGCGGATGCATGGGAGGCGGAATCACAACTCCCTTTTGAGGCCGTCGCTCCAGCCACCGGAGCGACCTTCAGGAGAAACGAGAGCGTGAACAACCCGCGCACGTTGTGGCGCGCGCAGTCGATGCCGACCGCCTCGATCCTGTTCCCCGGCGGCCGTCCGCGCGCCGGCGTGCAGGCGGCCGGCAGCGCGGGAGTTGCGCAGGTGGGTGGCGGCGACGTTCGGCCAGTTGAGACAGCGCAGGCGTACGGTGACGCGGCTGTCGCGAAACCTCTCGATCCGCCACGTCCGCCGACGGCGACACGGCCACTCGAAGCGGCGACGACACCGCTTGCGACGGCCACGCCCATGTCATCGACACAATCGACGCCATCGACGCCCACAGGAACGCGCGTGATGCCGGTCGACGCGGCCGACGTCGAGGCGACGCAGGTGATCGGGCCGATCGAACAGCCGACGATGGCGCTCGCGCCGCCGCAATCAGCAATGCCCGAGCAGGAGGGCGCCACGCAGGCGCTTCGTCCGGCGACGGCGGCGCCGTCGTGGCGCACGGTGCCGGCACAAGCGGCTGCGCACACAACAGCACAAACAGCGCCGGAGCAGGCCGCGCCGGCGCAAGAGAACGCGCAGTCGCAGCAGCCACAACAGCCGCTGGCGCAGTCGACGTATGCACAGCCTCCGCAAGACACGACGCCAATCTGGGCGTCGCGCGGACGGCTCGCGTGTCTGCTGCCGCTCGTGCCGCTCGCCGCACTCGCCGCGAGTCTGCCGATCGTCGCGCTCATCGTCGCATCGTTCATATTGTGGACGCTGATGGCGGTCGGCTACAACGCGGCCGCGCAGAACGCGCGCGTGCGCCGCCGTCAGGGTGAACGCCGCGGCAGCGACACGGCGATCCGCGCGATCTCGTTCCCCTGGCATCTGCTTAAATCAATCGTCTTCATCATTCCGACGATGCTCGCGCTGTGGCTCATGGACACCCTCGTCGTCGCGCTCGCGACGCTCGTCTGCGCGCTGCCGCGCTATGAGATGCCGCTGCCGATCTTCGGCGGCTCGCTGACGGTCGCCGTGCCGGACGCAGCGCCGGCGTCGCTGACTGGCGCAAGCTGCGCAATTGCGTTCGCGGCCGGCGGGCTGCTCGCCGTGCTCGGCCCGTGGTCGTCGCCAGTGCGGCTCGGCGCTGGACATCTGCTCGGGCTGACACGACGCGAGCGTGAACGCGCGCAGTTGCCGCCGCAGCAGAATCGGCGTCAATGGGTGTGGCTTGCGCTCGCCGTCATCGGCGTGTGCGCAGCCGCGATCAACATCGAGGTGTCGCCGGCCGTCGCATGGTGGCCGCTGCTGCCGTGGTAACGCCGCGGCGGCGATGATGTGCGTGCTTCGTAACGGATGTGCGCAAATGGTGGATTTTGGCGGCACGGCAACCTACACTCGAGACAGATTCAGGAAAGGACCCCGATGGCTCGAAACACCCCATCCAAACGCGAACGCCGGCGCGAAGCCGAAGCTGCCGCGCAGGCCGCGCAGGCGGCAAAAGTGGCGAAGGAACGCAAGCAGCAGACGATCATCGGCGCCATCGTGGCAGCCGTGCTCGTCGTGCTCATCGTCATCGCCGGCATCGCCGTCTATCGCAGCACCCGCCCGGCGTCGACCAATGCGTCCACGACGACGACCGAGGAGGCGAAGGACGCGAAGACGACGCTCGCGACGTCGCCATCGAAGCCGTCGGTCGCCGATGAGCAGGGCGGCATCCTCATTTCGGCGAACGGCTACGACAAGCCGGTCGCGGACGTGCCGACCATCGGCATCTACATGGACTTCATGTGCCCGGGCTGCGGCAGCCTCAACCAGAACCTCGACAAGGACCTCGTGAAGATGGCGGACGCCGGGCAGATCAATCTGGATCTGCATTTCATGTCCTTCATGGATCGTTTCTCGACTGATCAGTATTCGACGCGCACGGCAAACGCGGCGCTGTACATTGCCGACCACGATCCGAATCCGGACCATCTACTCAAGTTCATGTCCAACCTCTACGCTTCCGACTTCCAGCCGGATGAGTCGAACTACGTGCCGATCAGCGATGAGAAGATCGCCGAACGCGCCATCGACGCCGGCGTGGACAAGGATGTGGCGAACAAGGCGATCACGCGCCAGTACGACGACTATCTCGACGCCGTCAACACCTATACGCCGACACGCGAGGAGCTGTGGAGCACGAGCGGATCGATGAAGGGTTCGATGTCGACGCCGACGGTGACGATCAACGGCCAGTACTGGGACATCCACGACTCGAAGGTCACGGCGAAGGAATCGCTCACTGACGCGCTGTGCGACGCAATCGGCCTCAAGCCGGCGGATATCGGCGTCAAGGGCGATCTGCCGTCGATCGGTGCGAAGGGCAAGGCGCTCATTCCGTGATGACGCGTGCTGATGCTCGGTGCGAGCGACGCGCCCGGCTTCGGCGTGAAGATGGCGTGTGCATTCGGCACGCGGCGCATCCACGGTCTTGACCATTCCAGATGAACTGCTATGCTGTTCACGGTTGGCGCGCGACGCGCCCGACGCAATAGTGTCAGCCTCCTTAGCTCAGATGGCCAGAGCGGCCGCCTTGTAAGCGGCAGGTCGTCGGTTCGATCCCGACAGGAGGCTCGATTTGCATTGAGGACGAAGAATCCATATACTCATATTGTGTATGAGAAGTTTGGCCTCATGCAAAGGAATACTTACCTCCGAGTAAGCAAATCCTGAGGGCTCCCCCAACCATAGCCCTCAGGTGCGGGTGAAGCATCCCCCCAACCAGCTTCGCCCGCGGGGGGCGAGAACATCCCCTTCTCTCTCGCCCCCACCCCTTCCAGCGGAATCCCCCGAGGCATCAGCCCCGGGGGATTCCTCGTTCTTCCCTCCTACCGAGTCTGTCCGCGGGACGAAGTGTCGGCGCGGGCGACGAAACGGGACGCTGCGGGGGGACGCAGTCGGGGTATCGCGAGACGGCCGTGGACACCCTTGCGGACACCGAGGGCGAAATGGCGGCGCGCGTCAGTACAATCAAGGCAGAACAGCAACGTGCAGGAAAGCAGGAAAAGGGGAATCATGCCCAAGCGATGGTCACCGAGACGTACCGTGACGTTGCGCCGCATCCGTGTCATGGTCTGCGCCGTCGCGCTCGTGCTGGCGTCATGTCTCACCTTCGCGTTCACGGCGCGCAAATCGGTCGCGCTCGACGTCAACGGTGACACGCGCTATCTGACGACGTACGCGACCACGGTGAGCGGTCTGCTGCGCGAGCAGGGCGTCGACGTCAAAACGCATGACCTCGTCAAGAACACCGGCGACGGCACGCTCGTCAACAACGACGTCGTCACCGTGAAAAGCGCCTACCAGACGACGATCACAATCGACGGACAGCAGATGCCGTTCTGGACGGTCGCTGACAGCGCCGAGCAGCTGCTCGACTTCTTCGAACAGAACGAGGTCGCCGCGTCGCGCGTCACCGTCGACATCAAGAACGTCTACAACCAGCTCACCGGAGGCATGGTCATCAACGCCGACGGCCCGGTCACGGTGATCGCCGACGGCAAAACGTCGATCGCGCCGAATGGCAAGCTGCCGGCGGCGTCGATCCTCGATTCGAAAGGCATCACGCTCGGCAAGGACGACCGCGTCAGCGTGCAGAAGGAAGGCGGCAAGACGATTCTGCGCGTGCAGCGCGTGACCTACGGCGACGAAACGGAGACCGTCGTCATCCCGTACACGACACGCACTGTGCAGGACGACACGCTCGACCCCGGCGCGACGCGCGTCGACATGGCCGGCGAGAACGGCGAGAAGAAGATCACGTATCGCGTCACCTACGTCGACGGCAAGCCGGTGGACAAGACGCAGACGAACGAAGTCGTGACGAAGACGGCGCTCGACGAGGTCGTCGCAGTCGGCCCGGAGAAGGTCGAACTGCCTGATGACAACGGCGGCAATGGCGGCGCGAATGATGACGATGCTGACACGGCGGACGGCACGGACGCTGACGGCAGCGGCGATAGCAGCGATTCCACTGGCGATAACAGCCCTGACGAGAACGCCGGCGAGAGCACGAATGAGCCGACAGAGCAGCCGAGCGCGCAGCCTACCCAACAGCCGCAGCCGAGCGCCGAACCGACTCAACAGCCAAGCGCGCAGCCGACGCAGAAACCTACCCAGCAGCCGCAGCCCACGCAGAAACCTACTCAGCAGCCAACCCAGAAGCCGACGCAACAGCCTACGCAGAAACCGACGCAGCAGCCGCAGCCGACGCAGAAACCAACCCAGCAGCCGACGCAGCCAAGCACGCCTGCAGAGAGCTGCCGTCTGTGCCGTCCGTCGGCCTCGGCGGCGCAGGCCTATGCCGCCGGCGCGGCCGCGCAATACGGCTGGACCGGCCAGAACTGGACCGACCTCGTGAAGCTGTGGAACCGCGAATCGGGCTGGCGTTGGAACGCCGAGAACCCGTATTCGGGCGCCTATGGCATCCCACAGTCGCTGCCCGGCAACAAGATGGCCGCCTTCGGCTCGAACTGGAAGAACGACGCCGCCGTGCAGATCGACTGGGGCCTGAGCTACATCGCCGGCCGCTACGGCTCGCCGATGAAGGCCTGGGAGCATTCCGAACGGGTCGGCTGGTACTAAACCGCCTATGAGCGCCGCCGCCTGGCGCCCGGCGGCCTCTCGCACCCCCTGCTCCGGCCATCCATCCCACTCATTCCCCCATTCAGCCATAGCCGATAGGTAATCCATCCGCAGTCACCCACCCTCGTTCAATCACGAACGACGATGCAGAGGAAAGACGACAGATCCCATGAGCGCACACGACGACGAACAACGCGCGGCCGCGACGGCCGACGCGGCAACGACAACGTCCGCAACATCCACCGCAGCAACATCCACTGAAACAACATCCGCCGCAGGCCATCTACTCGGCGCCGCCGACATCCGCCGCATCGCCGCCGACGCCGGCATCAGCCCGACGAAGAAATTCGGACAGAACTTCGTCATCGACCCGGGCACGGTGCGCCGCATCGTGCGTGAAGCCGGCGTCGGCGCCGACGACCATGTGCTCGAAGTCGGCCCGGGCCTCGGTTCACTCACGCTCGCGATTCTCGAAACCGGCGCGCAGATGACGGCGGTCGAAATCGACCCGCCCGTCGCGCAGCGGCTACCGCGCACGATTGGCGAATTCATGCCGCAGGCCGCCGATCGTCTGCGCGTCGTGCGCGCCGACGCGTTGACGCTCGCGCCGCAGAATCTGCCTGATTTCGCCGACGACGCGTCGTTCACGCTCGTCGCGAACCTCCCGTACAACGTCGCGACGCCGATTCTGCTGACATTGCTTGAACGATTTGACAATCTTGGTTCGTTCCTCGTCATGGTGCAGAAGGAGGTCGCCGATCGGCTGTCCGCGCGACCCGGATCGAAGATCTACGGCACGCCGAGCGTGAAGCTCGCGTGGTACGGCGTCGCGAAATCGGTCGGCACGATCGGCCGCAACGTCTTCTGGCCGGCACCGAATGTCGATTCCGCGCTCGTGCGCTTCGACCGCTACGCGCCGGGCGAGGCTCCGGCGGCGAAGTCGAGCCGCGAGGACGTGTTCGCGCTCATCGACGCCGCCTTCGGGCAGCGCCGCAAGACACTGCACGCGGCACTCAAGAAGGTCGTGCCGGAAGGCACGTTCGAAAAAGCGGGAATCGACGCGACTCGACGTGGCGAAACGCTGACCGTCGACGAATTCGTGCGTCTCGCCGACGCCGCGAAGGAGCTCGGCGCATGAGCGGCGCGATTGTGAGCGTCGACTGCCCGGCGAAGACGAACCTGACACTGCACGTCGGCGAGCGGCATGAGGCGTGGGGCGGCCGCCACTCCCTCGACACGATGTACTGCGCCGTCGGCGTCTACGACACGGTCACGCTCGAGCAGCGTCCCGATGGCGCCGGCTGCTCGCTCGAGATCTCCGGGCAGTATCTGGGCGATCTGGCCGCGTCGAGCAGCGACATGCTGCGCAACCATGCGATGCTCGCGTTGTTCGCGATGGCGCAGGCCTGCGGACGCGACCCGGACGTCGCAGTCACAATCGAGAAGAACATCCCCGTAGGCGCCGGCCTCGGCGGCGGTTCGGCGGACGCGGCCGGCACGTTGCTCGCGCTCAACGAACTGTGGGATCTGCATTGGCCGATTGAACGACTCGCGCCGATCGCGGCGACGCTTGGCGCGGACATGCCGTTCTGCCTCGTCGGCGGCTACGCGCACGGCTCGGGCTACGGCGAGATCGTCACGCCGGTGTCGGTCGACGATCCGCGCATCACGGCGTTGCGGGCCGACGGCTACGACGGCCGGGTGCTCGTCGGCGCCTACCGCGCCCAGCTGAGCACGCCGGAGGTGTACGCGGCCTTCGATGTGCTCGGCGGCGACGGCTCGCCGAACGATCTGCAGGCGGCGGCCGTCTCGCTGCATCCGCGTTCGGGCGTGGCGATCGAACTGGCGAAGGCCGCCGGCGCGACACGCGCCTTCATCTCCGGATCGGGACCGTCGGTGTGCGCCTTCGTGCCCGACGACGCCGCCGCGCACGCGGTCGAGCAGGCGTGGCTAGACGCGCAGGCCGTCGACCGACTTTTCGTCGCACAGGCGCCGGTGACGCCGGTCGTGCATGTGCCGGAACGTCGCGCTGACGCGGCCGCGGATGACCCGGCAGCGTCAGCATAATGGGATAAGGTGAGACCACACACACCTCGTCAACAAGGGATAGGTATGGCACAGAACAACGGGGCGCGCGAGGCCCGCAAGGCATACGTACGCAAGCGCCAGTCGATCGTGTTCGGCATCGTCGGCGTCGTGCTCGTCGTCGCGCTTGTCTTCTCGACGCTCGTGTTCTTCCATGTGGGCGGCCTTGGCCAGACGGCGCAAACGAAAGAGTCGGCAAACTACGACCGCACCGCGCCGTGCGCGTCCCCAGCGGCCGACGGCTCGACGCCGAAGTACGTGGACAACCGTTCGGTGACGGTGCGCGTGCTCAACGGTACGCAGTTCTCCGGTTTCGCGCAGGCCGTGGCCGAGGCGCTCGAGAACCGCGAGTTCGTCGTGCAGGGCGTCGACAACTACGACAGCGCGAAGGTGGAGCGCACGCTCATCATCTTCGGCAAGAACGCGATTCCGCAGGCGTACACGCTCGCGAGCAACTTCAAAGACGCGCAGATGGTCATGGACGACCGTCCCGACAAGCTCGTCGACGTCGTCCTCGGCGCAACGTTCAAGGATCTCGTGCCGACCGAGGATCTGCCGAAGACCGGCTCCGACATTCCGAACATCGAAGGCTGCAAGGCGCCGGACAAGATGACGTCGCTGCCGAAGGCGCCCGACCATACGGCGGTCGGCTGAGTCCCTCCAGCCGTTTTGCGAACGCCCCGCACGCATGTCGTGTGCGGGGCGTTCGCAAAATGGCGTCCTGGCGATCGTTCTGTGTCAGTTCCGCCCCGGTGATGTTCGCAAACGCGCCCGTCAGCGGTCGGCCGTGCGCTCGTCGTACCAGCGATGCAGCTCGGCGACGGCCACATCGTGCTCGACCGGGCCGTGATCGAGACGATAGTCGAGCATGTGCCGGTAGGCGGCGCCGACCTCCGGCCCCGGCTCGATCCCCAGTTCGGCGATGATCTCGTTGCCGTTGAGGTCCGGGCGGATCGCCTTGAGATCCTCCTGCTCCTTGAGTTCGCGGACGCGTTCCTCCATCTCGTCCATCGCCGTGCTGAACACGAGCTCCTTGCGGCGGTTCCGCGTCGTCACATCGGCGCGCGTGAGCCGGTTGAGCCGTTCGTAGAGCGGCCCGGCGTCCTTGACGTAGCGGCGCACGGCCGCATCCGTCCACGGCTCGTCCACATAGCCGTGGAACCGCAGATGCAGATTGACGAGTTCGCTGACGTCGTCGACGATGTGATGGTCGAAGCGCAGCGCCTTGAGGCGTTTGCGCGTGAGCTTGGCGCCGACGGCGTCGTGATGGCGGAACGTGACCTTGCCGCCGGCTTCGAACTTACGCGTCTTCGGCTTGCCGATGTCATGCATGAGCGCGGCAAGGCGCAGCACGAGGTCGGGTCCGGGCACCGGGCCGTCGGGACCTGTTTCGAGCGCGACCGCGCGGTCGACGACAATCATCGTGTGTTCGAAGACGTCCTTGTGGCGATGATGTTCGTCGATTTCGAGCTGCAGCGCCGGGATTTCAGGGAAGACGATGTCGGCGAGTCCGGAATCGACGAATGCCTCGATGCCGGCGCGCGGGCGGTCGGACAGCAGCATCTTCGTCAGTTCGTCGCGCACACGCTCGGCGGAGACGATCTCGAGTCGCGAACCCATGTCGCAGATCGCCTCGGCGGTCCCGGCCTCGATCGTGAAACCGAGCTGCGCGACGAAACGCACGGCGCGCATCATGCGCAGCGGATCGTCGTCGAAGGATTGACGGGGGTCGACGGGCGTGCGCAACAGCTTGCGCTGCAGGTCGTTCGCGCCGCCGAAGGGGTCGACGAACTCGAGCTGCGGCACACGCAGTGCCATCGCGTTGACGGTGAAGTCGCGGCGCGACAGGTCACCCTCGAGCGAATCGCCGTAGCTGACCTCGGGTTTGCGCGAATCGGGGTCGTACACATCCGAACGGTAGGTCGTCACCTCCACCTTGACTTCGGTGCCGTCGGGACGCCGACGCAGCGCGCCGAGCGTGCCGAACTTGCGTCCCATGTCCCAGAAGCCGTCATGTCCCCACCGTTTGAGGATCGGCTCGAACTCCTCGGGCCGCGCCGACGTGCAGAAATCAAGATCATGCGAAGGCCGATGCAGCAGCAGGTCGCGCACGGGACCCCCGACGAGCGCGAGCTCGTACCCGGCATCGGCAAACATCTCTCCCAGCTCAATGGCTTCCGGCCACACTTCGAAGTCCACAGGTTTCCCTTTCCGGCAATCGTCATGACGCGTCGGACGCGTCCCATCGGCGTTTCCGCCGGCACTTTTCTGCCCTTCAAGCATACCCGCACCCCATCGGCGGCAAAACATGAGTAAGGTGGACTACATGACCACACCCGCAGACGTTGCACGCATGCTTGCCAACGCTGCGGCCAACCATGCCCACAGTCCGCTTGAGCCGGACGCGCTCATGTACACGTCGCAAACGCAGACGCTGCACATCACGACGGACACGGCGCCGGCGAAACCCGACCCACACACGCCGACGCCGGCGATGATGCCGCGCCGCCGCACGAGCGACCGTCCGACGACCTTCGCGTCGCTCGACGCCCAGGAACTGCCGATCGTGCGCGAATACTCGGCCGGCGGCCTCGTCTTCGACGCGCGCGGCCGCGTCGCAATCATCGCGAGGCATTCACGCAGCGGCCACCTCGAATGGTGTTTGCCGAAAGGCCATATAGAAAAAGGCGAAACACCTCAGCAGACGGCCGTGCGCGAAGTGCATGAGGAGACCGGTATCCTCGGTGAGGTCGTTGATTCGATCGCCACGATAGACTATTGGTTTACCGGAACCAGCCAACGCGTCCACAAGCTCGTCCACCACTTCGCGCTGCGCCAGATCGGCGGCGAACTGACGGTGGAGGGCGACCCGGACCATGAGGCCGAGGACGCCATCTGGGTGGACTTCGCCGATCTGGACGACGTGCTCAGTTACCCCAACGAGCGTAAGATAGCTTGGCTGTATGCAAGGAAACTGAACAGGCAGGGCTAACGTGAATCGACGTCACACCAATACGCACGCCCGGCGTCGTGCTTGGTGCGCGCTGCTGGTGCTGCTCATCGCGATCGCGACGGTGCTTGACGTGCACATCCCGCAAGCGGCCGCCGACGAGCGCGACGCCACGGCGAACGACGCGTCCGGCGTCGCGCTCGCCGTCGAATCGCTCACCGCCGTCATCACCGCGACCTCCGGATTCTCCGCGACGCTCACCGTCGAAAACCGCACGACGCAGCCGATGGACGCCGGCGCAATCGACATCCTGACGAATCCCGACTACAACTTCATCTCGCGCACCGATGTGCAGGAGTGGGCGGACGGCACCGCGCAGATCGACACGACGCACGAGCTTGCGCACGTCGGCGTCGCGGCGATCCCGGCCGGCGGCCGCGTGCGCGTGCACGCCACGCTCGCCGCCGACAACGCCGCGCTCGCCGCGCTCACGACGTGGGGGCCGCGCCCGCTGCGCATCCTCTACTCCGCGCAGAGCGGCGACGCGCAGCCGACGAGCGCGACGCTCAACACCTACGTCACGCGTTCGCAGGACGGCGCGGCCGGCGTGCGCACGCCATCAATCGGCATGAGCGTCGTCATGCCGCTCACGTCGTACGATTGGAACGCCGATGCGAAGACGCGGCAGCAGCTCATCACATCGGCTGCGCGCGATGTGCAGGCGTCCGCCGTCGCGACGCTCGGCGACGCCGAACGCAAGGCGCTGCATGATAAAGATCAGCTGAGCACGAAGTATCCGAAACTGCAGGTCGTCACCGATCCCGCCGTGCTCGCGACGCTCGGCACGCCGCATCTGACGGCGCTGATGCAGCCTGCGCGTTTCGACATCACCGCATACGCGCGCGTCGGCGATCCGCAGGCCTATGCGCGCGCCGGCGTCGACGACGATGATTGGAGCGCCGCGAGCGCCGTCGCACGACTGCGCGACGCGCTCGGCGACACGTCCGCCGATGCGACGACGATCGCATGGCAGGGTTCCGACAGCTGGACGAGGGATGCGCTTGACGCGGCGCGTGGGGCCGGCTATGACACGGTGATCGCGACCGGCGACTTCAACATCGCCGACGATGCGACGGCGCAGACGCTCGTCTACCGCACGCCGACCGAACATGGCGACGTCACCGTGCTCGGCACACAGCCGCTGCTCACGTCCCTCGCGAACGCGCACGCGTCGTCGCAGCACGCGCGCGCCGAACGCACCGACGCCGGTCGCATCGCGCGTTTCATCGCGCAGAGCGCGTTCTATCAGATGGAGCAGCCGTACGCGCAGCGCACGCTGCTCGTCTGCTTCGGCGAAGACGCGACGGCGCAGGAGGTGCGCATGCTGATGGATGCGCTCGGCGACGCGAGCTGGATCGATCTGACGTCGCTTGCCGACCTCGCGGCGCAGGATTCGCTCGTCTCCTCCGATCTGATGCCGCAGCTGATCGATGAGAACGTCGGGCTGTCCGGCGGTCGTGTCGACGCCGTCCGTGAGACGCTCGTGCAGCTCGGCGCGAGCCGCAATGACCTGACGCGACTCGCCTCGTCGATTCTCGGCGACGGCGACGGCGGCGCGAAGAAATCGAAGGCCGAGCCGAAATCAAACGACACAGCGACGCCAAACGATGCCGTGACACCGAACGATGCAGCGACATCCACCGACACAGCGACATCCACCGACACAGCGAAATCGAACGACGACGCAGCGACGGCGACGGCGCATGCGACCGTCGACGCGAGTCCCGCACCGCAGGAGACCTCCGACACGTCCCGGCTGACCGAGGCCGCCTACGCGCGCCGGCTGCTCGATGCCCATGCCCTGCTCGCGCTGTTCGCGCTGCAGGGCGATGCGACGTCGTGCACGGCGATGCGTACGGCCGCACGCGAACTCGCCGACGCGGCCTTCGACGCGATCACGTTGAACCCGTCGGGCAACGTCAGCGTGCTGTCGGAGACGGCGTCGATGCCGATCACGGTGAGCAACAGCCTGCCGTTCCCGATTGACGTGCGCATCTCGTCGCGCACTGACGCGATCGAGATCGTCACGGCGCGCATGACGCCGATCACGGTGCCGGCGCACGGCGAGGCGCAGGCGTCGATTTCGATTCGCGTGACGACCTCCGGCACGGCGGTCGCGCGCGAGCAGCTCGCCGACAGGGACGGCGACCTCTTCGGCGCAGTGCAGCAGACGTCGATCACCAGTTCGCTGCAGATCAGCGACAAGAGCGGTCTCGTCATCATCATCTTCGCCGTCGCGCTCGGCCTACTCGGCCTGTGGCGACAGTTCCACCGCAAGAAGGATCCCGACGAATGAGTTCTTCCGTAGGCCGCAATTCGCTGATCATGGCTTCCGGCACGGCCGCGTCCCGCATCACCGGCCAGATCCGCACGATTCTGCTCGCAGCGGCGATTGGCACGACCGGTCTGGCGGCGAACGCGTATCAGGCCGGCTCGATGATCCCGCAGGTCATCTACACGCTCGTCTCCGGCGGCATCTTCAACGCGGTCCTCGTGCCGCACATCGTGCGCACGTTGCACAGCGACAACGCCGAGGAGCAGCTCAACAAGATCGTCACCTTCGCCGTCACGCTGCTGCTCGGCGTCACCGTGCTGATGGCCGCGCTCACGCCGTGGATCACGCGGTTGTACGTCAGCGGCAGCCCCGAGCTGATCAGCCTGACGTGCGCGTTCACGCTGTGGTGCACGCCGCAGATCTTCTTCTACGGCCTGTACACGGTGCTCGGCCAGATCCTCGCCGTGAAGAACAAATTCGGTGCCTACGCGTGGAGTTCGGTCGGCGCGAACCTCATCAGCTGTCTCGGCTTCGTCCTGTTCATCGTGCTCTACGGCAACCATTCGCAGTCGTCGGCCGGCGCGTGGACGACGCCGAAAATCGCGTTGACGGCCGGCATGTGGACACTTGGCGTCACGTTCCAGGCGCTGATTCTGTTCGTGCCGCTGCTGCGCGCCGGCTTCCGCTTCCGTCTGCGCTTCGGCGTGCGCGGCATCGGCCTGCGCACGATGGGACCGATCGCCGCGTGGAGCATGGGCATCGTCGCGATCGACCAGATCGCCAACATCATCATCACGCGCATTCTGACGGGCGCGCCGGGCGTCGCCGCACGTACGATGCATCTCAGCGAGTTCGACGTCGCCGGCAACGCGACTTATCAGAACGCGTACACGATCTACATCCTGCCGTATTCGCTCATCGCCGTCTCGGTCGCCACAGCGATCTTCCCGCAGATCTCGTCGGCAATCGCCGATCATGATATCGAACGCGCGCGCGGCGATCTGAGCGGCGCGCTGCGCACGGTCGGCGCGATCATGTTCCTGTTCACAGCCTTCTTCCTCGTCATGCCGCTCGCGATCACGCGCGCTCTGCTGCCGACCGTCTCCGTCAACCAGGCGATCCTCATCTGCGGCCCGTTGATGGGCTTGTGCGCCTGCCTGCCGTTGGCGAGCGCGTATCTGATCATCCAACGCACGTTCTACGCCTTCGAGGACGGCCGCTCCCCCTTCGTCTTCATGACGATCATGTACGCGCTGCAGCTGTCGTCGTGTCTGCTGTGCACGCGTTTCCTTCCGCCGACCGATTGGGCAACCGCCGTCGGCCTGTGCGCGTCGGCGAGTTATCTGCTGTCCTTCATCCCGCTCGTGCATATGCTGCGCAAACGGTTCGACGGCTCGCTCGACGGCCGCCGCATCGCACTCACCTATCTGAAGGCTTTCGCGGCGATGATCGTCAGCGTCGTCATCGGCTTCGCGTTGCAGGGGCCGATCTACCGGCTGCTGCATGTCAACGATCCGTCGAGCTCCGGCGTCGTCGGCTGGCTTGAGTCGGTCGGCGCGGCGATCGTGCTGTTCGTCGTCATCGTCGCTGTCTATCTGGCCGTGCTGTGGGTGCTGCGCTGCGAGGAGCTCACGCAGGGCGTCGCCGCGTTGCGCGCGCGTCTTTCGCGCCGCGCGGGCGCGGCGGGAACGCCGGCCGTCGTCGACGCCGTCGACGGCGAGGAGCGCGCGTTCGACGCCGCCCACGGCATCGTTGATGATTCCAATGGTGCCGCCGCCGATTCCGACGCCTATGACGACGACAGCACGCGCGTCATGCCCGAGCTCAGCCGCATCGCACCGGCGGTGCCGATCGACGAGCTCGTGCAGCTCGACCCGCCGGTGCCGGCAGGCCTCGCCGAAGCACCGATTGCGCTCGCCGCCGACCGTCCGCGCACGCCGGCGCCGACGACCACCGCGAACAGTAGAATGACGGTGCACACATCCGCACGGCCTTACGAATCAGGGGAAACCATGAAGCCTCATCTGGGAGATACCATTCTCAACCGATACACGCTCGTGTCACCGCTGCGTGAAGAGGCCGGCCTGCAGGTGTGGAAGTCGAACGACCGTGTTCTGTCGCGCGACTGCCAGCTGTTCATCGTCAACAACCGCGCCGTCCTCGCGAGCACGAATGCGCTCGCCGGCACGCTCGCCGCGTCCCGCGACCCGCGCTTCACGCAGGTCATCCAATTGCAGCACGACGGCGACATCGCCGTCATTCTCACCCGTCTCGACGGCGGAGTCTCAATCACCGAATACATGCGCGACGATGGTGCCGGCGCGCCGCCGCTCAGCTACGAGGCGATGCGCACGATCATCGGCGAGACGATGGATGCGATCCGTTTCCTGCAGCACGACCGTCTGACGCATCGCGCACTGTCGACCGACACGGTGCGCCTGACGCGCAACGGCGTGCAGCTCGCCGATACCCCGGTGAGCGCCGCGCTCGCAGACACGGCGAACACGCCCGCCTCATATAACGACGAACGCCGTGCGATCCGTCAACTCGCCGGCGTCCTCTACGGCATGCTCACGCGCACGCCGTCGACGATGCATCCGCGATTCTCGCTCGACCGGCTGCCCAAGGACGCGCCGATCGAGTTCCGTCTCATCGTCAAGCGCGGCCTCGAACTGAACGAGGGCGACAAGCCGACGGTGCCGCTCGTGACGATGGCCGAAATGGACGCGCTGCTCGGCGCGCGCAAGCCGCTGCATGCGCTGACGCGTCACGATCTGCGGCTGACCGGCGCCGACGGCGAATGTTCGATCGTGCGTGCGATGATCCAGCCAGCGCTGCCTGGCGACATCCTGCCGATCCCCGATTCGATGGTCTCGTCGCAGACGATGCCGTCGATGATGTTCCCGGCTCAGCAGCTCGACCCCGAATCGCTCGCCGAACTCGAAGAGGAGACCCAAGAGGCGAAGGACGACGCGGACGCGGCGAATGGCCGCTCGTTCAAGGCGGTGTGGAACAAGAGCAAGGCGATCATGGGCGGCACCGACGACACGGCCGCGAAGATCCCGGAGATCTCGCCGAACAACGCGACCGAGATGTTCACGGCCTTCGACCCGAACGCCGTCCAGGAGACGCCGATGACGCCGTCGCGTCTGACGGTGCCGCTCGACGTGTCCTCGATGCGCGACGGTACCGTCGACACGTCGTCGTCGACGTCGTCGACCGGCCATCTGCCGGCGATCGACGAGAACGGCAATGTCGTGCCCGACGGTTCACAGTCGCAGCGCGAACTGCGCAAGGAGCACGAGGACATCGACGCGACCTATGTTATGGGCGCGCCGGCGCTGCCGCCGAGCTTCGCGCCGCAGGAGCGTCCGAAGTCGCAGCCGACGTCGAACGTCACCGAACCGAAGCCGAAGAAGAAGGGCAAGAAGCGCGCCGCGATCATCGTCGGCATCATCGCGATCCTCGTCGCGCTCGGCTTCGCCGTGCACAGCATCGCGACGAGCGGATCGCTGTTCGGCTTCGGCAGGCAGGACACGACGTACTGGCCGGACGCCGACCTGTCCAACGTCCCCTTCGGCGAACGCAACGGCGGCGACGTGAAAGCCCCGGAGGCAGCGAATCGGCAGAGCGAGACGCCGAAGCCGACCGAGACACCGTCGAAGGCGCCGAACAACACCGCCTATCCGGTCGCCTCGCAGCAGTTCCTCGACCGTCCGGCCGGACAGCAGGGCTACGGCTACTATCTGCATCTGCAGAACAAGGAAAACGTCGACCGGCTCGTCGTCAAGATCCAGTCCTCGGGCGGCAAGGGTGTCGTCTACGCGAACGCGACGGCCGACAACCCGACCGGCGGCGAGAAGATGGCCGAATTCACCTTCGCCGAGGGCGGCACGACCGAAGTCAAGTTCTCGAAGCCGATCGAGACGCAGGACATCATCATGTGGGTGCCGCTCGACAGCTTGCCGGGCAATCAGCTGTACATCAACTCGGTGCAGGCGTTCTAAGGAAACCTGAGTCGCTACAACGTGGCGGGGCAAGCGGCAGCAGTCGCTTGCCCCGCCGCGTTCTTGCGTCACGGGACGAGCGCATGTGCCCACAGAGATACATCGAAATAATCGACGGGGCGCATCTATTGTGAAGACATGAGTGAAATTCGCGATGTCATCATCATCGGTTCGGGCCCCGCAGGCTACACGGCGGCCATCTATCTGGGACGGGCGGGCCTCAAACCCCTCGTCATCGCGGGCGCCCTCACGCCGGGTGGGCAGCTCGTCAACACGACCGAAGTCGAGAACTTCCCCGGCTTCCCCGACGGCGTGCTCGGCCCTGATCTGATGGAGGCGATGCAGCGTCAGGCGGAGCGTTTCGACGCCGAACTCGTCTACGACGACGTCGAATCGGTCGAACTTGACGAGACGATCAAGACGGTGCACTGCAACGGCGGCGACGTCTACCGTGCGCGCGCCGTCATCGTCGCGACCGGCTCGTATTACCGCCATCTCGACGTGCCCGGCGAAGAGGAGTACGCCGGCAAGGGCGTCTCGTACTGCGCGACATGCGACGGTTTCTTCTTCCGCGGCAAGCCGATCGTCGTCGTCGGCGGCGGCGACTCGGCAATGGAGGAAGCCGGATTCCTGAGCCGTTTCGGCTCGTCGGTGACGCTGCTGCATCGGCGCGACCAGTTCCGCGCGTCGCGCATCATGATCGACCGCACGATGGAGAATCCGGCGATCGATGTGATGACGAACACCGTCGTCACGCGCATCAACGGTGACGGCAAGGCCGTCACGTCAATCGATGTGCGCGACGTGAAGACCGGCGAGGAGCGTGAGCTCGACGCAAACGGCGTGTTCATCGCAGCCGGGCAGATCCCGCAGACGGCGTTCCTCGGCGGCGCGCTGACGCTCGACGACCACGGCTACATCGTCGTCGACGGCGCGAGCACGCGCACGAACGTGCCCGGCGTCTTCGCGGCAGGCGACTGCGCCGACCCCGTCTATCAGCAGGCGATCAGCGCAGCCGGTACCGGCTGCCGCGCAGCGATCGACGTGCAGACCTATCTCGAATCGATCGCCGAGGAAGCCGACGCCTAAGGCGTTACTGCTGCGGGTTGAGCAGGCCGATGATACGGTCCATCTCCTCGGGCGACGAGAACACGATCTCGATGCGGCCGTGCTTCTCCGACCCCTTGATCGAGACCTTCGTGCCGTAGCGCTGTTCGAGGCTGACCTGAATCGGCGAACCGGCCCACGGGTTGTGCTTGTTCGTCTTCGGCTTCTTCGGATGGTCGCTCGCCTGCATCGAAACGATTTCCTCGACGCTGCGCACGCTCAGACCTTCGTCGACGATGCGCTTGGCGAGCGCCTCCATCGACGCGGCGTCCGGCAGGCCGAGCAGCGCGCGCGCATGTCCCGCCGAAATCTTGCCGGAGGCAACCGTCTTCTGCACGCTCGCCGGCAGATTCATCAGGCGCAGCGTATTGGCGATCTGTGGACGCGACTTCGAGACGGAACGTGCGAGCTGCATCTGCGTGAGGCCGAACTCGTCGATCATCTGCTGATAGGCGGCCGCCTCCTCGAGCGGGTTGAGCGCGACGCGGTGCAGGTTCTCGAGCAGTGCATCGCGCAGCATGTAGTCGTCGGCCGTCGTCTTGACGATCGCCGGGATCTTCGTCAGGCCGGCGATCTGCGACGCGCGCCAACGACGCTCGCCCATGATGAGTTCGTATTCACTGTCCATGCGGTCGGCGAAGGGGTCGCCGCTCGGCTGCTGCGGCTGCGCATGGGCGGCGCGGATCTGCTCGACCGGGCGCTTGCGCACGACGATCGGCTGCAGCACGCCGACTTCCTTGATCGATTCGGACAGTTCGCGCAGTTCCTCGTCGTCGAAGACGGTCCGCGGCTGATGCAGATTCGGTCCGATCTGCGTGACCTCGAGTTCGACGAGGTAGCCGCCTTCGACCGGCTTGAGGCCGTCCTCGGCTGTCTCCTGCTGCGGCGCGGCGTCGTGCTTCGCGACGATCGGCGTGCCGTCGAAGAACATGTCGCTCGGGTGCGCCATGTCGCCGATCGCCGGCATCGTCGCGCGCTTCTGCGACGACGATGAGGTCGTTGCCGACATCGAGCGCGACTGCGACGACTGTTCGGCGGTCTGTGCCGCAGGACGATGCTCGGCTGCCTCCGGCTGCAGCGTCATCGGCGCGGCGAGCTTCGAGACGGTCTCGCCGTGGCGCGTCATCGTGCCCATCGACGGAATCGTCGAGCTCAGCGGCGACACCGGCGTGGCCGGCTGCTCACTGGCGGCTGACGCGGCGGCCGGCGTCTGCTGCTGTTTCGCCGGCTTCGGCTGCGACTTCGCCGGCGTCGGCTGTGTCGGCTGCTTCGGCGTCTGCTTCTTCGGCTGCTCGGGCGGCGTCACCGAGTCGGGCTGTTCGCCGGGCAGTGAGGGGAACAGTGCACCGAGTCCTCGGCCCAAACGTGATTTCGATGCCATGTCACTCCTCGTTTCTTCTCGATGCGATGGTCTCCAGTACGACGGCCGACCGGTTGTTGATTTCGAGCGCGGCCTCGCGGTAGGCAATCGCGCCCATGCCGCGCGGATCGTAGCTGACGACGGTCTGCGCGAAGCTCGGCGCCTCCGAGATCTTGACGGTGCGCGGAATCGTCGTGTCGAGCACGATGCTCGGGTAGTGCGTCTTGACTTCCTCGTACACCTCGCGGCTGAGCAGCGTGCGACGGTCGAACATCGTCACGAGCATCGTCGAGACGAGCAGTTCAGGGTTGAAGTTCGACTGGACGAGGCCGATCGTGTTGATGAGCTGTCCGAGGCCTTCGAGCGCGTAGTATTCGGCCTGGATCGGGATCAGCATCTCGGAGACCGCGCACATCGCGTTGATGACGAGCAGGCCGAGGCTCGGCGGGCAGTCGACGAACACGTAGTCGTAGTGCACGTCGCTGTTGGCGAGGAATTCGTCGAGCGCGTGCCGCATCAGGTTGTTGCGGTCGGGCATGTCGGCGAGTTCGAGGTCGGCGCCGCTCAAGTCGATCGACGCGGGCACGACGTGCAGCGTCTTGTAATCGGGGCAGACCTGCATGACGTCGGCGATCGTCGCGCGGCCCTCGATGACGTCGTAGACCGACGGGTCGCCGGAGTTGTGCTTCGCGCCGAGCGCCGTCGATGCGTTGCCCTGCGGATCCATGTCGACGACGAGCACGTTCATGCCCGTCTGCGCGAATGCAGCGGCCACGTTGACGGCCGTGCTCGTCTTGCCGACGCCGCCCTTCTGATTGGCGACGGCGATGCGGCGTGTACGTGCCGGACGTTTGAATTCCGCGGCGTTGATGCGTTCGTAGCGCGTAGATTCGTCGGCGATCTGCGAGCCGACGCCGGAATCGCTGCCTTTGAAGATGCGCGCGAGCGTTTCCGTTGTGCTTTCCATGCCGGGGATGTTCCCTTGATCTGTCACGAGGACTGTCCTCCTAGTTGAGTCGCAGTGTCTTCAAGTCTGTGTAGCCGTCTGGACAGGGCGTCCGCCCGATTCCCAATGTGGATAACCGGTGGATGATTGTGGATAACTTCCGTTTTCCCCACGCCCTGCCACTGTGAAAATCGTTGATTTACAAGCTGTCAGCGGCCATCAAGTTATCCACATCGAGATTGTGGATAACTTTTTCCAATCAACAGTCGATGTGGATAACCTACCGCCTCGCCGCCTTTTTGCTGGTCGCCTTCTTGTTGATGATGACGACCCGCGTATCCTCGAGGCCGTCGGCGACCGGTGCCGTCACGACGCGCGGGCGCACACCGCCGTATTGGGCGATCACCTTGCGCGCCTTGTCGATCTCAGTCTGCGCGGAGCGCCCCTTGAGCGCGATGAGCTCACCCCCCGGTTCGACGAGCGGCAGCGTCCAGCCGGCGAGTTTCATCAACGGCGCGACGGCGCGGCAAGTCACAGCCGCGAAGGGATGCCGAATCGCGTCGCGCACCCCCTCGGGGACGACGACGGAGGCCTTGACGTGACGCTTCGCCTCCGGCTGACGTTCGTCAAGCGCGGCAATCGCCTCCTCGGCGCGCCCCCGCACGACGATTACATTGGACAACCCCATCGCCTCGACGCATTCGGCGAGCCACTCGCAGCGACGCTCCATCGGCTCGATGAGCGTGAACGCGCAATCAGGCAGCATCGCGGCGGCCACGAGGCCCGGAAAACCGCCACCGCTGCCGATGTCAGCGACGGTGCGGAAGCGCTTGCCTTCCGTCGCCTCGCGGATGAACGGCACGATCGCCGCGGAATTGAGCAGATGCCGCTCCCACAGGATGTCCACGTCGCGCGGCCCGATGAGCCCCCTCGGTTCACCTTCCTGCGCGAGTTTCCCGTGAAACACCTTCATCGCGCCCAGCGCATCACCGAAGGTCGCCTCAAGCACCGGGGAATCGGCGAGTTGTTCGTCGGTATGGATCTCGTCACTCATAACGCACCATCCTATACCGTTTTCACGTGCAACATCCCCGTCTCAGTTCATCTTCACGTGAAACTTTTATCACCACGTGAAACATATATGGCACGAATCGCATATGCACGTAACGCACCATTAATTAATCGGAAGGGTTTATTTACTGGGCCGTAACCGCAGATGGGCGCGCGGAAACCCGCAGGCGCGCACAATCGAAGACAACATTCAGGACTGGAAAGGAGCTGTGGCCATGCAGGAACAGGACATCGAGACGGAACCGCTGCTCGACGACCCCGTCGCCTCCGTCTCGCTCAACGCATTCAGCTCGCTCACGAAGGGCTCGCCGGCGCCGTACTGGCTGTTCCGCGGCGTGTGCGGCGCGTGGGGCATCGAAACGGAGCGCGCGCGGCTCGATCTCATCACCGTCTCTGAGAACGCGACCTTCGTGCTCATCATCGACGGCCGGCCCGAAGGCGTCGTGCGCGTCTCCCAGCCGGGATACGTCGGCGGGCCGGAAGCCGTCGCCTCGGAGATCGCGTGGCTCAACGCGCTGCACGAGATCGATGGCGTGAATCTGATCAACCCGGTGCCGACCGTGCGCGGCATGTTCGTCACGAAGATCCGCGACCTCAACGACGTGAGTTGGATGGTCGTCTCGACGAAGTTCGTCGAGGGCACCGTGCTCGAGGATCTCGACGATCCGAGCGCGTACTACGAGACAATCGGCTCGTGGGCGGCGAAGTTCCACGCGCAGTCGCGCGCATGGAAGCAGCCCTACGGATTCAAGCGCTTCACGTGGGATCTTTCGGACATGGTCGGCACCGCACCGCGCTGGGGCCGCTGGGAGACCGCCAACCTCAATGCGCTGCAGCGCCGCCTGTGCGACGCCGCGCTCGACAAGGCGCTCAAGGTCATGGCGCACGCGCCGCGCGACGCGCAGTCGTGGGGCCTCATCCACGCCGATCTGCGCCCGAGCAACATCATCCGCGGCGACGACGGCACGCTCACTGTCATCGACTTCGACGACGCCGGCTACAGCTGGTATCTCTACGATTACGCGGCCTCGCTGAGCTTCATCGAACACAAGGAGTACGCCCCCGATCTCGCGAAGGCGTGGATGCGCGGCTACGAATCGGTCGCTGGCCGATTCACACCCGACGAACTCGAGATCATGTCCGCGCTGTCGATGATCCGCCGTCTGCAGATGCTCGGATGGACGACCAACCACCGCGAGGACGCGCTGCCCGGCGGCCTCGCGCGCGAGCAGGCGCCCGGCAGCGTCATGTGCGCCGAACGCTATCTGCAGGACTCGCGCTGGCTGCTGCGGTAGCGGATACGCGGGCGGTCGCCCTCATCAACCAATTCTCTTCTCCCCCAATCATCAATCAACCAACCTCACCAACAAAGAACAAAGAAACGAACAGATGCACACCTGAAGCACAAAAGGAGCACACCATGTCCAGTACGGTATCGGGATCAGGACTCGGATCGGTGACCTACGTCGCCACGGATAAGGACTACTTCAAGAAACGTCAGCTCAAACGCACGGCGGGCGCGTTCGGACTGTGGGCGATCGGCGTGAGCGCCGTCGTCTCCGGCGACTTCTCCGGCTGGAACGGCGGCATCGCGCAGGCCGGATGGGGCGGCTTCCTCATCGCCGCCGGCGTCGTCTACGTCATGTACGTGCTCATGCTCAACTCGATCAGCGAGATGGCGAGCGCGATGCCGCATACCGGCGGCGCGTACTCCTTCGCCCGTGCCGCGATGGGCCCGTGGGGCGGCTTCTTCACCGGCCTCGCCGAGACCGTCGAATACGTGATGACGGCGGCCACGATCGTCTACTTCTCGTCCGCTTACGCCGATTCGATCCTGATGGACATCTCCGGCTTCTCGCTGACCGACGCCGGCTACCAATGGGTGTGGTGGCTCGCCATCTACGCGATCTTCGTCGCGCTCAACTGGGTGGGCGCCGAGACCTCGTTCCGCTTCGCGCAAGTCGTGTCGATCGCCGCGCTCGCGATTGTCGCGTTCTTCGGCGTCGGCGCGCTGTTGAGCGGCAAGGTCGATTTCGCCTCGCTGTTCAACATCACGCCGACCGCCGGCCATTCGAGCTTCCTGCCCTTCGGCGTCGGCGCGATCTTCTTCGCGATGCCGTTCGCGATGTGGCTGTTCCTCGGCATCGAACAGCTGCCGCTCGCGGCCGAGGAGGTGCGCGACCCGGAGCGCAACATCCCGAAGGCGTCCCGCCTGTGCATCCTGACGCTCGGCCTGTCCGCGATCATCGTCGTTTTCCTGAATCCGTCGGTGATGGGCGCTGCCGCGCTCGGCGGTTCGGACGAGCCGCTGCTTGACGGATTCCGTGCGATTCTGCCCGGCAACCTCGCCGCCATCCTGTCCGCCTTCGCGCTCATCGGCCTGCTCGCCTCGGTGCAGGGCATCACCTTCGCGTACGGCCGCAACCTGTACTCGCTGAGCCGCGCCGGCTACTATCCGGCGTTCCTGTCGCTGACCGGCAAGAAGAAGACGCCGTACTGGGGTCTCGTCGTCGGCGCCGTCATCGGCTTCGCGGCGCTGTTCATCATCGCCTACGGCGGCGAGGGCGCGGGTTCGGTCGTGCTGAACATCGCCGTCTGGGGCGCCGTGCTCGCCTACCTGCTGCAGATGGTCTCGTATGTGCTGCTGCGCAGGCACATGCCGAACATCAAGCGGCCCTTCGTCTCCCGCTTCGGCGTTCCGGGCGCCGTCATCGCCGGCCTGCTGTCGTTCGCGATCTTCGTGGCCGTCCTGCTCAACCCGGACTACCGACTCGCCGTCTACGTGATGGTGGGCATCTATCTGGCCGCCACCGTGTTCTTCGCCGCCTACGGGCGCAAACACCTCGTGCTCTCCCCCGAGGAGGAGTTCGCGGCCTCCGGCGGCACCGCCGCATACAAGACGCACGACTGATCATCGTTGATTGATCATCGCTGATTTCGATTGATTGCGCGCATATCGGGCGCCCGTCGCAGTCGCGGCGGGCGCCCGCTTTGTCATCCGCCGCCGCTGTGCGCAATCATTTCGCCGCTGTGCACAACCATTTCACAGCTCCGCACAACCATTTACGGCTCTTCGCGCCATAATGGTTCATTTCCAGAACGTATCCGACGCCGCTACATTGCCGCGATACGCTCGCCATCAACAGCGATCAGCAACCAGCAGACGTCAAGGAGCACCCATGGCCACACGATCGACCATCATGGACACGAACAGCTTCCGCCCGGAGATGGCGGCGGCACTCGACCCGCAGACGCGCAGGCTCACCGAGGAACGCAACGTGCTCGGCCCGGCCTACCGCCTGTTCTACCGCAATCCCGTGCACCTCGTGCGCGGTCAGGGCGCGCGCCTGTGGGACGCGGACGGCGTCGAATATCTCGACGTCTACAACAACGTGGCGTCGGTCGGCCATGCGAACCCGCGCGTCGTCGACGCGATGAGCCGCCAAGCGAGCGCACTCAACACCCATACGCGCTACCTGCACGAGAACATCCTCAACTACGCGGAGGATATCCTCTCGACGATGCCCGAGGAAATCGACCGGATCATGTTCCAGTGCACCGGCTCGGAAGCGAACGACCTGGCCGTGCGCGTCGCGCAGGCCTACACCGGCGGCGAAGGCGTCATCGTGACGGCCGAGGCGTACCACGGCAACTCGGCACTCACGTCGAAGCTCTCCCCCGCGCTCGGCACCGCGCAGGAACTCGGTCTGACGATGCGCATGATCCCCACGCCTGACACCTACCGCCTCGTCATCGACGGCAAGCCGGCCAGCGAATGCACGGCCGAGAAATTCGGCGGATGGATGGCCGGCGAGGTGCGCAAGGCCGTCGCGGACATGGAACGGCACGGCATCCGCTTCGCCGCGCTGCTCGCCGATTCGATCTTCTCCTCCGACGGCGTCTACCCCGATCCGGTCGGCTATCTCAAGCCCGTCATCGACACCGTGCACGAGCTCGGCGGCGTATGGATCGCCGATGAGGTGCAGCCCGGCTTCACGCGCACCGGCGACGCGTTCTGGGGCTTCGAACGCCAGGGCATCGTGCCGGACATCGTCACGAGCGGCAAGCCGATGGCGAACGGCCTGCCCACATCGTTGATGGCCGCGCGTCACGAAGTGCTCGAACCTTTCGCCGGCACGATCCCGTATTTCAACACCTTCGGCGGCAACCCGGTGTGCATGGCCGCCGCACAGGCCACGCTCGACGTCATGCGCGACGATGACACGATGGGCAACGCGAAGCGCGTCGGCGCGATCTTCAAGCAGGCGGTGACCGATCTGATGGCCGAGCATCCGTGCATCGGCGACGTGCGCGGCGCCGGCCTCTACATCGGCTGCGAGATTGTGAAACCGGGCACGAAGGACCCCGACCAGCCGACCGCGCTCGACATCCTCGAGACGCTGCGCGACCACCATGTGCTCACCTCCGTCTGCGGACGCTTCGGCAACATCCTCAAGCTGCGGCCGCCGCTCGTCTTCACCGAGGACGACGTCGACATGTTCATCAGCGCGTTCACCGCCACGCTCGAGGAACTCGGATGCTGACCCATCCCACCGCCGACGACGTCGCGCGCAGGATACGCGCCGTCATCCGCGCGCGCGAGCTGCGGCCGGGCGAGAAACTCGGCTCGGAGCGCGCGCTCGCGGAATCGTTCGGCATCTCGCGCACGCTGCTCAGGCTTGCGCTCGAACAGCTCGAGCAGACCCACGAAATCGTGCGCAGAATCGGCCGCAGCGGCGGCATCGTCGTCTCCGACGGCAAACTCGAGCGTTCGCTGAACACGGTGGAATCACTCACGCAGATCGCCCGGCGGCAGGGGTGGCGGCTCACGTCGACCGTGCTCAGCGCAACGCTCACGCCCGGGTCGGCGGCGGATCGCCGGCTGCTGTGGCTGCCCGAGGACCGTTCGATGATCTACAGGATCATCCGTCTGCGCATGCTCAACGGCACGCCACTCTCCCTTGAAGAGACGCATCTGCCGGCGTATCGCTTCGCGCGCTTCCTCGACCTCGATCTGACGACGTCCTTCTACGGACATTTCGAGGACGTCTACGGCATCCACCCGAAGTTCGTCGACGAGACGCTCGACGTGACCGCCGCGGACAGCGAGCAGGCGAACCTCCTCGGCACCGCGGAGGGCGCGCCGCTGCTGTGCATCCACCGCATCGCCGCAGACGCGCACAGCGTGCCGTGCGAGCGCGCGATCGACACGTATCTCGCCGACCGCATGCGCTTCACGATGCATCATTCGGGCTTCGTGCGGCTCTCCGCGACGCGCGCGCAGTGACGACGCCGGCGTTGCGCCCGCCGTTTCCGCTGCGCGTGCGAAGCGGCGGGCGCAACGCGGCCGCGACGCTAGGATGGTGGATGTCGCAGACGCCCGGGCATGTGCGGCCACGCTGTGCCCGCGAAGACCATGGACGCGTAGAGCGCGGGAAGCGAGGAATCATGCCGATTACCGACGTCGTATTCGATTACTGCGGAGTGCTGCTGGACTGGCGTCCCGAACTGACGATGGAGGGGCTCGTGCCGACGCCGGTCATCCGCCGGGTGCTCGATCGTGCCGACCCCTACGGCTTCTGGTATTACGATCTGATGAGCGATCTGGGCTGGAGCGAGGAACGTGTGCTGTCCGACTTCCGCCGCCACCATCCGCACGACGACGAGCTCAACGAGGCGATGCGCCTGTACTTCGCGAACTACCGGCGCGCCTTCGCCGGCATGATGCCGGGAATGCCGCAGCTGCTGCATGATCTGCACGACGACGGCTACCGCCTGTGGGGGCTGACGAACTTCAGCACGCCCTTCGTCACGCTCGCGCACGCCGAGTTCCCGGCGATGCATCTGCTCGGCGACACGATCGTCTCCTCCGAGGAACGCTGTGCGAAGCCCGATCCGCATATCTACGAGATCGCGATCGAACGCTTCGGACTCAAGCCCGAGCAGGCGATGTTCTTCGATGACAAGTTCGAGAATGCGCGCGCCGCGACCGAGGTCGGCATGCGCGGCGTGCAGTTCCTCAACGCCGATCAGGCGCTGCAGGCCGTGCGCGACGCGCACTGAGCGTCCGCGTCACAAAACGCATCATAGGGCGCGCACGAACCACACGGTTCGTGCGCGCCCCGTCGTATTTCGTGCGGCCCGCGGCTCCGGTCGCCGGCCGCCCTTCCTTGTCCGACACGGCGCCGCACGACCGGCGTCGATGAACATCCGACGAACATCGGCTGAACCATGCGCCAACCGACGGTGAATCCACCGCAAACCACACATGAATCATCGATGAACGGCAGACGACGGACACACGAACCGACAGTCGTCGGGACGGCGGTGGCGACCGCCGCAACATCAATCGTCCCGAGTCTTTTCATCGTCACAGGGTCTCTCGAACGCTACACAAGGACGGAAGAATCCGAGCGCCCAAACCGCACTTCGCCGCCTCTCCGCACGGCAAACGGCACATGCTAGTCTTAAGTCAAAGGTAAAAACAATATTGCTCTCAATACGCAATAATACCTTTTAATCATAGTATCTGCTTTCCTATAGAGAGAAAAAGAATAGCATGAATACCAACAGCACATCTCGCTTCATCATATCGACGCTGCGCCGCGCCACGGCCGTCCTGTGCGCGCTGGCATTGGCGGCCACAGCGGCCGCCTGCGGATCCTCGTCGGGCAAGGTCGATGACAAATCGCGCACGGCGACGAGCGTCGCCGATTTCGGCGGCATGGACGGACTCGTCAAGGCGGCGAAGGAGGAGGGGCAGCTCACGATCATCGCATGCCCCGACGATTGGGTCAACTGGGGCGAGGTCATCAAGACCTTCCAGTCGAAGTACGGCATCCAGGTGAACTCGACGAACCCCGAAGCCTCGAGCGCCGAGGAGATCAAGGCGGCGCAGGACCTCAAGGGACAGGCGAACGCGCCGGACGTCTTCGATCTGGGACAGGCGGTCGCGTTGTCGAGCACCGACTACTTCGCCCCGTACAAGGTGAGCGCGTGGGACAAGATCCCGCAGAAGAACAAGCAGCCCGATGGCCTCTACGTCAACGATTACACCGGCGTCGTCTCGATCGGCTACGACTCGTCGAAGGCGCCGGAACCCAAGAGCCTCAACGATCTGCTCAGCAAGGACTACACGGGCAAGGTCGCCATCAACGGCGATCCGACGCAGGCCGGCGCCGCCTTCGCCGCGGTGGCGTGGGCGACGCTGCAGGAGGGCGGCTCGCTCGACGATTTCGCACCGGGCATCGATTTCTTCGCGAAGCTCAAGCAGCACGGCAACTTCCTGCCGGTCGACGCAACGAGCGCCACGATCGCCTCGGGTGAGACGCCGGTCGTGATCGACTGGAACTACCTCAACGTGGCCGCGGCCAAGCAGAACCCCAACTACAAGACGATCGTGCTGCCCGAAAACGCCTACGGCTCCTATTACAGCCAGGCGATCAACAAGGACGCGCCGCATCCGGCGGCCGCACGCCTGTGGGAGGAGTTCCTCTACACGCCCGACGCGCAGAACCTGTTCCTCAAGGCCGGCGCGCTGCCGGTGATGGCCAAGGCGATGACCGACGACGGCACGATCGACGACGCGGCCCTCAAGCAGGCCGGCGGCCTGCCCGAGGACATCCACCTCGCGACGCAGGAGCAGACCGAGCAGGCGAACACGCTGCTTGCCGAACGTTGGTCGGGCGTCGCCGCATCATGAGCCGCGCAACCGCTGCATCAGGCGCGGCCGATGCGCGACGGGGGACGACGGCGATGCGCCGCGCCTCGAACGCGATGGGGCTCGCGCCGTTCGCAATCTACGTGCTGGCCATGTTCGCGCTGCCGACGGCCCTCGTGGTGTCAAGTGCCTTCCGTGGCGCCTCCGGCGAATGGACAATCGCGAACTTCGCCATCTTCCGCCGCCCCGGCGTGGCCGCCGCCTTCGTCAATTCGCTGTGGCTGTCGGCGCTGACCGCGGCGATCGGCGCGATCCTGGGCGCACTCGTCTGCTACGCGCTGCTCGGCTGCAAGGAGAGTGGCGCCGTGCGCCGTCTGGCGGACGCCGCCGCGAGCACGCTCTCCCAGTTCGGCGGCGTGATGCTGGCCTTCGCCTTCATCGCCACGCTCGGCAATCAGGGCATGGTCACGCTGTTCCTGCGCGACACGATGCATCTCGACATCTACGAGCACGGCGTATGGCTGTACACGCCGATCGGCCTCGTGCTGCCCTACGTCTTCTTCCAGATGCCGTTGATGATCGTCACGTTCTACCCGGCGATGGCACGGCTGCCGCGGCATCTTTCCGAAGCCGTCGCGATGCTCGGCGCGAGCGCCGGCTGCTTCTGGCGGCATGTGGGCATTCCGATGCTGCTGCCGTCGTTCATGAGCGGCTTCCTGCTGCTGTTCGCCAACGCGTTCTCCGCCTATGCGACGGCGGCCGCGTTGATCAGCCAAGGCTCCCAGATCGCGCCGCTGCAGGTGCGTGCCGCATTGATCAGCGAAACCGGACTGGGATCACAAGGCGCTTCGGGGGCGCTCGCCGTCGGCATGCTGGCCATCATGACGCTCGTCGTCTGCCTCTACGCCGTCATCGACAGAAAGGCCTCGTCATGGCTTCGTTGACCCCATCCATCGCGATCGACGCGACCGACATCGAAACGGACGCCGGCAGTCGCGCGGACATCGGCGGCACTGACGTCAGCAGCACAGCCGCGTCCGCCCGCGGCGTCGACCGAACGCGCCAAGCAGATACAGCGACCGCCACGGCATGGCGGCGCTACGACCGTCCGGGCCGCGCCGTGAAGACGGTCGTCCTGTCCGCTTTCGCGCTCTTCCTGCTGCTGCCGATCGTCGGCATGCTGTACTTCACGTTCCGCTCCCCCACCGGCGGATTTACGCTCGAGCATTGGCTCACGTTGTTCGATGCGCACGACTTCTCCTCTACGACACTGCTTGACGGCGTGCTCAATTCGCTGATGCTCGTCGCCGTGACGCTCGCCATCGAACTGATTGTCGTCATCCCCTCCTTCGTGCTCATCGCCGTCCGTTTCCCGCGGCTGGACCGCGCGATGGACATGCTGATGCTGCTGCCCATCGCGATTCCGGCGATCATCCTCGTCGTCGGACTCGCCCCGGTGCTCGCCGTGCTCAGCGACGTTGTCGGCACGAACACGTGGACGCTCGCGCTCGCCTACGGCGTGCTCGCATTGCCGTTCGTGCATACGACGATCTCGTCTGACCTACGCGGCCTCGACTGCCGCACGCTCTCCCAAGCGGCGGAATCACTCGGGGCAGGCTGGCCGCGCACACTCATCGATGTGCTGTTGCCGTGTCTACGCCGTTCGATCGTCGCGTCGATGCTCATCACCACCGCGATCGCGTTCGGCGAGTTCACGATAGCCTCGCTGCTCAACCGCGTAACACTGCAGACGGCGCTCATCTCGATTTCGAAGACCGACGTCTACCGTTCCGTCATCGTCACGTTAATCGTGCTGCTGTGCACACTGTTCGCACTGTTCGCGATGACGAGCGGCGATAGCAAACCCCGAAGGAAGGACTGACCATGCATAAGACAAATCGCGACACGTACACCGCCGCCCGGCATTCCCGCGACGACGTCGCCGACGCGCACGGCCTCGGGCGCACCGTGTGCTTCGACGGCGTCTCGAAATCCTACGGCGCGAAGGAGGTGCTGCGCGACTTCGATCTGCGAATCGGCCCGGGCGAACTCATCTGCCTGCTCGGCCCCTCCGGCTGCGGAAAATC
Organism: Bifidobacterium anseris; assembly: GCF_002860345.1. Lineage (GTDB taxonomy): Bacteria > Actinomycetota > Actinomycetes > Actinomycetales > Bifidobacteriaceae > Bifidobacterium > Bifidobacterium anseris. The sequence goes on from NZ_NMYC01000005.1 coordinate 67,524, forward strand.
GACGGCGCTGCGCTGCCTCGCCGGCTTCGAGACAATCACGCGCGGCGACATCCTCGTCGACGGGACGTCGGTCGTCGGAACGCCTCCTCGCAAACGCAACATGGGCATGGTGTTCCAGCACTATTCGCTGTTTCCGAACATGACGGTGCTGCAGAACGTGGCGTTCGGCCTCAAAATCGCGAAAGTGGACAGGCGCGAACGGCTCGGCAGCGCGCGTTGCATGCTCGAACAGGTGGGACTCGCCGATTTCGCCTCACGCTACCCCAACGAGCTGTCGGGCGGCCAACAGCAGCGCGTCGCGCTCGCCCGTGCACTCATCGTCAATCCAAGCGTGCTGCTGCTCGACGAGCCGCTGAGCGCTCTGGACGCGAAGATCCGCGTGCAGCTGCGCAACGAGATCCGCTCGATCCAACATGAGCTCGGCATCACGGCGATCTTCGTGACGCACGATCAGGAGGAGGCGCTCGCGATCGCCGACCGCGTAGCCGTCATGAAGGACGGCCGTCTCGAGCAGATCGGCACGCCGCAGGAGCTGTATGCGAAGCCGGCGACGCCGTTCGTCGCCGATTTCATCGGCCAATCGAACCGTCTGGAGACGCATGTGCTGCCCAACGGCATGATCGACGTGCTCGGCCACGCTGTGCCGCCGCTCAGGCCGCTGCCCGCGGGCACGCGGGTCACCGCGTTCGTACGCCCCGAACATGTGCTGTTGCATCGGCGTGACGAAGGCCGCTACGTCGTGCGTTCGAGCATGTTCCTCGGCGCCTTCGGCCGTACGCAGGTCGAAACGCACGACGATGCGCCGACGATGCCGCCGCTTGTGAGCCAGCATGATTCCTCGATGCGTTTCCTTCCCGGCGACCATGTCTCGTTGGAGATCCGCCCGGTCCCGGTCGCCGCCGCCCCGCTCGACGAGGTCGCGCGCCCATGACCGCGGCCATGTCTTCACGCCGCGGCGGCCGCGTGGACGATCACGGGACCGCAACGCGCGACGCCCATCTGCGTTTCCGTCCCGACGGCACCTTCCGCGTGCTCCAGCTGGCGGACGTGCAGGACGGCCCCGACGTGGATCGCCATGCGATCGCGTTGATCGAGGCGGCGATTGAGCGGGCCGACCCGGATCTCGTCGTGCTCACCGGCGATCAGATCCGCGGCTACGACCCGACCTTCGCCGCCACCTACATGCATCGGCGCGGCGACGCTCCCGGCGCACCGTTGCCGCCGGGCATGCGCGTCGAGGCGGCCGTCGTCCGCGCCATCAACCGCATCAGCCGGCGATCTGCGGACGATGCCGTCACACCGCAGACTCTTGAAGCGGCCGTGCGGCGCTGCCTGTCGGGATTTCTGGGGCCGATCGTCGCGCACGGCGTCCCCTTCGCCGTCACCTATGGCAACCACGACTTCCAGTGCGGCGTGCCACTGACGAGACAGGACGAGCTCTACCGCATGTTCCCCGGTTGTCTTAATCCCGCCGATTCCCCGGAGCCGGGCACCTTCGCCCTCGCCGTCGATTCTTCCGATGACACAAGGCCGGCGATGGGCATCATGATGGTCAATTCCGGTGATTTCGCCCCCGAATGCGGCTACGGCTCGCCATCGGACAAGGCCGTGGCATGGCTGGGGGAGGCGGCGGGGTCGCTCGGAGCACCGTCGGTCGTGTTCCAGCACATTCCGCCGCCCGAGATCTACGACTGCCTGCTGCCGGTGGGCCGTTTCACCGCGAACGCGATCCGCGGCTATCGCAGGCATGCGGACGCCTGCTATATCCTCGACGCCGCGCACAGCCGCCCCGGCTCCGTCCTGCGCGAGCATCCGTGCTGCAGCGAGCACAACAGCGGCGAGGTGTCCGCAATCCGTCGCGCCGGCGGCTATTTCGCATTGTTCTGCGGGCATGACCACACCAATGCGTTCGTCACCCGCCATGACGGCCTCGACATCGGCTATACGCCCACATGCGGCTTCACATCCTACGGTCCGCGCGGCGGCGACCATGCGCTGCGCCTCTTCGAATTCCACGAGGACGATCCGGCCGCCTACGACACGCGACTGCTCACGTACGGCGATCTGTTGGGCCGTGCGCCGCGCCGCCGTTGGTACCGCGCATTCGGCGACCGGACGCTGTGCGACTGGGGTTGCATCGGCGACCTGCTGCGCAAGCCGAAGATACGCGTCGCGTTGGCGGCGCTCTGCGGCGCGGGCATCGCCGCAGCCGCTCTGGCGCAGCGGTGACGGTGGTTACACAAATCGTCGGCGCGCACAAATCATCGAGACATCATCAAACACACGAGGGACGCGCGAACCGCATCGTTCGCGCGTCCCTCATCATGTGTGCACTGACATGTGCGCTGATTCGCCGCGTACGCTGTCTGTACGACACGGCGAATCAGGCGATCAGCGTTCGTCAGTCCTCGACGATGTACTCGTCGTCCTCGAGTTCCTCGTCGTCGGCGTCGTTGTGCTTGAGGTAGATCGTCACGTAACGCTTCGGCTCCTCGCCGTGCGAACGCGAACGCAGTCCCTCGTCGCGCACGACGTCGTGGATGATCTTGCGCTCGAAGGAATTCATCGGCTTGAGATCGACCGGCTCGCCGGTCTCACGCACGTCGTCGACGGCGTCGAGCGCCATGTCACGCAGAATCTGACGCTTGCGCTTGAGGAAGCCGTCGACGTCCACGATCAGGTGGGAACGTTCGCCGGTCTCCTGCTGCACGGCGAGGCGGCACAGCTGCTGCAGCGCGTCCACCACTTCGCCGTTGCGGCCGATCAGATGTTTGATGTCGGTGTCGTCGTCGGCCACGATCTGCACCATCGGCCGGCCGTTGCGCACGCCCATCTCGATGTCGCCCTCGTAGTCGGCGATGTCGAGCAGACCCTCGAGGTAGTCGGCTGCGATGTCGGCCTCGCGGTCCAGCTGTTCCACGCTTCGTTCTTCGTCCTGCACCATACGCACTCCTTGCATGCATTGGAATGTTCTCAATACTAAAAATCGTTCGGTCCGGGGAACGCGCCGCCGGACATACACGCCTGCAGAACACCAGTGTAAGGCAGTCCCACGTCACCCGGCACGCCGCGCGCGGCAACGGCCCCGATACGACGATTCCCACGACCGTCGGACGGTCGTGGGAATCGCGGGCGGGCCGGAGAATCGGCCGTTACTTCTTCTTGCGGTTCTTGCGCTGCGGCTGCTGGCGCTGATGGCCCTGCACAGACTTGCGTTCCGCTTCCTTCTTCGCCTCGATCAGCTCCTCCTCCTCAAGTGAGGGGCGGCCTTCGCGGGCGCGCTTCCTGTTCTCGTTGTCGTGGTCGCGCTTCTCCTTGTCGATCGCCGCCGGCGAGCCGGGGGTCGGGAATTCGCGCAGCTGCCAGAACGAGCGCAGCAGGTTGCAGATGTTGTTCGCAAGCCAGTAGACGAGCACGGCGAACGGCATCGCGACGCCGGAGAAGATGTACATGATCGGGAAGATCCACAGCATCATCTTCTGCATGCGTTCGGTCTGCTTGTTCATCGATGCCGGCGCCGTGTTGCGGCGCATCGTGTTCCACTGCATGTACCACAGGCACGCGCACATCGCGAACACGAAGATCGCGATGACGACCTTGCCGCTCGTGCCAGCCGTCGTGAAGGTGTCGGAGACCTTCGTGCCGAAGAATGTCGTCGCCGAGAATTCCTGCGCGGTCGCCACGTCGAAGGCGCCGAGCGGGGCGCGCTTGCCGCGCGCGATGTATGGGATCGCCGAAAGCACGTAGAACATGCACATGAAGACCGGGCCCTGGATGAGCATCGGCAGGCACGACCCCGCCGGATTGGCGTGGTTGTCCTTGTAGAGCTTCATCATCTCGCGCTGCATCGCTTCCTTGCTCGCGGGATCGTTCTTGCCCTTGTACTTGTTCTGAATCTTCATCATCTTCGGCTGGATCGCCTGCATGCCGCGCATCGACTTCATCTGCTTGTAGAACAGCGGGAAGACGCAGGCTTGCACGACGACCACGAGGAAGATGATCGACAGCACCCAGGAAAGGCCCACGGCCGGCATGCCGATGAGCGTAAGCAGTTTGTGGAACCAGTACATGACCTGCGTCATGAGCCACTCGACCGGGGTCAGCAGCTTGTACAGCCATCCCCAGAATCCGCTATCCAATAAGAAATTATCCGTCATATCTGGCCGTTCACTCCTTCTCGTCGTGGGGCAGGGGGGTCAGCCGCGGCTCTTCGTGCGCGCGCGACCAAGAGAATCTGTAGAACAGGGAGAACCGCTGCGGCACATCGTCGATGCCTCCCGCACTCCAGGGGCGGCAGCGCAGCAGCCGCAACGCGGCGAGCGTGCCGCCGCGTACGGCGCCGTAGCGGCGAATCGCCTGAATCGCGTAGTTCGAGCAACTGGGGTAATAACGACATGAGGGCGGGGTGTTCGCCGAAATCCGCCGCTGATACCAGCGGATGCAGCGAATCATCGCCCGCCCTGCGTGACCCGTCATCAACGTGCCGTCTTACGGCGCACCGCACGGAACAGCTGCGCCATCTGCGCGTCAAGCGACGCGAAGGACGCGTGCGCCGCGCTCGGCTTGGCGCGCAGCACGACGCTGCAGCGTTCGGGGAGCTCGTCCTCGTAGCGTTGCGCGAGCACGCGGAAACGGCGTTTCACCGTGTTGCGCACGACCGCGTTCCCCACCGCCTTGGAAACGGCCAGCCCCACATGTCTGGATGCATCGCCGGCGCCGCCGTCGGGCATGTCGTCGGGCATCAGATAATGCACGACGACGTCGTCGCCGGAGACCTTCCGGCGACGACGCAGCACGGCGACGAAATCGCGATGGCTTCTGAGCCGTTCCACGTTCGTCCGACTGAATCGAAAACTCAGGCGGAAAGGGTCTTGCGGCCCTTAGCGCGGCGGCGGTTGATCAGCGCGCGGCCGGAACGCGTGCGCATACGGGCACGGAAGCCGTGCTTCATGTGGCGACGACGGTTGTTCGGCTGGAATGTCCTCTTCATAGTTTCATGCTCCCGTTAGGTTAGGTCGGTGGGTCATGCGTTTATGCATGACTTCGCTTGAGACAATCTCTACCAATTTACCGATACCCCTATACCTCGCGCATGTGCAAGCGACGCCCAGCCTCGCACGGCGTATCCACGACACGCCCGGCGCACGGTCGTGGACGGCTGCGCGCGGCCATCCACAGCGCGGTCGCGAATGGCGGGGAAAGCCGCGGGAAGTTATACACAAACCACACCGTTGTAATTACAAAACCAAGCATTTCCAACACGCGAGCTTGTGGATAACTTCCATCAGTCAGAGTAAAAATGACCTGTTACGCATGTGCATCTAACCGATGGAGACGAAATCATGGTCGAAGCATCCAACGACCCGGCGGCCAAAGCGACCGTCATATGGTCGAACGCGCTCGAACTGCTTCGGAAGAACTCGTCGCTGACCGCCCGCGAGAAGGGATGGTTCGAGGGCGTAGTCCCCGAGGCGCTCTTCGGCACCAACATCATCCTCGCCGTCGAGAACAGCGAGACGCAGCATGTGCTGCAGACGGAGCTCAACGACGAGCTGCTGCAGGCGCTGCGCATCGCGAACGGCGGCATCGACCTCTTCCCCGCCTTCAAGATCACCGTGCGCGCAAACGAACCCGAACAGCCGGTGCTGCCGGTCACCGCGCTGAGCGAGGAGGCGCCGCGCGGGGATACGCGCAAACGCCAGCCGGTGCCCGAACCTGAACCGGAGCCTGAGCCGGTCGTCGTGCAGCAGCAGCCGAAGACGACACATTACGATGACGCCGTCGTGCAGACCTTCGAGGATTCGATGGGCGACGACCTCGATCCGGCAGCGGCGATGCCGACGGCGCTCAGCGGCGTCCCCGAGGTCTTCAAGGCACGCTTCGGCCGCACCCCGCAGCCGATGATCGATCCGGAGACGCATCTCAACCCCTCCGACACCTTCGACACCTTCGTGCCGGGCGATTCGAACCGATTCGCGCGCACCGTCGCGCTCGCCGTGGCCGAAGGCGGCGGCAGCGACTTCAACCCGTTGTGCGTCTACGGCGGATCGGGCCTGGGCAAGACGCATCTGCTCAACGCGATCGGCAACTATTCGCTCGTCAAGCAGCCCGGCGCCCGCGTGCGCTATGTGACGAGCGAGGAGTTCACGAACGAGTTCATCGATTCACTGCGCATGGACGCCGGCACGAAGTCCGGCTCGAGCCGCGTGATGGCGTTCAACCGCAAATACCGCGAGGTCGACGTCCTGCTCATCGACGACATCCAGTTCCTCGGCGGCAAGACCGAGACACTCGAGCAGTTCTTCCACACCTTCAACAGCCTCTATCAGGCGAACAAGCGCATCGTCATCGCATCCGACGTGCCGCCGAAGAACCTCAAGGACTTCGAATCGCGACTCATCTCACGCTTCGAGCAGGGCATCACCGTTGATGTCAAGCCGCCGGACCTCGAGACTCGCATCGCGATCCTGCGGATGATTGCGTCGAATTCGGGGATGCGCGTGCCCTACGACGTCCTCGACCTAATCGCCGAACGTTTCACCGAGAACATCCGCGAGCTCGAGGGGGCGCTCAACCGCGTCACCGCGCTCGCCTCGCTCAACGGGCAGCCGGTCACCGTCGTGCTCGCCGAGCAGACGCTGCAGGACTTCTTCTCCACCGATATCGAGGTCAAGCCGACCGACATCATCGGACGCGTCGCGAAGTACTTCCATCTGACCTTCGACGACATCGTCGGCCCGCAGCGCAACCGCAACATCACACTCGCCCGGCAGATCGCGATGTATCTGACGCGCGATCTGACGAGCATGAGCCTCGTCAACATCGGCCAGGTGTTCGGCGGCCGTGACCATACGACGGTCATGCACAACATCAAGATCGTCTCGGACGGCATGAAGCAGAAGCAGGAGATCTACAACTACGTCACCGAGCTGACGGTGCTGCTGCGCCAGCGCAACAACAACAAGTAGCCGGGAACCCACGGCAATCGGAACGCGCGCCCGCGTTTCGCCGAGCTGCCGGGGCCTATCTCGGCAGCGTCCAGTGTGGATACGGCACACGCGCGACACACCCAAGCATGCCGATTTCGCAACAAAGTTTTCCACATGGTTATCCACAATTGTTGGCAAAGCTCGTGGATAACGCGAGGAAAACGCCGAAATCAGCTGTGGATAACTCGTGGAGAGGCGCAGTCGAAATGTGGATAGCGAGTAGCCCCCAACCATCCTGTGGAAAAACCGCCACTTTATCCACAGGCGATGCAGAAGTTATCCACATGCCCCAATTGTGGATAAACCGCTGGCCTGTAAGGCTTCCAGAGGTTTTCCACATATCCACCGTCCTTATGATGGTGATGAAAGCTTACATACTTAAGTAATCATCATGACCATCAACGCACATTCGCGCTGAAGCGCGCTTCCTCTCGACGAAGCAAGCAAGAAGCAGTTAGAATGAATGCCAGACTCACACAATCGTCAACAGTCAAGGAAAGCGCATGAAAGTAGAAGTTAATTCCACCTCGTTCGCCGATGCTGTGTCCTGGACCACCAGCATCCTGTCCGCCAAGCAGCTCAACCCACTGCTCTCCGGTATCAAACTCGAGGCTCGGGATGGTGCGCTCCAACTGTCCACATTTACCTATGAACTTTCGTCGCGTGACCACATCGAGGCGGGCGTCGACGAAGCCGGCGCCGCCGTTGTGCCCGGCAAGCTGCTCGCCGACATCAGCAAGTCGCTGCCCTTCGAGAAGACCTACCTGCAGACCGACGGCTCGACGCTGCGCATCTCCTCTGGCAAGTCGACGTTCACGCTGCAGCTCATGCCGGAAAGCGAATACCCGGATCTGCCACAGCTCCCGCCACTGCTCGGTCAGGTGGACGCGCCGACGCTGACACAGTCGATCATCCAGGCCGCAGTAGCGATTGCGCGCACCGACGACCGACCGGTGCTCACGGCCGTGCAGATGAAGTTCGTCGGCGACACGGTGACGCTCTCGTCGACCGACCGCTTCCGCCTGTCGCGCTCGACCTTCCACTGGTCGCCGGCCGACGACGGCCTCGACGCTGTCGCGCTCGTCAAGGGCACTCATCTGCGCGACATCTCCCGTTCGCTCGACGAACGCCAGAACGTCAATCTGTATCTGGACGTCGAGAACCCGACGCTGCTCGGTGTGGAAAACGCTGGCCGCATATCCACAGTCCAGCTCATCGACGGCGACTTCCCGGCTGTCGACCGCCTGTACGCCGACTCTTACCCGATCCACGCCGTGCTCGACAAGCAGAACCTGCTCGACGCGATCAAGCGCGTTGCGCTCGTCGCCGAACGCAACGCGCCGATCCGCATGGTCTTCGCCGGCCAGGAAGTCACATTGACGGCAGGCGCCGCCGACGAAGCCTCGGCGAGCGAAGTGCTCGACGTGGACCTCGACGGAGAGGACATCACCGTCGCGTTCAACCCGAACTATCTGCGCGAGGGCCTGAGCGCGATCACCGAACCGTTTGTCCGCATGAAGATGACGACGGCCGTCAAGCCGGTCGAGTTCGACGGCCAGCAGGAGGCGGATTCCGAGGAATCGCTCGCCTACCGCTATCTGCTCGTGCCGATGCGCTTCAACAGCTGAGTCATGGCCGTGGCGTCTTTGCCGCATGGAGACGCCACGGCCGCCTTTTCTTCCGCTTTCCTTTTCCGTCCACCCGCCGAACCGTTGGAAACCGATGTTCATCTCCCGCCTCGCCCTCGACCACTTCCGTTCGTGGGACCATTGCCTGCTCGACTTCGCGCCCGGTGTGACGATCCTGCAGGGTGCGAATGGGCTTGGCAAGACGAACATCGTCGAAGCCATCGAGTTCCTGGCGACCGGCGCGAGCCACCGCGCCTCGTCGTCGGCGCCGCTCGTCGAACGCGGCTTCGACGCGGCGACGATCCGCGCGAACCTGACCGACGACGAATCGGGCCGCACGACGACCTATGAGGCGACGATCCGTGCGAAGGGTGCGAACCGCGCACGCGTCAACGGTGGCCCGTCGATGTATCTGCGCGACATCGTCGGTGACATCCCCCTCGTCGCGTTCACGCCCGATGACCAGCGGCTCGTCTCGGCCGATCCGGCCTCGCGACGGCAGTTCCTCAACCAGACGGCTTCGCTGCTTGTGCGCGGCTACGCCGACACGTTGCAGCGCTTCACGCACGTCGCCAAGCAGCGTGCGACGCTGCTCAAGCAGCTCGGCGCATCCGAAGGCTTCGACGCGTCCCGCGACGCGGCGCTCAGCGGTCTGGAAATCTGGACCGGCCAGTACATCGACCTTGGCCTGCAGCTGACGCGCGACCGCATGGCCGTCGTCGAGCGGGTGCGCGAGCCGTTCCGGAAGCTCGTGCACAAACTCGCCGGCCCCGGCAACGACGCGACGCTCGACTACGAACCCTCCTTCGACGAGATCGCGCAGGGCGGGGACGCCCCGCGGCTCATTAGCGAGCATTTCCAACGGCTCTATGCCGGCGAGGTGGCACGCGGACGCAACCTCATCGGTCCGCAGCGCGACGACCTGCTCATCGAACTCAACGGCTTCCCGGCGCGCGAATTCGCGTCGAACGGCGAGATGTGGACGCTCGGCCTTGCACTGAAGATGGCCGTCTACCGGCTGCTCGAGGAACGCTTCGGCACGCAACCGATCGTCATCCTCGACGACGTCTTTGCGCAGCTCGACGAGACGCGGCGCACGCAGATTCTGCGCTTCGCGGCGGCGCAGCGGCAGGTGTTCATCACCGTCGCCGCGGCGAGCGACATCCCTACTGATGACATCTCTGATGATGACGCCTTCGCCGATGCGCGGATCATCGACGTGGCCACGCTGCGCGAGCAGTCATACAACGAGGAGGCACGCTGATGCATACGCCAATCGCCGTGACGCTCAAGCTTGACGAGGGCAAGCTCGGCGCCCAGGAATTCCAACGCGTGGCAGCGAAGGCCGGCCTCATCAGGGAACTGCGCGTGCGCCGCGAGGAGGCGCTCGACAACTTCGGCAAACCGGGACGCGACCCGCACGAACTCGGCGACGTGCTCACAAAGATCGTCGAACAGTCAGGATGGGGACCGCACCTCAAGATGGCATCGCTCGAATCGGATTGGGCGTCCGTCGTCGGAGAAGTCAACGCGCGCCATTCTCGCGTCGCCAGCTACGTGGACGGCGTGCTGACGATTGCCGCCGATTCGCCGTCGTGGACGCAACAGCTCACGGCGATCGCGCCGATGCTCACTGAGACGCTGCGCGAACGCCTCGGCGGCCTGCGCATCGATGAGGTGCGCGTCACCGGGCCGCAGACACACGGCCGCGGCGTGCGCATGATGAAATACGTGCAGCGGAATACACGACGTCCGCGCGGCTGATAGAGACGTCGAAAGTCGTCATCGGCGACGCCGTTGTTCGCCGAAGGAGAACAACGATGCAGAACGGGCCGCCATTGCATTCCGTCCCTAAGCATGAGTAAGATATCTAGTAGTGTACTCAAGCGCCTACAAAGGCGTTTTATTCGTGTTATAGGGCATATCGCATCGCGAAAACACCCTCGCGACGAGCACAGAAAGGATACTCTGTGGCAGATCTCACGGCTGATGCGGTGGACGCATCCTCGAACGACGACGGTCAGGTCATCGACGGCCAGCTGGACGACACCCTCTCCCCCGAACATTACGACGCTAGCGACCTGCGTGTCCTCGAAGGCCTTGAGGCGGTCCGCATCCGTCCGGGCATGTACATCGGCTCGACGGGTCCGCGCGGCCTGCACCATCTCGTCTACGAAATCGTCGACAACTCGGTCGACGAGGCGCTCGCCGGCTACGCGACGCACATCGAGGTGACGATCCTGCCGGACAACGGCATCCGCGTCGTCGACGACGGCCGAGGCATCCCGGTCGACGAAGTCCCCGGCGAAGGCGTCTCCGGCGTCGAAACGGTCATGACGAAGCTGCACGCGGGCGGCAAGTTCGGCGGCGGCGGCTACGCGGTCTCCGGCGGTCTGCACGGCGTCGGCATCTCGGTCGTCAACGCGCTTTCGACGCGCGTCGACATCGAAGTGCGCCGCCAGGGCTACTACTGGACGCAGACCTACATCAACCAGCGTCCGACGGCGCCGCTCGAGCGTGGACGCGCGATGGAGGACGGCGAATCCACCGGCACGTCGGTCACGTTCTGGCCGGATCCGAAGATCTTCGAGACGACGATCTACGACTTCGAGACGCTGCGCGCGCGCTTCCAGCAGATGGCCTTCCTCAATAAAGGACTCAAGCTGTCGCTAACCGACATGCGCGAGACCGAGCCGACCGGCGACGAGGTCACCGGTGAAAGCGACGCGAGCGACGAACTGCACCAGAGCGTCACCTACCAGTACGCGAACGGCATCAAGGACTACGTCGCGTACATGGTGAAGATGCGCAAGGCGCAGCCGATCGAGCCGGACGTCATCGACATCGAGGCCGAGGACCTCTCTATTGGCGTCTCCGCCGAGATCGCGATGCAGTGGACGACTGCCTATTCGGAGTCGGTGCACACCTTCGCGAACACGATTGCGACGACCGAGGGAGGCACGCACGAGGAAGGATTCCGCGCGGCGCTCACGAGCATGGTCAACCGCTACGCGCGCGAGAAGAACATCCTCAAAGACAAGGACGAGAATCTCTCCGGCGACGACGTGCGCGAAGGCCTGACGGCCGTCGTCTCGGTCAAGCTCACGAACCCGCAGTTCGAAGGCCAGACGAAGACGAAGCTCGGCAATTCCGAGGCGAAGACCTTCGTGCAGCGCATCATGAACGACCGGCTCGGCGACTGGTTCGACGCCCATCCGAACGAGGCGAAGAACATCATCCAGAAGGCGATCGAGGCGTCCCGCGCGCGCATGGCCGCGAAGAAGGCGCGCGAGAACACGCGCCGCAAATCGATCTTCGAATCGGCGGGCATGCCGGACAAGCTCAAGGACTGCCAGTCAAACGACCCGAGCGAGTGCGAGCTGTTCATCGTCGAGGGTGATTCGGCAGGCGGCTCGGCGATCCAGGGACGCAACCCGAACACGCAGGCGATTCTGCCGCTGCGCGGCAAGATTCTCAACACCGAGCGCGCGAGCCTCGACCGCATGATGAAGTCGGACACGATTGAATCGCTCATCACGGCAATCGGCGGCGGCTACGGCGACGACTTCGACCTCGACAAGGTGCGCTACCACAAGGTCATCATCATGGCCGACGCCGACGTCGACGGCGCGCACATCGCGACGCTCAACCTGACGCTGTTCTTCCGCTACATGCGTCCAATGATCAACGCCGGCTATGTCTACGTGGCGATGCCGCCGCTGTATCGCATCAAGTGGACGAAGGGACCGCACGACTTCGTGTACACCGACGCCGAACGCGACCGCGTGCTTGCGGAGGGCCGCGAAAACGGCCGCCAGCTACCGAAGGGCGAAGGCATCCAGCGATACAAGGGCCTCGGCGAGATGAGCTACCAAGAGCTGTGGGAGACGACGATGGATCCGGAGAACCGTGTGCTCAAGCAAGTGCATATCGAGGATGCGCTGCAGGCCGACGAGACCTTCTCGATGCTGATGGGCGACGAGGTCGAACCACGCCGTCTGTTCATCCAGCGCAACGCGCACAACGCCCGCTGGATCGACGCCTGATCGGACTTGCAACCCCTACAGCAGTCCCCTACGAGTCAGGCACCCGCAACAAGACGTGACCGCCCAGACGCGGTGAAGGCAAAGGAAACAAAGTGGCAGACGAACCCACCAACAACGGCTCGGATGACGAGCTCAACAATCTCTCCGGCTCGATGGAGCCGCTGAGCCCGCAGGAAGCGGACAACACCGATTACGGCCTGATGGTCGGCACGCGCGTGCAGCCGGTCGACCTGCAGGAGGAGATGCGCCAGTCGTATCTCTCCTATGCGCTGTCCGTCATCGTCGAACGCGCGCTGCCCGACGTGCGCGACGGCATGAAGCCGGTGCACCGCCGCGTCGTCTACGCGATGTACGACGGCGGCTACCGCCCCGACCGTGGCTACAACAAGTGCTCGCGCGTCGTCGGCGACGTCATGGGCAAATACCATCCGCACGGCGATTCGGCGATCTACGACACGCTCGTGCGCATGGCGCAGTCGTGGTCGATGCGCTATCTGCTCGTCGACGGCCAGGGCAACTTCGGCTCCCCTGGCGACGATCCGGCCGCTGCAATGCGTTACACCGAATGCCGCATGGCGCCGCTTGCGATGGAGATGGTGCGCGACATCGACAAGGACACCGTCGATTTCGTGCCGAACTACGACGGCAAGACGCAGGAGCCGACCGTGCTGCCCGCGCGCTTCCCGAACCTGCTCGTCAACGGCTCCTCCGGCATCGCCGTCGGCATGGCGACGAACATCCCCCCGCACAACATGCGCGAGGTCGCGGACGGCGTGCACTGGGCGCTCGACCATCCCGAAGCGAGCCGCGAGGAGCTGCTCGACGCGCTCATCGCGCGCATCAAGGGACCGGACTTCCCGACCGGCGCGACGATCCTCGGCCACAAGGGCATCGAACAGGCCTACCGCACCGGCCGCGGCCTGATTACGATGCGCGCCGTCGTCAACACCGAGGAGATCCACGGCCGCATGTGCCTCGTCGTCACCGAGCTGCCGTATCAGGTCAACCCGGACCGTCTCGTCGTCTCGATCCGCGAGGCCGTGCGCGACGGCAAGATTCAGGGCATCGCCGACATGCGCGACGAGACCTCGGGCCGCACCGGCCAGCGTCTCGTGCTTGTGCTCAAGCGCGACGCCGTCCCGAAGGTCGTGCTCAACAACCTGTACAAGCATTCGCAGCTGCAGCAGACCTTCGGCGCGAACATGCTCGCGCTCGTCGACGGCGTGCCGCGCACGCTGAGCCTCGACGCCTTCATCCGCCACTGGGTCGCCCACCAGCTCGACGTCATCGCGCGTCGCACCGCCTACCTCAAGCGCGAGGCCGAGGAACGCGACCACATCCTGCAGGGCTACCTCAAGGCGCTCGACATGATCGACGAGGTCATCCAGCTGATCCGTTCGTCGGCGACCGTCGAAATCGCGCGCACCGGCCTGATGAACCTGCTCGACGTGGACGACGTGCAGGCCGACGCGATCCTCGCGATGCAGCTGCGTCGTCTCGCCGCGCTCGAACGTCAGAAGATCCTCGACGAGCACGATGAGCTGATGCGCAAGATTGCCGACTACGCGGACATCCTCGCGAAGCCGGAACGCCAGCGCAAGATCGTCGGCGACGAACTCGACGAGATCGTCGCCAAGTACGGCGACGACCGCCGTACGAAGATCCTGCCGTTCTCCGGCGAGATGAACGTCGAGGACCTGATCGCCGAGGAGAACGTCGTCGTCACCGTGACGCACGCCGGATTCATCAAGCGCACGAAGGCCGACGAATACCGTGCGCAGCACCGCGGCGGCAAGGGCATCAAGGGCGCCAAGCTGCGCGAGGACGACGTCGTCGACCACTTCTTCCTGACGAGCACGCACAACTGGCTGCTGTTCTTCACGAACAAAGGACGCGTCTACCGCTGCAAGGCGTACGAGCTGCCGGAAGGCTCGCGCGACTCCAAGGGCCAGCATGTCGCGAACCTGCTGCAGTTCGAACCCGACGAGCAGATCCAGACCGTGCTGTCGATCCCGAACTACGAGGTCGCAAAGTACCTCGTGCTCGCGACGCGCTCCGGCAAGGTCAAGAAGACGCGGCTGTCCGAATACGATTCGCCGCGTCAGGGCGGCCTCATCGCCGTGCGTCTGATGCAGAACGAGGACGGCGAGACGAGCGACGAGCTGATCGGCGCGAACCTGTGCAACGCCGAGGATGACATCATTCTCGTCTCGAAGCACGGCATGAGCCTCAAGTTCCGCGCCGACGACGAGCAGCTGCGCCCGATGGGCCGCCAGACCGCCGGCGTGCAGGGCATGAAGTTCCGCGACGGCGACGAGTTGCTCGCGATGGACGTCGTGTGGGGAGACACCGACAAGGATCTCTTCG
Source organism: Bifidobacterium anseris (assembly GCF_002860345.1). Classification (GTDB taxonomy): domain Bacteria; phylum Actinomycetota; class Actinomycetes; order Actinomycetales; family Bifidobacteriaceae; genus Bifidobacterium; species Bifidobacterium anseris. Next base: position 82,554 of record NZ_NMYC01000005.1, read on the forward strand.
TCGTGACGAACGAGGGCTTCGCGAAGCGCACGCAGCTGGGCGAATACCGTCTGCAGGGCCGCAACGGCTACGGCGTCAAGGCCGTGCAGCTCGTTGAGGGCCGCGGCTTCCTCATCGGCGCGCTCGTCGTGTCCGAAGAGGACCAGATCATGGCGATCATGAAGTCCGGCAAGGTCATCCGCTCCGACGTGGCCGAGGTCAAGCGCACCGGCCGCACGACGCAGGGCGTCACCTTCGCGAAGCCGGACAAGGACGACGAGATCGTCTCGATTGCGCGCAATGCCGAAACCGAGGACGACGCCGACGGCGACACCGTGACGACCGATTCCGCGTCCGGCAGCACGAGCGTGCAGCCGGCCGAAGGTGAGCCGGTCTTCGAAGTCCGCGCCGACGGCGACCAGCCGACGCCGGTCATCGAAGAGGATTCGGCGGCGATCGAACGCACCGGCGACGGCGACGGCGACGCCGAGTGACCATCGTCCGTGAAGGGACGTGCCCACGGCCATGTGCGCCGTGGGCACGTCCCCGAACGTTGGTAATCTCAACCTCAAAGCCATGAGCATTTCAAGGAGCAGAGCATGAGCGACCCCCGCGAGGCCAATCCACTGGAGCATACGACCGCTTCGATGACGCATGACAAGCATGCGCCGCGCGTCGCCCGTTCCGCCTCGAACACCCCGCTGATCGCGGACAAGGATCGTCCCGAGGAAAACAAGCCGGTCCGCCCGATCAAGCGTCGCAAGAAGCCGGGTGCGCGCCGCATGAAGCTGTCGCTGACGCATCTGGACGCGTGGTCGGTCGCGAAGGTCACGTTCATGCTGTCGATCGCCGGCGCGCTCATCCAGATCATCGCCGTCGCGCTGCTGTGGTCGCTGCTCAAGGTCGTCGGCGTCTTCGACCAGGTTACGCAGATCGTCTCGTCGGCCGGCCTCGATGCGGGCGGCATCAATCTCGCGAACGTCTTCTCGCTGCCGACGATTCTCAGCGGCGTCACGATCTTCTCAATCGTCGAAATCGTGCTCGTCACGATCCTCGTCACGATCTTCGCGCTGCTGTACAACGTCGTCTGCTCGCTCGTCGGAGGCGTTCATGTGACGCTCGGCGACGACTGATCCTCCGAAATTCGCTGCGAAGGCGACCTGTGGACGGTAATCGTCCGCAGGCCGCCTTTTCTTCTATCGTTGCGACTGGTTCGGGTGTGGATTGCGGCGGTCGCGTTCGCGGACATATGCCCTCGCGATCGGTTCGGGTGCAGCGTGCGGCTGTAGCGTTCGCAAAACATCGTCTTCGCGAACGTCGGCGGTGCACAATGTGGCGGAAGCGATCGCGGACGGAAAATCATCCATACGGACCATGCTGCGGCGTCGCGGCAGCCGGTAAACTCAAGACCGTGTTCAGATATCTCGGGTATTTCAGCCAGTCGTTCATGCTCGCCGTCATGCTGTGGCCGTTCGTGTCGTTCCTGCTGACGTTGCCGATCGTCGCGGTCATCTATCACCGCAACCATCGATTGAGCTTCATGAGCGCCTTCACCGCCTACGTCGCCGTGCTCTACGCGCTCGGCCTGCTCGCGTTCACGATGTATCCGATGCCCGACGACCCGACCGCCTACTGCCTCACCCATCATCTGGGCCCGCAGCTTGACCTGCTGCGCTTCATCCAGGACGCGCAAAGCGGTCTGTCCGGCGTGCTGCAGCTCGTCATGAACGTCGTGCTGTTCATACCGCTCGGCTTCATGCTCGGCCGCTGGGCCGGCTGGAAGTTCTGGCAGACCGCCGGCACCGGCCTCGCCTGCTCGATCTTCATCGAAACGACGCAGCTCACCGGCATCTGGGGCCTCTACCCCTGTGCCTACCGCTACTTCGACGTCGACGACATGCTGACGAACACAATCGGCGCGATGCTCGGCTACGCACTCGCCGTCCTCTACACGAAGCTCGTGCCGAAACGCACGAAGCAGATCGAAGGCATCAACACGCATCCCGGATTCGTGCACCGCGCCGTCGCGCTCGCGATCGACGTCATCATCATGGACGTCATCCTCTACGCGCTCGTGCTGCTGCTCACCTACGTGTTCTACAAGTGCGCGGTCACGCTCGACAGCACGCATTACGCAATCGGCGCGTTGCTCATCACGACCGACGGCGTGCGCTGGGTGCCCGGCATCCTCGCCGGCATCCTGTTCCTGATCTTTGAGCTGTGGCGTCCATGGCGTCACGACGGCCGCACGCTCGGCGCCGCCTACACGCGCATGACGATCGAGACGATGCCGCGCACCGGCTGGCGGCGCATCCTGTTCTACGCCGTCCGCATGCTCGTGCTCGGCACCTGGTTCGTACTGCTCAACACCGGTGCCGACCGCTGGTTCTGGTATCTGACGGCCGCGCTCGTGCTCTGGTGGATCTTCGTGCACCGCATGCCGTGGGATCTCGTGCCGGGCGACGCAGTCACGACTTCAGCGCATCTGCAGCACGACCATGAACAGCGCGATGACGTGGCACACGTATCCGCCGATTGTCCCCAGATGGAACAGCTCGTGGTATCCGAACCAACGCGGGAAGGGGTTGGGCTTGCGCAACGCGAAGAACACGGCACCGATGATGTAGCAGGCGCCGCCGCAGATGACGAGAATCGTCGGCACCGGGCCGATGTACGGCGAAACCCAGAAGAAGTAGATGATCGACAGCGGTGACAGTCCCAGAATGCAGTAGATGATCGTGAACAGCCAGTCAAGCCCCTCCGGGTACAGCAGGTGCACGACGGTGCCGACGACCGCCGTCACCCATAGGATGCCCATGTACGTCCAGCAGATCGGCTTGTTGTTGAGCGCGAACAGGAACGGCGTGCAGGTGCCGGCGATCACGAGGAAGATGTTCGAATAGTCGATGCGTACGAGGACGGTGTCGACGAGCTTCGGGAAGTGCCCATGCCCGAGGTGCAGCGTCGCGCTCACACCGAACAGCAGCATGACGGTCGCGCCGTAGATGCTGATGCCGACCTTCATCCATCCCGCCGGGGCGAGGCAGATGAGGATGACCGATGTGGCGATCGAGAACGGGAACGCGATCAGGTGCAGCCATCCGCGCAGTTTCGGCTTCGCGCGCAGGATCTGCTGGCGTTCGCTCCAGTCGCGGAACCATGCGGTGCGCTGTTTCTGCTCGTTGAGTTTCTTCGCCGTGACCGCCTTCTTCGGCTTGCGCGGCTCCTCGTTTTCCGTGCGTGGGATGTTGTAGATGGGGCGATGGCTCTGAGAAATCGCCCGTACCTGATTCTTCCGTTTTCTGCTGTTCTCGCCGGCCATGCCTCTAGCATAGGGTCGCGCACGGGAAGAGCATGAAAAAACGCGCGGTCGTTCTTCTGACGGGGAACGACCGCGCATGCGGGTGGCTCGCGTATTGATACGACGCGGCGCCGGCGGGCTTAGAAGATGCCCTGAGCGACCATCGCGTCGGCGACCTTGACGAAGCCGGCGATGTTCGCGCCGAACATCAGGTCGCCGTCATGGCCGTACTCCTTCGCCGCGTCGAGCGACTCGGACACGATGTTCTTCATGATGTCCTTGAGGCGCTCGTCGACCTCTTCGAAGGTCCACGACAGGCGGTACGAGTTCTGGCTCATCTCCAGACCGGAGACGGCCACGCCGCCGGCGTTCGACGCCTTGGCCGGGCCGTAGAGCACGTGGTTCTTCTGGTAGACGGCGATCGCGTCCGGCGTCGACGGCATGTTCGCGCCTTCGCACACGACGGTGCAGCCGTTGTCGACGAGTGTCTGAGCCGAGTTGCCGTCGATCTCGTTCTGCGTCGCGCACGGCAGCGCGATGTCGCACTTGACGGTCCACACGCCGCTGCAGCCCTCGTGGTATTCGGAGCCGGCGACGCGGTCGGCGTACTCCTTGATGCGGCCGCGGTGGCAGAGCTTGATGTCCTTGACGACGTCGAGGTCGATGCCCTTCGGATCGTAGATGTAGCCGTTCGAATCGGAGCAGGTGACGACCTTCGCGCCAAGTTCGGTGGCCTTCTCGATCGCGAAGATCGCGACGTTGCCGGAGCCGGAGACGGCGACGGTCTTGCCTTCGAAGGAGTCGTTGCGCAGCACGCGCAGCGCTTCCTGCGTGTAGTAGCACAGGCCGTAGCCGGTCGCCTCGGTGCGGGCGAGCGAGCCGCCGAACTCGAGGCCCTTGCCGGTGAGCACGCCGGTGAACTCGTTGCGCAGACGCTTGTACTGGCCGAAGAGGTAGCCGACCTCACGGGCGCCGACGTTGATGTCGCCGGCCGGCACGTCGGTGAACTGGCCGATATGGCGCTGCAGCTCGGTCATGAAGGCCTGGCAGAAGCGCATGACCTCCGCGTCGGAGCGGCCCTTCGGATCGAAGTCCGCGCCGCCCTTGCCGCCGCCCATCGGCAGACCGGTCAGCGAGTTCTTCAGGATCTGCTCGAAGCCGAGGAACTTGATGACGCTCTCGGTGACAGTCGGATGGAAGCGCAGGCCGCCCTTGTACGGGCCGATCGCCGAGTTGAACTGGACGCGGTAGCCGCGGTTGACCTGCACGTCGCCGTTGTCGTCGACCCAGGGCACACGGAACTTGACGAGGCGCTCCGGCTCAACGAAACGCTGCAGGACGCCTGCCGCCTCGTACTCCGGGTGCTTCGCGAAGACCGGTTCGATGCTCTCGAACACTTCCTGCACGGCCTGCAGGAACTCCTTCTGGTCGGGGTCGCGCTCTTCGACCTTGGCGTAGACGCGCTTCACATACTCATCGGTGAGCATTGTTCCTCTTTCTGCTGTCGGATACGGACAAAACAGCATCATTCTAAAGACAGCGAAAACGCGTACACAAGCATGTTTCATGTTTTGGAAGGTGATTTCGCCGCCGTGGATATCGCCGCGAGCATCACAGCCGCGATGGACACAGTGTTCGCCGTCGCGATCACTCCCGCGAGGTCGCGCCGTCGATTGTGCGGCGGAACGGCAGATAGATCGCCCACGCGACCGGCATCGTGACGAGCAGCGCGGGATAGAACCAGGCGATCGGGACGCCGCTGAACAGCAGACCGCCGATGAGCGGACCGAGGAACATGCCCAGATCGATGCCGGCGTAGTAGGTCGTGTTCGCCATGCCGCTGCGCGCCTTGCCGGCGATGAGCACCGCCTTCGCCTGCGTGACCGAGCTCATCAGCCCGTAGCCGCCGGCCGTCATGACGGCCGCCAACGCGAGCATCCAGAAACTGCGCAGGTGGGCGAGCGACAGCAGCATCACGACGTCGCCGACCGTGCACAGCGTCAGGAAGAACCGGAAGGATTTCGTGTCGAACCAGTTGCGCAGCACGATGCGGACGGCGAGCAGCACGAGCGCGTAGATCGGGAAGAACACGGAGACGCCGAACGGCACCTGCATGCGGGCTGCATAATCGACGATGAATGACTGGTTCGCGAAGTAGGGGATGCCGAACATCATGAAGATCAGCGCGATCGGGATCACCTTCGGTTCGAAAAGCGCGCTCAGCCGCGGACGGCGGCCGTCGTCCGCCGGTCGCGCGGCGCGTGCGGCGTACGGGCGGCCGGAGTCCCTGATGCACAGCACGCAGACGACGACGAGCACCGCCATCGTCGACGCCGTCAGGAACGCGGCGCGGTAGCTCACTGCCTTCGAGATGCGGATGCCCAGATCGGGGCCGAAGGCCTGCGCCAACGCGTTCATCGTCCCGTACAATCCCATGCCGGCGCCCATGCGAGACAACGGCAGCAACGTCGACAGCCACGTCGACAGGCACACCGAGATGCAGGCGAAACCGACGCCGTTGACGATGCGTGCGGCGAGCAGCGACGCCGGATTCGACGCATACGCGTACCAGACGTTCGTGATCAGGTACAGTGCGCCGCCGACGACCGCGAGCACGCGTTTGCTCGTACGGTCGGACAGATGTCCGGCGACCGGGCGGCAGAACAGCGCGGCCAGCGACAATGCACCGGCGATGAATCCCATCAATGCGCCGTTCGCGCCGAGCGTGTGCGCGAAGCCGGCGATGATTGGGCCGCTCATCATGCTCGCCGTCATGAAGAAGAACGTGGCCGCCATGATGAGCACCACATCGCGCGTGATCAGACGCTCCTTGCGGCCGTCGCCGTCGCGACGCGTATATCCGTTGGTCGGTGTGCGCCCGCTCATCGACAACCTCCGTTTGTTGCGTCGTTCGTCGGCGTGTTTGGATGCATGGGACATGGAAGCTTCCTTTCGATGGACGTCCGATGGATGTCCGATGGACGTCAAACCGCGCGGATCCGGGGTCGCCGCCGTGCTATGCATGGGGATATGCGCGACCGATCGCGATGATGAACCCGGTGCCCCAGTCGAGTCGGTGGCGTCGTACATGGCGGCGTCGCCATTGTAGGCGCGCGGGCAGGGTCGGAGACCGCGCTGTTCGCGATGCGCCTGACACGGCCGTCGCCGTTGCATGATCGGGCGCCGGCGGATTCATGAATCCGGGATTGTTGCGCACATCGGCGACAATGCGCGCAACGCGGAAGTCGGCGGCAATTCCGACGATATGGACATGTTCCCGTAATCGAGTCGCTTACTATGACAGTACGTGGTCGTCATTGCGCCGATTTCCGCCCTTCTCCATGCCATGAGGCGGAGGGGCACCGACGGATGGCTGGCCATCACCCGTCGGAACACTGAAAAAGGAGTCAGCATCATGTTGGACGGATTCAAGAAATTCATTGCGCGAGGCAATATGGTCGACATGGCGGTCGGCGTCGTCATGGGCGCCGCGGTCACGGGCGTCGTCAACGCGCTCGTCGACAGCATCATCAATCCGCTCGTCGCCGCCATCTTCGGCAAGCCGGACCTGAGCAAGACGTGGAACTGGACGATCACGAACTGGGCCGGAGAGAACTCGGTCATCTCCTTCGGCTCCGTGCTCAACGCGCTGCTCAACTTCCTGATCATCGCCATCGCCGTCTACTTCTGCATCGTCGTGCCGATCAACAAGCTGCGTGACATGAGCGAGAAGGCGATGGCGAAGGTCAAGGGCGACAAGGACGAGGACGTCGCCGCCGCCGAACCCGACCTGAGCCCCGACGAGCAGACCGTCATCCTGCTGCAGCAGATCCGCGATTCGCTCGCCGCCCAGCAGAACACCGGCAACGCCGCCACAGTCACGGCAGCCCCCGAAACCAAGTAGCAGCCGCATTTCGCCGTACCGGTTGCATATACGACCGCATTGCTTGGGCAGGCGTCCCGAATCCGGACGCCTGCCCATGTCGTAATCGGGCATAGAGACAGACAGGGAATACGCGCAATAGGTAGAGGTCACATGCGGGGTAGGAGATCTCCCCGCATGCGCCACCGCACCATGAATCCGGTTCTGCGTCCCACTGGACGCGAAGAATCCCGTGCGCGGCGGCGGTCACCATCAGCGGCCGCCGAACGAACCGCTGCCGGCGCCGCCTGTGCCACCGCCAAAACCACTGCCCGACGACGATCCGCCGCCCGAGGCCGCAGACATCATCGACGAGAAATTGGAACCCATCTGCGAACCGAAATCGAAGAACGACGCGCCGCCGACGCTCGCGCCGCCATCATTCGTGAACGCGGAGCCGGACGTCGTCGAACACATCGACCAGTAGAGGACCGGCGCCATGTCGGCGTGCGCGTCGAGCCATGCGGCGTCACGCAGCTCGACGGCGGCGCTCGCGAACTGCGCGACGACGTCCTTCGAAATGCCGAAAGCCGTCGCATAGACGAGATATTCGCCCCACAGCGTCACGTCAAGCATCGTGCGGGCCTCGAAATGGCTGAAATCGAGCAGATAGCGCGCCAATCCCTCCACCTGTCCGACGATCTCTTCGCCCTGCGGGTCGATCGTGTACTTCGGCGCGCGGATCATCGGGAACAATGTCAGCGTCAACGCCACGCAGGCGACGATGCCGGTGAGCACGATCTCGCCGACGCCGAAGCACAGCAGCACGCAGCCGAGCAGCAGCGACGCGATCGCGCCGGCGCCCCACCAATGCAGCGCGCGGTCGGACACCTGCACGGCATGCGCATGCTGCAGCTCGCCCCGGCACGTCTGCGTGAACTGCTTGAAGCGCTTGCTCGCCTGCTTCCATTTGCGCACCGTCTTGTTTATCTGCCTCGTGTCGAAGACATTCGACTGTGAGCGTTCGCCGATCTCCAACAGGATGTCGAGCAGCGCGCGCTCCGACGCGCACAGGCGCGCCGTGTGAGGATCACGCTCGTCGAAGGCGGCGGGCAGCAGCACGAACGTGCACTGTTTCATCGCTTTGCGTCGGCGATCGTCGTCGAGCATACTGAGCCTCGCCATCGCCATCGGCGGCGTCGTCCTCGTCAGATCGAGCGGCGGTTGCCCGTCCTCGCCGTTGTACAGCGCGATTTTGCCGGGGAAGACGGCGACGATGCGTTTGTTGACGAGCGACATCAGCGTGGCAGCCATCGCCGGCGCCGTCGCGGCCTCGCCGTTGCCGTAATCGATGACGATGTTGTACAGCCGTGCCGCGGCACCCGGGTTGAGCGACGGCGCGGCGCGCCAGTATTCGATCGGGCCGCGGTAGCGGATGCCGCGCAGGATGCGTGCGCATTGGATGAACTCGGCGACGACACAGACGAGCCACAGCGCGGCGCCGATGGCGATGCCGGCGATCGTGAGCCGCGCGTCGCATGTGCGTTTGCTGTCCCAGTCGGCGCGCGCCTGCGCTTCGGCGGCGATCGTCGCATCCTTCGTCGCCGTGTCCGCCATGCGCATGACGTACGGCGTGACATCGTTCGCGGTCATGCTCAGATAGTCGACGTACATGCGCGAGCGGACGTCGTGCGCGCCGAACTCGAAACCATCGTCGATGCGGCTGATCGACGATTCGGGACCCTCGAAATGCAGCCACGCCCACGAATCGTCGGCATCGAGCGGCTGCGGGTAGTGCACGCGCGCCGTGAGCGTGCCGATTGGCACCGAGTTCTCCTTCGACGCGGGCTCCCATTGGAACTTCGTGACGTCGCTGTAGGAGGTCGCGACGTTGTCGAAGGTCATCTCGACGCGGAATCGCAGACTAGATGCGCGCTTCGTCTCTGGGATGTTCCAACCGACCTCCACCGTCTGCTTATGCGGATCGGCCACGTTGTCGGTAGGTGTGATCGATGTGTATGAGGTCAGCGGTGACTGTTTCGACTTCGGATTCTCGACGTTCGCGATGTACCAGGTGCCGGCGTGCTCGCTGTTCCAGTTGTGTGCGCGGCGCACGTCCTTCGGCTGCACAATGTCGCCCTCGGTGTAGATGTCGCCGGTGTCGAGGCTTTCGACCGCGATGCCGCTGATGCCGGTCAGCTGGTTGGAGTCGAGCGTGTAGCGTTGGTAGATCTGACGCCACGGCTTGTGGTTCTTCTGCTTGTCCAGCCGCACGTCAACCGTTTCCGTGATGCGCAGACTGCCGTCGTCCTCCACGGTCACGTCGTAGTCGAGTGTGCGGTAGGCCATGCGCGCGTCACGGCCGCTGTTCGCGATGCCGGCGATGAGGATCGTACCGGCGAAGCCGAGGAGGAGGGCGGTGATGATCGTCGTGACAACGGCCAGCAGAAGGTTGCGCTTGCATGACCGTGGGGATTTGACTGTGCTGGTGCTCATGATGGTTGCCGGCGCCTTTCTTGGGTTATGCATGCCCGGCTTCTGCTTGTGCGAACGTTCGGTGCTGTAAATGATGAAGATTGTGGCATAGGGGAGGAGCGGAGCGGGGCGGCAAGTCCATCTCCTGAGAATGCCGTTGTGTGTGGGGGGAGGGGGAGAGACGCCCGCATTGGGGTATGGGTCGGTTCGTCGGGCGGTTCGATGGATTGGGTCGGAAAAGGGGTCTTTTGCGGGTTGGTTTGTCGATAGTGCCGATGGGCTGGGACGCGGACAGACCTGCCTGCGGGGGAAAATGTCGAGTTGGTCGATGAAACGGGACGAAGACGGATGGCCGGTAGTGGAATATCGGACGCTTGGCGGGGTGAAACGGCGGTATATTGGCGGGAAGGAGCAGTGGGCATCGTGGTGAGATGGCGACGAACCGATAGGAAAGGGGACAACGATGGTGCAGCGGGAATGGGGATCGTGCCCGAATTGCGGCATGAATGTGGCGGCGGATGCCGCGATCTGCCCGAACTGTGGGATGCCGCTTGAGACTGCGCCGATGCCGGATCAAACGCGGGTTGCGACGGGCATGATGTCCGCCATGGACGAGACGGCGACCTTCGTGCCGTCGGTGCCGCCTGCGCCGTCCGCGCCGCCGGTCGTGAATGTGCCGGCTCCGGCACCGCAGCCTGAACCGTCTCATGATGACCGGCATGCGCATGGCGCCGGAAAGGCCGTCATCATCACGGCAATCGTCGCGGCCGTCGTCATCGTCATCGGTGCGGTTGGAGGCTTCATCTGGAATCGTCGGCACCAATCGGAATTGACGCAGGCGCGAGAATCCTGTACCGCCGCTGTGCAGGAACTCGAAGATCAGTACGCGGCCGCGCAGCAGGAAGTCGATGAGGCGCAACAATTGGAAACGTTGTCGGCGGATGATGTGGCCGATGAGGATACAGTCACGGAACTCAAGGGTGCAATCGACCGTTATCGCAAACTCTCCGGCGACAAAAACGGTTTGACCTGCGCAACGGATGCACATAAGGATGTGCTCGACTACGTGACGCAGCAGGCGCGTTCGCGTGCCGACGCACAGCGCAAGGACGCGCAGGCTGTCGCCCAGGCAGTCGAGGCGGTGAAAGCGTCGCGCAAGGCGCAGCAGAAGGCCGATGAGCAAGCCGCCGATGCGGCCGCCGAGGAAAAACGCCAGCAGGAGCAGCAGGCGGCCGAAGAGGAGGCGCGCAAGGCGCAGCGGACAAACGATGATCAGGAATCGACGAATTCGTCAGCACGTGCCAACGGCGAGAACATCGACGGTGATTGGCTGTCCTACCCGAAGGGCGGCAAGCGGGAATACATCAACGCGCGCTACGGATTCAGCGCACAGATCCCCGAGGATTTCGCAATCGTGACGCCCGCACCGGATAACGGCGCCGGACGGACGTTCGTGAACAAGGATCTGGACATGCGCATCACCGTCAGCGCGATGCACAATGTCCTGGATACGACGCCGCAGCAGCAGCTCGCGATGTACAAGAACAATTATGACGTCAGCTACAGCCTCATCAAAGGCGACGTCATGATCGCCACGTGGGCGCAGGATGGCGACGTGCATTATGTGAGGGAGATCATCGGGGAGAAGGCCATCAGCACGATCGAGTTCACCTATCCGGAGACCAACCATGCCTCATGCGATTCGATTCTGGAGGAGACGTCACCGACGCTGTCGGCGCCGTACACGCATGGTGGTGCCGACAGGTAAGGATGGATATATGGCGGTGGACGAAACAACGGCGGCGACGGTGGTGCGCGAGTTCTTCACGGCGGGATACATCGATCATGATTATGACCGTGTGATGGATCTCGTGGCGCAGGACTATGTGGATCACAGTCCGGCTGGAGCGCGCAGCAACGCGGACGCTGTGGGGATTCTGCGCATCGTCGAGGGTATGTTCAACGATTTGCAGTTGACATTTGAGGACGTGTTCGCAGACGGTGCGATGGTGTCCACGCGCATCCGGTATGAGGGCTATCAGATAGGCGAATGCTGCAGGGTTGCGCCGACCGGACGCCGGATTGCGTTCGAGGCGCTCGAGAACTTCCGCGTCATCGACGGGAAGATTGTGGAGTCGTGGGGATATTGGCCCGAAGCGCAGATCGTCGCGATGCTCACCGAGTAGACGACGGTCGTCGATGCCGGGGTCGCTGGGCGGCATCCGCGCGTTGGGTATCGCTCACAGAATAGCGATGTGTGCGTTCTAGCTCGTGCAGACGTCCATGGCGGCGAAGCATAACCGTAACAAAACCAATGGTTACAGGTAATTTCTTCTTCCTATACCGGAATGCAGCACTGTTACAGGACGCGATAATCCATACAGAGGGCATGTACATGCATAAATATGGAATGGATGGGAGAAGGACATGGTCATTTCAGCGGCACAGCAATTGGCGGACGAACTCGTCAACAGGCGCGACGCGCTCAATCGCGAACTGGCGCGCAACGGCGTGCGGTTCGGCATCTACAAGAACGGTGAATACCAGGATCAGCTCTTCCCTTACGATCCGATCCCGCGCATCCTCGGCTCCGATGAGTTCGATCAGCTCGAAGCCGGTCTCAAGCAACGCGTGAACGCGCTCAACGCCTATCTGCGCGACATCTATTCGGACAAGCGCATCGTGCGCGACGGCATCATTCCCGAGGAATTCGTCTACACCTGCTCCGGGTATTTCCCGCAGGTCAACGGCGTGACGCCTCCCGGCGGCGTCTTCGCGCACATCGCCGGCGAGGATCTCGTACAGGGAGAGGACGGCGCTTGGTGGGTGCTCGAGGATAATCTGCGCATCCCCTCCGGCGCCAGTTATCCGCTGTTCGCCCGTGATATCGAGCGCCGCACCACGCCGCGATTGTTCCGTGACGTGCGCGTGCGCGACAACCGGGACTATCCGCGGCTGTTGCGCAAATCGATGGATTTCGTCTCGACCGAAGGCATGGCCGTCGTCCTGTCGCCGGGCCGTTACAACTCGGCGTTCTTCGAACACGCATATCTCGCCGAGAAGACCGGTGCCACGCTCGTGTTCCCCGAAGACCTCGAGGTCGTCGACAACCGGCTGTTCTTCCTTGATTACGCCGGCCGTCGCCACCGCGTCGGCGTCCTGTACCGACGTCTGTCTGACGAGTTCCTCGACCCCTTCGCGTTCAACCCGGATTCGGTGATTGGCGTGCCAGGGCTGCTGAGCGCCTACCGCGCCGGCAATGTGGCCATCGTGAACGCGCCGGGCAACGGCGTGGCCGATGACAAGGCGATTTATTATTTCGTACCGCAGATGATCCGCTATTACCTGCATGAGGAGCCATTGCTCAACAACGCGCCTACCTATATGCCGCTGTTCGAACAAGATCGCAAGGAAATCATGGACAGACTTGGCGAGCTCGTCGTCAAGGACGTCGCCGAGGCAGGCGGCTACGGCGTCGTGTTCGGTTCGTCGCTCGACCGCGAACAGCGTCGCGACCTCGCCGCTAAGATCGCCGAGGAGCCGCGCCGTTTCATCGCGCAGGAAGTCATCCAGTTCAAGGACATCGATGTCATCGATCCCGACACGGGCGAGCGCACGCCCAGGAAATGCGATTTGCGCGCATTCGTACTCACGGGGCAGAACACGCATGTTTGGTATTCCGGTCTCACCCGTTACTCGTCCGTGCCGGGGCAGATGATCGTCAACTCGTCGCAGGGCGGCGGATTCAAGGACACATGGGTGCTCGCGAAGGACACCGGCGTGGAATACGACACGTCGCCGCACGTCGAACTGATCAAGCCGGCCAGTGTCCGCGCGTCCGCGCAATCCGCCGCGCATTCGAGCGCGCTCATCACGAAGTCGAAAGTGGAGAACCTCTATTGGCTCGGCCGTTACAGCGAGCGCGTGTTCACGACGTTGAACACGTTCCTGCCGTTCTATGACCGTGTCATGGACACCGACGTCGATGCGTTCCGCCCGTTCGCCAGCGCGCTCGACCTTCCGCAGGATTTCGCTGATTTCGATACGTTCATCACGTCGTTCCTGTATGACGGCGAGAATCCCGACTCGATTCGCTCCGCCATCCGCTGTGCATTCACGAACGCGGTGCCGCTGCGTCCCGAGCTCGGCTCGCGGCTGTTGCAGTACATCGAGCTGGCGATGGGTGGAATCGACGAGGCCGCCGCGCATTCCTCGCATGCCGACGATTTGTATGATCATCGCGACATAGCCGACCTCATCCTGTCCTTCTGGGGCGGTATCGAGGATTCGCAGATCGACGCGCCGCTCAAGGCGTTGCTGTTCCTCGGCAAGTATCTGGAACGGGTGGATCTGTATACGCGTTTCGGGCTTTCGACGCAGGAGCTTGACGCGCCGCTGCGTAAGATGACCACCTATGTGCAGGTGCTGGATGGTCTGCAGATGCCAGAATGCCTTGAATCTGGTTTGGTGTGGCTCATCGAACAGACCTTGGTGCGCGGCTATGCGCCGATTTCCGAGGCTCTGGCCGCGATGCTGTCTGGTCTGCGGACCGATTCGACTGAGCATCTGTGTGCATGATATAAGGTGTGTCGCGTGAAGAAACTGACCTTTGCGTATGAGATGAAACTGACGTTCAGCGCGCCGGTGACCGAGCACCGTTTCCAGTTGCGTTGCGCCCCGGTGACCGGCCCTCGTCAGCAGGTCATCGACGTCGATGTGCAGATGGAGCCGCAGGTGGAGCTCGAGTCGACGATCGATTCCTTCGGTTCGCTCGTCATGACCGGCTACATGCCGCAGGCACACAGCGAGTTCGGCTATCGTGTGACCGGCATCGCGTTCGTGGACAATGCGAACATCAAGGAGGAGCCGTTCAAGCCGTTGTATCGGTTCCCGTCCGCGTTGACGAAGCCGGGGCCGGCGATCGAAGCGCTGATTGTGCGCTGCCGCACCCGAATCGATGCATTGGGGGATGGCACCGATGAGCTGGACCGTGCAAGTGTCATCATGGATGAGGTGTATCGGTCGTTCGACTACACTCCCGGATCCACCACAGTGCAGACGACCGCCGAAGAGGCGTTCGCGCAACGCAAGGGCGTCTGCCAGGACTATGCGCATGTGATGCTCGCCGTATGCCGCGACCTTGGCATCGCCGCTCGTTATATCGCGGGATTGCTCGACGGGGAAGGGGCGACGCATGCGTGGGTCGAGGTGTATCGCGACCGCCGTTGGATCGGTCTGGACCCCACACATAACCGTATGGTCGACGACAATTACATCACCATTGCGCATGGCCGTGATTACCGCGACTGCATGCTCGACATCGGCGTCTTCTCCGGCGACAATGTGGCGCAGACCCAGTGGGTGAACGCGTCCGTGCATGAGAGTCTCGTGTAGGGCGGCTGTGCGCAGCGTGAGTGCGATGCTTGCGCTGTTGCGGGCGGCTGCCCGAACAGGCCCCGCTGCTGCCGGATAAAACAGAAAAACCGCTGAAAACCCAGTGTTTTCAACGGTTGTCGTGAGTGGAGCTACCCGGGTTCGAACCGGGGACCCTCTGCTTGCAAAGCAGATGCGCTACCAGCTGCGCTATAGCCCCGAACGGGGGAACACGTGAGAATGCTCCCCACGTGGGCCCGGGAGGACTTGAACCTCCGACCTCATCCTTATCAGGGATGCGCTCTAACCACCTGAGCTACGGGCCCGATCCGATTGCGCTAGACGCAACAGATAAAGAGAATACACTTCAAGGTGTACTTGTGCAAATTGACCGCCGTTCGGCGTGTCGTCGCTCGCGCTACGCGCCGTCTGACCTTCGGTGCACATTCGAACATATGTCCGAATGCATGTTGATAATGCTCGTATGTCTTTTCGTGGAATGCCTCGTGCCCGCTCGTTCTCCGCACCGTCGCGGCGTGCGCTGATCTCGCGTGAGACGCTCAATGTCGACGGGCTGCAGGTGACGGTGCTGCGCAAGAACAACCGCAACATGTATCTGCGTATTAAGCCACCGTATGGCGCCGTCGAAGTGACCGCCCCCGCGCGCATGTCCGAACGGACGATCATCGATTTCGTGCGCGACCGCCGCGAGTGGATCGATGATGCGTTGCACAAGATGGCGGTCGCGCGTTCGCGCACCTTCGCGTCGGCGGATGTGGATCCGTCGGTGCCGTCGCCGTCGATCGCCGCCGCCGGCGCCGAAGTCTCCGCAGCGCGTGAAACCGACGCCGAAAACTCAGCAGCGGGTTTCACGTGGAACGAACAGTACGTCGAGAAGGCGCGGCGCTCGATCGAACAGCGGATTCCGGCGCTTGTGGAGAAGTGGACGCCGATCATCGGACGTTCGCCGTCGAAGATCACCGTGCGTGCGATGACGTCACGATGGGGGTCATGCACGCCGAAGACATCGCGAATCCGCCTGAATCTGCAGCTCGGATTGATGGATCCGAAGTTCCTCGAATACGTGCTCGTCCATGAGATGACGCATCTGTGGGAGCATGGTCATGGCGCCGGCTTCCAAGCGAGAATGAGTGACGCGTTGCCCGAGTGGAAGGAGCTGCGTCGCGAGCTCAACCGCTGTACGATCTTCGAAGTACCCCAGACGCGCAGCTGAACACTACTCCCAACGCGCGTGCTCGACGTCCACACCCTCCGTGGCGGCCTGTGCTTCGATGACCGCGCGCAACCATTCCGTGAGTCCAGGTTCGATTGCGTCGTAATGTGCGCGGAACCGCGGATCCGCGGTGTACATCTGCGCAAGACACACGTGCATCGACGGCGTCACGTGGTACCACGTGAGTGATTCCCTGTGCCGCAACGCGAGTTCGTTCGCGGTGTCGCTGCCTGGTTCGACGCCGTCGCGCATCGCCCGCGCGAGTTCATGTTCGACTGTCTGCATCGCGTCGCGGTCCGCTTGCTGCTGCGCGTCGTTCATACGGGTGCGGTATTCCGCGTACTCCATCCACTGTGCGCTGTCTCCCCAACGTTCGTGTGCTTCGTTGATATATGGGTCGTTCATATGCTCATCCTTGTTCGTGTTGTGTGCGTATGCGCTGAGTTCATCAATGTCCTGCAACATCAGCTGCAGTTGTGCGATATGGTCGCTGATGCGCGCCCGTTGGTCGCGCATCAATGCGAGCGTTGTCGTGGTTGGACCGTCGAGTGCCGCGCGGATCTGCTCCGTCGTGAGTCCGAGGTCACGGTACAGACGGATACGACGGATGCGTGCGATGTCGTCTTCGCTGTACAACCTGTATCCGTTGCCGTCTCGGCTCGGCCGGAGCAGTCCCGTCGATTCCCAATGCCGCAGCATCCGTACGCTCACCGCGCACAGCGCCGACGTCTCGCCGATCGTCCGTTGTTCACTCATTCGCATGATTCGTACGCTACGGCCTGACATGATGTGAAGGTCAACATGAACGGCGTGTCGAGTAACCGGATTTAAGAAAAAGTGGATGAGTATTGTGGTGTCGCTATCATCACACTGTCACATCACTATCATCACACCATCACAGTGATAGTGATATGACAGTGTGAATGATAGTGATGTGACAGTGTGAATGGCATAGGTTGGTGATAGTCTCGTTCGTGGGCGGGCGGTGGCGTCACAGGACACCGTCGTTCATATATCGATAGTTCGATCGAATCGTTGATTTGTGACCTGCACGTACGGATGCTGTGCCGCGCGCGCTGTGAGAACCGCACATTTGCGCACACAGGCATCATCATTCGGCACACATGTGCGCATACGTAATCGTTTTGCGCACATGTGCCGTGAGCGTCCGCGGCGCAGCAGTTCACAAATCGTCTGACAGCACCGATTGCCGATTTGTGAACCCGTACGAGCGCAAGGAGAGACACGACATCGGCGCAACGACGGCACTGCGTGACGCCACGCACACCACGCACGACAACATCCGTACATATGCCCACTGCGCTCAGCCCATCGCGAGACGCGGATGCGTCGGTGCACGCAATCTGTTGGAACAGGTACATCACTAATCCGATTCCACGAAAGGAACGAACCATGGAACCAGCCAACGAAGCGCGCATCGCGGAACATGACGGCAGTCTGCCGACGGTATTGATGATCGTCGGTTCGCTGCGCAAACAGTCGTTCAACAAACAACTCACGCAGTTCGCCGCGCATGCGCTCGCGGGACGTGCGAACGTGATTTTCCTTGATTGGCATGACGTGCCCGTGTTCAATCAGGATGAGGAGTTCCCGAATCCGGAGTCGGTGACCTCCGCGCGCGCCGCGGTCGCGGGTGCCGACGCGTTGTGGATCGTGACTCCCGAATATAACCACGGGATGCCCGGTCCGCTCAAGAATCTGCTCGATTGGCTGTCGCGTCCGGCTGAGGATGGTTCGCCGTCGCCGCTGTTCGGCAAGACGATGACGATGAGCGGCGCCGGTGGCGCGAATTGCGTGCGCGACAGCTTCGCAACACTGCTGCCGGTCCTTGAGTTCATGAAGATGCGTTTCGCGCCGGCCACGTTCACCGGTGTCGCGTTGAGCCGTGAGATGTTCGTCAGCAACACCCTCGAACTCGACGACGCCGCGCGCACGTCGATTGAACACCAGGCCGACGCGTTGATCGGTATGGTCGCCGAGCAGTAGTCCGACTGTATTTCACCGACACGCGCGCCTGCATGGTTATTGGTGTTGTGGACCGCTGGAATTCCAATGATTTGCAGCACCAATACGCCTAGAAGCCGGATTGAGGGTGATGTGTACAGTTGCTGAATCCGGAATCCTGTCGAATCCCAATTCGTCGAAAACGGAGATGAGCCATTCGGCTATGCGCTTGTTGGTCTCGAACAGTTTCGTGTATCCGCTCTGTTCCGAGAACCATGCCGTACTGGTCAGCTGTTCCGCCACGATCACATAAGGAAGCGCGATGCGTTCCTTGTCGGTGAGTCGCATCACATCGTCATAGCCGCTTATGATATTTCTGTATATGTTCAGCCATGTCGAGAGTGCGGCATCATCGTTCGGGTCAAAGCTTTCGCTGAGAATGGCGAGGGCTGCGTAACAGGGGTCGTACATGCGCAGGCTGCTCTTCGACAGTTCGAAATCGATAAAACTCCATTCGTCGTGCGAGACGATGATATTCGATGGATTCGGGTCACCGTGGATGATCTGTTTGGGCAGATGATCATACAATTCCCCAAATGTATGCAAATACTTCTGACAGAATGATTCGGGAAGCGGAAGGACGCGTTTCATTGTCGGCAACGCCCAGTCTTTCACCGATTCGTACGGGTTCACATCGTTCACGGACGCCGTCACTTGACGTAAAGCGTGGTGCAGTTTTCCAATGGCCTCACCGAGGATCCGTGCTTTGGTGGCGTGATCCCCTTCGTAAAAATCCTGAACCGACAATTGCGCACCAAAGATTCTCTGGGTCATATAGAAGAACAGTCCGCTGTCCTGTACATATGCGCGGCCATCTGTTGTCCTGATGATTGGGGACACGCATTTGTCGGCACTGTGCAGTGCCTCGTAGAGCGCCACGGCATTTTTGACCTAATCGAGGTTTCCGGAACACTTCAGGACACAATCATCGCCGACGTAAAAGGCCCTGGCTTCTTCCTCTCCACTGCCCTTGGGGTGAATGTCAGTGATTGGTTCATCCGCCAATCCCCAATGCCCGAGAACTCCCAAGGTCTCCTTGCGTGACATCATGGACTGCTCCTTTCTACATACTGCTCTACATACTGCGATGCGGTTGACCGTGCGAGCTGTCGCAGTTGCTACAGCAGCCCGCTCATGTACGGCGGCAGACTGACGCGATCTCCGGCGTGTTCGAGTTGCTCGGGGAGCAGGGCGTATTCGGTGCCGACGCGAGTGAAGGGGATGACACCAGCGGCTTCTGACTTTGTCGCGCTGCGGTACGCTACGGCACCTCCCACCGTACCGCAGCGCGGGAGTGGTATGCAAGCAACACGGTTGCACGGAATGGCGTGTGCTGAACGTCGATTTTAGCGCTGAATGGCGGATTGTGAAGGTCGATTGTGACACGGGATGGCGATTGTGGATTGTCATATCGATACATTGACGCGCTCCTCGCACCGCTCAACGAGCGTTCATCGCACCGCACAACAGAGAAAGCTGGGGCTGCGTAGTCGCAGCCCCAGCCGAACACTGTAGAGAGAAAGAAAAAGGAGATATTCAGTTATCCCAGTTCGCGTATCCCGTGAGCTGACGTCTCCAATATAGACGCGCCTATCTTGGAAAACCGGTGACGCATCCTCAAAGAACGTTGTCAATACGCGGAAATATCCATGAGTCGATGAGTTGAGTGGGATAGTGCCACTATATTAGTTGATATATCAACTAATCCGTGTATCGTGGATGGTGACGGAAGGATTGTGATGGAGCTGATCGGACCCAGTGTGGTCGTGCTGATGCGGCAGTTGAATGTTTTCCTCGGCCGTCATATACGGGAAGCCAACATGACCGCATCGGAACTGATGTATCTCGCGCCACTGTACGAGGAGGACGGCCTGACACAGGAGCGGCTCTCGGCGGTGCTCGCGGTCAACAAGGCGGCTACGGCGCGCATCGTGAGGAAACTGGAATCGAAAAACCTCGTATTGCGTCGGACACAGATGGACGATCGCCGCTCCAAGCGGATATGGCTCACCCCTCAGGCGAAAGCCCTGGAACCAACCATCCGTGGACTTCGAGACGAGTGGGACGCGTACGTGACGCAAGGGATGACGGACGAGGAGGTCTCCTTCCTCGAGCGCCGTCTTGCCCACATGGCCGAACGTGCGAAACAGCTCAATGCCACACAAGCCAATGAATGAAAGGATTCCATGATGGATATGCAACAAGCGATGAGTGAACGTCACATGGTCCGTAAATATCTCGACAAACCCATTCCTGCGGATATCGTGGCGAAATTGGAAGAACGCGTACAGAAGAACAACGAAGCATATGGGCTGTCCATCAAACTCATGACAGACAACGGCAGTGCGATTCCGATGGCGATCAAGCTGCTGTTGGCGAAAGACGTCAACAATTTCTTCATCATGGCGGGACCCGACGGCGCCGACGAGCGTCTGGGATACGCCGGCGCGGATCTCATGCTATATGCCCAGACCCTCGGACTCAACACATGGTGGGTCGGTGGCACGTTCAGCCGCAAAACCGTGCAGCGGGAGGTGGGAGGCGCCAAACCCGTCGGCGTTGTGGTCGTCGGGTACGGGGCGACACAAGGCACGCCCCACAAAACAAAGACACCCGCGCAGGTGAGTTCGTATGACGGCCCGGCTCCGCAATGGTTCACTGATGGCGTCAAGGCGGCGCTCTTCGCGCCTACGGCGCTTGACAAGCAGGATTTCTTCATCACCGGCACAGGGCATGACGTCTCCATCACATGCGAGGAGAGCATCTTTGCCGGAGTGAACAAAGGATTGGTGAAATACCACTTTGAACTTGGAGCAGGTGCCCAGCACTTCACATGGGTGCAGTGAGGCCTGTGCACTCCGGTCACTTTCCGACCGGTAACCACAGGCAACGGTGCGCCTGCGGCGGAGCGCCCGCGCACGCCTTACGCTCGGAACTACGTGAAATAGGTTAGGAGCGATCGCATGGCGAAGACAATCGATATCACTGGCGCGCGAGTGCACAATCTCAAACATGTGGACGTGCAGGTGCCGATCGGCGAGATGGTCGCTGTCGCGGGCGTATCGGGTTCCGGCAAATCATCGCTCGCGCTCGGCGTGCTCTATGCGGAAGGGTCGCGTCGCTATCTGGAAGGATTGTCGACGTACACGCGTCGGCGCATCGCGCAGAGCGGCGAGGCGAAGATCGACGCGATCGAACATGTGCCGCCCGCGCTCGCGTTGCATCAGCGGCCGAGCGTTCCCGGCATCCGCAGTACCTTCGGCACGATGAGCGAGCTGCTCAACAGTCTGCGGCTGATGACGTCCCGTCTTGGCAACTACAGCTGCCCGAACGGCCATATGCTTGATCCGACGCCGAATGTCGCGCTCGAGAGGCCGATCGTCTGCCCGGTGTGCGGCGAGCATGTGCAGCCGCTTGGCGCCGAGGATCTCGCTTTCAATTCGGGCGGTGCTTGTCCGGCATGTTCAGGCACGGGCATCGTGCGCACCGTGGACGAGTCGACGTTGATCGCCGACCCGAATCTGACCATAGAACAAGGAGCGGTGGCGCCGTGGCGTTCGCTGATGTGGTCGATCATGGTCGACGTGTGCCGCGAAATGGGAGTGCGCACCGACGTCCCGTACAAGGACCTCACCGCGCACGAAAAGGAGATCGTGCTGCATGGCCCGGCTGAGAAACGACACATCCTCTACCATTCGAAGAAACTGAACCGTGCCGGCGAACTCGACTTCACGTACTTCAGCGCCGAACGCACCGTGCTCAATGCGCTCGACAAGGCGAAGGACGCGAAAGCGCTCAAACGCGTCGAACCATTCATCAAAGAGGAGCCGTGCCCCGACTGTCACGGCACACGACTCAACGAACGCGCACGCACGCTGCCCGTCGACGGCAAGACATTGCCCGAACAGTGCGCGATGCAGCTCGACGATCTCGCGGAGTGGGTGCGCACCGTGCCTTCGGCAATGCCCCACGACATGCGCGAGATGGCGCAGACGATCGTCGACGAATTCACGCGCACCGCACGCCGTCTGCTCGACCTCGGCCTCGACTATCTGACGCTCGACCGTGCAGGCTCCACGTTGTCCACCGGCGAGCGGCAGCGCATCCAGCTCGCGCGCTCCGTGCGCAGCGAACTGACAGGCGCGATGTATGTGCTCGACGAACCATCAATCGGCCTGCATCCGGCGAACGTCGATGGTCTCATCGGCGTCATGCGCGACCTCAAGGCACAAGGCAACACCGTCATCGTCGTCGATCACGACGCGCGCGTGTTGCGTGACGTCGACTGGATCATCGAAATGGGACCTGGCGCCGGCGCACACGGCGGTACCGTGATCGCGCAGGGCACGGTGGGCGACGTCGAAGACGATCCGCATTCGCTCATCGGCCCGTTCCTCGCGAACGAACGTGCGCGCATCGTGCGTCCGCAGACAGCCGCCGACGCGATGTTCGATGAAGGTTTGATCGACATCGCGACATCGCCGCTGCACACAGTGCACGCGTTGGACGCGCATATCCCGAAACATCGACTGACCGTCGTCACCGGCGTCTCCGGCTCCGGCAAGACGACGCTCGTTCTCGAAAGCCTCGTGCCCGCGCTCAACGCGAAGATCGCCGACGAACGCATGCCCGAACATGTACGCGCACTTGACGCGCCGGGCATCGAACGCGTCACGATAATCGATGCGACGCCGATCGGCGCCAACGTGCGCTCAACCGTCGCCACCTACAGCGGCATCCTCGACGATCTGCGTCGCCTGTATGCGCGCACCGATACGGCGAAGGCGCGGGGCCTGAAGGCGGGCGCGTTCTCCTACAACACCGGCTCGCTGCGCTGCCCGACATGCGACGGCACCGGGCAGATCACGCTCGACGTGCAATTCCTGCCCGATGTGGACATCGACTGCCCCGACTGCCGCGGCAGCCGCTACAGCGACGAAGCCGGGGAAATCACATGGACGCCCGCGGATGGCGGAACGGCGGTGTCGCTGCCGGATGCGCTCGCGATGACGGTCGACGAGGCGATGGACGCGTTCGCCGGACAGCGCAGCATCCATACGAAACTCGCGACGCTGCACGAACTCGGCATCGGCTATCTGACACTCGGCGAGAGCACGCCGGCGCTATCCGGCGGCGAGGCGCAGAGACTCAAGCTCGCGAGCGAAATGGGATGCGCGCAGGAAGGCACGCTATTCGTCTTCGATGAGCCGACGATCGGCCTGCATCCGCTCGATGTGCGCACACTGATCGGCGTGTTCCAGAAGCTCATCGACCACGGCGCGAGCGTGCTCGTGATCGAACACGACCTCGACATGATCGCGAACGCCGACTGGATCATCGACATGGGACCCGGCGGCGGCGAAAACGGCGGCGAAATCGTGGCCACCGGCATGCCGACACAGGTCGCCGCGAATCCGCTCAGCGTGACCGGCGAATATCTGGCGCCGTGCGTCGGCGTGACACGGCGGTGAAGGCCGGGTGCGTGGGCGCGGGTGTGTGGGTCGGTTGTGATCGGAGTGGGTGTGGGGCGCCCCCAACACGTTCGCTAAGGTGACCAGTTGCGACCGGACCGGGTGCAATCTGTACCGGCCGCGTTCGCTTAACCAGCCGATAGCGATCGGACTGGGTGCAGTCTGCACCAGTCTCGTTCGCTCAGCCGCGGCGCCGACCGACGTCCGGCCGATCACCGCCGCCCTCTTCGCTACGCTTCGTGGCAGCGTAGACGGCTGCTGAGATGAACGCGTCGCCTCGCCCCCGCCGCTTCTATGCTGAAGGGACACCGTGCGACGAAGGAGTGAGAAAGGCGGCGACATGAGTTTTTCGCAGCGGCATCCGTATTTGTTCTGGCAGCTCGTCGGCTGGGGTCTTACGCTTGTTGATTTCGCGTTTCTGGTGGTCGCGGCGCTCAACGATTTCAGCGAGTGGAGTTATCCGATCATCGTGTTCACGTTCATCGCCGCGTTGTTCGCGATCATCGGCTCCCCGTTCTTCGTCTATTGGTCGCGTCGCAGTCGTCTGCCGCAGACGAGTTCGGAAACGGAGAGTCGCGTGATCCGTAACGACATCACGTCGATTCTCATGCTGCGCAAGAAAACGTACGCCACGATGATGTGCATTGCCATGGTCGCGTTGGTGATCGGACTTGCGTATGTGACGTATATGCTTGGCGAGTACGGTCACATTCTGCTGGGTTTTGTGTCGATGGTGTTCATGATCGTTATCCCGTTCATCGCGTGCGAGCGCTACCTCGCGTTCGTCAGAAAACGATTCCTCGTCGTCAAGGACGCCGCACAGTTCGTCAGGATGCGCGACGCCTACTATCTATCGGATTTGCGCTCGACGCGCATGCCGATACTGCCGTTGCCGAACGAACCGTCCGATGCGATGCTTGATTTTCTCTACAACTGGCTGCGCCGCTACCTGATGTCCAGCCAGCTCACGCTCATCAGTGCTACCTATGCTGATTTGCGCCGCATCGGCATCGTGCTCGCCAGCAATGACACGGCCGAGGATGGTCAGGAGATGAACAGTTCATTGATTGCGATTCCTAAACATCAGCTCGATCTGAGCGGTGCCAACCGTGCGCAGTTCGACAAGGAATGCCGGGCGCTTGGCGCGTTCGACCTGCCGACTGGTTCCCAAACCACAGACATTCGCGTCGGGAACCTTGCATGACGCGGCACGGCGGTAATCAGGTAATCAGGCGGCGCTTCTACTGACGGCGCAAGCGGATTGTGCGCCATATACGCCATACAATGGCGAGAAGGGCAAAATCTAGGTGTATCGGCAGACGTCGGGACACCTGTAGGGGAAGGACACCACTCATGAAGACTGCGATTTTCGATTCGGCGCGTCATATGGCCGTTGAGGAGGCGCCGATGCCGGCGATCGAGCAGCCGGACGATGCGATCATCCGCGTCGTGCGCACCTGCGTGTGCGGCTCCGACCTGTGGCCGTTCCGCGGCATTAACGCGTCGGTTGATCATTCCGAGAATCCGGGGCACGAGGCGATCGGCATCGTCGAGCAGGTCGGCGACGCCATCACGTCGGTCAAGCCCGGCGATTTCGTCATCGCGCCGTTCACGCACGGCTGCGGCCAGTGCCGCGCTTGCCGCGCCGGCTTCGACGGCTCCTGCATGGCGCATCCCGACAATTTCTCGATAGGTGCGCAGGGTCAGTACATCCGTTTCCAGCATGCGCAGTAGGCGCTCGTGAAGATTCCGGGACGGCCGGAGAACTACAGCGAAGGCATGCTCAAGAGCCTGCTCACGTTGTCCGACGTGATGGCGACCGGCTATCATGCCGCCCGCACCGCACAGGTCAAGCCGGGTGACGCCGTCATCGTGCTCGGCGATGGCGCCGTCGGTCTGTGCGCAATCATCGCCGCGAAGATGATGGGCGCCAAGCGCATCATCTCGACGAGCCGTCACAACGACCGCCGCGCGCTCGCACAGGAATTCGGCGCGACCGACAACGTCGCCGAACGTGGCGACGAAGGCGTCGCGAAGCTGCTGGAGATCAGCGACGGCGGCGCCGACGCCGTGCTCGAATGCGTCGGCACGGACGCCTCGTTCCAGGAGGCCGTGTCGGTCGCGCGTCCGGGCGCATTGATCGGCCGCGTCGGCCTGCCGCATGGTCAGCAGATCAGCGGCGAAGGCACGTTCTACCAGAACGTCGGCGTCTACGGCGGCCCCGCTTCCGTCACGACGTATGACAAGGACGTGCTGCTCGACGCCGTGCTCAACGCGGGCATCAACCCGGGCAGGGTGTTCACGTCTGAGTTCCGCCTCGACGACATCCAGGCCGCCTACGAGGCGATGGACGAGCGCAAGACGATCAAGTCGTATCTGATCCTCGACTGATTGGGACGTCGGCTGAGCGTCGGCGAGATCTGTCGTATGTGCCGGGGCTGTGGGATGCAAACCGCGGCCATGAACAAGTTCGTGCACCTGATCCTGTGTGAAGCGTTTCTCATCCGTATACGTGATTGCCATGTTCGCAGTCTACAGCGTTGGTGGGCGTGGCTACGGGCATCGTCTCTCCTGATTATTCGAATTGGGCGAGGTAGGCTTCGTAGTCGATGTCGTCGAGGTTGCCTTCGGTGACGATCTCCTGCATGTTCTTCAGGTGGGCGCGGTGATGCATGTGCGCGCGTTCATGATAGGCCAGCACGTCTGCGCGACTCACCCAACGATTGCCCTTCTTGGTGTAGCGAATGTAGGGGATGGCTCCGTTGTCTAGAAGGCGCCCCACGGTTTTTTGACGAGACGCCCAGGATGCGTGCGGCGTCGCCGGTGGTGAGGAGTTCGTTACCGTCGGAGTTGTCGTTCTCATCGCGGGTCCGTGTTTTCTCGTCGATGAGTGCGTGCATGAGTCGTTCCAGAGTGGTGTCATCGAGAACGTACGCAGTTCCGTCGCCGGCGGTGATGTACGCCGGGCCCTGTTCCACCTTCGCGATAGGTACTGCCTCGATCGTTATCTCTGCTCCTGTCCAATTTGTCCGATTCGTTCTTCTCAGGATAGCCCCTTTCGGACAAATCGGACAAAGAGGTGTCGTTTGCTTCTTTCGGGCACCAGGTAGCCTCGCTGTGAGGTGCAGTGAGGAAAGAAGAGTGGTTGACTAAAAACTCTTTTATAGAGTGTTAATATGAAGAAAGCAAGTATTTGATTTTGCGAATTAGTGAAACTACGCTATATAATATATGATTATTAAGCGTATGTTTCGCATGCTCGATTTTGCTTTAGGTTGCTGCGATGTTCAACGGTATGCTGAATCTTTGAAAATATTGTTTTTGTAGTCCCTGGGGGGTGATACCTTTGGGAGTATGGCGACATATGTATTGTTGAACACTGGAGAAGTGGCTCGCTATATGGGAGTCTCGGCAGGCGTAGTAACGCGTCTTGCTAACGTGGGAGAACTCGAGTTTGATATCTGCGGTGCACGCAAGGTCTTTCGTCAAGAAGCAGTTGATGCGTATCTGAGGCGAAATAACTTGGTTCGAGCCCCGGAGGATCAAGCACTACGTGGCGGACTCAAATATGATATTTGCGCGCTTTCTTTCTTTAGTGGAGCTGGTGGATTGGATCTTGGTATGGAGCGAGCTGGCATACCTGCAACTCTGTATTGTGAGAACAATCGAGAGTGTCGTATGACCTTGCATCAAAACCGGCCAGACGTTGCTCTACTAGGTGATATTACTCAAATTGACGCCGATAGTGTCCGTAGGATGGCTTGTATCTCGCCAAACAGTGAGATTGATGTGATATTTGGCGGCCCACCTTGTCAAGCATTTTCAACAGCTGGCGCGAGGCGCGCGTTTGAGGATCCTCGTGGGAATGTCTTCCTGAAATACTTGGATTTAGCTGCTGAATTGAATCCGCGCTATTTAATTATAGAAAATGTGCGAGGATTGCTTTCCACGTCATTCCCAACTAGGCCTGGGGGTAAGCCGGTTCGGGGAGGTGCGATGCGTTACATTCTTAATCGTCTGAATGAAATGGATTATGGAGTATCGTTTAATCTTTATAATGCCGCAAACTTTGGTTCTGCGCAAATTCGCGAGAGAGTGGTCATTATTGCGAAGCGTGATGGCACAAAGTGTGATTGGCTTATTCCTACCCATGCTGATTCAAAAGAGAAGGTTGCTGAGAATTGGAGGCTTCCATATTGGATGACTTTTCGCGATGTCGTTCATGATATCGAAGATTTGCCTCAGACGTATACTAATTTTCCTCAAAAACGTTTGCGTTATTTTAATATGTTAAAAGAAGGTCAGTGCTGGAACAAACTTCCGCTCGATGTGCAAGAGGAAGCGATGGGCAAGGCGTTTAGGCTCGGTGGTGGAAAGACTGGATTCTATCGCCGTATTGCGTGGGATCGGCCGTCTCCTACCTTGGTCACTAGTCCGACGATGCCAGCTACGGATCTCTGTCATCCTGATGCTTTGCGACCCCTTAGTGTGGAAGAATATAAACGTGTACAAGGGTTTCCGGATGATTGGTGGATTGCGGGCGGGGTGCACGATCAGTATCGTCAAATCGGCAATGCCGTGCCTGTTAGTTTGGGTGAAGCAATCGGTCGAGCGATCCTTGATGATATGAATGGGAGATCCCATGACAAGCGTTGGCGTGATTTCCCCTACTCAAGATATTCTCGCACTAGTGATTTGACGTGGGATCTGGCTTGATTGAGGTCTTTGAATGCTGCCGTTAACGTGATACCATGTTAGTGGTAGCATTCAAAGGCTTATGTATCATTTATTTCTTTTCTTTGCTTCGCGTTCGCGTCTTTTGGCTTCCTTTTCGGCCTTGTAGCTGTCGGAGAGTTCTGCGACGCCGTCGAGTGTGTGGGGAAGCCCTTTCCTGTCAAGCTCCTTTAGTAGTTGCTGTGTTACGCGCTCAAGGGAGGATTCGCGAGCCTTAAGTACGGGCTCGGAATCGATTTTTGAGAATGGTCGAATGAGGCCGTAGGGTGAATCGATGCCGCATAACCATTGCCACATTGCTGTGCCTGATAGATAACGATACCGAAAATCTTTGAGGTCGGCGTTTTCTTGAGTTGCGAATCCTACGTCAAATGTACGCCACTCATCTTTACTGATGGTTGAACGCGTTATGCAAATCGCGGCCTCTACTTTCTGATGTGAGGCGCGCTTTCGTCCTGCGATCTCCCTCATTCTTTGACGCAAGCTTCTTAACTCATTTGGGAATGATGAGGAATTAGTTGTATTTTCCTGTGATTTGAGCTCGATGACGTACACGGCTCCATCGCGGGTTGCGGTTAAATCTCCTGTATCTATGGCGTTTTCGGCGATGCTGGCGATTAGCTCCTGCCACCGAGTGCCCATCGCTGTTTCTTCGCTTGAAGATTCGACTGCATGAAAAGCTTCTCGTGCATAGTCTTCAGCGGTTTCAACTCCTCGTAGCGCATAGATTGCAAAGTCCTTGCCGAGCAGCCGTTCGTAGGTCATCGGAGAACTTCCGGTGCCGTCATAGAAGGCGATTCGGTTCTGGATATACGCATTTAGGATGGCGCGAGCACGTTTCTTACGTGCTTCTTCTTCGGCTGCGTTGTCGTAAATCTGTGGTTGATCGTCCATATAGCTTATCGTAGTGCGATTGCTCGGCGCTTACAAATCAGGTTCTTCTCAAATTAGCGTGTAAGGGCCGTGCTTCATCATTGCTTGTGTGCTTGTGTGCTTGTGTGATAGAAAAAATGAATGCTGAAACACGGCCTGATCCCAAGTTTAGCGTGTTCAACTCCCAAAGGTTTCTTGGACTGGACGAAATAGGTCTTCGTGTGCTCGAACGCCGCATGTGTGAACTCCTCACCCTCCTCCGTCGCACCACTCAGGCAAACAGATTCACCGAGACCATCAGCGACAGGATTGAGACACTGCGCGACAACACCATGGGCTTTGCCGACGTCGCCAGTCACATTCAACGAATCTTCTTCCGCAGCGTCCAAATTAATGACATCCTTGCTCACTAGCTTGAGAAGAGCCACTATGCTTTAAACAAAGTGCTGATGGAGGAGGTGTGGTGATTGGGTGAGCATGACGATGCGGGTGTTGGTCAGGGCATGTCGGAACCGTGGGCGCAGGCGATTCGGTATGCGCTGGATCGCCTGTCGTTGGATGAGATCGGGCAGCGATATGGGGATGCCGTGCGTGAATACTGCGCGGCGTACGTCAATCATGATGCCCGCGCGGTGAAAGGCGACGGCGTGTACACGGTGGATCTGAAGGGCATCGGGCTGAACGCCTCCAATCCTGCCGTCAAACAGGGCTTCGCTGCTGAGGCGATGGCCGAAGCGCATCATAACGCGGACGCAATCATCGCTGGAGACAAGCGTCGTATGCGTCGCACGAACAACAATGATCCGCTTGTAGACATGCAGGCGTTCGGAGCGCATGGTCAGCCGTTGAAGACGCAGCGGATCCAGATGAAATTTGTCGGCAAGGATGCGAAGGAGTGCCTAGATCTGCTGCATTCCAGCGGATATGAAAAGTACTACGACGGTAACGTCCTGTTCGGCCTCCCTGACGAGTACTGCGATCAACTGCTGGGGGAAGGGCCGGGTTCCATTCGTCAGGATATTCAGGACACCAAAGCCAAGTTGGAGGCTGCGGCCGCACGAGGAGATAAAGATGCTTGCGCGAAGCACCGCAAGCGCATCAAGCAAGACAGGCAGCTACAGAAGAAGATTCGCAAAGCCGGTCTCACCAAAGACGAGGCGTTGGCAGCAGCTCTGCATCCCAAACGCGAGGCGGTGAAGCACGCGGCGAAAATCGCCCATCAGGGCGCCATGGAACAAGCGGCAGGCGTGATGGCCGCTGCGGCTCCAATGGCGATGATGGGTGTAATTCAGGATTGCATTCAGCGGAATCGGTCGTTGCCTGAATCATTGAAGGAACACGGTCTGGATGTGGCATTAGCCGGTGGTATCCAGTACGTGATCGGCTTCATCCAGATCGCGGCTGACGGTGCGATGAAAAACGCTGGCAGCGACTATGTGAAGGCCATCGCGAAAGGCAATGCGTTGACGATGATGGCGTCGCTGGCGTTCGAAAACGCAATGCTGGTCCAGCAGCTGGTCAGGAGCGATATGACCGGTGAGGAGTTCCTGGACGCTCTGGCCGAAACCAACATCGGCGCGTTGGCATCCTGCTTTGCAGGCGCCGTAGTCGGCACCGCGGCCGCTGGTGCGACGCTCTCGCCAATCATCGCGAACATGATCGCCGTGCAGGTGGCAGTGGGATCCTACCGGAACCTGCGGCAGGCGATGATGGAATATCAGCTCGCCAAGCAGGAACGAATCGCGGCGGAAGCGGAATGCGCGCAGATCGTGGAACAGGTGCGCGCATGGAGACGGCAACTCAATGAGCAAGCAGAACGCTACTTCAGCGAGCATCTGGACACTTTCGATACCGCGTTCCGAACCATGGATCAGGCGATTCTGGAACAGGACGGCGATGGATTCATCCAAGCCAACGCACAGCTGCAGCAAGCGTTGGGATATGAGCCACAGTTTAGGTCCCAAACGGAATTCGATGCTTTAATGAATCGTGACGACAGTCTGCAGCTGTGAAATGGAGTACGACGAGTCTGTATCGGTGAAAGGTGGGAGAGTGATGAAAAATTGCGACGTACGCATGGCACTGAGCGTGCTGTACTACCTCATTCTGGTGGATGGCCAATCTCAGGAGTATGAGCTGCAGCTGTTCGAGCAGCTGGGCGAGCAGTTTGATGCGGCTGAATTCGCAAAATGCCGAGAGACGGTGATCGCCGACTGTGAGAAGCAGGTCGCCGGCGCCGCCGATGACTTTGAACATTACGAGCTCGTCGCGGAAGGCGTTGACAAGACCCTCGCTCGTAAGCCATCCGGCAAAGGCCCGCAGATCCCGTTGAGCATGGTGCTTTGGGACATGCTCGCTGTCGCGCACGCCGACCGCGCATGCAGCGCCGAAGAAGAGCGTCTGATCAAGCACATCGTGCGCGTGAACAATGTGGATCAGCGTATCTACCAGCAGTTCGTCTACATAATGAACGCTTGTGTGGCGGTGGGCGCCCAGTTGGAAGCGGTGGAGAATTCTTCGATGAACTACAGCGAAGCCAAGCCGATCGTCGACGAGCTGGAACACCGACGCGGCATGATGGTTGCCGGTGCGCTCGACGTCATCAACGATTCTCGAATGCCCGCAGTTCCCGCAGCGCAACAGGTTCAGGAGGACATCGTCGATCAAGGCATGCGTGGCGTAGGCGACTTCATGAACCAGGCAGGGCAAGTCATCGGTGATGCGGCAGGCAAAGCCGGAGGTGCCATCGGTGATGCGGCGGGCAAGGCAGGGCATGCCATCGCCGATGCTGCAGGTCAGGTTGGTAACGCCATGGGCGCCGTGGGCAACGAAGTGCAGAAGGGTGCGACGCAGGCGTGGAACAACGTAGCTAATACCGTCGGCGGCTGGTTCAAGAAGAACTAGTGCACGGTTCGTACAGGATGCGTAGAGGATAAGGGAGCAGTCATCATGGTGGTTTTCGTTCCATTGGTAATCGGTGCGGCAGCGCTCGCCGGCGTTGGCGGTGTGGGCGCCGGGGTCAAAGGTGTCGCGGACGGGCACAAGGCGCAGGGATTGAATGAGAACACGGCGGAGCGTCAGCGCATCGCCGCGCAGAATCTGGAAACGCTGCGCGAAGAGTGCGGGCGTGCGCTCGACGAACTCGGACGTGAGAAGATCAGCGTTCTGGATACGTCGATGAAGCATTTCCTGGATTCGTTCGGCAGGCTCAAGAACGTGGGACTGCGGGACTCCGCCGGATTGGATGAGCTCAAGCGTCTGCATATTGATGAGGCTTCGTTCGAGGAACTGCGCAAGCTCAGTGATCTGGCCGTCGAAATCGTCAAAGGCGGAGTTGCGGGAATGGCCGCTGGATCATTGACGGCATTCGGCGCGTATGGTCTGGCGATGCATTTCGCCGCGGCTTCCACCGGAACGGCCATCGCCA
The DNA here is from genome assembly GCF_002860345.1 of Bifidobacterium anseris. Lineage (GTDB taxonomy): Bacteria > Actinomycetota > Actinomycetes > Actinomycetales > Bifidobacteriaceae > Bifidobacterium > Bifidobacterium anseris. The sequence goes on from NZ_NMYC01000005.1 coordinate 115,308, forward strand.
GTCTGCATGGTGCGGCCGCGGCCAATGCGACGCTGGCGTTTTTCGGCGGGGGTGCACTGGCCGCCGGTGGCATGGGCATGGCCGGCGGTATGGCGGTGCTCGGCGGCCTTGTGGCAGGACCTGCGCTGTTGGTGTTCGGCGCCATGGTCGGTTTGAGCGGCATGAAGGATCTGGAACAGGCGAAAGCCAATGCGGCGCAGGTGAGCGCCTACTGCGAGCAGTGGGCGGCCGCTACCGATATGTCGCGCGCCATCAGGGATCGGGCGATGATGTTCTACGCGACGCTTGCGCAACTTGACGTTCGCTTCGTCGTGGCGCTGCAGAATCTTGATCAGATCATCGCCGCACAGGGCGAGGACTACGCGCAGTTCAACCAGGAAGCCAAGCAGTCCGTCGCTGCCTGCGTTTCGCTGGCCATGTCCATCAAATCCGTGCTCGATACGCCCATCCTTGACGATTCCGGCGCCCTCACCGACGAATCAGGTGCTCTGATGGACAGGTTCGAGCAGGACGGTGATGAGTGAGCGGGATGCGGTTGTTGTTGTGACGGCTGAGTTCGTAGTCGATTAAGATACAGTCAGCTGTGAGGTTGCATGTCTGGCGCGAAAACAGCTTGGCGCCCCTTGAAGTAGCGGGATGGCACGTCCTGCGATTTAGCCAGAATCTGGGCCTCGTCCGCTCTCAACTGATTCGGTAATGCCCGACGAGCTCTTGCGGAAACGTGCCGAGCACATCCTCTTCGTACTGCTTTTGCTTCGCGCTCACGTGGTGGATGAGCAACGGCAATCCGTCTGCGTTGCGTGTGTCGGAGGCAATGCCGATGTGGTTGCTGTAGACGACGATGTCGCCGCCCTGCCATGCGCCGACGTCTGTGATGTCCGTCGTGAGGTTGATTGCATGCGCGGCGAAGTACGAGTTGAGTACGGGGACGCGGCGGAAGTCGATATTGGCGTCAGGTGTGTCGATGTCATAACGTTCAGGATGGGCGAGTATGTCTTCATGTACGAGTGTCATCAGATCGTAGCCGGCTCCGCGCAGGGCTGCGCCTACGACGTCGGTGCATACGCCATACCCGTCGTTCGGGTAGCCAGTTGCGTAATACTCGCTTTTGTATGCCGGTTTTGTAGCGATGTAGGCGCGCGCGTTCTGCAGAATGTCGCTTTGATCGTCGATGCCGTCGCCATCCTTGTCGATTGCGCTGATGTATGGGGCAATGCTCGGCGCTGACTGCCGCGCCGACCTGTCTTTGTCTGCGCCTCCCGTTGCGCTCCCGCAGGCCGACGCCAACGTGCAGGTGACGATGAGCGTCCCTATCGTGATGATTCTGGATAGTCGTTGTGCCATATGGATGTACTCCTCCGCGTTGCCCTTCGCTGGCATCTGTTATAGCACGCTTATCGCCTATGGAGAGTGACGATAGGGTTGCGCATGTAGGGCAGTTTGAAATCTACCTGACCCCATGCGGGCGAGTAGATGACGTCCTCCTTGATCAGTTGCGTGCGATACACGTTTGCGTAGCCGGCATCTCGTTTGAGACGCTTGGCGATCTCTCCGGTGGACGACGGTCCGTCATCCTGAGCCATGGCGAGCAGATACTCCTTCTGCATCGAGCTCAGTCCGTCGATTTCCGGGGCGTGCACCATGTCGCCTAAGCCGCGTTGTGTGCGCCATCTCGAATTCCTCAAGGTCGTCTCCTCTGTCGATCAGTATGGGTGACGTCATGTATGCAGTGGTTTTGAACGGATTCGTTATCGGAGTCGCCGAAAGTATAAAGAATATAAAAAGTATAAAAAAGTATAACGACTTGCCGCGGTGACACTTCAGTCAGACCGGACAGCTCGGGCTGCCTGCTCTGCTGCTGCTTCCGCCATGCTGATGCCGCATCGACGGGCTGGCCGCCGTCAGGAACGTGAGGCAGCTGCAGGGGGACGTGCGCGGGAAACGAATGGGTTGCGAACACCGTCAAATTCCCGGAATCCCGCCGATCATCCGCTACGGTATCTGTCGCCAAGTTCCTCCATAGCTACAGATAATCGATTATCTGTAGCTATACTCATCGTTAGCTACACTTCCCGAACGCAGAAAGGTGTCCACCATGGTCGAATGGCGCATCCCGGCACTGGGCCATGAGGAACACGTCTGGCATATCGCCGACGACGCGTATGTCTCCAGGTCGCAGCGCATGAAGGGCAACGGTCCGTATGCGTCGGCCGTTCCCATTGCGTTGCACGATCTGGAAATCAATCTGCCATCGGCACTGAGCTCGGCGATCGATGAGGCAAGCCAGGCGCTGGCCAAATTCGACGCGTATGCATTGTGGAAACTCGGCGAGCAGGTGCGCTCGCTTGGCCCGATGAGTGCGGTTCTGCTGCGGACCGAAGCCACGTCGTCATCGCAGATCGAACATCTCACCGTCGGCGCGAAGAATCTGGCGTTGGAACTCCTTGATGAAGGAGGCAGTCTCAACGCGCAGATCGTCATAGGCAATGTGCGAGCGATGGAATCGGCGTTGGAATTCAGCGGAGACATGACGCAAGAGAATCTGCTGCGCATGCACAAGGCATTGCTCAGCGCGCAACCCGGCTGGGGCGAATACGCCGGCAGATTCCGTGAGCAACTCGTGTGGGTGGGGACCAGCTCACATTCGCCGCGAGGTGCCTCGTTCGTAGCTCCGCAACCGGAGCTCGTACAGCCGGCAATCGATGATCTGCTCGCATTCCTCCTGCGTGACGACATTCCCGTGCTTGCGCAGGCCGCCTTGGCCCATGCGCAATTCGAGACGATTCATCCGTTTGCCGACGGCAACGGTCGAACGGGTCGTGCGCTCATCCACGCCGTGCTGCGTAGCAAAGGCCTCACCGCGCATCTCGTGCCGCCGGTTTCCGCCGGTCTTCTTCGCGCCACGGACACGTATTTCGATGCTCTTACCGCATTCCGTGCGGGGGATGCGGCTCCTTTGATTGCAGTGTTCGCTGAGGCGAGCCTGTTCGCCGCGCAGAGCGGCATCGACCTGATTGATAGCCTTGATGGTCAGATCGAAGCCACCAAAACCGCCCTGCGAGGCACGCGTAGGGATGCGGCTGTGTGGAAGGTGCTGCCGTACCTGATCGCGCAGCCGGTGATCAACTCCCAGTATTTGCGCTCTGCCATCGGATTATCCAAGCCGCAGGCCGAACGTGCACTGCGCGCGCTCGCCGATGCTGACGTGCTCGTTCCTCGCAATACCGCCAAACGTAATGTCGTGTGGGAGCATCGTGGCATCCTCGACGTACTCGATGACTACGCCGCCTCGCTGCACCGCCAGTGACGGTGCCCGCGCGTTCCCACCCGCGACCGGGCTGCTATGCTGAAAGCCACCGGGGGCTCAGAAGCAAGGAGCGCATATGGACGGTTCATATGACGGCAAGGTCATCAAGGATTCCTTCACGCTGTCCGAATTCGTCAACTGGCTGCGCAAATCAAGCCGTGACATCGCCTGCGTGCTGCTGTCCGAAGACGCCCACGGCAAAACGATCGCGCCGCTCGACGAAGTCCGTCGCACCGTCGGCACGCGCGCTGTCACCGTGTTGCTCTCCAACGCCGTACAGAACGACGCGCGCGACCACCTCGGCAGCGTCAACCCCTACCGCGGCGCCGCGCGCGTCTTCCCACCCGGCGACATGTGGTTCGACGATCCACGACTCGTCGGCTGCGTGCTGCCATCGCTGTCATCGACGCGCTTCCTCGAGCGCATCGAAGAACTGCTCGATCGCCGCCTGCCCACGCGACGCAAGCCGCCGACGAACATGATCGCGCACACGATCGCCGCCGCACGCCCCGCCACACCCGCCACACCCGCCAAAGACGAGCCGAACCTCTTCGACGTGCACGTCCGCGACCGTCACTACCGCGTCGACATCAAGCATGCGCGCGTATGCCGCAACGCAATCGTCTCGGAACGTCGCGAATACCCGTGCGTCCTCGTCTCGCTCGGCGTCGGCATGACGACCCCGTACCTCGACGTCAACGCATTGGTCGACAGCATCGGCAAAGCCGCCGTCATCTTCGAAATCGCCGATCGCGCCGCCGACAACTGGCTACGCGACAACCTTCCATACTGGGCGCGCGCCTACAACGGCGCCTGCCGTTTCCTCGCGCCAAGCAACATGGCCGGTCGAGACCATTCACGGGAGCTGCTGCGCATGTACTCGACGAATGACAGCGCCGACACCGTCGCAGAACTCACGAACCTCGTCCTCGACGTCGCTTACCCCGAAGGCTACAGCCTCGGCGGCGCCGACGATGACGACGCCCAGCCGCAACCACGCCATGAGACACAGCGGAACACGAAACTCGTGGAAGGCGTCGTCGCGATGATGCTCGACGGCATCGCCTACGTCTATGTCGACGATGAACGCAACCCACGCAAAGCGAGGCTCGAGGTGCCGACGGCGCTCGCGACGGCATCGCTGTTGTGTGAAGAGCAACCGGTGCGCGGACACGTCGACGCGGACGGTCAACTCGCCATCGAACCCGAATGGCGCACCGCCACAGATGCGTTGCGTGACTACGCCTCCGGCACAACCGTGGCCGGTCGCGTCACCTTTGTGTGCGAAGACATGTTCAAGATCATGCTGTACCCGGCGCTCTCCGGACGCGCGGGCGTCGAAGTGACCGTGCGCGGGCCGGAACTGTTCGCCGGAAGCGGCATCGACATGAACGCCGACCTGCGGCCGATGCTCACACGCGGGCAGACGATCGCAATGCGCGTCGAGGAACGCGACGGCGACGACTGGCTGCTATCGCTGCCGGACGCGCACGACACGGTGCTGTCGGCGCCGAGCCTGCTGCCTGGAGGCCCGGCGTGGCTGGAGACCTCCGCGGCGCTCGACTATCTGCCGCGGCTGCGCAGCCACAGCACGCTCGCCGACGTGCCGGTCGAACAGCTTCTCACGACGGTGGACACCGTCGAGGCGGCCCAAACGACGATCCGTCGGATGCACGCGCAGCTCGTCGAACTCAGCCAGAACAACCGGCAGCACAACGATGACATCGGCAGGCTTCGAGAAGAGAACGCCAAGCTCAAACGCGACAACCATGACTACGAGAAGGCGCTCGAGGACGCAAACCCGCTCGCCGTGTTCAGCGGGAGGTTCGCGTCGCTGCGCGAGGAGCTCGATTGGATGCTGCGCGCGCAATCGCTGCTGCAGTTCACGGTCGAGGAGCGTCGGCGCCGGCCGTTGGCGGAATGGTCGTACGGGGATGAGTTCTTCGACTCGCTCGAGAAATGCGAGAGCAAGGAGATGACGCGATGGCCGTTGATCCATACGATGCTGCTCGTGCTCGCCGGCAAGGAAACGGCCAACGGACTGCGGCCGCACCAGCTGCGCACCGGCAGGGGAGGGGACAACCCCGGGCGCAAGGACGAACAGGGCAACGCGATCTACCGCTGCAACGTGCATGGCCAGTACCGGCTGCATTTCACGCGCGACGGGGCCGGGCGCATCACCTTCATGTCGGTGAACGCCCACGACGAACTGCTGCTGTAGCGTCGGTGCGAAGCTGATTGGGGGCCGGCGGTGGGTTTGAGGCGTGGGGGTTGAAGTTTGTGGGGCGTTGGAATGGGTTGCTAGGTGGTTCACGGGGTTGTTGGGACGCTGTTGAGGGCGTGGAGGATGCCAACTGAGGCTATCTGAGGCTAGCTGAGGTCATATCGGGAGGGGCGCGGGCTGTGTCTGCGCTGAGGGGAGCATCTTTGGGGAATATTGCAAGTATCGCCTTCAAAAACCGCCATTTCGCGGTGGTGATACTTGCGCTTCCGCCAGAAGATGCTCCCCCCCCCCTCAGCGCAGATATGGTTGCACGTGGCTTTCCTGTTATGTTCAGAGAGCCCGATTCGGTGTCTGCTGGCATGAAAACCCTTCGGACTGGCTGCAAGGACGTTGAATGATGGCAACAAGATGCCGCAGCTCGGCTTCGGAGTATTCCAGGTACCGGATCTCGCGGTGTGCGAGCAGGCGGTTTCGGATGCGCTCGCGACCGGCTACCGGCTGATCGACACGGCGGCGGCCTATATGAACGAGGAAGCCGTCGGCGCGGCGATTGCGAAGAGCCCGGTTGCGCGCGAGGACATCTTCGTGACCTCGAAGCTGTGGGTCGACCACTTCAGCTACGAGAAGGCGAAGCAGGGCGTCGACGATTCGTTGCGCAAGCTCGGCCTCGACTACCTCGACCTGTATCTGCTGCACCAGCCGTACGGCGACGTCGCCGGTGCCTGGCGCGCGCTCGAAGAGGCGCAGCAGGCCGGCAAGATCCGCTCGATCGGCGTGTCCAACTTCGCGCCCGACCAGCTCATCAACCTCGAACTGATGAGCAACGTGAAGCCCGCCGTCAACCAGATCGAAGTCTCCCCATGGTATCAGGAGAAGGACGAGGTGCGCTTCGCCGAAGAGCAGGATGTGCAGGTCGAGGCGTGGGCGCCGTTCGCCGAAGGCAAGCATCATATCTTCACCGATCCGACGATCGCGGCGATCGGCGCGAAGTACGGCAAGACGAACGGTCAGGTGATTCTGCGCTGGCTGCTGCAGCGCGGCATCGTCGCGATTCCGAAGTCGGTGCACAAGGAGCGTATCGAGGAGAACTTCGACGTCTTCGACTTCGAACTCAGCGACGAGGGCATGGCTACAATCGCCGGTCTCGATAGGCATGAGAGCCAGTTCTTCGACCACCGCGATCCGACGGCCATCGTGAGCATCTTCGGGCAAAGCCTGCGCGCACTGCGTTCGTGACGCGCAAGGGCGAACCGTTCAAGGACGCGCAGCTCACGCGCGAGACGGTAGCGAAGTTCGCCGCCGAACTGCTGACCGGCAAACAGGACTACCATCGTGAATGCCTCGGCATCGTGAGCCCGGCATCGAATGGGCGAAGCCGAGCTTCTACTGAGTCGCTGAGCGCGGCTCGCTGAGCGATGCTGAAATCAGCTGAAATCAACGGATATGGGTGAGCCCCGGGCCTCCTCGCATGAGGAAACCCGGGGCTCACCCATAATCGCCGGCGGCTGAAAGTCATCGATGTTTCATGTTCCATGTGAAACATCAGCACGATGACCGCCGCCGGTCGTTGGGCTGACGGCTCAGTCGATGAGGAACGAGCGCATGAACCACTGGAATTGCTCGAGCTTCTGCACGTGGTCCTGAATGATGTTGCTGCTCACGAAGTCGAGGTCGTCGAGTTCAGCGACGGCGGTGCGGTCGGCCTTGATGAACGAGTCGTAGTACTTGTCGAGCGCGCGCAGATAGTCGAGCGTGTTCTGGCGGCCTTCGAGTTCGAACTTGTCCCAGGTGCGGTAGCGCACGATGTCGTCGGCGCGGCCGGAGGGCGAACCGCCGAGCGCGGCGATGCGTTCCGCCGTCTCGTCGGCCATCGCGAGCACTTCGTCGACCTGCGGATCAAGCATCTCATGGACGGCGATGAAGTTCGGGCCGGCGACGTTCCAATGCGCATGCTTGAGCACGAGCGCAGCCTCCTGCTCCTGGCTCAGACGCTCCTGCAGAATGCCGATGGTCTTTTCCGAGGAGGCTTCGTCAAGTCCCGGAATGATGAATGACAGTGCCATGGTTGTTCCTTTCGGTATGTTGGCAGATGTTCTGCCTCGAGCTTACGTCCCATTGCCGTATGTTGGCTGAGCGTGAGCTGTTAGCCTAACTCTTATTCTCCTCATCCCCTTTGGATGCGCTGGCTTCATGATCGTACTGCTTGCGCACTTCGATCGTCTCGATCCTGCGGCCGTCGACTTTCGTTACGGTCATCGTGTAGCCGCCGTCCTCGGAGGTGTAGGTGTCGCCGACCTCGCCCATTTTGCCGGTGTGCGCGAGGAAATATCCCGCGACCGTCTCATACGGGCCGTCGCTCAGTTCGATGCCGGTGAGATCGGCGAAATCCTCGATCGTCATGCTGCCGTCCACGGTTGCGACGCCGTTGACGAACACCGTGCCGTTGCCGTTCGTCTTCGAGTGATCCTCCGGCAGGTCGTACTCGTCGCGGATGTCGCCGACGAGTTCCTCGGTCATGTCCTCGAGCGTGACGATGCCGTCGGTGCCGCCGTATTCATCAATGACGGTGGCCAGATGGATGCCGCGTTTGCGCAGCAGCGCCAAGCTTGGCAGCAGCTTCGACGTGCCGGGCAGCGCGATGCCTTCGCGCGTCACGTCGGCGACGGTCATGCCATCGGGATTCTGCACGTCGAGCAGATCGCGCACATGGACGAAGCCGAGGATATCGTCGAAATCCTTGCCGGAGACGGGGTAGCGGGAATACGGCATGTCGCGTACGAAGGCGGCGGCTTCGGCGAGTGGCATGTCCGCGTTGAGGAACGCGACGTCGGCGCGCGGGCGCATGACCTCGGCGACGATCTTCTCGGACGCGTCGAAGACGTCGTCCAGGATCGTGCGTTCATCGGTTGTCAGGTTCGAGTTCGAGCTGACGAGAACGCGCAGCTCCTCATCGGAGACCTCCGATTCGGTTTCATTCGGGTCGAAGCCGAGCAGACGGACGATGCCGTTCGTGTTCTTGCCGATGAGCCAGATGATCGGCTTGCAGACCTTCGCGAACGCGGAGATCGCGGGCACGACGGCGCGGGCGATCTGCTCGTTGCGCTGCATCGCGATGCGCTTCGGCACCATTTCGGAGATCACGATCGAGCAGTAGGAGATGATAAGCGTGAGCGCGATCGTCGTGAGCGGTGCGGCCACATTGCCGGGCACACCCCAGCTCTCCACGACCGGCACGATGAACGGGGAGATCGACGATTCGCCGAAGGAGGCGGACAGGAAGCCGGAAAGCGTTACGCCGATCTGCACGGTCGAAAGGAACGTGTTCGGGTCGCGCGCGATTTTTGCGACGCGGGCGCCACGCGCGTCCTCCTGTTCCATCTGATCGATCTGCGAGCCGCGCAGCGAGACGAGCGCGAGCTCAGTGCCGGCGAAGACGGCGCCGAGCAGCAGGAAGACGAAGATGAGCAGAATGTTCAAACCTAAAGACATGTCTCAAGCGTATGTCATCGGCAGGGCAACCCGCTGCCAACCGGCTATCTGCGATTTTAGGGTGGGCCATTCCAGAGACTAAACCCCAAACCGTGCGGTTCTGAGCGCTTTTGCGCGCACGTGGTAGGTTTAAGGGCCTCTGCGACCCCGGTCTCCGAGGATACCCACCCTAAAATCGCGGATAGGGCCGCACGGGCCGCTCGGGGCGCCTGCTCAGAAGCTGAGCACCTCGACCAGACCGGAATCCAGACGGTAGCGAGCGCCTACGATCATCAGCTGCTCATGGGCGAGCGCCTCTCGGATGATCTCCGAATGCGTCACCAGATGCTCGATTGTGCGCGCGATGTTCACCTGCTCATAATCCTCGTTCGAATCGAGCCCCGCCATCTGCGCCTGCCAGACGGACAGGCCGACGTTCTTGAGGAACTGCGAATCGGAGGAGAGGATGACCTCGTCGAGGTCCTCCATCAGCTGTTCGCGCACCACCTCCGATTCGTGCTCGTCCTCCTTGGACAGCTTCTTCACGAGCGCGTCGAGTTCTTTGACGCCCTGCTCCACGGCCGCGCAATGCTGATGGCCGAGCACGACGAGCAGGCTCACATGCATCGTGCCGACCGCGTATTCGAGCGACTGCAGCACGGCGTCGTCGATGATCTGCCCGGCCGTGCGCACCGTGAACATGTCGCCCAGTCCCGCGTCGAAGATGATCTCCGGCGGCACGCGCGAATCTGAGCAGCTGAGCACGGCCGCATCCGGATTCTGCGCGTCAATGAGCGATTCGCGCGTCTCCTTGTCCTGCCATGGGTGTGTGGCGTTGCCTTCCGCGAATCGGCGGTTGCCGGCGAGCATGCGGCTCCATGTGCTGTTCGCGGTCGTCTCTTCGGTGTGCTCGGTCATCGTGTCTCCTCTGGTCGTCGCGGTTCGTGCGTTACGGTAAATCATAGGGTCTTTGTCATCAGCGGATTGTTCACCGTGCGCAATCGGCGCCTGCGCGCCGCCGTATGGGCGTGGCTCAAGGCGTTGCGATGCGGGCGTCGACGAGCGGCCGGACGCGGGGCTGCCTTGGGCGGCGTGGCTCGTGCCCCGCAAAGCCGGGTGGTTACGGTTTTGCGTCATCAAGGTAATGATTTTCCGACACGCCTAAATTTGTTTAGTAAAGTCGGTAAATGGTAGAGTATGTGACATGACCGGTGCAGCGCAGTACCGATCGCGACAACCGCAGAGCACGGCGTCGGGCATGACATCAGGAATGACGCCATGGTTCACGCCAGACATAACGTCGATATCGCAATGGAGAGAACGACATGACGAGTACATCCAGCGAGACGGCACCGCAGCCGCCGGTAATGTCATCAACGTCCATCAAGGAGCATGCCATGCAGAGCGCAATCGGAACCGGTCCGCAGGAGCAGGCGCAGCGCCGGCGCGCGCGGCGTCAGAAGATCTGCTTCGCCTTCGGCAACCTCGGCCAGTCCGCGTTCTACAACGCGATGAGCACCTTCTTCATGACCTACGTCACGACCGCGCTGTTCGTGCGCGTGGACAAGGACGTCGCGGCCCGCATGATCGCGCTGATCACGTCGTTGGTCGTCGTCATCCGCATCGCGGAGATCTTCCTCGACCCGATCATCGGCAACATCGTCGACAACACGCGCACGAAGTGGGGCCGTTTCCGTGTATGGCAGTTCATCGGCGGCATCGTGCCGTCCGTGCTGCTCGTCGTCATCTTCAGTGGTCTGTTCGGACTCGTCAACGTGAACACCACATGGTTCATCACGCTGTTCATCATCACCTTCGTCGCGCTCGACATCTTCTATTCGGCGCGTGACATCTCCTATTGGGGCATGATCCCGGCGCTGTCCAGCGACTCGCATGAGCGCGCGGTGTACACGTCGCTCGGCTCGCTGACCGGCTCGATTGGCTACAACGGCGTCACCGTCATCGTCATTCCGATCGTCAGCTACTTCACCTACCGTTTCACCGGCGAGTACGCGCAGGGGCAGTCCGGATGGACGGCCTTCGCCGTCATCATCGCCGTGCTCGGGCTGCTCACCGCCTGGTCCGTCGCGTTCGGCACCCGCGAAAGCTCGAGCAACCTGCGTACGAAGGAGGAGCATTGCGGTCCGCTGGACGCGTTCAAGGCCATCGGGCGCAACGACCAGCTGCTGTGGACCGCGCTGAGCTACCTGCTGTACGCCGTCGCCAACGTCGCCACGACCGGCGTGCTGTTCTACCAGTTCACCTATGTGCTCGGCACCCCCGAGCGCTTCGCGATCGCCGGCGTCATCCCGGTCGTCACCGGTCTCGTCACGACGCCGCTGTACCCGGTCCTGAACCGGCGCATTCCCCGCCGCTGGCTGTATGCCGCCGGCATGGCGCTGATGATCGCCGCGTATGCGATGTTCATCATGGCGCCACGTAACCTTGCGGTCGTGCTCGTCGCGCTGTGCCTGTTCTATCTGCCGCAGCAGACCATCCAGATGACCGCGATCCTGACGATGACCGATTCCATCGAATATGGCCAGCTCAAGACCGGCCGTCGCAACGAGGCGGTCACGTTGAGCGTGCGTCCGATGCTCGATAAGATCGCGGGCGCCTGCTCCAACGGCATCGTCGGCTTCGTGGCCGTCGCCGCCGGCATGGTCGGCACCGTGTCCGCCTCGGATATGACCTCCTCGAACATCCATACCTTCACGACCTGGGCGTACATCATCCCGTCCGCCGGCATCGTGCTCAGCCTGCTCGTCTTCCTGCTCACCGTCCGCATCGACGAGAAGAAGCATGAGGAGATCGTCGAGCAGCTCGAGGCCGAACTCGCCGAGAGCAGCGACGTCAACGCCTGACATCCGATATCCGATACCGATCAGAAAGGAACAATCATGACCGCATGCGAAAGCCCGATCGCCACCAAGCCGCGCCGCGTCCACCGTTGGCCGCAGCCGCTGCCCGGCAACGATGCGCGGATCTGGTACGGCGCAGACTACAACCCCGACCAGTGGCCGGAGGAATACTGGGACGAGGACGTGCGCCTGATGACGCAGGCCGGCGTCAACATCGTCTCGCTGGCGATCTTCTCGTGGGCCAACATCGAGCCCGAGGACGGCGTCTTCGCCTTCGACTGGCTCGATCGCATCATCGCGAAGCTCTATGCGGCCGGCATCGCCGTCGATTTGGCATCGGGCACGGCCTCGCCGCCGATGTGGCTGACCGCCAAGCATCCCGAAGTGCTGCCTCGCGACGAGCGCGGCGACGTCGTCTGGCCCGGCGCCCGCCAGCACTGGCGTCCGACGAGCCCGGCGTTCCGCGAGTATGCGCTGCGTCTGTGCCGGCGGATGGCCGACCATTACCGCGACAACCCCGCCATCGTCTCCTGGCATGTGAGCAACGAGTACGGCTGCCATAACCGCTTCGACTATTCGGACGACGCGATGCGCGCGTTCCAGGATTGGTGCCGCGCGAAGTACGGCACGATCGACGCCGTCAACGAGGCATGGGGCGCGAACTTCTGGTCGCAGCGCCTCAACGGGTTCGACGAGATCCTGCCGCCGCGCTACATCGGCGACGGCAACTTCACGAATCCGGGGCGTCTGCTCGACTACAAGCGCTTCAGCTCGGACGCGCTCAAGGAGTTCTTCTGCGCCGAGCGCGACGTGCTGGCTTCAATCACGCCGGACATCCCGATCACGACGAACTTCATGGTCAACTCGTCGGAGAGCACGATGGACTATGACGATTGGGGCCGCGAAGTCGATTTCGTCTCGAACGACCATTACTTCACGCCGGGCTCATGGCATCTCGACGAGATGGCGTATTCGTCGTCGCATGTGGACGGCATCTCACGCAAGGAACCGTGGTTCCTGATGGAGCAGTCCACGTCCGCCGTCAATTGGCGCGGGCTCAACCCGCGCAAGGAGCCAGGACAGCTGGTGCGTGATTCGCTGCTCCATCTGGCGATGGGCGCGGACGCTATCTGCTACTTCCAGTGGCGGCAATCGCGCGCCGGGGCCGAGAAGTTCCATTCGGCGATGCTGCCGGTCGCAGGCGAGGATTCGCGGATCTACCGCGATGTGTGCGAGCTGGGCTCCTATCTGCACGATCTGGCGGACGTCGTCGGATCGAAGGTGACCGATTCGCCGGTCGCCATCGTCTACGACGTCGAATCGGTATGGGCTGCTGAGCACACGACGGTGCCGAACCAAGCGGTGCAGGGGTGGAGCGAGCCTTTGGACTGGTTCGGCGCGTTCGCGGAATACGGCATCCGCGCCGACGTGACGCCGGTGCATGGCGATTGGGACACGCATGAGGTGGTCGTCATCCCGTGCGTCTATCTGTTCGGCGATGAAACCGCCTCGCGTCTGCGCGACTTCGTGGCGCGGGGCGGCAAGGCGATCGTGACCTATTACAGTGCGATCGCCGACGAGCATGATCGTCTGCTACTGGGAGGATGGCCCGGACTCATCGGCGATGTAGCCGGCGTGCGCGTCGAGGAGCACTGCCCGTTGGGCGATCGGTTCGCCGGTGCACTTGACCATCTGGATGTCAGCAATGGCGCCGTCGTGCATGACCTCGCCGATGTCATCACGTCGGTCGCCCCCGACACGCAGGTGCTTGCGACCTTCGAGGCCGATGCCGTGACCGGCATGGACGGGCGCCCCGCCATCACCGTCCATCCGTATGGCGACGGCATGACGGGCTATGTGGGCGGACGGTTCGGCAAGGACGGCATCGCGGCGAGCCTGCCGCAGCTATTCGCCGCGATGGACTTGTTCCCGGATGCCGCTGCGGCGGACGGCGACGTGCTGCGTGTGACCCGCGCGCAGGCGGACGGCAGGGCATACGAATTCGTGTTCAACCGTCGGCGTGAGTCGGTCACCGTTGATGTGCCGCGCGGCGAGGCGGCGGTCATGTACCGTGCGGAATCGAACGGCGCCACGGCGGTGCTGCGACCCAACGGCGCGATCGTGATCCGCCGCTGATCGGCGCGCGGACGCCGGCATGGTGACCGTGGGCGGGTGCGATGTCACGGCTCGCACACACCCACGGTCACCATGCCCCGCGCGCCATGAGGCGCTATGATTGGTAAAGTAGTTTACTAATCAGGGATGCTGAGCGGAGTGAGGTGACGATGGCGACGCGTAAGGAGATCGCCGCATTGGCGGGAGTGTCGCAGGCCACGGTGTCCCGTGTGCTGAACGGGGATGCTTCGTTCAAGATCAAGCCGGAGACCCGACGGCGCATCATGCGGGCGGCGGCCCAACTGGGGTTCGCCAATGTGCCGATGCGCACCATCGCCGTGCTTGACGTGCATCCACAGGTGGAAGGACTCGAAGACGAGTATTTCCAAGCGCTGCGCAAGGAGGTGGAGCAGGTGGTGCGCGATCAGGGGATGACGCTCACCTACTTCGAGGATGCGGCGCAGCTCGTCGCCGGAGCCGATGATTATGACGGATTCCTCGCAATCGGTCCGGGACTGATCGAGCCCGAGGATCTGGAGCGGTTGCATGAATCGTTGCCGTACGGGGTGTTCATGGACACGAATCCGGCTCCGGCCTGGTTCGATTCGGTCCAACCTGATCTGAGCCAATGCATGCTGGACGCGTTGGACGCCTTCATCGATGCGGGGCGTCGGCGCATCGGGTTCATCGGCGGCTGCGGGCTGCTCATGGGCCTGCACAGCTACAAGGAGGACATCCGCTCGATGGCGTTCGTCGATTGGAGCGAGCGGCTGGGGCTCGACAATCGCGATCTCGTCTACGCCCATGGGCCCGTCACCGTGGACAACGGGCGGGCATTGGCCGAGCGCATGCTGGAGGAACATCCCGAAGGCGACCGGCCGGACGCCATCATCGTGGCGACCGACCCGATGGCCGTCGGCGTGCTGCAGGCCTTCGCGAGCGCAGGGGTGAAGGTGCCGGATGATATCGCCGTCATCAGCGTGAACAATCTGCCGATCGCGCAGTATACGGCGCCTCCGCTGACCACCTTCGACATCGACCAGCACGAGCTGGTGCATGCGGGGCTGGAGACGCTCAAGGACGCGATCGCGCGCAATCGCACCTGCCGCCATCATCTGCTGATTTCGGCCGCATTGGTGCCCCGGGAGAGCTTCACCCCCGCATTTGGGTGACGGAGGGCGGACTCCGTCGGCCGCCGTGGGGTCATGCGTTAAGGTACATCATGGAAGTTTTGAATACAGCGCGCGTTCCGGTGCGCGCAATTGCAGGAGGTGGCGATGGCCGACCGCAAGAGTGCGAAACGCCCATCGATGTTTGAGGTTGCGAAACTTGCGGGTGTGAGCCATCAGACCGTTTCGCGGGTCATCAACGATTCCCCGAACGTTGCGCCGGCCACGCGTGAGAAGGTCGAACGTGCGATTGCCGCATTGGGGTACCGGCCCAGCAACTCCGCGCGTTCGCTGGCGTCGAACCGTACGCGCACGATCGGCATGATCGCCGGCGGCCAGCGGTTTTACGGCCCGGTGAGCGCGTTGGCGTCGATTGAGGCGACCGCCCGTGAGCACGGCATGTTCGTCTCGGTGGCGATGGTGCATGAGGCGGAGTGCGCGCAAGCGGAGTTCGATGACCTGTGCGGCATGTTCATGGAGCAGGGCGTCGACGCGTTCATCTTCCTGACGCCCACCGACGAGATGTTCAAGGTAGCGTGCCAGTCGCAGGTGAGCCAGCCGTGCGTGGTCATCGCCTCGTCACACGGCGACGTGAGCGTGAGTGAGGGTCTGCGCATGTTCAATGCGCGCCAACGCAGACATGTCTCGCTGGTAGGCATAGACCAGTGGGGCGGCATGGCGTCGGTGATGCGGCTCATACGCAAGCACGGGCATCGCAACGTGTTGTTCTTCGCGGGGCCTGAGCAGTGGCGTGACGCCAGCACGCGCCTGATGGCGTGGAACAAGCTGTGTGCGGAGAACACAGTGAACTCGGTGACGGTGCAGTGCGGCGACTGGGAATCCGCCGACGCCTACCGGCGCATGAACCACATCCTCGACAATATCGGCTCGAACGGCGGTCGTCTGCCCACCTGCGCGGTGTGCTCGAACGATGTGATGGCGATCGGCGTGATCCGTGCGTTGCTTGAGCATGGCGTGCGCGTGCCCGACGACATGAGCGTGACCGGCTTCGACGACATGCCCGGCATGAGCAACCTGTACCCGCCGCTGACCACAGTGCGGCAGGATTTCGACGACCTGGGCGTCATGGCGATGAAGGAGGCGTTGTTCCTCATGGGTGAGGGGGACGAACCGGGCTACCCGAACTCACAGCATGGCGTGGGGCTGGCGTCGGCCGATCTGATTGTGCGGCAGTCCGTGCGTGCGGCGCGGCGCAGGTGAGGGATGATATGCGCATCATCGTAGGCGGGTCATGCACCACTGTACGCGACCGCCCATATGGGAGAGAATCGCGAATCAGTTTGCCGGGCATTGCTCGTTTTCGAACACTTGGCGTTATTTGGATGAATCTGGTCTGAGGCGTCGGATTTCATGCTCCGGCCGGGCGTCGCATCGGCGCCTTATCGTTTGTCGATATTGCGTAGACGTCCCGCCGGAGCGTCGCTGGAACCAACCGTCCAAGCAATATGGGCGGTGACGATGAACATTGCCATGCCGGTTACCGGATAGCCGCCTAGGCGTTCTGCGGGATTAATGGGACGAAGCTGTCCGGCTTCAACAGGACGCCGTCAATGGGGAATCGGAACACGAGCGCGATAGCGATCAGGCCGTCCGCGATATGGCCATGAAGGAGGCGCGGCCCCTCATGGGTGAGAAGGACGAGCCAGATTGCCCAAACTTCACGGCAGGGCGTGGGCCTTATGTCGCTCGGCTTGATCGTGCCGGTCGGTGCGCGGTCCCACATCGCTGATGCGGGAAGGACGTTCAAATTACGGGCAACCTCGCAAGAACTTCTTTCGGTTTTTGCAATGTCTTGTTTTTCAATGGTTGTTAACGCGAACTTTTCTCTGAGTGCGCGGTGTGTCGAGGTTTTGTTCGCGCTAACATTCTTCATGTCAGCACATCTGAACCGAGGACTCACAAGGCGCGTAGAGGAGGCGAGTGACGTCGGTCGCAACTGTTCAAGTTGAGCGAAGGAGCGAACATGGACAACACAATTCCCGCTGCGCGGGAAACCAAGCGCGAAGGGTCGATGAAATACGTCGTCATCCTTGCGTTGAGCGCCGGTATGGCAGGTCTGCTGTACGGGTATGATACGGTCAGCATCTCCGGCGCCATTGAATTCCTTTCCGCCCATTACGGTCTTTCCGCCGCGATGCAGGGGCTCGTGATCTCATCGATCATGATCGGTGGTGTGGCCGGCGTCGGAGTCTCGGGATTCCTCGCGGACAAGATAGGCCGCCGCAAGGTGTTGCTCATCGGCGCCGCCTTTTTCTTTGTCTCGGCATTGGCATCTGCGTTCACTTACGATCCGACGTCGCTCATCGTCACACGCATCGTCGGCGGCGTCGGCATTGGCCTGGCTTCCGCGCTCGCAATCACCTATATCACTGAATGCGCGCCTACGAAGTACCGTGGCACGTTGAGTTCCGCCTATCAGCTGCTCACGATCCTCGGCCTTTTCCTGACCAATCTCATCGATTTCTTCATCGCGAATGCGGGCACGCATCTGTGGGGTGAGAATGTGGGCTGGCGTTGGATGCTCGGCATCGGCGCGATCCCTGCTGCCATCTTCTTCATCGCCCTGTTCCTGTCCCCTGAGAGTCCGCGCTTCCTGCTTCAGCAAGGCAAGACGAAGGAGGGCTTCGAGATTCTCGAGCGCATTGGAGGCACCGATGACGCGAAGGCACAGGTCTCTTCGATCGAGAAGTCGCTCGAAGAGGAGAAGGGCTCCACATTCCGCGATCTGTTCCGTAAGCCGCTGCTTTATGCACTGCTTGTCGGCATCTTCCTTGCGATCTTCAACCAAGCGGTCGGTCAGAACACAATCTCCTATTATGGGCCGACGATGTTTGCATCGATCGGTTTCGAGAACAATGGGGAATTCATCGTATCGACCGTCGTCGGCGCCGTCGAGCTGCTGTTCGCGTTCGTCGGTATGGCGCTCATTGACAGGCTCGGGCGCAAACCGCTCATGCAGTCGGGTGCGTTCCTGATGGGCGTGTTCACAGTGCTTATGGCGCTCACCTACGGCATGCACTGGGATGGCATCTGGATGCTCGTGTTCGCTTGCGGGTTCATCGCTGCCTTTGCCTATTCGATGGGGCCGGTGACATGGGTGATGATTCCAGAACTGTTCCCGACCTATCTGCGTGGCCGCGCCGCTGGGATCTGCACCGTGTTCCTGTGGGGCATTAACTTCTGCATTGGCCAGTTCACGCCGATGATGTTCGCTCACTGGGGGTGGCGGCGGCATGTTCGCATTCTTCGCGGCGCTCGATTTCATCTGTTTCCTCGGCGTAACCTTCCTCGTTCCCGAGACGAAGGGCAAGAGCCTCGAGGAGATCGAGGGCTACTGGAAGCTCAAGGCGGCCGGCAGGGCCAAGTGAGCGCACGGATCGAATCGTAAAGGAGCAAGCATCATGCAGCATATGACGGATAGCAAGGACGCAATCGCCGAGAAGATCCGCGATGGACGCACATCGCTCGGCATCGAGTTCGGATCGACGCGCATCAAGGCGGTGCTCATAGACGATGAGCGCAACGTCATCGAGACCGGCGACTACGGATGGCAGTCGCATATGGTCGACGGTCTGTGGACGTATGACGTCGACAAGATCTGGCGCGGGCTGCAGAGCGTCTACGCCGACGTCGCCGACCGCGTCGAGGCGGACTATGGGCTCAAGCTCACGCGCATCGGCCAGATCGGTTTCTCCGCGATGATGCATGGCTATCTTGCGTTCGACAAGGACGGTAAGCTGCTCGTGCCGTTCCGCACATGGCAGAACACGAACACGAGCGAGGCACATGACCGCCTTTCACAGCTGTTCCAGTACAACATCCCCGAGCGCTGGTCGATCGCGCACCTGTACCAGACGGTCCTCGACGGCGAGCCCCATGTGTCGTCGGTGTGCTACTTCACGACGCTCGCTGGCTACGTGCATTGGAAGCTTACGGGGCGCAAGGTCCTCGGCGTCGGCGACGCCTCCGGCATGTTCCCGATCGATCCGGAGACGAAGACCTACGAACGCGCGTTCATTGAACGGTTCGACGCGCTCCCCGAAGTCGCCGCACAGCCGTGGAAGCTTGAGGACCTGTTGCCCGAACCTCTTGTCGCGGGTGCACCCGCTGGCGTGCTCACGGCCGAAGGCGCCGCATTGCTCGACCCCTCGGGCGCCCTGCAGCCGGGCGTCGTGCTCGCGCCGCCGGAGGGCGACGCCGGAACGGGTATGGTCGCGACGAATGCGGTGCGCCGCCGCACCGGCAACGTCTCCGCAGGCACGTCGATCTTTGCGACCGTCGTACTCGAACACAAGCTGTCGGCGCTGCGGCCCGAAGTCGACCTCGTGACAACGCCCGCGGGCGATCTCGCCGGTATGAGCCATGCGAACAACTTCACGTCCGATCTCAACGCATGGATCAGCCTGTTCCGTGAGTTCGCGCAGATCAACTGCTGCTCGATCGATGCGGCTGATCTGTATGGTGAACTGTTCCGTTGCGCAATTAGCGACGACGCCGATCCAGACGCCGGAGGGATGCTCGCTTACCCGTTCCGCACCGGCGAGTTCCTTGCTGGACTCGCCGAGGGGCGTCCGCTGTTCGTCCGCGAGCCGGAGGCGCGCTTCAACCTTGCGAACTTTATGCGTGCACAGCTCTTCGGCGCGTTCTCGCCCGTCACGATCGGCATGAACGTCATGACGCAGGACGAGGGCGTGCAGATCGATTCGCTCGTTGGCCACGGCGGTATCTTCGCGACGCCGGTCGTCGCGCAGCGCATCCTCGCGGCCGCGTTCAATACGCCTATCCGCGTCATGACGACCGCATCTGAAGGGGGCGCGTGGGGCATGGCCGTGCTCGCTGACTATTTGCAGCATGCCGGAATGCCGCTCGCCGATTACCTTGACGATATCGTATTCGCCGACGCGCAGTCGGAGACCGAGGAGCCGGATCCGGTCGATGTCGACGGATTCCGCAGGTTCTTCGCGCGGTTCGTCGAGGCGCTCCCGGTTGAACGGGATGCGGTCGACCATATGCCGATAGGCGCGCGGTAATCGTCTCGGCCTTTTCCCCAAAAACGGCACCACCAGATAGCACATCCAGCAATCGAACATCGAAAGGAACAATTATGGCAACGCTTGCGGATTACGGTCCCGAAGTACGAGCGGAAGTCAAGCAGGTACGCGAAGTGGTCGCGGCCCTGCACGAACAGCTCATCAAGTGGAACCTCGTCGTGTGGACGGCGGGCAACGTCTCACAACGGCTGCGCACGGCCGACCTCATGGTCATCAAACCGTCGGGACTGCGGTACGAATACCTGACGCCAAGCTCGATGGTCGTGTGCGACCTCGATGGCAACGTCGTCGACGGTGCGGAATCGCCGTCGTCGGATACCGCGTCGCACGCGTACATCTACCGGCATATGCCGGACGTGTACGGCGTCGTGCACACGCACTCGACGTACGCGACCGCTTGGGCGGCGACGGGGCAGAACATCCCATGCGGCTTGACGATGATGGGCGATGAATTCGGCGGCGATGTGCCGGTCGGTCCGTTCCGTCTTATCGGATCCGAGGCGATCGGCGAAGGCGTCGTCGAAACGCTCAGGAAGTACCCGAAGTCGCCTGCGGTGCTCATGCAGAATCACGGGCCGTTCACCATCGGCAAGGATGCAGAGGCGGCCGTCAAGGCAGCCGCGATGACCGAGGAAGTCGCACATACGATGTGGGCGGCCCGGCAGATCGGCGACATCATCCCGATCGCGCAGGCGGACATCGACAAGCTCAATGACCGGTACCAGAACGTGTACGGACAGCACTGAGCGAACCGTTCCCTGTGGATATCCGTTCCCCGAGGATATCCACAGCGCAATCCACAACCATGCACAGTGCGCTGCGGAAATCCCCAATCAATCCACAACAACAACCAACCAACCCAACACCACAGTGAAGTGAGAAAACACCATGGCAATGGAGAACCCATTCGAAGGCAAGGAAATCTGGTTCGGCGTCGGCTCGCAGGACCTGTACGGCGAGGAAGCGCTGCGTCAGGTCGCGCAGCAGTCGACCGAAATCGTCGACGCGCTCAACGCGAGCGGCCGCATCCCCGTCAAGCTCGTGCTCAAGCCAACGCTGAAATCATCGGACGGTGTGCGCCGCTTCATGGTCGACGCCTCCGCTGACGACAACTGCATCGGCGTCATCACATGGATGCACACGTTCTCGCCGGCGAAGATGTGGATCCGCGGTCTCGAAGCGCTCAAGAAGCCGCTCCTGCAGCTCAATACGCAGCACCATTTCGAGATCCCGTGGAACACGATCGACATGGACTTCATGAACCTCAACCAGGCCGCGCACGGCGACCGTGAATACGGGTACATCGTCACGCGCCTCGGCATCCCGCGCAAGATCGTCGTCGGCCACTACACCGACCCCGCGGTCGCCGACAAGATCGGCGTGTGGGCGCGCGCATGCGCCGGGTGGCAGGCATCGAACACGATGAACGTGATGCGTTGGGGCGACAACATGCGTAACGTCGCCGTGACGGAAGGCGACAAGACCGAGGCCGAGCGCGTGTTCGGCGCCTCGATCAACACCTGGGCCGTTAACGAGCTTGTCGCCGCCTATGACGCGGTCAAGGAGGATCAGGTCAAGGACCTCATCGAGGACTACAAGGCGAAGTACGAGATCGCGCCCGAGCTGCTGGACAAGGACTATGATTCGCTGTTCATCGCCGCGCGCGAGGAGTGCGCGATGGTGAACATGATGCGCGCCAACAACTGCACGGCCGGCGTCGACAACTTCGAGGACCTGGGCGCCCTGCCGCAGCTGCCTGGTGTGGGTCCGCAGCGCTTCCCCTCGGAGTACGGCTGGGGCTTCTCCGCCGAAGGCGACTGGAAGACGGCGGTGCTCGTGCGCATCGGCGCGGTGATGGGCTACGGCCTCGACGGCGGCGCCTCGCTCATGGAGGACTACTCCTACAACTTCACGCCCGGCAACGAGATGATCATGGGGTCGCACATGCTCGAAGTCTCGCCGTCGGTCGGCACGATCGCCAAGCCTCGTCTGGAGATCCACCCGCTCGGCATCGGCGGCAAGGCCGACCCCGTGCGCCTCGTGTTCACCGTGGCGCCGAAGCAGGATGCGGTCGTCGTGTCGCTTGCCGACGTTCGTACTCGATTCCGCATGCTGATGAACGTCGTCGACGTCGTCAAACCGCTCGGTTCGCTCGACAAGCTGCCGTGCGCGCGTGCGCTGTGGAAGCCCGAGCCGAGCCTCGAGGTCTCCGCCGAATGCTGGCTGCGCGCGGGCGGCTCGCACCACACGTGCATGACGACCTCGGTCGGACGTGAGGCGTGGGAGGACTTCGCGCGCATCGCAGGCGTCGAACTCGCGACGATCGACGCGGAGACGACGCCCCGCGCATTCGCGCGCGAACTCGAGATCGAGGACATGTACCACGAACTCGCGAACCGCCACTGACCAATCATCAGTGGTATCGATAATCAAATAACTGAACTCCTTTCTTCTCCTTCCTTCCCCTCGGCGGTGCGCCGACGTCCACAACGGGCGTCGGCGCACCGCCTTTTCCCGTACACGGGAGCTTCGTATGCGGTGCTAGCATCGGCAGATAGAGAAACGACAAAACGAACCACCGACGGACCATCCACAGAAAGGCGCGCCATGGGCACCCACAGCGAACAGCATCCAGACATCCCCCTCATCACACTGCACGACGGTACGCGGATTCCGCAGATCGGTCTCGGTGTGCTGCGCATCGACGACGAAGGTGTCGTACCCGTCGTCGAATCGGCGTTGGAAGTCGGCTACCGTCACATCGACGGCGCCGCCGGCTACAACAATGAGGAGGGCGTCGGGCGCGCGCTCGCCGCGACCGGATACAACACGGGCGAGCAACGCGCGTCGTTGTGGATGACGACGAAACTACGCGATTCCGAACAGGGATACGATTCCGCGATGCGCGCGTTCGACCATTCTCTCGACCTGCTGCGGCTCGACTACGTGGACATGTATATGATCCATTGGCCGACACCGTTCGACTGGCGTAGCGGCGAGACGTGGAAGGCGTTCCGCGCACTGCGTGACGAAGGACGTGTGCGCACGCTCGGCGTCTGCAATTTCATGCCCGAGCACCTCGACCGGCTGTTCGACGAAACGGGGGAGTACCCGACCGTCAACCAGATCGAACTGCACCCCACATGGCAGCAACGTGACGTCGTCGCGTACTGCCGCACCCACGGTATCGCGGTGGAGGCGTATTCGCCGATGGCGCGCGGCGCCGACCTTGCGAACGGCGTCGTCGAGCGCATCGCCGCCGCGCACGGCGTGACGCCCGCACAGGTCATTCTGCGCTGGCATATCGAAAATGGGACGATCATCATTCCGAAATCGGTGCACGCCGAACGCCAGCGCGAGAACCTCGATCTGTTTGGTTTCGCCCTGACGTCGCAGGAGCATGCGCAGATCGACGCGCTCGACGGCCCGACGCGCGCCGGCCATGATCCGATGACCTTCACGTATGCGTGACCGGATGCCAACGCATGAAGCCGGATCGGTGAGGGTACGACGTATGTCGGTGGCGGTCAGTTTTCCGATTCGAAGACGTTGAGGTCGGTGGTCATCAGATCGCGGGTGTCCTTGGAGAAGAAGCCCTTGTCTGCCGGGAAGTGATCCGACTTCACGCGGTCGGCGTTCACCCATTCATTGAGCACGTTCACGGTGACTTCGGGCAGTCCGATGCGCGATGCGGCGACGATGAGCTCGTCGCGGTTGTTGTCGGTGTCCTTCATCTCGGACAGTCCGCGCAGCGCGTTGAGATTATCCTGGAAATCGGCGATCGGCTTGTTCTCGAACAGCACCTGATACCACTGGTACAGCGCTTCGCCGGTGCGGGTCATGTCTTCGGTCGTTTCCGCCATGCCTCATCCTTCCTGTTGCGCGCGCCTGATATGACGCGCGCCGTGCAATCGTTCAGGTGACATCGTAAACGCGCCGGTCAGCGCGCGTGCGGAACTTCCGCTGCCGGTGTAACGGTGCTGATGTGCGTTTTGGATGGTCTCCGCGCCAGCATCCGTCGTCTGCGTAAATGATACTTTCTATCATTTACGGCCTGTTGCGTGCCGAGATGCGCGCTCTAATTGATACTTTCTATCATTTACGACGTCAATTCGATGGTGCAGCCTTCTGATTATGCTCATCAGTATCAATATCGAGACCGGAGGATGCGCTGAACCATGGCGAGCTGACCTTCTTCGTGATGACGCTGCTCGATTTGATCATGGAGTCGCAGCATGACCTCGTCGAATATCTGACGCAGTTGATGAACGGCGTGAAAGGGCTTAGGCGTCGATGCGACCAGCTGACGGATATGCACGCGCTTTCCTCCCCATGCGGGCGAGGTGCTGTTCAAGAGCAGGAGTTCGGCGGCTGGCGGTCGATGACGTTCGATGAGGGCGCCCGGCATCTTGGTCTGTCGAAGCAGAGCGCGCGCAAAGTGGTCAAAGAGCTTGAATAGGCCGGACTTGTTGAGTATACGAAGCGGCGTCCGCTGATGTTCCGTTGCTCCGGCGATGGAGCGAATCTAGAGGGGATGCCTGAGATTTGAGATATTCCGTGGTGCGGTGCACCGCAGTGGCATGATTCCGGCGGAGCGCTGTCAGCCATGTACCGGCGCAATGGCGGTAATGAGCGGGGGCCGTGACGCGGGATGTTTTCCCGCGTCACGGCCCCCGCTCATTGAAGAGGTCGGATCCCTGGTATCAGCCGGTGTTCTGCAGGCCGGCGGCGACACCCGAAACGGTGCACAGGATCAGGTAGATGAACCCTGCCTGCTGGCTCTTCGAGAGCTCTTCCTTGTCCACCTTCTTACGCAGCGAACGCAGCGCGAGCACCTGGGTGACGGACAGCGCGTCCACATACGGCGAGCGGATGCGGATCGCCTGGCCGAGCACGTGGCGGTGCTGCAGCGGCCATTCGTCGCCGACGATGCGCAGCACCCAGCGGCGCGTCAGCTCCATCTCGTGCAGAACCTTGTCGCGCAGATCGTCACGGTCGCCGAGCGCGAGATACATCTTCGCGATGCGTTCGTCGGTCTTTGCGAGCGACATCTCGATGTTGTCGATGAAGGTCGAGAACAGCGGCCACTCCTGATACGCCTTGCGCATCGTGTCGAGATCGCCGAAGGCTTCGCACGCCGAGCCCAGGCCGTACCATGCGGCGAGGTTGATGCGCGCCTGCGCCCACGAGAAGATCCACGGGATCGTACGCAGATCGTCGAGCGACTTCGCACCCAGACCACGCTTCGCCGGACGCGAACCGATCGGCAGCAGGCCGACCTCGGTCAGCGGCGTGACCGTCGAGAACCACGGTGCGAAGTCCGGCGTATTGAGCAGGTCGAGGTACGTCGCATGCGAGACCTCGTCGAGTTTCTTCGCCATCGGCGCGAACGCGTCGGTCATCTCGGTGTTCGTCTTCTCGACGCTCGGCGCGGACTGCAGCAGCGTCGCGGCAGCCACGGATTCGACGTGGCGGATCGCGAGCACCGGGTTGCCGTAGCGGGCGAAGATGACCTCACCCTGCTCGGTGAGCTTGAAGCGGCACTTGACGGAGCCCTTCGGCTGCGCGAGCACGGCACGATTCGCCGGGCCGCCGCCGCGGCCGACGGCGCCGCCGCGACCATGGAACAGCGTCAGATCGATGTCGTTCGCCTCGGCCCACGTGGCGATGCGCTCCTGCGCCGAGTGCAGCGCGAGCGTCGCGGAGGTCGGGCCAGCGTCCTTCGACGAATCGGAATAGCCGAGCATGACCTCGAGCTTGCGGCCGGTCTGCTTGAGACGTGCCTGCACTTCGGGGATCTTGATCATTTCGTCGAGTACGCTCACCGAATTCTCAAGATCCTCAAGCTGCTCGAACAGCGGGATGACGTCGATGACCGGCGCATCCTCCGGGTTCGAGAACGCGAGGCGGTTGAGCTCGTAGACGTCGCGCACGTTCTTCGCGCTCTTCGTGAACGAGATGATGTAGCGGCGCGCGGCCTTGACGCCGTTGCGCTTCTGGATCGCGCCGAGCGCGCGGAAGGTGTCGAGCACCTCGACCGTCATCGGCTGCAGTTCGCCGCGTTCGCCGTGCAGGCCATGCTCGCGGATGTCGTCGAGCGCGCGGGCGTGCACGACCGAATGCTGACGGAACTCCATCTCGACCATATGGAAGCCGAAGGTCTCCGTCTGCCAGATGAGATCCTGCAGCGGGCCGTAGGCGGCGCGCTTGTCGCCGGCTTCAGCGAGCGAACGCTGCACGACGCGCAGGTCGGCGAGGAAATCGTCGGCGCTGTGGTACATCAGGTCGGTGTCGCGCTTGATCGTGTAGTGCAGACGATCGGCCATGACGAGCATGACGGCGCGGTGGAGCTCCTTCGTGGAGATGAGCGAGGCCTTGCTCGTGAGCCGCTCGCTGATCTCCTTCTGCTGATTCCACAGCGTGTGCAGTTCGTCGCTCGGCGGCGTCGTCTCCGCTTCCACCGTCAGGTTGCGGCCGACGTTGCGCGTGGCCTCCTCGAGTGCGGCGAGCACATGGTCGGAGAACTTGCGCGCCACCTGACGGCTCACCTTCGCGGTCACGTTCGGGTTGCCATCGCGGTCGGAGCCGATCCAGCTGCCCGGATGGAAGAACGCGGGGCACGCCGGTTCGACGGTGCCGGCCTTGTCGCCGAGCACCCAGTCGTCGAAACGACGGTAGACCATCGGAATCGTGTGGAACAGCGTGTTGTCGAAGATATCGAGAATCGTGTCGGCTTCCTCGACCGGCGTCGGCTTCTTGAGCGCGATCGGCGAGGTGCGGAACAGCGCGTCGATCTCGTTGTAGAGACGGCGGTAGCATTCCTTCTTATCCGATCCGCCCAGCATGCGGTATGCGGCGAGCTGGTCGGCGATACGGCGGATCTTGCCTTCCACGGCCTTGCGGCGCGCTTCGGTCGGATGCGCGGTGAAGACCGGATGGAACTCAAGACGGTTGAGCAGCTCCTTCGCCTTCGCGGGACCCATCTCGGCGATCAGCTGATGGTAGGCCTTCGTCATCTCGTTGACCGGGTCAATCGCCAGCGAATCATCCACTTTCGCCTCGCGCTCATGCAGCACGGAGACGCGGTAGTTCTCCTCGCAGAGGTTCGCAAGATGGAAGTACGTGGTGAATGCGCGCGCAAGCAGCTGCGCGTCGTGCAGATTCATCGCGTCGATCGTCTTGACGGCCATTTCAAGGTCGTCGCGCTCGGGATGGGTGTCGGTGAGGACGCCGGAGAAACGTTCCGCGCTTGCGTCGACGGCGTACTGACGCACGGTGTCGAAGGTGTTGAGCAGCGATTCGTCGTATTCGGAGAGCACTCCACGCAGAATTTCGAGACACAGATCCATGTCTTCGTGAAGTGTGGGGGGAAGTTCACGCTCCTCAGGGGCCTTGGTCCCCAGTCCGGACGTGACGATGGCCGCGTCCGCAGGCGTGATCTGTTCGTTATCAGTCACATTGACCTCCTTCTAAGAACATCAGGTTGCTCGGTCTTCCGCTCATCCGCGGCTCCTCCGCGGTTGTGTTGATCGGACGTTGCGAGCCCACAGCCTTAAGTTCTCTTCAGTTGCACGCTCATTGTAGGCGCGGGGAATCGACAGCGCGCGCCGTTGAAACGCTGAAAGGGTCATGATATGAGACGGTGCCGCCGCCGTTTTGTTGATTTTTCCTGATTTCTTCGACGTGCGGCTTCGCGGACGTGCGCGCGGCGTGCACGTCCAGCGTCCGCACGTTAATGGAAACCATGAGCAATGAGCAAGCACAAGGAACGGACGCGGACGCCGGAACGCCACCCGTGCAATCGTCCGCAGACCGCCCACGAGAGCCCCTCGCCGAACCCGCATACGCCCACCCGCATGACGGACCGCTGACGAGCGGCGCGTCCGCCGCGGGCAAATTCCATTCCCATTCGATTCCGCTCGACATGGAGGACATCGAGCGCGACTGGGACAAGCCGATCCAGGATGCCGGCATCGCCGCGAAGGCGAGCGTCATCGTGCGCGTCGGCATGCTCGACCTCGGCGCCGGCACCGGCAGTTTCCGCGTGCGCGAGATGATGCACCGCATCGCATATCCGCTCGGCGTGCACGTGCGCGCCGACGTCAACCTCACCGACATCGAGGCGGCATGCACCGACGGCTCCGGACGCATCACCGAAGTCGTCAACCTGCCGACGACCGGCGTCAACACCGAACGTATCTGGCTGCTTGAGCATTTCGCCGACTGGTTCAGCGTCAATCTCGGCACCGGATCGATGTATCACCGTGAGACAAAGGTCTCCGCCGGCCTCATGCAGCATCTCGACATGCGCGACGCGTCGCAGGTCTCGGCGGACATGGCGAAACGACTGCGCGAGGAACGCCATCAGGCGCGCGTCGCCGAGCGCGCCGCCGCCTCCGACGCGGCCGTCGAGGATTACGAGGTCGCGCTCAACGCCGCCGATGCCGCCGCCCGCCCGCAGGACGACGCGCAATCGGAAGTCAACGAGACCGTCATCGACGCGCTTGTCAAAGCCGACGGCCATGGCGACGACGCGCGCGGCAGCGCCGAACAGCTCGAACTGCCGCACAAATCGCGCCTGCGGCTGCGCGCGGCCGCCGGCGAACGCACGCGCGCATGGCGTGAACGTTCGCAGCGTCCTCCGAAAAACGGCTACGCCGAGCATTTCGACCATGTCGGCGGCGCTGCCGCCGCGCGCAAGACGCATGAGATCACGGTGCGCGACGTGCATAAGCGGCTCGACATGATCGAACGTCGCAAACCGTTGTATTCGCCGGCGTTGTCGGGACTCGCGTCAGCCTGCGCGTGCGCGTCCTTCGTGTTTCTGCTCGGCGGCGCGCCGTACGACATGATCGGCGCGTTCGTCGGCGCCGGGCTCGGCCAGTGGCTGCGACGACGACTGTTCGCGCATCATCTCAATCAGTTCTTCGTGACCTTCGTGTGCGTGGCCGTCGCCGCGTTCGCATGCGTCGGCACGCTGCGTCTGATTGGCTTGTTCAATCCGGTGGCGTTGCAGCATGACACGGCGTACATCGGTGCGATGTTGTTCGTCATCCCCGGATTCCCGCTGATCACCGGCGGTCTCGACATGGCGAAGATTGATTTCCCCTCAGGCGTGCAACGTGTGATGTACGTCGTGTGCATCATTTTGATGGCGACGCTCGCCGGATGGATGGTCGCGTCGCTCGTGCAGCTCAATCCGCAGGGCTTCGAATCGCCGAATCTTACGCCGTGGGTGACGGGTTGCCTGCGCGCGCTGTTCGCGTTCATCGGCGTGTGGGGATTCTCGATGATGTTCAATTCGCCGCAGCGCATGTGTCTTGTGGCCGCCACGATCGGCATGATCACCGATACGCTGCGTCTCGAACTCGTCGATTGCGGACTTGCGCCGGAAGCAGGCGCGTTTCTCGGCGCGATGCTCGCCGGACTGCTCGCCTCGGCGTGGCGTTCGGCGGTGCGCCACCGGCTGCTGCCCCCGCATCTGGGCTATCCGCGTATCTGTCTGACGGTGCCGTCGATCGTCATCATGGTGCCGGGCATGTATATGTATCAGGCGATGTTCCATCTGGGACAGTTCGAGACGTTGCTCGCGCTCGACTGGGCGTTCCGCGCGTTCATGGTCATCATCTGTCTGCCGATCGGGCTTGCGATGGCGCGCGTCATCACCGACAAGTCGTGGCGATACGACGTGTGATGCCGGCGAGGACATACATATAGCTGGGGCGCCGCTTCGGATGATCGAAGCGGCGCCCCAACTTATTGCGGCTATTGCGATGCGCGCGGATCAGCGGTCGTAGCGCATGCCCATCGCCTCGCGGACTTCGTCGAGCGTCTCGTTCGCGATGGCGTTCGCGCGACGGTTGCCTTCGTGCAAAATGTCGCGGATCGTATCCATGTCCTGCGCGAGCTCGGCGCGGCGCTCGCGGTGCGGCGCAAGGAACTCGTTGACCGATTCGGTCACATACTGCTTGAGCGCGCCGGCGCCGGACGCGCCGATCTCCTCGGCGATCTCCTGCGGGTCGCGGCCGGTGACGAGGCCGGCGGTCGTCAGCAGCGCCGACACCTGCGGACGGTGCTCGGGATCGAAGGTGATCGTACGTTCGGAATCGGTTGGGCTCTTCTTGATGAGCTTCGCCGTCTCCTCGGCGGTTGCGCCGAGCATGATCGAATTGCCGTAGGACTTGCTCATCTTGCGGCCGTCGAGACCTGGGATCTCCGGCGCATCGGACAGGATCGCGGCCGGCTCCGGGAAGATCGGGTGCTTCTTCGCGTAGCGTTCGTTGAAGCGGCGCGCGATCGTACGCGTGATCTCGACGTGCGGCAGGTTGTCCTTGCCGATCGGCACGACGTTCGCCTTGCAGAACAGGATGTCGCAGGCCTGATGCACCGGGTAGGTGAGCAGCAGACCGGTGAGCGCGTGTCCGGAGGATTCCATCTCCGACTTGACGGTCGGATTGCGGTGCAGCTCGGCTTCGGTGACGAGGGACAGGAACGGCAGCATCAGCTGGTTCTCGGCCGGAATCGCCGAATGCGTGAAGATCATCGTCTTCTCCGGGTCGATGCCGGCGGCCATGTAGTCGAGGACGAGGTTGAGGACGTTGTCGTCGATGTGCTCGGTCGTGTCACGGTCGGTGATCACCTGGTAATCGGCGATGATGATGTTCGTGTTGACGCCGCGGTTCTGCATCGCGACGCGTTCCTTGATCGAGCCGAAGAAGTGGCCTAGGTGGAGACGGCCTGTCGGACGGTCGCCGGTGAGCATCGTGAACTTGCTCGGATTCTCCTCGAGCTTCTTGAGCGTCTCCTCCGAGCGCTTTCTCGCAGCGAGGAAACTCGCGCTCATTTCGTTGCCGGCCGCGGTCAGGCGCGCCTCTTGTTCTTCAGCCATACGTAATCCTTGTGCCGTTCGAATCGTTGGTTTTCGGTGGTTTTCATCGTAGAAATCTGAGCCGACAACAAAAGAGGGGTGGAGGAGTGGTACTCTCTTATGTGATGAATCGATAGCAAACAGTTACTCCAGGGGGTCAGATGGGCCGCGGACGTCAAAAAGCCAAGCAGCAGAAGATAGCTAGGAAGCTCAAGTACCTGACCACTGACACGGATTATGACGAGCTTGCGAAGGAGCTGGGAGCGCAGGAACCAGGTTCCGGTTCATTCGATCCGTTTGCCGATGTGGAGGCGAAGTACGCCCAAGACGCGGATGTTGATGAGTTCGAGGAAGAGGAGACCGTCGTGTCTGCTCCTTCCGAGGATGACCTTGATGACTATGCGCAGTGGGCGGCCGAAGCCGCCGCGAAGGCCACAAGCGGAGAGATGCCGGCAACGCCAGCGCCCAAGCCGCACAAGCCGATTCCGATGCCAGTGCCGGGTGCCTTCAAGCATGCCGATCATGCGGGCTTGCACGACGCTCAGCAGTGACGGGCATGAAGGTCCGTTGACCGCGTCGCGATGATTAAGCGACGCTGAACGAGGTGGGTGTGCACGAACGAGACGGTTCGTGCACACCCACCTCGCGTATTCGGGCGCTGATGTGGTCGGTCAGTCGGTATAGCCAGCTTTGGACAGTGTAGTCGACGCGATTACAGTGAAGTTCAGCCGAGTGGGAGGATCGCCGACAGGTCATCGCGCTCGCCGACGGCGCTGATGTGGCCGGCTTCGCGTTCCTCGTCCCAGCTTGTGATGCCGCTGGCTACGCGCAGCCATACGGCCGGTTCGAGTTCGATGACGTCCGGCGGCGTGAGGTTGTGCGGATCCGAGGCGGGGCCGTCGAGGATCTTCACGGCGCCCCACGGCGCGACGCGTACCTCCACGCCCGGGCCGGGCGCCTTCAGTTCGAGCATGTGCAGCGAGTAGCGGACAGCGAGCGCCATCGTTGGACGTGGAAGGGCAGGCGCGATGTCGGTCGCCGCTTCGGTGCCGACGAGCGCTCGCGCGGCGTCGCACCACACGTCGTAGGCATCCATGCCGGCGCGCAGGTCTTTCTTATGGATAGCAGCCATGCTTCGTATTGTGCGCGTACGCTGCGATAAGTCAATATATTTATGTATCTCCGATCGTCACGGGTGCGGGGAGTGACCGTCGCGTTCGCGGACAGTGGTGTGGGTGAACGGAACGGGTGCGGAATGCGTCGGCGGCGTTCGCGGACGGTGGTGTGAGCGAACGGAACGAGTGCAGAATGCACCGGAGGCGTTCGGTGGATACGGAGCGAACTGAAATAGACACTGAACTGCACATGTGACACGCGCGCCGTCGCCGTCCGTGGAGGCCTCACGAGGGGCTTTTGCGACTGCTTACGACGGCTGAAGCGCTTCCGCAATGTGAAGGTTGCCACGCAAAAAACGCATGCACGCAGACGCAGGCGTTGACAAAGTGGACCTTATGCTATGATTTTCTGTTTGAGAACGTATGCAAAAACGGACGGAAGAGCTTGTGGCGCGGATTCCCGATGGGACAGGAGCTTTTGCCCGTGGACGTTCACGAGAAAGATAATGTTCAGAGGAGTCATAGATATGACCGAACTTACGGCACCGAAGTCCTCGGTTACCGCAGCCCAGTTCGCGGACGAGATCCGCAACGAGCTCAAGTACACGCAGGGCGTTACGCCTGAACAGGCGAAGCCGGCCGACGTCTACGTCGCCACGGCGACCGCTGTGCGCAAGCACCTTATGGATTCTTGGATGAAGACCCAGCAGGACATGATCAACGGCAACACCAAGGCCGTCGGCTACCTGTCCGCTGAGTTCCTGATGGGCAAGCAGCTGCGCAACGCGCTGCTCAACTCGGGCCTCACCGATCAGTTCTACGCGGCGGTCAAGGAGCTGGGCTTCGACGCCCAGGAAGTCATCGACGCCGAATACGAGCCGGGCCTCGGCAACGGCGGCCTCGGCCGTCTCGCCGCCTGCTTCATCGATTCCCTCGCGTCGCTGGGCGTTCCGGCCTTCGGCTACGGCATCCAGTACCGTTACGGCATCTTCCGTCAGGAATTCGACGAGGACGGCCGCCAGGTCGAGCGTCCCGATTACTGGCTGACCAACGAGGATCCGTGGGGCCACATCGACTACGCGCGCGACCAGCGCGTCAACTTCGGCGGCGAAGTCGTCGAAGAGGACGGCAAGCGCGTGTGGAAGCCGGCGTGGGCTGTCCGCGCGATCCCGGTCGACTACATGGTTCCGGGCTACGAATCCGGCCGCGTCAACACGCTGCGCCTGTGGCAGGCCCGCGCATACGACGAGTTCGACCTGCTCACCTTCAACAAGTCCGAGTACCTCGACGCGGTCAAGCCGCAGGTCGAGGCCGAGAACATCTCCAAGATCCTCTACCCGGAGGATTCGACGGAGGTCGGCAAGGAACTGCGCCTCGAGCAGCAGTACTTCTTCGCTTCCGCTTCGCTGCATG
This sequence comes from Bifidobacterium anseris, assembly GCF_002860345.1. Taxonomy (GTDB): domain Bacteria; phylum Actinomycetota; class Actinomycetes; order Actinomycetales; family Bifidobacteriaceae; genus Bifidobacterium; species Bifidobacterium anseris. Next base: position 148,919 of record NZ_NMYC01000005.1, read on the forward strand.
ACGCGATCCGCGTCTTCTACGGCGACGCCGAGAAGCCGGATCTGACGACCTTCCCGGACAAGATCACGTTCCAGCTCAACGACACCCACCCGGTCATCGGCATCCCGGAGCTCATGCGCATCCTCATCGATGAGTATGGCTACGACTGGGATACCGCGTGGGACATCACGACGAAGACCTTCAACTACACGTGCCACACGCTGCTTCCGGAAGCGCTCGAAGTGTGGCCGGCGTCGCTCATCGGCAAGCTGCTGCCGCGTCATCTCGAGATCATCGAGAAGATCAACGACCAGTTCATGCACGAGCTCGCCGACCGCACCGACGACGAGGCAAAGATCGAGCGTATGCGCATCCTCACCGCGGGCGAGAACCCGTCGGTGCGCATGGCGTACCTCGCCTCCTACGCCGGCTCGCACGTCAACGGCGTCGCCGAGCTGCATTCGCAGCTGCTCAAGGACGTGACGCTGCGAGACTTCTCGGACATCTATCCGGCGAAGTTCACGAACGTCACCAACGGCGTCACCCCGCGTCGCTTCATGAAGCTCGCGAACCCGGGTCTGTCCGCGCTCATCACCGAAGGCCTCGGCACCGACAAGTGGCTTGAGGACCTCGAACTGCTCAAGAACCTTGAGCCGCTCGCCGGGGATGACGAGTTCGTCAAGAAGTTCGCGAAGGTAAAGTACGATAACAAGGTCCGCTTCGCCGACTTCGCGAAGTCCGAGTACGACTTCGACCTCGATCCGACGACGATGTTCGACACGATGATCAAGCGTCTGCACGAGTACAAGCGTCAGGCCCTCAAGATCCTCGAGGTCATCGCCACCTACGCGGACATCAAGTCCGGCAAGGTCAAGGCCGAGGACATCACGCCGCGCACCGTCATCTTCGGCGCGAAGGCCGCTCCGGGCTACTACCTCGCCAAGATGACGATCCAGCTCATCAACAACGTCTCCAAGGTCATCAACAACGACCCGGACGTCATGGGCAAGCTCAAGGTCGTCTTCCCGTGGAACTACAACATCCGCGTTGCGCAGATGCTGATTCCGGCGACCGAACTCGACGAGCAGATCTCGCAGGCCGGCAAGGAAGCCTCGGGTACGTCGAACATGAAGTTCGCGCTCAACGGCGCCCTCACCGTCGGCACGCTCGACGGTGCGAACGTCGAGATCCGCGAGCGCGTCGGCGCCGACAACTTCTTCCTCTTCGGCATGACCGTCGACGAAGTCGAGAAGATGTACGCGGACGGCTACGATCCGGCCAAGTACTATGAGGGCGATCCGCGCCTGAAGGCCGCCATCGACATGGTCGCCGACGGCACGTTCTCCAACGGTGACAAGGACGCGTATGCGCCGCTCGTCTCCGACTGGCTGACGAAGGATTGGTTCATGACCCTCGCCGACTTCACGGCGTACCATGAGATCCAGTCGCAGATCGAGACGCTCTACGGCGATCAGCTCGAGTGGAACCGCAAGGCGATCATCAACGTCGCCAACTCCGGCTACTTCAGCTCCGACCGCTCGATCGAGGATTACCTCGACCGCGTCTGGATGACCGGTCCGCTGCCGACCGAGAAGTGATTCGCGCGGCCGTAAGGTCGACTGCAGCGTAGAAGAACGGCGGACAGCACCTTCGGGTGTCGTCCGCCGTTCGTTTCTGTATCGATCATTGATGATTACGTAGGCGCTCGTTGCCGCGACGGTGACCGTGTCGGCGCCCGCATATGCGAAAACCGCGGCGTGCACGTTCCAACAATCGTGCACGCCGCGGTTTTCGGCGTCGATGATGCGCGCGTCCCCGCACAGCGCAGTGCGGGAGTCGCACAATCAGGCTGCGTCGGCGGCCGGAGCGACCTTGTCGACGTCGTCCTCAGTCTTGTCCTTCGCGAGCGTGAGGTCGACCGGCGACGAGCTGTTCTCCCACGGCTCCTCCCACGGATCGTAGTCCGGGTTCTGCTGCTTGTAGATGTAGACTCCGACGACTGCCGCGAGCAGCGCACCGAAGAGCAGCGCAAAGAATTTCCAACCGCTAGAGGACTTATGTTCCTTCATGACGGCTCCTTTCCGATTACGTGGTCGACTGGTTTCCCCAGACAACTCTGTTCACCATCATAGGACCTTCGCCGCGTTCGCGCGACTTCAGTTGTGCTCATGGCAAGTCCTTGCGCCGCAACGTGCAGGCGTTGTTGGCCGCGCGCGGCGGCGCGTCACTCTGCGCTACAGTGTGACCTATGCCCAACAATCGTTTTTCTTTGTTTCCCGATTCTCCGTCGATGCGGCAGGTGTTCTCGCTGCGGTCGTTGCGCTACCGGTGGCGCAACGGCGAGCCGGTCGTCACGTCGGCGATCATCGTCGTCTGTGTCGCGTTGTGGATCGTCGAATTCATCTTGAACCTGGTGAGCCGCCCGACGCTGGCGAACCTGCTGCAGTATGGCGCGATGCAGCCGTATCGTGCGGCGCGCGAACCGTGGATGTTCGTCACGTCGATGTTCCTGCACTCGCCGGGCTCGATATTCCATATCCTGTTCAACATGCTGACGCTGTGGTGCGTCGGGCCGTTCCTCGAGCGACTCATGGGGCACTGGCCGTATCTGATGCTGTATCTGGTTTCCGGCATCGGCGGCGGCGTCGGCATGGAGTTGTGGGCGGCCTTCGGGCGCGATCCTTCCGCGTGGCTCACCTATTCTTATGGCGCGTCCGGTGCTTTGTTCGGCCTGTTCGCCGCGTGCCTCGTCGTGTATCGCAAGGCCGGCTCGGATATGCGATCGATGCTCGTGTGGATGGTGATCAACTTTGCGATGCCGCTTGTCATGCCGAACATCGCATGGCAGGCGCATGTCGGCGGCTTCATCATCGGCGGTCTGCTCACGTTGCTCGTCGTGGATGGTCCGCGCGCGCTGCGCCGCAGTTCGACGCTTGTGCGCACGTCGATCTACGGTGGCGCGTTGCTGCTGCTCGAGGTGATTATTGTCGTCATCTGCAATCAGAACAATATCTACGCGATGATGCTGTGATTATGTGATGCTGTAGTGGGGCGGGGGGACGTTGCACGGTGTTCGTGCGGCGTTTGCGCGGTCCCCGCGCTCGTGTGTGTAGATGGTGCGGCGCACAGATCGTTGCGTGTCGACATCTGCGTATCGACATCGATGAGCAGGCCACAGTAATGCGGCATTCGCATCTGGATGTGTTGGTGGACGCAGTCGAGCAGTGTTGGCTGTTGTCAGACGGCGTCGGATGGTCGATCGAAATGGCTTCCGACGCCGCCTCATAACTTACAGCGGTGTAGTTTTCCACATGATGTGGAAAACATTGTGGATAACTCGGGGATAGGGTGAGGAAACAAGTCGAAGTTATCCACATGGTTATCCACAAATGTTGATATCTGTGGTTTCTTCGATGGTCGGGGATGTGGATAACAGTTATCCACATCCCCGACGAACCGTTGGAATCAAGCCACAAATAGGGATTCCACTCGGAGGCAGTCCCTATATGTAGTACCTCGAAAGTTATCCACATTTCATGTTATGTCAGAAACTGAAAGCACAGTGGACATCCCCTGCCACTGTTTCCTCCTCAAGGACTCCCACCCCGTCGGGCCGGTATCGCGTGCGGGATATCACGGCCTCCCGTTAGGTCGATCGATTTGCCCTGAAGCAATGGCCTGCTGCTGTGCAGAAGACCAGCGTTCATCCTCTGCGCGTGTTCCGGGAATGGGTGGCGAAACCGGAACAGACCGTGGAAAGACCCACTGCCAATTATTCTTTCGGCGAGATTGTAGTGTCAACTGAACTACTCAATTTGTGTACGCAACAATACGTTTCGGACGCAACTCGGTTGCTGCGTCGGCGGCTATGCGAGATGACCATGCATCGTTCGTCTGCGCTCGACTGCACTCAGCCACGACGGATGCTCTGCGGACGACGCATCGCTACAATGCCGCTTATGGACAACGACGATAATGCGATCGCGGACGGCGGCCGCCTCGCACCGCAGATCAACGCGGCCACGCGCGCGTTTATCGCGGCGCATCAGGATGAGGACGTGCGCGACGTCGCACTTCACGCCAAGCGCGACGGCGACGTGGACGTGTCGTTCGCGCTCGACCAGATCGCCGGCCGCCGCATCGCCCGCGCGAAACTGCCGCGATGGGCGATGATCGACGGCATCATCTATCCACCGCATGTGCCGATGGAACAATGCTCGTCGCAACCGGCAGCGGAATACAAGGCCCGGCTCGCGGCCGAACTCATCGCCGGGCAGCCGCATCCGACGACGCTCGTCGACCTCACCGGCGGCTTCGGCGTCGACTTCTCCTTCATGGCGCGCGCATTCGACGACGCCGTCTACGTCGAACAACAGCCGACACTATGCGCGCTCGCAGAGCACAATCTGCGCGAACTCGGCATCGACAATGCGCGCGTCGTCTGCGCCGATGGCGTCGCATTCCTCGAAACGATGGCGCCGGCGACGCTCATCTACATTGATCCGGCCCGGCGTGACGCACACGGCGCGCGTACCGTCGCGATCGCCGACTGCACGCCCGACGCGCTCGCATTGCGCGACGCGCTGCTCGCCAAAGCGCCGTTCGTCGTCATCAAACTGTCGCCAATGCTGGATTGGCGGCAGACGATTGACGATTTCGGCGGCGCGGTGCAGCGTCTCGACATCGTCGCCGTGCACAACGAATGCAAGGAGATCCTCGTTGTGCTTAGTCGGGAGCGCGTTGAGCGGCCGCAGATTCGATGCGTGAACGATGGCGTAAGCGTCGAGTTCCGCGCCGGCGATGACGAACGGCCGAGCGTCGCGCCGGCGTCGACACTGCCCGATATGCACGTGCTCTATGAGCCGAACGCGGCGATCATGAAGGGTGGCGCATTCGCGACGCTGCAGCGGCGATGGCCGGCGGCGCAGATCGGCGTCAACAGTCATCTGTTCGTCGCCGATCAGTGGTTCGACGATTTTCCCGGGCGTGCGTTCACCATCGACGGCATTGGCACGATGAACAAGAAGGAGCTGCGACGACTGCTCGGCGGCGTCGGAAAGGCGAACGTGGCCGTGCGCAACTTCCCGCTGACGGCCGCGCAACTCGCGAAGAAACTCAAACTGGCCGATGGCGGCGACGTCTATCTCTTCGCGACGACCGACGCCGACGGACGCCACATCCTCATCTGCGCGCACAAGGAGGACGCGCGCAGTAGTAGTAGTAACTGAGTGCGGCAGAGCGGTCAACGGCGGTAGTCGGCGGTTGAGGTCAATCACATACTGCCGTTGGCGGACAGTGGCGGACAGCTGCGGATGGTGGCGGACAACTACCGTGCCGGCGGCGGGCAACAAAAAAGGGCGTCGGTGGACGCCCTGATCAGACTTGCGGCACGGCTCAACGCCACCAGACCATCATGATGAAGCCGGCGATCATGAAACCGAACGCGATCAGCAGATTCCAGGAGCCGATCGACGGAATCGGATACGTGTAGTTCGTCAGGTAGAAGACGACGGCCCAGATGAGACCGATGATCATCAGCGCACAGAACACCGGCACGAACCAACCGGGATTCGCCTTCGTGCCCTTGATGCTTTCCTCGACACGCTTCGTGTTCTCACGCTGACGCTGCATCATGCGGCGCATCTGCGGGGTCATGTCCTTCTCGTCAACGGTCTGGTTGAGGATCTCCTGGATGCGGCCGACCGGGATCTCATCGTTCTCGACGTAGGTGGCGGCCTGCGCCAGATCCATCGGTTCCTTATCCGGGTCGGTGCCCTTCATCGGCTCGTCGTTCGACTTCTCGGCGGCGCCGTGTTCGTCGACCTGGCCATCCGTGGGTGTTTTGTGCAGCTCTTCGTCAGCCATTTGTCTTATCTCCTTGCATAGGCTAATTAGGTATCATAGTGGTTGCTCGCGAAAGCGGCCACTAGCGTCGGCCATCATGAGCAAAATCATCATATTTCGCGCGTCGCTGTGAAGACGGGCCATGCGGCCCGACGCAACGGTTCGTAAGGAGACGGATATGGCCAGGCACAAACCCAAGCATGGCACCGGCAAATCGTTCGTCGGCAGTGTCTCCGTGCTGCTCGTCGTCACCTTCGTCGGCTTCCTGCTCATCACGAACATGCGCATCAACCGCACGACGACCGTCTCCTCGGACACGGCCGAACTCATCGAGAACCGCGTGCGCAAGGTGGACAAACTGCAGGCCGACGTGAAGGAACTGTCGGCGCAAGTGGACAAGTTGAGCGCGCAGGTGCAGTCGGGTCAGTCGACGCCGTCCGAGGATGCCGGCTCGAGCACGATGCTGCCCGCCGTCGAAGGTCCGGGCGTCACGGTGACGCTCAACGATTCGTCGATGTGGAAGAACGCCGTCGATTCGTCGGGGTCGGCGGTGGACAACGACAAGTACGTCGTGCATCAGCAGGACGTCGAAGCGGTCGTCGACGCGCTGTGGGCGGGCGGCGCCGAGTCGATGCAGATCATGGATCAGCGTGTGCTGTCGACGTCGGCGATCATCTGCTCGGGCAACGTGCTGCTGCTGCAGGGCCGCAAATACTCGCCGCCGTTCACGATATCCGCAATCGGTCCGCCAACGTTGATGATTCAGGCCCTTGATGATTCGCGCGCCGTGCAGATCTACCGGCAGTACGTGGACGCGTACGGCCTCGGCTACGACGTGCGCACGGAGAGCAAACTCCACTTCGACAGCACAACGATGCTGCTGCAGCCGCTGCAGTACGCGCATGTGCTGCAGCAACCGAACAAGTCGGAAAACGGGACCGACGATGCCGCGCACGGCGATGAGAATGACCAGGGCGGCGCACAATAGATGCAGCGGCGATCGCGTGGGCAATCGCGCAGCTCTCAATTAATGTGACCACATCAGCAACGTGACCACATCAGCCAACCGGAAACGGGGGAAGACACCACCTATGGCACACAGTCAACATGCGGCGCAGCGCCGCACACGCAGCGTCGGACGTTCGATCGTCACGATCATCGCGGAGTTGCTGCTCACCTTCGCCGCGATCTGCGGCCTGTACGTGGCGTGGATGCAGTGGTGGACCGGCGTGCAGTCGGACCATGTCCAGCAGGAGACGCGCGCGCAGATCGCATGGGCGCAGCCGAACGACGGCGGCACGCTGAAGATCGCGCAGCCGCAGGATGGCGAGCCGCCGGTGCAGCCACGGGAGGCACTTGTCGGCGAACTCATCGCCCGCGTCTACATTCCGCGCTTCGGCGACCAATGGGAACGCAACCTCGTGCAGGGCACCGACCTCGCCGAACTCAATCAGCACGGCCTTGGCCACTATGTGGACTCGCAGATGGCCGGTCAGGTCGGCAACTTCGCGATCGCCGGGCACAGGAACGGCTACGGGCAGCCGCTCGGCGACGTCGACAAACTCGAAAAGGGCGACGCGATCGTCATTCGTTCGAAGGACTACTGGTACGTCTACCACTACACGAACTATACGATCGTGACGCCGGACGAAGGCTGGGTCATCGGCGCGAATCCCGAACATCCGGGCGAGACGCCGACGAAACGACTCATCACGATGACCACCTGCGAGCCGAAGTACACGGCGCCGACGCATCGTTGGGCGAGCTTCGGCGAGTTCGCCTACTGGGCGAAGGTCTCCGACGGCATCCCGAAGGAGCTTGCGAAGACCGGCTCGAACAGCGCCGTCGAATTCATCAACAACGAACGGCAGTCCTTCGCATCGTCGATCACGTCGCTCGCGCCGTGGGTGTGGGGAGCGCTCGCCGTCTATCTCGTCGTGTTCCTCGCGGCGGCCGTCGCATGGCGTTGGCCGGCGCTGCGCGCGATCCGCGAGAGCGACAAGCCGCTGCCGGACGCCGACATCTACGGCTGGCTGCTGCGCCATCAGCCGGGTGCCGCGCCAATCCGTTGGCTGATGCTGCTGCTGCTCGTCTTCGCCGCCGCGGCCGCGCTGTTCCAGTGGGGCTTCCCGTGGGCGGCCGCGAACGTCCCGTTCCTGCAGCAGATGTCCAACTACGTGGCCGTGTAGCGCGCCATGCGGCCGCTACACCGGCTGCACTACACTTGTGGGCTAGCATAAGCCTGCACGCGAGCGAGAGGACCTTTCATGACCGATTCCGCGCATATCCTCGTCGTGGACAACTACGATTCCTTCGTGTACACGATCGTCGGCTATCTCAAGACGCTCGGCGCGACCGTGACGGTCGTGCGCAACGATGCGCTTGACCCGTCCGACGCCGCCGTCCTCGACGGCTACGACGGCGTCCTGATTTCGCCGGGGCCGGGAGCGCCGGCCGACGCGGGCGTCAGCGAGGACATGATTCGCCTGTGTGCGTCGACATGCACGCCGATGTTCGGCGTCTGCCTCGGCATGCAGGCGCTCGCCGAGGTCTTCGGCTGCACGGTGAGCCATGCGCCGTCGATCATGCACGGCAAGACGAGCCTCGTCGAGCACATTGACGATGAGATCTTCGCCGGCGTCGCGAATCCGATGACGGCCACGCGCTACCATTCGCTCGCCGTCGAGCCCGATTCGGTGCCGGCCGATGTGCTTGAGGTGACCGCGTGGACCGTCGACGACCATATCGTGCAGGGCATCAAGCATCGTGAGCTGCCGTTGCACGCCGTGCAGTTCCATCCGGAATCGGTGCTCACGCAGGACGGCTACCGTCTGTTCGCGAATTGGCTCGCCGTCTGCGGCCAGCCGTCCGCCGTCGACAAAAGCCTGGGGCTGCAGCCGAAGCTTGCGCGCTGAGTATGCGTTGATTTCGCGTTGATTACAACGACAACGAGTGGGGGCCGAACCCATCGCGGATTCGGCCCCCACTCGCATGTTACCTATTGCTGCCCGAGATCAGTGCTGACCGTGGTCGCCGCCGTTCTGCGCGCCGTCCGACGGCGATGGCGACGCCGAGGAGGAGCCCGACGGCGATGGCGACGGATTCGACGGCGCCTTCGTCTTGACGGTGACCTCGGAACCCTTATCGACGCTCGCGCCGGCGGAGGGGTTGATTGATTCGACGATCGCGTCATCTGACGAATTGCCGTCCACTTTGACGCTCAGTCCGGCCGCCTCGAGGATGGCGCGCGCGCTCGCGAGCGTGTCTCCGGCGTCGACATTCGGCACCGTCACCTGCTCATGGCCGGTCGACACCCACACCGTCACCGTGCTGTTCTGCGCGACCGACGTGCCGACGTCCGGCGAGACGCGGATGACCGATCCCTTGTCGACGGTGTCCGACGATTCCTGCATGACGGTGACCGTCAGACCCATCTGCGAGAGCGCGGACAACGCCTGATCCTGCGGCTTGCCGATGATGCCGTCCGGCACCTTCGTCATGCCCGACGACACCCACAGGCTGATCGTGGATCCCTTGAGTTGCGACGTGCCGTAGGCCGGGTCGGTGCGTGTGACATGATCCTTCGCAATCGTCGCGCTGTCCTCGGTCTGCACGCTCGCCTCGACGACGAATCCGGCGTCCTCGAGCGTCGACCTCGCCTGCTCCTGCGTATAGCCGGTCACGTCCGGGATCTTGATCGGCCGCGGACCCGTCGAGAACCACACTTCGACGGTGCTGCCCTCGGCGACGCGCTTGCCGCCGGCCGGCGTCTGCTTCGTGAACATGCCTTCCGGCTTCGTTGAATCGGCGTCCTGCTTGACGTTGATGTTGAGGCCGAGGTCGCTCAGCTGCTTGCGTGCGCGTGCCTCGGTCGTCGTTTCGTTGAAGGTCGGCACCGTCACGAACTTCGTCGCGTTCTGCGCGTGGTCCCACCATAGCCATCCGCCGATCGCGATGCCGAGGATGACGATCGCCGCGGCGATCGACGCGATGACGACGTTGCGCTTGTGCTTCTTCTTCGCGATTTCGGCACGGCGATCCGCACGTGTCTTGAGCGGTCCGGTCGAACCATCCGGGTTGATGCGTTCGAACTGTCCGGTGACCGGGTTGAATCGCTGCGTCGCCGGTCCCTGCTGCGCCGGCATCGGTTCCGTCCGCTGCGGCTGCGCCTTCGTCGCCGACAGGTCGGTCAGTGGATTGAAGGCCGTCGCGCTCGGCACGCCGCCGTTCATGAACGCGATGATGTCGTTCTTGAATTCGGCGGCCGTCGCATAGCGGTTCTGGCGGTCCTTCGCCATCGCCTTCGCGCAGATCGAATCCCACGCCGTCGGCAGCCCCGGCACAATTGTGCTCGGCCGCACGGCCACTTCGGAAACGTGCTGATAGGCGATCGCGACCGCCGAATCACCGGTGAACGGAGGCCGTCCGGTGAGCATCTCGTAGAGCACGCAGCCGGCCGAATACAGGTCGGAACGCATGTCGACGGTCTCGCCGCGCGCCTGCTCGGGGGAGAGGTACTGCGCGGTGCCGACGACGCCCTGCGATTTCGTCATCGTCGTCGCTGAATCGTCGAGCGCGCGGGCGATGCCGAAATCCATGACCTTGACGATGCCCTGCTCGGAGATCATGATATTGCCGGGCTTGATGTCACGGTGGATGATGCCCATCCGATGCGAATACTCGAGCGCACTGAGCACGCCGATCATCACATGCTCGGCGTCGCGCTGCGACAGCGGCCCGTTCGCCTTGATGATGTCGCGCAGCGTCTGGCCCTTGACGTATTCCATGACCAAATACGGCAGATGCTCGGTCTGGCCGTTCTCGAAGGTGATGACCTCCTCGCCCGAATCATAGATGTTGACGATGTTCGGGTTGTTCATCTGCGCGACCGAATGCGCCTCACGCTGGAAGCGCGTCAGGAAGATCTCGTCGTGAGCGAGGTCGGGACGCATGATCTTGATGGCGACGGTACGGCCGAGCCTCGTGTCCACGGCCACATGGACCTCCGCCATGCCGCCACGTCCGATGAGCTGGCCGAGCTGGTAGCGGCCACTATCCAATGTCGTGGGCATGCTACTCATTGCTGCTCCTTCCGCCTTGAACCGCAAAGTGGTTGTGTCGTGGGGAATCCGTGCGCGCCGCCTGCGCGAACGGGGGAATCGTGTTCGTGGCCGGATCGTGGTGCGGCGCGCTCGCGACGCGGCGCGGCACCCGCTTTCCGGACGTGACCATCGTCGCGTCGACGGCGCTCGTCTGCTGGTCGAGCAGCCTGCGTTCGATGCGCGAGAGGACGCGGGCGACCGTCAGCGCGTCCTGCGGACGGTCGAGCGGGTCCTTCGAAAGCATCGACATGACGAATTGGGACAGCTGTAAGTTGACGCTCGCCGGCAGCGGCGGCACCGGATTGTTGACATGCGCGGCGGCGATGTCGACCGGCGTCGCGCCGGTGAACGGACGGTGTCCGCACAGGCCTTCGTAGGCGACGACGCCGAGTGAATAGATGTCCGACTGCGGCGTGGCGTGCTGGCCTTGCGCCTGCTCGGGGGAGATGTACTGCGCGGTGCCGACGACCATGCCGTCCTGCGTGATCTGCTCCTGATTCGTCGAATAGGAGACGCCGAAATCGGTGATCTTGACTTCGCCGTTGCTCGACACCATGATGTTCGCTGGCTTGACGTCGCGGTGGATGACGCCGTGTGAGTGCGCGACGAACAGGCCGCGCGCCGTCTGGATGAGGATCGGCAGCAGCTGCGTAGGCTCCATCGGACCGTCGATCTCGTGGAACAGATCGGCGAGCGACTTGCTTGGCACGTATTCCATGATCAGGAATCCGATGCCGTCATGCTCGTAGTATTCGAACAGCGCGGCGATGTTCGGGTGTGCGAGATTCGCCGAGTTGCGCGCCTCGGCGCGCAGCCTGCGCAGCTTCGACTCCTGGTTCGTCGTGTCGGTGCGCAGCGCCTTGATCGCGACCGGGCGTCCCAGCTGGATGTCGTAGCCTTTCCAGACCTCGCCCATGCCTCCCTGCGCGAGGCGCGAATCGAGGCGGTAACGCCGGTGAATGAGCTGTCCTTCGATGAGTCTCATTGGGTAAGCGCCTCCTTCATTACTGCGGTCATGACCGGTCCGGCGGCGAACGAGCCGTAGAGGTCGACATTGTGGACGACGACGGCGACGGCGATCTTCGGATCATCGGCCGGCGCGAATCCGATGACCCAGCCGTCAATCGAATCGTTGTCTGCGCCGATCTGCGCGGTGCCGGTCTTTGCGGCGACGCGGATGCCGGGGATCTCGAGATTCGTGTTCTCGTCGGTGACGACGGCCTCCATGCCTTCGGTGAGCTGTTTCGCCGTGTCCTCGCTGAACGCCGTGCTCATGACCTGCGGCTTCGTGTCCGGCAATACTGACAGGTCGCTGAAGCGTACGCGGTCGACGAGCGTCGGTTTCATGACCTTGCCCTTGTTCGCGACCGTCGCGGCGACCATCGCGTTCTGCAGCGGCGTGATGAGCGTGTCGCCCTGACCGATCGACGCCAACGCGAGCCGATCTGGCGTGACCTGCTGCGGGAACCGCGACGCGACGGCGCGCATCGGCGTGCCGTCCGCGGCCGATCCGTCGATCGTGATCGTCGAATCGAAGCCGAATTTCTTCGCCATGTCGCTGACCGTGTCGTCGCCAAGCGCGACGCCGAGCTGCGCGAACGCCGTGTTCGACGAGTACGCCATCGCGTCCTTGAGCGAGATCTTGCCGTCGACGCCATCGCCTGCCGACGACGAGTTCGTCAGCGCCGTCTCCGTTCCCGGCAGCGTGTAGCTTGCGCCGGCCGGGATCTGCGAGTTGATGTTGTATTTGCCCGAGTTGATCGCGGCGGCCGCGACGACGGTCTTGAACGTCGATCCCGGCGGATACAGCTGGCTCGTCGCGCGGTTGATCATCGGGCTGGCGTTGCCTTGGCTCAGCTCGGCGTAGTTCTTGTTCGCCGTGCCGCCGTCGTGCGTCGCGAGCAGATTCGGGTCGTAGCTCGGCTTGCTCACCATCGCGAGGATGCGGCCGGTGCTCGGCTCGATCGCGACGACGGCGCCGTCATCGTCGCCGAGCGCGTCGTAGGCGGCCTTCTGCAGCTTCGTGTCGATTGATGTCTCGATCGAGGCGCCGCGGTTCTCCTCGCCGGTGAACAGGCCTTTGAGCCGCTGCCAGAACATCGCGTCGGACTCGCCGGTCAGCAGCGTGTCCTCGGACGCCTCGATGCCGCGGTCGGCCTTCTGCGTGACTGAGAAATAGCCGGTGATCGGCGCGTAGAGCGGACCGTCGGCGTAGGCGCGCTGATACTTGTATTCGTCCTGCGACGCATCCGATTTGGCGAGGATCGTGCCGTCGGACGCGAGGATCGCGCCGCGTGCCGCGCTATTCGTATAGTAGAGTGTGCGCACGTTGCGCGAATCGCTGGCGAGCGCGTTCGAACGGACCGTCATGATGATCGACGATGAGATGCCGAGGATGACGAACAGCACGAGGACGGCGGTGAACAGCTGACGCAGTGTTTTGTTCATCAGGCCTCACCTCCCGGACGGGTGTCGTCGAGTGCGCGTTGCGGCAGATTGACGTAGGAATGGGTGCTGATCGGCGCGACGATCTGCGTGACCGAGCCGTCGTCGCCGGATACGGCGGCAGCGGATGGTGACGCAGACGCAGCGGAGCGCGCCTCGGCCTGCTGACGGCTGCGCAGCACCGAAAGCGCCTCCATGCGGAAGGTGTCGCTCAGTTCGTCGGATTGCGGCTTGTTCGCCGCGTTCGAGATGACGATGAGCAGTGCGGCGAGGATGTAGTTCGCGACGAGCGACGAGCCGCCGGCCGCCATGTACGGCATCGTCAGACCGGTCAGCGGGATGACGAGCGTGATGCCGCCGACGACGGTGAACACCTGGAACGCCATCGTGAACACGAGGCCGGAGGACAGCAGTTTGCCGAAGCCGTCCTTGATCTTCATCGCGATGATCATGCCGGCCGCGATGATGAGCAGGTAGAGCATGAGCACGGCGAACAGGCCGACAAGGCCCAGCTCCTCGCCGGTTGACGCGTAGATGAAATCGGAGTTCGCCAGCGGTGTGACAGTCGGATAGCCCTGACCGAGGCCGGTGCCCATCAGGCCACCCGAGGCGAGGCCGAACAGGCCCTGCACGATCTGGCTCGAGCCGCCCGGATAGCGGCTGTAGATCGCCGGATCGAAGGGATGCAGCCATGCGTCGACGCGGTAGCCGACGTGCGCGAAGATGTGCGCGGCGACGACGCAGCCGGCGGCGAAGGCGAGGAAGCCGATGATGACCCAGCTCACGCGGCCGGTGGCGACGTAGAGCATCGCGACGAACATCGCGAAGAACATCAGCGACGTGCCGAGGTCGTGCTGCATGATGAGCACGCCCATCGATGCGACCCAGACGATGACGATCGGCCCGAGATCCTTGAACCGCGGCAGCTGCAATGGTCCAAGCTTTTTGCCGCCGACGGCGAGCTGGTCGCGATGGTTGAACAGATAGGACGCGAAGAAGAATGCGAGGAACAGCTTCGCGAACTCGCCCGGCTGCAGCGAATACGGTCCGATGCCGATCCAGATGCGCGCGCCGCCGATCTCACGGCCGAGGCCGGGAATCATCGGCGAGAGCAGCAGTACGAGGCCGATGACCATGCTCACATAGGAGAAGCGCCGCAGCACGCGGTAGTCGCGCATGAACACAAACAGCAGATCGCAGCACACGAGCGCAAGACACAGCCAGATCATCTGTCGTGTCGCGACGTGCGCATCCATCGCCGCGTCGCAGCGTGCAATCACGAGCACACCAATCGACGTGAGCATGAGCACGCAGGCTACAATCGATTGGTTCGCGTAAGGCTGGAACTTGCAGATGATCGCCCACGTGACGATGAACAGCGCGGCGATGACGCCCATGAGCACGAGCGCCGTCGTCGGCGGACGACCTTCGGTGCGCGCGAACATCTGGAAGACGCCGATGGCCGTGATGACGAACGCGAAGAGGATCTGCAGCAGATAGCGTATCCGGGTCTTCGTCACTTCGAATCCTTCTCCTCAGCCGTGGCGGACGGCGACGCCGAAGATGATGCCGAAGATGACGGCGACGGCGAAGCCTTGTCTTTCTTCGACTTCTCGAGCGCCTCCTTCTGCGCCTTCGCGGCCGCCTTGCGCTGTTCCTGCTCATCCTTCTGCTGTTGCTGCGTCTTCTTGAGCTCCTGCTCGATTTGATCCGCCTTCGCGACGGCGGCGTCGTAGTCGTCGACGTTGATGCCGTTTTCGAGTTGGTTCTGCCATCCCTCCGGCAGCTCGCTGAACTTCAGATCCGTCTGTTCGACCGGATGTGACAGCTTGATGCCGAAGATGTCGGTGGGCACGCCCTGGTAGATCGCGATCGTGTCGCCGTCCTTCGCGAGAAAGTACTGCCTTTGGCTCCACATGTACGCGCCGCCGGCGATGCCGCATAGCGCGAGTACGGCGATGATGATGGTGAGCGTCGCGGCGACGCGGCCGCGGAAGTGACGCGAGCGCGCTGCCTTCTTCTTCTCGAGCTGCTCGTGGTGGATCGCGGCTGCGACTTCCGGATCGTTCGGATCGGCGCTGTAGCGGCCGTTGCTTTTGCGCACGACCGGGATTTCGCCTGTATCCGGATCCTGCAGTTCGCCGGTCTCCTCGCGCACTTCGCTCGTGTGGCCGACGCTCGGCTTCGCCGGCTTGTCGTCGGCCGCCTTGTCGTCATCCTCGGGACGTGACTGGATGAGTGCGGCGGCGCGTTCCGCCGGCGACGATTTCGCGATGAGCGCGGGCGCTGCGGCGACTGGCTCGTTGACGATGTCGGCGATCGCGTCGAGCGATGCGCTCGTTGCGCCGCCGATGAGCGGCGTCTGATGGGGGACGTCGAAGGAGTCGGCGTTGAGCGCGAGTGTCGCGTCGGCGATGACCGCCGTCACGTTGTCGGTGCTGCCGGCACGCAACGCCATCGAAACGAGCCGCTGCGCGCATTCCTCGGGATCGGTCGCTGAGAGCATCGTCTCTTCAATCGTCGAATCCTCGAGCACGCCGCACAGGCCGTCGGAGCACAGCAGCAGACGGTCGCCGGGGTGGGCGACGCGGATCGAGATGTCGGGGCGCGCGTCGATGTCGAAGTCGCCGAGCACGCGCATGACGACGTTGCGCTGCGGATGGTTGCGCGCCTCGGATTCACTGATGCGCTTCGTGTCGATGAGATGCTGGACGTAGCTGTGGTCGCTCGTCAGGCGCATGAGCGCGCCGTCGCGCAGCAGATACGCGCGCGAGTCGCCGATGTGCGCGAGCACCCAGTAGCCGGAGACGAGCGTGATCGCCGTGATCGTCGTGCCCATGCCGGCGAGTTTGCGCTCGCGTTTCGCCTTGCCGACGATCGCGTCGTGCGCGGCGAGCGTCGACGTCTCCATGATCGCGGTCGCGCGCGCGACGTCGCCGCCCGCGCTGTCCTTTTCGATGTGCGCGAGCGAGCGGATCGCGATTGTCGATGCGGTGTCGCCGCCGGCGTGGCCGCCCATGCCGTCGCAGATCGCGACGAGATGCGCGCCCGCGAACGACGAGTCCTGGTTGTTGGAACGGACGGTGCCGACATCGGAGACCGTCGTCGAATACATGTACAACGTGCTGTGCTCTGCGGAGGTCATCGGCTCACCTCAGTTCGAAGGTGGTCGCGCCGATGCGCACGGGGATGCGCGGCGCGAGGATCGTGGGCGCGGTGATGCGCTGCTGGTTGACCACGGTTCCGTTCGTGCTGTGCAGGTCCTCGATGGCCCACTGGTGCGAGCGCTCGTCCGGGTAGACGCGCGCATGGTGCGACGAGACGAATTCGTCGTCGAGCACGACGGTGTTCGAGGCCGCGCGGCCCAACGTGATGACGGATGAGTTCAGCGGCACCGAGGTGCCGGCGAGCGGGCCGTCGATGATGACGAGCAGCGTCGGCTGCTTGTCCGCGGCCGTCACCGGCATCGCGCCGCTCGCCGGATGGTTCGGCGTTGAATTGGCGGGGGTGGCGGCGACCGGCGTATCGGCCTTCCTGCGGACCTCACGTTCCTTTTTGCGGCGTGCGCGCGACTTGCGTGGGCTGTAGGAGGCCACGTCGCGGTACAGCGAACGGGCGATGCTCCAGACGAAGACCCACAGCAGGATGAGGAACGCGTATTTCAGTACCGCGAAGGTAAGTTCGGTAATCATAACGGCAATCGGTGTCCCGGTTTACTCCTGATCCTGCGACGACGCCCAGTAGAGGATGCGCGTGCGGCCGATCGTGATCGTGTTGCCGTCGAGCAGCGTGGCCGCCGGCACCTGATGGCCTTCGACGTAGGTGCCGTTCGTCGAGCCGAGATCACGGGCGATGACGCCGTTGTCGGTGATGTCGATCTCCAGATGCTTGCGGGAGATGCCGGGATCGTCGATGACGATGTCGCAGCCGGAGCCGCGTCCGATGATCGTCTTGCTCTTCGTCAGCAGATACTGGCTGTTGTTCACTTCGAGCATCGGGCAGTCCTCGGCCTGCGCGTCCGTCGTCACCGGGACCGCGTTGCCCTGCACGGATTCGCTCGTGAGCTTGAAGTTGCCCTTCGACAGTTCGAGATCCTCCTCGAACACGACGACGACGGGGCCTACGAACGCGTAATGCTGGCTCTTCGCGTACTTCGTGAGGTTGTCGGCGAGCTCGTTGGCGAGCGCTTCCGATCCCCACTGCTCGATGCGGTCGAAATCGGGGGTGCTCAGCTTGAAGCGATACTCGTTCGGCGCGACCGTGCGTTCGCGACCCACCGGCATGGCCGATTCGTCGATCTCGCGTTCGAGCGCGCTCGTCAGATCGACGGGCTGCAGGTCCTTGGAGCCGAATTTCGCGAACACTCCGTTGACCGCGCCTTCAACGCTTTTCTCAAAACGGTCAAGAACGCTCATAGTAGTCCCTTTCTTATTCCTGTCCCATCCTACGCTTGGTCGCGAACCGCGCCGGCCTTTGTGACTGCCGGACGAATGCCCGTCCGCGTCGGACGTCGCCGTGGACAGCGCTGCAGGACGCGCCGCGCACGTCATGCACATATGACTCATGATATATGAATACGTCTGTTCCCATCATTTATACGGATATGCGATGACGATGCGCACTGTCGATGCACACTGCCGATATCCGCGCGCCCGCGCGGGCGGCGCGCGTTCAGCCAATGCGCAGGCTTGCAGTGCTAGCGTAATGCGGTATGACGCAAACCACTGTGCAGATGAATGATCACCTCCCCGCCGATTCCTCGATCCCCGACTACGCCACTGCGAAAGCGCGCACACTGCGCTTC
Organism: Bifidobacterium anseris; assembly: GCF_002860345.1. GTDB lineage: Bacteria > Actinomycetota > Actinomycetes > Actinomycetales > Bifidobacteriaceae > Bifidobacterium > Bifidobacterium anseris. The sequence continues at coordinate 167,093 of NZ_NMYC01000005.1, forward strand.
AGCTGCGGCGCCCCGCGCAGCCCGCGGCTGCTCGGCGACGGATCGCGGATGCTGTTCCTGCGCTCCGACGGCGCCGAGGACACCGTGACGTCGCTGTGGATGGGCGAGGCCGACGGCACCGAGACGCTGCTCGCCGATCCGCGCGCGCTGCTTGCCGACGCCGATGCCGAGGACGTGCCCGAGGCCGAGCGCGCCCGCCGCGAACGCGCGCGAGAAGGCGGCAGCGGCATCGTCTCCTATTGCGTTGACGCGGGCGGCCGCGTCGTCGTCTTCACGATCAACGATCAGCTGTTCGTCTCGAAGCTCGACGCCGAAGCCGCCGTCGCTGACACATATGCGATTGACGTGCATGCCAGCAATGACGTTGATGATGACGCCGACGCCGAGCCGCTGCGCCCGATCCTCAATCCGCGCGTGAGCCCCGACGGCACGCGCGTCGCCTATTCGACCGGCGCGGCCGTCATCGTCGTCGATGTCGCCACCGGCATGGCCGGCGTCGCCTACGCGGTGCCGCAGGACGAACGCGCCGACGTGCACGCCGGCATCGCCGAATTCGCCGCCGCCGAGGAGATGGACCGCTACGACGGATTCTGGTGGGGGCCCGATTCGCGCACACTGCTTGTTGAACGCTTCGACGCGTCGCCGGAGCCGCTGTGGACGATCAGCGATCCCGCACATCCCGATCGCCGCGGATTCGACCACCGCTATCCGCGCGCGCTCACGCACAACGCGATCGTCGAACTCTACGCCGTGCATCTGGGCGACGATCGCCTCAATGCGGAACGCACGGCACTCGTCGACTGGGACAACGACGCCTACGAATATCTGGCCGTCGTGCGTTGGGACACCGGTCATATGCCGCTGTTGCGCGTCCTCGACCGCCTGCAGCAGCACGAGCGCATCCTGCGCGTCGACGTGCCGAAGGAACAGGATTGGAAGCACTATGCGCCCGTCGAGGACGGCGTCGTGCCGCTGATGCCGGTCACCGTCCTCGAGACGCACACCAACGAGCAGTGGATCGATCTCATCGGCGGCACGCCCGTCTACACGCCGTCCGGCGCGCTCATCTGCTCGATCAACGACATGGAGAACGACACGAATCGACTGACCGTCGACGGACGCCCGTTCACGCCGGTCGGCTGGCAGGTGCGCGCCGTCCTCGACGCCGACGACGAGACCGTCATGTGCGTCGTGCAGCGTTCACCCGAGCAGGCGCCCGACGTGCCGAAGCAGTGGGCGTCGACGGCAGCCGACCACGACGCGCGCAGCTTCGACGTGGTCGCCTTCGACTACGACGGCAACGTGTATCCGGTCACCGACGAGCCGGGCGTGTGGAGCGCTACGCGCGCCGGCGAAGGTCTCGTCGTCACTGGCCGCGACATGGCCGATCCGCGCGCGCAGATGACGCACTACTACCGTGGCGAATCCGTCGCCGTCGCCAACAACGCGGCGACGCCGGGACTCGAAATCAACGTGCGTTTTGTACGGCTCGGCGAACGTCGTCTCCATGCGGCGATCGTCGCGCCGACCGGTGCGAAATACGCGGACGCGCAATCGCTGCCCGTGCTCATGCACCCCTACGGCGGCCCTGGCTTCCAGGAGGTCACGATGAGTCAGACCGCGTATTGGGACGCCCAATGGTGGGCCGAGCAGGGCTACCTCGTCGTCATCGCCGACGGCCGCGGCACGACCGGGCGCGGACCGGCATGGGATCGCGCGGTGTACAAGGCGATGAAAGAGGTCACGTTGGAGGACCAGATTGACGCCGTGCACGCGCTCGACGACGCCGTGCGCCGCATCAATGACGCGTCCGCCTACGGCAGGCACGCGTCGGGCGCCCGCGCACATGGGCTGCCGCGTCCCGAACTCGACCGCGTCGCGATGATCGGATGGTCGTACGGCGGTTTCCTGTCCGCGCTCGCCGTGCTCGACGCGCCCGACACCTTCGCGGCTGCCTGCGCTGGCGCGCCGCCGACCGACTGGACGTTGTACGACACGTGCTACACCGAACGCTACCTCGGCGTCGACGAAGCCGACTATGTGCGCAACAGCATCATCGACGACGCGCCGGGGCTGCGCAGGCCGCTCATGCTCATCCACGGCTTCGCCGACGACAACGTGACGATCGCGCATTCGCTGCGGCTGAGCCACGCGCTGATGGCGGCCGGACGCGACCACACGTTCCTGCCGCTCACCGGCATCACGCATATGACGAACGACCCGACCGTCGCGCGTAACCTGCTGCTGCTCCAGCGCGATTTCCTCAGCCGCGCGCTCGCGCGCTGAGGAAATCGGTCGGCCTTCTTCAACGCTTGGCGCCGTAGATGCCGGTGGCGATCGTGTCGGCGAAGACCTCGTTGACCTTCGGACGCACAACCTTCATCGACGGCGTCAGGCACTTGTTCTCCTGCGTGAACGTGACCGGCAGCACGATGAACTTGCGCACCGATTCAGCGCGCGAGACCTCGGCGTTCGCGCGGTCGACGTAGCGCTGGATCTCGGTGGCGACCTCCGGCAGTCCGGCGGCCTGCTCGATCGTCAGATCCGCCGGCAGCTTCTGTGTTGGCAGCCAATGCGCGAGACCCTCCTGGTCGAGCGTGACGACGGCGCCGACGAACGGGCGGTTGTCGCCGACGACGACGGCGTGCTCGACGATCGGGCACGTGGCGATCTCCTGCTCCATCGGGATCGGCGCGACGTTTTTGCCGCCGGCCGTGATGATGATGTCCTTTGCGCGGCCGGTCAGCGTGATGTGGCCTTCGTCGTCGAGTGTCGCCAGATCGCCGGTCTTCAGCCAGCCGTCGGCAGCGAAGGTCTCGGCCGTCTTCTCAGGAAGGTTGTGGTATCCACGGAAGACGTTCTGGCCCTTGACCTCGAGCTCGCCGGTCGCCGAGATGCGCACCGACGAGCCGGGCACCGGCTGGCCGACGGTGCCGATGACGTTGTCGTGGACGCGCGTGAACGCGAAGGGCGCCGCCGTCTCGGTCAGGCCGTAGCCTTGGATCATCGTCAGGCCGATGCCGTTGAAGAACGTCGCCAGACGGCGGTCGAGCGGCGCGCCGCCGCATGCGAGGTACTTGATGCGCGGGCCGAAGGCGCCGCGAATCGAGCTGTAGACAAGCTTCTCATAGAGCGCATGCTCGGCGCGCTGCTTCGCGTCCGGGCTGACGCCCTGCTGCTCCATCTCGCTCCATTCGCGCGCGAACTCGGCGGCCTTTGCGAAGACGCGGCCCTTGAAGCCGGTGCCGGCCTTGCGCGAAGCCGCGTTGTAGACCTTCTCGAACACGCGCGGCACCGACAGCACGAAGGTCGGTTCGAACACCTGCATGTCGTGAGGCAATGTCTTCGTGCTCGGCAGATAGCCGATGACGCCGGCGTCGGAGGTGAACACGAAGTACTGGATGAATCGGGCGAAGCAGTGGGCGAGCGGCAGGAACAGTAGCAGTCGCGCATTGCCTTCGAGCATCTCCGGGACGCATTCGGCAGCTGCGCGCGTGATGCTCACGAAGTTGCGGTGCGTCAGTTCGGCGCCCTTCGGCGCGCCGGTGGAACCCGAGGTGTAGACGATCGTCGCCAGATCGTCGGCGCCGACGCTCGCGATGCGCTCGTCGAGTTCCTCGTCGGAGATCATGACGCCGAGGCCTTTGAGCGCGGCGATCGCGTCTGCGTCGAGCATCAGGATGCGTTCGAGCTGCGGGCAATGGTCGAAGACGGAGTCGAGACGGTCGAAACGCTCCTGATTGTCGGCGATCGCGAGCTTCACATCGGAATCGTTGAGGATGCGCTCGGCCTGGATCGCCGAATCAGTGTCGTAGATCGGCACGGTCACGGCGCCGACGGCAGCGAGCGCGAAGTCGAGCAGACCCCATTCGACGCGCGTCGCAGAGAAGATCGTGACGGCGTTGCCCTTTGCGATGCCGAACTGGATGAGGCCCTTCGCGATCGCGCGGACCTCGTCGTTGAACTGGCCGGCGGTGAGCGTACTCCACGAACCGTTGGGCTCCTTGTTCTCGGTGAGCGGGGAATCGGCGCCGGAACGCTCGAGTCGATCGGTCAGCAACGTGTAGATCGTTTCGTTGTCGCGGACGGTGAGCGCATGGCCCGGCGTCGTGTACTCGGTGAGCATGGGAAAATCCTTCGTATCAGCCTTCATCGGGCGGCTTGTCGCATGGCCGCCTCGGCTATCCTACGGTACCGTAGGGAACGCGCGCCTCGTATGAATCGACAACACACGCCGGCCGCGCTTTGTAGGGAACGCACAATCGATGGACGCGGCGCAGCGCGGCTGCCCCCGGCTACGTCGACGGCGTGAGCGCGACGCGGTGCGCGCACTCGGCGCTTAGGATGGTCGATATGGAAATTGCGATGGTCGACGAACGGCATGTGCAGCAGTCGATGGCGAAGACGGTGCTTCCCGCCACGAGCACATGCGCGCATGAAGGATATATGGAACCGGCGCATGAGGATTGGGTGGGCCGTCCGCTGCCGAAGTTGCGCCAACTCGGCCGACTGCACTATGTGTGCTACGACGTGCGCGAATTCCAGCAGCTCGACATCCCCGGCGCGTCACGCGAGAACCACGGTGCCGTCGTGTTCTCGCACGGCTTCTCTGAATTCGCGGCCAAATACGGCGAGCTCGTCTGGTATTTCCTGCTCGCCGGATTCTCGGTGTGTGTGCTCGAACATCGCGGACACGGCTATTCGGCGCGTGACGTGGCCGACGACCAGATCGTCTACATCGACGATTGGCGGCGCTACATCGCCGATCTCGCACGCTTCACGAAGGAGATCGGCCGCGCCTACACGCACGGCGGACGGCTCACGTTGTTCTCGCATTCAATGGGCGCCGGCATCGCCGCGGCGATGCTCGAACGCTACCCGAACATCGTGGATCGGGCCGTGCTCTCCTCGCCGATGATCAAGGCGAAAACCGGCGTGCCGAACTGGCTGGCGGCCGCCGTCACCGGCGCGGCCTGCGACCTCGGGCGCGCGAAGTCGATGGCGCCCGGACAGCACGGGTTCACTCCGGTGATCGATTGGCGCGACGAGCAGGGCGCATGCGCCGAACGGCTCGAATGGTACAAGAAACTGCGCATCGCGAACACGCATTACCAGACGAGTGCGGCCGCGAACGAATGGGTGCGCCAAGCCGTGCGCATCTCGTGCGCCATCCTCGATCCGCGCATGTGCGAACGCATCGACATACCGGTGCTGCTGTTCCAATCGGGACGCGATCACTGGGTCAGCAATCCGGCACAGGACGTCTTCGTGCAGCGCGTGGGCCGCGACGGCGGCCGTATCAGCAAAGTGCGCATCGACGATTCGGTCCATGAGATCTTCTCGATGCCGAACGCCGTCGTCGCGCCGTATCTGCAGCGGATCTTCCGTTGGCTGCAGTCGGAGGAGACGGTGACGGTGCTGCCGTAGCGACGGCCGTCGGATGCGTTAGAATCGCCTCGGAAAAAGCGACGCGCGCGCCGGCGGCACGGCCCGCGCATGGACACAAAAGCGGGGCGTACAGTGACGCGGAACGCACAAGACGATCGAGACGACGGCGTGGCCACGGGTCGCGCATCCCACGGGCGCACATCCCACGATGGACACGACGCGCAGGAGCACGTGCAGGAGCTGCTGAGCCGGTCGGCGCATGAAGAACGCGCGGATGCGGCGCAGACGCTCGCCGACGAGACTGTCGCCACGCAATCGCTCGAACAGACGCCACGGCGGATGATGATCGGCGTGCTGTGCACATTGCTCGGCGGCGCGCTGTGGGGCATCAACGGGTCGGTGTCGAAGATCCTGATGGAGGGATACCACATCGCGCCGCTGTGGCTCGCCTGCGTCAGGGAGATCGTCGCCGGACTCATCTTCCTCGCATGCGCGGCGGTCGGCTCGCGGCACGCGCTCGTCGCCGCCGTGAAAAGCGTGCGCGAATACCCGATGTATCTGCTCACGGCGCTCACCTGCGTCACGCTCGTGCAGGTCGCGTATCTGTTCTCGATCCATTGGACGAACGCGGGCACGGCGACGGTGCTGCAGACGGTGAATCTGCTGATGGTGCTCGTCTACGTGTGCGTGCGCGGCAAACGCAAGCCGACGGTCAAGGAGATCGTCGGCGTGACGCTCGCCTTCGCTGGCGTGTGGCTGCTCGCGACCGGCGGCAAGGTCAGTTCGCTCGCGCTGCCGCTGCCGGGACTGCTGTGGGGACTCGCGGACGCGTTCTCGTGCGCGTGCCTCGCGATCATCCCGGTCATGCTCATCGCGAAGTACGGCAACTTCGTCGTCAACGGCATCACGTTCCTGCTGTCCGGACTGCTGCTCACGCCCTTCGTGCAGCCGTGGAAGGACGTGCCGCAGCTCGACGCGCGCGGGTGGGGACTGCTCGCGTTCACAATCGTCGTCGGCACCTTCGTTGCGTTCTGGCTGTACATGGCGGGCGTCGTGCGCATCGGCTCGATGCGTGCGACGATGCTCGGCACGATCGAGCCGGTCATGGCGACGATCACGGCCGTCATGTGGACCGGCGCCGTGTTCACCGGAACCGATCTGGTCGGCTTCGCGCTCATCATCGTGATGTCGTTCCTCGTGAGGTAGCGCGCGGCGAGATAACTGTTGGTGTGCGGCAGCTGTGCCCGCTGCATAATCGGCGTTCGGCGCCGTGTGCGCCGCCCTACAATCGGAATCGTTCAAGAGACGTACGGACGATGTACGGATGACGTACAGCGGCAGGAACGAGAAAGGATCGATCATGCTTTCTACGGCGCAGAATGTGGTCATGGGCGTGCTCAATGTGGTCGTACTGATCGCATTGCTCGTGTTCGGCGTGTTCGCCGTGTACAACAACAAGCCGAACTTCGAGCTGACCCCCGAGCATCTCTACGATCAGCAGCGCGGCCAGCAGTGGGGCCTGTGGGTATTCGTGTTCATCATCATCAGCTGGCTCGTGACGCTGCCCGGCGTCTTCTGGACGCTCAGCAACGGGTGGACGCAGGTGCTGTGGTGGATCGAGCTCGTGACGAATGTCGCGTCGCTCGTGTGCTGCTGTGCGGCGATCTTCTACTACCATCGCCTCAACACGCGTCCGCATGACTAAATGACTAATCAGTCGTGTGACGGCGGCTGGCGATAACGCGCGGTAACACGCGATAGCCGCAGACGACGATATACGAGAGGCGGCCGGAATCCATCGGGGTTCCGGCCGCCTCTTGGTTTGTTAATTGCGATTGTCGACTATGCTGCGCTGTCGGCTACGCGATCACTTCTGCGCTCACTCTTCGCGACGGCGCGCGCTCAGCGTGGCGACGCCGCCGACGAACGCGAGCGTGAACGCGGTGACGAGCACGGCACCGATATTGCCGCCGGTCGTGGCGAGCTTGTCGCTTGCGGCGTTCGCGACCTGCACCGACTGCGGCGTCTTGGAAACGCCGGTCGTCGTGCCGGTGGAGGTCGGCTTGGCGGAAGTGGTCGGCCTGGTCGACGTGGCCGGCGTCGTGCCGGGCTTCGACGGGGTTGTCGGATTAGTTGGCTTCGTCGGCTGCTGCTCGGCCTTGATCGCCGTTTCGAGCGCGATCTCGGCGAGGCGCAGGTCCTCCTGACGATCCTTGAGCGCCTGCTGGGCGTCGGCGAGCGCGGCTTTCGCGGCGTCGAGCTTGGCCTGGGCGTCGGCGGCCGCCTGCTTGGCGGCGTCGAGCTTGGCCTGCGCCTCCTGAACGGCCGGCGTATTGCCGACGTTCTTCTTTGCGGCGTCGAGCGCGGCCTCGGCGGCTTTGACGTCCGCGTCGGCAGCGTCCTTGGCCTTCTTGGCGTCGTCCACCGCGGCCTGCGCCACGTCGGTGTTCTTCTGGGCGTCGGCGACCGCTTCGCCGGCCTTGGCGACCGTGTCCTTGGCTGCGTTGAGCGCCTGATTACGCTTGGCGAGTTCGTCCTTGGCCGCCTGCAGATCGGCGACCGTCTGCTTGGCGTGTGTGAGTTGCGCGGCCGCCGCGTCAGCCGCCTGCTGCGCCGACGCCGCCTCGGCGGCCTTGGCGGTGGCGTCGGCCTGCGCCGCATCGCTTGCCTGCTTTGCCACATCGTAGGCTGTTTGAGCCTTGTCCAGATTCGCCTTGGCGTTCTGCATCGCGGCGTACTTGGCAGCCGCGTCGTCCTTGGCCTGCTTGGCGGCGTCGGCGTTGCGGTTCGCCTGATCGAGCGTCTGCTTGGCGGCGTCGGCCTTCTGCTGCGCGGCGGTGTAGGCGGCCTCGGCGGCATCATAGGTGGCTTGCGCCGTGTTCAGCGTCTCGGAGGCCTGCGCGTACTTGGCCGCCTGCTCGTTCGCCGTCCGTTGCGCGTCCTCCTTGGCCTGCTGCGCATTCGCATGCTTGGCGGTCGCGTCGTCGTAGGCCTGTTCGGCGTCCGACTGCGCACTCTGCGCCGCCTTGAGATTGGCGGCTGCCTGCGCGCTGGCCTTGTCCGCCGCATCGCTCGCCTTGTTCGCGGCCTCCACGGCTTCCTGTGCGCTCGCGAGCGCATCCTGCGCGTCCTTGAGCTTCTGCTGCGCGTTGCGGATCGAATCGACGTATTCCTGCAACTCCTGCTGGTAGACATCCGCGTCGGTGGGTGTCGTGTCGTCGACGCCGTCATAGCTGATGTCGTAGCTGCTGTTCTCCATGGCGGAGGTGTTGCGCCTGTACTGGCTCATGCCTAGGCCGGTGGAAGTCGCCTGAGGGTCGGAGCAGTTGAGGTAGTGACCGATAGTGGGGTAGAGATCAGGGTACGTTATGCTGACCTGATACGGGGTCATCGATTCGAGATCCGGATACTTACCGCTGGCAACGGCCTCCTTATAGACGGCCTTCTCCTGCGTCCACCAACCGGTGAAGGGATCGGGGAGTCCCATTGCCAGATTCTCGGCCAGCCAGAGGTTGGTCGTCAGCACCTGATTGTGCTCGAACTGCGCAGTCGCCACGTTCGCCTGCACCATCGCGGCAGCCATGGCGGCGTCTGAGATCTTCAGCGGTGCAAGGCCCTCGCTGGCGCGCAGCTGGTTGAGTTCCTGGATGAGCGCCACTGCGCGGAGCATGTTGTCGAGACTCGTGGCGTCCTTGGCATCCCCGATGTGCGTGTACTGCAGCCACGATCCTCCATCGGGCGGTGCGATCTCGTCTGGTTCGCTCGGATTCTTGGTGCTCAACGCCGAATCCGTCAGAACCTGCTGCGCGAGTTCCGCATTGCGATGCTCGAACCAGCCCAGCGCGCCCTTCTGCTCGAGCTCGGTCGCGCTCGTTGCGGCCTTGTCGGCCGCCGCCTGCGTGTCCTTCACCCGTTGTTCGGCGTCGGCGACCTTCTGCTCGGCGTCGCTCTTCGCGGTTGCCGCGGCCGCGAGCGCCTCCGCCGTCGTCGTCTTGTCGCGTTCGGCGGCGGCGAGCGCCGCGTTCGCCTTGTCGAGCGCCTGCTTGGCGGCGTCCGCGTCATTGCGTGCGTTCAGCAGGCCGTCGCTGGCGTTCTGATAGGTGTGGGTCGCGTCGTTGAGCGCCGCGTTGGCCTGATCGGCCTGCAAGCTCGCCTGCTGCGCCTGCTTGAACGCGTCCATGTTGGTGGCGTCCACTTGCTGCTGCAGGCCGTCCACCTTCATCTGCTGCTCGTCCACGGCGTCCTGCGCCTTCGATTCCTCGGCCTTGGCCGCAGTCTGCGCATCCTGTGCCTGCTTGAGAGCCTGCGCCTTCTGCGTCTGCGTGTCGACGGCGTTCTGCAGATGTTCGGAGGCTTCGTCAAGCTTCGTGTTGGCCTTGTTGAGCGCCTCCTGCGCCGCCGCCGTGTTCGGATCGTTGGCGATGGCGTCGTCGACGGCCTGCTGCGCGTCCTGCACGGCCGCGTTCGCCTGATCGACTTCGCCGTTCGCGTCAGTGACCGTGCCTTCGGCGTTCTTCTGCGCTTCCTGCGCCTGCGCCACGCCGTCCTTGGCGTCGTCGACGGCCGCCTGCGCCTGCTGCACGGCGTTCGTCGCCGTCTACTGCTGCGTCTGCGTGTCCGGCTGCTGCGGCTCCGCCGGCTCGTCGGCGATGGCGACCATCGGCGCGCCGAGCGTCGCGATCGCGGCCATCGTGGCGACCGCTCCGTTCACCGTCTTCATCGTCGGGAATGATTTGTTCTGCTGTTCGCGCCGCGCCTGCGCATGCTTTCCCTGTGTCATAATGACCCCCTTCAGTGGTCTGTAGTGACTGTTGCTGTTCTTCTCGGGCAGCATAATCCATCATAGACAGGAGAAAAATAACACACGCACGAATTGGAAAAATTACTTTCGTGCGACTATTATGCGCGCTTCTATCGTCAGTTCGCTGATTTGGGCGAGATCGAGCGCGTCGATATCGACGTTGAACAGCAGCGGCGTCATATGCGCGAAGGTGTGCACGTCGTCGGCTGCCATCGCAAAGGTACGCGAGACGGTGCGCATATCGAGGACGTTGAAGTGTTCACGGAACTGTTCGATTACGTGTTCGTTTGAATAATCGGCGTTGCGCAGCTGCTCGCGTGCGAGTTCGCGCAATTGTTCATCGTGATGCACGCCGGGGATCACTTTGATGACGATGGCGTCATCCTTCATGACGCGGTGGAATTCCGCGGCGTTTACCGGGGAGAAGACGTCGAGGATGCAGTCGATTGCGTCGTCGCGCACCGGAAGGTCGGCGAGGTTGCCGACGAACCATCGGACGGCCATCGTCGCGTCCTCGCGCGCCGCCTGCTGAATCGAGTCCTTTGAGATGTCGAAGGCGAGCACATCGGCGGCCGGATTCGCGCGCTGCACGGCGCGCGCGTAGAAGCCTTCGCCGCAACCGACATCCAGGATCGCGGCGCGCGGATTCAGATATCTGCCGACGGCGTCGAGCACGGCGTCGCGGATGTCGTCGTAATAGCCGGCCTCGAGGATGCGCGCACGGTTCTCGAACGACGCCTTGTTGTAGAACGGCGACTGTTTCGCGGCGGGCGCGAGATTGACGTAGCCCTGTTTCGCGATATCGAAGGTGTGACGATTCGGGCAGCGCAGGCTCGCGCCATCCAAGTGCAGCGTCTCATGGCAGATCGGGCAAGTGAAGTAGCGTTCGCTGTCACGGAAGCGCGCGATTTTCGCAGGATTCATGCCGCCATCCTAGCGGGAAGGGCGTGCATGCAGTGGCAGGGGCGCATATTGGCGGCATCCGTGGTAGATGTGATGCATATGGCGGTGGTGTTTGCACTCGCCGGCGGCGCCGTCGCGCATATCCGGGTGGTGGGTGCATAACTGGATTGTTCGGGCCAACTGTCGATATATGCGGCCGATCACTGGGATGCATGGATGTAGCGCCCCTGCATGTGGGGGATTCTGGTCGTTTTTGGTGGCCTATGCGTGGATGGGTGGTGTCGTTGTGCGTAATTGTGCGAATTGTGGAGCGTCCTGCGGCTCCCGTCCGATCAAGGCGCCGCATCACTCGTGATTTGGTGCGAAAAACCGAGTTGTGCGGGCGGGGACACCTCGGGGTATTGCAGGTTGGCGCGTTCGACGAGGCGCGCCATCTGGATGCGGCCCATGCACAGTCGGTCGCTTGCCGTCGACAGATGTGCCTTCGCCGTCGGATTCTCAAACTGCTCTCGGATTGTTGTCACAAGGCCGCTTCCGGGCAAAACGAAATGGCTGATTCCGTTGGGAATCAGCCATTTCTTGCTGGTGCGAGCGGCGGGACTTGAACCCGCACGAGCATGAGCTCACTGCCACCTGAAGACAGCGCGTCTACCATTCCGCCACGCTCGCAGACAAATAGCTAATCTACACCATGTGGAACATGCGTGCAACTCGGCGTGTTGCGTTGATTAGCCCTCGGTCAACGTGTCAAAACGGCCGTTGAGCCGGGCGAGCGTCGTCTGCCCCAGTTGCGTTTCGAGCGCGTGCTGTGCGGCATCGAGCTCGCCGTCGAGCAGCGTGTGGATGTTGCGGCCGACCGGGCACTGCGGATTGGGATTGTCGTGGAATCCGAACAGCTGGCGGTCGGGGCCCTCGATCGCCTGGTAGACGTCCAGTAACGTGATTGACATCAACGGCCGTGCGATGTGCGCGCCGCCGACGCCGGCGTCCACGGTGACGAGGCCGGCGTCCTTGAGCTTGCCGATGACCTCATGCTGAACGCCGACGGCAAGAGCGAGATCAGCTATGCCGATTACGCGATCGGCATCGTCGACGAAATCGTCACCGACCACCCGCACATCCGCGAGCGCATCTCCCTCGTGAGCAAGTAACGAACAAGTGGGCGGCGCTGCCTGGTTCTCCTCCATGCGTCCATATGCGCCGCCGCGCGCTGCTATCCGCGCGAACCGTTCGCGTAGAAGCGAGCGAGTGTCTCGTCGCGGAACTCGTCGAAGTAGCCGCCGTCGATCGACGCACGGATATCGTCGAGCAGATGCACGAAGAAGTACTCGTTGTGGATCGTCGCGAGCGTGAACCCATTCATTTCGTGCGAACGCAGCAGATGGTCGACGTAGGCGCGCGAATAATGCGTGCACGTGTAGCAGCCGCAGCCTTCCTCGAGTGGACCGAAATCATGCTTGTACTGCGCGCGTTTGATGTTGTAGCGGCCGTCGCGTGTGAAGATCGCGCCGTTTCTGCCGCAGCGCGCCGGCGCGACGCAATCGAAGGTGTCGCCGCCGTTTTCGACGCAGGCGAAGATGTCGTCCACCGCGGCGATGCCGAGCACGTGACGCGGGCGGCTTTGCGGCATCTCATCGCAGATCCACGCGCAGATGTCGCCGATGATGCGCTTCTCCATCGCGCCGCCGATGCCGACGCCGTCGAAGTCGAGCGAGGCGATCTGCTGCGCCGCATGCCTGCGCAGATCCTCGTAGTTCGCGCCCTGCACGACGCCGTAGAGCGCCTGATACGGCTTGCCGACGCGCTGCGCCGTCAGCCGTTCGTGCTCGGCGACGCATCGCTGCGCCCAGCGGTAGGTGCGTTCGACCGAGTTCTCCTGATAGCGGCGCGTGTTCATCAGCGTTGTCAGCTCGTCGAACGCGAACATGATGTCCGCGCCGATCTTGTGCTGGATGTTCATCGATATCTCCGCCGAGAAACGATGCAACGAACCGTTGAGCGGCGATTTGAAGGTGACGCCGTCCTCGTCGACGAAGGCCATGCGTTCCTTGCCGGCTGCAATCACGTCGTCCGATTTCATGCCTTTCACGTCCATCGCGAGCGTCTTCTTGAAGCCCGCGCCGAGCGAAAGCACCTGGAAACCGCCCGAATCGGTGAAGGTGGGGCCGTTCCAGTTCATGAACTTCGCCAAGCCGCCCGCTTCGTCGAGCACGTCCTCGCCGGGGCGTTCGTACAGATGGAACGCGTTCGACAGCAGGCACTGCGCGCCGAGTTCGACCATCGATTCGGGCAGCACGGCCTTCATCGCGCCCTGTGTGGCGACCGGCACGAAGGCGGGCGTCCTGATGTCGCCGTGCGGCGTGTGCAGGATGCCGGTGCGCCCGTAGCGTGCGCCCCCTTTGCCTTTGCCGTCCGCGGCGTCGGGCAGCCGTGTGATCTGTTCGAAATGGAAGGCGCTGCGATCGCCGGGTTCGCCCGGTTCGGCGCCGCGCGGATGTTCGACAAGCTGCGGTGCCGGCGCGCTCGTAATCGTACTGTCTGCTGGAATGCTCGTGCTGGTCATGTGCGCAATTCTAGGGCCTGCGGTTGTCCGTCCGGGCCGATGTACGCTTGCCGCTGTTTCGTTCTGGGCGATGCCGCTATCCGCACTCCTTACGCACTCATCCGCTCATCGTCGAGCTGGGTGAGGCGGCTCAACCAACGCTGGACGGTTCCCGCTCGCAGCAGACTATCGAGGAGGCCTGCGCAGAAACGCTCCTGCCGCACCCCATAGAAGATCATCAGGAACACGGTGCGCGCGTCGCAATCCGCCGGATCCACACAATCAAGCGGTGCACTGAGGAAGCTCGCTTCCAGAAAACCCAGATAGTCGGCCGCGCCCAGCTCGGGATGCTCGTCGGCGAATTGCGCCACGGCATCCATGAAACGGTCGACGTCATCGTTGTAGGAGAACCAGAACATGTCGACGAACGTGCCGAAATCATCCGTCCGCTCAAGCGTCGGCAGATACTGCGTGATCGCGGCATACGAGACATTGTCGATTGCGCCGGCGTCGTCCACGGTGCGTTCTGCCGGCCGCTTCGTCGGATTCGTCAGCGTAGACGCCTCCTTCTCAGCTTCGCGATGGGCGTCCCGATACCACCACGGATGTTTTGTCGCGATATCGGCGAGGCCGTCCTTCGCACAACGGAACAACGCGCGCGCCTTCGCTCTGTCGATTGCGCAGCCGATGCCGTGCTTGTAGCAGCGCGCGAGCCGCAGCGCAGCAGCCGCCTTCGCATAGCGGACCTGCCCGTCCTCGCCGCCGCGCGCATACGCCTCCTCATACAACGCGAACGCGCGCCGCACGTCGCGTTTGCACGTCTGCCCTTCCAATCGCAGATCGCCGAGGAACGCGAGCGCCTCCGCGTCGCCGAGCGCGGCCGCGCGTTCAAAGCAGATGCGTGCACGCTCGGGAATCGGCGGCTGCTCGACGATTGGCGGCCGCCCTTTGATGTGCGCCGTGTAGCAGCTGTCGAAATAGTCGCCGTGATTGGGATCGTCATGGTAGATGCGGCCGAGCGCAAGCCATGCGCGCGCGTTGCCGCGGCCGGCCGCATGACGGAACAGGATTTCGGCGAGCTTCAGGCAGTCATGATGCTGTTTGCGTTCCCAGTCGCTGAGCGATTCGGTCGTGCCGAACCTATCCGCGTGCACGCGCATCGCTTCCTCGAGATAGAACATCGCGTGTCCCCATGCCTCGACGCCGTCAGGGTCGTAACGGGACGCTCGTTTGCAGTAGTCGTCGTCGTCATAGGTGGAGGAGTAGAACGGCGTGCCGGGAAGGTCGCGGTACTCCCGCACCCACTGTTCGTACGGCATGAGTGTCGTGTCCATCACGGTCCGGTAGCAGATCGGTACGGGTTCGATGGAGACGACGTCGTCAGGCCCGTCGTTCTGCGGATAGAAACCGGTGAGCCTGCGCTCGCAGACGTAGGGTGTGCCGGAGCGGTCTTTCGCGAACGAGGGGAGCGTGAGTTGTACGGTCGGCAGCACGGGGCCGATCACGAGATCGGTGAAGCTGTAATAGAGGTCGTCATATCGCAGGATTGGCATATGCGGGCGGACACGGCCGGAACCGATGTTCGGCATGCGGTCGTGTCGTAGGTAATACGGGCAGTTGAGGTCGTCGTTGCGCTCCATGGCAGCATCCTATCAATGCGCGCCGTGGAAGGGGTGTCCCGCCGCCGTTTTCCCTCCCAAGGAACTTGCCATCAAACATGGTTTCGACTCTCAACAAACATTCAGGAAACGTTAAGTAGTCGTGTTTTAACTATGTGGATAGAGATTCCTCTACCGGTGACGAACAGTGCCGCGCGCGCCGCGCCGACGCACTACGATGACCGGTGACGAACACAGACAGACAGTGCATCGAGTGACGAACGGAGAGAACAGATGAGTGACGAGAACCGTTACCCGTGGGAGACCGACGACTCCCATCCGGCGCAGCCCCAGCCGCAGGAACCGCAGACCATGTCCGCACAGCAGACGCCGTCCGACGAATCGGACGCGAACGAGACCGCCAATGCGAACACCGCGAACGCGAACGCGCAGCAGCCGGCTGCCGACCAGACGCCGACGCAGTCGCAGCAACCGGTGGCGCAGGGATACCGTCCGGCGCCGATGTACGGCGCGTATGCGCCGGCGACGCCGAACCAGCCGCAGCAGCCCAATCATCCGCAGAGGCAGCCGACGTCACCGTTCGCGCTGCCGTATCAGGACCAGAATGCGCCCGGTGCGCAGCAGCAGCAGCCGCAGATGGGCCGTTCGCCGTACGTCCCCTTCGGCGCTGCGAACAACGGCAGCAACAACGCCGCGAACAACGGCAATCCGGGCAATCCAGGCACCCCGACGCCGCCGAGCTCGCCTTTCGGCGGCAACGATCCGCACAATCCCTACGCTGACATCGACCGTGAGGAGACGAAGTCGCACGGCGTGCTCATCGGCGTTGTCGCGGCCGTCGTCACCGCGATCCTGTGCCTTGGCGTCGGCTGGACGGCGCTCACCTACGGCTGGGTGAAGGTGCCGACGTCGTCGTCGATGTCGTCGGTCTCCTCGTCGAACCAGGGCAGCTCCGAAGGCAGCGCCGTCGTCGAAGGCGGCGAGTCGCCGAACTGGACGGCCGTTTCGTCGAAGGTCTCGAACGCCGTCGTCTCGATCTCGACGACCGTAGAAGACGGTACGGCGAAGGGCTCTGGCGCGATCATCGACAAGCAGGGCCACATCGTCACGAACAACCACGTCGTCTCCGGCGCGAAAAACATCGTCGTGACGCTGAGCAACGGCGACCTGTACGAGGCCGACATCGTCGGCACCGATTCGACGACCGATCTGGCCGTCATCCAGCTCAAGAACCCGCCGTCTGACCTGACGACGGTCGAGTTCGCCGATTCCTCGAAGGTCGCCGTCGGCGAGCCGATCATGGCGATCGGCAACCCGCTCGGCTACGACGACACGGCGACGACCGGCATCGTCTCCGCGCTCAACCGACCGGTTTCGGTGATGGATGAGGACAACCAGACGATCGTGACGAACGCGATCCAAATCGATGCGGCCGTCAACCCGGGCAACTCGGGCGGCCCGACCTTCAACGCGGCCGGCCAGGTCATCGGCATCAACTCGTCGATTGCGTCGACGGCGAGCAGCGAGGAGAACGTAGGCTCGATCGGCATCGGCTTCGCGATCCCGTCGAACCTCGTCAAACGCGTCGCGAACGAAATCATCAAGAACGGCAAGGTCGAGCACGTCGCGCTCGGCGTGACGATCAAGAACACGACGGTGACGGCGGACGGCGTGACGCGCGCCGGCACCGAAGTGCAGTCGCTCGTCGCCGGCGGCCCCGCCGAGAAGGCCGGCATCGTCAAGGGTGACGTCATCGTCGCCTACGACGGCCTCGCCGTGACGAACAACTACTCGCTGCTCGGCTTCGTGCGTGCGGCGGCGATGGGGTCAACGGCCAAGCTGACCGTCGTGCGCGACGGCAAGGTCATGGACGTCAACGTCACGCTCGACAAGGCCGAGGCGGACGTCAACGGTTCGTCGAAGAGCGAGAGCAACCAGCAGCAGGAGGAACAGCAGCGCCGCCAGCAGCAGGAGCAGCAGGAGCAGCGCAACGACCGCGGCAACGGAGGCGTTTTCGACCCCTTCGGGCTGTGGTAAATCCTTTCGGCCGCGCGCTGAGCCGACTGAAGCGGTTCAGTCAACGGTGAGCGGCCGGCATGCCTTGCACACGTCGGACAGCGTGATTCGCGCTGTCCGACGTTTTTTGTTACAGTGAACGAGTTCGCATCGCGGCGCATTTGTGTCCGCGAGCCAATAATTGAAGATGAATCTAGCAATCTTTTTACGCCGTGTGTCGTAAGCGCGCCAAGCCGGGCGCCGTGTTCGATGGGCTAACAAGGCGTGAAGCTGACATTCCCGAACCCGCCGGTGGCGTCGATGCGCGCGCCGCATTCCGCCATGCGTGGGGAAGGGAAGACGATACCGACCGTAAGGAGATGCGATGAGGAAAATCATCGATCTTTGTAAGGAAGTCCCGCTGCTTCCACTCACGATCCTCGCGGCGATTCCGCTTGCGCTCATCCCGCAGTGGCGTCCCTGGGGCCACATCCATTCCGCGTTCGACCCCGGCGTCGGTGAATGGATCATCATCCTGTTCGTCGTCTGGACGATCTACACGAGCATCCGCGAGATGATCGACAGCATCAGGCACGGCCATGTGGGCGTCGACCTGCTTGCAATCGTCGCGCTCATCTCCACCGTCTGCGTGCAGCAGTACTGGGCGTCGTGGGCCGTCGTGCTCATGGTCGCCTCGGGCGAGGCGATCGAATCGTATGCCGAGAACAAGGCGAAGGGCAATCTCACAGCCCTGATCAAGGCTGCGCCGCAGCAGGCGCACGTCGTCACGCTGCCGGGAACCGATGGTGCCGAGGCGGACATGACCGACGAAGGCTTCCGCAAGGTGCAGCAGGCCGTCGAGGCCGCGCAGCGCGAAGGCAAGCCGCTCAACGCCGGTAACGGCCACTTCGAGACGGTGCCCGTCAATGATGTCAAGCTCAACTCGGTGCTGCTCGTGCTGCCCGGCGAGATCGTGCCGGTCGATGGCTTGCTGCTCAGCGGCACCGCCTCCGTCGACCTGAGCAACATCAACGGCGAGCCGGTGCCGCGCACGATCTTCGCCGGCGCGAAGGTGCTCTCCGGCTCCATCAACGGTTCGATGACGATGATGATTCGCACGACGTCGCTCGCCGCCGACTCCCAGTATCAGCAGATCCTCAAGCTCGTCTCCGCCGCCGAGGAGTCGCGCGCCGCCGTCGTGCGCACGGCGGATATGCTCGCCGTGCCGTTCACCATCATCTCCTTCGCGATCGCGATCGTCGCATGGATCGTCTCCGGCACCGGATTGCGTTTTGCGCAGGTGCTCGTGCTCGCGACGCCATGCCCGCTGCTCATCGCCGCGCCGGTCGCCTACGTCGCCGGCACCGCACGCCTGGCCAAGCAGAAGATCCTCGTCAAATCGCAGGACGTGCTCGAAAACCTCGGTCGCGTCACGCACGTTTTCTTCGACAAGACCGGAACGCTCACCGTCAAGCAGCCGCAGGTCGTGCGTGTCGAAAAGGCGAAGGGTGTGCCGGCCGACGTGTCCGAAGACGAGATCCTGATGATGGCGGGCGTCGTCGAAGGCTTCTCCGTGCACGTACTCGCCAAAGGCATCGTCGAAGCGGGCCGCGCCGCGATGGAACGACTCGGACGACTGCCGAGCTCGAGCGGCAAGACGGCCGCTGATAGCAACGTTGACGCCTCGCACCGCGCATTGCCGAACCCGAGCGACAACTATCCGGTCGTCGGCAACGTCTCCGAAATCCCCGGCAAAGGGGTGCGCGGCACCGTCGACGGCCACAAGGTCGAAGTCGGCCGTTACGCCTTCGTGACCGAACAGGACATCGTCAGCCAGGAAGTGCACAACGCCGCCGAAGAGGAACGCAACGAGAAGGCGATGGAAGCGGCCGACCGTGAAGCTGCCAAGCTGTGGCCCGACACGCTCGAGCCGGACGAAATGGCCACCTACATCGCCATCGACGGCCATCTCGCGGCCCGCATCGTGCTGCGCGACATCCCCCGCTACAACGCGAAACAGTCGATCCAGGAACTGCGCAAACTCGGCGTCAAGGAGGAGACGATGCTCACCGGCGACAAGAAGTCGTCGGCGATGATCATCGCGAATGAAGTCGGCATCACCGACGTGCGCTACGAATTGCTGCCGCAGGACAAGGTCAATGCGGTGCGCGAAGCCTCGGAACAGGAGAAGAGCGGCGCCGAAACGTGGTGGGAGCGCGCGACCGCGAAACTGCTCGGCGAGCCGATCCACCGCGACGTGACGATGATGGTCGGCGACGGCGTCAACGATTCGCCGGTGCTCGCCGTCGCCGACATCGGCATGGCGATGACCGACGGCACGTCAACGGCCGCCTCCGAATCGGCTGAAGTCGTCATCATGAACGACGATATCGGCGCCGTGCCGAAGGGCGTGCGCATCGCGCGGCAGACGAAGCAGCGCATGCTGCAGGCGGTGCTCGTCGGCATCGCGCTCGCGATCGTCGGCATGGTGTGCGCCGCGTTCAACCTGATCCCCGTCGTCGCCGGCGCGTTCCTGCAGGAGGCGATCGACGTCGTCTCGATCGTGTGGGCGCTGACGGCGCTGTTCGACCGCAAGTAGCAGAGGCGACGCCGCACATGCGCGGAGCCGTCTCGGTGGACGTCATCGTTCACCGAGACGGCTCCTTTTGTATATATCGACGATGTATCTGCATCGACTTTGTATATCTGTTTACGATTCGCCGTGCAGATCGGCGATGACGTCGTCGACGGCGGTCGCTAATTCACTCAGCAGATCGTTGCGGCCGCACGCGTTCGACAGAATCGTGAGCACATAACCCTGCGGATGCGTCTGCAGATCGTGCGCGCCGGCCGGTAGCACGATGCCGGCGTCGTTGAGCGCGTACAGATTGCCTTCGCCGTAGATCCAGCCGGCCTTCGTATACACTTCCTCCTGCTCGGCATGCGCCATCTGAATCGACGAATTGAGCGAGCCGCACATCTGCTGCGCGAGCCATGCGCGCGCGTTCTTCGACGCCGCCGGCGTGCCGTCTGCCTTCGTCGGCGGCGTATCCGAGAACAGATACTGGTAGGCGAGCACCCACACCCTTGCCAGATCGCTCGCCGTCAGGGAATCGTAATAGCCGTTGAGCGGCGCGTCGAAGGTGTAACCGGTCGTCCACGTCGTGAACGGCTGCGCGCCGTAGCGTTGATACAACGATTCGTAGGCGTCGTTGTCGGAGACGGTGAGCGTCGCCGTGATCAGATGGTTGAGATAGGCGGCGTCCGGGTCGACACTCGTCGAGACGGCGTCGAGGTCGAGCACGCCCGTCTGCGCGAGCGACAGGATGTACGGGGCTTTGATCGCCGACGCCGAATAGCGCGGCACGTTCGCGAAGGACGTGATGACGGCGCCTGTGCGCATGTCGACGACGGCGAAGGAGACTTCGAAACCCTGTTCATGATAGGCGCTGACGGCGTGCTGCAGCTGCGCGGATTCGGCGTCGCTGAGCGTGACGCCGGCAGCTGATACGGCGGCCGCACCGTCGGTCGCGCGCAGATTCGCGAACGCGGTGGCGACGACGCTGCTGAGATTCGGCGTGACGATCGTTTTTTCGATGCCGACGGCGGGCGTCTCCTCGGAGGCGGCAGACGGCGTCGGCATCGTCTGCGTGGCCGAGGCCGTGGGATGGGCGGCGTTCGCGAGCCCGTCGCCGAAGATGCCGACGGCGCCGGCGCCGAGCATGCCGGATACAGCGACGATCGTCGACGCGATTGCGATGCCCTTCCATTTGGCGATCGATTTGCGATGAGCGGCGATGGTGACGTCAAGCTGGGCGTCGGTCAGCGGCACGTCACGCCATTTGGGAATCGTGCCGCGTTTCGTCTTCTTCTGCATCCCAGCGCACCCGTTTCTCACGTATGCCCACGCTTGTTCCAAGGAAAACTATAGGGTGACCCTTCGGCATCGGCGGCACGACGTCGAGACGACGAAGGCGGACGGTTCGTCGCCGTCCGCCTTCATCTGTGCGCGCGTTGTATTCGCGTTACATCCGTTGTCACTCGCCGTGGGCGAGACGACGGAACTCGTCGGGATCGATGACCTTCTTGTGTTCGCGGCCTTCCCTCGCGCCCTCGGCACGTTCGAACGCGTCGACGCGCTTCCAGCCGGCGAAATCGATCGGGTTGACGCCGCGTTCGGCGAGCAGACGGTCGATCGATTCGGGATCGCGGTCCGGCGCCAGACGCGCGTTCTCCTTGTTCTTCGCGAGATCTTCGAGCATCGCCGTGACGATCATCAGTGCATCCGACTTCGTCGAACCGATCAGGCCGACCGGACCGCGCTTCGCCCATCCGGTCGCGTACAGGCGCTCGCGCACTTCGCCATCGACGGCGTCGACGGTGATGCGGCCGTCTCCGTTCGCGTTCGCCAGATGCGCGCCTTTCTCGTCATAGGCGATGCCTGGCACCGACTCCGGCTTGTAGCCGATCGCATGGTAGACGGCCTGCACCGGATAATCGGTGAACTCGCCGGTGCGCGTCATCGTGCCATCCGCCGACGTCTCGGTGCGCTCGACGCGGATGCCGCACACCTTGCCGTCCTCGCCGAGAATCTCGGTCGGCGCGGAGTTGAAGTGGATGTAGTACTTACGGTCGGCCGGATTGCCTTCAAAATCGACGTCGCCGTCGTCCTCCATGTCCTCGGCCATCTCACGGATCGCGAACAGCTCCTCGACCATCTGACGGGTCAGCTTGTCCTTGCCGGCCTCCTCGATCGTGTCATCGTCGAGTTCGAAATCGTCCTCGTCGATGATCAGCTGGACGCCAGGCAGCTTCTCCATCTCACGCAGCTCCTGAACGGAGAACTTCGCCTGCGCGACGCCACGGCGGATGAACAGGTGCAGCGTCTTCGCCTGATTGCGCAGAATGCCCTCGTACACGTTGTCGGGAATGTCGGTGCGCGCGCGCAGATCGTCGGCGTTGCGCATCAGCTCGCGCGCGACGTCCATCGCCACGTTGCCGCCGCCGATGACGGCGACCTCCTCGGCCTGCAGCGGCCATTCGCGCACGCCGGTCGGATAGCCGTCATACCATTCGACGAACTTCGCCGCGCCATAGACGCCGTCATAGTCGGCGCCCGGCAGATTCAGCGGCTTGTCCTTGATCGCGCCGGTCGCGAAGAGCACGGCGTCGTAACGCTCAAGCAGATCGTCGATCGTCACATCCTTGCCGAACTCCACATCGCAGTACAGATGGATGTTCGGATTGTCGAGCGTCTTCTCAAGCGCGGACGCGATGAACTTAATCGACGGATGGTCGGGGGCGACGCCATAGCGCACGAGGCCGAACGGCACCGGCAGCTTCTCGAACAGGTCGATGCGCGCGTTCGTGCCGAGGCCCAGCTCATCGCCGAGCTTGGCAAGCTGACGCAGGAAGATATCGGAGGAATACACACCGGCCGGGCCGGCGCCGATGACGGCAATACGAAGTTCAGAATCATTAGTCACGGCATACTAGCGTAGCCGATAAGCATGAACGGGGGAAGAGGCGCATATGGGACGTGTGGGGGAAGCGCGCGCCCTCGTCGCTACACTGTTGCCTATGAACGGGAAACTGCGGATGCACAACCATTACAACGGTTTGAAGACGGCGATACTGTTCGCCATCATGTGGGCGATCATCATGATCATCTGGTGGGCGACGGGCGCATATGTGGACACGCTCGTCTACTACGTCGCGATCGGCCTGGGCATGTCCTTCGTCTCCTACTGGTTCTCCGACAAGCTCGCGATCGCGTCGATGCACGCGCAGCCGGTCAGTGAACAGGAGGCGCCGCAGCTGTACGCGATCGTACGCGAACTGTCGCAGCGCGCGGGCAAGCCGATGCCTCGCATCTACATCGCGCCAACGGAGACGCCGAACGCGTTCGCGACCGGACGCAACGAACGGCACGCGGCCGTCTGCTGCACGCAAGGCATCATGCGCATCCTCGACTATCGGGAGATGCGCGGCGTGCTCGGCCACGAGCTCATGCACGTCTACAATCGCGACATCCGCACGTCGGCAATCGCCGGCGCAATGGCCACCGTCATCACCTACCTCGGCTACTCGCTGATGTACTTCGGCAATTCCACGCGCAACGACCGCGACTCCGACAACGGCGCCGGCGCGCTCGGCGCGTTCGGCGCACTGCTCAGCATGATCCTCGCGCCGATCGCGGCGTCGCTGATCCAGATGGCGATTTCACGCACACGCGAATACGACGCCGACGAGGACGGCAGCGTGCTGACCGGAGATCCGAATGCGCTCGCGAGCGCGCTGTACAAAATCCAATACGGCATCGCGCAGAACCCGATGCCGGCGACGGCGACCGACCAGTCGACGGCAGCGATGATGATCGAGTCGCCGTTCTCGGCGAAGGGTTTCTCGCGGCTGTTTTCGACGCATCCGCCGACCGAGGATCGCATCGCCCGCCTGCAGCAGATGGCGGTCGACATGGGTGCTCCGGGCATCGCCGACGGCGACCGCCTCGCGCAGGTCGCGCGCAACGGTCGGGCGTGAGTGGCCGGCGACTGTGGTAAGGTAGCTGATGCGGCTGTGTACGACGGCTGCATGCGGATGTAGTTCATCGGTAGAACGAAAGCTTCCCAAGCTTTAAAGGCGGGTTCGACTCCCGTCATCCGCTCTCTGAAATCGTTGGAAAATAGTCGTTTCTGAGGTCGACGGGATACAAATCCACTCTATTCTGCGCTCTACTGGCGGGCGGATGTGAGCCAACAATGAGCCGGCGCCGACCGCCTCGTTTGTGAACGTCGAAGGGGAGCTGTGCACCGATTGCGTTTGCAGACGATGTCTGTTGCGAACGCTTCGGATGCAAACGCCGCCCGTTACGTTCGCAGACGGTACCCGTTGCGATTGTTACGGGTGCGGATGGCGCGCATGGCGTTCGCAAAGGGCGGCGCAGGCGATCGTCAGGGGTGAGCTATGCGGCGGAAACGTTCGCGGTGGCAATATGACTTGTGCGGTGACGCTGTCAGGGGACGACGGCTCCGGCAGGGTCGTTAGGATGTACGGTGAAGGCATGTGCGCGCATTATCTGGGATTGTCGGATGAGGAAGTCGATCGGCTGGTCGGGCAGTTGAGCGGGGAGCGACCGGAGAGACCCGAGTCGAGTCCCGCGGAAGCCACGGCGCCGCAGTACGAACAGCGCGAGCTCGACTATCCGCAGTCGGAGCGGCAGTCGTCGGGGAGCCCGCGCGAGGAGCGGGGACGCCGATGGATCGACGTGTATCCGAAGACGGTGTCGCCGGTGATTGTGCCGACCTTCGACACGGCGGTCGGCGTCGACGAACTGACTCCCGGCACGCTCGAACGCGCGGATCTGGCATGGGGATACAGCACGCAGTGGAATCCGCAGCCGATCTTCAACACGCGCATCGAAAGCGCGGACAAGCCGATCTGGCGGACATCGATGGAACACGACCGCTGCATCATCGCCTGCCGTCGTTTCTACGAATCAAGCGGCACGGAGACGCGCGTCAGCGAGCGCACCGGACGCGTCATCAAACAGCAGTATGTGTTTGCGATTCCCGATATGCCGATCATGTTCATCGGCGGCATACGACGTGGCGACGAATATTCGATGATCACGACGCGCGCGAACGCGGTGATGGCGCCGGTGCATCCGCGGATGCCGCTCATTTTGCATCCGACCGAGCTGACGACGTGGCTCGGGCCACGGTACATGCGTCTCGCCGACCGTTCCGCTGTGCCGCTCGCCGCTCATAAAGTGGGGTAGCGGACGCTCCGACGCCGGTGTTCGCCGGGTGAGCAGCGCACGGTCAGGGAGTCCGTTATGCTGTTAGGCGTTTCATGTGAAACATTCACGGTCGATAACGGCGCAGACATGGTGCACAGGCGAGGTGGGCAGATGGCGAACACAATAGTCAATTCATCGAACGGACCGGCGACGGACGGCGAAGGACAGGGCCACGGTCTCGGTCTGTTCGCACTCGCCGCCGGCGCGTTCGTGTTCGGCGCGGCCGAGTTCGTCATGATGGGCATCCTGCCGCAGGTCGCGCAGGCGCTGCGGGTGAGCATCCCCTTCGCCGGCAACTTCATCTCGGCATACGCGATCGGCGTGTGCGTCGGCACGTTGCTGCTGATCTTCGGACGCAGGATCCCGCCGCGCTCGCTCATCATCCTGTTCATGGTCATCGCATTCGCCGGCAACGCGTTGAGCGCGGTCGCCGTCAACGCGCCGATGATGATCGTCGCGCGCTTCATCGCCGGCTTCCCGCATGGCGCCTTCTTCGGCACCGCGACGCTTATCGCGAAGCTGCTTGCGCGGCGCGGGAAGGAGGCGCAGGCTGTGGCCTCGATGGTCACCGGACAGACGGTGGCGAATATGCTCGGCGTGCCGGCGGGAACATTGCTCGCCGAACATCTGTCCTGGCATCTCGCGTTCGCGGCGCTCGCCGTCTGCGCCGTCGTCACCGGCGTCCTCGTGCGCGTATGGGTGCCGTTCATCGCGCCTGCAGCCGATGCGGGTCTGGCCGGGCAGTTCGCATTCCTGCGCAAACCCGGACCTTGGATGGTGCTCGTCGCCGTCTTCGTCGGCAATGTGGGCATCTTCTGCTGGTGGAGCTACGTGAGCCCGTGGCTGCAGCGCGTGGGCGGCTGGCCGAACGCGATGGTCTCCGCGTTGATGATGCTCGCCGGTTTCGGCATGGTCGTCGGCGGCTTGATCGGCGGTCGCATCTGCGACCATTGGAATCCGGGTGCCACGTCGGCGCTTGGTCAGTTTGTCGCCTGTATGGGTCTGCTTGCCGTTTTCCTGATTCCTGGCTCGCATGTGAGCACGGCCGTGCTCACCTTTGTGATTTCCTTCGGCCTGTTCTTCGTTTCGGCGCCGCAGCAGCTCATCATGGCCGAATGCGGCGGCCTGATTGGCGGCGCCGCCGTGCAGATCGCATTCAACTTCGGCAATGCCGTCGGCTCGATGGTCGGAGGTGCCGTGCTCGACGCGTCGCATATGAACTACCACTATCCGGCGTTAAGCGGCGTCCCTTTCGCCGCGCTCGCCGTCGTGCTGCTCGTATGCTACAGCCGCATGTGCTGCAGGCTCGGGGGCGGTCTCGTGTTGGATAGGTGAACGCCCCCGACTCGGACACCACGGCCGCGATTGTCCGTGACAAGCCGAACAGCTGCGGCAAGACCGTCATGACTCCCAACGGCGCCTCGTTGATCGCCGAGACCGTGGCGCCGGTCTGACGCCCGACGCCTCAGAACAGGTCGTCGCGTGATCCCGTGCGGGTCAGCACCAACTGGAGTTCATGGCGCTCGATGCGATAGATGAGCAGCCAATCACCTTCGATGTGTAGTTCGCGGTATCCCCGCCAGTTGCCGGCCAGGGGGTGATCACGGTACTTGGTGCTCAGCAACGGCTTGTCCTGGGCCATGAGCGCCTCAACGGCGCCCTGCAGTTTCTTTGGGTCATAGTGCTTCTTCAAAAGAGATTTGAAATCCCTTTTGAACTGTGTAGTGCGAAATACAGTGCTAAGCATGCATCAAATCTTTCATCAGATCTTCGGAACTGGTGAAAGACCTTCCTTCGTGCGCGTCCGCCTGTCGGCGCGCTGCGATGCTCTCCGCGGGTTCTCGGGTGATTTTGAATGGCATGCCGTTGTCGCGGATGGACTGGCGGAGGAACACATTAATCGCCGTGGAAAGATCCATGCCCATTGATTCGTACAGTGCTTTGGCTTCCTCCTTGACCTTCCGGTCGGTGCGGAAACTCACGGTTGTCGTATCGCTCATCGTCAATCCCCTTGCGTTGTTGATTCGTTATGTGGTAGCAAGCACTGCTATTGTATAACTATCGTTAATACGTTGTCTATGCGATAGCGGGTGTTGGTTACAGTTTACCGGCGAGCGTGCACATCTCGCGTTCGTTGGGCGCCATGCCCATAGGTATGCGCTACCGGTAGCGACTCCCTATGGGCGGACTACCATATGCCGCACGGATGAGGAACATCGAGACAGGTGGTCGATGATGCGCAGACTGTGGTGTCGGAGTGCAGCGGCGTTGGCTGCGATCGGATAGGACGTTCCTCGTATGGACGATGTGCGGCGGCGGCCGCGTTTCATCTGTTACGATGCCGGTACGGGTCCGGGCGCATGCGCCTTGATGGCCCATGCAATCGACATGACGAACACAAGGAAGTGATGTGCGATGCCGGATCAATCTTGGTTGGACCGATATGAGACCATTCGTCGTCAACTGGATGCTACCGTCGATTTCGCGCGGTATTTCACCGAATCCGCCATCGGTGAGGTGACGGTGGATGTGCTGCCGCTGGGGGATCTGCATCTGCCCACGGGGCAGATCGTCGCCTGCGATCCGATGACGGAATTGGAGGATGCGAAGCCGTATATCCAGACCGTGCCGCCCGGCGTCTATCCGGTGCAGACGTGCATCATCCCCAGTGAGGAGCATGGTGATCGCTACGCCTGCGTGCATGTGCGCATCAGTGATGCCAAGCCGCTTCGTTACGAATGCGGCATGACAGGCACCGAGAAGATCGATGAGCCGATCGAATCCGGCGATTTCTATGGATTCGGCGTCGACGCCGGCGTCGGTTGCGTGACCGATGCCCGTACTCGCGACGAGGCGGTTGCGTACACCCGGCAACTCGTGGACGCCGGCGATCTGGAGGAGTGGGAGACGCCGTTCGAGGAGGCGCTCGCCGAGAACGCGAAGACGCACCCGAAGTACCAGACCGAATACGGCGACTGGGTGAACTGGACGGTTCCTGACACCGACGACAACGTCATCGTGACGACGAGCGGTTGGGGCGATGGCTACTATGCGACCTATTTCGCCTATGCCGAGGATGGAACCATCTGCGGCCTCTATGTGCCGTACATCCTCATCGAAGAGGAAGAGCAGCTCGGAGAGGATGAGGCGTAAGGCCCGCGCGCTGTGCCGCCGCGAGATGGCATGACCTGATGCCGTCTCGCGGCGGCGGTCGTCACTCGGCCTCGATTGCGCGCATCTCCATCAGCAGCAGCGAACGTTTCATCTCCACACCGTAGGCGTAGCCGACGAGGTTGCCGTTGGCGCCGATGACGCGGTGGCACGGCACGATGAACGGAATCGGGTTGCGGTTGTTCGCTGATCCCACCGCGCGTACCGCCTTCGGGCGTCCCACGGCTTGTGCGATCTGCGCGTAGGTGCGCGTCTGTCCGTACGGGATCTGCTGCAGCGCGTGCCACACGGCGTGCTGGAACGGTGTGCCGAAAGTGAATGCGACCGGCACGGTGAACTCACGCAGTGCGCCGGCGAAGTATCGTTCGAGTTCGTCGAAGGTCCTGTCGGTGAGTTCGGTGCGCGCACCGTCGCCGTCGAGTTCGTGGTCGTCCCGGGTGACGATGTGCAGTCCGGTGACCGCGTCGTCCTGCCAATCGATCCTCACGGGGCCATAGGTGCCCATATACGTCGCGAATCCCTGCATGGCGTCCTCCTCCTTGATGATGCGTATGTTGCCCTGATTATAGGAGGCGGCCGGCTGGTGTGCGTCGGCACGACGTGAATGCTCACCGATTCTGCGTAATCAACGACCGCCGGTTCACGCGGAATGGAGCGCCTTGTCGGCTTCATCGACGATGCGCAGCGTGTTAAGGGTACGCGGATAGCCGATATACGGCAGGCACTGGAGCGTGACCTTGCGCAGGAAACCGGCATCGTTGCCCAGACCGATGTTCGCCTTCGCGTGCGCGGTGAGCTGCGGCTCGACGCCGCCCTGCGCGGACAGGTAGCAGAACGTGATCATCTCGCGCTGGGCGTTCGTCAGGCCGGTGCGCGTGTAATAGTCGCCGAAGCAGTTGTCGGCGAGCCAATAGTTGATCTTGCTGCGTTCGTAGCTTTTGTCCATGCCGGCGCCGAAGAGCTCCACCTGCTTCGCGTTGCCAGTTTCGAGACGATCGTCCATCGTCGTCGTGGTCTGGTCTGGCAGCGGCAGCTGCACGCCGCGCGCCTCGAGCACATCGTTCGTGATGCCGAGGAACGGTCGCACGCGTCCGAGACCGAGATAATCGACGGCCTGATAGACGACCTCCTTCACCTCAACCGGGGAAAGGCCGGCGTCGAGCGCGCGCGTCAGCTGGATGTGGAACTCATCGGTCCCCTGACAGCCGAGCAGCGTCGCGAGAATCGCGAGATAGCGGGTTTCGGCATTGAGCTTCGTATCCGGATCCTGCGCCACCTCCTCATCGGCGAAGTGCAGCAGACGGTCGACGAAATGCGGATCGGTGCGGATGAGCTCGTCGTTCGGATTAGTATCGGAATTGATGGTGGTATGCGTCATGATGACCTGATTTCTTGGAAATCAAAGGGGAATGTGGAATTAAGTAGGGAAAGGCTGCTCACGTTGGAGGTCGCGAGCCGCCTGATGGGGGCAGGGGTATGTCTGTGGAAGGCCGGCGATCAGGCGAGCTTGTTGTATTCGGCTTCGTCGACCGGCTCGAGCCATTCGTTGCTCTTGCCTTCGCCGGGCACGGCGATGGCGATGTGCGAGAACCAGCTGCCCGGTGCCGCGCCGTGCCAGTGCTTCATGTTCGCCGGGATGTGCACGACGGTGCCCGGAGTCATTGCGATCGGCTCCTGTCCCTCGATCTGCGCGTAGCCGCGACCGCCGACGCAGATGAGCATCTGACCGCCGCCCTGCGTGGCGTGGTGGATGTGCCAATGGTTGATGCAGCCGGGTTCGAAGGTGACATTGGCCATGCTGACCTGTTCGCCGGAGATCGGCGCAAGCCAGCTCTTGCCGGTGAAGTACTGCGCGTAGGCGTCGTTCGGCGCGCCCACCAGGAACATCAGTGACTGCGCATATGCGGTCGGCACGCCGACCGGAATCGGATAGTTGTTCATGATGATGCCTCCATGATCGGTCGTCGTTGTGCGCGGTCGGCGGTTTTCGCTGTGCCGTGCCCGCGCGCCGCCAGTTCATAGTATGGAACCGATTTTTATATGCAGCAGATAGTGAAACTGCATATCATGCATGTTCGTTGTGCATACGTTCGGCCATGCATGATGCCGTGTGCGATATGCGTGCCGCAGTCCTCACAGATTGCGGTCGAAGAACGCCTCGATCGCGTCGAAGGGGATGTACTTGAAGTTGTCGTACAGGTCGGTGTGGCTGGCGCCCGGAATGATCATCAATTCCTTGTTCGCCGGGTTCACGCCGTGCTCGAGCTTGTCGTACGCGGCCTTCGAGAAGTACAGCGAATGCGCCTTCTCGCCGTGGATGAGTAGCACCGGGTTTTCGATTTCGTCGATGTAGCTCAGCAGCGGCATGTTCATGAAGGGCAGCGCCGACGTCGCGTTCCAACCGTCGTTCGAGTTGACCGAGCGCGCATGGTAGCCGCGTGGCGTCTTGTAGTAGGCGGCGTAGTCCTTGAGGAACTGCGGTGCGTCCTCGGGCAGTGCCTCGGGTGCTGGCACGCCGCCGGCGCGCGCGTAGTCGTCCTTCGCATAGTCCTCAGTGCGCTGCTTGGCGAGCTGCGCGCGCTTGGCGTTGCGTTGGGTCGGCGAATCCTCGGCGTCGAAGTAGCCGTTCGCGGTGACGCGGCTCATGTTGTACATCGTCGATGCGACGGTGGCCTTGATGCGTGGATCGTTCGCGGCGGCGTTGAGTGCGAGGCCGCCCCAGCCGCAGATGCCGACGATGCCGATGCCGTCGGGGTCGACGTCGTGGCGCGTCGACAGATAATCGACGGCCGCCGAGAAATCCTCGGTGTTGATATCGGGGGAGGCGACGGCGCGCGGCGAGCCGCCCGATTCGCCGATGAACGACGGGTCGAACGCGATCGTCAGGAAGCCGCGTTCGGCAAGCGTTTGCGCGTACAGGCCGCTTGCCTGTTCCTTGACGGCGCCGAAAGGTCCGGCGACGGCGAGCGCCTTGAAGCGTCCGTTCTTCGGTGCATGCTTCGGCATGTACAGATCGGCGGCCAGTTCGATGCCGTAGCGATTGTGGAACGTGATCTTGCTGTGTTCGACCTTGTCGCTGTGCGGGAACACCTTGTCCCACGCCGGCGTCAGCTCAAGTGCTGTCATCGGCGATCTCCTTCACTGATTCTTTTCGATGTTTCGATTACGTGGGTGCCGTGTGGCGCGTCCTGTGCCGTCTCATCGGCTTGTGCTGTCTAGTGTCGGTCGCGCGATGTCATAACGCAAATAGTGATTTGCTATAATCATTATTCGTTGAACGAATAACTTTTGCGAAAGGACGCCGATGGAGATCCGGGCATTGCGCGCGTTCCTCGAAGTTTCGCGTGAAGAGAACATGACGCGCGCCGCGGCCAATCTGCACATGTCGCAGCCGTCGTTGTCGAAGCTCATCAAATCGCTCGAACATGAGCTTGGCACGCAACTGTTCGTGCGGCGCAGCTTCGGGCTGACGTTGACGAAGGAGGGGCGCGTGCTGCGCGAACGCGCGCGTGATCTCGTCGGCATGGCCGACCGCATCGAGGACGAGTTCGCGTCGCTCGGCAACGTCACCGGCGGCACGTTGTATTTCGGTCTCGCGGAGTCGTATCAGATCCAATATCTCGCGCGGCAGATCAAACAGCTGCGCGAACAGTGCGCCGACCTGCGCTATCACGTCGAAAGCGGCGTTTCCTCGCAGGTGCTCGAGCATCTCGACCAGGGCACGCTTGATTTCGCCGTTCTCGCGCACGATCCCGACCTGACGAAATACGAGGCGCTCGAATTTCCGAACGTCGACCGTTGGGGCGTCATCGTCCCCGCCGATCATCGACTCGCGTCGCGCACGTCCGTCTCAATCGATGATCTCGTCGGCGAACCGTTGTTCTGCTCACAGCAGGCGTGGAAACATGAGATCGCGCGCTGGGCGGGATCGCGCATGCCTGATCTGCGTCTCGAGGCGACCTTCGGCCTCGCCTACAACGCGGCCGTCTTTGCCCGCGAAGGGCTCGGTGTGCTGCTCGCCTTCGACCGCATCGTCGATACGAGTGCCGATTCGGGGCTCGTGTTCCGTCCGCTGCGTCCAGCGCTTGTCACAAAGCTGCACCTCGTCTGGAGGCGCAACCGTCCGCTCAGCCCGATCGCCGAGCGGTTCCTGCGGCAGCTACGCGGAGCGTAGCCCGCGCAGCCGGCCGCGGCGGATCAGCCGCGCGCGTTGTAGTCCGCGCACATCATGTTCGTCGCCTTGAGCAGCTTGTACAGATAGATGAACGGGCCGACGATGATTAGCGAGCCGAGGATGCACCACAGCCAGAAATCGGACATGCTCACTTCGCGCGGCATGCCGCGGCGCTGCAGTTCGTTGCCGATGCGATCCGAAAGGTTGCTGTACCACACGAGCCATGCGATGCCGAGCGACAGCCAGCCGAACAGGAAGTACATGAGCAGATAGTTCGTCGATTTGCGTCCGTCGTGCGACGTGGCGACCATGTTCGTCGATTCGGTCACGTCATACATGACGACGATGTCGTAGATGCCAAGTGTGATGAGGCCGAGCAGGATGTATTTGAGCAGGCTGCGGTTCGTCTTGAGTTTGTACGCGGGGGCCTGCTGCACGACGGTCACCGGGATCGGCTGCTGCGGCTGGTATTCGTTCGATGGGCCTGCGCCGCCCGCCGGAATCGACGGCGGGATGTTCGCCCCGCCGGCGTAGGGCTGTGCCGCCGGCGCGTATGCCGTATTCGATGGCTCCGCATAAGGCTGCGATGGTTGCTCAGGATAGCCCGGATATTGCTGTTGGGGTTGTGCCGGGGATGCGGTTCCCGCTGCGTCCGGATATGCCGGTTGTGGTGTCATGTTCGATGTATCCGGATAAGTCGGCGTCGACTGCGGCATCGGAGTCGCGCTGGCTTCGCCCGGGCGCGGTGGCAGCGCCGGCATCGGAATCTGTGGTTGCATGTTGTTGTCGGTCATGATGGGTCCTCTCCTCATGCTGCCCATGCGGCATTGCACGGGTCCGATTCGAGTGTAGACGTCCACGCCATCCGCGCACAAACGGAACGCGAAAGTGTGGACGGCCGTCAGCCCAGATGCAGCAGACACAGCATCGGCAGCGAGAAGCAGACGCAGAAGCCGCACAGCCCGGTCACAATCGTCACGGCCGGTCGGATGAGCGATCGCCATCCGCCCATTCGACCCTGCGGGCGCGAGCGTTTTTCGACGACGGCGGCGCCGATCCAGCAGCCGAGTCCGGCGATCGTGGCCGCGACAAGCAGCCACACGTTCGTCGTCGACCGGTCGAGCCATGCGCCGATCGCGTCATTCGGCGCGCCGTCGAAGGAGGACAGCAGCACCGGGGTGATGAGTGCATATCCGATGACGATGAGCGCGGCGACGGCGGCGAGTGCCGCGCGTGGCCGTATGTTCATCGAGCGTCCGTCGCCGTCATCATGCCGATTCGTTGTCGTCATCGCTCGTCTCCGTTTCCGTGCCGTGATCGTTCGTCATGCGTGTCCCATCCTACGCGGCGCGGAACGTGCGGGCGGCTACGATGCGTGATTCCGCACGCCGCTCACATGCCGAGCGACTCGGCCCAGTCGCGCAGCTCGGCCTCATTCGCGTCGACGTCGAAACGGCGTCCGTCGATCCACTGCGCGTCCGGCGCGGAATCATGCAGCTGTTCGCCGAGGGCTCCGCGCGTGCTCGACGACGACGTCGCGAAGGTCGTCATCGTCTTGCCGGCGAAATCATGCGATTCGAGCCATGTGCGCACCTCGCGCGGCGCCGTGTTGCCGGTTCCGGCGATGTATACGACCAGTTTGTTTGTCGTGTCAATTTCTTTTTCTGAAGCACAGCTGCATGCGATCGTGCTGTGACGGAGGCCCCCGCCTGATTGAGCCGCCGATTTAGTCCTTCTTTAGTCCTTCCCCTGCGCCGGTTTCGGCACGCCGCCCATCTCGCACAGTTCATCGATCGTGACGAAGGAGTACCCCTGCTTTTTCAGATCGTCGATGATGCCGGGCAGCGCCTCGATGTCCTGCGTGCGGTCGCCGCCGCCGTCGTGCATCAGCGCGATCGCGCCGTTGTACGCGTTCTTGAGCACCTCGTCGTGGATCGCCTTCTTGCCGGGGCGTTTCCAGTCGAGCGTGTCGATGCTCCACAGCACGTTCATGTCGACGATGTCGGCCGTGTCCTTCCACTGCTGCACGCCGAAGGCGCCGTAGGGCGCGCGCAGCACGCGCGTCTTCGTGTCGCTCGCCTCCTTGAGGTCGGCGAAGCCTGTGAGGATCTCCTTGCGCAGGTCGTCGCGCGACATGTCCGGCATGTACGGATGGCTGACGCTGTGCGACGCGACCTGATGACCCTCCTTGACCATACGCTGTTCGAGCTTCGGGTAGGCGAGCGCCTCCTCGCCGAGGTCGAAGAACGTGGCCTTCACTTTCTTCTGCCTGAGGATGTCGAGGATCGGCTCGGTGTACTGGCTCGGCCCGTCGTCGAAGGTGAGCGCAATGACCTTCTTCCCGGCCGGCTGCGGCGCGAAGGACTGCACGGTGAGTTTCTTCGCCGGCTTGATCTCCTTGTGGACGATCTCCTCCTTCGACCGTTTGCCGATCCAGACCTCCTGCTCGCCGTCCTCGCCCTGCTGCGTGACGACCTGGATCGGGCCGTTGTTGAGATTGATGTCGGTGCCGTATTTCGTCGTGCGCTGCTCGCTCGTATGCGCCTCGGTGACGTCCTTGCCGGGCGTGACCGTCATCGTCTCGGCGTCGGCGATCGTCGTCGTGCCGTAGTCGGCCGCCGGCACCGTTGTACCGTTGACGCTGACAGCGACCGGATCGCCGCCGTCCTTGTCGAGCACCTTCCCCTTGAGCGACAGCAGCCGTCCGCGCGTGCGTCCGAAGTCGTCATGGTCGTCGAGGAACCGCGCGATTGTCGTGTCCGCGCGCGCCGACACCGTCTCGCCGTCGACGTTCACGTCGACGGAGCGCCAATGGAATCGCCACATCCACCATGCGCCCGCACCGAGCGCGACGACGATGAGCGCGACGAGCACGGTGACGACGGCGGCCGCCACCGGACCCATCGTTCTGTGCGGCCGTTTCGGCGGCTTCGCGCTGCCCTGGAAATCGATCTCCTCGACGGCGGCGACGTCCTCCTCTTCGTCGCCGCCGTCGATGTCCAACGATTGCAGATCCTCGACGACCTCGTTCTCGGCGACGTCGTTCTCGTCGATGTACTTGTCCCTGTTGCGTTTGTTCTGCGACACCGTGATCGCCCTCCCGCCATCGGCCGCCTTATGCGCTGCCATTCAGCTTAGCATCGGGCGTTTCGCGGTCGGCTGTGGGCGTCGCGCGCGCCCGCACGCCATAAGATAGGAGACATGACTATCGCAACTCCCGAACGTTACGCGCAGATGCTTGACGCCGCGCGGCAGGGTGGCTACGCGTACCCTGCGATCAATGTCACCAGCTCGCAGACGCTCAATGCGGCGCTGCAGGGGCTCGCCGAGGCGGAATCGGACGGCATCATCCAGGTGTCGGTGGGCGGCGCCGCCTACTTCTCCGGTCAGCGTGTGCTCGACCGCGTCACCGGTTCGCTCGCCTTCGCCGCCTTCGCGCACGAGGTCGCGAAGAAGTATCCGAACATCACCGTCGCTCTGCACACCGACCACTGCGCCAAGCAATATCTCGACGAATGGGTGCGCCCGCTGCTCGA
The DNA here is from genome assembly GCF_002860345.1 of Bifidobacterium anseris. Taxonomy (GTDB): domain Bacteria; phylum Actinomycetota; class Actinomycetes; order Actinomycetales; family Bifidobacteriaceae; genus Bifidobacterium; species Bifidobacterium anseris. The sequence continues at coordinate 203,020 of NZ_NMYC01000005.1, forward strand.
CATCGAGATCGACGAGGTCGCGCACGGCCGCGAGCCGATATTCCAGTCGCACATGTGGGACGGCTCGACGGTGCCGCTCGCCGAGAACCTCGAGATCGCGCGCGAACTGCTCGACAAGTCGGTGCGCGCGCACACGGTGCTCGAGATCGAGATCGGCGCCGTCGGCGGCGAAGAGGACGGCCACAGCGCCGAAATCAACGAGAAGCTGTATTCGAGCGTCGAGGACGGCGTCGCCGTCGCGCGGGCGCTCGGGCTCGGTGAGCGCGGCCGCTACATGGCCGCCTTCACCTTCGGCAACGTGCACGGCGCGTACAAGCCGGGCATCGTCAAGCTGCGTCCGCAGCTGCTCGAGCAGATCCAGCACGGCGTGTGGGATCGTGCGAAGAGCGGTGAGCTCGACGTGACGCTCGACGCGAATATGCCCGAAGGCAAGCCCTTCGCGCTCGTGTTCCACGGCGGCTCCGGCTCGACGCCGCAGGAGATCGCCGAAGCCGTCTCGTACGGCATCGTCAAGATGAACATCGACACCGATACGCAGTACGCGTTCACGCGCGCGGTCGCCGACCACATGTTCCGCCACTACGACGAGGTGCTCAAAGTGGACGGCGAGGTCGGCAACAAGAAGATGTACGATCCGCGTTCGTGGGGCAAGGAAGCCGAGGATTCGATGGCTGTGCGCGTCGTCGAGGCGTGTCAGGAACTTGGCTCGGCCGGCCGCGCGCTCAAATAACGCGCACAGGTGGCGCACCGTCTCCGTAGGCCCTCTACGCGAGCTGAAGGGCTCGCGTAGAGGGCCTACGGTAATCTGTCCTCGGCGGATCCGGAGAACCAGCGGAGGTGGAGCATGCCAGGAATCGTCTTGATCGGCGCCCAGTGGGGCGACGAAGGAAAAGGCAAGGCGACTGATCTGATCGGAACGAGGGTCGATTATGTCGCGCGTTTCAACGGCGGCAACAACGCGGGCCACACCGTCGTCGTCGGCGACGAATCGTACGCGCTGCACCTGCTGCCGTCCGGCATCATCAGCCCGACGGCCACGCCGGTCATCGGCAACGGCGTCGTCGTCGATCCGGAAGTGCTGCTCGAGGAGATTGACGGATTGGAAAGCCGCGGCATCGACTGCTCGCGGCTGCTCGTCAGCGAATCGGCGAACGTCATCGCCCCGTATCATCGCATGATCGACAAGGTCACCGAACGCTTCGCCGGCAAGAAGAAGATTGGCACGACCGGCCGCGGCATCGGCCCGGCGTATGCGGACAAGATCAACCGCATCGGCATCCGCGTGGCCGATCTGTTCAACGAGGAGCATCTGCGCGACAAGGTCGAGAACGCGCTGCGTCAGAAGAACCAGATGCTTGTCAAACTGTACAACCGCCGTCCGGTGGACGTCGACGCGACCGTCGAGGAGTTGCTCAGGCTCGGCGAACGACTCAAGCCGTATGTGGCGAACACGTCGCTCGTACTCAACCAGGCGCTCGATGACGGCAAGACCGTGCTGTTTGAGGGTGGTCAGGCGACGATGCTCGACATCGACCACGGCACCTACCCCTTCGTCACGTCGTCGAATCCGACGGCGGGCGGTGCGTGCACCGGCACCGGCGTCGGCCCGACGAAGATTGACCGCGTCATCGGCGTCTCGAAGGCGTATGTGACGCGCGTCGGTGAAGGTCCGTTCCCGACCGAGCTGTTCGACGAATGGGGCGATTGGCTGCGCGCGCAGGGCCACGAATACGGCGTGACAACCGGCCGTCCGCGCCGCTGCGGTTGGTTCGACGCCGTCGTCAACCGCTATGCGACGCAGGTGAACGGCCTGACCGACATCGTGCTGACGAAGCTCGACGTGCTCACCGGCCTTGAGGAGATCCCGATCTGTGTCGCCTACGACGTGGACGGTGTGCGCTACGACGACATGCCGACCGATCAGGTCGCGTTCGCCGCCGCGAAGCCGATCTACGAGACGATGCCGGGCTGGACTGAGGACATCTCGCAGGTGCATCGCTTCGAGGATCTGCCGGCGAACTGCCAGGCCTATGTGAAGCGGCTCGAGGAACTGTCCAACTGCCGCATCTCGGTCATCGGCACCGGTCCGCAGCGCGACCACATCATCCAGATCCATTCGCTCATCGACTGAAGCGGCCGGTGACGCGGGGCCATCGGGCGCCGGGCCGTCCATAACGAGGACCGCCCGGCGCCCTTCCATGTTCCACGGGTTATCATGTCAGCACACGCCGAAACCCAGAGCTGTATTGAGGCGGTGATTTTCATATGAACACGCAACAGAGCACGCGACACAACCAATACGACCAGAACCAATACAACCAGACAGGGCAGCAGCCAACACAGCAACCGGCGACGGAAACCGCCGGAACGGAGGCCGACGACACCGGCGACCTTCGCAAGGAGCTCATGCAGCCCCATCCGACCGGAGCGGCCGCCGCGCGCAAGCCGCCGAGCGTCCCATTGGCGCCGATGAAACGCATGCAGGCGCGCTTCAATCCGCTTGCCGATGGCATGATCTATCTCGTCGTATTCCTCGGCGGCTGCGTCGGCACCGCGTTGCGGTACGGCCTGTGGCTCGTGCTGCCGTATCCGGGTTCCGATTCTCCGCTGTGGATGGCCTTCCATCCGGCCACCTTCATCGCGAACATGATCGCCTGCTTCGTCTTCGCGCTGCTCACCTCCTACATGTCGCAGGCGATCTGGATCCGCAAACGTGTGCGCCAGTTGGCGAGCCGCGGTATTGGCATGGGCATGTGCGGCGGTTTCTCGACGCTGTCCGCGATGATGGTCGAGGACATCACGGCCTTGCACAACAGCGGCTATCTGAGCTTCATCGTCTACACGGTCATCACGTTCCTCGTCGGCATCGTCGTCGCCTGGTTCGGCTCGTGGCTCGGCCTCAAGCTCACGTCGGTGCGTGCGGCGAGTCTCGCCGTGGCCGACGCGCTGCGGCATCGCGAACAGCCGAAGCCGGCGATCGGCGTGCGTGTGCCGGTCGAGGACGCGCCGCTCGACGCGATGCCGGTCGGCGACCCCAATCCGAAGACCGACGAGATCCCGATCGTCCATGCCGATCCGCTGACCGGGGAGGTGAAGTGATGGGGGAGTTCCTGCTCGTGTGCATCTGCGGCGGCCTCGGTGCCGTCTCCCGCTTCGTTCTCAACACGTCGATCCAGCGTTGGTGGGACCGCGTCTTCCCGCTGTCCACCTTCGTCATCAACATCACGGCGGCCTTCTTCGCCGGCATCGCCGCGGCGGCCTACTACTACCAGACCGTCAACTATTTCACTTATCTGCTGTTCGTCGCCGGCTTCCTCGGCGGATTCTCGACGTTCTCGACGGCGATCAACGAAATGGTCTCGCTTGCGAAAGGCAAGCGCATCGGCATGGCGCTCGGCTACTTCGCCGTCACCGTCCTCATCCCGTTCCTGATGGTCGTCCTCGGCTGGTGGGTCGGCGCGATGGGACATTGACGCGATGGGACATTGACGCGATGGGACACTGCCGCGATGAGACACTGCCGCGACGGCTCGCTGCATTGTTGTTGCATTGCATGCGCTGACACCAACGTTTGCATAGACACTCGCGTACGATTTGTACAGTCTTGACCCACGTATCGCGCGCCCGCGTCGCGCGCGTGATACCACGTTTTGTTTTCTTCATGTGAATCACCCCCTCTCATGGTTACCGCTGGGAAATACCTCGGTAATGTGCCTGCACCGGCTTCGGCGCTAAGTTCATGGGCATCACGAGAGAGAGGGGGTGCTCATGGCATCCACATATCGATCCGTTGCCCGATGCGGGCGTCGAGGGGCACGATGGCGGCATCTGCTGTGCGTCGTGGCGGTCATCGCTGCTGTCTTCCTGTGGTGCGGCCTGAACGCGCCGCAGGCCGTGGCGGCCGAGGTCGAAGCGACCGACCGCTGCGTGCCGACCGCCGAATACGGCTGCGTCAACGGCATCCTGCAGGGCTCCGACCAGAAGCCGATCGCCGGCGTCACGGTGACGCTCGGCGGTGCCGCGACCGGCGAGACGACGACGGCGGACGACGGCACGTGGGCGTTCAAGGTCGCCGACGACGGCAAGTACACGGTCACGATTCCGCAGGACGTCGCCAAGCAGTATGGATTCGCGGCCGACAGCGCGACCGTCGAAATCGTCAAATCATCATTCTCGAAACAGCGTGGCGTCGTCCGCTTCGACAAGGCTGCGGCGGCGAAACAGCCGTCCAAGTCGAGCGGCGCGGCGGCGGACGCGAAACAGCCGACGACGCAGACGCACGCCAAGACGGACGAATCCGCGGCGTCGTCGGTCACATGGGCGCGTTTCTGCCAGCAGTTGTACTCGGGCATCATCTTCGGCCTGCTGCTCGGCCTCATGGCCGTCGGCATGAACCTCGTCTACGGCACAACCGGCCTGAGCTCCTTCTCGCACGGCGAGCAGGTGACGCTCGGCGGATTGATGGCGTACGTCGGCACGCAGATGTTGCATATGCCGGTCGTGCTCTCCGCGATATTCGCCATCGTCATCGGCGGCCTCACCGGCCTGCTGCAGGACCAGTTCATCTGGGGGCCGCTGCGGCACAAGCGCGTCGGCACGATGCAGCAGATGATCGTCACGATCGGCCTGTCGATGGCGCTGCAGTACCTGTACCAGTTCTTCTTCGGCGGCGACATCAAGGGCATCGTCAAATCGGTGCCGGAAGGCATCCAGCTCGGTCCGATCACGACGAACGCGCCGGCGCTCATCTGCGCGGGCATCGCATTGGCGACGATCGTCGGCGTGACCGTCTTCCTCTACTGCACACGGCTCGGCCGCGCGACGCGCGCCGTCTCCGACAACGCGGCGCTCGCGGCCGCGTCCGGCATCAACGTCGACTCGGTCGTGCGCATCGTCTGGACGCTCTCCTGCGCGCTCGCTGCACTCTCCGGCGTGCTGCTCGGCATCTACCTCAACGGCATCGCGTGGAACACCGGCGTCACGTTGCTGATGCTGATGTTCGCCGCGGTCACGCTTGGCGGTCTCGGCACGGCGAACGGCGCGCTCGTCGGCGCGCTCGTCATCGGCGTCGTCGCCGACCTGAGCACGCTCGTCATCCCGAGTGACATGCGCTACGCGAGCGCACTCGCGATCCTCATCCTCGTCCTGCTCGTGCGACCGCAGGGCATCTTCGGCAAGCGCAATAGGATTGGGTGATTATTCATGGACACGATGACCATTATCGCGAACATCCTCGGTGAATTGTTCGCTCCCACGACGGCGGCCTATGCGCTTGCCGCGATCGGCCTGAACATCCATTTCGGCATGACGGGCCTGATGAACATGGGCCAGGCGGGCTTCATGCTGCTCGGCGCCTACGGCTTCGCGATCACGCAGATGCACGGCGCGAACCTGTTCACGTCGGTGCTGTTCGCGCTGCTGCTCGCGGCGATCTATGCGCTGCTGCTCGGCATCCCGACGCTCAAGCTCGGCCCTGATTATCTGGCGATGGTCACGCTCGCGGCCGCCGAGATCGTGCGCATCGTCGGCAGGTCCACGTCGATGACGAACGTCACCGGCGGCTCCGCCGGCATCGCCCCGCAGGACTTCACGACGCAGTTCGAGGATCTCTCGCCACTGCCGGACGGCACGTCGACCTTCCTCATCTGGACGTACAACAACAACATCGCGAACTCGTGGTGGCTGCGCATCGTCGCCTGGGTGCTCGTCGCGCTGTGCGCGTTCCTGTGCTGGCGGTGGTTCCGCTCGCCGTGGGGACGTGTGCTCAAAGGCATCCGCGAGGATGAGAACGCGATCCGCTCGCTGGGCAAGTCGGTCACGAAGTACAAGATGCAGGCGCTCATCGTCGGTGGTTTCTTCGGCGCGCTCGCCGGCATCGTCTTCATCCTGCCGCGTTCGCTCAACCCCGATTCGCTGGGCCGTACCGTCACGTTCTATACATGGACGATCCTGCTGCTCGGCGGCGCCGCGACCGTCATGGGCCCGATTCTCGGCTCGTGCGTGCTGTGGGTGCTGCTGACGGCCGTCAAGGAGACGATGCGCGTGTCGATTCCGCCGACCGTCGTCTCGTCGAACCAGATCGAGGCGCTCGGCTGGGTCATCGTCGGCATCGCGCTCATGCTGCTCGTGATCTTCCGGCCGCAAGGCATCCTCGGCAACAAGAAGGAGTTGGCGTTCCATGGCTGACAACAACAGGCCGCCGCTCGACGCGGTGCACAGGAAGGACGCGGACGCGACGTCGGCCGCGAGCGTCAAGGAACCGTTCTACGACATCGCCCGGTGGGGCACAAAGCCGCCCGAGGGCGAGGAGCTCATCTCAACCGCCTACGGCGACAAGGTCACGCGTGATCTGGCCTTCGTCGAGGCCAAGCCGGGCGTGCACAAGCCCGATCCGATCCTCGTCGCCGATAACGTCGTGCGCCGCTTCGGCGGCATGACGGCGGTGGACGTCGACCATTTCGAGATCGAACGGCACGGCATCACGGCGCTCATCGGCCCCAACGGCGCCGGCAAGACGACGTTCTTCAACCTGATGACCGGCTTCGATACGCCGAACACCGGCAGCTGGCGCTTCGACGGCCGGGACATGCAGCACGTCAATCCCGAGCAGGTGGCCCGCGGCGGCATGGTACGCACATTCCAGCTGACGAAGGTCATGAACCGTCTGTCGGTGCTCGACAACATGCTGCTCGGTGCGCCCGACCAGCCGGGGGAGGGTATGCTGCGCTCGCTGTTCCCGGGCATGTGGCGACGCAAGGAGCGCGAGAACCGGCAGAAGGCCGAGGCGCTGCTCGAACGCTTCCTGCTCATCAAGAAGAAGGATGATTTCGCCGGCTCGCTTTCCGGAGGCCAGCGCAAGCTCCTCGAGATGGCGCGCGCGTTGATGTGCGACCCGAAGCTTGTCATGCTCGACGAGCCGATGGCCGGCGTCAACCCGGCGCTCAAGCAGTCGCTGCTCGACCACATCATCAGTCTGCGCGAGGACGGCACGACGGTGCTGTTCGTCGAGCACGACATCAACATGGTGCGCCACATCGCCGATTGGGTGACCGTCATGGCGGAGGGCAGGATCGTCGCCGAGGGGCCGCCGAAGACCGTCATGGACGATCCGGCGGTCGTCGACGCCTATCTCGGCGCGCACGCCGACGTCGATCTCGGCGACGACTCGGTGCTCGAAGGTCTGGAGGAACGCTCATGAACATTGCGACATCGAAGGCCGCGTCGAAGAACGCCAAGCGTCGCGGCGGGAAGGTTGCACGTGAAACATCGGGCGGCGTCGACATCTACGGACTCGACGGCACGGCGGACGCCCCGCGCCCGATGAGCCGCGCCGAGATCCACGTCGGCGAACCCGAGGGCGAGCCGCTGCTCGACGCGGACAACCTCGTCGCCGGCTACCTGCCGGGCGTCAACATCCTCAACGGCGCCTCGCTCACATTGCACGACGGAGAGATCGTCGGCATCATCGGCCCCAACGGCGCCGGCAAATCGACGCTGCTCAAATCGTTGTTCGGGCTCGTACGCATCCACGAGGGCACGCTCTCGCTGCGTGGGCAGGACATCACGAATCTGCGCGCCGACAAACTCGTGTCGCGCGGCGTCGGCTTCGTGCCGCAGACCGAGAACGTGTTCCCGAGCCTGACGATCGCCGAGAACATGCATATGGGCGCGTATCAGGCGCCGAAGAAGTTCGACGAACGCTTCGAGTACGTCTGCTCGATCTTCCCCAAGCTCGGCGAGCGGCGCAACCAGCTCGCCGGACAGCTTTCCGGCGGCGAGCGGCAGATGGTTGCGATGGGACGCGCGCTGATGATGCAGCCGTCGGTGCTGCTGCTCGATGAGCCGAGCGCCGGCCTGTCGCCGATGATGCAGGACGAGACCTTCATCCGCGTGCGTCAGGTCAACAAGGCCGGCGTCTCCGTCGTCATCGTCGAGCAGAACGCGCGACGCTGCCTGCAGATCTGCGACCGCGGCTACGTGCTCGACCAGGGGCGCAACGCCTATTCTGGGCGCGGGCGCGACCTGATGAACGATCCGAAGGTCATCAGTCTGTATCTGGGCAACCTTGAAGAGGAGGTCGAGAAGGCCGGACAATGACCGCCGTTCGACGTGACCGCCGAGAGAATAATACTTGACACTCTGTCAATCAATATATTTCATAGATCACGAAATATGCAAGTAACACAATCGTCAACGAATACTAATAATTTAAGATAATATAAGAGAAAAACAATTAAACACTGATGATAAGAACAATGATGAGACAAGCACAACAGTGATGACGTCCGACGGCCTTGCTTAGGCGGCGGCCGTTCGTCCAATACGGTCGTTTGTCTGAGACAAGGAAGAGAAGTGATGCATATGCGACTGCACAATATGCGAAAGCCTGCGATGGTGATGACGGCGTTCGTCGCGGCGGCGACGCTCGCGCTGAGCGGCTGCGGCGGCTCGTCGGGCGCGACCGACTCGAGCGCGGCGGCCGACGAGGACGGCATGGTCGTCGGCGCGCTGCTGCCGCTCACTGGCACGCTCGCCTATCTGGCGCCGCCGGAAGTCGCCGCAATCAAGCTCGCCGTGAGCGACATCAACGCGGCCGGCGGCGTCCTCGGCAAGGACGTGACCGAAGTCGAGGCGGACACATCGGACGGCGAGCACGCCGACCAGAACACGTCGGCCGCGCAATCGGTGCTCGCGAAGCATCCGTCGGTCGTCATCGGACCGGCCGCATCGGGCGTCGTCAAGAACGTCTACAAAAGCATCGTCGCCGAGAAGATCCCGGTCATCTCGATGGCGTCCACGTCGATGACGCTCTCCGGCATGGACCCGTACTTCTTCCGCACCGTCGCGCCCGACGCGGTGCAGGGCGCCGTCATGGGCGACCTCATCGCCGGCGACGGCGTCAAGAAGCTCGCCATCGCATGCTTCAACGACGAATACGGCACCGGCATGCGCGACATCATCCTCGAGAAGCTCAAATCCGCCGGCGTCGACGTCGTCTACGGCGAAAAGGACGCGTTCGACCCCGCGGAGACGAACTACTCATCCATCGCATCGGCAATCAAGGACTCCGGCGCCGACGCGACGCTCATCATCTCGTACGACCAGGCGACGCCGCTCATCAAATCGCTCGCCTCGGCCGGCGTGGACACCCACAAGCTCTATCTCGTGGACGGCAACACCGTCGACTACTCGAAGACCTACGACGCCGGGCTGCTCAAGGGGTCGAAGGGCACAATCCCCGGCGCCCACGTCGACGACGCGTTCCTCGCGGCGCTCAAGGGCGCCGGCACCGAGGTCTCCGACACGACGTACGCGGCGGAGACGTACGACGCGGTGATCCTCTCGGCGCTCGCCGCGGAACAGGGCGGCAGTACAAGCGGGGAGACGATCCAGAAGAACCTCGCCTCGGTCTCCGGCGCGGACGGCGGCGAGAAGTGCGACAGCTTCAAGGCCTGCAAGGCGCTCATCAAGGACAAGAAGAAGATCCAGTACTCGGGCAAGACCGGCATCGGCGCGTTCAACAAGAATAACGATCCGAGCTCCGCGAACATCGGCATCTACGAATATGACGACAAGAACGTCAACGTGTTCCAGGCGATGCAGAGCGGCGACGTCCCGAGCGAGTGACGCGATCTGCGAATCCGGCTGATTGGCTGATCGGCCGGGCGACTCTCGGCAGTGGGCCATCCTCCATGGGTGGCCCACTGTTTGTTTGGTGCGTATTGCGTTGCGCGGCTGCTGCATGACGCGCGCGTCAGCGCGTCGTCGAACGTCGTTCGAGCGTCACCGGAACGATCGTCATGCGCGCCGTCTGCGTCGATTCAGTCTGTGTCGATTCAGTCTGTGTCGATTCAGTCTGCGGCGGCTGCGCGGCGTCATCGATCTGCTGCTCGACGTCGTCGGCGATCGCTTGCGCAATCGCCTCGAAATCCTGACGGACGGCGGTCAGCGGCAGCCCCGCGCAGTCGGCGACCGTCGTCCCGTCATAGGCGACGATCTGCAGATCCTCGGGCACGGCGATGCCGCGCAGCGTCGCCTCCTGCATCGCGAAGGCGGCGGCGAGGTCGGCGCCGACGAAGGCGTCCATCTGCGGGTGCGCGTCGAAGGCCTCGCGCACGGCGCTGCGCATGCCGTCGATGTCGAACACTTCGCCCGATTCGATGTACGTGTGCGCGATGTCGGCGTCGTCAAGCCGCTCCTCGAGCGTCTGCACATAGCGCACCGTCGGGAACGTCGTGCCGGTGTCGCCGAGATCGGTGAACTGCCGGCGCGGGCCGCCGATGATGACGACGTCGTGCGCGCCGCCGTCCGTCAGCACGTCGGCGACGAGCGCGCCGCCATGACGATGGTCGGAATCGACCTGCGCGATGCGCGCGCCGAGATTGCGGTCGAAGGCGACGATCGGTCGGTCGATCGACGACCAATAGTCGGCGTCGTGCGTCGTGTGCGCGGCGACGACGAGCGCGTCGAGGCTACGCTGGCGCAGCATGTCGACGTACTGCGCCTCGCCGTTCGCCGCGTCGACGGTCGAGCACAGCATCGTGCGCAGTCCGCGTGCGGACAGCTCGCGCTGCAGCTGCGACGTGAGCGTCGCGAAGAACGGATGGCGGATCGTCGGGACGATGACGCCAACGATGCCGGTGCGGCCATGGTAGAAGTGGCGGGCGAGCTCGTTGGGGACGTAGTTGAGTTCGCGCATCGCCTGCTCGACCTTCGCGCGCATGTCCTGCGACACGTATCCGGTGCCGTTGATGACGAGTGAGACGCTGCTCGCCGAAACCCCCGCGCGTTTCGCGACGTCGCGCATGCCGACCATCCGTGCCTCCTGTCTGTGCTGTGTGTGCTTGTGTGCCGTGTCGTCGTTGATGTCTGTGTTGTTTGATCGATGTTGCTGTTCGATTGTCGATGTCGTCGTTCGATCGATGGTGTCGAACCGGTTTGACGTTATCCATTGTAGATACGACGTGCCGATGGCGCGGCGACGTCGCGGCGTCGATCGTCGTCGCGACGTCGCCGCCGCGACTCTCGAACCGGTTCGACACGCCGATGGGAGCTCGTGTTGCGCGACCGCCTCGTCGGTGCCATAATCAACGGTATCGAACCGGTTCGATACGACACCATCGATCCGGCCCCGGGCTTCGGCCCGACCGATTGATCCCAACGGTGTGATTGACCGACCGTATGACTCGACGAGGAGGAACCCGTGAAGAACAAAGTACAGCTCATCACTTATGCGAATCGTCTCGGCGATGGCAACCTCGCCTCGCTGACTGACATCCTGCGCACGCGCTTCGACGGCGTCTACGAAGGCGTGCACATCCTGCCGTTCTTCACGCCCTTCGACGGCGCGGACGCTGGCTTCGACCCGATCGACCACACGACGGTGGACCCGCGCCTCGGTGACTGGGATGACGTCGCCGAACTCGCGAAGACGCACGACATCATGGTCGACGCGATCGTCAACCACATGAGTTGGCAGTCGCGCCAGTTTCAGGACGTGCTCAAGCGCGGTGAGGAATCCGAGTACTACCCGATGTTCCTGACGATGAGCTCGGTGTTCCCGGACGGCGCGACTGAGGAGGAACTCGCCGGCATCTACCGCCCGCGCCCGGGCCTGCCGTTCACCCACTACAACTTCGCCGGCAAGGCGCGCCTCGTCTGGGTCACGTTCACGCCGCAGCAGGTGGACATTGACACCGACTCCGACAAGGGCTGGGAATACCTGATGTCGATCTTCGACCAGATGGGCAAGTCGCACGTCAAGTACATCCGCCTCGACGCCGTCGGCTACGGCGCGAAGGAAGCCGGCACGAGCTGCTTCATGACGCCGAAGACCTTCGAGCTCATCTCGCGCCTGCGTGAGGAGGGCGCCAAGCGCGGCCTCGAGATCCTCATTGAGGTGCACTCCTATTACAAGAAGCAGGTGGAGATCGCCTCGAAGGTGGATCGCGTCTACGATTTCGCGCTGCCCCCGCTGCTGCTCCACTCGCTGTTCACCGGCAAGGTCGACGCGCTCGCGCACTGGACCGAGATCCGCCCTAACAACGCCGTCACCGTCCTCGACACGCATGACGGCATCGGCGTCATCGACATCGGCTCCGACCAGCTCGACCGTTCGCTCAAGGGACTCGTCCCCGACGAGGACGTCGACGCGATGGTCGAGACGATCACCGCGAACACGCACGGCGAATCGAAGGAGGCGACCGGCGCCGCCGCATCGAACCTCGACCTCTATCAGGTGAACTCCACGTACTACTCCGCGCTCGGCTGCAACGACCAGCACTACATCGCCGCGCGCGCCGTGCAGTTCTTCCTGCCGGGAGTGCCGCAGGTGTACTACGTCGGCGCGCTCGCCGGCGAGAACGACATGGCGCTGCTCAAGCGCACGAACGTCGGCCGCGACATCAACCGCCACTATTACACGACCGCCGAAATCGATGAGAATCTCGAACGTCCGGTCGTCAAGGCGCTTAACGCGCTTGCGCGCTTCCGCAACGAGCTGCCCGCATTCGACGGCGACTTCGATTACGCGACGGGCGATGATGGCACGACGGTGAGTTTTGCGTGGAACGATGGCGAGACGTCGGCGACGCTGACCTTCACGCCGTCGAAGGGCATCGGCGTCGACAACGCGCAGCCGGTGGCGACGCTCGCATGGAAGGACGCCACAGGCGACCACGTCAGCGATGACCTCATCGCGAACCCGCCGGTCGCGCATACAAACTGAACGCGGCGCGCGGACGAACAACGAAACGGAAAAAAGGCAGATCATGGTTGACGAACAAGGCACCGGCGGCAAGCCGACAGGCGGCTACATCCGACCGGGCATCGACGACCGGCCCGACTTGGACAAGGCGCTGAGCGCCGAAGACAAGGAGAACATCGCGCGCCTGACCGCGCCGATGCCGAAGAAACGTGCCGCCGAACCCAGCATCGACGACGAACAGACGCAGGGCGTCAAACTTGCCACCGATTCGCAGGTTCCCGGCTCCGGCATGGCCGCGCTCGCCGCGATCGACACGGCCGTGCCCGACGAGGACTCCGCATTCATGGACATGCGCGACCCGATGGTCTCGGCCGACGGCCACCGCCCGACGAAGACGGAAATCGTACGGCTCGGCGTCGGTTTCACCGTCTCCGCGATCGCATGTGCGATCCCGTGGGTCGCACTGAGCACTGTCATCCTGCCGCGCGTGTTCGAGCAGATCGACTCCGGCAGCAAGGTGTTCATGCTCGGCCTCGTCAACTCGATCGGCGCATTCGTCGCCCTCGTCGCGAACATCGTCTTCGGCACGCTCTCCGACCAGACGCGCTCACGCTTCGGCAAGCGCACGCCGTGGATCGTGCTCGGCGGCCTGATCACCGGCCTGAGCATCGGCGCGATCGCGTTCACCCGCTCGGAAGCGCTCATCGTGACGCTGTGGTGCCTCGCGCAGATGGGCTACAACATGATGCTCGCGCCGTACGTCGCCGTCATGTCCGACCGCGTTCCCGACAAGGTGCGCGGCACGATCTCCGGCTTCTACGGTGCCGGCATCGCCGTCGGCCAGACGCTCGGCTCGGTCGTCGGCGCCGCGTTCCTCACGCACGGCGCATCGGGCATCTTCCAAGCGTGGATGATGGGCCTCGCCATCTTCTCGCTCATCGGCATCTTCGTCGTCGTCGTATGGCCGCGCGAAAAGTCGAGCAAATACGAAGCCGACGGGGAAAAGATGAGCGCCAAGGTGATCCTGCGCAACTTCCGGCCGCCGCGCAACGCCCCCGACTTCTATTATGCGCTCGTCGGCCGCACATTGATGATGGGCGGCTACTGGATGATCACGACCTACCAGCTGTACATCGCGCAGGACTACATCTACGCCGGCGACCCGCACGCCACCGACAAGGCGGCCGCGATCATCGCGACGATGGGCGTCATCACGCTCGTCGTCTCGCTCATCGCCGCCGTCACAGCCGGACCGATCACCGATCGCATCGGTCGCCGTAAGCTGCCGGTCGCGCTCGCGAGCTGCCTGTTCGCCGTCGGCGCCGCAATGCCGCTCCTGTTCCGTTCGCCGATGGGCATGTATCTGTTCGCCGCGATCGCCGGTCTCGGCTACGGCGTCTACAACGCGATCGATCAGGCGCTCAACGTGGCCGTGCTGCCGAATCCGAAGGAGGCGGGCAAGGATTTGGGCATCCTCAACCTCGCGAACACGCTTTCGACGGTCATCGGCACGATGATGACATCGATCGTCGTCTCGATCGCGAAATCGGCGATGCACGCGTCGGGAACGCCGGCGGCCGCCTATGCGTGGGTGTTCGTCGTCGCGATCGTCATCGTGCTCATCGCGGCCGCGCTCATCATGCGCATCCGCAACGTCAAGTGACGCGTTCCTTTCATCATCACATTGCCAAGGCCGGCGACGTCCACGTCGCCGGCCTTTTTCCATATGCGTCGTGCTCATTGCGAGAAAAGGCGCACGTATTCGTCGGAGCTCATCGAGCGCACGGTGAACCGTTGGAATGCGGCGTGGTCGCGGGTGATGATGAAGTCGATGTGATGGACTTCGGCGGCCGCCCGGACGAGTCCGTCCTCGAAATCGGGCTCATCGGAACGGACCGCCAGCGCGCAGAGCTCCTGATTCACCGTCAGCACGACGAACAGGTCGAGGAAGGCCTCGATGTACTGGCGGGTGAGTGATTCGCCGATGGATTTACAGGCAATGTAATACAGATCCTTCAATGAACCCGGCGTCACGCAGATCGTGGCATGCCCGTGTGCGGCCATCTGCACGATCGTCGCCGCGGCCTCCGAATGGGGGCGCTCCGGCACCACATAATCGAGCAGGATGTTGGTGTCGAGCAGCAGGCGCGGCGCATTAGGCATGGCGGTTCCCCAACGTTTCGCGCACCTCGTCGTCGGACATCGCCACCAATGCGGTGCCGGAGGGCGTCTGCGCGCGCAGCGACTCCAGTTTCTTCAGCACGATCAGCTTGCGGGAGCGCCGCGACTCCGACGCATCGTACGCAGGAATCTCGCCGGTGTCGGCGATATGCGCCCACAGGTCGCGGATGACCTGATTCGGCGTCGTCCCGGCCTCGCAGATCCGCGCATTCGCGATCGCCTTCGTCGTGGCGTCCATGCTTGCGCTGACGGTCGACGTGGCCATCGTCGTTCCTTTCGGTCGTTCCTTGGGTATATGCACCAATCTATCTACTGTAGATAATTCTACTATCTATAGTGATGTGGCTCAGCGGTATCTGCATTCCCGCTCATGGCTGATCAAAGAAAAGAAAAGATAGGAGAGGGGAGCTGACGGGGCGGTCACTGCTGTGTGAGTGCATGTTATCCCATAGTAACCTTGTACCGTACTGACAGCAGCTATACAATAGATGCGTTCATTTAGTTATTGGTTATATGGAGGCTGTAATGAGTATGACTACGGTGAGTGTGCGCATGGAGGATTCGACAAAGGAGGAATTCTCTGCGATCTGTGATCAGATAGGCATGAACATGACGACGGCGTTCAATATTTTCGCCAAGGCGGTGGTGCGTGAGCATGGCATTCCGTTCCCGGTGAGTGCTGATCCGTTCTATGCTCCCGAGAACATGCGTCATCTGGAACGGTCGATTCGCCAGCTGGAGCAAGGCGACGTGTCCGAGCATGAACTTCGGGAGCCGTGACATGCTTAAGGTGTGGACTGATGAAGCTTGGGAAGATTATCTGTATTGGTAGCATGTCGACAAGAGAATGCTGAAGAAGGTCAATGCCCTCATCAAGGACATCGACCGCAACGGGATGGCGGATGGACTGGGTATGCCGGAACCGCTGCGGGGAAATCTGTCAGGATACTGGTCACGCCGTATCGACCCGAAAAATCGTCTGGTGTATCGCGTTGCGGGAAGCGGTCGGTCGTTGCGTCTTGAAATCGTGCAGTGCCGTACTCATTACGGCGATCGATGATGGACGTGGCGGATAAGATGACAGCTCGTGCCATCCTCATGATTCGTCTGCGCGCACGGCGGTAACGTGGCGTCCACCGCGTGGTCGCGGTTATCGTTGTGCGTATGAACGATCAGTCTCCACAGCAGAATGCGAACGACGCTGGGCGCCTCGCGCCGCGTCCGTTCCCGAACTCCAACTACATTCGTCCGGGCATCGACGATCGCCCGGACCTCGACAAAGCGCTCACCGACGAGGACAAGGCGGCCGTCGCGCGTCTCGCCGTGCGCCAGAAGCCGAAGACGCCGCCGGCGGCCGCCGATCAGCCGGAAGTGCAGGCCGCCGCGATGGGTGCGAGCTCGCCGGTCGGCGGCGCCGATGAGCCGGTGCCCGACCTCGAATCCGCATTCCTCGATATGCGCGATCCGATGGTGGATGCAAACGGCTACCGCCCGACGAAGACGCAGGTGCTGCGCATGAAGATCGGCTTCGCATGCACGGCGTTCTTCCTCGCGTTCGCGCTCGCCGCGCTCAACATCACGCTCGTGCCGCAGGAACTCGACGCCTTGGGCGGTCCGGTCGGCGGCGCAGTCGCGCTGTCGTGGGTGCTCGGCGTCGGCATTCTGTGCTCCTTCGTCGCGACGATCTTCTTCCTGCCGCTGTCCGACCACACGCGCACGCCCGTCGGCCGCCGCACGCCGTGGTTCGCCGGCGGCGCGCTCATCTGTGGCCTGTTCGCGTTCGCACTGGGCGCGTGCCATACGCCGGTCGCCGTCGGCATCATCTGGGCGCTGATGCAGATCGGCTTGGCGGCGATGCTGTGCGCGCTGCACGCGTCGATCGGCGAACGTGTGCCGGACAAGTTCCGTGATGCAGTCGGCACATGGCGCATGGTGGGACTTCTCATCGGCCTCGTGTTCGGCATCTGGTTCGGCGTGTTGATGGCCGACGAGCCGAGCGCCGGCATGGATCTGTGCGCCGTCGCGCTGCTCGCCGCCGGTGTGCTGGGTCTGCTCGTCGTCCCGCGCGAATCCTCGACCGTCTATTCGCGCGCGAAGCCGATGAAGACCTCCGATCTGCTCGTCACGCTACGCGTCGGCCATCCGACGGCCGCATGGCGCACGATCTGCCTGACGCGGCTGTTCGCGTCCGCCGGCGTCATGCTTGCGGTCGCCTACGTTTGGTTCGTCGTGCGGTATCGCGGTGGCGTCAACGCCGGCCTTGATCTGCGCTTGACGATGACGATGGTTGCGCTTATGGGTCTGCTCGCCTGCGCGATGGCACTGCTCGGCGAAGGCGTCACCGATCTGCTGCGCGCGTCCTTTGACAACGACCGGCTCGTGCTGATGATCGGCATCGCGCTGGCAATCGTCGCCGCCGTCGTGCCGCTCGTCAGCTACACGACCGCCGGCCTGTACGTGTTCGCCGGCATCGGTGGTTTCGCCATCCACATGATCGATGACGCACTGCAGTCGCTCGCCGTCGCTTCGGTGCCGCAGGTCGACCGCGCCGCCGAATATCTCGCCGTATTCAACACGAGTGCGACGCTCGGCCGTCTGCTCGGCGTCGTCGTCGGCGGATTCGTCTTCGCCTACGCGGGCGTCTTCTCGAGCGTCTTCCTGTGGGTGGCGCTCATGTTCGCGTTTGCCGGCGCGTGCGGCGCCGCCTCGATTGTGACGGCCGCGAAGCGCTGAGATAGGTTGAGATAGGTAAGGCGTTGGCGGGTAAGACGGTGTTCGCTGTGTTCATTGTGCTGGCATGGCGAACACCGCCGATCATTTTGCGGCATGGTGCTGATGCCCCTGCGAACAGAGCGGCGTCGAAACGTGGGTCGACTTGGCGCTTGCTGCGGCTGAAGTCACCGGGGAGGGCGCGTCGGCAGGGTGTAGGTGGCGGAAAATAGATTGCGATCATAGCTGATGGTGACTGTGCCGCCAATGCGTTCAATCTGCTGTTGATGCCGCGCAAGCCCGGAGGAACGCCCGTATTGGTGTGATGGTTCGGGCGTCGTGTTTTTGGGCGTATCGGTGATGCGGAATGCGGCGTTGCCGTTAGCGCTGTACAGCGAGATTATGTAGGGGTACTCGGGGTTCGGGTGCTTGAGCATGTTCGTCGTGGTTTCCTTGAGGATGTTACGTAGGAGCTCTTCGGCGGCGCAACTTAGACGGAGGGATGCCGTATTGGCGAGAAGTTCCCCATCGAACCCGGCTTGCGCAAGCTGATGTTCCATGTGTTCCACGGACGTGGCGATATCGTCGCTTGCAGGCGCCGATATACGATCCTCGCCATCCTCCAATGTGCTGATGATGCTATGGGTGTCCGTCAACGCTTGCGTCAGTTCGCCGTGCAGTTGTGCATCGTCGGTTACGTCACTGTCGATGAGCAGTAGTGCACGCGTGATGCCATTCGCCACACTGTCGTGCAGCAGCCGCGCGACGCGTAAACGTTCCATGTCTTCGACATGCTGCTTGTCGGCTTGTCGCCGCAGTTGGATTTGCCTGAGCAACATGCCGACGGCGGCTGCGCCCAGCACGAGCATGGCCGCGCCGGCCAGCTGCCAGCCATCTAATGGGCGCACATAGTCTGCGCGATAGGGATTGCAGATGATGGCGATCAACGCCAACGGTGCGGCAATCAGCACGTCATAGGTGCCAATCGCGCCCAAGGTTGCGATGAGCAACACCATGAGCGCACTGCTTGCCGAGGGTGTGGGAAATGGCAGATACGCGGAAGCCATGAGGAGGCATAGGGCTGCTCCAATGCCCTGCCGTGGATATTTGGGCATGATGAGGAAAGAAATTAACACGGCTATCATCAGCACATCCGCGTACCAGGAAAAGAACATCGGGCAGGCTTGGATGAGATACAGCGTGAAGCTGATGCATGCGATGAGCAGGATCCATGGGTGGCGGGTACGAAGTGCGGCTGTCAGATGAGATGCATGGTTTGGCATGCCAGTATGGCCTCGTTCCGGGTGGTGACGCCGAGTTTTGGCAACGCATGGTGGATATGCGAAAACACGGTGCCTGCTGAGATGCCGAGTTGTCGGGCAATGTCTTCAGTCGATTTATGTTTGGCGTACAGGCTGATGATTTCCAATTCGCGAGAGGTCAGCGAACGGCGATCATTGGTTGGGGAGAGACGAAGATACGCATCGTGGGCGTTGATAAAAGACGGATCGCAGCCCTCGCCTTGTGCCGCTCGCTCGATGGCTTGCATCAGCATACCGGTATCTGAGAGCGTGCATTTCTCGAGGAGTCCCTGCAAGCCGGCATCGATGCAGTCGTCTCGATAATGGCTGGCGGGGTAGGCCGTGATTCCGATAATGCCGGTTCTGCCGTCATGCTTGCGTATCCGGCGGCTCAGATTGGCTCCTGACTCCTCGTTGAGTGCCATGTCCATGAGAATGACGTTTGCGCGAAGATCGGGTTGGTCATACAGGCAATGTTCCAGTACATGCTGCGCGCAATCAGCGGTCCAGATTACTTGGAATGTGGGTGAGGCGTGTCCGACCATCAGCGCCAGCATCCTCAGCGAGCATGGGTCGTTGTCCACGATGCCGATGTGGATAACGTTGCCGTTCTCGGTTGTCCTTCTCATGGGTTCATCGTATACCAGTGCGCTGTGCACATGGCTCCGTATCCAGATTATCTGTATAGCAGCTTTGTATCAGAGAGTTGGTCTTCTTATGTTGAGAACTGCAGCGAGCGCTGCTTTTGGCACGGATGCTGAGAGGATGAGTGGGGGAAAATGGAAAACACGAGAGACCATAGGAAAGCATTGGCTTCATGTGTTGTTTTGTTGATATTGCTAGGTGTAGGCGCATGCGGTCATTCCAACGCCATTGACGTGCCGGATTCGGTGGCATCGGCCACAGTGGAATTGGCATCCGTGGATTTGGAAATCATGCAAGCGCAGGAAATTCTAAAACGCCAATGTATGCGCACAAAAAGTTTTGATGTACCAATCGATTACACGGTGGTTACTGTGCCGCAGAGTTATGTGGACGTCGGAGGGGTATTCCGCAGCAAGGAGGAGGCTAAGACTGTTGGTTACAATACGCAAACGGCGGATTTGACAGGGCGCAATATTGCGCTGGATGCATATGTGAATACCTTGAGCAACTCGGAGAGAAATCGGTATGAGCAGGAGATGGGGGATTTGGATACGGGTGGCTGCGCTGCTCAGGCTTATATAGCGTTGTTTGAATCCGCTGAAAACACGCGGGCCGTGCTCGATACATTCGATGACGTCATTCGTGAGCAATCCTCGTCAGCCATAGAGGCTCCGGATGTGCAGGCGGCGATCAAAGACGAATACATGCCCTGCATGAAGAAAGCTGGCTATGATGTACGCGGCCTGCGTGGCGGTGAGCTCGCCGGAAAGAAGTTCGGGCGCCATCGCAAATGGAACGAGCCTCCGAATGACGAAGAGAAGGCGATGGCGGTGCGGGATTACCAGTGCCAAGCCGATGCCAATCTGATGCAACGCATCAACAATGCGCTGGAACGGAACGTCGGCACTTGGATGGTGGCGAACGAGGCCATGCTGCTGGAACGTCATGAGAAACTGCAGCAGGCGCGCGAAATCGCCAATGAGGTGATTGCCGGCAAGCGCTCCTACGAAGCGCGTGATTGACATGCACCGCCAACGTTCATGGCCTCGCGCGTTCGGCATGACGCTGCTGGCCATGCTGCTCGTAGGGCTGCTGGTGGTGGGCGTCGTCGCCACGACCGTGGGTATTCAAGCATCGCGTGGGCAGCCGGAGGAACCCGCCACGCTCACCGCCACCATTCGTACCCGCACGCTTGCCGACGAAATGACAGGCAAGCTCGTGGCGTTCCCGAAGGCGACGGCCCATGTTCCCGCTGAGGGCACTGTGACGCGCGAAGGCCTCACCGCCGGTGCGAATCTTGACGAGGGTGGCGTGATCGGTGTGGTCGACGAGCGCCCCATCCTGCTCGTGCAAGGTGCCGTTCCGATGTGGCGAACCCTCGCGCCGGGTTCCAACGGTGAGGATGTGCGCCAGCTGCAGGCCGCATTGGCGCGGCTCGGTTATGCCATCTACGATGATGCGGGCGCCTTCGGGGATTCCGCCGCGCTCGCTGTGAACCAGTATCTGGCGGTCTTGGGGTATGGGTCAGTGGACGCGCGAACGCGCCGTTGAAGAGCGAGGATTGGAAGCGGACAGCGATCCCGCAACAGCAGCTCGTGTTCGCTCCTGCGACTCCGGTGATGGCGACCTCTCGATGTGGGATCGCCGGGCAGAAGGTCGCCGGTGAACTGTGCGTTCTCGAGACCGCCGAACGGGAGTACGCCATCGCCTTTTCTACGGTTGACGTTTCTGACGCGGATCTCGACGCGCTCGAAGGAGCGTCCGTCACCATTCCAACTGCTAACGGCCCAATCACAGGTACCGTCGGCAAACAGTATGTTGCGACGAAACAAGCGAATACGCCCACGGTCGGAGAAGGGCAAACTTCCCAAGAAAACACCGGCGCCAATGACAGTGCGGGAATCGGCGACGACAATCGCAGCTATCTGCGGTTGGAGAACGCCGATACGGAAAAACTGCAGGCGGAGTCTGCAAAGATAAACTCGGCAGAGACGCCGGTGACGGTGACGCGTATGCAGGGGAAAGCAGACGCATTGACAGTCGAATCGAGCGCGCTGCGGCAGGATGGCTCGCAAATCTGGGTGATGACGGAGGGCGGCGGCCGTGTGAACGTCGACACGGGATTATGTGTGCAGGGACTCTGCGAAATTGACGGCGACGGACTTGTCGACGGCATGGTGATCGTGTTGCCAGAGGTCTCAACCAATGACACCGCGGAACGGAAACGGCAATGAACGGGACGCCAAACGGCAACATGGAGCGGTCGGATGTGTTGGCCAGTCTACGAGGAATCGAGCGCACGTTCGGCATCACGCAGGCATTGCAGGAAGCTACGTTTGACGTGCGCGCGGGTGATTCAATAGCAATCACCGGGCCGTCGGGCTCTGGCAAGTCGACACTGCTGTCGATTATGGGTCTGCTCGATGTCCCTACAGCGGGGACGTACACATTGTGTGGTCACGACGTCTCGCATAGTTCAACCAGTCGTCGCAGCAGATTGCGCCGCGAGCACATTGGATTCGTGTTCCAGTCTTTTCATCTCATCGAACACTCCACTGTCGAGGAGAATGTGCTGTACGGCCTCTCAATTCGCAGACAAGTCGGCGCCCGTGCGCGGCAACTTGCAAGCGCGGCGCTCGAGCGAGTGGGTCTGCGGAACAAAGCTGCGAATTACCCGACAGACCTTTCCGGTGGTGAACGGCAACGTGTCGCCATTGCTCGTGCAGTTGCGTGGACGCCCACGTTGCTGCTGTGTGATGAGCCGACAGGCAACCTCGATTCGCATAATTCCGAGCTCGTCGTTGACTTGCTTTGCCGAGTCGTGGATGAGCGGTCTGCGCTCGTTATCGTGACACACGACGATGATGTGGCATGCGTATGCCGACGACAGCTGCACGTGATCGACGGCGTGGTGAGGGAGGTGCGCGATGAGAGGACCCGCGAGTAGGGCGGCGGTGGCGTTGATG
The DNA here is from genome assembly GCF_002860345.1 of Bifidobacterium anseris. Taxonomy (GTDB): domain Bacteria; phylum Actinomycetota; class Actinomycetes; order Actinomycetales; family Bifidobacteriaceae; genus Bifidobacterium; species Bifidobacterium anseris. The sequence goes on from NZ_NMYC01000005.1 coordinate 225,528, forward strand.
CGGCGGTGGAGGAGGAACCTGTTCTCGCTATGCGCCGTGCTGTTCTGCGCAGCCACATTCGTCACGCTGCAAGGGATCACGCTGGGCACAAGCGAACGCACTGCGCAGCGCTTCGTCGCCATGGAGACCGGTGTGATTGTGGCCACATTGCCTGCGGCAAGCTGGGAACGGGCGGAGCGGGAAGTGATCGGCCAAGTCGTCGGCATTCCGCACGTCGAGAACGCAGGCACACTTGTCATGGGAGACCAGGTTCCGAAATCCGTGACTGCGGGCAGCTGGGGGGATGCAGTTGAGCACGAATGTGGCAATCGGCACGATGAATGGATTGCGCGCACGCGGTGCCCAGCTCCGTTCCGGGTTGCCGCTGGCCGACGACGATATCAATGCAGCGTTGCTCGGTGAGCGCGTGGCGCGCGAACTCGGCATAGGCGATGGGCAGAGCGGCCATGGGATTGCCGTGGACAGTGTGCCAATGCGTGTGGCCGGCATCATCGAAGACGCGCCGCATCAATCAGCGCTCGCGACAAGCATCGTGATGACACCGGCGACTGCGCGGCGCATGGATTTGCTGCCCTCGTCTCGCATCGTGCAGATTGGTGTCGAACAAGGAACTGCCAATCAGGTGGCGCAGTATCTGCCGATGGCGCTGCTTGCGGAGCAACCACAGGCGGTGTCGCTGAAACTGCCAGCGGATCCGCGATCGCTGCGCGAGAATCTCATGGCCGATGCAGAGCAGACGACACTAATCATCACCGTTGTCATGGTCGTCGTCAGTATCTTCACCGTGGTCAACACCATGCAAATCGTCATCACTGAGCGGCGGCGCGAGATAGGCATCAGTTTGGGGCTCGGCATGCCGGCATGGCATATCGCCCTGCAGTTCCTACTCGAGGCGATGCTACTCGGTTTATGTGGAGGCCTAGCGGGTATGACTCTGGGATCGCTGATTGCCGCCACGATCGCAATGTGCATGGGCTGGCAGTTCATGCTGCCGTGGAGCGTGGCGCTCGTGCCATTCGCGGGTGCCGTGGGCGCATTGGTGCCGGCGGTGCAGGCGACGCGCATCAATCCGGCGGAGCTGCTGCGCTCCAATTGAAACGAGTTGATGCAGTTGTCCTTCCTGCCGGTGGTTTCGAGGTGCCCTGCGATGCGTATGGCAAAGCACGAATGGCGAAGAACCCGCGATTCGGCGGAAGGAGAGGACGCGCGCATGCGTGCGTGACGCCGAGTGCTGAGGGAAATATGAGTAATGAGGGCAAGAACGGCGATGATCCTCGTCTGGGTGTTCATGAAGCTCGTCCAAGCGTGATGGCGGATTAGCTTGCGAGTAATACGGTGACATAGGGAGCCATGGTGCGTGTGTCGCCCCGACTGTGAGCGTCGGTGATGCCGTTGGGTGATGCGGCTGGTTATATTTGTACACTGAAAGCGGGAGAGTCGCATATTGTCTTGCTGTCCAAAATCATGAATCTCACTATATGGACACTGTGCGCGCTCGGTCGCGGGCCGGGGAGTAGGTTCTAACCCAACACGGCGCCGCGGCAAGCGCACGCCGCACACAGCAACGCAAACGGATACGTGGAAAGGAGGCTCGCGATGAGTGAGACCATGGTCGCACGACTGCAGATTGTACGAATTATTATCTCGCCATCGGCGAGCTGATTCGTATATCTGGAATCCAGCCCCGCCGATGGTGGCGGGGACGGATCGTGAAACTACCTCGGGCCCCGCCATATGTGCGGGGTTTTTGCGTTCGTACCCCAAGCCATGAACGCAGGCAAACTATCAGGAGGTTTTCATGACCGCAGCCGAAACAGAGGCGGAATCCGCCGCAGTCACTCTCGCCCGACCGGCGTCGCGCACAGCGCGCTCGTCGGTGGGCACGATCATCGCCGCATCCATGGTGGGCACGACGATTGAATTCTACGATTTCTACGCGTACGGCACGGCCGCCGCGAACTACTTCCCGCGCGTGTTCTTCTCTGACAAGACGAACCCGACCGTCGCGCTGCTGCTCTCGCTGGTCACCTTCGCCGTCGCGTTCCTCGCACGCCCGGTTGGTTCGTTGATCTTCGGGCATTTCGGCGACTCGATCGGGCGTAAGGCGACGCTCGTCGTCTCGCTGATGACGATGGGCGTCGCGACCTTCCTCATCGGCTGCCTGCCCGGTTACGACATGTGGGGCGTGTGGGCTGTGCTCGCGTTGTGTGTCTGCCGTTTTGTGCAGGGCATCGGTCTCGGCGGCGAATGGTCCGGCGCCGCGCTCGTGGCCACCGAGAACGCGCCTGCCGACAAGCGCGCACTCTATGGTTCGTTCCCCGAACTCGGCGCGCCGATCGGCTTCTTCCTGTGCAACGGCACCTACGTGGTGCTTGAGATGTTCAATGACGACGCGGCGATGCTCGCGTGGGGATGGCGCGTGCCGTTCCTGCTGTCGTCGCTGTTGGTGGTCGTGGGGCTGCTCGTGCGCGTCCATATGGAGGAGACGCCGGCGTTCCGCGCCGCACAGCGGAGCCAGCGCGTTGTCAAGGCCCCGGCGGTCGAGGTGTTCCGTACGAGCTGGAGGCAGGTGCTGCAGGCGACGTTCCTCGTCGCCGTCACCTATACGCTGTTCTATACGCTCGCCACATGGTCGCTTGCATGGGCCACGAAAACGGATGCGCAGGGCGGTGGCGGCCTTGGTTTCTCCACGCAGGAGTACATGACGATGCTGATGGCCTCGGTATGTGTGTTCGCCGTGTTCATCGTGCTCTCATGCGTGTTTGCGGATCGTCTGGGGCGTCGCCGTGTGATCATCGGGTCGTCGATTGCGCTGGTCGTGTTCGCGGCGGTGTTCCCGCTGCTGATGAACAAAGCCGTCGTCGGCGTGCACAACACGGCTGCTGCGATGCTGTTCCTGTGCCTTGGATTTGCGTTGATGGGCATTGCGTTCGGACCGATCGGCGCGCTGCTGCCTGAGCTGTTCAGCGTTAATGTGCGCTACACCGGATCCGGCATCGGCTACAATCTTGCGGCGATTGTCGGCGCGGCATTCGTGCCGTCGGTGGCCACATGGCTTTCGTCACATTGGGGCGTGGGCTCGGTTGGTCTGTATCTGGGCGTCATGGCGCTGGGTTGCCTTGTGGCGATACTGACCTGCCATGAGACCAAGGATGTGGATTACATGCGGTGACCCGCGGGTGATCCGTCAATGAACGATGCGTCAGGTAAGGAGAGGCTTGGCGGCGCCGCAGGCCGCACAGAAGAACAAGACGTCCATTATATGGACGAAACATATTGCTGATTTCCGGCAAGCGATGGTGGATTGGCGCTATTTTCCAGAAGAAACCGCGCGTATTCCAAAACGAGACGCCAACGGTATCCAAAAGATGGACTTGGCAAGGAGACGCTTGCGGATTTCGGTAATATGAGGACTCAGTTTTGGAGACAAAATCTCCGACACGGCGGGAAGCCTGCCTACGTGGATCGGCCGTTCCGGACCATGGAACGCGCGATCCATGAATCAGGCACAAGAACAACATAGGCGTCGCGGACCACTACAATGCCCGCGGTGCGCAGCAAAAGACAACAAAGGAGTGTGCCAATATGGCAGCACAGATCTGGTACGAAGACGACGGCGATCTCTCGGTTCTCGACGGCAAGAAGGTCGCGATCATCGGTTACGGCTCGCAGGGCCACGCTCACGCGCTCAACCTGCGTGATTCCGGTGTGGACGTCGTCGTCGGCCTGCGCCCGAACTCGAAGTCCGTCCAGTTCGCGAAGGATCAGGGCCTTGAGGTCAAGAGCGTTCCGGAGGCTGCCGCGGAGGCCGACGTCATCATGATCCTGGCTCCCGACCAGTATCAGAAGGCCATCTGGGACAACGACATCGAGCCGAACATCAAGGAAGGCGCCGCACTGGCCTTCGCGCACGGCTTCAACATCAACTACGGCTACATCAAGCCGTCCGAGGACCACCCGGTCTTCATGGTCGCGCCGAAGGGCCCGGGCCACATCGTCCGCCGTGAGTACGCGGCCGGCCGCGGCGTCCCGGTCGTGACCGCCGTCGAGCAGGATCCGCGCGGCGACGGCTGGGATCTCGCCCTCGCCTACGCCAAGGCACTCGGCGCGCTGCGCGCCGGCGCCATCAAGACGACCTTCAAGGAGGAGACCGAGACCGATCTCTTCGGTGAGCAGAACGTGCTCCTCGGCGGCGTCAACAAGCTCGTCGAGATGGGCTTCGAGGTCCTCACCGACGCCGGCTACCAGCCGGAGATCGCCTACTTCGAGGTCTGCCACGAGCTCAAGATGATCGTCGACCTGATGAACGAAGGCGGCCTGAACAAGGATCGTTGGTCCTGCTCCGACACCGCCCAGTACGGCGACTACGTCAACACCGTCATCGACGAGCATGCCCGTGAGCGCATGGAGTATCACCTCAAGCGCATCCAGGACGGCTCCTTCGCGAAGGAGTTCATGGACGATCAGGCCGCCGGCGCGCCGAAGTTCAAGCAGCTCCAGGAGGAGTACTCGAACGTCCGCATCGAGGAAGTCGGCCCGAAGCTCCGCGCGATGTTCTCCTGGAACAACGAAGCCGCGAAGGACGCCGACGAGGCCAACTCCTTCACCGGCAAGATCGCCCGCGCCCAGGTTCAGGACGCCGAGTGATTGAATCGGCCTGCACGGTAGTGCACGGCTGAGCCACGCCAGTAGGTACTGATAGCTACGTATAGGTAGGGTGCAGTTCATCAAGAACTGTACCCTACCTTTTTTGCTCTCCGCCCCGCCGGTCTGCCGGTCTGTTGCCTGACTCTGCTGGTCGCTGTCCTGCAACTCGCGTCCCGTTCCGTCGCTCCCGTCGACGAACCGCCCCGCTAACGGCCACCATTGCGAACGGCCTCGGCGAGGGGACCGACGGGATGAGTCACAAACCAGTGTGGTTGCGGGTTGTTTCGTCGCCTCCATCGGCGGATCAGCCCGTAGCGGGTAGTTCTGTCGGGTGTGTCGACGATCCAACCCGCGAATGGCCGCTGTTGTGGGTCATTTCGTCAACCCGCTCGACGGGTCGGACCGCATCGGGTCGATCCGCCTCTCCCGTCGAGGAATCGACCCACTAACGGCCGTGGTTGCGGGTGAGATTGTCGCGCGGGGCGACGAAACGGGACGGTGGGATGGTAGACTGACGAAGCATGTGTGGAATAGCAATGATGTCGATGATCGCGTGGGATATCTGACCGCGCGTCAGTGCATATCCTCTTGAAATCCTCGAATTTCCGATAGCCATCGCGCGCAGCCGCTACGTAGCGGCTATATCGGCATGCCTGCAACCACCTAAGCACGTCTAACTCTCACGCCCTAAATGCACCTGTCCTGGACCTACCCGTTCCAGTTCCGCTTGTTCCGCTTGCCTCGCCTCCGCATCCGAGCACTCGGAGCAAGCATCAGTGACGTGCCGATCATGCATGCCTTCGCGCGCATTCAAGCAAAGGAGACATCATGAACAACCATCCGCAATCCCAACCGGCCGCGGCCGCCGTCCCGCCGCATTGGCAGGCGCAGGTCGCGCTGCTGCTCACCGGTCAGGCGCTTTCGCTGATCGGATCGAGCATCGTGCAGTACGCGGTCTTCTGGTACCTCGTCATGCGCACCGATTCCGGCATCACGATGACGGTCGCAATGCTGTGCGCATGCGTACCGCAGGCGATCGTCTCGCTGTTCGGCGGCGCATGGGCCGACCGTTGGAACAAGAAGGCGCTCATCATCCTGCCAGACGCGCTCATCGCCGCTGTCACCGTCGTGTTGTCCATCGCGATTGCGCACAACCTCGCCGACCTGATGCTGTTCTTCGTCGTGCTCGCGATTCGTTCGGCCGGCGGCGGCGCGCAGACGCCGGCTGTGCAGTCGTTCATTCCGCAGATCACGCCGGAGCATGCGCTGCTGCGCGTGAATTCGATCAACGGCACGATTCAGTCGGTGAATCTCATCGCCGCACCCGCCGTCGCCGCCGTGCTCGTCAATCTGCTGCCGTTATGGGCGATTCTCTACGTCGATGTGACGACGGCGGTCATCGGCGTCGCTTTCGTCGCACTGATTCGTGTGCGTCGCGCGCGTGCCGCCGCTGCGCAAGCGCCGAGCGCGTCCGTGTTCGACGATATGCGCACCGGTCTGCGCTATGCGTGGCAATACCCGCGTATCCGCAGTGTGCTCGTCGCCTATGCCATCGTCTGTTTCATCAACATCGCGCCGATGAATCTCACGTTGATTCTGATGAATCGCGGATTCGACGGCCAGCAGCTCAACCTTGGCTTCACCGTATTGTCGACGGCCGCCGACAAGCTCGCGGCGAACGAGATGGCGTGGAGTGTCGGCATGGTGATCGGCGGCGCGCTGCTCGCCGCGTTCGGCGCGCGCATCTTCCATGACAATATGGCGCTGCTCGCATGCGCGTTCATCGGCATGGGCGTGTGCACGGCGGGACTTGGGTTGTCGCCGACATTGCTCGTCTATCTGTGTGTCGATTTCCTCGTCGGTCTGTGCACATCGCTCGGCTCGTCGCCGACGTTCACGCTGCTGCAGCATGAGAGTACGCCGGAGATGCGCGGCCGCGTGTTTGGCCTGCTGACGACGTTCTCCGGTTTCGGCACGCCGCTCGGCATGCTTGTGTTCGGGCCGCTCGCCGATGTGATCGACGTGCGTGTGATCTTCGTCGTCGGCGGCGTGCTCACAGTGCCTTTCGGCATCTGGCTGCTGCGTGTCGACCGTCGCCATTGAGCGCGTCTGTCAGGAGATTCGTGACAGACGGTGGCGGCGCATGGTCCTTCTGGATTACTGTCGAACATACGGGTGGCATCGTCGGGATGCCATTGACGATACGGGCGGAGGCGCAGATGGCTGAGGGACGTGATCGACCGCGTGTGATGCGCATCGGCGTTATCGACAACGATGTGTGGCGCTGACGACCGGCGATTGGGAATGGGCGCGACCAGACGAACACTTCTGGTGGGCGTCGGGACTGCGGTGCCCTACGGCTGCACGCTTGGCGCAGTCCCTGCGCTGCTCGGCGTCGGCATCGGCGCCGGTGTGCGCTGGCTGCTGCGCATGGCGCGTGCCGCGCGGTGGACGCCGGACGCCAGACGTCGCATGGCCATCACCGTCGCCGGCGTGGCATGGGGCGTCTTCGTCGTCAGTGCGATTCTTATCTTCGCGCTGGCCGTCCCCGCAAGCGCGACGCCGCTGCCATGGACTTATCCGGTGCTGCCGGCGACGCTGATGCTCGCCGCCGGCAGCACGGCGCTCATTCCGCTATCGGCCAATCCATCGGTCAACGCTCGGAATCGGCGTCCAGCCGTCAGTCATCGGCGAACGGGAATGCCGGCAGACCGTCGCCGTTGAACAGCGGGGCCGGACCCCAGCTGCGCCACGCGTACCGCACGGCGGTCGGCGCGGGCACCTGCGGCGCCGACACGCGCACCTTCATATGCTCACCGTCGGCCGCGTCGATGCCGCTGTACTCGAGGATCTGCGCTTCGGCGTCCACATAGACGCCGTCGTCGCCGGCGATCTCGAATCCCGAAGCTCCGGCTGCACGCGCGCCGCTCTCGTCGTCGGCGTCACGCATCGTATCCGGCGTCGTGCCTCGCCAGTGCAGTCCATGCGCATGATTGAACATGACGTCGATTGCTGCGCCTGCGACGCTCGTGTGCACGGCGCGCGGACTCTCGGCGGCCACATCCTGATGTCCATAGACGGTACGCAATGCGAGATTCGCGATGCGTTCGCCGACCGTGCGCTTGTCGAGCGGATGGATGTTGTCGAATTCGCCGCAGTCCATCGTGCAGACGAGCTCCACGTCGTCGAGCGATTCGCTCGCGTCGTACTGCGCGGCGCGGATGGCCGGCCAGCGGCGCGGATCCTCGCCGAGCGCCGCGACCTGGCCGTCGATCCACTGCGGCAGCTGCACGACGAGGAACGGCAGCGTCCGCGCGCCCGGCTGATAGCCGACCGTCGGCTCGTCATAGCCGTCGAGATTCCACAACGTCCGCCATTCATCGATAAGCAGCCCGAGCAGCTCACGGTAGGAACCGCATTGCAGTTCATCCTCCTCGCCCTGATACCACAGGAATCCGCGGACCGTGTACGGTGCGACGCGCCTGACCATGCCTTCGAAGGGCGCGCCGACGCGGCGCTCCGAGAACGGCGTGACCGGCGGCGGCCACGGGCATGGCCCGAGCACGGCGTCGATCTGCGGCTGCGTGATGCCGGGATGCGTGTCCTTCATCGCGGCGACGTCGTTGTTCCACTGGTCGAAGGTGCGCTGCCACGCGTCCGCCTCGGCGCGCATCTGCTCGTCGGTCTTGCCGGCGATCGCCTGCTCGTAGCGTTCGACGTACGGGCGACCGGCAGTGGAGCCGTTCAACGTGGCCGTGCTCATCCAACAGGAGATCGACGTGCCGCCGATATAACAATCGATGATGCCGACGGCGACGCCTTCGCCGAGCTTTTCGCGCAGCCGGAGTCCGAAATGGTAGCCGACGGCAGACATGTGCGCGACCTCGGGGGTGACGGCGGCGCACCATGCGCTGTCGGCCTCCGCCGCCTCGTCGACGGCGCCGACCTTCGGCGTGTTGTAGAAACGCAGCAGCGGGTCGTCAGCGGCGGCGATCTCGTCGGCGCCGTGCTCGCTCGTATGCAGTTCGAGTTCGATGTTGCTTTGGCCGCCGGCGAGCCACACTTCGCCGATGAAGACGTCCGTGCAGGTGATCGTGTCGTGGCCGGCGCGCACGTCGAGCGTGTACGGACCGCCTGCCGACAGCGGCGGCAGCAGCACCGTCCACGCTTCGGCGTCGCGCACGTCCTGCGACGCGCTCTGTGCGACGATGACATCGTCGGCCGTCCGCAGCTGCACGACGACCTGCGTGTCGCGCGGCGCCGTACCGAAGACAGCGATCGGCATATCGCGCTGCAGCACCATATGGTCGGCGAAGACGGCGGCGACGCGCAGCGCCCCCGCGCGCGTGCGATCGGCGCCGTGATGGCGGCCGCCGTGCGCCACCTTCGACGCTCCGGGTGCGATTCCCGTCACTGTGGACATGTCACTGCCTTTCCCGATGAGCCCTGCCCGAGCTTTCGTACTGATGATTCGCCGGCTGCCGATGGTCTGCCGATAGCCGGCGCGCGCCGATCACCATCTCCCGTTATCGCATGCGCGTCAGCGGCCGCTCCAGATATCCGCGCCGAGCGTATCAAGATAGGCGACGAGCTCGCGCGCCATCTCCTCGTCCTCGGCGATGCGCGGATGTCCGGGCGTGCCGCTGCCGGCGCGCGTGTAGCCGAAATAGCTGATGCGCGGATCGTCGATGGCCTCGACCGTTTCGCGGATCGCGCGATCCCACTGCGCGCTGTGCTCGAGCACCGTCGTCGTGCAGACGATGCGCGCGTGCGGGTAGCGTCCACGCAGCGCGCACACGAAGTCCGCATAGCGGGCACGCCAATGGACAGCCTCGTCGCCGTCGTAGTCGTCGGCCATGAAATCGTTCGGATGGGAATCGTTCTGTCCGAGCGCGATGATGACGACCTGCGGCTCGTAATCGTCGAATCTCCACATGCTCGACTCGCCGAGCGCCGGGTTGTAACGCACACGGTCCCAGATGCTCTCCATGCCCACGTAATCGGGGGCATTGAACCAGCCGATGCCGTCGATGAGCGGTGCGCCGCCCTGTGCAATGATGCGCAGCTCGGCGCCGAGCGCACGCGCGGCGATCGCGCCGTACGAATACCAGGCGTTGCTGTACGACGACAGATCGGCATCCGGATCGGACTTGCCGGTGTAGAGGACGGCCTCGTTGCGCTCGCCGCAGCTGACCGAATCGCCGTAGATTTCGATGCGGCGCGTGCTCGGCGTCTCAAGCGGCGCCTCGATGTGGGCGTCATCGTCCACCGCGACGCCGACGAATTCCATATAGTGCATGCCGCCGTCCTGACGTTTGAAGACGACCGCCTTGTGCTCGATATCCGGCAGATGATCGGCGATGCGCAGCGTCAGCACGCCTTCGTCCTCCTCGGTGTACACGGGCAGCGTCGGCTCGGCCGGCGAGGGGATGCGCACGCTGTACTGCGTGTTGTCGATGATGACGCCGAGGCGGATGTCGCCGTAGTTCCAATGGTTGCGCAGTCGCACGCTCAACGATGTGCCGGTGAAGCGGAATCGCGTCTGCGTGTAGGGGAACACCCACAGCAGGCCGGCGTCGGTCTTCTCGGTGCGCCCTTGGTACTGAAACGCTTGATCCGTATAGGTGATGAGCCGCATGACACTCCTTCGTATGCATCGTCTCGGTACGGCGGCGCCCGCGGATGGGTGCGCCGCCGTGTCCTGCTGTCCGCTGTGTTCCGATGATAATCGCGGGGGCGACCTCGACATGCTGAAGCGCTCAAGTTTCTCTGTGGCTTCGGATATATATTGATGCACTTATCAGCAGCGCGGAGCGCCGACGGCGGCGTCGGCGGCACGTCAACGAAAGGACGAAGCGATGGAAGAACGGTTCCCGAAGGGATTCCTGTTCGGTACGGCGACGGCGGCGTACCAGATCGAAGGAGCGGCGGCCGAGGACGGCCGCACGCCGTCGATCTGGGACACGTTCTCCCACACCGGACACACGCTGAACGGCGACACTGGCGACGTCGCCGATGATTTCTACCACCGTTGGGAGGATGACCTCAAGCTGCTGCGCGACCTCGGCGTCAACGCCTACCGATTCTCGATCGGCATCCCGCGCATCATCCCGACGCCGGACGGCAAGCCGAACGAAGCCGGCCTCGACTTCTACGAGAAGATCGTCGACCGTCTGCTCGAGTACGGCATCGCGCCAATCGTGACGCTTTACCATTGGGATCTGCCGCAGTACATGGCCTCCGAGGGCGGACGCGAGGGCGGCTGGCTCGAGCGTGACACCGCCTACAAGATCGCCGATTACGCCGGCGTCGTCGCGAAGCGGCTCGGCGACCGCGTGCACACCTACACGACGCTCAACGAGCCGTGGTGCGCGACCTATTTGAGCTACGGCGGCACCGAACAGGCGCCGGGACTCGGCGCAGGCCCGCTCGCCTTCCGTACCGTGCACCACATCAACCTCGCGCACGGCCTGATGTGTCAGGCTGTGCGCGCCGAGGCCGGCGGCAAGCCGGAGCTGTCTGTCACCTGCAACCTGCAGGTGTGCCGCGGCGATGCCGATGCCGTGCATCGCCTCGACCTCATCGCCAACCGCGCGTTCCTCGACCCGATGCTGCGCGGCCGCTATCCGCAGGAGCTGTTCGCGATCACGAAGGGTATCTGCGACTGGGACTTCATCCGTGACGGCGACCTCGCGCTCATCCATCAGCCGATCGATGTGCTCGGCCTCAACTACTACTCGACGAACCTCGTCAAGATGAGCGACCGTCCGCAGTTCCCGCAGAGCACGGCGGCTTCGACGGCGCCGGGCGCGAGTGACATCGACTGGCTGCCTACGGCCGGTCCGCATACCGAGATGGGTTGGAACATCGATCCGGACGCGTTGTACGACACGCTCGTGCGGCTCAACGACAACTATCCCGGCACGCCGCTCGTCGTCACCGAAAATGGCATGGCGTGCCCGGACAAGGTCGAGGTCGGCCCCGACGGTGTCAAGATGGTGCACGATGCCGAACGCATCGACTATCTGCGCCGGCATCTGGAGGCCGTGTACCGCGCGATCCAGGAGGGCACCGATGTGCGTGGCTATTTCGCATGGTCGCTGATGGACAACTTCGAATGGGCCTTCGGCTACAGCAAACGCTTCGGCCTGACCTATGTGGATTACGAGACGCAGGAGCGCATCCGCAAGGACAGCTTCATGTGGTACCGCGACTTCATCGCCACGCACAGCGCGCGCTGAGTCGATCGCGCAGGAGGCGCCGATTCGTTTGCTGCGGATCGGCGCCTTTGTCATCTGTGATGGTTGCGGGGGTCTGGTGCCGGGGAGGCGACGTTGGTCTTGAACGCTTGCCGCATTGCGACAGCATGGAGCAGGGCCGATGATTGCCGTCGGATGGAGGGGAGGACATGGCTCATGGGCCCGGTTTCGCGAAGGGTGAAGGTGACATGTCATCCGTCGTCGGCGAATTCGGCGACGGCAACGCGCCATGAGGTCCTCTTCGGCTTGGATTCTGCGGTCGGGGACACGCCGAGATTATGAAGCGCTTAACACAAGAAATCGTCGTATATGGTGTCGGAGCGAATCAAGATGTGTTGCGGCATGGTGTATTTGTGCAACGGAAAACCGTTGGGAATACTTGGAAAAGACGATAGGCTGTGACAACGCTGACATAACGTGCTCGCGGTGATGGCAGTTGAGGACGGTAGTCGAGCTACTTAAGCGCTTGACAAGCTGAGAAAAGTCGGTTATATTGAATGCCATCGTTCACCTCAGGCAGGCAGAGAAGCCGAGAGGTGGCCCAAGCTCATTGCTGAGCTGGACGTCGGCGACGACGCCCAAGAGACCAGGAAGGACACAAGAATGAACGTCAAGAAGATCGCGGCGGCCGGTATCGCGGCGGCGTGCCTCGTCAGCGTCGCTGCGTGCGGCGGCAACAACGGCGGCTCCGCGGACAGCAACAACAAGGCCGGCATCACCTATCCGCAGATCAAGCTCGGCGAGACCGACAAGGACCTCAAGGCGGAGATCACCTTCTTCAACGGCCGCACCGACATGGGCCTCGCGGACTACCCGGGCAAGAACTGGGAGTCCTACATGAAGGACTTCAACGCGATGTACCCGAACATCAAGGTGAAGGTGCAGACCGACTCCAACTACGCGGATTCCGCGCTCACCCGCCTTCAGGCGAACAACGACTCGTGGGACGTCATGATGATCCCGGCGGTCGACCGCTCCGAGTTCTCGAACTACTTCGTCTCCTACGGCAAGACCGAGGACATGGACAAGGAAATCAAGCTCGCGAACGAGAAGGCCTATGACGGCCAGACCTACGGCATCGCGACCGACGGCCAGACCTCGGGCATCGTCTACAACGCCAAGGTCTTCGAGGAGGCCGGCATCAAGGAACTGCCGAAGACCCCGGAGGAGTTCCAGGCCGATCTCAAGCTCATCAAGGAGAAGACGAAGGCCATCCCGCTGTACACGAACTTTGCCGAGGACTGGGCGATGGGCGCATGGGATGCCTACATCGGCGGCAACGCGACCGGCGATCCGAAGTTCATGAATCAGGTCATGCCGCACGACAAGACCCCGTTCAAGAAGGACGACGAGGCTCCGGACACGCACCCCTACGCCGTCTACAAGACACTCTACGACGCGGTCGCCAACGGCTACACCGAGGAAGACTACTCGACGACCGATTGGGAGTCCTCGAAGGGCAAGATCAACAACGGTGAGATCGCGACGATGGTGCTCGGTGCGTGGGCCGTGCCGCAGATGAAGCAGGCCGGCGACCACCCGGACGACGTACAGTACATGCCGTTCCCGATCACGATCGACGGCAAGCAGTACGCGACGCTCGCGGGCAACTACTCGATGGGCATCAACAAGAACTCCGACGCCGACCGTCAGAAGGCCGCGATGATCTTCGTCAAGTGGATGACCGAGAAGTCGGGCTACGCGAAGAACGAGGGCGGCATCCCGATTGTCAAGGACGATGATTCCTACCCGGACACCTACGAGCACTTCAAGGACGTCGAACTGATCGTCGACGACCCGGCGAAGGAAGGCGAAGAGGACCTCTTCGCTGACATCAACTCGGATTCCGAGCTCGGCATCAACAACGGCAACGGCAAGAAGATTCAGGACATCGTCGTCGACGCCGCGAACAAGACGAAGACGATTGACCAGATCATGGACGAGTGGGATCAGAAGTGGGGCGCGGCTGTCGAATCCGAGAGCTGACCTGACTGGCGTCAGCGCCCATGACGGGTGCTGACGCTCTCGATCCATTCCCATGGCATAACCTTAACTCCTTTCCCTTTTTCCCCTTTCTTTCCTCGATGAGGGCCGGAACGGCAACGTTCCGGCCCTCATCGTTGTTATGGGGAAGTGAGAGGGGGGCGGGGATGTCCGCAATGGCCGTGCCGCGCCGCCTGGATCGGATCCCGGCACCCGGCCGCCAACGTCGCGACACGCCGAAACGCCCGTTCTTGGCCCATCTTCGGTGTGCGGAAATTCGCCTGCGGAGGAATGATATAGTTATGCGCTTAAGTATCGCGGAACTGGCATGGCATGAGGGTGTGCATGTCGGCGAAATCGTTGGAAAATCAACGAAAAGTCGACGTAAAACATCGCTCGTACCGCCGCATGGGCGTGCTGAAATGCACAGCTTATTGAGTGAAGATCGGCGCAATGTGCGATGACGGACGTTGAGCGGAGGGTCGTGGCCGCGACGGTGCTGTCAGTTGCGTAGCAGGGTTGAAAATCGCCGCAATATCAGGGAAACGGCGGCTTCTGAGGGTAGTGGAACGCCATCGGAGGGACTTGCGGGGGAAGTGGGTGTCGTTCGTCGTGCGACGCGGGGGAACTTAAGCGCTTGACAAACTGAAAACACACGGTTATATTGAGTGTCATCACTTATCACAGGCAGGCAGAGAAGCCTGAGGTGGGTATTCCAAAGGACTCATTGCTGAGTCGGGAGGAAAACGCAGACGCCCCGGCGTCGGCGGAAGGATAAGGAAGGAACAGAGACCATCATGACTACCACACAGCCGAACGTAGCGGTCGCGGAGCGGTCCGCCGCGGACATCCCGTTCAACAAGCATCGCAGGGATTGGAAGAAGACGGGCATCATCGTCCTCTTCTGCCTCGTGCCGGTTGCGCTCCTCGTCGTCTTCACGTATCTGCCGTTCTTCCAGATGTGCGGATACAGCCTCTACAAGATGAAGTACATCGGCACGCCGAAGTACATCGGCATGAAGAACTACGTCGACATCTTCACCCGTCCCGACCTGCTCGCGACGCTCAAGCTCTCGCTGTACTACATGGTCGGCGCGCTCATCCAGGTGGCCCTCGCGCTCTACCTCGCCACGGTCCTCGCCTTCAAGGTCAAGGGTGGTGCGTTCTTCAAGGGTGCGCTGTTCTTCCCCTACCTGATCAACGGCATCGCGATCGGCTTCATCTTCAAGTTCTTCTACACCCGCGGCTACGTGCTCGATTCGGTGCTCCAGTGGTGCGGATTCGACCTCAACAACCTGCCGTACTGGCTGCGCGACCAGAAGGTCAACAACTGGTCGCTCGTCGCCTCCTCGGTCTGGAGGTACCTCGGCCAGACGATGATCCTGTTCATCGGCGCGATCATGTCGATTGATGGTTCCCTCTACGAGGCGGCTGAGATCGACGGCGCGAACAAGTGGCAGCAGTTCAAGCACATCATCCTGCCGGGCATCCAGACGATCCTCGTTCTGAACATCATCCTGTCGATCACCGGTTCGCTCTCCGCCTTCGAAGCGCCGTACGTCATCACCTCCGGCGCGAACGGCACCGGCACCTTCTTCGTCCAGATGGACAAGATTGCGCACTCTGACCAGAAGGTGGGCCTCGCCTCCGCGATGGCCGTGGTCCTGCTCATCATCATCATGATCTGCGCGCTGCTGCAGAAGATCGTCATGGGCTGGCTGTTCCGTGACGCGGACGATGGCACCGCCAAGGCCCGCAAGCATGCGCAGAAGGTCGAGAAGCAGCGCAAGAAGGCGCTGCGTCAGGCCAACAAGGTCAAGGCCGGCAACGCCCCGCTCTTCAAGAACGGAGCCCAGAAGGAAACCGAGGCGTGAGCACGATGTCTAGCGAAACGATCACCCCGGATATGCAAACGAACTCGCAGAAAGGAAAGGCCATGGAAGCCTCCGTCGAAAAGGTGAGCGCCTGGTACCATGTGCGCCGTTGGGTGCTCTCCTTCCTCAAGTACTTCAGCCTCGTCTTCATCACGTTCTGCGTCCTGCTGCCGCTCGCTTCCTGCGTGTGGACGGCCGCGAAGACCGACGCCGAATACAAGACTGGCAACGTCATGGCGATGCCGCACAACTGGTTCAACTTCCAGAACTACGCGGATGCGTTCAAGCTGTCGAACATGGCCGTCGCCTTCCGCAACTCCTTCATCGTTCTGGTGTGCGTCTGCTTCATGACGACGATCATCGGCACCCAGCTCGCCTACGTCCTGAGCCGCTTCCAGTTCCCGGGCAACGCGTTCATCCGCGGCGCCTTCACGATCGCGGCACTGCTGCCGGGCATCGCGATGCAAGTCGCGGTCTACAAGATCATGGGCTCGCTCGGCATGATTAACTCGTTGTGGGGCTACATCATCATGTCGATGGGCACCGATGTCATCTCGATCTACATCTTCATCCAGTACTTTGAAAACCTGCCGATCTCGCTTGACGAGGCGGCGATGATCGACGGCGCGAGCTACTTCACGATCTACGGCCGTATCCTGCTGCCGCTGCTCAAGCCGGCAATCGTCACGGCCCTCATCCTCAAGGGCGTCGGCATCTACAACGAGTACTACGCCGCGAACCTCTATCTGCAAGACAAGCAGAAGCTCGGCACAGTGGCAATCTCGCTGTACGCCTTCACCGGTCCGCAGGGCTCGAAGTACAACCTGATCTGCGCAGGCGTCATCGTGACGCTGCTGCCCGCCCTGATCCTGTTCCTGATCTTCCAGAAGCAGATCTACAACGGCGTTGCAGCCGGCGCAGTCAAGGAGTAATTTCCAGACTTACCCTTCCCCTTTCCTCACCGTCAGGGAGCCGTGCCGAGCGAGTTGCGTGCGGCGCGGCTCCCTTTCTCCTCTTCTTTCCCGATTTTCCGTCGGCGGCCTCGGGCCGCCCACAATCCAGGAGCACATATCATGACCAACACCTCTTCTACCTTCGCCCCGCTGTCGAGCGGCTGGACCGTCACCGCAATGAATCCGGAGGTCGCGCCCGCCGACCTGCGTGAGAAGCTGACCGCCGGCATCCCGGCGACCGTCCCGGGCGAGGCGACGCTCGACCTGCTCAACGCCGGCCTTATCCCCGACCCCTTCGATGGCGACAACGAGAACAAGCTGCAGTGGACCGGCGACGTCGACTGGCGTTTCACCTGCACCTTCGAATGGCATGACGACAGCAACACACGCCACGATCTCGTCGCCTACGGCCTCGACACCGTCGCGACGATCGAACTCAACGGCGACCCGGTTGCGCAGACCGAGAACTGCCACCGCTCCTACCGCTGGGACGTGCGCGACCTGCTGCGCGACGGCGAGAACGTGCTCACCGTCACCTTCATGTCCCCGGTGCGCTATTCCGACGCCGAGGAGCAGCGCCGCGGCTACTACCCGCACACCGAGCACCACGCCTTCAACCAGATCCGCAAGCCGAGCTACTCCTTCGGCTGGGATTGGGGCATCGACGTCGCGAACGCCGGCATCTGGCGTGAGATCGGCATCGATTCGTGGAGCGGCGTGCGCCTCGCCGAGGTTCGCCCGCTCGTCGACGTTGCCTCCGACGGCACCGGCATCCTCAACGTGCACATCAAGGTCGAGCGCGAAGGCCATGGCCGCATCATGAACCCGATGGACGCCCACAAGTTCCAGACGCCGGTCCCGGTCCACGTGACGCTCGAAGGCTACGGCACGATGCTTGAGGCCGACGGCTCGGTCGATCAGGGCCGCGACGAGACGACGATCACGATCGCCGTGCCGGACGCGAAGCTGTGGTGGCCGCTTGGCTACGGCGAGCAGCCACTCTATGCCGTCGACGTCAAGGCCGGTGCCGATCTGCAGGCCGAATGGAAGGGCCGTATCGGCTTCCGCACCACCCATGTCGACACGCGCGCCGACGACCTCGGCCGCCCGTTCCAGATCTACGTCAACGATGTGCCGGTGCACGCGCACGGCTACAACTGGATCCCCGACGACGCGTTCATCGCGCGCGTGACGAAGAAGGATTACGAGCGCGGTATCCGCGACCTCGTCGAATCGAACTCGAACATGGTTCGCGTCTGGGGTGGCGGCATCTACGAAGCCGACGAATTCTACGATCTGTGCGACGAATACGGCATCATGGTCTGGCAGGACTTCATGCTCGCGTGCGCCGCCTACCCGGAGGATCCGGAGACGAAGGAAGAAGTCGAGGCCGAAGCCCGCGAAGCCATCGTGCGCCTGTCGAGCCACCCGAGCCTCATCGTCTGGAACGGCTCGAACGAAAACTACGTAGCCTACGCCGAATGGGGTGGCTACAAGCAGGCTGTGCGCGACGACGATCTGCCGGCGAACGAGTACGGCTACGGCGAAAAGGGCTGGGGTGACTACTACTACTCGGAGCTCTTCCCGCAGCTGCTCGCCGAACTCGACCCGACGCACGTCTACCTGCCGAGCTCGCCGATGAGCTTCACGAAGTTCACGAACGCGAACTGGGACACCGATGGCACGATGCACATCTGGGATGCGTGGAACCGCAAGGACTACCGCATCTACGCCGAGTACACGCCGCGCTTCGCCGACGAATTCGGCTATCAGGCGCCTCCGGCATGGAGCACGCTCGTCGGCGCCGTGCACGACGAGAAGCTCGAGCCCTTCGGCAAGCAGATGCTCGTGCACCAGAAGGCGATGGGCGGCAACTACAAGCTCGCCCGCGGCATGCGTTCGCATCTGACCCCCGGCCAGCTCGACGACGTGAGCTTCGGCGGCGTCGTCAACGGCAAGCCGAGCGACGGCGAGCACAGCTGGCTCATCCCTACCGACGACTGGGCCGATATTCAGGATTGGCACTGGGCGTGCCAGCTGCAGCAGGCGCATGCGATGAAGTTCGGCGTCGAGCACATGCGTTCGCTCGCGCCGGTCAACGCTGGCGCGCTCATCTGGCAGCTCAACGACGACTGGCCAGTCGTCTCGTGGGCGGCCGTCGACTTCAACGGCCACCGCAAGCCGATGTGGTACGCGTCGCGCGACTTCTTCGCGCCGCGCCTCGCCACAATCCAGCCGCGCACCTCGGAAGAGTACCGTCAGACGCACAGCTGGGAAGGCGTCAAGGTGGGCACCGACCACTTCGAGCTCATCGTCCTCAACGATACCCGCGAACCCGTCAAGGACACGTGGACGGTGCAGCGCGTGACGCTCGGCGGCGACGTGCTCGCGACGCAGACGATCGACGTCGATCTCGACGCGACCTCGCACAAGGGCTACACGCTCAACGACGACATCGTCGCCTATGACGACCCGAACGCCGAACTCATCGTCGCGACGCCGTCCGACGATTCCTTCGCGCGCGTCGTCTACAACCCGGCGGAAGTCGTCGACCAGTCGCTCGCGGCGCCCGGCGAGGCGTTCACGGCGGACGCGAAGAAGGTCGACGGCGGCGTCGAGCTCACGGTGACCGCGAAGGACTACGTGCGCGACCTGTTCGTCATGGTCGACAAGGTGGATCCGAAGGCCAGCGTCGAGGAAGGCCTCGTCTCACTGCTGCCGGGAGAGTCGGTCACATTCCACATCACGACGGACGCCGACGATCCGCAGGCCTTCGCGGCGGCCAACGTGCTGCGCAGCGCGAATGACCTCAAGCGCGAAGCGAAGTGATCATTTAAGCGGCCATCAGCGCTTCGGCAACTGATGGCCGCTTAACTATCGTCCGGACCATTCGACCTGTTCGGACGAGACAATCGCACAATAGGCAGAATTATAAGAAAAGTCGGACGATTATGAGGAAAAGTCGGACGGCGAGATGCGTCGACCGACCTTTCTCTATACAATGGTTCTGAAGCGATTCAGTGCAGGCGTCCCCGCGGATGCGACACGGAATCGCGAGGCACCAAGCACAACGCATGACGTCCGGGCATGGACGGCGGCCACAGAACGCAGCGGCACAGCGGCGTGCGCGCGGCGTGACGGGATTGGAGAAATCGACATGGCGGCACAGAAGACGAAGGTCACGATCTTCGACGTGGCGAAGGCATCGGGGGTGTCGAGCAGCGCCGTGTCCTACGCGTTGAACGGAAAGCCGGGCGTCTCCGACACGACGCGTGCGAAGGTACTGCAGGTCGCCAGAGAACTCGGATGGAAACCGAACGGCGCCGCGCAGTCGCTCGCGCAGTCGAAGACGCGACGCATCGGCCTGATCCTCGGCTACGATCCGCAGCTGCTCGCCGTCGAGCCGTACATGATGAGCCTCATCTCCGGCCTCGGCGCGGAGCTCGAGGAGAAGGACTACTCGCTGCTCGTGCGCATGTCGATGGACAGCGACGACGAGGATTCGATCATCGAGGATTGGGTCGCGACGAGCAACGTCGACGCAATGCTGCTGCTCAATCTCGAAATCGGCGACCCGCGCATCGACATGATGAAGCAGAATCCGCAGATGCCGGTGCTCGCCGTCGCCGACGCGTCGCTCACCGCCGGGCTGCCGACGCTCGCGAGCGACGACGCGGCCGCCGTCGGACTCGCCGTGCGTCACCTCTACGATCTGGGACACCGCAACATCGCGCGCGTCGCCGGCCCTGAGGAACTCGGTCACTCGTACATCCGCGACGCCGCGTTCTCCGAAGTGACCGCCGAACTCGGCGTGCGCTACCGCTGCCTGCACACCGACTACACGCCCGCGGCCGGCGCCGACGCGACGAAGCGACTGCTCAGCGTCAATCCGGCGCCGACGGCGATCATTTACGACAACGACGTGATGGCGCTCGCCGCGGAAGGCGTCGCGGCGGTGAGCGGCGTGCGCGTGCCCGAGGATCTGTCGATCATGAGCTGGGACGATTCGTTCATGTGCGAGGCCGCGCATCCCGGCATCACGGCGCTCAACCGCGACATCGTGGAATCAGGACGCATCGCCGCGTCGCTCATGCTCAAGCTCATCGATGGTGAGGAAGTGGACGTCGTCGAGGAACCGCCCTACGTGCTGCGCGTGCGCGAATCCACCAGCCCGGCCCCGGAACGCTGAGATGTGCGGCGCATGCTCGCCGCATAGGAGAAGAAAGACGGCAGCGGCCCCGCCTGATAAGTCATGCAGGCGGGGCCGCTGCCGTATCCATAGGATCCATAAATGAACCGGACGATCGCAATGCGCACCGGTGGCGATCGCGAAGATGCCTGTTGGCGAACGCTGCGGGTGCAAGTTGCGGCGGTCGCGTTCGCGCGGCGGGGTGTTGCGAACGGTTCGGGTGCAAGTTGCGGCGGTCGCGTTCGCGCGGCGGGGTGTTGCGAACGGTTCGGGTGCAAGTTGCGGCGGTCGCGTTCGCGCGGCGGGGGCGTTGCGAACGGTTCGGGTGCGGGGTGCGGCGGTCGCGTTCGCGCGGCGGGGGTGGGTCAGGGAAGATCAGGCGTCGTGGTCGGCGGGAGTGTCGCGCGGCTTGAGCTGGAAGGCCTTGCAGGTCCAGCGCATGACCGCCCACATCGAAACGCCGGCGCCGAGGACGCACCACAGAATCGGCACCCAGACAATCGCGCCGGGCGCGAACCACATCAGCACGAACGGCAGCGCGATGAGTGCGACGTTGCCGAGCGCCAACAGCGGCTTCATCAGCGACAGGCGGATCGACTGGCGGATCTGCTCCCACCAGGACAGCTTGCTGCGGCCGGACAGCGGCAGCACGAAGGACAGCATCATCGCGACGATGACGAGCGCGCCGAGCGTGACGCCGTAGATGATGGACGCTGCGTCGCCGGACTGCCGCGAGATGTACCACAGGTCGACGGCGCCGATCGCGAAGAGGACGATGAACAGCAGCGAGAACAGCATGTTGACGCCGAAACGACGTTTGATCGCGCGCCAGAAGGTGCGCAGGACGCCTTCATCGGTGTCCTCGACGATCTCACGTGCGACTTCGCAGGCGGCCGAGGTCGCCGGACCGATCGTCACGATCGGAATCGAACAGACGAACCATGCGACGGACAGCATCGCGAGGTCGCCGATGCGGCCCATGACGATGTTGAACGGATTGTCCTGACGGAACAGGCTGGAACTCATGGCGGTGTCTCCTCTCCAGATGGCTTCGGATGTCTACAGATTCTTGTCTACAGATGATTCTGGCGTGCAGTCAGTGGATCGCATGCCGCTGCCGGCACGTTCAACGGTACAGGTATTCGATGAAACGCTGTGCGTTGCCGCTCTGCTTCGTGTTCGCGACGACGCCGATGAGCGCGGCGTCGGAGGTCGCAAACTCATGCCAGCGTTTCGCATCGTCGAGCTTGAGGCCGTAGGGTTCCGCCTTGCCTTTGCCGCTGCCGGAGTCGTCGACGTCGTCGGCGAGCGCGGAATCGTCGAATCCGTGGAAATCCTCGACATAGGCGTGCAGATCGCCGTATTCGCCGGCAGGCAACGCCGATTTGAGATTCGTGAAGTAGCCGTAGCCGGCGAGTTCGCGGAAGACGGAAGGCGGTGCGATGACGACGTCGATCTGCTCGCTCGAGATCATCGTCTGCAGTTTGGAAAGGCCGTCCTTCTTCGTGTCGAAATAGTCGTCGATGATGACGTCCTGCCCGAGCGTCTTCGCGTACTGCTCCTGTAGCTTCGCAGATTCGCCGAGCGGCAGCGTGCTGTCGACGACAGCCGCGTACAGCGCGGGACGTTCGCGCGGCGAGACGAAACGGACGATGACGAAGGCGCACAACGCGATGATGATGACGGCGGCGACGCACGGAATCAGGAAATGCTCGCGGAAATAGGCGGCCTTCTGCCGCATCGGCAGTTTCGCGAACACATACAGTTTCGATTTGCCGGCGTATTGCGGGGACTGCGTGAGCGTGTCCACGGCCGCGCGCTGGGATTCGGTGAGCCGATCGTTCGGCGAATGCTTGTCTGCTGCCATGGCGCCCTTCCTCTCGTCATATCTTCCGGCGGCGTCGCCGGTGGCCGCGGTGCGCACATCGGCGTGTCGAAGTGAACCTCAGCCATGTTCTGTTTGCGTTACTTAACCGCTTAATTTATACTGGTTGAACGAAAAAGTCAACCCCTTATGTAGTGCCGACGGCGGAGCTTACGGGGGAACTGAATGCGCGGCGGACACGCCGCAGTTGTGCGAAGGAGACAACGATGTTCGACAACGGAAACCATGTGGTGCTGCGTCGCGACGGCGTATGCGTCGTGCTCAAGACGCCGCAGAATGAGATGCCGCAGGTCGAGTACTGGGGCGGCGATTTCGGCGTGTCGAGCGCCGAGGACGTACTCGCGATGCTCGACGTGATGACGCTCAAGGTGACGCCGCCGGACGAGAATCCGGACGCGGCGCTACGCCCGTCGATTCTGCCGCAGGGCGCCGAGGCCTTCGCGGGACGCCCGGGACTCGAGGCGTACCGCGGCGAGAAGCCGGTGTTCGTGCGCTGGACGTCGGTGACGACCGAAGCGCATGACGACGTCGCGCTCGACGTGTACGCCGAGGACGCCGTCAACGAGGTCGCGCTCGACATGCGCCTCGAACTCGCCGAAGGAGGCCTGCTGCTCGCGAAGGCCACCGTCGGGAACGCCGCCGAGGGCGGCGAGCCGCTCGTCGTCAACTGGCTCGACCTGACGATGCCGATCCCGCGCCGCGCCGACCATCTGACGCAGTTCACCGGCCGCTGGCCGCTCGAAAAGCAACCGGCGACGACGGCATTGCCGGTTGGCTCCGTCACGCGCGACTGCCGCCACGGCAAAACGAGCCACGAAAGCCCGTGGCTGTTCATCGCCTCCGACGGCGCGCCGAAGTTCTCCGCCGGCGAAGTGTGGGCATGCCACCTCGCATGGAGCGGCAATCAGACCTACCGTCTCGACAACCTGCCGCAGCACGAGGCGCTGCTCGGTGCTGGCGAACTGCTTGGCCCCGGCGAGATGCGCCTCGAGCCCGGCTCGTCCTACGCGATGCCGCAGGTGTGTTTCTCCTACTCCGATGCCGGCCTCGACGGCGCCGCGAGCCGCTTCCACCGCTGGCTGCGCGCGCTGCCGCAGCATGTGCGCACCGACCGTCCGGTGACACTCAACACCTGGGAGGCCGTCTACTTCGACCATGACGAGGCGACGCTGATCAAGCTCGCCGACCTCGCCGCGAAGGTGGGAGTCGAACGCTTCGTGCTCGACGATGGCTGGTTCCATCTGCGTCGCGACGACACAAAGGGCCTCGGCGACTGGGTCGTCGATCCCGAAGTGTGGCCGAACGGACTCGACGCGCTCGCGAAGCACGTGCACGGCTTCGGCATGCAGTTCGGCCTGTGGTTCGAGCCGGAGATGATCAACCTCGATTCCGACTGCGCACGTGAGCACCCCGACTGGATCCTCGCGGCGCCCGAGGCGGTGCCGTGCCGCGCCGACGTCTCCTACCGCACGCAGTACGTGCTCGATCTGGCCAATCCGGACGCCTACCGCCATGTGCATGACCAGATGGCCGACCTCATCCGCGAACTGGGCATCGACTACATCAAGTGGGACCACAACCGCGACGTGACCGAGCCGGTGCACGCCGGCCATTACGGGCTGCACGCGCAGACCGAGGCCTGCTACCGTCTCTTCGACGAGCTCAAGCACGAGTTCCCGGGGCTCGAGATCGAAAGCTGCGCCTCGGGCGGCGGCCGCACCGACGCCGGCATCCTGCAGCACGCCGACCGCATCTGGGCTTCCGATTCGAACGATCCTCGCGACCGCGTGGATATCCAGCGCTACACCGAGCTCGTCGTGCCTCCGGAGATGATCGGCGCACATATCGGACCAAGCCCGGCGCATTCGACGTGGCGCGCGACCGACCTGTCCTACCGTGCGGCGATGTCACTCGAAGGCTGCTCCGGCTTCGAATGGAACATCCTCGAATGCACGCCCGAGGAACTCAAGCAGATCACCGAGTTCGTCACGCTCGTCAAGGAACTGCGCGGCATCCTGCACTCCGGATCCGTGCACCACGCCGACTTCCACGATCCGGCACTGCGTGCACGCGGCGTCGTCGCCGACGACGCTTCGCGCGCGATCTGGGTCATCGCGACCGTCACGAATCTGCGCGATATCCTTACCGAACGGCTGCGCCCGGCCGGCGTGTGCGACGACCGCGTCTACCGCGTGCGCATGCGTCAGGAGATCGGCGAGTCGCGCTGGGGCTGGAACACGCCCGAATGGATGCGCGACGCGCGCACGGAGGACGGCTTTGTCGTGAGCGGCGCGCTGCTCGCGCACATCGGCCTGCAGATCCCGCCGTTGTGGCCGCTGCAGGCGATCGTTCTCGACATTCAGGAAGTGCGGTGAAACTTGCCACTTAAGCGCTTCAGTGATACGCTCGGTATCGTACGCGCACGAAAGCGCGCATGGCCGTCACGGTCAGGCAACGTCAACGAAGACAGCGGACGACAATCGGAAGGAAGACGATGACCACCACCAATGCGAAGTATCAGATCGGGACGCCGGAGAACAAGAAGTTCCTCGACATCTCCCGTGACAACCTCATCGCGTTCGGACGCCATTTCCCTGCCGTCGACGGCAGCTCGTACTGGCTCGGCGATGACGGCACGCCGTGGAAGGACCGCAATCGCGCCACCTGGATCACGTGCCGCATGACGCACGTCTACTCGCTCGCGACGCTGCTCGGCGTCGACGGCGCTGCCGAACTCGTCGACGACGGCATCCGCGGCCTGCGCGGCGTGCTGCATGACGAGGAGAACGATGGCTGGTACGCCGAAATCACGCCGGACATCTGCCACATGCCGACGAAGCAGGCCTATGCGCACGCCTTCGTGCTGCTCGCCGCCTCCTCGGCGCTGCTCGCGGGACGGCCGGGCGCCAAGGAGCTGCTCGAACAGGCCGAACACGTCTATCTGACGAAGTTCTGGGATGATGAGATCGGCCTGAGCGTCGACACGTGGAATACCGAGTTCACCGAACTCGACACCTACCGCGGCCTCAACGCGAACATGCACTCGGTCGAGGCGTGCCTCGCCGTCGCCGACGTCACCGGTGACGAAAGCTGGCGTGAACGCGCCGGCCGCATCATCGGCCATGTGCTCACGTGGGCGGAGGAGAACAACTGGCACATCCCGGAGCACTTCACCTCCGACTGGATGGCGCAGCTCGAGTTCAACGCCGACAAGCCGGACGACCAGTTCAAGCCCTACGGCGCGACGCCGGGCCACGGCATCGAATGGGCGCGCCTGATCACGCAGTACGCGCTCTCCGTGTACGGCAAGGACGGCGTACTCAATGGCGACGGCAAGAAGTACCTCGACGCGGCCGAGCATCTATTCAACCGCGCGGTCGAGGACGCATGGGACGCCGACGGCGCGCAGGGCATCGTCTACACGACCGATTGGGAAGGCAAGCCGGTCGTGCACGACCGCATGCACTGGACGCTCGCCGAAGGCGTCAACACGGCGGCGACGCTCTACCACGTCACCGGCAAGCAGGAGTACGCCGACTGGTACGCGACCTTCCTCGAGTACATCGACACCTATCTGATGGACCACAAGAACGGTTCGTGGTTCCACCAGCTCAACCGCAAGAACGAGGTCATCGACACGGTCTGGCCGGGCAAGTCCGACCTGTACCATGCGACGCAGGCGATGATGATCCCGCTGCGCGACCCCTCGCTCTCGATCGCTCCGGCGACGAAGAAGGGCGTTGAGGAAGGCCTCGACTGACGGCGAGCACAGTATGAACACGGTGAGCACTGTGCATACTGTCGCTTAGCGTGAACGGGCGCCGCGGCTGCTGTCGCGGCGCCCGTTCATATATTGGTGCCTATCGGGTTTCGGATGGACGGTGCTGTGCCTTACTGCACCGTGACCGGACGGAATTCGATATAGCCGCGTTCGCCCTTCGGCTCGAGCTGGATGCGCGGGGACTGCGTGCTCCAGCGGTAGCCGAGCACGGATGGGTCGTAGCGGTCCGCCGCATGTTCGACAAACTGGATCGCCTCGCCGTAGTCCGCTTCGGCGAAGGGCTGCCCCTGGAACATCAGATAGTCCGCTTCGGGCAGCTCGATGATGTCGAATCCGTCGGGGACCGGGCCGTCGTAGTAGACGCCCACCTCGACGCCCTGCACATAGGTCGAGGTGCCGGGCTCGCGGTACGCGGCCGGCAGCCACAGGCACACCGGCTCGCCGCACAGCGAATCCATGCTCAGCAGCGTGCCCCAGACGTCGCAGCCCACCTCCTCGCAGTAGGCCCAGTAATCGTTCGCGGACGTGCCGCGTTTGATGATCGCCTTGCGGCGTGGCTTGTGGATCGGGGTGACACACAGGTACTGCATCGTATCCATGTCGATCGTGTCCTTTCGTGGTTGCTGATACTGGACGCCGTAAGGATGGAACAACGTGATCGGGCTCGGCGAACGGGAGAAGTCGCCCGGTGTGCGCCCGAATTCGCGCCTGAACGCGCGTACGTAGCCGTCGACGCTGCCGAAGCCATACGCGAAGGCCGTCTCGGTGACCGGACGTGCATCGTGTTTGAGCGCCATCGCCGAACTGCTCAGCCGCATCCGTCGCATGTAGGCGGCCGGCGTCAGACCGGTCATCTCGCGGAACAGGCGGTAGGCATACCATGGTGAGAACAGCGCCGCGCCGGCCAGATCGGACATCGTGACGCGTTCATGCAGATGCCGCGCGATGTAGTCCTGCATCCGCTGGACCGCGGCCGTTCGTTCGTCCATCGTCGTTCGTCTCCTTCGACAGCTTCCATGTAAGTCGATGTTCTGCGCTGATGCTCGACCTTTTTTGCCATGTTCGTGAGGCTCGCCGTAACAACGTGTCCGTAGAATGGACGTCAGCCGTCCACGCATGCGCGCGTGGTGCGGCCTTTTCCATGCCATTGCCATGCCACGGACGGCCGTTCGCGGCAATGCGAAACAAAGGACGATCATGGCCTCCACATCCGAAGTGAGTGAGCAGCCGCAACAGCTGCGCAAATCATTGAAGAACAGGCACATCCAGCTCATCGCGCTCGGCGGCGCGATCGGCACCGGCCTGTTCTACGGCTCGAGCGAATCGATCTCGCTCGCCGGCCCCTCCATTCTGCTCGCCTACATCATCGGCGGCGCCGCGATTTTCATGATCGTGCGCGCGCTGAGCGAAATGAGCGTCGAAGACCCGAAGGCGGGCGCGTTCAGCTACTACGCGTCGCGCTACTGGTCGAAGCGGGCCGGATTCATCTCCGGATGGAACTACTGGTTCAACTATGTGCTCGTCTCGATGGTCGAGCTCGCCGTCGTCGGATCCTTCGTCAACTACTGGTTCCCGAACATTCCGCAGTGGGCATCGGCGGCGTTCTTCCTCGTGCTCATCACAATCCTCAATCTCTTCGGGGTCAGCGAATTCGGCGAATTCGAATTCTGGTTCGCGCTGATCAAGATTGTCGCCGTCATCGCGATGATCGGCGGTGGCCTGGCGGTCATCATCATGAATCTGCCGACCGATTCGGGCGTGCGCGCGTCCTTCGCGAACTGGTTCACGATCGACGGCGGCTTCTTCCCGAACGGCGTCATGTCGCGCGCCGCGGACGGACGATGGACGGGTCTGCTGATGGCGCTCGTCGTCGTCATGTTCAGCTTCGGCGGCACAGAACTCATCGGCGTGACGGCGGGTGAGGTCGCCGAGCCGCGCAAGACGATCCCGAAGGCGACGAACGGCATCATCTGGCGCATCCTTGTCTTCTACGTGGCTGCGCTCGGCATCATCATGGCGGTCGTGCCGTGGAACAGGATCGACGGTCAGATGAGCCCCTTCGTGCAGATCTTCGACTCGGTCGGCGTGCCGGTGGCCGCCGGCATCCTCAACTTCGTGTGCCTGACGGCAGTCATGAGCGTCTACAACTCCGCGCTCTACTCGAACTCGCGCATGCTGTTCTCTCTGGCCAGGCAGGGCAACGCGCCGGCGTACCTCGGAAAAGTGAACAAGCGCGGCGTGCCGGTCGCGGCAGTGCTCACGAGCGCCGCCGTCACCGTCGTCGCCGTTGTAGTCGTGTTCCTGTGGCCGCAGTTCGCGTTCAACTATCTGATGTCGATCGCGACGATCGCCGCGATCATCAACTGGACGATGATCATGATCACCGAAATGCTGTTCCGACGTCATGTGGCAGCCGGCGACGGCCCGGGTGAACTGCGCGGGCTCACCGGCAAGGAGGCGCTCGACAAGATCCAGTTCAAGCTGCCGGGATGGCGGTGGATGCCGTATCTGATCATCGCGTTCCTGGCGATGGTGGCGGTGCTGATGTGCTTCTCGCCGAGCTACCGCATCGCGCTCATCGCCGGTGTGATCTGGCTCGCCGTGCTGTTCGCAGCATATGCGCTCGCATCGAGGGGCGGCGAACGACGCCGGGAGGCGGCGAAGGAGTGCTGATAGTGGAGTGCCGCATGGCGCTGATGCACGGTCTTTGGCTTTCTACCCGAGTCAAAGACCGTTTTCTGTATGGCAAACGAGTGGCGCATCATGGAGTTTCTGGTTGTCCTTTGAGAAGATGACATCATGTGGTATCACCAAGAAGAAAGTGCGATAATTGGACCGCTGCTTGCGTATGAGCAGGAGCATCCGCATGCGAAGCTGCTGCTTGTGTATGCCGATGGTTCTTCGTGCCATGCAGTGTTGGTTACGTCTTACGAAAGCGACAATGAGAACCTGGTGGAGCAGGATCCGTCCGTTCGGTATGACGAGTTCTATGTCGTGCTTTACGAAGTTCTTGATATCGTTCGCCGTGGAATGGTGAACAATCTCATCGCTGACGGCATGTTGGAGGTCGATTATCGTCAAGCTCCTGTGAAGGTGATCGATGAAGCGCGGGATGTAGTTGTCTATGATCTGCAAGCGCAGCGCTGACGGTTTGCTGTGCGGCTGCGGCTGCTGCTGCACAGCAAACCTTTGTGCCAATGCATGATCGAAAGGTATATACTTTGTATATACGGTATTGAGGTCATGGAGCGGCAAGGAGCGGGATGATGGTCACCACGCTGGTCAAATGGGGCAACGGACAGGGGGTGCGCCTGTCGCGGCAGGTCCTCGAAGAGGCGCATCTGAACGTAGGGGATGAGCTCGATGTTCACGTAGAAGGCGGGAACATCGTGCTCGCTCCGGTTCGGAAACGAATCATTTCCATTCCTGATTTTGCGAGTATGTTCGCCGGTTATTCGGGTCCGCAGCCGCAGGAGGATGACTTCGGTGGCCCCGTTGGCGACGAGGAGTGGTGATGTTCCATTACGGTGATGTGATCTGGGTCGATCTTGATCCAGCTGCCGGGCATGAGCAGACCAAGCGCAGGCCGGCGATCGTCGTGAGCAACGACTCGTACAATCGATTCAACAATCTCATCATGGTCGTCCCGGTGACGAGCGCGCATGAGTATCCGCTGCATATCAACATCGGCGTTATCGAGGATGAGCGGGGCAACGCCATCCACGGCTGGGCACAGGTTGAACAGCTGAAATCATTGGATCTGCGGACCAGAAACGCGACGGTCGTCGGTGAAGTCGACGCCGATGTGCTGAATGCGCTCACGGAGATGATTCTGGGGTGCCTGATGCAACCCACGATGCGCATCGAGCAGTTCGCTTGATCAACGTCGGCGCATGCGCGCACGGCTCGCGCAACTTCGCTCAGCATCAATCGAAATCGATCATATGAAATGAAATCGTCTGCGGGAATGCTGAAGAACGCAGCAGCCGAGCCGTCCGCCGCATATCTCGATAAATCCTCCTCGATCTCGAGATATGCGGCGGACGGCTCGGCCGTTACGGCTGCGCGCGCGTGAGCGCGAAGTCAGCGCGTGGTCAGCGACGTCAGCACGGTCGGCGTCTGCGCGCGGTCAGCGCGTCGAATCGTCGTTGTGCTTCTTGCCGAGCAGATAGCCCTTGAGGCGCAGCTTCGCCCTCGAGATCTGCTGCATGCGGCCGGACGCGTACAGCACACCGCATGCGAGGATGCCCGCGACGAAGCCGAGGCATGCCTCGGCCACGTTCGACCACGGCGCCGTATCCGCCAGGCCGTTCGCCTCGATGATGCAGTATCCGATGAACATCACGAACGCAATCGAGAACAGCACCGTCATACGTCGGTCCTTCCTCTCGTTGATCTGCGCGTTGTAGTCGGCCACCTTGCCCATCGTCGTGTTGTCGATCATGTCGTCACCTTTCCTTTCGCCGTCGAGGATTTCATCGACGCTGATTCCATAGAGTTCCGAAAGCATCACGAGCAGTGAAAGGTCGGGCATCGTCGAGCCGGTCTCCCAACGGGACACGCTTCGGTTGGACACGCCGATCTGATCCGCGAGCTGCTGCTGCGTCCAGCTGTGTTCAAGTCGGAGCTCCTTGAGGAACGTCCCGATGTGCTTCTGGTTCATCGCGCGCTGTCCTTTCTCTGGTCGGGGAGTGCTTTCGAGCATCAGCTTTGCACCGCGTCGGAGGCAACACGCACATCATCGCCGGGCGCAGCCCGAGAACTCGGGAGATGACCATGGATTGGACACAGGACAACGCTGTCCAATGGCGGGATTCCAACGATTGTGACGATCGGCTATGCGGACGCCGTGTTATGCGATTGCGTGTTGCGGGTGGAGGCGGCGTTTCGCCGCCCAAACTCAGAGATACTAAATTGGGAGGTACTAAGGCCGAAGGGCGCAGTGCAGCGGAAGGAGTAGATGATGGCGTACATCGAATTCAATGATGTGGTCAAGGAGTATCCGGCCGGGGATTCCACGATCCGTGCGCTCGACGACGCGAATTTCACAGCCGACGAAGGCGAGCTGAGCGTCATCCTCGGGCAGTCCGGCGCCGGCAAGACGACGGCGCTCAACATCCTCGGCGGCATGGACACGGCGACCTCCGGCAGGGTCGTCGTCGGCGGCCGTGACATCACCGATCTCGATCACCACGACCTGATCACCTACCGGCGCAACGACATCGG
Organism: Bifidobacterium anseris; assembly: GCF_002860345.1. GTDB lineage: Bacteria > Actinomycetota > Actinomycetes > Actinomycetales > Bifidobacteriaceae > Bifidobacterium > Bifidobacterium anseris. Next base: position 257,325 of record NZ_NMYC01000005.1, read on the forward strand.
CTTCGTCTTCCAGTTCTACAACCTGATCCCGAACCTGACCGCGCTCGAGAACGTGGAACTTGCCTCGCAGATCTGCGCCGACCATTTCGACCCCGCGGACACGTTGCGCAAGGTGGGTCTCGGCGACCGGCTCAACAACTTCCCGGCGCAACTGTCCGGCGGTGAGCAGCAACGCGTGTCGATCGCCCGTGCGCTCGCGAAGAAACCGAAGCTGCTGCTGTGCGACGAGCCAACCGGCGCGCTCGACTACGAGACCGGCAAGGAGGTGCTCCAGCTGCTGCAGGACATCTGCCACGACGAGCGCATGACCGTGCTCATCGTCACGCACAACTCGGCGCTCGCGCCGATGGCGCATAAGGTCATCCGTTTCCGCTCCGGCAAGGTCGTCAGTCAGGAGATCAACGATCATCCGACGCCGATCAGCGAGATCGAATGGTGAGGTGACGATGACCCGACGCACTGTGAACCCGAACCCGCGCAAGAGCGCATCGCCCGTGGGATCCGCTTTCCTGCTGGACACGCTGCGCTCCTGGCTGCATGCATGGAAGCCGTTCCTTTCGATTCTGATCATCACGATGCTCGGTGTGGCCGTGCTCACCGGCATGTACGCGGGCTGCCGCGATACCTTCGCCGCGGCGAACAGATTCTACCGCGAACAGGGGCTCCACGACGTGCAGGTGGTCTCCACGATGGGGCTCACCGATGATGACGTCGCCGCACTGCGCGATGTGGACGATGTGACGGCTGCGCAGGGCATGCATATGATTCGCGTCCATGTGGACGACGGGTCGAGCAAACGGCTCGGCGCGACCATTCAGGAACCGGCCGGAGACCTCGACCATCCGTATCTGCACGAGGGTCGGCTGCCGGACGGACCGGGCGAGGTGGCCGTCAGCTCGCAGTTCGCGCATGACACCGGCGCGAAGGTCGGTGATACGGTCAAGGTGGCCGACGACGACGACGCCAAGGCTCTGCGCGCGCTGAAGATCACCGGCATCGTGACCGACCCCTCCGACCTTTCGAATCCCGACGGATACTCGAGTGGTGCCTTCCGCTCGACGATGACCAACGACTACGCGTTCTACATGGCGAAGGACGGCATCCGCAGGACCTTCGTCGACTCCTCCGGCGCGCCGATCGCGAGCGCCGACCCGGATGTGTACGGCTCGGTCGTGATCCGGCTCGAGAACGCCGAGAACAAGGATGCGTTCAGCGATAGCTACGACGAATACGTCTCCGGAGTCATCAAGCGTGTCGAGAACGACGTTCAGGGCAGGCGCGAGCAGGCGCGCCGCGATGCGCTCGTCAAGACCGCGCAGGACGAGCTGCAGGCTCAGCAGGACGACGCCTACGCCAAACTCGATGATGCGCAGAGAAAGCTTGACGAACAGCGCACGCAGCTCGACCAGCAGAAGCATCTGCTTGATGTACAGGCCGTGCAGATTCCCGCCGGTATGCCCGCACCCGCGCAGCTCACCGAAGCGCAGCGGCAGTGGGCGGCTGGCGAGGCGAAACTCAAGGCGGCACAGCAGGAGCTCAACGCCCAGCGCAAGGATGCTGACCTCGAGTTCGCGAAGGCGCAGCAGGAGATCGACGATATCGCAACGCCACGCTGGTACGTGCAATCCAGATCGGCACTTGCCGGATTCAGCTCATTGAAATCCGATATCAGCTCGATAGAATCACTCGGTCGCGCGTTTCCGATCGTCTTCCTCGTCGTGGCCGTCATGATGAGCTTGACGACGATGAGCCGTCTCGTGGAGGAGGACCGCGGACTCGTCGGCACGTATCTGGGTCTCGGGTACGGCCGTCTCGCAATCACGCTGCGCTATGCGCTGTTCGCGCTGTTCGCGTGCCTCATCGGGGGCGGTCTCGGCTTGCTCATCGGATTCCTCGGCATTCCGGCGTTCCTGCTGTTGGTAATCAAGGGATTGTATGCAATCCCGGACCTCCGTCTTGAGTACGACTGGCTGTATGGCACGATGGGCATCCTGCTCTTCGTCGTGGGCGTGCTCGGCGCGGCGCTGTTCGCATCGGTCCGCGAGATGCGCCAGATGCCGGCCACGCTCATGCGGCCGAAGGCGCCGAAAGCCGGCTCGCGCATCCTTCTCGAGCGCATCAGGCCGCTGTGGAGGCGCATGAGCTTCCTCAACAAGGTCACCGCGCGCAACATCTTCCGGTTCAAGAGCCGTCTCATCATGACGGTCGGCGGAGTGGCCGGCTGCACGGCGCTGATTCTATGCGGTCTGGCCATCAACGATACGGTGGCGGCCATCGGACCGAACCAATACCGGGGCGTCGACCAGTACGACATGCTCGCCGTGGCCAATGACGGCGACGAGCAGGCGCTCAAGGAGAGGCTCGTCTCCGACGGCAGAACGACGGCGATCATGGAAACCCGCATCGAGAACGGTGAGATCACGAACGCCGGCGACCGCAGCTCGAGCATCCAGCTCACCATCGTGCCGCAGGACCAGCTCGCCGAACTCAACGAGATGTTCAATCTCAAGCCCGCGCAGGCGGAATCGTTGTTCGGGTGGATGCACGACGCAGGCAAGGATCAGGCGGTCAAACTGAATAATGACGGCATCATCGTGTCACAGGCGGCAGGACAGTCGCTCGGCTTGCAGGGCGGCGACGAGGCCACGCTGCGCGCCGACGGCACGCAGCCGCATACGGTCAAGGTGACGGCGGTCACGCGCAGTCTCGTCGGCGCCGAGGTGTTCATCTCCCAGGACCTGTACCGGCATCTGTTCCCCGCGCAACAGGGTGGCGGCGTGGAGGAAGCGTTGTCGGGCAACGAGCCGGCGATCACCTGGAACGCCGTCTACGCCAAGCTCAAAGGCGACGACGACGCGCAGATCAAGTACGTGCAGCGGCTCGAAAACGACGCGATCGTGTTGAGCGCAAGCTCCACCGCCTATCAGGCCGAGCATTTCAAGTTCGATCTGATGGGCGCCGTCGTCGGGCTGATCGTCGCGCTCGCCGGCAGCCTCGCGCTCGTCGTGCTGTTCACGCTCGCGCATACGAATGTGTCGGAACGCATGCGCGAGATGGCCACGCTCAAGGTGCTCGGCTTCTACGACAAGGAAGTGCACCGCTACGTCAACCGCGAGATGATGGTGTTGACGATCATCGGCATCATCATCGGCCTGCCGCTGGGGCGGTGGGTCGCCGGACTGCTCACGAGCGTGCTCAACATGCCGGGACTGTATTTCGAAGTGCACATCTTCTGGTGGAGCTATGTCATCACCGTTGTCGCGACGCTCGCCTTCGCGTGGCTCGTGCAGCTGTTCGTCGACCCCGTCCTCGACCGCATCGATCCGGTCAGTTCGCTCAAGTCGGTCGAATAGTGCGGTTGCGCGCCGTGAGTATGCGCAGTGCGAACGGCGCGCAACAGATGGCGGCTACAGTCGAACGTATTATGTCGAATATGCAACAATCTGCGGGCCCCTCCGGCGGTAGCCGTCAGGAGGCCGTGAACAACTCGCTCGAGACGGTCGACGAAGACAACGAGATGGAACGCGGGCTGACGAACCGCCATGTGCAGTTCATCGCGATCGGCGGTGCGATCGGCACTGGCCTGTTCCTCGGCTCGGGCAAGTCAATCGCGCTCGACGGGCCGAGCATCGTGCTCGTCTACATCCTCGTCGGCGGCGTCATGTTCCTGATGATGCGCGCAATCGGCGAACTGATGTACCGTGACCCGAGCCAGCACACCTTCATCAATTTCATCCGCATGTATCTGGGCAACGGCACCGGCAAATTCGCGTTGTGGACATATTGGCTCGTGCTGATCCTGACCGGCATGACCGAACTTTCGGCCGTCGGCCAATACTGCGTGACGTTCTTCCATACGCTCGGCTTCGAACTCAAATCATGGCAGTGGCTCATCGAACTGCTGTTCCTCGCCGCGCTCGTGAGCGTCAACCTGATCGCCGTCAAACTGTTCGGCGAAACGGAGTTCTGGTTCTCGATGATCAAGATCTTCCTGATCCTCGCGCTCATCGTCACGTCGATCATCATGGTCGTCGCCGGCTACCGATACGGCGCGACGAAACTGCCGGGATCCGGACAGACGTACCCGGCCGGTCAGGCGTCGCTCGCGAACATCTCCGACGGCTTCTCGCTTGCGCCGAACGGGTGGACGCAGATGCTGATGAGCTTCCAGATGGTCTTCTTCTCCTACACGATGATCGAATTCGTCGGCGTGACCGTGTCCGAGACGAAGAATCCGCGCAAAGTGCTGCCGAAGGCAATCAACGGCATCATCCTGCGCGTGCTCGTCTTCTACGTCGGCGCACTGCTCGCGATCATGGCAATCGTGCCGTGGCGTAACTTCATGACGAACGACAACAGCAACCAGTTCTCATCCCCGTTCATCATGGTGTTCGAATTCGCCGGCCTACACTGGGCCGCCGCAGTCGTGTTCTTCGTCGTGCTGACCGCCGCCGCGTCGTCGCTCAACTCGCTGCTGTACTCGGCGGGACGCCACCTGTTCCAGATCGGCGAGGAATCCAAATCGCCGACGTTGAGCAAGCTCGGCGTCGTTTCGAAGACGAAGGTGCCGGCACGTGCGATCGTCGTCTCCGGCGCGCTGATTGTGCTGTCGCCGGCGATCGCGGCGCTGCCGGGGGCGTCCGGTGCCTTCGTGCTGTTCTCGTCGGCTGCCTCCGCCGTGTTCATCTTCATCTACATCCTGACGATGGTCGCGCACTACCGTTACCGCAATTCGCCGCAATTCATGGCCGACGGTTTCCTGATGCCGGCCTACCGCGTACTCAACCCGCTGACGATCGTCTTCTTCGTGTTCATCTATGCGACGCTGTTCATCGGCGCGGACACGCGCGGGCCGGCGATCGCCGGCCTCGTATGGCTCGTCGTTTTCGGCGGCTACTGTCTGCTGCACGACCGCTATTCCAGCCGCGGCCTACGTGCGGCCCTGAAGCACTGATCTCGCTTACCTATGTTCAGACGGCAGTCGGTGGTTGATCTCAACCACCGACTGCCGTTTGTGGCGGTTGCGGTGGCAGTCTGTGATTGACCTCAACCGCGTACTGCCATCTGAAGGGTTGATAATGGCGGTCTGTGGTTGAGGTCAACTACGGACTGCCGTTGCTGGGACGTGCGATCGGCGGGATGCAGCCGTCGCCGCAGATGTCTTACAGTGTAAGTAGTTTACGGTGTAAGACAAATTGGTGCCGGATGAAGATGATTGCGAGTGATGATGGATTACACGTTGGAAGCGGTGCATGAGCTGATGTTCGCGATGTGGTCGTCGCGCTCGCGCGCGATGCGCTCTTTCGAGCGCGGCGGCCAAGGCGAGATGTTCGTGCTGCGCGAGCTGTCGTTCCAAGGGCCGCGCACGCCCAAGCAGCTTGCGGAGGCGATGGGCGCCACTTCCGGCCGTATTTCCTCGATCCTGTCCAGTCTGACGAAAAAAGGCTGGATTGTGCGCTCCGAAGATCCGTTCGACCGCCGCAGCGTGCGCATCGCGTTGTCCCAGGAAGGCCGACAGGCCGAGCGTCGGCACAGTGAAATGCTCGTCCGGGATCTGACCTGGGTGTTCTCCCGCATGGGCGAGACGCGCACCCGAGCGTTCGTGGACCTGCTCGCCGAGTTCATGACCTACATGTCCGTCTGTACGCCGGATGGTCCCGTACCGACTGACGAGCAGGTGCAGGAAGCCTTCGCGCGCCGACGACGACTGCACGATCGTATGCTCGCGATGGCACATGGCGACCCGATCTGCCTGCGACCGCCGGACGATTCATTCGAACCCCGTTCCGATACGGAACCCGTGCACCCCGCAGAACCCGTGCAACCCACCGCATAACCCAACCCACCCCACAATCCATCCACCACAAATCCCCCGTACAAGGAGCCCCATGCTGCGAATCATGAAATACCTCTCCAAGACGGAGATAGGCCAGCTGCTGCTGTCGCTTGTCACAATCGTCGGGCAGGTGTACTTCGACCTTGAGCTGCCGAGCTACATGGCTCAGATCACCCGGCTTGTCGAAACGCCGGGCAGCCAGATGCACGACATCTGGGTCGCCGGCGGTAAGATGCTGCTCGTCTCGTTCGGCTCGCTCGTCTGCGCCGTCATCACCGGCTACTTCGCCGCGCGCGTCGCCGCGTCCTTCGGCCAGCGGCTGCGCTCGCTCGAGTTCCGCAAGGTCGAGTCCTTCGGCCCCTCCGAAATGCACCGTTTCTCGACGGCGAGCCTCATCACGCGTTCGACGAACGACGTCACGCAGATCCAGATGTTCATCACGATGGGTCTGCAGATGCTCGTCAAAGCGCCGATCATGGCCGTCTGGGCCGTCTGCAAGATCGCCGGCGACGGTTTCGAATGGACGCTCGCGACCGGCATCGCCGTCGCCGTGCTGATCGTCGCCGTCGGCGTCCTCATGGCGCTCGTGATGCCGAAGTTCAAGGCGATGCAGCGGCTGACCGACGACATCAACCTCGTCACGCGCGAGAACCTTACCGGCATGCGCGTCGTGCGCGCCTACAACGCCGAGGATTACCAGGAGGAGAAGTTCGAGGATGCGAACGCGGCGCTGACGAACACGCAGCTGTTCACGAACCGTGCGATGAGCGTCATGATGCCGCTGATGAGCACGATCATGAACGGCCTGTCGCTCGCGATCTACTGGATCGGCGCCTATCTGATCCAGGATGCCGGCGCCACCGAGAAGCTCACGCTGTTCTCGAACATGATCGTCTTCTCGAGCTACGCGATCCAGGTCATCATGAGCTTCCTGCTGATGAGCATGGTCTTCGTGCTGTGGCCGCGCGCCGATGTCTCCGCGCACCGCGTCATGGAGGTCATCGACACCGAGCCGCTCGTCACGTCCGGCACGCGCGACCGTGGCCTGACCGTGGCCGAGGCGAGGAAGGTCGGCGTCATCGACGATTCCGACGCCGCCGACTACCGCGACGACCTCGAGGTCGCCGGCATGGTCGAGTTCCGCGACGTGAGCTTCGCCTATCCCGATTCGCGCGAGGCGATGCTCGAAGGCATCAGTTTCACGGCGAATCAGGGCGACACCATCGCGATCATCGGTGCGACCGGCTCCGGCAAATCGTCGTTGATCAATCTTGTGCCGCGATTCTACGATGCGACCGACGGTGCAGTGCTCGTCGATGGCGTCGACGTGCGCGACTACGACCTGCGAACGTTGCGCGACAAGATCGGCTATGTGCCGCAGCAGTCGTTCCTGTTCAAGGGCACCGTCGCGTCGAACGTCAGCTACGGCGACCGTCCCGGCGAATCCGAGGATGTGCCGATGCTCGACGCGTCGCGCGCGAGCGGCCGCAAGGCGGAACGTGCGATGCTCAAGGCCGACGAGGAGCGTGCGCTCAGCGCGCAGGAGGAGAACCGCGTCGAGCAGGCGTGCGACGTCGCGCAGGCGACCGAATTCGTCGAGAAGATGCAGGGCGCTTTCGACGCGGCGATCGCGCAGGGCGGCACGAACGTGTCCGGCGGTCAACGTCAGCGTCTGTCGATCGCGCGCGCCGTCTACCGCAATCCGGAGATCCTCATCTTCGACGATTCGTTCTCGGCGCTCGATTTCAAGACCGATCGCGTTGTGCGCGACGCGCTCAAGGCGTATGCGAAGGACGCGACGAAGATCATCGTCGCGCAGCGCGTCGGCACGATCATGGATGCCGACTGCATCCTTGTGCTCGATGACGGCAAGCTCGTCGGCAAGGGCACGCACCGCGAACTGCTCGAGAGCTGCGAGGTCTACCAGCAGATCGCGCACTCGCAGCTGAGCGAGGAGGAGCTCGGCGCCTGAATACGCGCAGGTCGGCAATCGACACTGCATGTTTCATGTGAAACAGCGAAACGCTGAAACAGTCGTTTGAATGGAAGGACAGCAATCATGCCAGGACCAATGGGGCATGGAAGGCCGGGTGCGCCCACTGAGAAAGCAGATGATCTCGGCGGCGCACTCAAGGAACTGATGCGCTTCAGCCGCAGATACATCCCGGCGATCATCGTCGCGCTGCTGCTCGGCGTCGGTGGCACCGTCTGCCAGATCATCGGCCCGGATCGTCTGGGTGACATGACCGACGAGATCACGAAGGGACTGCCGGCGCTCATCAACGGCAAGCCAGTGCTCGGCTCGATAGATATGCACGCCGTCACGCGCATCGGGTGGACGCTCGTCGCGCTGTACGTCGCGTACGCGCTGTGCTCGTATGTGCAGAGCTGGATGATGGCGACGGTCACGCAGCGCACGGCGCAGCGGCTGCGCACGGCGATCGACGTCAAGATGAACAAGCTGCCGCTCAAGTATTTCGATGAGCACAGCAACGGCGATGTGATGAGCCGTATCACGAACGACGTCGACGCCGTCGGGCAGACGCTCGGGCAGTCGCTCGGCTCGCTGATCACGTCGGTCACATTGTTCTTCGGCGCGCTCATCATGATGTTCGTGAACAACTGGCTGCTTGCGCTGTGCGCGATCGCGGCGAGCATCGTCGGCATGGCGCTCATGCTCGTCGTCATGAAGTTCTCGCAGCATTACTTCGTGCAGCAGCAGGTCGCGCTCGGCGACGTCAACGGTCATGTTGAGGAGATGTACAGCGGACACGTCGTCGTCAAGGCCTTCGGCGGCGAGGCCGACGCAATCCGCCGTTTCGAACGCTACAACAACGATCTGTATGAATCCGGCTGGAAAAGCCAGTTCCTGTCCGGCTTGATGATGCCGATGATGAACCTCGTCGGCAACCTCGGCTACGTCGTCGTCTGCGTCGTCGGCGCATGGCTCGCGATGAGCGGGCGCATCGAGTTCGGCGTCATCGTCGCCTTCATGATGTACATCCGATTCTTCACACAGCCGCTTTCGCAGTTCGCACAGGCCTTCCAGAACCTGCAGCGCTGCGCCGCCGGCGCCGAACGCGTGTTCACGTTCCTCAATGAGCCCGAACTCGCCGATGAAAGCGGCAAGCAGCCGCTGCTCGGCATGACCTCCGACGGCGAGATCACGCCGGTCGAAGGCCGCGTGCGTTTCGAACACGTCAAGTTCGGCTACGACCCCGACCGACTGATCATTCATGATTTCTCCGCGGACGTCGAACCCGGACACAAGGTGGCGATCGTCGGGCCGACCGGAGCCGGTAAGACGACGATGGTCAACCTGCTGATGCGCTTCTACGAGATCAACGGCGGCCGCATCACAATCGATGGCATCGACACGAAGGGCGTGCCGCGCTGGAACGTGCACGACCAGTTCTCGATGGTGCTGCAGGACACGTGGGTGTTCCGCGGCACGGTGCGCGAGAACATCGTCTACGCGAAAGAGAACGTGGACGACGCGCAGGTCGTCGCCGCGTGCAAGGCCGTCGGCCTGCATCGCTACATCATGTCGCTGCCGGACGGCTACGACACGGTGCTCGACGAATCGGCGACATTGTCGCAAGGGCAGAAGCAGCTGTTGACGATCGCCCGCGCGATGGTGCAGGATTCGCCGATCCTGATCCTCGACGAAGCGACGAGCTCGGTCGATACGCGCACCGAGGAACTCATCCAGACAGCAATGGACAAGCTCACCGAAGGACGCACCTCGTTCGTCATCGCGCATCGCCTGTCCACGATTCGCGACGCCGACATGATCCTCGTCATGAAGGACGGCGACATCGTCGAACGCGGCACGCACGACGAGCTGCTCGCGCGCGGCGGTTTCTACGCGGACATCTACAACGCGCAGTTCTCACTCGCGCAGTAGGCAGGTGCGCACGCATCAGCGCGTGGGCTCGCCGCCGTTAGGCGGCAGACTGTCCTGTGCCGTGTCGCCGCGCGCATAGAACACAGTGCCGGGGTCGAGTTCATCGGTGAGCAGCTGGGAGACGGTGACCAGATGGAAGCCGCGCTCACGCAGGCCGCTGACGATCTGCGGAATCGCTTCGACGGTGCGTTCGTGGCCATCATGCAATGCGATGATCGCCCCGGCGGACGCACCGTTGAGCACATTGTTCGCGATGTCGTCGGCGCTCGTCTTCGCGTCCCAGTCGCGAGCGTCGACGTTCCACAAGATCACTGATTGGCCATCAGCGCGGGCGGTTTCGACAACGTCCTCGCTCCATGCGCCGTCCGGCGGCCGGAACAACGTCGGCTTAGCCACGCCGGCGTCCTCGATGACTTCATCGGTGTCGTGGAACCATCTGCTGAGCTCGTTGGCGGACAGTGTGTGCAGCTGTTTGTGTCTCCAGCTCATCGAACCGATCTCGTGGCCCTGCGCGGCCATCGTCGCGAGCAACTGCTTGTTGCTGCCCGAAACGAACTGGCCCTGCACGAAGAATGTGGCCGGCGCATCCGCTGTGTGCAGCGCGTCGAGCAGCCGCGGCGTCACCTGCTTGTTCGGGCCGTCGTCGAAGGTGAGCGCGACGCATGCGGTCAGCTCGCAGTCAAGCGGCATTGCCTCGACGACGTCGTCAGTTGCCTTCGTCAGTGCGGCAAGCGCATCGTTGATTTGCGCGTTCGTTGCCGTGGAGGTCGGCTCGAGCACTGCCTTCGCCTGCTCGATCCGCACTTGCAGCCCCGCGCGCAGATTGGCGGGCGCGCGCGCATAGACCGTGTTCGCGAAGGTGAGCTCCTTCTGCAGTTCACCACGACGGTCGGCGTTGCGCGCGCCTTCGACGAGCTGCTTTAACGTGTCAGCGTCAGTCTGCACGTCGCGCATGCGGTTGACCATACTCGTGTTCGCAATCGTGAATCTGGCGGCGAGGTCGGTGAGCGCGGCGGTGTCGGCGCTTGCGTCGCAGCTCGCCGTGGCCAATGTGGAGACGGTGTGGGTGTCGTCGATGTGGTCGATCTTGCTCGTGAGCGCCATCGCGTGCTCCTCGCTCACCGTCTTCGCCTCGTCGCCGCGCGCGAGCCTGCCCGCGGATGTGATCGTCGTCGTGTAGGTGGTGTTGAGGGTGGCGAACGCGCGTTGTGCGGACTCGCAGTCGGCGAGCGCGCTCGCGTGCGCCTGCTGCTGATGGCGGTGGGAGGCGCCGATGACCGGGATGATGATCGCCGCGAGCACGCCGGCACCGACGACGATTGCCGTGACAAGCGCGAGGATCATGTTGCGGCGGTGATGCGGCGATGGATCGGCAGCCGTTTCGGTCGCCGATCCGAAGAAATCGGCGGGTTGGTCGAGTTGGTCGTTGTGGTGGTCAGAAGAATCGTCGGTCATGATGCCCCCTCAGTACCCCATTGTTGCGATTGTATTGTTGGGTCCAGTATATGCCCATTGCGCGCGGAATCGATATAAACGGCCGATATGGATGGTTGGTGTGACGACGTCGACTAGTCGCCCCTGCGCATGACTCGGTTGTTCGGGCGAATTGTCGAGTGATGTGCGCGCCGCGCTGACCGGGAGATGCGGCGTGAGGTGGAGATGTCACAAAAGCGCACAGGGGGATTGGGAATCGGCACATCATCAATCGCGGGTGATCGCAATCGCACATGGCGGGAGCGTGTGGCTAAGGACGTTGGTGCATAACCCGACAGTTGCCGCGAATATCGAGTTATGCAGTGACGGTGCAGGTGGGGATGAAGCTCGCCGGCACATTTTCTGCAATGGTCGACAACGAACGACGAGCGAAGGAATGCTGATGTTCATCGATCATGCGGCCGTATATGTGGTGGACCTGGAACGCGGCGCACGGTTCTACGAACGGTATTTCGAAGGCGTGCGCGGGGCGAGTGGTACGAGAACCCGAACGCAGGTTTCTCGTCGTTTTTCATCACCTTCAACGGGTGCCGCGCGCCTTGAGGTCATGCACAACGATGCCGTCGCCCGTCCGGTGGACTGCAGTGCGCGTGGCTACGCCCATGTCGCGTTCAACGTCGGTTCGCGCGAGCGCGTCGACGAATTGACGGCGCAGCTCGTCGCGGATGGATATGAAAGGCTCAGTGGACCACACGTCACCGGAGACGGCTACTACAGAAAGTTGTGTCCTCGACGCGGAAGGCAACATCGTCGAGATCACCGGCTGAGGTGCCGGCAATGTGAGTTTCGTGATCGGGATCGACGGCAGCGTCAGGTTAGGCATACAGTGCTCAGATGGCGTGGAGCATGGGCGCAACTGCCAAGACGGTAGCCGAACAAGCATTTTATGATGCGCTCGTCGGTGATGCAGTTGGAAGTCTGGCCGGCAAAGTGGATCAACGATGCCTTGATATGCTCTCGGATGATGCCGCTGGGGTGTATGTGCGTTCGGCGTGCAAGGCCATTGCCGAGTTCGTGTTCTAATCCATGCGCGTAGGGCTTTCCCTCCTCGAATCAAAATGCCACCTACGAGAAAAGAGAGGGGCGGAAGGCTGGCAAGGATATAGGTGTCGGAAAACCATCCGTATATATCGACGTACCATCCGCGAATGGAGGTCAATACTAAATTGAGCGCGCATCCGCTTACTATTGCGAGTAACCGTAGAAGAAAAGATGCGGTTCGTAAGTGTGTGTTTCGTGCGCTCCAGACACCTTGGAAAAACGCGATGACTGGAGCAAGGAATAAGGAGGGGATGCCTAGGGAAAAGCAAACCAGCCACCAAGCTGTGCTGTACCATCTAGTATCCGATATCGAAGGCGGCAGGAAATAGGATGCTTCCATGACGAAGTAGAGCAGGCAGAGCAGAATGCACGAGAGGATGAGTTTGCTGTGTTTTCGTAACTGCGTCATCTCTGCTTGCTTTCGGTTCTTCGACTTTCGGAGTCATTGTAACAACATCAGCCGGATACGAGTGGTGGGGTATTGGGGTGTGTCCGGGCAACATAAGCAACGTAGCCAGTGCGGAATACCGATTATAAGACAGCCAGAGAATGGATAGGCGATCCATGGAATTGGAAGGTGGTTTTCACGCCGGCAGCGGTGTGATCGTGGCTATGAAGAACAGGTATGAGCTTATAAGTGCGATGAGTACGGTTGTGATGACGCAGATGATGGTGGTGGCGTGATCGCGGTCATCCGGTATGCGGTGGCGGTGTGACCGCCGTTTCTATGAGCTGCAGAATTGGGCAGAGCAACCATAATGCCCAACCGACGAGTATCGTGATGCCAATCGCCCGCCACGGGGTAGTGCTTGGTGTCGTCGAGGCGGCATCGTTGTAATACGCGACGATTACGCAGCCGATTTGCAGGAGCAATCCGCTCCATCACAGTATCCTTCGGATGCCGGTGAACCATTGATCGGGGCGGATCCTCTTTAGCCTATCTCGGAAATGAACATTATGGATGAAGCGAATACTCATCACCTACCTCCCATGGTGACTGCTCTTCAAACAAGAATAGTATAACATATGACCAATCAGAGGGGTTTGTGTGTAATTCTTGGAAATATAACTTGTAGATATAAATGGAGTAAGTGGTTTATGGTGCGCACCTTGATCGGTTCCTGTCCGAGTATATCCGGTTGGTGAGTGTGCGGCTGTTGGTGTACGTGCGGCGGTCGGCAACGATGGCGTATTGCCGGGGCGCTCCAGGAAGCCTACGAGACGGTGATGAAAGATATAAGCAGGAGCAGGCAGGATATAGGTAAGGTAATGACGGTGGCGATGGCGCCCAGTATCTGACTGGCCTTGTCTGGAGGATTGTTCCGTCGGATATCGGCAGGGATCGGGAACCATAGACCGATTATGCGCACAATGAGGCACAGGCACCAGCTCGCTATGCCTGCGATGAGCGCCGCAGTGAATGCCGTCCACGATGCCTGTCCTGCGTGGCCAAGCCGGTCTCCGTAGACCAATGCCAGATAGATGCATCCTATCTGGGTGCACCATCCCAGCCACCAGAGTGTTTTTCGGCAACCCGTGACCCACTGATCGGGGCGAATCTGTTGTAATCTTTCGCGGAAATGAACGTTGTGGACAAGATGGATGCCCATCGTCTGCCTCCCATGGACTGCTCATCTATCGGAAGCAGCATAACACGCGAACAATCGCAATCAGGGTGCCTGTTGCGCGTTGTGTTGATGCAGGTCGTGCGGAAGTGGGAGGCCGTCGGCGATGTTATCGGCACATGCGGTCGGGCGCGTCCCGGTGATCATCGCGCCTCCGAACCCTCTCGAAGTTCTGCGATGATTAACGGGAAATCGCCCTTGGGCGTCCGATGGCATTAGTGGGGCAGTCCAAGGAAGATGGCGAATCCGATGCAAGTGATGCCGATGATGATGGAGAGCGACCAAAGCCAGTTTTCCTTGACATTTTTGATTCCCGCCACGAGCAGCAGTATTCCGATGATTGCCGCGGACACCATGATGATGAATCCCATGGCTATGCCTCCTTGTGTAGCGTGATGATTCGGTCGTGTTGGTTGGCAACGTAAGCATCGTGGGTGACCGTGATGACCGTGGTGCTGTGGTTCTCATTGAGATTGCGCAGGAGCATGAGCATGCGTTCCTTGTTCTCGTCATCCAACGCGGAGCTCGGTTCATCGGCGAGGATGATAGGCGGATCCATCATGATCGCGCGTGCGAAGGCGATTCTTGACTTTTGACCGCCGGAGCATTCCAGCGGTTTCTTCTTGAGCAGATCGCGAATGCCAAGCTGATCTACAGCCTGCGCGAACCGCGTCTCGAGGTTTTGCGGCCGTGGATTGGCGTAGAGGAAGGGCAGTTTGATGTTCTCCTCGACTCTCAGCGTATTGATGAGCGATGATTCCTGCAGCACGAAGCCAATCTTCTCGTTGCGCCATTGGGCAAGTTGGGCGTCGGTCAGTTCTGACGCGCGCTTGCCCATGATTGAGTAGTCGCCATCATATTTCCTGTCGATCAGGCCAAGGATGTTGAGCAGCGTGCTCTTGCCGATGCCGGATTCGCCAACGATCGCGACGCTTTCACCACGCTCCACCGTGAGGGAGAACTCCTGCAGCGCTGGCACAGGCGTGGTTTTCCTGAAACATGCCCATCCTTTTTGGTAGGTCTTGTTGTTGATATTGAGTTTGATTATTGGTTCCATTACTGAAGCACTCCCAGGGAGATCGGGATTCGTTTCACCCGCCAGGTGACGATTTGCGCCAGCAACGCCGCAACGGCGACCATGACAACGAATGAGCTGTACAGGCCGATCCAGTCCATCGGAATCAAGCCGCCGGCCCAGCCAAGGGTCATGGCGAGTGGGTCGTTCATCGTCCATGCGGTCTGTCTCATCGCTATCGTCAGAGCGGTTACGACGGCCCATGCGATGAGACCCAGCACCATATAATGCGCGAAGAGGAGGTTTCGTAGTTTCCGGTAGCTCAATCCGACCAGTATGTTGACCGTGTATTCCCGCATCATTATTCGAATGCCGGCCAACGAGCTCCAGACTGCCACGATGACCAGCAGGATGATGAATGCTGCGCAGGTTGCAATCAAAGATCTCATTGATGGCATGTAATACTGATTCAGGTCATCCTTCAGGTCCTGATAGCTGCTGAATCTGAGAGGTCCGGGAGCCACCTGCCCTGCATAGTCCTCCAGTCGAGTCACGTCGGATTGTTGGGCGTTGAGCAGGACCAAATCAAAGAGCAGGTCTATTCTCAATGCGCTATTCTCGGCTTTCAGGAATGCCCTATTCACTGGCACGAGGATTGAGAAATTATAGTAGGTCTTTGAATCAAGCGCCTTGAGGTTGGAGTGAGCCGCATTGTTGGCGAGAACGCCTTTGACCTCGTAGTGCATGTTCCGATCCAGTGCGGGGTCACGCATGACGAATGTGGAGCCCAACGGATAGTCGTCGGCAAGCCCTTTGCCGACGAGTACGGGGATTGTGGTGTCGTCGGCGAGCTTGTAGTCAAAGTTCAGATCGCCGCCAGCGCTGGTCGGGAGTCTGCTGAGCTCATCCCAGTTCTTATTCATATAGGCCACAGTGACGTTGCTATTATTGCTATTCGGAAGATCGGCGAGGAATCCGTCTACGAAAACAGCATATTCATATTGCTCGTCCAGACGGTCGAAAACACGTTGAGCTGACTCATTCGTGTACTGGCGGAAAGTGTCGAAGGAAGAGCCGTGCAAATCCATCACATACGTTCCCTCACGGTCGAAATTGGAGAACTCTCGAAAACCTTGCTCCAAAGACACGACTGAGCGCACACACATGAAAGGAATGTAGCTTGCCAAGATCGTCAGGAGAACGGTCGCCGTGACGAGGATTAGTTTTTTCAAGAAAACGCGGGTTGAAAAGAATCGGAATAGTTTTAACATGGTAAGTAATCAATTCCTATGAATTCCAATACAGATCGAGCTCGCAAGGATGTATGCGATGAGCGCCCCGGTCAGTTGTATGCAATGGATGATCTGGAATCTCAATGCCGCATGGATGGCGACGGCGCAGGTGAAACAACAGGCCAGTGCCACAACGCACTGCGCGATGTAACGGATGCGAATCCGCCACAAGAGGTCTCCAACCATGATTCTGCACCGAACCTCCGTCTTGCTATTGACGACGAACTGATAGTGGAACATGACCACTATCACGGAGAAACACAATAGGATCTTGGTTTGGTTCCCGAGAATGGGCGCCATGTGGTCTTTGAGGAAATCGTCGTTTTCGGCGAGTCGCTGAAGATACAGAAGAAATCCTGCGAAAAAGAAGCAGCCGAAATACAAGCAAGCCAATTCAAACAAGCTTGTTTTCATCATCGGCAATCTATAGATGGAGTATTTCATGGTTTACTCCCCAAAACCCAATGGTGCCCTACCTGTTGCATAACGGTTACGGGATCTCTGGCGGTTTTTGACTTAGTGCCTGAACTCCGAATCACCCACGGTTCCAACGGAAGTAGGTGCGTCCGTCAGGTCCCCAACTCAGGCTATCCCAAACACGGGAACTTTTAGCGCCATTAGTTGCCTTACGATATCCTATCTGCCCTTTATTCGGTCGGTAGTACCAGTGCTCTGCATATCTGTAGCCGGATCTGGGATGATTCCAACACCAGCCTACATATACTAGCTGTGCCACTTCTTCTGTGGAGGCACCGTTGGCGTTATTGCCGAACATTGTTTTAGCCATAGCGATTTCTGCTGTCCCAAACGATAGTGCAAGAATAGTGCTAACAGTTGCGATTCTCTTAATAACACGACGCATGATTATATCCTTTCTTTCGATATCTTTTCGACATTGAAAGACATATCGAAGCTAGATAAACTCCCAGATGTATTTTGTCAAATTGATATGAAGCTGAGAAGTCAGTTCGCGCGTCTCTGACTGGTTGAGTCAGGTGAGGGCGAAAGGTTGTTCGTTCGACGGTACGGCGGTCGGAAGATTCGTCGTCGAACTCAAGCGGGAGGTTCCGTCGTAACTGCAACAACATGTTGCAGTTACGACTAGAATCCGTCTATGATTTTCATCTTCACTCCATCTACGTTGAATATGTGTATGTGTTCACATGGTAGAAGCGGAGTGGCTCGATGTATATGCGATGTACCCAATATGGGTATGCAAGGAGCTGTTGGCGTATTGGTGCCCGCGTCGGTTAGCTGGCAGGGGAGTCTGCTGTTTCGCCATATTGTTCGAATAGCATGTTCACAATTTGAGCAACATCTTGAGACGCTTGGTCGAGTCGAGTTCGAATATCTTCATCAAGTTCCAGTATTTGTTCGACGTCTGCTGTTGTGGGAGCGCTGAGCAGAGTGTGGCTGCGGTATTGCAGCATGAGATCAACATTAGAGAGCGTACCAGAGACGGCATCATGCAGTTCTTCGGCGGATTTCAGCATCTGCAATCTCATCTGCGCTATTGCCTGTCGTTGCCGTTGCAGGTGATGGGTGAATCGACGCAACGCTGCGCCGAGCAGAGCGGCTAGCATAAACATGCTGGAAAAAGCAGTGCCGTCAGTGGAGTCGCCGCAGTGTCTGTGTTCGTCGACCATACAAGTTGATATACTGAAAATAATAGTGCAGCGCCGACCGATGCTGGGTCATTGGTGAAATATGACCATAGACTGATTGCGGCGAGCACACTGTATAGGGCATATGAGCTGTACATGGGGGAAAGTGCATCCCCGGTTATTGATAGTACGGCGAATGTGATTAATGAGGGTAGGGGGAACCGGTATGTGCATCCGAATGCTATGACTTGGGCAAGTACCAGTATCCCTAACGGTATTGTGGGGCGATGAATTACGAACGTTTGCCACAGTAGCACGGCGGATACGGTGACAAGAATCATGAGCAACCCCGGATGTGCGCAATGGAGTGGGTTGCGAATGCGGCCTACGCTTAGTTGAGCTTGAAAAACCGGTTTATGTTTTGCCACTGAAGCACTCCTTCCACTGTGTTGTTTGCGCCGAGTCGTTTTAAGCAGTTCTGCCGATGCTTGCGCGCGGTTTCTCGAGTGCAGTGCATGTGCTCCGCTATCTGCTGATCGGTATACCCTTGAGCTATATAGTTCATGATCATGGTTTGGGTACGGGTTAGCGGCGTAGGTGCGTCTCTTTGCGGCTGCAATCGTCGGAAAGCGTCTTCCGGCGACTCAAAGCCTTCCGGAATGCGACCAGCGCAGATACGTTGGATTGATGTGATGATGTCTGTGATATTCTTCTTTGCTTGCAAATCCTGCATTCCGGCTTGTCGGGCAGCGTTAAGGTAGTGCGTGAGTGGCAGAGAGGTGACGCCGATGATTGGTGTCGTATCGTTTGCGCGACGAATTTGCCATGCTACGGATGGCCCCTCAATGTCACCCAGATGCATATCCATGACGACTGCGTCAAACCGATCATAGATTTCGAGGTTCTGTAATGCGGTAATTCCGCTAGATATAACGTGCTCAATTTTCGTCGACTGTGTTCGCAGATGGAATAGTTGCGTGAACAATTTCAAGGCGAGGGGGTCATTCTCGATGAAAATCAGACGCAGGATGCATTCGGGTGTGCGAGTATCGTTAGTTTCATTTTGGTTTGGTGATTGCAAAGCCGTTCCCTTCCCTTATGCTCTCTAGTCCTCCCTAGGAACACCGTAGCGCGACAGGTTCGAGATCGCAAGCAGCCCCGAGGAGCCCACGGTGCCGCCTGGTTGAATGTGGGGCCATACCCATAGTGGGTATGGCGGCTAGGTATAAGCATTCATGTCATATACCATCATGAGGGTTATCCGATTATCGGGAAGTCAAACAGATGGGCGGTGGTCGTATGAAACGGTTCCTTGTTGGGCTAGTGCTTGCTCAGCTACTTGTGCCATCAGCTGTTCCTGAAACTGTCTCGGGAGCCACTGTTGAGACGATTTCGACGTTACCGGTTACGACCTATTATGCTTGCCCTACATGGTTGAGATGGTTCTGCGGCGAATGAGCCATTTATCCTCATGGTGCAGTAATGGCTGAACGAAGCCTACGGGACCACCTCGGCCTTCGACGGGGTGCCAGAGAGCGGTGGGACTGGATGGATGACGGTATACGGTCTGCTGCACGCGCGTATACGATGCCCGGTCTCCAGCGTCGTATTCGACATGTCCACAGGATTCTCCGGCAACGGAATTGTGCGTGGCGTGTGGCAGGGCATTTGGGGCATGCATTGCATCCGTGGTGTGGATGCCGTGGCCGTCGCATTTGGCGTGCACTACGACGGTGTCAACAGCCCCGCTGGCCACCTGACAATAGTCGGGCGCGCGACAGCGTAGCCGGTTTCTCCGATGCGCATGACTCGGTTGTTCGGATGAATTATCGAGTCATGCGCGCGCCGCGCTGACCGGGAGATGCAGCGTGAGACAGAGATATCACAAAATCGCACAGAGGATTGGGAATCGGGCACATCATCAATCGTAGGCAATCGCAATCGCACATGGCGGGAGTGTATGGCTAAGGACGTCGACGCATAACCGGATAGTTGCCGCGAACTATCGAGTTATGCGTTGAAGAAGGGTGGCGTGGCCGTTGCGGATGCGGCGCGCAGCCGATGCAGGTCATGCGCGCTCGGGCACATCCGATGGCAGGGACCTGAAATACTGGTGGCGCACGGCGAGGTAGGCGGGGAAACAGGCGAGTATAAGCGCGGCGACGACATAGGCGGTGATGAGGTCGTTGTGTTGCGCCCAGGAGCCGAGAGTGCGGTAAGTAATCGTCAAGATCGCCGCCATGCCCGCAACGCACAGTGCAGTCGCGATGAGACGTTCGTTGCGGCGGCGCTGTGCGTCGAGGCACGCGAGCAACAGTCGGTAAATCAGATAGACGGTGGCGAGCCAGAAAACGACCGAGCCGCACAGAATCGTCAGATCGCGGCTGTGCTGCTCGGGCGTCACCGGGCAATGGTCGGGATCGCAATCAGTCGGCAGGTCGGAGACGTGGTTTTCGGCGGCGCAGACGACGAAGAACGCGGTGACGAGCAGCGGAAGAAGATCGAACAGCGCGACGATGCCGAGCACCCACGAAATCCATTCGGGCGGCCTGTGGAAACGGCCGTCCATTAGCGATGCTCGGAATCGGTCGGCAGTAGCGTGAGCTTCATTATCGGAATCGACAACAACGTCAGATAGGCGATCGAGTACAGGCAGCCGGCGAGTACGTCGCTCGCATAATGGACGCCCAGATAGACGCGCGTCGCCATGACAATCGGCGGAACAAGCGCGAGCAGCACAATCGCAACCCATTTGATCGCGCGCCGCCAATAGCGGTACACGAGATAGATGAGGAAACCGTAGAATGCCGTCGACGCCATCGCATGACCGGAAGGGAAGCTGAAACCGACCTCGTCGATCAGACGATGATCAAGCGGCGGCCGCGGACGGGCGACGATACGTTTGAGCATCTCGTTGAGCGCCGCCTCGACGGCGAGATTGACTGCCGCCGCGACGCCGATACGCCAACGCCGCAACGCGCAGGCGGCGACGAGAATGACGGCAGTGAGTCCGATAAGCGTCGCGACGCCGGACATCTGCGTGAACACGACGACGGCGGGCGTCAGCGACGGCGAGATGACATGCGCGGACAGCCATGTGTAGACCGCCGTGTCCATCGGCAGCGGATCGCCATGCGCGAGCAGCACGGCGATTGCGAAGGCCGTCGCGCTGCAGACGGCGAGGATGCCGACGATCTGCCAGCCGTAGCGGCGCAGGAAGGAATCATGGGGCGTGGAATCGCAAACTTGCATGGCACAAGGGTACGGCGCAGGCACGGACGGAATTTGCGCGCAGGCGACACGGTGGGCATAATGAGGAAGGCATCGAACAGATGTTCGGGCGAGTGAAAGCGAGGAATGGACGTGAGTGCGTGGCGCAGCGTGAGAAGGTTCTACCGGCGGCATCGGACGGCCGTCACGTCGGCAGCCGTGTTCGCGGCGGCGATCGCGCTCGTCGGACGCGTGCCGCTGATGCCCGATGCAGACGCGCTGTACACGCCGTTGAGCGGCGTGAGCTCCTTCATCCTTTCGCCGGCGGCAGGCGGCGCGTTGCTGTATCGGCAGCGCTCGCGACGCGCAATGTGGTGGTATGCGCTCGCGATGGTCGCGGGCACGACGGCGCCGATGCTCTACGGGTACTTCCACAACATCGTCGACGATGGCACGATCGGTGGCATCATCGGTGGCGTGACCGGCGGAATCTCGGCGGGCGTGGGGAACCTGCTCGCGACGCTCGCATCGATGGCGCCGGTGCTGTTGTTCATCGGCGGCGCATTGGGCGGCTGCTGGCTCGCGCAGCGGTTCGGCCGGCGTCGGCGGCGATGAACGGCCGCTGAACAATGGTGTGCGTGGCGCGCGAATACGGCGGTGCAAAACAAAGGAAAGAGGCCCGGCCGAAGGGAAGAAGCCGGGCCTCTGAGAGAGAGGAAAGAGAAGAAAGAAGGTTTTCGATTATGTCAACCTTGCGGCTGATGACTTCAATATAACCACCGGTATCTTGAAGCAAGGCTGGAACATGCTGTGAAGTTGCTGAAAATAATGACCGGCGTCATGCGCTCACCGACGGCCACAGCAGTTCGGTCATATGCGAGGCCCAGGCGTTGTGCGAGCCGTTGCCGGGCGCGCCGAGCGCCTTGCAGGCGAGCATCGAGCCAAGCACCGTGCGGAACAGGAACGGCGCGTCCAGACCGCCGCGGAAGACGCCGTCCGTTGCACCGCGCGCGAGGAACTCGGCGAAACGTGCGGAGACGGGGCGGATGACGTTGTCTGCGACCTCGCGCAGCCGTTCATTGCTCGACGACAGCACGATGCCGACGGCCGTCAACCCGACCTTCTCGTCAAAGCAATCGACGATGCGCCGCAGCGCCGCCTGAAGACCCGCGCGTCCCGGCTCGATGCCGTCCAGATCGATCGGCAGCGCGATTGTGTGCGCCAGATGCCGGATGAGGTCGTCGCTGTTCGCGAACCTGCGGTAGATCGTCGTCTTCGCGACGCCGGATTTGCGCGCGACCGCCTCAATCGTGACGGCGCCGATGCCTTGCGCGATGAGGATCTCCAACGTCGCGCGCATGATCTTGACGTCCGTCTGCTCGCGGCGTTCGGCATGTCGCGCCGGCATGCGGACACCGTCGGCCGGCTGTGCTGCTGCGTTCATGACCTTCTTCCTGATTCTGTCTTGATGATTCTGTCTTGCCGTTGCCGCGTGGCCGTGCCGCCGTCAGCTGATGAGCTTTGTGCTTTCGACTTTGCGCTCATACCACAGGTTGAACCGCGTCAGGCCGCGCCGCAGCCCGAAACCGATGATGAGCAGCGGCACAAGGAACAGCGCGAGCTTGCCCATCGCAATCCAATAATCGTTCTGATAGATACCGGCGATCGCGCTGCGCAGCGCGGCCGTCGAGTAGGTGACCGGCAGCCACGGGCTGACATCGCCCAGGAATTGCGGCAGGATCGCGAGCGGATACGCGGCGTCCGAACCGGAGATCTGCATGACGAGGAACAGCACGGCGATCGCCTTGCCGACGTTGCCGAAACTCGCAATCAGCGTGTATGTGAAGAATGAATAGACGATCGCGCTGAACCAGCCATCGAGCATGAACAGCCACGGGTGCACGGTCTGCACGCGCAGGAACAGCAGCGTGCCGGCGAGCGAGAACGTCGCCTGCATCAGCACGATGATGCCGAAGACGAAATAGTGGCCGAGGAACTGCTGCCACGGCTTCGGATCGCCGAGTGCGAGCTGCCGCTTCTTTGACAGGTTCACCTTGAGCGTCACCGCCGTCAGGATTGCGCCCACCCACAGCGGCAGGAAGGTGTAGAACGGCGTCAACGACGTGCCGAAGTTCTCCACGGGGAACAGCGCCTTCGTCTTGAGTTCGACGGGTGCGGACAGCGTGCTCGACAGTTTCGACGAATTGCCGGCGAGCATCTGCTTGACGACGCCCATGTCGCCGGTATTGAGCGCCTTCGTCAGCTGTCCGCTGAAGTCGGCAAGCTTCGTGGACGCCGTGTCGAGTTCGCCGGCGGCGTCGTCGAGCAACGTACGCACTTTGGTGATCTGCTCGTCGGCCGTCGTCGTCGAGCCGTTGAGGTCACCGAGCGCGTCCTTGAGCGTCGTCACGCTCGTCGCCAAGCTGCCGGAGGCGTTCGCGAAGGCCGTGCTCATCTTCTCCAGATCCGGCTTGATTGACGTGTCGAAATCGGTGGAGATGCCGCTCACCGACGATTTCGCCTGCGTGACGAGATCCTTGATCGACTGCCGCGTCTCGCCGTTGACCTTCACATGGTTGGTGATGTCGGCGGCGGCCGCGTCGAGTCGCGACGACAGCTGCGTCAGCGTCGTCGAGGCGTCGCCAAGACGGTCGATGAGCGACTGGATGTGCGCGCGCACGGCGCCGTCCTGCGGCAGCGACGACTTGTCGAGCAGATCTTGCAGCCGGTCGCGCGTCGTCGCATAGTCCTTCGCCTCGGCGGCGACGTTGCCCGACAGGTTCGTGATGGCGGCCGCCGACGCGTTCGCCTGATTGTCGACGCTGCCGAGCAACGTGTCGACGCTGCCGGCGAGCGATTCCATGCTCGCCGAGCTCGTGTCGAGCGCCTGCTGCAGCGCGTCCGTGGACGTGCCGAGCGCGCCCGAGAGATTGTTGACCGACTGTTTTGCGCCGGACAGTTCGCCGACGGCGTTGTCCACGCCCGACTTCGTCTGCGCGACGAGATCCTTCGAACTCGCCATCAACGTCTGCGCGGAACCGGTGAGCTGACTGTACGAACGCAGCATCGACGCGCTGTCCTTGAGCGTCGACGACAGGTCGTCGACCCGCGCATTGAAATTGCTCAGCCGATCCTTCGCCTCGGGTTTGTCGAGCATGTCGACCATCGACGATGCGACGTTGAGCGCCGTGTCGGTGATCGTCTTCGCGAACATCTCGTTGATCGACGCGGCGATCGTGTCGGCGCCCTGCCCGGTGACCTTCGGCGCGAGCGCGTTGAGTTTCTCGTTGTCGTAGTAGTCGAGCACCGCGTGGTCTGCATCGGTTGAGAAGAACGTCAGCATCGTCTTGCTGAAATCCTTCGGGATGATGACGGCGGCGTAGTATTTGCCCGACTTCGTGCCGTCGATCGCCTCCTGCCGCGTCTTCGTGAAGTTCCAGTCGAGCTGTGTGTTCGCGCGCAGCGTGTTGACGACTTCGTCGCCGATGTTGATGCGCATCGGCAGCAGGTCGCCCTTGTATCCCTCGTCCTCGTTCGCGATTGCGAACTGCAGGTTCTTCGTGTTCGCGAAGGGGTCCCAGCAGGCGGCCACGTTGAACCATGTGAACAGGCCGGGGATGACGGTCAGTCCGATGACGATGATGATTGACGCGATGTTGCTTGTCAGCCGTTTCACGTCGTCGATGAAGATCCTGCCTACCATCTTCATGCCGAGTGCCTCCCCTCATGCTGCCCGTGGTGCGGGCGCAGGTCGTGCATGCCCTTCGTCAGTCGTTCGCGCAGCTCGTGCAGATCGAGGTCGAGCGTGTCCTCGAGGTCGATCATGTCGTCCTCGTCCTCTTCTTCCTCATCGTCTTCGTCATCGGCGTCGGCGAGTGTTTTCGCGGCCTTCGCGTAGCTCTGCGCGAACTTCGGCGCCGACGGACGCGTGATGATGCCGCGATTGAGCACGAGTGCGCGCAACGCGTCCTTGTCGAGCGTGCCGAGTTCGGCTTCGCGGCGCAGGCTGTTGCGGATCGATTCGACGACCATCAGGAAGATGATGATGCACAGGATCCAGACGATCCACGTCGCGAGCGCCACGAGCTTCGTGCCGTTCGTGAACGAGAATGTGACGAACAGGATGATTGGCACGACGAAACCGGCGACGAGTGCGCCGCGCATCAGCTTCGGGTAGAGGCGCGCGAACTTCGTGGCGCGTGCCTCCACCTGCTTGCGGTAGCCTTCCTGATTCGCGAGGACGGCGACGGCCTGCCTGAGGCTGAATTTGTGCGTCGGCGTGTAGACGCGTTCGCTGTTGACCATGTCCGCCTCGTTGAGCTCACGGGAGAACAGATGGTTGAAGTTCGACATGAGCGGACGCAGCCCCAGACCGATTGCGAAAGCCAGGGCCATGAACAGTGCGAGCAGCAGCATGTCCTTCGCCCAGTGGCCGTCGTAGAAGCCTCCTATCGTCTCACGGAACGCGCCGATCGAATAGGTGAAGGGGAACAGCGGGTACAGCTCGCGGTAGAAGGTCGGCATCATCTCGATCGGGTACAGGCCGGACGCGCCGGGGATCTGCACCATGATGAGCGCGACGACGAGCGCCTTGCCCACATGCATGAAGGTCGCGGACAGCGCGTACGCGATCGAGACGTAGACGATCGACGTGAACCACGCGGTGAGGATGAACAGCGCCGCGTTCTTCATCTGTATGCCAATCGCGATATCGCCGACCGCGCAGACGATGCCCTGCAGCCCCGCGATTAACGCGAGCAGCAGGAAACGCGCCATATAGGTCTGCCACATCTTCGGATCGCGTCCTTCGAGGCCTTCATGATCCACTTCAAGGCGGATCAGCACCATCAGCATGAACGCGCCGACCCACAGCGCCAGACTCGTGAACAGCGGCGCCATCGCCGATCCGTAGGTGTCCACCGGATACAGCGTATGCGTTTTGAGCACGGTCGGCGACAGCATGAAGTTCGCGATGCGCGAGACGTCGACGTCGCCGTCGACGCCGGTGAACTGTGCGAGCAGATCGGTGTTCGCGAGCGCTCCCAAATCAGTCGCCGTCGTGTCGAGACGGTCGATGAAGGTCTTGAGCAGGCCGTCCGTGCTCGCGAGCGACGTATCGGCGTCGTCGCTGATCGCATCGATCTGGTCGAGCACGAGCTTGGCCTGCGCGGACAGCGACGCCTGACCGTTGAGTGAGCCGGCGAGTGCGCCACTGGTGCCGGCGAGCGAGCTCAGGCCGGCGTTGAGCTGTGGCAGCGCCGTCGTGTTGATCGTCGTGCGCGCGCCGGCGAGCGAGTCAATCGTCGATGTCGATGTCGTCGAGAATTGGTCGATCGTGGACAGCGAGTTCGTCGCGGCCTGCTGCGTCGACTTGTTGAGTTCGGTGAGCGAGGCGAGCGTTTGCGCGGATTTCTTGTTCTCTTGCTCGAGCAGCGTCACGATTTCGTTGATCTGCTCGGACAGTGGATTGTCCGGCAGATTCTTCAGGTCGTCGAGGATCTTCGCCGTGTCCTCGTTCACCGATGTCATGTTGTTGAGGGCGGCGCCGGTCGCGCCGCTCGCCGTGAGGATGCCGTTCGCGACGCGCGTCGCGTCGGTGGACGCGCGCCCGGTCGCCTGCAGCATCAGGTTGCCGCCTTTGTCGAGCTGATTCGACGCGTCCGCCGCGAAGGTGTTGATCGATCCTTGTGATTTCGTCAGCAGATCGTTCGCCGTCGTCAGGCCGTCGCTCGCGTTCGTCGACGCCGTCGTGACGCCGTCGAGCGCCTGCCGTGCCGCCGCCGTCTTCGATTTCGTCGTGCCGAGCGTTTCGCGCAGCTGCGCGACGGTCGCGCGCGCGTCCTCGAGGTTGGATTTCGTCTTGTTCAGCTGTGCGGTTGTCTTCGCGACCGTCGTGTTGGAATCGTCTTTGATCTTGGTGTTCGTTTTGTTGACGATGCCGCCGATGACGCCGCTGACCGTGGAGACGAAGGTGTTGTTGATCTGACGGTCGACGGTTGTTGCGCCGACGCCGGTGATTTTCGGTGCGACCGGATTCGCCTTTTCGTTGACGTAGTAGTCGATCTGCGGGCGGTTCGCGGTGTCGGTGAGCACGTCGGCGATGCGCTCGCTGAAATCGGACGGGATGACGATCGCCGCGTAGCATCGTGCGGATTCGACGCATTCCATCGCCTCGGCGCGGCTCATGAAGTCCCAGCCGAGCTGATGGTTCTTTTTGAGCGTGTCCTCAATCTGGTCGCCAAGCTTGAGCTTGCCCATAAGGTCGCTGTTCGCGCCGCGGTCGTCGTTCGCGACGGCGACGCGGATGCCGCTTGTGCTGCCGTAGGGGTTCCAGAAGCCGACAATGTTGAACCACGCGTACAGCGGGGGGATGAAGGTCAGGCCAAAGAGGATGACCCAGGCGGTGGGCACGCGCAGCAGACGCTTGAGGTCTCTGCCGAGAATGAACCATATGTTGCGCATGGTGCCTCTGCTCCTCGTGTTCCTCGGTGCTCTGATGGTGTGGGTCGCGACGGCAGCGCGTCGGCGGCCGTCATACGGACAGCAACCTTATACGCTACGGTGTACGTAGCGCTACGGATGCTGTAGCGTTTGCGTGTCGATGCCGTGGCTGCGGCTGCTTCCTACCATTGTGCGACGCCGCTTCGGTGGACGCTTTTGCTGAAGAAGAACACGGGGATGGGAACGCCGCGCGGGCGGGGCGCGGCGTTGGGGCGGTTTGCAGTGTGGTGAGTTTTTGCAGTGCGGTGCGATTTACAGGTTGAGGAGGTCACCGTACCACACGTAGCTGCTCTCCTTTTCGGAGTTGGAATCGGAATCGCTGGAGTCGTCCGAGCCGTTGCGGTCGGACTTGTCGGAATCGCGCGAATCCGATCCGTCACGGCCCTCGAGACGCTGACGGTTGCCGCGCATGCCGCGGTCGCCTTCAAAGCCCCGCATATCCAGGCCGCCCATGTCGCCGCCTTCGCCGCCTTCGCCGTCTTCGGGCATCAGTTGCTCGAGCTGCTCGTCGGTGCTGTGCGCGAACGGTGCCATATGGCGCCCGGACTGGCCGGAATCGTGCAGCGCGTTCGTGATCGCGCTGCCAGCGACGCCGGCGCCGAGACCGCAGGCGAGGCTGATGCCGACGATGAACGCCGTCATCTTGCCACTCAGCTTGTCATGGATGCGCGTGGTCGCGCCGTTCTGCGGAGGCGTCGGACTCGCCGTGTACATCGGTGTGGCCGGACGCTGCGTGAAATCGTAGTTGTATGCCTTCGTCGAATCGACCGGCTGCTGCGCGACCGTCGGCGTCTCGTCCGCGTTCGTCGCGGTGTTCTGGATGTCGTGATCGTGATTCGTCATGATGGTCCTTCATGTGATTCGATGCGCGTGCACATGCAACGCGCGTTTGCTGACGGAACCATCTCAGTCGATAATTATTGGACATCGCTTGACGCCGGATTGCAAACGGCTTCGGAATCGCTGAAAGCCCACTGAAAACACGGATTCTTCACATTGTTCCACGCTGCGCATGCGCGCGGACGCCCACCTTAGGCGGCGAGAAAATCGGCGATTGTCGCACCGTCCGCAAGTCCCATCCGGTAGAGACGCCCGATCGCGTCGGCGTCGCGGGTGAGCGTGCTCATGCCGTCGATCGACTGCGGCGCGACGATGCAGGCTTTGCCGGCGCGCGCGAGCCGCTCGACGAGGTCGAGCTCCTCGTTGTAGGACGGCGCGCGGTGGGCGAGTGCGCGCGCCGCCTTCGGGTAGCGCAGCCGCAGCAGCGTCGAGCTGCCGGCGTCGTGCGAGGCCTTGCGCCGGAAGTCGCGTGGCCGCGTGAGGATGACGACGACTTTGTCGCAGCCGTCGGCGAAAGCCTGTCGCACCGGAATCGGATCGCTGATCGTGCCATCGAAATACGGGACACCGTCGATGACGTACGGGCGGTCGATGACGGGCAGGCACGCGGTGGCCTTGAGCGCGTCGTAGCCGTCCTGCCGCATATGCTCCGGACCGAAATACTCGGGGGTGCCGCTGAGCGCGTTCGTCACGGTGATGCGATACGGCACCCCGCCGCACGTCAACGCGTCGTAATCGAGCGGATCCTCGCCGCTGGCGTTCATCAACGTGCCGTAGATGTAGTCGAGGCCGAGAAACGAGCCGGTGCGCAGCAGATTGCCGACGCCCATGTATGCGGGGCGCGACGAGTAGTCCGCGTAGAAACGGAAGGCGCGCCCGCGCTGCCCGGCGAGATACGACGTGACGTTGGCGGCGCCGGCGGAGACGCCGAGCCCGTAGTCGAAACGCACATCGTGGTCGAGGCACCAGTCGAGCACGCCGGCGCCGTACGCGCTGCGCAGGCCGCCGCCGACGTCGATGACGCCGATTTTCGGACGCGCGGCGGTGATGGCGGCGGACGACGAACTCGACATGGGCACCCTTTCGACGAACTGCGGGCCGCATACGACCCAAGTGACTACCCATTCAAATGCGTCGACGGCGCGTTCAGACGAGGGGAGGGCTGCAAAAACGACGAAAGTGTCCACCGTCGTCGTCTATGCTGACGGCGATGATGGAAACGAATCCGTATGCGGATGTGCTCGAGCTGACCCATCCGCCGACGCAGACGCCGGCGCGGCGGCAGATCGAACGCGCGCTCGTCGACTGGATGCACGACACCGGCAAAGGTGCCGCCGAAATCACCGTCTGCGCGCTCGCGAAACGCGCGTTCGTCGCGCGCAGCACGTTCTACAAGAACTACGCGCACGTCGATGCCGTGCTCGACGTCATCGAACAGCGCATCCTCGCCGAGCTGTGCGACGCCGGCGACGCGATGCGGGCGCTCGCGCGCGGCGGCGCGTCGGCGACCGAATCCTATGACGCCTTCGTGCGTGTGCTGCACCGGCATGAGGATGAATTTCGACTGCTGCTTGTCGAGTTGCCGTCGGCGCGTTTTGTCGATCGATGGAAGCGCATGCTCGGCTACCACTTCTGGGAGCGGCTGTTCACCGACGGCGCCCGCGAGCAGCGGCTGCGGCCGTCGACCGTCAACCGCGCGCTTGTGCTTGAGATGATCGCGAGTGCGTTCATCTCGGGCGTGCGTTTCTGGCTGATGACGCCGGAACGCGTGGAGATCCCCGAAATCAAGGCGTTGATTCTGCGGCTGATTCGCGACATTGACGAGGTGTGGTGAGTGCACGGGTGTGCGCGTGTGCGCGTGCGGTCGCCTGCTGTGCGCATATCTCGATAGTTTCCGGGAAGTGTCGAGATATGCGCGGACGTCCGGCTTCGAATGGGGCATGATGTGCGTTGGTGTGCGGTTCGTGTGCAAAAGCGTGCTGTTGGACTGGGGTCATGGTTGATGTTGTGCAGTTGCGCCGATAGGCGTCATGGGGCTGCCGGCGTCGGATTGCAGCTTGGGCGCATAACTCGATAGTTTGAGGGAAACCTCGAGCTATGCGGCGCCGGGGGCTGGGACAGGTGGCGAGATGATGATGGGTGAGCATGAGCGGGGCCGATGGGGCGCTGGCGCCGTCGATGGGTGAGACGCGATGGATGTTTGGGGCGGGTTGGCTGGGCTGTAGGGGTTTTATCGCTAAATCACTGACGAAATGCTTACTTTCCGAGGGCGGCGGGTGCCGACCGGATATGGTGAAGGCTCTGAATCGTTGGGATTCCAATGGTTCAGAGCCTTGCTCGGTACCCCCCGTGGGATTCGAACCCACAACCCACGACTTAAAAGGACGCTGCTCTAACCGTTGAGCTAGAGGGGCAACAACCTGCAATTATACATTGCCGGATTGATTTCGCAAATCGCCGGTTCGACTAGCATGGGCATCATGTCTTGCACCACACTGTTAGTCGGAAAATCAGCCAGCATCGACGGATCCACGATCATCGCGCGCAATGACGACTCGGGCAGCGGCACCTACGACCCGAAGCGCTTCATCGTCGTGGCTCCCGAGGACCAGCCGCGGGATTACGCGAACGTGGCCGGAACCTTCCGCATCGAACTGCCCGACGACCCGTGCCGCTACAGCATCGTGCCGAATGTGCGCAACAACCGCGGCATCCTCGCCGAGGCGGGCGTCAATGAGCACAATGTGGCGATGAGCGCGACGGAGACGATCAGCGTCAATCCGCGCGTCCTCGCCGCCGACCCGTATGTCAAGGCAGACAAGGACGCCGGCGGCGAACAGATCAGCGGCTTTGGCGAGGAGGACGTCATCACACTCGTGTTGCCGTACGTCACGACGGCGCGCGAGGGCGTCGAACGCCTCGGCTCACTGCTCGAGCAGTACGGCACCTACGAATCGAACGGCATCATCATCAGCGATGTGGACGAGATCTGGTA
Source organism: Bifidobacterium anseris (assembly GCF_002860345.1). Classification (GTDB taxonomy): domain Bacteria; phylum Actinomycetota; class Actinomycetes; order Actinomycetales; family Bifidobacteriaceae; genus Bifidobacterium; species Bifidobacterium anseris. The sequence goes on from NZ_NMYC01000005.1 coordinate 288,685, forward strand.
TGTCGAGACGATCGGCGGCCATCATTGGATCGCGCGCCGCGTGCCCGACGACTGCTATGCGGCGGTGCCGAACCAGCTCGGCATCGACGTCCTCGATTTCGACGACGCGCTGAGCGAGAGACGCAACAACATGTGCAGCGACGATCTGCGCGAATTCATCGATGCCCATCATCTGAACCGCGCGATGACGTCCGAGAACAGCAGCCCCGCGCATTTCGACGTGCGTGGCGCCTTCGGCACGGCCACGCCGAAGGACGCGATCTACAACACGCCGCGCGCATGGTACATGCAACGCCATCTCAACCTGTCGCATGACTGGGACGGCCCGGACGCCGAATACCGGCCGGATTCGCAGAATCTGCCGTGGTGCCGCGAACCCGAGCGCAAGGTGAGCGTCGAGGATGTGGCCTTCCTGATGGGTTCGCATTTCGAAGGCACGCCCTACGACCCCTACGGCACGACCGGCACGCCGGAAAGCCGCCATCGTTACCGTCCGATCGGCGTCAACCGCACCGGCCACATGGTGTGCATGCAGATCCGCCCGTATGTGCCCGAGGCGAACCGTGCGCTCATGTGGATCTCCTACGGCTGCGGCGCGTTCACGTCGCCCGCGCCGTTCTACGCGAATGTGCTCGATACGCCGCCGTTCCTGCGCGACACCGAGCCGGAGCATGCGTCGACCGATTCGCTGTACTGGATGAACCGCATCATCGCCGTCATCGCCGACGCGCACTGGTTCGACACGAACGGCGAAATCGAACAGTACATCGAAGACGTGCTCTCCTACGGCCTCAACCTCGTCGAACACACCGATGCGTCGCTCGCCGAGGACGCGGATGCGCTCGCCGACGACGTCGCAGTCGAAGGGCGCGCGGCCGTGCACATCGCGCTCGCCGACGCGAACGCGACGATGGCGACGTGGCTGCGCGCACGCACGCAGACGCTGCTCGATCAGGTGCTGTATACGTCAAGCAACCTGATGCACAACGCGTTCAGGATGTCGGATCACTGGATGCGGTGACTGCGTCGTCGGCGCCGTCATTGGACGGCGGTGCCGACGACTCGCCGGCGTTGTTGTCTTTGTCGACTTTGTCTTTGTCGACTTTGTCTTTGTCGACTTTGTCTTTGTCGACTTTGTCTTTGTCGACTTTGTCTTTGTCCTTGCGCGCCTTGCCACTTTCGAAGCGCAGCTCCGGCTTCGCTTCCATGCGCGACAGGCCGTTCCATGCGAGGTTCACGATGAGCGCGGCGAGCTGCTCCTTGCTGAGTTTGCGCTGATCGGCCCAGTATTGGCCGGTGTAGACGGTCATGCCCACGAGCATCTGCGCATAGTACGGCGCATGCTTCGCCGGCAGCTTCTGCCGCTTGAACCATTCCTCGAGGATTTCGCCGACGCGCGTCGAGACGTCGCCGAGCAGCGACGAGAACGAACTCGTCGGATCGGTCGTCGGCGAATCGCGCACGAGTACCTGGAAGCCTTCCGCATTCTCCTCGATGTAGGTGAGCAATGCGAGCGTCGTGCGTTCGACGATCTGGCGCGGGTGGGCGTTCTCTCCAGACAGCGCCTGGAACAGCGAGTCGTTGAGCGCGCGCATCTCACGGTCGACGACGACGGCGTACAGTCCCTCCTTGCCGCCGAAATGCTCATAGACAATCGGTTTGCTGACTTTGGCGGTCGCGGCGATCTCCTCGACGCTGACCGCCTCGAAACCCTTGGACGCGAACAGTGAACGGCCGATGCGGATGAGCTGTTCACGACGCTGATACGACGACATTCTGGAAGCGTTTGCCATACCGCGTATTCTTTCACGTCCTCTTGATTGGCCGTGTCCGTTGAGTTTTTTAGGCTGAAGCCATGGATACGAACACCGTGTACGGCATCATCGCCGTCGTGGTCATCGCCGTGCTGTTCATCGTGGGCGGCATCTGGGCCGATCGGTCACGCAAGAAGAGAATCAACAAGGCGCAGGAGGAAGCCAAGGCGAGAGCCGACGCCCGCCTCGCCGCCGAACGCGAGCAGGCGGCGCGCAAGTCCGCCGCCAAGCCGGCCGCCGAGCATCCGCAGCCGAGGAAGACCCCGGAAGCGGAGGAATCCGCCGACGAAAAGCCGGCGGCCGCAGTCGAAACGACGCCGGCTATTGAGGAAACGGTCACTGAGGAGACCATCACCGAGGAACCGGCAGCCGAGGAATCGATCACCGAAGAAACGGTCGCCGAAAAGCCGGCCGTTGAGGAAACGGTCGCCGAAGAGACGGTCACCGAAGAACCGGCGGCGCAGGAAGCCGAGGAACCGGTCACTGAGGAGACGGTCGAGCATGAGGAGGCCGAGCCGGCCGTCGTCGACGAGACGATCGTCGAGGAGGAGCCTGCGCCACTCGAGGAGAAGCCCGAAAAGCCGGTCGGCAAGAAAGGGCGTCTGCAGCGGCTGCGCGAACGGCTTTCCAAGTCGAGCAACCCCTTCGGCAAGGCGCTGTTCAACATTCTCGCGAAGGATCATCTGTCCGAAGCCGATTGGGAGGATGTCGAGGACACGCTGCTGCTCGCCGACGTCGGCGCCGAGGCGAGCGAGGAACTCGTCGAACAGCTGCGCCGCGACGCGCGCGTGACCGGCGAAAGCGACGCGACGCAGCTGCGCGCGGCCCTGCGCGCCGAACTGCTCAACCTCGTCGGCACCGACGTCGACCGCCGCCTCGAAGCGGAGAAACCGGTCGCGAGCACGCCGAGCGTCATCATCATGGTCGGCGTCAACGGCACCGGCAAGACGACGACGACCGGCAAGCTCGCGCGTCTGTTCGTCTCCGAGGACAAGAAGGTCATGCTCGGCGCAGCGGACACCTTCCGTGCGGCCGCCGCGGACCAGCTCGAGACGTGGGGCGCGAAGGTCGGCGTCCCGGTCGTGCGTTCGGACAAGGACGGCGCCGATCCGGCGTCGGTCGCCTTCGAAGCCTCGGCGAAGGCGAAGGAGACCGGCATGGACGTGCTCATCATCGATACGGCCGGCCGTCTGCAGAACAAGGCGAACCTGATGGACGAGCTCGGCAAGATCCGCCGCGTCACCGAGAAGAACCTGCCGGTGGCCGAAGTGCTGCTCGTGCTCGATGCGACGACCGGACAGAACGGCATGACGCAGGCGAAGGTCTTCGCCGAGGCGATCGGCATCACGGGCGTCGTGCTCACGAAGCTCGACGGTTCGGCGAAGGGCGGCATCGTCATTTCGGTGCAGAAGGCGCTCGGCGTGCCGGTCAAGCTCGTCGGCGTCGGCGAAGGCCCCGACGATCTGGCCCCCTTCGACCCGGAATCTTTCGTCGACGGCATCCTCGGCGAATAATGCGCCGCAGCGCGACAGGCGCCGCGCAACACAACGAAACGGGACGCAAACCGCATGGTTGGCGTCCCGTTTCGTCATGTTCGGCGTTTTACACTTTCGTAACGCGTCGAAACATGCTCAACATCCTCGGGGCGTTCCATATGGCTTGTGAGTTCCACTACGGAACTGCAATCGAAAGAGAGTCGCCCGCCGGATCCCCGGCGGACAAGCAAGAACAAGACATATGAGAGGGAGGTGGCCGTATGGGACAGCTTGATTCCGGTAATGCCGCGTGGATACTTACGAGCGCGTGCTTGGTGTTCCTTATGACACCCGGTGTTGCATTCTTCTACGGTGGCATGGTCCGCGCCAAGGCCGTGCTCAACATGATGATGATGGAAGCGGCGGCACTGTCCGTCACGATCATCATCTGGGGTCTGTGGGGTTGGTCGATCGCCTACGCCGGCCATTCGATCGGCGGCGTCTTCGGCGATCCGGCAACCGGTTTCCTGCTGCGTGACACGATGGTCGCGCAGGACGGCGTCTTCACGTCAGCGAGCATGAACGGCAACAACTATCCGGCTTCTGTCGACGTCGGCTTCCAGGCCGCTTTCGCGATGATCACCGTCGCGCTCATTTGCGGCGCGATTGCCGAACGCGTCAAGTACAGCACGTGGATGATCTTCGTCGCGCTGTGGATCACCTTCGACTACGCGCCGATGGCGCACATGGTCTGGAACGGTGGCCTGCTGTCCGCCGACGGCCCGATTTCGCAGGCGATCGGCGCGGCCGCGCACGACTTCGCAGGCGGCACCGTCGTCCACATCAACGCTGCGGTCGCGGCGCTGATCATCGTCCTGATCATCGGCAAGCGCAAGGGCTTCGGCACCGAGCCGATGCGTCCGCACAACGTCCCCTTCGTCATGCTCGGCGCATTCCTGCTGTGGTTCGGCTGGTTCGGCTTCAACGCCGGCTCCGCCTTCGCTGCGAACGGCACCGCCGGCTACGCTTGGGTCTCCACGTCGCTCGCCGCTGGCGCCGCGATGCTCGCCTGGGGCTTCACCGAGAAGATCCGCACCGGCCACTACACGGCGATCGGCGCTGCTTCGGGCATCGTCGCTGGCCTCGTCGCGATCACTCCGGCCGCGGATGTCGTCTCCCCGATCTGGTCGATCGTGCTCGGCGCGATCGCCGGCATCGTGACCTGCCTCGCCTGCTCGCTCAAGTACAAGCTCGGCTATGACGACTCGCTCGACGTCGTCGGCGTCCACGGCGTCGGCGGCCTCATCGGCACCGTCGCGCTCGGCTTCTTCATGCAGGACACCGGCCTGTTCTGCGGCGGCGACTGGCGTCAGCTCGTCGTGCAGATCGTCATCGCCCTCATCGCGATGGCCTTCTGCGCGGTCATCACGACGATCATCGCCTTCGGCCTTGAGAAGACCGTCGGCTGGCGTGTGACCCAGGCCCAGGAGGTCGGCGGCATCGATCTGGCCGACCAGGGCGAACGCGCATACGATTTCGCTGGCACCGCCAGCTCCGTCATCAAGGAGATGTGAGCATGAAACTCATCACCGCAATCATCCAGCCCTTCAAGCTCGACGACGTCAAGGAGGCCCTCGCGGCCGCCGGCGTGCACGGCCTGACCGTCTCCGAGGCGAACGGCTACGGCCGTCAGCGCGGCCACACCGAGATTTACCGCGGCGCCGAATACACGGTCGACCTGATCCCGAAGGTCCGCGTCGAAGTCCTGTGCGACGACGCCGACGCCGAAACGCTCGTCGACGTCATCATCAAGTCCGCCGGCTCCGGCACGATCGGCGACGGCAAGGTCTGGGTCGCCCCGCTCGACATGGTCGCCCGCGTACGCACCGGCGAAACGGGATCGGCGGCCATCTGACCTCCGACAGACAAACCCATGTGACACCCTGACGGCCTCCGCTGCACGACGTGCGCGGAGGCCGTCCTCGATTGAGCGGCGCCCACGCGACGCAGTCAGGAGAAGACGACGATGACGACGGCGGTCGACGATCTCAAGGAACGCATGCTCGCGCTGAGCGCACCCGACACGGACGGCGTGCTGCGCGGCGGCGCGGCGAAACGCGAGGCGCGCACGGTGCTCGCGATGGACGCGCTTGCGCGGCTGTGGCAACAAGCGTGCGACGACGTGCCCTTCGCCGTGCCGTCCGACGGCATCGGTCTCGCCGCCGTCGGCTCGCTCGCGCGCGGGCAGCTCGGGCCGTGCTCCGACCTCGACCTCGTGCTCATCCACGACGGCAAGGCGCTCGACGGCGCACAGCTCAACGAATTCGCGAACCGACTGTGGTATCCGCTGTGGGACAGCGGCATTGACCTCGACCATTCGGTGCGCACACGCGTGCAATGCGAATCGGTGACCGACGCCGACCTGCCGGCGGCGATGGGCTGGCTCGACGTGAGACCCATCGCCGGCGACATCGCACTGATCGAAGGCACCGCCGTGTCGATCCTCGAACGATGGCGCAAGGCCGCGCGCAAGCGGCTGCCGGAGCTGCTCGACTCGGCACGGACGCGGCTCGAACGTTTCGGCCGCCTGCCGTATGTCAACCAACCCGATGTCAAGGAGTCGCGCGGCGGCCTGCGCGACGTCGTGCTCACGGCGGCGCTGTCAGCGTCGTGGCTCGCCGACCGTCCGCACGGCCGCTACGACGCCGCCGTCGAACGATTGCTCGACGTACGCGACTGCATCCATCTGGCCGCGCATCGTGACACGAATCTGCTGCTGACGCCGTATCAGGCGCCGGTCGCGGCGATGCTCGGCCTTGCCGATCCGACACTGCCCGAGGACGAGCGCGCAGCGACATCGATCGACGATCTGCTCACACTGATCGCCCGGCTCGGCCGCGCGATCGCATTCTCGCTCGACGCGACGGCCGCGCGCGCCGAACACACGCTCGTGCATGAACGACCGCGATTCTCGTTCTTCCAGATCATGCATCCGCGCGCCGGCGGCAAGCGCGAGGCGCCGAAGTTCGAGCTGCTCGCGCCCGGCGTCGCGCTGCACGAACAGGAGGTCGTGCTTGCGCCCGGCGTCGACGCGGCGAAGGACGGCGGCCTGCCGCTGCGCGTGGCCGCGGCCGCCGCCGAAGGTGGACTGTCGATCAACACGTCGACATTGGCGAACCTCGCGAAATCGCCGATTCGCTACGCCGATTGGGACGATGATTCGCGCGCCGCCTTCGTCCGTCTGCTCGCGAGCGGCGAACATCTGCTCGACGTCTGGGAAGAGCTTGATTTCGTCGGCATCCCGAACCGTTGGATGCCCGAATGGGCGGCGATCCGCAACCGGCCGAGCGCATCGGCGGCGCACCGCTACACGATCGACCGTCATATGATCGCCGTGACGTCGCAGCTCAAACGAGGACAGTACGACGACGAGCATTACGCGGCGCTGCTGCTCGCCGGGCTGCTGCACGACATCGGCAAGCGGCCGCGCGTCACGGACCATGCGCGCGAAGGCGAGCGGCATGCGCGCGCCGTGCTCGAACGGATGGGCTTCGACGAGCGGATCGTGCATATGGCGACGCTGCTCGTGCGCGAGCACCTGAGCCTGTCCGAGTTCTCGACGTCGCGCAATCCCAACGATCCGAAGGCCGGCGAGGAGCTCGCGGCGCGCGTGGAGGGCGACCCGGTGCTGCTCGACATGCTGTTCGACCTGACGAAGGCGGACATGTCGTCGCTCGGCGCGACATCCGGCGAACAGATCTCCGGGCAGGTCGGTTGGAGCAAATGGAGCGCGCAGCTCGTCACGGCGATGGCGGCGAACGCGCGCGCGGCGATCAAGGGATGACGATTGCAGATCGCCTACCACAGATCGACGGCGGTCGCAAATCGGAGAAGCGCGAATCTGCAAGGATTGCGGCTGTATCCCCAAGTTATCCACAGGGTTATCCACCGAATGTGGATAACCTGAGCCGTAATCCACCGTAATCCACATGCTTATCCCCAAGATGTGGATAACCGGAAGTAAATTGTGAAGAAGTTGTCCACAACGAGCGTCGCGCGAGTCGTTCTACTTTCCGCTAAACGTCGACGGTGACGGTTACGGGCGGGGAGTACGGCGCACGCTGCTGTGTCGGAGGCGCCGGACGCATCGGGGGAGTCAGCGTCGGTGAGGAGGGCAAGCGGCGGCGTCATCGGTTGTCCACATCGGGGCGGATGGCGGTGGAACACGCGCGAACTTTCCACATATCCACAAAGGTTTGCCGTCCGTTGGCGCGCAATCGTCCGATGGTGCACAGTGGCTGGAACACCGGTGCGAACCAACGATATTCCACGGACAAGGAGGACATATGTCCACAACAGCAGATCCGGGCGCCAACGGCGCGACGCTCACGCTCGACTCGCAGGGCTTCCTCGAGAAGCTCGTCGAACTGCGCACATTGTTCGACGACCACATCGTCAACGCCGAACGCATCGTCGTCGACGAGAAGGACACGCCGCAGGGGCATATGCTGAGCACGATCATGCCGCCCGCTCCGGAACGGCTGCTCGACCTCGGCGAAGACCTCTTCGGCGCATCCTGCTGGCCCGTCGAACTGTGCTCGGCCGCCGAAACAGGCGACACCGCCTTCATCGACCACTGCCGCGCCTTCCTGACGCATTGCGAATACGTCGTGCGACGTCACGGACTCGGCCGCTGGCTGTACGAACGCATGGACCAGGCGCGCACGGCCTTCGCCACGGACCGGCCGGTCGACGAACTGCCGCTGCACATCCGCGCCGTCGACAACAAAGGCCTCGCCAAACGCTTCGGCGGCCGCGACAAGCGCCGTTTCGGCACGAAGCGGCAACGCTACGGCGACAGTTTCGAGTACTACCGCATGATGCGTTCGATGGCGGCGCGCGCCGTCATCCGCTGGGCAGAGCCGGGCATGCTCGCCGCGCGCATCGCCTACACATTGCTCACCGACGGCACCATCGGTGGCGAACTGCTCCTGCACAGCTCGACGCCGAACATCAAATTCCACAACGAGGCGCAGCGGCGCGCGCACGAGGACGCGCTCGACATCCTCCACACAATCGAAGGGCTGCGGCTGCAAGCCGACGCCGAATACGAGCAGGCGCTCGCGCGCGGCGACGTGCATGTGACGATGCCCGAGCGCACGAGCGACGACGAGGATCTCATGTGCACCTCCTATCAGTACTTCGCCTACCATGTCGGCATCGGGCAGGCGCTCGCGCACGCCCGTGCCGGCGAGGCGTGGGAGGACGAGGACATCGCGCGCTACGTGCAGGCCAAGCCCCGCGTCTGTGCCCTCGAACAGCGCATCGACAAGCGTTTCCTCTACGACGTGCAGCAGCTGCGGCGCGCCGTCGAGGAACTGTGGAACGACAAGCCGGTGTTCGTCGAAACGCTCTTCGAATCGCCGCAGGCACGACGCGAGGAGATGGACAAACCGTTGTGGCGCAACCTGATCTACATCAGCGACGTCGCCGGCTCGCTCCTCGGCGCGATGATGCGCAACCAGCTGATGGGCGCGCTCGCGACGCACGACGAGGAGCTGCTGCGCACGTCGTTCAAGAGCCTCGACTCGATCTGCGCGATGATGCGCGACATCGGCACGCTCGCAATGCCGATGCTGCTCATCGACGAACATGAGATCGACTACGACCGCCTGCACGAATCGTCACGCCAGGAGCAGACGCAGATGCTGCGCCACTACTGCTCGATCCGCGACGCGGCCGTCGCCATCTGGCTCGCGCGCATGCCGTGGAAGGAGGATCCGATGCTGCGCGAGGCCACGCTCGAACTGTTCGGCCCGTCGACGCTCGCCTTCTCGCGTGCCGTGCTGCCGCGGCTCGAACAGGAGCTCGCACTGCCCGGAACGATCGGCGAGGCCTGCTGAGAGCCCGCGACACTCCGTGCGAAGGCCCGACACGCGCGCATGCGCGGCCTTCGTGCGGAGTGTCGCGTCCGTGCCCTTCTGTGTTACATTCGCTTTTCTTATAATCGACTGTTATGGCTGAAGGATTCGACAGGAACGACAAGAACGACATGGCGTTGTTCGACCGTGTGCCGCCGCACGACGACGACGCGGAGATGGCGACGCTCGGCGGCATGCTGATGGCGAAGGACGCCATCGGCGAAGTGACGCAGACGCTCGAGGAGGCTGACTTCTACCAGCCGAAGCACCAGACGATCTACAAGGCGATCATCGACCTGTTCTCGGCGGGCGATCCGGCCGACGTCGTGACCGTCGCGAACCGTCTCGACGACGCCGGCGACCTCGAGAAAGTGGGCGGCGTCGACTATCTGCACGACCTCATCGGCTCGGTGCCGACGGCCGCGAACGCCGTGTACTACGCGACGATCGTGCATCAGCGCGCGATCCTGCGCAACGTCATCGCCGCGGGCACGAAGATCACGCAGCTAGGCTACAACGCCGAAGGCTCGCAGGCGCAGGAGGTCGTCAACCTCGCGCAGGCCGAGATCTACGAGATGAGCATGGGCAAGGTGCATCAGGACTACACGCCGATCGCGAACGCCGTCGAGGCGACGCTCAAGCAGATCGACCGCATCCAGAAGGGCGAGATCGAATCCGGTATCCTCACCGGCTTCCGCGACATCGACTCGGTGACGAAGGGTCTGCAGCCCGGCCAGATGGTCGTCGTCGCAGGCCGCCCGGCGATGGGCAAGTCGACGCTCGGCGTCGACTTTGCGCGCGCCGCCGCGCTTCACCAGCATCTGACGACCGTCATCTTCAGCCTCGAGATGAGCCAGATCGAACTGTCGCAGCGCATCATCTCCGCCGAGACGAATATCCCATTGTCGGCGATGCGCAACGCCGAAGACATCGACCCCGGCCGCTGGAACGTGCTCAACAACTTCTTCATCAAACTCAGGGACGCGCCGCTGTTCATCGACGATTCGCCGAACATGAGCCTGATGGAGATCCGCGCGAAATGCCGTCAGCTCAAGCAGAGCGACGACCTCAAACTCGTCGTCATCGACTATCTGCAGCTGATGAGCTCAGGCAAGCAGGTCGAAAGCCGCCAGCAGGAAGTCTCCGAATTCTCCCGCGCGCTCAAACTGCTCGCGAAGGAGCTCGAAGTGCCGGTCGTCGCGCTCTCGCAGCTCAACCGCGGCCCCGAAATGCGCAACGACAAGAAACCGCAGCTGTCCGATCTTCGCGAATCCGGCTCGATTGAGCAGGACGCCGACGTCGTCTTCCTCGTGCACCGTCCCGACGCCTACGACAAGGAGGATCGTCCAGGCGAGGCCGACATCATCATGGCGAAGCACCGCAACGGTCCGACGGCGACCTTCAACCTCGCATTCCGCGGACAGTATTCGAAATTCCAAGACATGCCCCAGGACTATCAGCAGGGAGTCTGACATGACGAACACGGCAACAGACACAACCCGCCGGCCATGGTACGCGTTCGCGACGCCGCTGCTAGGCAAATCGGTGCGCTGGGCGTCGCGCGTCACCCACCACGGCGGCAGCGCGTTCCCCGGCAAGGTCGTCGAACGCGTCGACCCGACGTTCCTGCACCGCACACTCGCGCAGCTGCCGCTCGGCGTCATCCTCGTCTCTGGCACGAACGGCAAGACGACGACAACGCGCATGGTCGCGATGATGCTCGAATCGTTGGGACTGCGCGTCTTCACGAACCCGACAGGCTCCAACTTCACGCGCGGTGTCGTCTCCGCACTGCTCAACGAAGTCACGATGAGCGGCCACATCGACGCCGACATCGCCGTCCTCGAACTCGACGAGGCCTACGCCGTGCAGTTCGTCGCCCAAGTCAAGCCGCAGTACGCGCTGCTGCTCAACGTCATGCGCGACCAGCTCGACCGCTTCGGCGAAATCGACAACACGGCACGGCTGCTCGGACGCGTGGCCGCAACGACGACGCGTGCCGTCGTCCTTAACCGCGAAGATCCGCGCATCGCCGCACTCGCCGCGCTCACGCCGGTCGACACGCGCGCCGCATACTTCGGCCTGTCGCGCGCGCTGCGCCGCTACTTCCCGACCGACGACGACATGGCGACGACGGTCGCGCTCGCCGGTGCCGCCGTGCCAAGCGAACCGCTCACGGCCGCCGCGCCCGTCACGCCGGCTGACGTCATGCTCACGGCGGTCGGCGACCATCGCGCGCAGATGGTCATCGACGGGCAGGAATACGAATCGGAAGTCAAACTCGAAGGCGTCTACAACCTCTATAACGCGGCGGCCGCGCTCGCCGTTGTGCGCGCCGTGCAGCAGGACCTGCGTGTCCCCGACACGATCGGCAACGCCGCGGCGACGTTGCCGCAGGCGCGCCGCGACGGATTCGTCATGCGCGCACAGCATTTCGCCGGCGCAGACACGGCGCACCTGCTTGACGCGCTCGCGCAGGTGACGCCCGCATTCGGACGCGGCGAAGTCATCGACGTGCACGGCTCGCCGACGGAACTACTGCTCGTCAAGAATCCGATGGGATTCCGGCTCGCGCTCGCGTCGTTCCCGCCCGACGACGCCGACACGATGATCTGCATCAACGACGAATACGCGGACGGCCGCGACATGAGCTGGCTGTGGGACGTCGACTTCACGAGCCTCAAGGCCGGCGGCGTCGACACCGTTTCCGGCGTGCGCGCGTGGGACATGGCACTGCGCCTCGCCTACGACGACGTCGCGGTCGGTGACGTCGACACCGACCTCGAGCGCGCCGTCGACGCCTTCGTGGCGCGCAATCCCGGCCGCCGCAAGCACATCTACTGCACGTACACGGCGATGCTCGCCGTGCGCGCGTATCTGGCGAAGATCGCCGACGTCGCCGACGCCGGCGTGGGCAAGTGAAGGAGCGACGCATGGCCAGACCGATCGACATCGTCTCGCTGTATCCGAAGGACATGAACATCTACGGCGATTCCGGCAACGTCCTGACGATCGAACGCCGGCTCGCACTCTACGGCTACGAGCCGCGCATCCACGCCGTCAATCAGCACGATCCGTGGCCCGAACACACCGACGTCATCCTCGGCGGCGGCGGTCAGGACACCGGCCAGAAGAAGATCATCGACGACCTCTACGCGCGCGCCGACACATTGCGCGCGCTCGCCGACGACGGCGTGCCGATGCTGATGATCTGCGGCCTGTACCAGTTGTTCGGCGACTATTTCGAAACGGTCGACGGCGCCAGGCTCGACGGCATCTCGATCATCGGCGCGCACACCGTTGGCCGCGACGTGCGCATGATCGGCAATCTCGTCGAACACAGCGACGATTTCGGCGACATCATCGGCTATGAGAATCATTCAGGGCAGACCTTCCTCGACGACGGCGTGCGCCCGCTCGGCACCGTCGACCACGACGGCATGGGCAACAACGGCGAGGACCACACCGAAGGCGCGCGCGTGCACAACGTCATCGGCACCTACATGCACGGTTCGCTGCTGCCGAAGAACCCAGCCATCAGCGATTTCCTGATCCGCGCGGCCGCCGAACGCCGCTACGGCGAATTCCGCGCGGAATCGACGCCGGCGGCGCGGGAGGAGCTCGCGCGCATCGACCGCGTCGCGCAGCGTGCGCGCGAGGTCGCGCAGCTACGCCCACGCTGAACGCCGGCGCGACGGAACGTGTAGAGTTGGCACTGAGCAATACGCCAACACAGGTATGAGCTGGGAGGCATCATGACCGATTCGAACAACAACATCCCGGACTTCGGCGAAGGCCTGCGCAAGATCTTCCTCGCGGGCGTCGGCGCAATCGCCACGACCGCCGAAAAGGGCCAGGAGCTCGTCAACCGTCTCGTCGAACGCGGAGAACTGACCGTCGAGCAGGGCAAGCAGCTCAACAGCGAACTCGCGCACAAGGCCGGCGACAAGAAGGAATCGCTCAAGGAGAAGGCCGCGCAGGCGTCGCAGACGGTGCAGGACGCCGCTGCAGGTCTGCGCAACCAGGCTGCGCAGGCAGTCGACGACCTCAACACGAAGCCGGCCGACGATGCTGCCGCCGACGCTGGCGCGAAGGCCGACGCCGCCGACGCCGATAAGTGAGCGTCCACCCCATCAACGTTGATCGCGCCGCCGCGCGCGATGATGCAATGCGCCGCCTGAGGCGCCGAACCGAAGGCGGTGCATCGTCATGCCTATGAATCAGCATTCAGACCAGCACGGCAACGTGACGCCGGACGAGCTGCGCCGCTTCGCGCGGGAGGAACACCGCGACCTGCGCGACGAGGCGCGCGCCGAACGCCACGAGGAGCATGAGCAGGCGCGCGCCGCACGCGAACGGCAGCACGAAGCGCGCGTCGACACATCGAAAATCGTCGACCTCGACGCGAAACTACAGGATCAGGAGGCGCACGCCGACGGCGGCGACGCCGACGAGCCGCATCGCGCACGTCTCCTCGAAGCGGAGGAGACGCAGGAGGCCGCGCACATCATCGAACTGCGCGACCAACTGCCGAAGGCGTCGAAGGACCCCGAGACGATCGGGCTGTTCGGCGCGCATCGCCGCTCCTTCGCCGACCAATACCATCTGACGCGCCGCAGCAAACTCAAGCGGCTGCACCAGATCGGCAAGATCGCGATGCAGTTCGACGCGCTCAAAGGACTGACACCGGTCAAGATGCGCCTGATGTTCGAAGCGCTCGGACCGACTTTCGTCAAAGTCGGGCAGATCCTGTCGATGCGTTCCGAAATCCTGCCGCAATCGTTCTGCGACGAACTGTCCAAACTGCGCGCCGACGCCGACCCGATGCCGTATTCAATCGTGCTCGAAACGCTCGAATCCGAATACCGCCGGCCGCTCGGCGAAGTGTTCCGCACAATCGACCCGACCCCGCTCGGCTCGGCCTCGCTCGCGCAGGTGCATCGCGCGACGCTGCTCAACGGCGAAGACGTCGCCGTCAAAGTGCAGCGTCCCGGCGTGCGCGTGACGATGGCGGAGGACGTCTCGATCATGCGCTCGCTCGCGCGCGGCGCGACGAAAATCATGCACAACGCGCAGGTCGTAGACTTTCAGGGCGTCGTCGAAGAACTGTGGGACACCTTCGACGAGGAGACGAACTTCCTCAACGAAGCGCGCAACCTGAGCGCCTTCAAACGCTTCTGCGACGGCTTCGCGTACATGGACTGCCCGACGCCGTACATCGATCTGTGCACCGAACACGTGCTCGTCATGGAATACATCGACGGCATCCCGATCTCGCATACGCGCGAACTGATCGACGACGGCTATTCACTCAAGGAAATCGGCACGAAACTCGTCGACAACTACGCAAGCCAGATCCTCGACGCCGGCTTCTTCCACGCCGACCCCCACCCGGGCAACATCGAAATTCGCGGCGGGCAGATCGTGCTGCTCGACCTCGGCATGACCGGACGACTCAACGCGTCGACGCGCGCCGCGCTCAAGCAGATGCTCTTCGCCGTCGCCAAACAGGATTCGGCACAGCTCGCCGACGCGCTGCTGCGCTTCGCCGGCACCGAAGCCGACCATACCGACTATCCGTCGCTGCTCGCCGACCTCGATGGCATCATCGAGGAATTCGGCACCGTGAATCTCGAGGACCTCGACCTCGCGCAGTTCCTCACGTCGCTCACGCAGATGGCACGCCGGCACGGCATCGAAATCCCCAGTTCGATCACGACGGTCGGTCGCGCGCTCGTGACGCTCGAAGGACTGCTCGACAAGTTCATCCCCGACGTCAACATGATCGAAATCATCTCCGAACACATCGAGCATTCGAAGACGAAGACGCAGACGATCAAAGACGAAGCCGAACAGCTCGCCATCGAAAGCCACGCGGCGTTGCACGGTGCGCTCAAATCGATGAGCGAGGCGAACGTCGCACTCCATATGCTCACGCGCGGCGAACTGCGGACGAACTTCGAACTCGTCGGCTCTGAGGAACCGCTGCAGCAGTTGTCGGACATGGTCAACAGGCTCACGATGGCGCTCATCGTCGTCGGTCTGTTCATCGGATCGTCGATCGTCTACTACGCCGGCATGAAACCGATCATCTTCGGTATACCGCTCGTCGGCTTCCTCGGATATGTCGTCGCATTTGTGCTGTCATGCTGGATCGTCATCGACATCTATCTCAAAGGGCGCGAACGGCGGCACCGAAAACACAAATAGGACGCGCGCGCCGGCCGTTCGCTGACGGCGCGTGTCGGCGCCGCGGCCGTGCACTAGGCTCGGAATCACTAGGCTCGGCGCAAGAAATAAATACGGAATCGATGAGGAATCGACGAAAAACAAACAAGGAGCAATCATGGCAAAGACGTTGAGGAACATCGTCATCGGCGCAGCGGCCGCCGCCGGCGCCGCAGTGTGGGCGACGGCGCCGCGCAGCTTCGGCAACCGCAGGAAGAACTACGTATCGTCGCTGCCGGAGGTCATGTACGCGCATCGCGGACTGCACGACGCCGGCTCGGGACTCAGCCAGCAGTACGCGGGCGAAAGCGGCGAATACGTGGCGCTCGCGCGGCGCATGGCGATGCAGGCGGGCTACGGCACGCCGAGCGAAGTCGGTCCGATCGCGCCGGAGAACTCGCTCGCGGCGTTCGCGGCGGCCGCCGAGGCCGGCTACGGCATCGAACTCGACGTGCAGCTGACGCTCGACAACAAGGTCGTCGTCGCGCACGACCCCGATCTGCTGCGCGTCGCCGGAGACCCGCGCAAGATCGCCGACCTCACCTACGACGAGCTGATGAGGATCGCGCTGTTCCCGACGGCCGCGCCGGGTGCCGAGACGTCGCCGCTGCTGCCGAGCGCGACCGCCGAGGATCCGGCGATCGTCAAGACGCCGGAGGAAGCGCCGAAGGGGTACTACCAGCATGTGCCGCTGCTCGCCGACGTGCTGCGCGTCGTGGACGGGCGTGTGCCAATCATCGTCGAATTCAAATTCGAGAACATGCGTGACTGGGGCAGCCGCGACGACACGCTGATGCAGAAGGCCGCCGATCTGCTTGACGCGTACAAGGGCGTCTATGCGGTGGAGTCGTTCAACCCGGCGGCGATGCACTGGTACAAGGAGAACCATCCGAACGCGTCGCGCGGACAGCTCGCCGAGGACGCGCCCTTCGGGGGCGCCGACCCGGTCGTGTGGGCGGCCGGCAAGCTCGCGTTCAACTGGATGAGCCGGCCCGACTTCATCGCCTACGATTACCGCAACGGCAACAGCAAGGCTCTCGCCTTCGCGCGGCGCATGGGCGCGCAGACGGTCGCGTGGACGGTGCGCAGCGAGCAGGAGCTCAACGCCTGCCTGCCGTACTTCGACCGTTTCATCTTCGAGGCCTTCGTGCCGGGAGAGACCCCGGCGAGCGCGCTGCAGCTGTAAGCTGCGGTGCCTGCCTGATGTGCGGCGTTTGGTGTGCGCGCGATGTATGTCGCGTGCACACTTCGCGTATGATGGTTGCTGGATGGCGGGGCGGTGCGGCTGAGGAGGTGCCGATGAAGCGCAAGAGGGTTCTCGCGGGGCTGATGGTGCTTGTTGTGGCAGTATGCGCATTGGCTGTGACCTATTGGGTTCTGCACCGAGAACGACCGAGCTCCGAGGTGCGGCTCTATGTCGTGAATCAGAATGGGCGGCCTTTGCCGGACTGTTTCATGTCTACCGCCCGCCGAGGATATGACGGTCCTGTCGCCCCCATTGCTGTAACCACTAATGCGCAAGGTGCCGTGAAATATGATATGTCCTATGGGACTTATGATATTGAAATATCATGCCCGGGCTATATCTATGGTGAAGCCCACGATAGTACAGCGGTGATTGAAGTCGATCAGCCTCGTATCGTCCGCAGGATTGTGAGGGTTAAAGGACAAAATGTGGGTCTAATGGGGGGTGTGCCACGCCCGTCCGGCCCAGCCTGTTCTGATGCCGAATCCGTTTTCGTATGCGTCCACGCCGGGTGCGGGGCGTTGCACGTCGGTGAGGGATCCCTCCTTCGGCCCCGGCGTGGCGGCCCTCTTGCGCATCGGATGGTTGCATATCGGGCATAGCCGCGCCCTTGCCGACTTTCTCCTGACCATGCACCAGCAGTAGCAGAAAACACCACGATGTCAAACTGGACCGCCGATTAGGCCCGGAAACCCTAATCACACCACGACACGCCAACCACCGGAAGGCCCGACGCCACTCATAAGACCCACATTCTGTCCTTTAACTCGATTGTGATGCAGGGCGTGTCGGTGCCGACGTCGGGTGCGGCGGCGGTGGACGGGCTGCCGCAGCAGTGAGGCACAGCCGAAGCAGCTTGCGCTTGTAGGGATAGGGCGACGCGCCGGATGCGGATCCGGCGAAACCATGTACAATGGTATCCGCGTCGGGCCGTGCATAGCCCCGGGCTCCATTTTTTGCCGCTGCGAGCGGCCTTTGCGCCGACATGGCGCTTTCGCGGTCCGGCGCATCTCCTTGTCACCTGTTTCCTCTGTTTCCTCACGCTAGCTTTTGCTGCCGCTGGCTCCAGTGCGTCGTTCGGACGCGCGTCGCTGACGCTATCTGCGCTGAGGGAGAGCAACTTCTTCGAAAAGGCCAAGTATGGGGCTTGGCGAGGCGCGCAACGGTGCGGTTTTCGCAGTGCATACTCGGCATATCCGCCGAAGAGGCACTCCCTCAGCGCAGATACGGTGTTCGAGGCCCCGCGATTGGCGCCGGTCAGTGCACCGGCTGCAGATCCTTGGCGGCGGGGGCGAGGTGCAGGTCGATGTACTGCGTGTACGGATGCGTGTTCACCTGATCGGTGTGGCAGCGGTACCAGTCGTAGGACTCGCACAGGCCCTTGTCCAGCGGCGTGACGTCGGGCATGATCTTCTGCTGTGCATGCACGTCGAGGCTGTATTCGTACTCGTGGAACGGGAAGAAGTTGCGCGGCTCCACACCGTCGACGCTCGCATAGGTCGGCGTCTTGCCGACTGCGGCGTAGCACAGGTCGACCCATTCGCGCACGGTGACGCTGTCCGGATTGCCGACGTTGAACACATGTTGCGCGGGCTGCTCGTCGATGATCAGTTCGAGGAAGCGGCACAGGTCGCGGATGTGGAAGAACTGCAGCCGCATATCGCCGTTGTTCGGCAGATAGAAGCGACGGTCCTCGCGGGCGCAGTCGAAGACGAAGGCCTCGCGGTACAGGTTGTTCATCGGCCCGTACAGATACGGCGGGCGCACGATGTAGGCGCCGTCGACGCATTGGAGCAGTGCGCGTTCGGCTTCGATCTTGCCGGTGCCGTAGTCGCCCCAGAACATGTTGCGGCCGAGGCGCACGTCTTCGGCGAAAGGCTGCAGATTCGTCTCGGGGTAGACGGCGCTCGAGCTGATCATGATCGTCGAGTGGACGCGCGCATGTTCGAGGGCATGCGCGAGGTCGAGCACGTCGCGCGCGTTGTAGGCGGTTACGTCGATGACGGCGTCGAAACGTTCCCCGTCGAGCTGATGGCCCAGATCGTGGCGGTCCGCGACGATTGTGCGCACGCTGGCGACAGGCGGGTGCGAGCCGCGGTTGAGCACGGTGACGTCGTCGCCTATCTCCACAAAATACTTCGCGATGAAACGGCTCACAAAAATCGTTCCACCCGTGACGAGGATGCTGCGTGTCATGCCTCGACCCCTCTCCGTGTTGTAGTCGATTGGTATGCGCCGCGTCCACCCTCGCGGGCCATATCGTTCGACAGTGTAGCGGCCCCGAACGGACGCGGCGTCGCCCTATCCGTCTGTTGAGATGGATGTGGTGTGGGGGCGTGCGTACTCTGTGAGCATAATACGGGGGAGAAGCGCGGATGGGCGGCGTGGCATGGCCGTTCGGCAGGGGTCGGGGGCTATGCTGGGAGGTATGGAATTGCATGTTTTGAATCATCCGCTCGTCGAGCACAAGCTCACCGTGCTGCGAGACAAGAACACCCCCTCTTCGACGTTCCGCGAACTCGTCTCCGAACTCGTCTCGCTCGAGGCGTACGAAGCCACGCGCAACCTTGCCGTTGTGGACAAGCCAATCGAGACGCCGGTCGCGCCGATGGTCGGCAAACAGATCGCCAAGCCGCGGCCGATCATCGTGCCGGTGCTGCGTGCGGGACTCGGCATGCTCGACGGCATGACGCGCATGATGCCGAGCGCCGAAGTCGGCTTCCTCGGCATGAAGCGCGACGAAGAGCATCCGACGCAGCAGATCACCTATGCGAACCGACTGCCCGACGATCTGTCGGGACGCCAGTGCTTCCTCATCGATCCGATGCTCGCGACCGGCGGCACGCTCGTCGCCGCGACACACTATCTGGCGGAGAAAGGCGCGAAGGACGTGACGGCGATCTGCATCATCGCGGCGCCGGAAGGCATCAAGTTCGTCGAGGACAACATCGATCCGAGCATCGACTTCCGCGTCGTCGTCTGCGGCGTGGATGAAGGCCTCAACGATCGCAGCTACATCGTGCCGGGTCTCGGTGACGCCGGCGATCGCCTCTACGGCGTCGTCGACTGATTCGGTCTCTGACCTGCGCGGGCGGGTGTCCCTGATTAGCGGGGCGCCCGCCCGTTTGCGTATGTAGGGCCTGAAGCGGGTCGGTTGGCCGATAGCGTCGAGGACTCGACCCGTAAATGGGCTACTCGAGGCGGCTGCGGCGCCACAGGTGGGCGCCGGCGCGCAGGTCGGCGGCCGTCGTATGCAGATTCGCGGCCGTGTGCAGCAGCTGGGCGGCCTTCGTGTGCGCGGCGCGGATGTCCTCGGTCGTGCCGACGGCCGACTTGTCCGGATCGGCCATCGCCTTCGCATGCGCGTTGAGCCGCTGCGCCTGTATACGCAGACCGGCGACGACGACGTCGACGAAAGTCGCGGCTCGTTCGAGCGCGATGGCGAAGTCGCCGCGGAACGCGCCTGCGAGAATCGAATCGGCGGTGCGGGCGATGTCCTCCTCGGTCGGTGCCGCGTCGATGCCGGCGATCGCCGACGCGGACGTGACGATCGGCTCGCCCAGCCTCCACAGTCGCGCGATTGAATCGCGGCGCCGCCGCATCCATGTGCGTAGCAGATACAGCCGCCACAGCACGCCGGGCAGCGAATCCGGCTCCGCGTGGCTCCACAGTTCGGCGATGACGTCGACGCCCTCATGGTCGACGAGCGTGAGCACGCGTTCGACGACCTGCGGATCCTCGGTCGTGTGGACATGGCTGAGCAGCGCCCACGCCGTCGCGTGACTGACTGCGCTGAGTTGTTCGGGGTCGACGCCGCCGGCGATGTTCTCGGCGAGCGCCTGATCGAGCTGCCCGGGGCGTGCGGGGCGCGGGGAGCCGGTGTGCGTGAAGGCGGAACGGCTCGCGATGATCGAGCCGGAGCCGCTGCGTTGCGCGTTAGTAGACAATCGGAGCCACTTTCTGGATGTCGATGATGCGCAGCCCGTCGTCGGTCGGCACGAGGAACATGGCGAGCGCGCTGCCGGTAGGCATGTATGGGGTCTTCGCGATGAGTCGTTTCGTCAATGATTTGCTCGCGCACATCGGCCGCAGATGGTCGAACATGCCGCCGATGACCGGTCGATGCATGCAGATCGCCATCGGATGGTCGCCGTGGACGGTCCGCTCGAGCTGCGCGAGGAATGCCTTCCATGTGCCGTTCGCGTCGCGCGCGTACGCGTCTTCGGTGAGCTCGGGGATGAACTCGACCGGCATGCCCGTCTGCCATGACAGCATCTGCATCGTCTGCTGGCAGCGCATCCACGGCGACGATGTGAGCCGCGCCGGCGCGTAGCAGGCGAGTTCGCGGTCGAGCGCGTAGGCGGCCGCCGCGCCGCGCGGCGTGATTGGGCGCGCCGCGTCGGTGCCCTTCCACTGTTTGCGCGCCTCGGCTTTCGCGTGCCGCACGAGCAGCACGGCGCTCGCGGCGTCGGCGTGCTCTTCGAGGCGATCGACGAACAGCGCGAGGATGTCCTTGTCGGTGGAGTGCGTCAGCGTTTTGCGCGCCTCGGGAACCGTCAGCCAGACGACGTCGTTGATTTCGCCGACGTCCGCGCGATGCACGGGGCCGAAGGCGGGCGCGAGCTGATGCGCGAGCGGACGGTCGATGACGGTGGCCATCCAGTAGAGCACATGCTTGCGCTGCCCGTTGTCCGGGCCGTCGTGCTTGTTGCGTGATTTGCGACCCTCCGCCGACAGTGGATAGTCGACTTCGCCCAGATACGGCCCGAGCGCGACGACCTGTCCGGTCTCCTCGCCGATTTCGCGCACCGCCGCATGCCGATGCGATTCGTTGTTCTCGAGTTTGCCTTTCGGCCAGCTCCAGTCGTCGTATTTCGGACGGTGCACGAGGCACACTTCGATCGGGCCGTCCGGCGCGCCGCCGCGGCGACGATAGAGGATGCCGCCGGCCGCCTCGACCACATGCTTGCATTTGCCACTCATAGTTCCCATTGTAGGAGGGGCGTCCGTTTTCACGGTCTGCGTGACGGGCGTGACAGATGTGTGATGTGCGCGTGCATACGGCGGGGCCGGTGCACGTTGACATGCACCGACCCCGCGTAATCGTGACGACTGTCGCCAATCAGCTGTGTGATCAGTTATGCGCGCTGGGGCGACGCTGATGCTTGCGGATCAGGTATTCCTGGCTGTCGACGAGCGGGCGACCGTCGGCATCCTTCGAATGGCGCACGTAGGTGCCATCGGACTGCATATGCCAGCTCGACGTCGAATCGGCCATCTGCAGGTCGATGTACTTGATGAGTTCGTCGATCTGCTCGGGCACGGTGATGCGCACGAGCGCCTCGACGCGGCGATCGAGGTTGCGGTGCATCAGGTCGGCGGAACCGATCCACACCTCCGGCCCGGAGATCGGGCCTTCGCCGATCTGCGGGCCGTCGGAGTTCGCGAACGCGTAGATGCGGCTGTGCTCGAGGAAACGGCCGAGGATCGAACGCACGCGGATGTTCTCGCTCAGTCCGGGCACGCCCGGCTTGAGCGAGCAGATGCCGCGCTCTACGATGTCGATCTTCACGCCTGCCTGGCTTGCGCGGTAGAGGGCGTCGATCGTCTTTTCGTCGACGATCGAGTTCACCTTGATCTTGATCCACGCTTCCTTGCCGGCGCGCGCGGCGTCCTCCTCGCGGCGGATGCGCTGGATGAGGCCGGAGCGCACGGTGCGCGGTGCGACAAGCAGACGATGGAAGCTCGACTTCGGCGCGTAGCCGCTCAGCTGGTTGAACAGGCGCGTCATGTCCTGACCGACGACGGGATCGCACGTGAGCAGGCCGAGGTCGGTGTACAGGCGCGCCGTCTTCGGGTTGTAGTTGCCGGTACCCACATGGCAGTAGCGCTTGAGGCCATCCGCCTCCTGACGCACGACGAGCGAGAGCTTGCAGTGCGTCTTGAGTCCGACGATGCCGTAGACGACGTGCACACCGGCGCGTTCGAGCTTGCGCGCCCACGCGATGTTCGCGTCCTCGTCGAAGCGCGCCTTGAGCTCGACGAGCGCGAGCACCTGCTTGCCGGCGTGTGCGGCGTCGATGAGCGCGTCGATGATCGGCGAATTGCTCGACGTGCGGTACAGCGTCTGCTTGATTGCAAGGACCTTCGGGTCGGCGGCTGCCTGCGCGAGGAACGCCTGCACCGACGTCGAGAACGAGTCGTAGGGGTGGTGCAGCAGGATGTCGCCTTCGCGGATCGCCGCGAAGATGTCCTGCGCACGGCTCGATTCGACCTGCGCGATCTGGCGGTTCGTCGTCGGTACGAAGGGACGGAACTTGAGGTCCGGACGGTCGATGCTGCCGAGCTCGAAGAGCACCGTCGCGTCGAGCGGCGCGGGCAGACGATACACCTCCTCCGGCGTGACGCCCATCTGGTCGGCGAGCAGCTGGGAGAGGAATGGCGACGTCTCATCGGAGATCTCGAGGCGGATCGGAGGGCCGAAGCGGCGGCGCAGCAGCTCCTTCTCGATCGCGTTGAGCAGGTTCTCGGCGTCGTCCTCCTCGACCTCGATGTCCTCGTTGCGCGTCACGCGGAACGAACGCGCCTCCTTGATGATCATGCCGGGGAACAGCGTCTCGAGATGCGCGATGATCAGGTTCTCCATCGTGATGAAGCCGTAGCGCACTTCGTCGGAATCGTCCTCGGTCATATCGTCGACCGGCACGAGGCGGTTGATGTTGTCCGGGATCTTGACTCGCGCGAAGTGCGACTTGCCGGAGGCCGGGTTCTCGACGATGATCGCCAGGTTGAGCGAGTTGCCGGAGATGTAGGGGAAGGGGTGCGCCGGGTCGACGGCGAGCGGCGTGAGCACCGGGAAGATCTGCTGGCGGAAGTAGCGCGACAGGCGCTCCTGCTCGCTGATCGTGAGCTTGTCCCAGCTCAGCAGCTTGATGTTCTCCTTCGCGAGGTCCGGAAGGATGTGGTCGACAACGTAGTGGGCATGCTCGTCCTGCAGCTTGTGCGCCTGTTCGGAGATCGCACGCATCTGCTGGCGCGGGCTCAGGCCGGACGGGCTCGTCACGGCGATGCCGGTGTCGATGCGACGCTTGAGGCCGGCGACGCGGACCATGAAGAACTCGTCGAGGTTGTTCGCGAAGATCGCCGCGAAGTTCGCGCGTTCGATGATCGGGATGTCCTCGTCTTGGGCGAGTTCGAGCACGCGCTTGTTGAACTTGAGCCAGCTGAGCTCGCGGTCGAAGAAGCGGTCCGGCGGTAACGGCTGTTCGCCGCTGAGCGTCTCGCGTTTGTCGGTCTTGTCCGTCTCTGCGATATGTTCGGCGATCTGGCTGCGCAGAATCGCCTTCGAAGGTGCGTCAAAAATCTGTGCCATGCACACTACTCTAGGGGGTGGTGGCCGAGAAATCACTGGGAATGTCGAAAAAATCTGCTTTCGTTGCACAAACTTTACCTACGTCGGCGCGTGGGAGGGGCGTGGCGACGGCTGGCGTCGGGCTCGGAGGTCGGTTGGAGGTCGTTCGGACGGAATTGCGACACGCCGAGAGCGGTGTTCGAATGAACATGCGGACCTGTGGAATGGACAATATGGCTCGTTTTCGTGTTGCGTTCAGCGTCGCGTTGCACAAAACGGAAAAAATGCGAACATCGCGCCGAAGAAGGCTGTTCCGACTTGCGAAGCCGGATGAATCGAGCATAATTAGCAAGTACAAGAACAACTGAATAGCAGACCCACAAAAAGTATATGATCAGCAAGATTATTACGTTGGGCGGGTATTGGAAAGACTTACCGTTGCAACGATGAGGTTGTGCAGAGATTCTGCGCAGTTGGACTTGTGAGGGACCCACTTCGGTGGGTCCCTTTTTCATGTTCGATGGATGTTCGCTCCATGTTCGGTGCATGGTTGTGCGGGTTGACGGGCGTGCCGCGCGGCGCGGAGACACGCCGAGGGGACGCCGGCGGCGGCGAAAAGTCGGCGATTTCGGGTTGCGCGGGCGGTCGCTGCAGATGTTGTCATCCCTACTGCCGGGCCGATGTTCACAATGAGATGATTGCGTCGTTCGCACTCGGAGAAATGTGGATAACCGGACCGTCCGTACACATACCCCCGTCCGGATTGTGCACGGCGGAGTGTACGTCGTTCAATCGAGCCATGAACACATTGGCGATGATGCCTGCGTATGCAGATGGACAAGGGGCGATGAGCCGGCCGATGGCCGTGTTCAGCGCGTCCCGCAGCACGAACGAGCCGCAACGGTACTACATGCCGCCGCGGGGAGATTCCGGCGCGCAGCCGTATCGGCCGCGCCCGCAGGAGACGATGCGCCGCGCCGACGCGTGTCGCGAGGCGATCGAACTGTCCGGCGGCAACGTCATCACGGTGTCGTCGGCGAGCGGTGGCGCCGGCACGTCGACGATCGCCGCGCTGCTGGCGCGGTCGCTCGCCGTCCATCATGCGCCGGCGGCGCTCGTCGATGCGGACGTGCGCATGGGCGGTGGCGGTCTCGACGTGCTGCTCGGCATCGAACATGAACAGGGTTCGCGTTGGCACGACGTGCATGCGCCGCTCGGACAGCTGAGCGGCTCGGCGTTGTATCGGCAGTTGCCGAAGTGGGGCAGCGTGAAGGTGCTCGCCTACAACGCGTGGAACGGCGACGCGCCGAAGCCGTGGGAGCTCGACGCCGCCGTTCACGCGCTCGCCGCCTGCGACGAGATCGTCGTCGTGGACGCCGGGCCGGGCACGACAATTGCCGAATCGCCGACGCTCATCGAAGCGGCGCATGTCGTTGTTGTCGAACTGTCGGTGCTCGGGCTCGCGCGCGGCCGTGCGCATCTCGATTGGCTGGAACGGCAAGGTCAGGAAAGCGTTGACCGTCGGACGATGCCGCCTGGGCCGGGGCAACCTTCGCGGCCGGTCGCCGAACATCCGGGTGACGTCGTCGCCGTCATCGGCGTCGAACCGCATGGGCCGGCGCGGCTGCGCGGCGTCGTCGACGTGTCGGACGCGAAATCCTACCTCGGCAAGGACATCATCGGCACGATCCGCAACGACGCCAAACTATGCGGGGACATCCTCGAAGGCCTCGGCATCCGCGCCGTGCCGAAACGCAACGCGCTCGTGATCGACAGGCTCGCCCAACAGGTGGAGCGCGTCTGCGACCTCAGTGGGACGCTGCGGTGAGGGTGAGGAGGGTGTGATGAACATCGCTGCGTGCACGACGCTCGAACTCGGCCCGCTTGCCGCGCTCGGCGGCGACAGACGCGTCACCGACATCGTCGTGACCTGCGACGGCGCCGTCTGGTTCGACGCCGGCCGCGGCATGCAGCTGGCGCACACGGCGATTCCGCTCGACGATCCGGCGGTGCTGCGCGACCTGGCCGTGCGATTGTGCGCGCAGCTGGGTGTACGGCTCGACGAGACGCAGCCAATCGCTGACGCGGCCGCCGACGACGGCACGCGTGTGCATGCCGTCATCGCGCCGATCGTGCCGCAGGGCGCGTCGATCTCCATCCGTTTCCCCGACCGCGCGCGTCCCGATCTGGAATCGCTCGCCGCGGCCGGCATGTTCCCAGCCCAATGGACGCCGATGCTGCGCATGCTCGTGCGCGCCAAGGCGAACATGCTCGTCTCGGGCGCGACCGGCACCGGCAAGACGACGTTGCTCAAGGCGCTGCTCGCCAGCTGCGAGCCGAACGAGCGGATCGTGACGGTGGAGGAGGTGCGCGAACTCGCCGCGGTGCCACATCCGCACGTCGTGTCGCTCATCGCGCGCGACGCGAACGTCGAAGGCGCCGGACAAGTCGGATTGCCTGATCTCGTCAAGGCGACGCTGCGCATGCGTCCCGACCGGATCGTCGTCGGCGAAGTGCGCGGCGAGGAGGTGGTCGACCTGCTCAGGGCGCTCAATTCGGGGCATCGCGGCTCGCTGAGCACGATCCACGCCGATGGCGTCGAACATGTGCCGTCGCGGCTCATCGCGCTTGGCATGCTCGCCGGCGTGGCACCGGACGCGCTTGAACGGCTCGCCGACGGTGCCTTCGATGTGCTCATCCATCTGGAACGCGTCGGCGGCAGGCGCCGCATCGCGCAGATCGGCATGCTCGACTGCTGCGACGGCAGATTGTGCGGTCGGCGCATCGTCGCGCGTGACGGATCGGGCGCGACGGTGACCGGTCCGGCTTGGTCCGATTTTCTAAGGAGGTGGTGCGATGCCGTGGGCGATGCTGGCGGCGGTGGGCGTGTTCCTCGCCGTGTTGCTTCACGAGGGTGTTGACGCGCGTCTCGGCTCTCTCGCGCCGCATGCGCATCGTGCGACGGATGACAGTGGGCGCGGCGGCGTGCTTGGCGCCGCTGTGCGTGGCGAGGGACGTGATTCTGGACGTCGTGTCGGCATCGGCGCGCAACTGGCGGGGCTCGCCGCAATGCTGCGTGCGGGGCGTGACGTGTACGCGGCCTTCGGCCGATGCTTTGGCGCGCAGGCGCATGCCAACGATCCGCAATCCGCGCGAGCCGTGACGATGACCGATTGCAACGGCGACATCGACGTCGGACTGCTCGCCGGCGCGCTGCGCGCGAGCGCGCTGCCGGGGGAGACGGCGGCGGAGATCCGGCATGCCTCGCATGGCCTGCGCGCCGCCTGCCGTCTCGGCCTGCGTCTGGGCTGCCCGACGGCGCGCTGCGTCGAGGCGGTGCGTGCCGCGCATGTGCGCATCCATATGCGCGAGGAGCTCAGGCGCAACGCCTTCGCTGTGCCGCAGTCGACGGTGAAGATGCTGCTCGGGCTGCCGGCCGTCACCGTTGTCCTCGGCGAGGTGCTCGGTGCCAACCCGATCGGTGTCCTCTTCGGCTCCTGGCAGGGCATGTGCTGTCTGGGACTCGGTGTCGTCTGCTATGCGCTCGGCGCCGTGTGGATGCATCGACTCATGCGACGGACGGGGGTGGATGATGACTGACGGGAGCAGGATATGGGTGACGGATGGGCCTGGTGCGCGGCCGTCTGCGCGGGATTCGCGGTGTTCGCGGCGCTCGCCGAACCATGTGTTGGTGTCCGGCTGCGCGCACTGCCCGGCCGTGTGTGCGAGGACTGGGTGCCGAGTGCGCCGCTCGTGCTGCAGCTGTTGGGCGCCGCGTTGGAAAGCGGCGCGTCGATTCCGCATGCGCTGCGTGCGGTCGGCACATGTTGTGCTGGCTCATGCGCCGAAGCGTTCGCCGCCGTCTGTGACGAACTGTCGGCCGGCGCGTCCTGGGACGACGCATGGACCTGTGCCGCCGACGATCCGCAGATCGCCGACGTCGCCGCGACGGTGTGCGCGACGCTGCGCGAGTCGTGGAACGAAGGCGTCGCCGCCGGCGATCGGATTGACGCGACGATGGAGCAGCTCGAGACGACGGAGCGTATGGAGATCGAACGGGCCGCCTCACGGCTTTCGGTGCGGCTATTGCTGCCGATGGGGCTGTGCTTCCTGCCCGCGTTCCTGTGCATCGCCGTCATCCCGACGATCATCTCCTTCGCGCAATGAGTTGATTGCGCGATGAATCGATTGCGCGATGAGTTGATCGACGCGTTTCATGTGAAACACATCAGTCACGTGAAACACGCGACCGCCCATCGACGCGGCGATCAACGAACAACCAAAATCAACAAACACGACAACCACAACCTACAACAATCAAACACAAGCGAACAAAGGAGTTGGCAATGCAGAACATGATCTCACTCGATGACGGCATCGGCATCGACACGATGGACACCGGCCGGCCGTTGCACGATATCGGCCAGCGCATGACGCGCGCCGCCGTCATGCTCGACTCGAGGATGCGCACGCTGACCGCGCAGCCGGAGGAGGGCGCCGCGACCGCCGAATACGCGGTCGTGCTCGTCGCGGCCACCGGCTTCGCGGCGGTGCTCGTTGCGCTGCTCAAGTCGGACGTGATCAAGACGCTGCTGACGAACATCGTCAAGAAGGCGCTGAGCGTCTGAGAGGTGCGGCATGCGACGTCTGTGGAAACGACTGCGCGCGTGGATGTGTGGCGATGACGACGGCGCGGCGACGGCGGAGTTCGCCGTTGTGCTGCCCGTCGTCGTTGTCACGGCCGCACTGCTGCTGTATCTCGCGCGTGCGAGCGTCACGCAGATCTCGTGTCAGGATGCGGCGGCCGACGTCGCGCGCGCCACGCTCGTCAGCGACGACGGTGTGGCCGCGCCGGCCGGCGTGCAGGTGGCGGTCGCCGACGGCGGCGACCGCATCACCGTCACGACGACCTGCCGTGTGCTCGCCGATCCGCTCGGCGTATTGCCGGCGACCGTGCACGGCCGCGCCGTCGTTGTCAAGCAGGATATGTCGTGAACAACGGTGTGAAACGGGATCCGCGAGTGCGCGCAACGCGCGACTGCGGCGTGCGGTGGAAGAACGACGGTCGCCGATGACGACAGTGATCGGTGATGGCAACGATGACGGTCAACGGTGACAACGATGGGATGGGAACGATGACGAGGATGGGTACACGCGCTCTGGCGTGCAGCGCGGGGTTCGTCGCGCGGATGAAGCGCGGTATTGCGCGGTTGCGGCGTGAGAATGTGCGGCGTGAGGATGAGGGTTCGGCGACGGTCGTCGGCGTCGCGCTCGTCGTGGCGGCCGCCGTGCTCGTCAGCGCGTTGGCCTGCGCCGGCGACATCGTGCTGCGGCAGTCGCAGGCGCGCACGGCGGCGGATATGGCAGCGCTTGGCGCCGCCGCCGCGCTGTGGCGAGGCGATGGCACGCCGTGCGCGGTGGCGGCGTGGCTGAGCAACGCGAACGCCGGGAATCTGCAGCGCTGTGAGGTGGTTGGCGACGATGTCAGCGTCAGCGTGCATGTGCCGACCGACGTGCCCTTCGTCGACCATGTGACGGCGGATGCCCGTGCCGGGCCTCGTCCGTGTCGCAACTGATGGCCCAGATGGGTCCCGCAGGTCGGGTGGAACCGGAGAGTCGGGAAAGTCCGGCGAGTCCGGCGCAGGCATGCGTCGCGGCGGGGTCGCAGGCGGCCGGCTCGGGTGAGCAGGCTGTACCTTAGAAGAGCAGTGAACAGCGAGGCAATCGCGATCGAGAAACGGGAAGCAACATGGCATTAGCGCTTTATCGCCGGTATAGGCCGGACACGTTCGAAGGCGTCATCGGGCAGGATCAGGTGACGCTGCCGCTCATGCGCGCGCTCGACGAACACAAGCTCACGCACGCGTACCTGTTCTCGGGGCCGCGCGGATGCGGCAAGACAAGCTCGGCGCGCATCCTCGCCCGCTGCGTGAACTGCGTCGAGGGGCCGACCTCCCATCCCTGCGGGGTATGCGACAGCTGCCGTGATCTCGCGACCGGCGGCCCGGGGTCGATCGACGTCGTGGAGATTGACGCGGCGAGCCACAACGGCGTCGACGACGCGCGCGAACTGCGCGAGCGCGCCGGCTTCGCGCCCGCGCGCGACCGCTACAAGATCTTCATTCTCGACGAGGCGCACATGGTGACGCCGCAGGGATTCAATGCGCTGCTCAAGATCGTCGAGGAACCGCCGGAGCATGTCATGTTCATCTTCGCGACGACCGAGCCGGAGAAGGTCATTGGCACGATCCGCTCGCGCACCCACCATTATCCGTTCCGCCTCGTGCCGCCGGAGACGATGGGGCCGTACCTCGAGAAGATCTGCGAAGAGGAGCACATCGAGACCGAACCTGGCGTGCTGAGGCTCGCGATGCGCGCTGGCGGCGGTTCGGTGCGCGACACGCTGTCCGTGCTTGATCAGCTGATGGTCGGCGCCGTCGACGGCGACATCACTTATGATTCCGCCGTCGCGCTGCTCGGTTTCACACCGGATGTGCTCATCGGCGCCGCGATCGACGCCGTCATCGATCACGATGGCGCGAAACTGTACGACGTCATCCAGAAGGTCATCGTCGGCGGCTACGACGCACGCCGATTTGTCGAGGATCTGCTTGCGCGCATCCGCGATCTGCTCGTGCTCACGCTCGGCGGCGAACGTGCCGAACGTGTGCTCAGCGACGACGCGGCCGCCGAGGATCTCGACGATCTGCATCGGCAGGCGACGGCGCTCGGTTTGGCGACGCTGACGGCGATGGCCGAGGAGACCGACGAGGCGTTGACGCATATGGCGGGGGCGACGTCGCCGCGCATGCGTCTCGAGCTGCTCGCCGCGCGCCTGCTCGCAGGCCGCGAGACCGGATACGCCGCGCTCGGCGGCAATGAGGCGCCTGTGGCCGCCGCGGCCGATCCGACGAAGCCGGCGACCGGCGGCGGATTCATCGGATCCGACAGCGGTAGCAGCGCGCAGTTCGCGCATGCACAGTCGACGCCGCAGCATGCGGCGACGGTCGGGCAGCCGGGCGCGCAGGCGATGCAGTCTGCGCCATCGATGCAGAGTGCGCAATCGACGCAGGGTACCCAATCGACACAGGCAGCACAGCCGATGCACGGTGCGCAGCCCGCGCAGCCTGCGCCGAATGCGCGCGAACAGGCGCATCAGTCGAAGGAACAGCATGCGATGGATGCGGCGACGGCGGCGATGCACGCTGCCTCCCAGGCGCAGCGGCTCGCCGAGGCCGGATCGCAGCCGGCGCCGCTGAACGGCACACCCGACGAGCTGTGGGATGGCCTCGTGGCGTCACTGCCGGCCGATGTGCGCGCCTATGTGGACCGCACAAAGGTGCCGCGCATCAAATTCGCTCCCGACAGGCGCACCGGCGGCCGCAAACTGATGATCAAGTTCGGCACGCCGATGGACAAGTACGCGTTCGCGCTCGCCGTGAGCAAGGAAAGCGTCGACGGCAGGACCGAGGTCACCGACATCCTGCGCGCCGAAGTGCACCGCGTCTTCGGCCCCGACGTGCGACTCGCGCCGACGCCGACGATGGAGGACGGCCAGACGGCTCCGCCGTTCAAGCATCTGCCCGCCGACCAGCAGCAGCGCATCAAGGCGCAACTGGCGAAGGAGAACCTGCAGGCGACGCTCAAGGCGCAGCTCGGTCGCACGCCGGGCGCGCAGGATGCCGCGCAGCCGTCCTCCAGCGACGACGTGCAGGCTGCCGACGACGCCGTTCATCGAGGCGTGCCCGCAGCGCATCCGGCCGATTACGATCCTTGGGCGAGCCCCGCGCCAGCCGGTGCGCCGTTCGCGGCGCCGAGTTCAGCACCGACTCCGTCCGTCCCGCCCGCCACCGCTCAGCCGACGATGTCGGCCGGGACGCAAGAGCCGCCGCAGCCGCAGGACGCCGGCGCGCATGCGCCGTTGACGACTCCGTCGCCGAACGGGGCGGCCGCGTCGATGACCGAGGCGGGCATCGACCCGTGGGCCTATCGTGACGACGAGCCGGCGCATATCGATTTCAGCCGCGTATCGTCGATCGAACAGCAGGCGGCGCAGGCACACCACGAGCAGACGACTGCGCCGGCCGATCCGTGGGGACAGCTCGACGACGCCGCACCGGCCGCCGCAGCCACGGACGCGCAGAGCACGCAGTCCGCGCAGCCGCAGGTCGACCCGGAGGAGGACGAATACTCAATCGACGACGAATCGCTCGCCTCATCCCAGACGATGAGCCTCGACGAAGTCAAGGAATTATTCGATGTGAAGTCTGTTGAAGAATTCGCGGCGGATGACCCGAGGAACCCGCGCAATCAGCAGGAGCGCTGAACGGCACGCCGAGGAAGGAAAGCATGGCATTGGCATACGACGGCGCGATCCAGCGCCTCATCGACGCGTTTGCGAGTCTGCCCGGCATCGGGCCGAAAGGCGCGCAGCGCATCGCGTTCTACGTGCTCGGCGCGCCGGACGACGAAGCGCAGCGGCTCGTCGAATCAATCACCGAAGTCAAGCAGAAGGTGCGGTTCTGCGACGTGTGCGGCAACGTCTGCGAGACGAGCCCGTGCGCGATCTGCGCCGACCCGCGCCGCGACCGCAGCACGATCTGCGTCGTCGAGGAGCCGAAGGACGTCATGAGCATCGAACGCACGCGGGAATACCGCGGGCTCTACCATGTGCTCGGCGGCGCGATCAATCCGATGGCCAACGTCGGCCCGAACGACCTCAACATCGCGCAGCTGCTCAACCGGCTGCAGACCGACGAAGTCAAGGAGATCATCGTCGCGCTCAACCCGAACATCGAAGGCGAGGCGACGACGACGTACCTGAGCCGTCTGCTCATGCCGCTCGACGTGAAGGTGACGCGTCTGGCGAGCGGACTGCCCGTTGGCGGCGACCTCGAATACGCCGACGAAATCACGCTGTCGCGCGCCCTCGAAGGACGCCGCGAGGTCTGAACGCCCCACGCCACGCACATGGCCTCCCGCAAGCGCCAACCCGGGCGTTTCGTATTCTGGGAAGGCGCCTCGGCGTCGTGCGGGCGCGTTCATATAATAATCGAGCTTCCTGCGTACACTGGGCACAGTCGCGGGTCCCAATGCGTACAACAAGACAGACAACACAGAGAAGATTGGATAGTTGTGGCTCTTATCGTGCAGAAATACGGTGGTTCGTCCGTCGCCGACGCCGACTCGATCAAGCGTGTGGCACGACGCATCATCGAAACGAAGAACGCCGGCAACGATGTGGCGGTCGTCGTCTCCGCCATGGGCGACACGACCGATGACCTCATCGACCAGGCGTTGAGCATCGACTCCGATCCGCCGGCCCGCGAAATGGACATGCTGATGACCGCCGGCGAGCGCATCTCGATGAGCCTGCTCGCGATGGCGATTCACGCCGCCGGCTCCCACGCCTACTCGTTCACCGGCTCGCAGGCCGGATTCATGACCGACGCGCAGTTCGGCGCCGCGCATATCCGCGCAGTCAAGCCGGACCGTGTGCGCCGCGCGCTCGACCTCGGCAGCGTCGCGATCGTCGCCGGCTTCCAAGGACGCAACGAACGCGGCGATGCGACGACGCTCGGCCGCGGCGGCTCCGACACGTCCGCCGTCGCGCTCGCGGTGGCACTCGACGCCGACATCTGCGAGATCTACACCGACGTGGACGGCATCTTCACCGCCGACCCGCGCATCGTGCCGACCGCGCGCCGCATTCCGTCGATCGGCTACGACGAGATCCTCGAGATGTCCTCATGCGGCTCGAAGGTGCTCGCGCTGCGCTGCGTCGAATACGCGCAGCGTTTCAAGATGCCGCTGCATGTGCGCAGCTCGTTCTCCCACCGTTCCGGAACGCTCGTCGTTCCCGACGGCGTCGATCCGAGCACGCTGCCGAACGTCTGATTTCGGCGACCGACTTCCGACCAACCCAACCACGCAACACCCACGGAGAGCAAAAGAACCATGAATGAGCACGAAGACAAGTCGATGGGCGATCTGTTTCCCGACCTCGGCCAGGAGACGCCGATCATCTCCGGCGTCGCGCATGACAGCAGCGAATCGCTGGCGACCGTCCGCGGCGTCACCGACGAACCGGGCATGGCCGCCCGCGTGTTCGAACGTCTTGCCGAAATCGGCGTGAACGTCGACATGATCGTGCAGGCCGGCGCTTCGACCGGCACCGCCGACATCTCGTTCACCGTGCCGGGCAAGGATGCGCAGCGCGTGCGCGAGGTGCTGATCCAGGAGCAGGACAACCTCGGCTACAACTCCTTCGACCTCAACCCGAACGTGGGCAAGGTGGCCGTCGTCGGCGTCGGCATGAAGACGCACTCCGGCCTCGCCGCGCGCTTCTTCAAGGCGCTCAGCGAAAAGGGCATCAACGTGCTGATGATCTCGACCTCCGAGATCCGCATCGCCGCGCTCGTTCCGCTCGACCAGCTCAACGAGGCCGTCAAGGCGCTGCACACGGCGTACGGGCTGGACGCGCAGAAGGTGGAAGCCGTCGTCTACGGCGGCACCGGACGCTGACGGCGAGACAAATACAAACCCAACGGCAGAACTGCACAACTAAGGAGCCGGCAAATGGTACAAATCAACGAACGTGGCGTCAACGTGGCCGTTCTGGGCGCGACCGGACAGGTCGGCATGGTCATGCGCCGTGTGCTCGACGAACGTGACTTCCCGGTCAAGGACCTGCGTTTCCTCGCATCCGCGCATTCGGCGGGACAGGTGCTCAACTGGCGCGGCCACGACATCACGGTGGAGGATGTGGCAACCGCCGATCTGAGCGGCATCGACATCGCGATCTTCTCCGCGGGTGGCGGCACGTCGAAGGTGTGGGCACCGAAGTTCGCCGAAGCCGGCGCCTACGTCATCGACAACTCATCGCAGTGGCGTATGCATGACGATGTCCCGCTCGTCGTTGCCGAAGTCAACCCGGATGATCTTGACGAAATCCCCTCCGGCATCGTCGCCAACCCGAACTGCACGACGATGGCGATCATGCCGGTGCTCAAGCCGCTGTCCGACGCCTTTGGCCTCAAGCGACTCATCGTCAGCTCCTATCAGGCCGTCTCCGGTGCGGGCCGCGCCGGCGTCGAACAGCTGATGAACGAGGCGAAGGCCGCTGTCGAGCAGGGCGCTGACAAGCTCGTCTTCGGCGGCGACGCGATCGATTTCCCGGAGCCGACGAAGGTCGCGCGCACGATCGCGTTCAACGAGGTTCCGTTCATCGGCGACATCGTCGATGACGGCTCGGAGGAGACCGACGAGGAGCAGAAGCTGCGCAACGAAAGCCGCAAGATCCTGCACC
Source organism: Bifidobacterium anseris (assembly GCF_002860345.1). Classification (GTDB taxonomy): domain Bacteria; phylum Actinomycetota; class Actinomycetes; order Actinomycetales; family Bifidobacteriaceae; genus Bifidobacterium; species Bifidobacterium anseris. The sequence continues at coordinate 324,028 of NZ_NMYC01000005.1, forward strand.
TGCCCGACCTTAAGGCGTCGTGCACCTGCGTGCGCGTCGGCGTCTTCACGTCGCACGGCATGAGCGTCAACGCTGAATTCGAGCAGGATGTCACGCCGGATCAGGCGCGCGAGGTGCTCGAGCAGGCGGACGCCGTTGAACTCGTCGACATCCCGACCGCGCAGCTCGCGGCAGGCAAGACGCCGAGCTTCGTCGGCCGCATCCGGCAGGACCAGGCCGTCGACGGCAACAAGGGACTCGCATTCTTCGTGACGAACGACAATCTGCGCAAGGGCGCGGCCCTCAACGCCGTCGAACTCGCCGAAATCGTCGCGAACAAGCATTTCGCCGATCAGCTCTGAGAGCAGCTGACGGACGGATAGGCCACAGCAGAGGCGCACGTCGTATGGCGTGCGCCTCTTTCGCGTTTTGTGTGAGCGGGGATGGTCGGCCGATGTTCGCAGACAGCTGCGACTGGTTCGGGTGCACTTCGCGGCGGGACCGTTCACTAAGGAGGGTGCCAGCGATTGGTTCGGGTGCAGAGTGCGGCGGCACCGTTCGCTAAGAGGTCCGTTTGCGATTGGTTCGGGTGCAGAGCGCAGCGGAACCGTTCGCTGCAGTCGGCGCCGCGGCCGCCGGCGCGACCTCGCGCCATGCGCGAACAGGCGGCGGGCTATGCTGGGAAGCATGTCAAAGGCATCGATCACCGCGCAGCAACAGTTGGACCGCATCGTCGCGCTGGGATATCCGGACGTCGCCGACATGAGCGACGCATCGTTCCGCGCGCTCGCGCAACCGCTCATCGCCGCGCTCGAGGACAGTAATCTAGGCGAGGACATCCTGCTCGTGCCGACGCGCGAGCTCGTCTCCCCGGAATCGCTGATCGCGCGCACGAGCATCAACCGCATGGCCGGATTCACGACGATGCCGCCGCGCGATATCGCGAGTTTCCTGCCGACTGATGGTTTTGAACCTCCCGAGGGGCCGTTCTACCTCGTCATCGAGCCGCATACCGGCACCTGCTACGTCAACCGCGAGCCCGACGTGGCGCGCAAGCTCATCGAATCGGACGAGCGTATCCCGTTGACGCTCGAGGAAGGGCTCGCGATTGCGACGCAACATCCGGAATGGCTGCTCGAGAAGAACGGCTTCAACCTGCTCGGCTCCCGCAGCGCGGACGGCCGCGTCCCGAGCATCTGGATGAGCCAGAACGCGCCGCGTCTGGGCGCCGTCTGGCCGAACTCACGGCACACCTGGCTCGGCAACGCCTACTGCATGGCGCGCCGCGGCGTCAACCTCATCAATTGATCCGGGCCGGATCGGCGAATCCGCCGATCACCCTCCTTCACCGCGCCGCCTATACCTGAAGAATGTAAACAAGCTGGGGAAAATGGCCGGATTGTGGACGTTTCTCCACGATTGCCTCGGTAGGCTTTATAGGGTAGGACGATATGCACGACCGTGCATAGCCACGATGTGAACACATCCGTGGACATATCGTGGAAACGACTGCACTCACAGTTTCAAAACACTCACAGAAGGAGGAGAGATGGGTCAGGATCATTCGTCCGTGTTTGATCTCGCCGCAGTGGCCGCGGCTTCCAACGGAGGGAACAACGACCCGCTGCTGCCTCCGGCACGTTTTATCGGCGCTCCGCAGAAGCCCAGCTCGATGCCGTACACGAAGTACGTCGCATACGACAAGCAGGTGCCGTTTGACTACCCGGAGCGCACGTGGCCGGGCAAGCGACTTACCCGTGCACCGCGCTGGTGCTCGGTCGATCTGCGTGACGGTAACCAGGCGCTCGTCAACCCGATGGACGCCGACCGCAAGCTGCGGTTCTGGAACATGCTCGTCGAGATGGGCTACAAGGAGATCGAAGTTGGCTTCCCGAGCGCTTCGGAAACCGATTACGACTTCATCCGCATGCTCATCGAGCGCGAACTCATTCCCGACGACGTGACGATCGTCGTGCTCACCCAGGCGCGCGAACACCTCATCCGCAAGACCTACGAATGCCTCAAGGGCGTCAAGCGTGCGATCGTGCACTTCTACAACTCCCTTTCGGTGCTGCAGCGCGAAGTCGTCTTCCGCAAGGAGAAGGACGCGATCAAGAAGCTCGCGACCGACGCGGCCGAGCTGTGCAAGGAACTCGAGGCGGATGCCGAAGGCGTCGATCTCTATTACGAGTATTCGCCGGAGTCCTTCACCGGCACCGAGCCCGAATACGCCGTCGAAGTGTGCAACGCCGTCATCGACGTCATCAAGCCGACTCCCGAGCATCCGATGATCATCAACCTGCCGGCGACCGTCGAGATGACGACGCCGAACGTCTTCGCCGACGAGGTCGAGTACGTCTCCAACCATCTGCAGGACCGCGACGCGATCGTGCTGTCGCTGCACCCGCACAACGACGAAGGCATGGGCGTTGCGGCGGCCGAGCTTGGCATCCTCGCCGGCGCGGACCGCATCGAAGGCTGTCTGCTCGGCAACGGCGAACGCACCGGCAACGTTGATCTCGTCACGCTCGGCCTCAACCTGCTCACGCAGGGCATTGACCCGCAGATCGACCTGTCCGACATCCCGCAGATTCGCCGCACCGTCGAATACTGCAACCAGATCAAGATCTCGGAACGTCACCCCTACGCCGGCAACTTCGTGTTCACGGCGTTCTCGGGTTCGCATCAGGACGCGATCAAGAAGGGTCTCGAAGCGCGCGAAGTGGCTGCCAACATGGTGGGCGCCGAGCTCGACAACTTCGTGTGGCTCGTGCCGTATCTGCCGATCGATCCGAAGGATATCGGCCGCTCCTATGAGGCGATCATCCGCGTCAACTCGCAGTCCGGCAAGGGCGGCATGGCGTACCTGCTCAAGGCGAACCACAACCTCGATCTGCCGAAGAAACTGCAGGTCGAGTTCGAGCGCGTCGTGCAGCAGCATGCGGATGCGACGAAGAAGGAAGTCAAGGACGAGGATATCTGGCATCTGTTCAAAGACGAGTATCTTCCCGTCGAGGAGGCCGGGACAACTGAGGCCGGCGCCGTCGTCGGCGATCAGCAGGACGCGTCGCTCGAACAGTGGGGCCGTCTCAAGCTGCTCAAGGTGAGCCTGTCCTCGGGCGAGGATGGCTCGGATACGGCGCTCAACGCGACCGTGCTCGACCGCGGCCTCAACGTCGGCGTCGACCCGGAGGAGGTCCGCGAGATCTCCGGCACCGGCAACGGCCCGATCGATGCGTTCCTCGACGCCGTCAAGGTGCTCGGCGTCGACGCGACCGTGCTCGACTACGCCGAGCATACGCTGTCGGTCGGTACCGACGCGCGCGCCGCCTCCTACGTCGAGTGCGAGATTGCGCTTGAGGATGGTGAGACGAACGTCGTCTGGGGCGTCGGCATCGATTCGTCGATCGTGACGAGCTCGCTCAAGGCAATCATCTCCGCCGTCAACCGTTCGGCGCGCTGAACGCTGTGATATGCAAAAGGCGGCCGCTGGGCTTTGCGCTCGGCGGCCGCCTTTCGTGCACTATTCGTGCAATGGACGTCATCCTTCGGTGAGCATGCCGTCGGCCATATGGTAGAAGTGGTCGGCGATCTGCTGCAGTTCGTCGCCGTGATGGCTTGCGATGACGACGGTGTTGCCCTTATCCCGCTGCCGTGTCATCTCCTCGAGGAACATCTGGACTGAATGTTCATCCAGGCCGTTGGTGGGTTCGTCGAGCAGGATGAGGCGCTGATGTTCCATCAACGCCTGCACGATGGCCAATTTCTGGCGCATGCCCAAGGAATACGACTTCACCTTCTCCCGCTCGTGACCCCTGAGACCGAATAGTGTGAGCAGCCTGTCCGTCTCCGTGGTGTCGAAATCGTGATTGATGCCGGCGAGATACTGCAGATTGTCCATCGCCGTCTCATAGGGGAGGAATCCCGGTTCCTCGATGATGATGCCGACTGGCTCGGGCAGTCTGCGGTTGAACTCCACCGGCTGTCCGTTGATGAGCACCTGCCCGGCGGTGGGGTGGATGAAACCGCAGATTGCGCGCAGCAGCATCGTCTTGCCCGACCCGTTGGGCCCGACGATGCCGTAGACGGCGCCATGCTCGAACTGCGCGCTGACGTCGCGCAGAATCGGCTTGTGCTTGATGGTTTTGGAGAGATGATTGATTGCGACATGCATGAGGATGCTCCTTTCGAGACGGATATATCAGCGTATTTCCAATCTGCTGAACAGCAGCAGGACGGTGCCTGCGAAGACCGTGGCCAGCAATGCGGATAGTGGCAACCCGTGGGTGGGTTGTGCGAACCATGCAAGTACGGGGGAGACGGCGGCGACAACCGCATACAGTGTGATGGCTGCCAGATATCCGTAGGCGGCGGCTTCGGCGAGACGGCCGGCGTCGATGATGAGGATCAGCGTCAGCGATGTCAGCATCGCGCATATGGCACCAGGAACCAGCGTGGCTGTCTCTGTCGGCTGTATGGCGATCGCCACAGCGAGTTCTATGCCGCACAGCATCGCGCAATAAAAGACGAGCATGGCCAGATAGGCGACGAAATGACCAACGGTGCGTGGGCGGCGCACATATACCAGATAATCCGGTGACGCAAGGAAATCCAGAGGGCCGCTCAATGGTAGTGCGACGGCTGTCGCCATGAACGCGATGGGCAGTAGATTCGTCAGCAGCGCAGGCGCACTCGGATCGTCGGATGGGCGTACCATGCCAATGAACATGGCGTGATCATGCGGCGATATGTAATACGCGTAGGTCACGATGGCGAGCAGCGTCAGTAACAGCAAGCGCATGCCAAGGCGTGCGCGGGACGCTGTGCGCAATTGGCCGAATGCAACGTGCATGTCATGTCTCCAATCGATCGCGATGCTCGAAGACCGTGACAATCGTCAGGATCATGACGATGCAGTAGCCGATGAACGGCAGCAGTTGCTGAACGAGGATGACGTTCCAATCGAAACTGAGCGGATACCAGAAGAAGCATACGTACCTTTGGACGTCGCCGCCGAGCGGCAGCAACATCCATTCGGCCAGCGCGAAGAACGCAATGAGCATGGCGGTCCCATAGGCCCAAGGGAGGCTGCAGACGGCGAGCAGCATATTCAGCAGCGCCAATGATATGTTCCATCATGGATGTGAGAACAATGGCGGTGAGCAGCAATGTGATGTCATCTGCCCGTGGTGGCCCTACTCGAGCAGATACAACGATGGCGAATAACACTACGCCGCCGACGGCGGCTGCCAGAGAGATGAGTATGATACGGCACAGATTCGCGGTCAGTTGTGTGCGGGGATCATGGCGGACAAGCACGAAGGCGCTATACTCCACTCGGAACAGGCATGCCAATGTGAGCGATGCGGGCAGTACGAATTGCGCTGCGCCTACGCGAAGAAATCCGATCGTGTCGCGCCCAAAGCCGTATAGCGTGCATGTCAGGTAATTCATGAGGCTTCCTATGACGCAGCCACAGCAAATCACGATGCTGATGATGAGCGCAACGGGGGATACGGGAGGACGACGCATGCGTAATTGGCGACGAAGTCGATCAGGAGACATCTTGCCGTCCTTTGATGAGAAGCGGTATGGAAGTCGCCAGTAGCAGCAGGATGATGGATAGGGCGATTCCCACGTAATTTTGCGCACGCAGTTCGTCCACCGTGGCTGGGGAGAAATTCAGGAATATGATATGCGTCCATTGATCGCGGCCGCCTTTCCCGCTGGTCGTGAACAGCCACCACAGCAGACTCAGCGTAAATGGCACAAGCAATTCCATATGACGACGCCGGATGAACAACGAGCTGGAGATGGCCAACGTGGCGAACAGTCCGGAAATCACGAAGACAAGCAGGCAGATGACGGCGACACATAGCCATTGGCTACGCTCGTACAGCGGATACGCCCATGACTTCGATGAAACGAGTACATAGCGGTTGAGATACAAACCTGTTTCATCCCATTCGGTGCCTTCAATGAAGTTCATATGAGGATTGATGATGCCCATGATGAGCATGTTGAGTGCCAACGGCATCAGACCGCCGATGCCGCCGAGCAGAAAACCTGCGCAGAGGGACGAACGTAAGAATATTGGGCGGTCGCATCGGCTGATGACGAAAGGTGCGCGTTTCCAGTATCGTTCTTCGGCGACGAGGCTGCCGCCGAGCAAGGCCGCCAAAAACGGCATCAGGAATAGGTAGAGGCCGGCGCCGCTGCCGAACTGGCTGAACAGCATGACGTCCGCGAGGAAGGTGGGTTCGTGATCATACAGCACAAAACTGGCTCGGTGAGTCGTCCACCATTGCACGGCGATCATGCCGGCTGACAGCACGATAATGATTGCCATGCGCCCGCTCAATAGATTACTGCGCAGTTGGCGGCGAATGATGGATCCGTTCATGGGGCCTCCGGAGTTGGCTATCATGCGTGGTGATGCGTGGTGGTGAAGGACGCGCAGTCCTTCACCACCACGCACCATTGCGAGTGGGATTATCAGTTGCTGTCAGGGGCCCAGAGTCCTGCGGCTTCCGTACCGGCGACGTTCTGCGTGTTCTGCAGACGCATATGCACTTGCTTGCGGCCGAAAATCTGATAGGTCTGATTGGTGACGTATCCGACAGATCCCGAGGTCAGCGTTACGGTACCGGAGCGCACGTCCTCATTGGAATAGCCGAGCATCCATGCGCGGATGGTTCGGTTGCCGGAAACGCTTGCTGCCGAGATGTATCCGTCAGAAGTGTTCTGCTTCTGACGATTTGGAGGTATCTGAGGTGTTCCAGTTGGTGAGGTAGGCGCTCCAACCGGTCTTGGCGGTATTGCCCGCAAGGGCGGGGGAGGCAAAACAGAAAGCGGATGCGGCGATGGCCAGCAACGCGATCGCTTTGCGACTTAGGTGTTTGCTTGTCATGGCAACTCCTTTACATCGTTTTCTTCTTCGTCGAATAATCGATGAATGGACATACTCCAGCGTATTGGGGTGGGAGCGTGGCGCCAAAGCCATGTAAAGAAAACACTACATGGCTGCGTTGTGGGCATTCTGCGGCGACGATGAAGGATCGTGAGCTACAATGCCCGTACGCGGTACGCGTGGATGGATGCGCCGCGTTGGCTCGGCAATGATTGCCGGAGAGCCAGAGAGAAGGAGCGACGTCTCAGATGGGGAGGGACATATGGCGATACCGGTGCTTGCCGTCATCGACAACGATGCATGGGCATTACAAACCATCACGCAGTGGCTGAAGGCGCAGCCGCGGCAATGTACATTGGCGTGGGCCACCACATCCTGTGCGCAGGCGGTGCACGGCTGCCTGTACGCGAAACCGGATGTGGATGTGCTGCTCGTAGATATGGCGCTTGGCGCGATGAGCGGTCCGAACCTGTGCAAGACGATCCGTATGCACTCGCCTCGTCCGGCGGTGCTTGGCATGACCGCTTTTGATCCGGAACTGTTCCGTGACGATCTGGCCGCGGCAGGTGCGCAAGGCATCATGGACAAGCAGTCCATCATCCCCGGTCTGACGTCGTGGCTTGCAACCCTCGCCGAAGGCGGCAGCATCCAGCCTGAGAGCTTCCATGATGCGCGCACGGCCCATCGAATCCTGTGCGCATCCCCGCAGACGCCGGCGGCCAAAGACATCAGAGACAACGAACTCAGCACACGTGAGCGGGAGGTGCTCGCGTTGTATGCGCAAGGCAAGACGACGGACGAAGTGGCCGGTGTCATGGCCGTCTCCCGTAACACCGTCTACACCTTCGTCGACCGTGCCTCCGGGAAGCTGGGCGTGCGCAATCGTGCCGAAGCCATCGAGAAAGCCCGATGGTATGGCCTGCTGTGACCTTCGTCCTTCCAGTTTCGTCAGTGCCGTGCGCGAGCGCGCCCACCATATGCCCTCCATGCTGCTGCGCGGCGTCGCAATCCTGTGGACGGTGATGCTCGTATTGGACGCATGCCGGTTCGTCGGGGAGGGTCGATGGATCTCCTGCTGTCTCGCCGGCGTCGAAATCGCCTGCCTGTGGCTGCTGGCGAACCGTCCGCTCGCAGGCGTCGCGCCGGTCGCCATCCTGTGGTGCGTGTTCCTCGTCAGCCCGATTCCGGTGCCGCCCGCCTTCGGCTATGTGGGATTGACGGCCGTAGGGGTGCTGGGATACCTTGGCATGCCGCTTGCCGTCGTCTTCACGTTTGTGTTCGTGGCGGCGGATTACGTGTCGCATCTGCTGATGGCCGATTTCGTCCCGCCGTTGGCGATCATGCCGATGCTGACGTTGTGCGCCAACATGCTGCTCGCCGGCGTCATCGGCTGCATCGTGCGCATCGTGCGCAGGAACATGCGCGAACGCGACCGTTGGCGCATGCAACAGCAGCATATGGCTGTCGCGGCGAGGCTGCACGACGAGGCGTGCAACGATCTCGTCTATGCGTTGCTGACGCTGCGCCATTCACAAGTCGAAACGGCGAACGCGAACGATGATGAGGAATACGAACGCCTCGCGCAGGTGTCTGCCGCTGTTGAAGACGCGCTCGCCTCGGTGCGCTCGGGCATCCTTTTGCTGCATGCGTCCGGCGACGGCGATGAGCTCCGCGCGGAGCGTCGTCGTACGCTGCCGGTGCATACGGCGATCGAGCGGCAGCATAGCCGTGTGCGCGAGCTCGGTTTTGACGGATTGACGTCGGTCGGCGACGGTGCCCGTTTCGTCACGTCCGGCACTGACCGCATCGCCGCGCTCGACGGACTGATTCATGAATTGTTCGGCAATCTGGTCAAATACGCCGACGCCGCACATCCGTTCGTCTGTTCCGTTGATGTGCAGGGGGACACGCTGTATCTGTCATGGTGCAATACGCGCGCCGCACAGCCGAACGTGACGGCGTCCTCAGGCTCGGGCATCGCCGGTTGCCGGCGACTGTTCGAACAATGCGGTGGCGCGCTCGCGGCTGGGGCGGGCGACGGCGCGTTGTGGTGCGTCGAGGCGTCGATGCCGCTGCACGACGCCCCGACGATGTCTGATTGAGCCGATGTCTGATTGAGTCGAATCGCTGTCCCGTCATCGATTCCATATACATACAACGAGCGGGCGCCCTTTCGAAGCACATGCGAAAGGACGCCCGCTCGGCCTGCCTGCCTGCCGTCCGGCACAGTCATGTCAACTGCGCCGGACGCGGCCCGACTTTCCGCTATTGCCCGGATTGCTGCTGCGGCTCAGTGGTCGGCTGCGTGTCCGGTTGCGTCGGCTGTGCCGGCGGCGTCGGTTCGGTGGTCGGCTGTGCCGGTTGCGTTGGCTCAGGCGTCGGCTGTGCCGGCTGCTGCGGCTCGCTCGTCGGCTTGTCGTTCGCTGTCTGTGACGGCGATGCGTTCTGCGTCGGCGACGCGCTCTGCGACGCCGACTCGCTGGGCGATTCGCTCGGCGTGACCGTGTTCTGTCCCTGATTCGTCGACGGCGCGCGAGATCCGCCCAGACCCCAGTCGCCGTCCGGGCCGCCGATCTTGCCGTTGTCGACGGCGGTCGGGAACTGCTCGACCGGCATGTCGGCGACGGCCGTCGACATGAACTCGGAGAACAGATGCGCCGGATAGCCGGTCGACGAGACGCCGTAGCCGGCGAAGGACGGTACGACGAGGTTCTCGCCGTTCTCGCCCGGATTCCAGATCGCCCACACGTTCATCAGCTGCGGCGTATAACCGACGAAGCTCGCCGCTGTCTCGTCGTTTGCGGTGCCAGATTTGCCGGCGACCGGACGGCCAAGCTGCGAGGAGACGCCAGCGGCGGTGCCGTAGGTCGTCGTGCCGAGCATCGCGTGCTGCGTGAGCGCGCAGACGTTCTCATCGAAGACCTTCTTCGGCTCCGGATTCGCCTTGTACATGTCCTTGTCGGCCTTCGTGACGCGGTCGACGAGATGCAGCGTGTTCTTCGTGCCGTTGTTCGCAATCGTCGAGTGTCCCTGTGCGAGATCCCAGACGGTGAGCGAGTTGATGCCGAGGATGTTGTAGAGCGTGTCCTCCTGGATGTCGCCGGTGATGCCGGCGTCATGCGCGATCTGCGCGTAGCGTTTCGGCGTCAGATGCTCGTTGACGTTCATGAACACGGTGTTCACCGAGTTCGCCGTCGCCTGATTGAGGTTGATCGTGCCCCAGCTGATGCCGAGCGCGTTCGGCACTTCGGCGAAGGTGCCCGGCGTCGTCTCGAAGCGTTCCGGCGAGTTGCCGTTGAACAGCGTCGAGAAGCTCACGTCGTCCTGCGCGGCGCCGATGAGGCCGAAGGGCTTCATCGTCGATCCCGGCTGGAACGTCGACTGCGTCGCGTTGTTGAGCTGCTGCTTGAGATAGTCCTGTCCCGCGTACATCGCGCGCACCGATCCGCTGCTCTGGTCGACGGCGATGCCGCCGATCTGCAACGTCTCGGGCATGCCTTCGGGCCGCTCGTCGCCGACCTGCTGGATGCGATCCTGCATTGTCTTGTCGAGCGTCGTGATGACCTTGTATCCACCGGTCTCCAGCTCGTCTTTCGTGAAGGCCTTGTTGTTCGTCAGCTCGGTCTCGACCGTCGACAGGATGTAGCCGGTCGGGCCCGCGTAGTCGTTGCTGGGTACGTATTCCTTGACTTCGGGGAACTTTGCGTCCGCCGCCTGCTGCGCGGTTAGGTAGCCGTCGTCCTTCATGATGCCGACGACGCGGTCGAAGCGCTTTTCCGCCTGCTTCGGGTTGACGGCCGGATCCCATGTGCTCGGCGCCGGGATGATGCCGGCGATCATCGCGGCCTCGGAAGGCGTCAGATCCTTCGCGTCCTTGCCGAAGTACGCTTGGGCGGCGGCCTGGATGCCGTAGGCGCCGCGACCCAGATAGATCGTGTTCATGTAGTTGCACAGCACTTCGGACTTGTCCTGCGAGTTCGCGATCTTCATCGCGAGGATCGCCTCGCGGATCTTGCCTGAGTAGGACGTCGTTTCACCCAGATAATAGCGTTCCGCGTACTGCTGCGTGATCGTCGAGCCGCCCTGACGGGTGCCTTTCGTCAGGTTGTTGTACAGCGCGCGCGCCATGCCGGTGATGTCGATGCCCTTGTTTGTCCAGAACGAACGGTCCTCGGATGCGACGATCGCGTTGCCGACGTAGTCGGGGAGCGTTGCGCAGTTGACGATCTCACGGTTCTGTTCGGAGAACGAGCCGATCGGCGTCGTGCCGTCGTTGTAGTAGACGGTCGTCTTCTCGGCGAGTGCGATCTTCTCCGGCTGCGGGATGTCCGTCGTCGCGTACAGATAGGCGAACAGTGCGATGCCGAGGACGATGATGCCGCCGATGACGCCGAGCAGGATCTTCCACCACAGTCCTTTGTGCTTGCGCTTCGGGTCCTTCTTGTTCTTCGGCGCGCGATGGTTCCTGCGCGCGCCGGCGGGGCCCGTCGATGTCTTTCTTGCGTTCGCGGAGCCGTGCGACGTCCTGTGTGCGTCGCCCGACGCGCCCGAACGTACGGTACGTGTCTGTGAAGCCATGCAGTCCACGGTAATCGGCGTACCTGAAAAACGGCCGACGCTTCGCCGAGGGGCGCATCGGCGACGGCCGACTACGCCGGCGTAGGTTTTCCTGCACACACGGTAACGTTAGTGTCTTGAAGTTCCTTTGGCAGGCCGCCGCGGGCAATGCGCGGTATGCTGAAAGGCGAACAACGCACGCAACTAGAGGAGTCATTTTTCATGAGCATTCGCGTGGCTATCGCCGGTGTGGGCAATTGCGCCTCGTCACTGGTGCAGGGTGTCGAGTATTACAAGGACACCAAGGATGAGGACAAGATCCCGGGACTGATGCACAACAACTTCGGCGGCTACCGTGTGCGCGACATCGAGTTCGTCACCGCGTTCGACGTCGACGCCGACAAGGTCGGCAAGGACCTGTCCGAGGCGATCTTCTCGTCGCAGAACAACACGATCAAGTTCTCTGATGTCCCGAATCTGGGCGTCGAGGTGCTGCGCGGACCGACTCTTGACGGTCTCGGCGAGTACTACCGCGAGATGATCGAGGAGTCGGATAAGGAACCGGTCGATGTGGCTCAGGTGCTGCGCGACAACAAGGTCGACGTCCTCGTTTCCTATCTGCCGGTCGGCTCCGAAGAGGCCGACAAGGCGTATGCGCAGGCCGCGATGGATGCCGGCTGCGCGTTCGTCAACTGCCTGCCGGTGTTTATCGCCTCCGACCCAGAGTGGGCGCAGAAGTTCCGTGATGCGGGCGTCCCGATCATCGGCGACGACATCAAGAGCCAGGTCGGCGCGACGATCACGCACCGTGTGCTCGCGCGTCTGTTCGAGGACCGCGGCGTGCATCTCGACCGCACCTATCAGCTCAACGTCGGCGGCAACATGGACTTCATGAACATGCTGCAGCGTTCGCGCCTCGAATCGAAGAAGATTTCGAAGACGCGCGCCGTCACGTCGATCGTCCCCCACGAGATGGATCCGTACAACGTCCACATCGGTCCGTCCGATTACGTCGCATGGCTCGACGATCGCAAGTTCGCGTTCGTCCGCCTCGAAGGCACGACCTTCGGCGACGTCCCGCTGAACCTCGAATACAAGCTCGAGGTGTGGGATTCGCCGAACTCGGCCGGCATCGTCATCGACGCCGTGCGCGCCGCGAAGATCGCGCTCGACCGTGGCCTCGCCGGCCCGGTGCTCGCGCCGTCCTCCTACTTCATGAAGTCTCCGGCCGTGCAGCATGAGGACAACGAGGCGCGTCGCCTCGTTGAGGAGTTCATCGCCGGCAAGGTCGAGGCGAACGAGGCCGAGCTCGACGCCGACGTCGCCAAGGCGAAGGCCGACGGCAAGGACGTCTGGAAGGCCTGATCCCCTCCCTGTCCGCCCGGATTTTCGGCTGAAGGCCGCCCGCATCAGCATCGTGCGGGTGGCCTTCGTCATGCAACGGTGGCGACGGCGACATGCAACAGCGTCATACGATGGGCGCGTGTTGCAGGTGTCCGGCCATGGTGTACACTGATGAATGCCTCCGCGTGGCACTACGTCACCCAATCCCCCCAGGGCAGGAATGCAGCAAGGGTAAGTGGCCTCTGGTGGGTGCGCGGAGGTTTTTCTATACCCAGGCGGCTTTCTCCCCGCGTTTTTCCCCACGTGCGCTACAGTCGGTAGCATGACCGAGCACACACATGACACTTCGCCCGCGCTCCCGCAGGACGCTTCGGACAACGCGACGCAATGGTCGGCGCTGGAGAAGCCGGAACGCCCCGTGCCGCAGCCGCTCAGGCGCGACGATGATACGCGGCCCCATGAGGAGGACGTCCTCGCGCAGGACATGAAGGCCAAGCTTGCCAAGCTCGATCCGCTCACGTTGCGCCCGCGCACGTCGAGCGTCGTCCTCGCCGTCGTCTTCGGCGTCGTGTTCCTCGCGATCGCGGGCGCCGTCTACTGGCTCGGCGTACGCACCGTCGCCGGGCAGACCTTCGAGGACCTCGCGATCGTCAACTATGCGTCGACGATGCCGTCATGGCTCAGCTTCGGCCATCTGCAGTCGCCGATCATCATCGGTGTCGCGCTCGTCTTCGGCATCGCGGCCTTCGTCGTCGCCGCACTGCGCCGCCGCTGGTGGCTCGTCGGGCAACTCGCCGTCTACAGCGCCGTCTGCTTCGTCGCCGCGAAACTGCTCAAGCCGTATCTGCCAAGGCCGTTCCTCATCTATGTGGAATCGTCGGTCAACAATTCAGCGCCGTCAGGGCACACGATGCTCGCCGCGGCCGCCGGATTCGTGCTGCTGTGCGCGGCGCCGCACGCGTGGCGCGCCATATGTGCCGTGCTGTCGACGCTATGCACGATCGCCGTCGGCGTATCGGTCGTCTTCGATCAGTGGCACCGGCCGAGCGACGTGCTGATGGCGATCTTCGTCGCCGGCGGTCTGATGATGCTCACGTTGGCATGCACGCGCGCCTCCGGCATGGACCGTCCAGGCGACCGCGTCTCGTCGCCGTCGATCCAGCTCGTCGCGACCGCGCTGATCACGCTCGGCCTGTGCGCGATCGCCTACGGCGTCTATGTCATCTGGCAGGTGCAGCCGGGACTCGTCTCATCGGCCGGATGGGCGGCCTCCGGATCGTGCGCGGCAACGACGGCGCTCATCTGCGGATGCGCCGCACTCGTCAACGGCATGGTGCTGATGATGCGTCAGCTGACGGCGGCGCCGCTGACGAAGCTTGGACTCATCGGCGCGCCGCCCGCCCCGCCCAAAGCGAAATAAGCGTCGCCGCAACGGCGGCATGACGCCATGCGACGCGGTCGCCGCGGAGATGATTGAACATCCCGTGAGTAAGATGGCGTGCGAATGACCGTATGTAAGGAGAAATCATGACTGCAGGCAGCAAGCTCGTGATCGTCGAATCCCCGGCGAAGGCCAAAAAAATCGGAGGCTACCTCGGGGACGGCTACACCGTGCTCGCTTCGGTGGGGCACATCCGTGACCTCGCCCAGCCGAGTCAGGTTCCCGCCGACCAGAAGGCGCGCTTCGGCAAGTTCGGCGTCGACGTCGACGACGGCTTCAAGCCGTACTACATCGTCGGCCCCGAAAAGAAGAAGACCGTCGCCGAGCTGCGCGCCGCGCTCAAGGACGCCGACGAGCTCTTCCTCGCGACCGATGAGGATCGCGAAGGCGAGGCGATCGCATGGCACCTCGTGCAGACGCTCAAGCCGAAGGTGCCGGTCAAGCGCATGGTGTTCCACGAGATCACGCCCGAGGCAATCCGCGCATCGCTCGAACACACGCGCGAAGTCGACGGCCATATGGTCGACGCGCAGGAGACGCGCCGCGTGCTCGACCGTCTCTACGGTTACGAACTCTCGCCGGTGCTGTGGCGCAAGGTCGGCCCCGGACTGTCCGCGGGACGCGTGCAGTCGGTCGCCACGCGTCTCATCGTCGAACGCGAGCGCGAACGCATGGCCTTCGTGCGCGCGCCGTACTGGGACGTCATCGCGCAGCTGCAGGCGCCCGACGCGCTCGGCGCCGACGTCGCCTTCGACGCGCGCCTGACCGCCGTCGACGGCCATCGCGTCGCCGGATCGAAGGACTTCACGTCGCGCGGCGAACTCACCGAGGCCGCGCGCAAGGACGGCGTGCGCCCGCTCGCGCAGGCCGACGCCGATGCAATCGCCGCCGCGCTCGCGTTCGTGCCGTTCCTCGTCTCCGACGTCGAGAAGAAGCCGTACCGTCGTCGTCCGCAGCCGCCGTTCACGACGTCGACGATGCAGCAGGCAGCAGGCAATCGTCTCGGCATGTCGTCGAGGCAGACGATGCGCGCCGCGCAGACGCTGTACGAGAACGGCTACATCACCTATATGCGTACCGATTCAGTCACGCTCAGCCAGGAGGCGATCCGCGCCGCGCGCGAATCGGTCGCACGCGAGTTCGGCGAACAGTATCTGTCCGAAAGCCCCAAGCAGTACGCGACGAAGACGGCGGGCGCGCAGGAGGCGCACGAATGCATCCGTCCGGCCGGCTCGCGCTTCCGCGATCCGTCGGAGCTCGCCGGCACGCTGCCGCCGGACCAGCTCAAGCTGTACACGCTCATCTGGCAGCGCACGCTCGCCTCGCAGATGGCCGACGCGACCGGTTCGACGGCCACGGCGCGCTTCACCGCAGATGCCGGCGACCGCGGCGAGACGACGTTCCAGGCCTCGGGCACCGTCATCGAATTCCCCGGCTTCCTGCGCGTGCTCGGCGATCAGCGCAAGAGCGCGAAGGACGACGATGCGTCGCTGCCGCCGATGAACCCGGGCGACATGCTGCATGCGCGCGACGTGAAGGCTGACGGCCATGAGACGCAGCCGCCGGCGCGCTACACCGAAGCCTCGCTCGTCAAGACGCTCGAGGCGAAGGAGATTGGCCGTCCGTCCACCTACGCGAGCATCATCTCGACGATCATCGACAGGAAATACGTGTACGAGCGCGGCCGCGCGCTCATCCCGTCATGGCTCGCGTTCGCCGTGACGAAACTGCTCGAGACGAAGTTCCCC
The DNA here is from genome assembly GCF_002860345.1 of Bifidobacterium anseris. Lineage (GTDB taxonomy): Bacteria > Actinomycetota > Actinomycetes > Actinomycetales > Bifidobacteriaceae > Bifidobacterium > Bifidobacterium anseris. The sequence continues at coordinate 340,007 of NZ_NMYC01000005.1, forward strand.
AAGTACGTCGACTATCAATTCACGGCGGACATGGAGAACGGCCTCGACGAGATCGCGCACGGCAGGGACACCGGCCGCGACTGGCTCACCGCCTTCTATTTCGGCACCGGCAAGGACGCGGCGAAGAACGCCGACGAAGTGCATGAGGGACTGCAGCAGCAGGTCGCGCAGCTCGGTGAGATCGATGCGCGCGCGATCAACACGATCGAGATCGGCGACGGCATCAACGTGCGCGTCGGCCGCTACGGCCCGTATCTCGAGGACACGAAGCACCTCGACGACAAAGGCAACCCGAAGCACGCGTCGATTCCGCAGACGCTTGCACCGGACGAGCTCACCGTAGCCGAGGCGCATAAGCTCATTGACGAGAACGCCGGCGGCCCGCGCGTGCTCGGCATCGACCCGGCGACCGGCGGCACCGTCGAAGTGCGCAACGGCCGTTTCGGCCCGTACATCGCGCTCGTCGAGGAAGGTTCCGACGCGCGTCCGAAGATGGCGTCGCTGTTCAAGACGATGACGCCGGAGACAATCACGCTCGACGACGCGCTGCGGCTGCTGAGCCTGCCGCGACTCGTCGCGTCCTATGACGAAACCGACGAGAAGAGCGGGGAGGTCGGCACGACGCGGATCCTCGCGAACAACGGCCGCTACGGCCCGTATCTGACGCGCGAACGCGCCGACGGCACAAGCGAGACGCGTTCGCTCGAGAATGAGGACGCGATCTTCACGGTGACCGAACAGCAGGCGCGCGACCTGTTCGCACAGCCGAAGTACGGCCGCGGCCGGCGCGCCGCGAAGCCGCCGCTGCGCGAACTCGGCAACGATCCGACGACGAACAAGCCGGTGACGATCAAGGAAGGCTTCTACGGCGCCTACATCACCGACGGCGAGACGAACCGTTCGCTGCCCAAGCAGTACGATCCGAAGACGATCTCGGCCGAGGACGCGTTCCGTCTGCTCGCCGAGAAGCGCGCGGCCGGCCCGACCAAGCGCCGCGGACGCAAGACATCGGCGAAACCGGCGAAGGCGAAGTCGGTGAGCGCCGCGCAGGCCGCCCGCGAGGAACGTCGCAAGAAGGTGCGCGAACTCGCCGACGAGGGCTGGCCGACGTCGCGCATCGCACGTGAGATCGGCTCGACGCCCGCCACCGTCAAATCGGATATCGAATATCTGAGCGAACATGACGGCTACGTGCGTCCGCCTGTCAAGTCGAAGCGCTCCACGGCGGCATGACGATGGTGGCACAGGGATTGTTCGTTTCCTTCGAAGGCGTCGACGGCGCCGGCAAGACGACGCAGGTCGATCGTCTCGCCGACTATTGGCGCGCGCAAGGCAGAGAGGTCGTCGTCACGCGCGAGCCGGGCGGCACGCAGCTCGGCGTTGAGATCCGACGGCTGCTGCTGCACGGCGACGAGCCGATTGCGGCGCGCGCCGAGGCGCTGCTGTTCGCCGCCGATCGCGCGCAGCACGTCGCCGAGACGATCCGTCCGGCGCTCGATCGCGGCGCGATCGTCATCACCGACCGCTACCTCGATTCGTCGCTCGCCTATCAGGCGGGCGGCCGCGAACTGACGGCCGACGAAATCCGCGAACTGAGCATGTGGGCGACCGGCGGCCTGCTGCCGCGGCGCACCTATCTGCTCGACATCGACTCTGAACTCGCACATGCGCGGCTCACGCATGCCGACGATCGCATCGAATCGGCCGGCGACGCCTTCCGCAGGCGCACGCGGCGCGCGTTCCTCGACCTTGCCGAGCGCGAACCCGAACGATTCCTCGTTGTCGACGCGTCCGCGCCGGCCGACGACGTCGCGCGCGTGATTTGCCAAGACAGCGTGAATCTGGTTGGGTGAGACGTCATGAGCGTATGGGACACCCTCGTGGGGCAGGATCGCGTCGTCGAACAGCTGCGCGCGGTCAGCTGCGGCGATCCGCGGATGCTGGCGCAGTCATGGCTGATCTGCGGGCCTCCCGGCTCGGGCCGCTCCAACATGGCGCGCGCGTTCGCGGCCGCGCTCGAGAGTCCCGACCACGGCCTTGGTGACGAACCGACGAAAGCGGTGCGCGAAGTGTTCGCCGGCACGCATCCGGATGTGACGACGCTCACAACCGACAAGGTGACGATCGGCATCGACGAGGTGCGCGACCTTGTCACGACGGCCGAGCAGATGCCACGCAGCGGCCCATGGCGCATCATCATCATCGAGGACGTCGACCGCATGCTCGAACGCACGACGAACGTGCTACTCAAGGAAATCGAGGAGCCGAGTCCGCACACGATATGGCTGCTGTGTGCGCCGAGCGCGCAGGACGTGCTGCCGACGATCCGTTCGCGCACGCGTATCGTCAACCTTGGCGTACCCTCGGACGCGCAGGTCGCGCGCTATCTTGAGGATCGCCACGACGTCGAACACAGTCTCGCCGTGCGCGCCGCGCGGCTCGCCGAAGGACACATCGGCGTCGCGACGCTGTACGCGACCGATTCGCAGGTGCTCGCCGACCGCGACGAGCTCGTCGTCGGCGTCCTCGGATTGCGCAGGACGTCGCAGGCGATTCTACTCGCCGGAGGGCTGCTCGACAGCGCGAAGGCGCAGGCCGCCGCCGACGTGGCGAAACGCGGCGAGCGGGCGCGCGCCGAGTTCCTGCGGCTCAACGGGCTGCAGGAGGGCGACCCCGTGCCGCCGGCGCTGCGCCCCGCCTACAACGCGCTGACGAAGGCCGACGACGTCAAACGACAGACGACACGCCGCACGCGCGACGTGCTCGACCGCGCGCTCAACTCGGTTGCGAGCGTCTACCGCGACGTCGCCGTATTGCAGAACGACGCCGAGGAATCGGTCGGGTTGGTCAATATGGAGAATCGCCGTGCGATCGCCGATCTGAGCGCGCGGCTGCGCAGGGAGCAGACGATCCGTTGCCTCGACGAGATCAATGTCGCACGCCGCCGCCTGCTCGGCAACGGCAACGCGCTGCTCGTCTTCGAGGCGCTGTTCTGCGCGCTCGCCGAAATGTGAGACGTCATGTGAGACGCGCGCGCGATTCGCGACGCGCGATATATCCGAGCATCGGCCGCTGCGCACGTCGCCGATGCGCGATACTGGAGACATGCTAGTTTCCGCTGATTTCACCACCGTGCCGGACCTCTACGCCAAGAAGGCGCCCGCTGACGCCCGCGTGGACGGTGTGCCGTGCATCTCCTTCCCCTTCTACATCGATCATCTCAATCCGGCCGTCAAATACCTGCATTGGGAGTTCAGTGATCCCGATTCGATTCCGGTGTGCGGATTCGAATGGATTCATTGGACGATGGCGAACCTGCCGGTCGACGCGATCATGTTCGATCCTTCCGACGCGCATGCGCTGCAGATTCCCGCCGATTTCTCGCGCAAGGTCAACGCGATGATTCCGGAGGCCGCGCAGGGACGCAATTCGCAGGCGTCGCCGCTCTACGGCCAGGACCAGCAGAACCTGCAGCTCGTCGCGCACTACACCGGTCCGCAGCCGCCGGATCAGGACCACCGCTATGTGCTGCAGATCTGGGGCACGACCGAGCCGATCGCGGATCTCGAGCAAGGCTTCTGGCTCAATGCGATGCTGCACGGCCTCGAACATGCGCAGGTCGTCGACGGCGGCGGCATCACGCTCGTCGGCAGCTGCTGACGACGAGCGCATAGGATGCCGCACGCCGCGGTATCCATATCATGGCTGGGCCGGGGCGAGGCGATGCCTCGGCCTTCTACAATGACCGCATCAACGCATGGCCGCCGTCGGCGGTGCGTGTGCACGAAAAGAACACAACCAACAGGAGACATGGGAACAATATGAGCTGTACAACCCTGCTCGTCGGCAAGGACGCAAGCTACGACGGATCGACGATCATCGCGCGCAACGAGGACAGCTGCAACGGCGAATTCGACCCGAAGCAGTTCGTCATCGTCAAGCCCGAGGATCAGCCACGCGCATACAAGTCGGTGCTGTCGCACGTTGAGATCGCGCTGCCCGACGATCCGCTGCAGTATTCGAGCGTGCCGAACGCGATCCGCAAGAGCGGTATCTGGGGCGAAGCCGGCGTCAACGAGGCGAACGTCGCGATGAGCGCCACCGAGACGCTGACGACGAACGAACGCGTGCTCGGCGCCGATCCGCTTGTCGAATTCGCGCCGGCGATCGGCAAGCCGGGCGACGACGACTATGAACCCGAGGTCGCCGGCGGCATCGGCGAGGAGGATTTCGTCACAATCGTGCTGCCGTACATCAAGACGGCGCGCGAGGGCGTCGCCCGTCTCGGCGCGCTGCTCGAACAGTACGGCACCTATGAGATGAACGGCGTCGCGTTCAGCGACGTCAACGAGATCTGGTGGCTCGAAACGGTCGGCGGCCATCATTGGATCGCGCGCCGCGTGCCCGACGACTGCTATGTGACGATGCCGAATCAACTGGGCATCGACGAGTTCGATCTCGACGATGCGTTCGGCGAGCAGCGCGACTACATGTGCTCCGCCGATCTTGAGGAGTTCATCGAACGCAACCACCTGAGCCTCGCCGTCGAGGGCGCGTCACCGTTCTCGCCGCGTGACGCCTTCGGTTCGCATTCCGATTCCGACCATGTCTACAACACGCCGCGCGCGTGGTACATGCAGCGGTATTTCAATCCGCTCGACGAAGTGTGGGACGGCCCGGACGCCGACCACAAGCCGGACGCCGATGACATCCCGTGGTGCCGTCAGCCGGATCGCAAGATCACGATGGAGGACGTCAAGTACATCCTGAGCTCCCATTATCAGGAGACGCCGTACGACCCCTATGGCACGCGCGGCGACGAGGCGTCGCGCACGCGCTTCCGCCCAATCGGCATCAATCGCACGAACCATCTCGCCGCGATGCAGATTCGCCCGTACCGTCCGCAGGTGAACCGCGCCGTGCAGTGGATCGCCTACGGTTCGAACCCCTTCAACGCGATGGTCCCGTTCTTCCCGAACGTCGACGACACGCCCGCGTATCTGCGTGACACGACGGCGCGCGTGACGTCGGAGAACTTCTACTGGGCGAACCGCATCATCGGCGTGCTGTGCGACGCGCAGCACGCGCAGACGATGTCTGCCGTCGAGAACTACCAGCTGAAGGTCGGCGGCCTCGGCCATGCGATGCTGCGCGCGGCCGACGAGCAGGTGAACCGTCTCGGTGGCGACGCCGTACTTGGAGCCGCCGCCCGTGAACAGGACTACGACGACGAATTCGTCGAGGACGAGCTCGTCGAAGACGTGCAGCCGATGGAGCCGGACGAGATCATCGCGGCCGTGCGCAATCCGGAGGTGCGCGGCATCCTTGCGACGGCGAATGAGGACCTCGCGCGTCAGCTCAAGAGGGAGACCGAGAAGCTGCTCGATACAGTGCTGTACACGTCGAGCCTCGCGATGAAGAACCATTTCGCGATGTCCGACAACTGATTCGCAACCCTTCAACCGCCGAAGCCGGCGCAGCGAGCCTCGCCCGCTGCGCCGGCTTCGCCGTTCGCATCGTGACGTGGGATGTCTCGTGGCCGCAGCGTGCTGATATGTTGGGAAAGGCAGCTCAAACACCGGAAAGGAACGTGTAGTGTCGCTCATCGAGAATTTCACCAAGCCTTACGGACTGGTCGACAAGATCGACGCATTCGGCTATCTCGACTCCCTCAACAACGATCCCGACGCCCCGCGCAAGCACGGCAAGGTCGTCCTTGTCACCGCGGACACGCCGCTCAAGGCGTCGCGCGGCGAAGGCAAGACGACGACGACGATCGCGCTCATCGACGCGCTCAACGCGCGCGGCATCGACGCGGCGGCAGTGCTGCGCCAGCCGAGCATGGGCATCACGGCGGCCGGTTCAAAGGGTGGCGCATCCGGCGGCGGCAAGGCGTCGCTGACGCATCCAGAACTCATCGACTGGGGTCTGTGCGGCGAAATGGGCGCGATCGAGGCCGCGCAGAACCTGCTCGCGTCTTTCGCCGAGAAGGCCGTCGATGACGGTCTGCTCGACACGGTGCTCGTTCCGCGCGTCTCCGAAGTGCCGTCGCGTTCGCTGCGCAGCGTCGTCGTCGACGCCGGCAAGAACGACGTGCATGAGAAGACCGTGCTCACGCCGACCTGCGAGCTGATGCAGATCGTCGTGCTGTCGCGTTCGATGGACGAGATCGCCGACCGCGTCGCGAAGATGATCGCCGGCACGAAGGACGGCAAGGCCGTGACCTTCGGCGAGTTCATCGACCTGTGGCGCATCACGAACATCCTCGCCGACGCCGTCAAGCCGGCGAAGACCGAGACGAAGAACGGCTCGCCGGTGTACGTGCACGGCGGCCCCTTCGCGAACGTCTCGATTGGCATCCCGTCGCTCGTCGCGGTGGAGATGGCATGTGCCGAGCATGACGTCGTCATCGTCGAGGCCGGCTACGGCGCCGACGCCGGCGCGCAGAAGTGGCTCGACATCGCCTGCCGCGAATATGGTGCGCAGTGGCCGAGCGCGGCCGTCGTTGTGACGCGCGCCTCCACGTGGCGTGACGATCCGGCGCTGCAGTGGCGCTACCCCTTCCATGTCGAGCGTCTCGAAGGCCTCGGCATTCCGACCTTCCCGCTCATCAACCTGTGGGACGGCGAGGACGATCAGGTGCCGGCGCTGCGCGAGACGGCCGCCGAGCTCGGTTTCCGCGCGCCGATCATCGGCAACCTGTACCGCGACGGCGGCGATGCGCTCGCCCCGCAGCTCGACGACTTCGCCGAGGCCGTGAGCGCCGAGGATGCGCCGGAGACGCCGGCGAGCCACAAGGGCATGCCGCTCGTCGAGAACGTCAAGTGGGTGTGCGAACACGCCTACGGCGTCCCAGCCGACCGCGTCGTCATGAAGCCCGGCTTCGAGGAGTCGCTCGAGACCGCGCGGGCGCTCGCCGAGGACGCCGGCGTCGCTTTCGACGACCTCGCGCTCGTCGCCGTGAAATCGCCTGCGACGATGACCGATAACGACGCCGCCCCGGCCGACGAACGCACGGTGACGCTCAAGAAGGTCGACGTCCATTCCGGCGCCGGTCTCGTCCACGTCAACCTGACGACGTCGCTGACGACGCCGATGCCGAAGATCGTCTGAGATCCACACGGCTGTCCGTTTCCGGGCCGCCATGCGCCTGATCGCGCGTGGCGGCTCATATGTTATGAGCCGCGGGTCGTCGTAGGCTGCAGAGGCGGACGTGCCGCGGATGGTGCGCCGGGAGGGGCCGGCGCCGCAAACCGGATGGGGGCACCGGTGGATGTCTGGACTGCGCCGATGGCGATGGTGCTGTGCGCATGCGGATATGTGGGCGCTGCTTCGGGGGTTGCGTGAATGCGAACGTTGCTCATTCGCTGAATATGGACGGCGTGTTGCCCGAAGGGGAAACGTTGATGGCCATGGGCTTGCCGATCTAGGGAACTTAAGCGATTAAGTCTCGTAATACTGCAAATGCATGGTGTCGGCGTTGAGAGCATGTGCCGGCATAGGTGCTGTTTCGTGCTGATTGCTTGACTCTGAGAACGTATGCAGCAAGGGATTGCCCATAATGCTAAAGTACGAAAGTTGGGTAAAACCCCTATAATGTTCATTAAGCGCTTAATCGGCTGTGGGCGCAGGGATGACGAAGTTCCGCGCAGGTCGAAGGCGGCAGAGTCGGAGAGTCGGATATCGGGAAGCGGCCAAGGGAGCAGGGAAGATGAAGTACGGAAGGCATATGCGCGCGCGTCGGCGGCCTGCAGGCGCGCTGATGCGCCTGCAGGCGTGCGGTGCTGCCATTGTGGCATTGACATAGGTGTGCATCATGTCTGTGCTGCCACGTGCGGCGTTTGCGGATGGGTATGAGCAGGCGGATGCGGACACGATTCGGGCGGCCACGGTGGAATTGACGGCCACGGTGCTTGAGCCCAATGGATCACAGACGAAGAAGACATTCAAGAACGATGAACTCAAGAACACCGTGCCGAATGTGGTGCCGAACACCGATCTCGAATTCTTCCTGGATGTGCATCTCAAGGACAATGCGGTGGTCGCCTCCGACAGCAAGCATCTGAGTTGGGAATATGCTGTGCCGGTGCCGCCGTCGGTGGTGGCGAATCAATTCGACGAGCCGCAGATCGTGACCGAAGGCGGCCAGGAAGTCGCGACGATCACATTGGTGAAGAAGGACGACGGTACCTGTGCGTTGCGGGTGGAGTACAACGAGGAGTATGCGCAGGACAAGGATCACGATTACTTCTTCAGCTACAACCTGCGTGTGAACTATCGCGACGAGGCGCTCGAAGAGGGCGACGATCGGGGATGGGAGTTCCCCGGCACCGGCGTGACAATCAAGGTCGACCATACGCCATGGAAGGTGACCGGTGATAAGAACTGTGCATGGGTCGGTCGTTCGGAGACCGACCTCACCTGCACCGTCAAGCTTGAGGCGGAGGGTGATGTCGACAACTTCCGCTTCTGGGATGTGGCGGGTTCGGATCTGAACATGGATCGCGACTCCGTGCAGGTGAAATATCTGTACAACGCGAAGAATGAAGATGCGGCCAAGGAAGCCGCTTTGCAGCTGCAGGGCAAGATCAATCCGATCCCGGATTCGGATACGGGCGAATCCGCAGGCATGACGCTGCCGAAGGGCGCCTATGAAATTACCTACAAGGCATCTATCACGAATGGCGCGCAGGCTGATGCCAATGATGGCGACAAGTACCAGAGCGCGAAGAACACCGCCCATTGGAAGTGGCAGGACGGTGAAGGTGAGAGCAGCTATGTGCCGTCCAAGCGCAACTGGAACTACAACTGGGTGTCCAAGAACGGCTGGGTGGAAGACTCGTCGAAATGGTATGCCGAAGGCAGTGAGCAGAAGCGTGAGATCAAATGGACCGTCGATGTCAACAACGGCGGTGATCGTGCTGATATCAACGGGCGTCAGCTGACTGATACCGTGCAAGACGGTCATGAAATCGATCCTGATACCGTGACGATCCGTGCGTGGGATGAGAACAACCAGGAGATCGATCCGGCAGGTGTGCAGATCGTCGTCAATGACGATCGCAAGGGCTTCTCGATTGATTTCTCCTCGGGAGATCCGAATTACAACAAATATCAGATCGCATACAAGACGGTGCCCACCGACTCTGATGAGCATCCAGTCTCCAAGTATTCGAATAAGGCGGAGGTCTGTGGGCTGACTGAATGCAAGACCGCGACGAAGGATGTGGATCGCCCGAGCAAACCGAATCCCGATCCGGGCCCTGATCCCGGTCCGGAACCGGATCCGGAACCGCCGCTCAATCTCGATCTGATCGAGAAGAGCGTGGGGTCCGCCACGAAGATCCGCAATACGAACGTCTATAGCGTGCCGTGGACCATCGAGTACACGCCGCCGGCCGAAGGCAACGTGACCGAGCTGCATCTCTACGAGGACTGGGTCAACGGCGTCTCCGACGGCAACACGCAGCATATGTGGTACTCGAAGGACTATCTGGACCTCAAAGTCAGTGTTTACAACATCAAAAACGATGCGAACTGCTTGGAAGGCAATCCGAATTGCTGGACGGAGATTCCGACGGATGAGTTGTTCGTATCGGCCGCCGATAAGAAGAAGGGCCAGTCGGGCAAGGGATATCCTAACGAGTATTACGACGTTCGCGAATCGTATTACGACGATGAATATCATCGTGGACAGGGACGTGAACTGCCTGGTGGCACTGACTTCCCGGAAGGCTATTTCCGTGGCGAGGCGGACCGCAACGCCGATGACACCTATGCCCTTCATGATGGTGCGCCGGCGTTCACGTTCTCGTATCTGCATAAGCAGATCAAGGACGCCGAGGGCAACGAAATCCTGAATCTGGACTCGCCAAACCCGTTCTCGCACAAGATGCGCATCACCTACAACACGTTATGCGACGGTACTCCGGATGTGTACATCAACTATGCCAAGTTCCATTACAGGGTAAACGACAAGATCGCCGATGAAGTGGAATCGGCGACGATCCCGTTCGTCGGTGACGTCATCGGTGGCAAGACCGTCGACGCCGAGAACGACGGCGAAACCTGGTGGAACAATCAGGCGAACTGCGACGAAGGCGATGATGGGTACTGCCATGTGCACTGGCGTGTTTGGGGCAACGGCAAGAAGTCGTGGTGGTCGGTGCGCTATCTCTATGATGACGACGGCAACGTCAAGTTCTATGAGGAGTTGCCGGGCATCAGCGGCGTCTATGAGCTGCCGGAATCGATCACGATGACGGATACGCTGCCGGAAGGCTGGGAGCTCGATACGGATAAGCCGATCTTCGGACGTTTCGTGTCGATGGGCGACTACGCGACCGAGGATGAGCTGGAGGCTGCAGGACTGGATTTGGACCTCAAGGGCTGGCTGCCGATCGCCGAAGGCGACAAGCGGGGAGCGCTGCCACAGCAGACGGCGACCTTCGACTTCAGCGGCGATGGCAAGAGCTGCGATTCGGACGTTGCGTGCGCAACCTACACGGTGCAGGCCGGCAAGGTCGTGTTCACGGTGCCGAACGATGGCTCGTTGACGGCGTGGAAGACCGAGCGTGTGGGAGATGCATCACCTGACTCCACGACCGATGGCGGTCCCAACCGATATGACAGGCCTTCCACCCCGCTGGGCCCACCAATCGCCAAGCAGGGCCATTCGATTATCGTCTATGAGTTCGATACGAAAATCAGCAAGGTGGAACTGCGCAAGCAGGGCATGATCGACGGCTCGCGCTTCACTTACACCAACAACGCGAACGTGCAGATTGGCGAACACAGCTCCGACGTCACCGGTGATGTGTTCGTGCAGCAGGGTGAGGCGCCGAATCTGAACAAGTGGGTTGACGGCACTGGCAACAATCAGGTCAAATACGTCGTCGAAATCAATCTCACCCAGCAGAGTCAGCTGCCGGAGGGGACCGTGCTTACGCTCACTGACACGTTGCACTCGTCGAACGCGGCATATGTGCAGTCGTCGTTCAGGCTTTCGACGAATTCCGGTTCATGGGATGAGGTCACCTATCCGGAAGGCAAGGATCATTTTGAAGTGTCCTTCGGACATGCGGCGGGGAGCAATTTGCCGACGGCGACGATCAAGCTGCCGATCGATGGCATGCGGTCGAACAGCATGGACCAGAATTCCGGGCAGCCGTTGTATAAGCAGAAGCCGCTGCGCCTGAACTACACGGTGCAGCTGCGCGGCATTCCCGGACAAGACATCGATCTGCGTAACACGGTTTCGTTCAGAGGACAACTGGACGGCTCGGCGTCGACGAACCGTACGGTCCAGATCACGAAGACGGATACCGACGCCGGTGCATCCGGCTCGGTCACGTTGAAAAAGGTGGTCGACGGCGATAGCAGCCAGAAGTTGTCAGGCGCCACATTCAAGGTCTGCCCGGTCAATCTGAACGCGGCGCCCTCCAAGGAATGGACTGCGGATCGTCGGACCGAATGCAGTGAAGATCCTCGTACTGGCGTCACCGACAGTCTCGGTCGCCTTGTGTTCCATCACGGCGACGGCACTGACGTGGAATCGGAGCTCTATCAGTTCAACGAAAACCAGCTATATGTGGCTTGGGAGACGCAGGCGCCGTCGGGATATGCAGTGAACACAACGCCGCAGTTCTTCTACGTGAAGAACGGGCGCGCCTCCGACTTCGACACGAAGACGCGTGCGATGGCCGCCTATGCGGACCAGCATAATCTGTATGTGTGGGATTCGGGATTCCAAGTCGCCGACGGGCTGACGAGCTTCATGTTCGGCAAGGTGGGTGCTGATAAGGTGACGCAAGGCACCTATAAGGACCCTAATGACCCCACCGCGGAAGAACTGCCGACCTATGTCACGACGGATGAATCGTATCTGGCGGCCTCGGAATGGACGCTTGCGAAGAAGGACGGCTCTGCCGAGATGGCCATCGTCGACGGCGGCGATGAACGTTCCGAGAGCGGCGTCATCAAGCAGCTGAAGGATCACGATACGCGCGATGGTCGCATCGAGGTGCATGGCGTCCCGACGGGTGAGTATACGCTCGTCGAGACGAAGGCGCCGACGGGATATGTTGCCGAAGCGCAGAAGCGGTACGCGTTCACCATCGACGCGGATGGCAAGGTCACATGGTCCGGCGATGCTACGCCGCATGCCGTCACCGACGGGAAAGGCATGCCGACCGGTGAATGGGTCATCGGCAACGCAAAGGAGGAGGAGCCCGGCGTCGAGCTGCCTTCGGCGGGCGGCTTCGGGACGCATTTCGCGGCCTTCGGATTCGCGTTCATTGCGGCGGCCATGTGTCTGGCGGTGGTCGCGCAGAAGAACCGCAAACCCGGCGCCCACGCTGCGACGCGCAGCCGCTGAGCCGGATGAATGAAGAGAGCCGCCGCCGAATCGGATGGGATTCGGCGGCGGCTCTCGTATGCGCTGAGCGTTCGTCGCACGGTGGTCGACGGAGAAGTTCAGGTCAGAAGTTGGAGCCGTTCCAGCCCCAGTCGGGCGTCGCGGTGTAGCGGATGTAAGTGCGGTCGGCAGGGATCTCGAGCGTGTCCTGCAGCGCGTCCATGATCTGCGGCGTGAGCTTCTTCCAGGCGCTCGTCGGCACGTTCGAGCCGAAGACGTTCACCTCGACGTAGGCGACCGGCGCGGAATCGTCGCCGCCGAAATACATCGGTACGTTGTCCTCGAACATGCACATGAGCCAGCCCTCGGACTTGCCGGGGACGGCGGGAATCGCCTGGCCGAAGAGGTTCTTGAGCGTATCGCGCTGCTCTTTCGTGGTCGGCACGGAAACATGGGTGTGAATGACTGGCATCGATCCTCCTTGGAAACACTGGGCGGAACATCGGCCGTCGCATCGGCGTCCGATGATCAACAGTATTCAGTCTAGGTCAGCCGCAGTGCGCCCGACTGAGGTTGTGCCCGACGGCTGAGTGGAGGTTGGTGGTTGAGGTCAACCACCAACTGCCACGGAGACTGCCACGGGCGGCGCGTTACCTCCAGCCTTTGGGGGTGTGCTCGATCGACCACATGCCCAGACGGTGCGAGAAGCTCCGCTCCCACTTGGCTTCGAGCTCCTCTTCGGAGAGGATGTGGTCGCCGCGGCGCAGACGGTTCATTGCGTTCGTGTGCGTGTCGTCGAGCAGCCATTTGCGGATGATGAAGTTCCAGATTGCGACGACGACCGTCGAGATGAGCTTGCCGATGTTCGTGCGCAGCAGATACATCGCATGCTGGCTGATGTAGGCGTCCTTGTTCATGCCGTAGGTGGACAGCCAGATGATGACCATGTTGATGAACAGGCCGACGACTGCCGAGAACAGGAAGATCGCCATCTCCATCCACCGTGCCATGTCCGGACGGTGCTTGAAGACGTATTTCATGCTCGCGAAATAGTTGAAGATGAGCGAGATGAGGAACGAGATCGTCGCGGCGATGACGTTGTGCATGTGGAACACGCCGACGAGGAGGTTGAGGATGCCCCAGTCGATGAGGAACGCGATGATGCCGACGACGCCGAATTTCAGAATCTGCTCAATGAGTTTGCGCACACGAACAGTGTACAAGGGGTCCGTCCGAAGCCGCTGGCAGCGTAGATGTCGCCTGTCTCGGTGGGTATTCGCCCATGATGCGAACGGCGGCTGCATCAAGCCGCGCATAGCTTGATAGTTCAGGGGAGATCTGGGGATATGCGCTGCGTGCCGTCCGGGTGGAGGGCTGGGGTGTGCGATTATGTGCGCTTGGGTTGATGGATGTGTGGTCGAGGGATCAGCATGGTTGATATTGTGCGCCTTTGATGGCCCGGTCTGCCGGGGCGTCTGCGCCCGCCGGCGGTGTGCGTGCATAGCTCGATGGTTTGCGCGAAATATCGAGCTATGCACACGCAGGCACACGCAGCCGCGCGGAGAGGGCAGGGCTGAACGGTCGAACGCGGCGCTATGCGCCTGTGCATCCGCGAGATGGGGAATGGGACGTCCTACAGTTCGACTTCGGGTTTGGTGGGGTCGTCTTTGACGTGGGCGAACTTGGCGGCGAGCGCCTCTTTGTTCTTGCGTTCGTCGTCCTGACGGGCGCGTTCCTTCGCCTCCTTGGGATCCCACAGAATCTCCTCGCGATGCTTGCGCCATTCGGCGCCGGCGATCGGCGCGAGCGCCTGCGCGAGCACGGTGGCGGCATCCGTGGCGTCGTCGTCGCCGTTCGGCGTCGCGTAGGAGGCGACGACGCCGTGGAACTGCTCGGCCGTCAGGCAGATCTGCGGCAGCTGCAGCGTCGCGGCGAAATCGTTGATGAACAGGATGAATGGCAGCGTGAGCCGTTCAAGACCGCGCACACGCTGCTCGGGCGCGCCGCCGGACGTCGGCTCGGCGGCGCCGAGCGTCGCGGCGAGCTGCGTCGTCGCGACGCGCATCAGTTCGTTGAGTAGCACGACGGTGACGGCGTACTTCCAGGCGAGCGACTCGACCTTCGTTTCGGTGTGCGAGGCGACGAAATCCTCAATCGATGCAATGGCGGCGGCGGCGGCGGTGCGCGTTGCGCCGGACCATGCGGCGTCGAGCGTGTCGGCGGCGTCGAGTAGCTCGTGCACGTCGTGCGACGACGCGAAGCCGGCGAGTGTTTCGATGGCGTCGTTCGCGGCGTTCAACGCGTCCACTGTCTGCTGTGGGCGGCCGGGGATCGAATCGGCACCTTCGTAGACGAATTCGGCGTCGGCCATCGGAATCGTCTCGCCGGTCATGACCTCGGCGGCCAGCCGGCTCAGGCGCACCTGCAGATTCTCGCCGTAGCGCGCGTCGTTGTCCATGTGCAGGGCCGAGGTCAGTGGCCACAGTTCGGTCAGGTCGGTGCCCGTCTGCGCGGCCTGACGGACCGCGGGCAGCGCGGCGATGCGTTCGACAGTTTGGTCGGGTTCAGCGTTCATCATGACTCCTTCACGGTTCGTGGGTGACGGCTACGCGATGCCTTTCGCGGGATCGGCGTAGGTGATCGACAGGACGTCGTGCGTCGCGTTGTCGTAGGTGATCGACGTCACCGACGCGAGCGCCGTCTTGCGCAGCAGCATGTTGTGTTCGGGGTGGCCTGTTTCGAGCATGTGGCGGTACGACCAGATCGGCGACTCGTGCGTGACGACGATGATCTGCTCGCCGGGATGTTCGTCGACTTTTTCGAGAGCGAAATTCTGCACACGGTTCGCAATCGAACGGTAGCTTTCGCCCCAGCTCGGACGCCACAGGTTGCGCACAAGCTTAAGGTTCTCGGGACGCCACAGCGCGCCGTCGCCGTGGCCGATGCGCTTGCCGCGGAACTCGTTGCGCGCCTCGATGAGACGTGGGTCGGTGAGCAGTTCAAGCTGTTCCTGACCGCGTTCGGCGCGCAGCGCGTTGAGTTCGAGCAGGATCGCGCCGGCTGTTTCGCGCGTGCGGTCGAGCGGCGACGAGTAGACGGCGACGGCCGTGTTCGTCTGCGGGTTCGCGGCGAGATAGCGGCCGGTCGCCTGCGCCATGCGGCGCCCGGCTTCGGACAGGTGGAAATCGGGAAGACGTTCATAGAGCACATGGTTCGGGTTGTGGACTTTGCCGTGCCGCACGAAATTGATGGTGGTGGCCGTCATGACGCTCCCTTTCGAATCGATGTGAACATTTCACGATAATCGCTTCCACCTCAATAATGTACCGCGTGTCGCGCCGGCGGGTGCGACTAATGTGGTCGTGTTCGCGAACGCATACGCGAGGTGCGTGCGGTACGCGGACGATTCGATTGGTCGCTCGACGACGCCGTCGCCGAATCGCCGACCACCCCAACCACCAACCAACCGCATACGGCGACAATCAAGCCGTGACGCCAAACGGCGCGACGGCCGCATGCGGAACACATCCGCGAGCAGAAAGGAGCGGCACATGGCACAACGCAGGGAGCATGTAGTGACGAAAGGGATCAGGGACGTCAACAGACGGTTGTTCGGCGGCTACGCGCAGCTGCTGAAGATCCCGCACACGGCCCGGTTCACCGTCGGCTCGGTCATCGCGTGCATGCCGTTCCCGATGGTCGGCATGACGATGACGATCATGACGCAGCAGTACTACGGCAACTATTCGCTCGCGGGAGCGCTCACCGCCGTGCAGGCGATCGCCGGCGCCGCCGTAGGGCCTCTGTTCGGCACGCTCGTCGACCGCTACGGGCAGCGGCAGGTCTCGGTGCCGATCATCGCCGTGTGGATGGTCGCCGCCACCGCCTTCGTCTCCTGCGTGCTCGCACATGTGCAGCCGTGGATTCTGTTCTGCATCGTGCCGTTCCTCGCCGCCGTGCCGCCGTGGGGCGCGATGAGCCGCGCCCGGTGGACGAATCTGCTCAAACACGATCGCGTCGGCGTCAACCGCGCATTGTCACTGTGCGGTGTCTTCGATGAGGCGATGTGGGTCATCGGCAATCCGCTCGCTTCGACGTTGGCCGTCATCTCCGGCGTGCTCACGTTCAGCTTCACCGGCGCATGCGTGCTCATCGGTGCACTGATGTTCCTGACCGAACTGACGACTGAGCCAGCAAGCCAGACGCAGCTCGCCCGCGCCGAAGGCCTCACACGTCGCGAGTTCCGTGCCCGCGAGGACGAGAAGGCACGGCTGCTGCGTGCACAGACGGCGGAACGTGACGCCCGCGCGCACGCGAAATCGGAAGGGCTGACGGCGGCCGAAGTGGACGCGGCAGGCAAGGCGGCCTACGAGAAGTCGCTGAGCGGCAAGAAGGATTCGATTTGGGGTCCGGGCCTCGTCGCCGTATGCGTCACCTGGTTCGGGCTCGGCGCGTTCCAGTCGGCCGCCGGCATCTCGATCGTCTCGTTCGCCACCGAATCGAACATGAAGCAGTACACCGGATTCGTGTTCGCATGCTTTTCGATCAGCTCGCTGCTCGGCGCGCTCGTCTACGGCGCGAGGAACTGGACGATTCCGCTGTGGAAGCGCTTCTACGTGTGCCTCGCCGTGGTCAACCTCGGCATCGGCTCGTTCCTGTTCGCCAAGCAGCTGTGGGTCATCGCCGTCATCTACCTGTTCATCGGCGTGTGCCAGTCGCCGACATGGATCAACGGCAACCAGCTGATGCTGCATCTCGTGCCGCAGACGCGCTTCACCGAAGGCATGGCGTGGATGGGTGCGATGAACGCGATCGGAGGGTCGGCCGGGTCGGCGATCGCCGGCGTCGCGATCGACCATGCCGGCTCGCGCGGCGGCTTCGCCGTCGTCACGGCGCTCGCGCTCGTCTCGCTCGCGATCGCGCTGTGCGGCCTCAAGCAAATCAAGGAAAGCACGCAGACGCCGGTGCTCACCGAGGTCGACTCGACCGACGCCGCAGTCGGCGACGGCGACGAGACGGCCGCGCAGTTGGAAGACGTCGCCGCGATCGCGGCCGAGGACGCCCCCGCGGATAAGGCGCAGGAGCGGGCGGATCGCTGAGCGCGTGGCGGCTGCAACACGCCGCCGCCACGTCGGCCGCGCGCGCCACAATAGACGGCATGACTGATGCTGCAATCGTACAACCAGAAGACTCCGTCGAAGACATGAAGGAGCGCGAGCACGCCAAGCCGGAACTGCCGGCTGACGTGCGCGTGCGCTTCTGCCCGTCGCCCACCGGCATTCCGCACGTGGGCATGGTGCGCACCGCCCTGTTCAACTGGGCGGAGGCACGCCACACGGGCGGCACCTTCGTGTTCCGCATCGAGGATACCGACGCCCAGCGCGATTCCGAGGAGAGCTTCAACCAGATCATCGAAGCGCTCGACTGGCTCGGCATCGACTGGGACGAAGGCATTCGCGTCGGCGGCCCGGACGGTCCGTACCGCCAGAGCGAACGCGGACCGATCTACCATGACGTGGCGAAGAAGCTGCTCGACGCCGGCTACGCTTATGAATCGTTCTCGACGCCCGAGGAGATCGAGGCGCGCAACGTGGCCGCCGGACGCCCCAAGGAGTTCGGCTACGACGGCTACGACCGCAACCTGACCGAGGAGCAGAAGGCCGCGTTCCGCGCAGAAGGCCGCCAGCCGGCGCTGCGCATCCGCATGCCCGACGAGGACATCACGTTCAACGACCTGATCCGCGGCGAGATCACGTTCAAGGCCGGCTCGGTGCCGGACTACGTGATTGTGCGTCCGAACGGCGATCCGCTGTATACGCTGACGAACCCGGTCGACGACGCGCTCATGCGCATCAACGTCGTGCTGCGCGGCGAGGATCTGCTCAGCTCGACTCCGCGGCAGATCGTGCTGTACCGCTATCTGATCGAGATGGGCATCGCCAAGGAGATGCCGCTGTTCGGCCACATGCCGTACGTCATGGGGCAGGGCAACAAGAAGCTCTCCAAGCGCGACCCGGAATCGAACCTGTTCCTGCATCGCGAGCACGGCTTCATCAAGGAGGGCCTGCTCAACTATCTCGCGCTGCTCGGCTGGTCGATCGGCCCCGACCGCGACATCTTCACGATGGACGAGATGATCAAGGCCTTCGATGTGCGCGATGTCAAGGCGAATCCGGCGCGTTTCGACCTCGACAAGGCGACGGCGATCAACGCCGAGCACATCCGCATGCTCGAGCCGCAGGACTTCCTCGACCGTTCGGTGCCGTACCTATTCCGCGACGGCGTCGTCTCCGCCGATTCGTGGGACGCGCTGAGCGACCATGAGCGCGAGGTGCTCACCGCCGCCGCGCCGCTCGTGCAGACGCGCGTGCGCCTGCTCGGCGAGGTCGCCGGCATGGTCGGATCGCTGCTGTCCGACGACGCGTATATCCCGCCGGAGGACGACGCGAAGAAGCAGCTCAAGGCGACGGCCGGCGAAGTGCTCGACGCGGCGATCGCCGCGCTCAACGCGGTGCCTGAGGACGAGTGGAAGACCGATCATCTCCATGAGACGCTCAACAAGGCGCTCATTGAGGAGGGTGGCTACAAGCCGCGCGTCGCCTTCGGGCCGGTGCGCGTCGCGCTGAGCGGCCGCCGCGTCTCGCCGCCGCTGTTCGAGTCGATGGAGATCATCGGCAAGCCGCTGACGATGCAGCGTCTTGAAGGCCTGCGCACGCATCTCAACGAGATCCAGGGCTGAACGCCGGCGCGCACTGTGCGGTGTGCGACGCAATGCGTTGATGAAGCGGGGAACATCGTGCTGATGTTCCCCGCTTTTGTTGCTGCGGGTATGCGCGGAGGTGATGTAGCCAATGTGCAGAATCCTTGGAATCATGCGCGACACGCCGTGATTTGCGCAAGTGGAGAATCGCTAGTATATTTTCTTTCTGTTGCTTCACGGAGCAACGAGATGATGCCCCCATCGTCTAGCGGTCTAGGACTACGCCCTCTCACGGCGCCAACACCGGTTCAAATCCGGTTGGGGGTACGAAGTTCACCACCACGGTGATGAACATGCCAATTGGGATGTGGTGTAATTGGCAACACAGCTGATTCTGGTTCAGCCATTCTTGGTTCGAGTCCAGGCATCCCAGCCAATTGAAACCCTCGCTTCGGCGAGGGTTTCGTCGTTTTCCGCGCAGTGTGCTTGCGCAGAAAATGGGGGGAATCCGCATCACGCGCGCCATGTCGCGCACGAAGTGCATTACTGTTGGAAGTATGAGCGAACGAGTAACGAACAAGCAGGCTTTGGCCACGGCCGAGCCGCTGTCGGTATCGCAACGGCTCGGCCGGCTGCAGTTCCACCGTTCGGGGAAATTCCGCATCCTGCAGCTCGCCGACATCCAGGACGGCCCGAAGGTCTCGACGGACACGATCAAACTCATCGAAGTGGCGCTCGCAAGCGTGCGTCCCGACCTCGTCGTCTTATCCGGCAACCAGATCGCCGGATATGACCCCGCCTACGCTGCCACCTTCTGCAAACGCCATTGGAAGACGCCGGCGCCGACCGCGCGTCGCGAGGCGGAGCTCGAACAGACGCGCGACAAGGTGCGCGCCTCGATACGCCAGTTCGTCACGCCGATGATCGACGCGGGCGTCCCGTGGGCGGTCACCTACGGCAACCATGATTTTCAGTGCGGCCTGAGCAATGCGCAACTCGACGCAATCTACCACGAGTTCAAAGGCTGCCTCAACCCCGTCATCACCGCGCATATGAAGCAGACGATGCACGTCG
Source organism: Bifidobacterium anseris (assembly GCF_002860345.1). Classification (GTDB taxonomy): domain Bacteria; phylum Actinomycetota; class Actinomycetes; order Actinomycetales; family Bifidobacteriaceae; genus Bifidobacterium; species Bifidobacterium anseris. The sequence goes on from NZ_NMYC01000005.1 coordinate 360,136, forward strand.
ACGACCCGTCCGCGCCGCTCGACGCGGCCGATGTGTGCGTGCGTACGACGGCGCCGACACTCGCCGACGAGGTCGCCTACGCGTGCGAGCCGGGCACCTTTGCGCTGCCGGTCGCGAACGAGCATGGCGAGACGATTCTCGGCGTTGTCCTCGTCGATTCCGGCGATTACGCACCGACGGGCGGCTATGGCACGCCGGACGCGCGCGCGTTGGCGTTCCTGCGCGCATTGCCGGCCGCGTTGGGGCCGCAGGCGAAATCGATCGTCTTTCAGCATACGGCGCTGCCGCAGTACTATCAGCTGCTCAAGCCGGTCGCGTCGACGGCCGCGCGCGCCGTCGAGGGGTACCGGATGTTCTCGGGGCAGTACTACACGCTTGACGATGCGAAGACGGCACCCGGCGGCTATCTCGGCGAAGGCATCAGCTGCCCTGATGATGACAGCGGCGAATTCGCGATCCTGCGGGACACGCATGCGTACTTCGCGATTTCGACTGGGCATGACCACCGCAACGCCTTCGACGGAATCGCCGACGGCATGCGCATGATCGCGTCGCCGACCTGCGGGTTCGGTTCCTATGGGCCGGTGCCACAACGGCGTGCGGCGCGGCTGTTCGAGTTCGATATCCGGCATCCGTACGAACCGCGCACGCAGCTGCTTGCGTTCGGCGACCTTGTCGGCAAGCCCAGTTCGAAGAAGGCCTACGTCTACGGGATGACGGCCGAATCGAAGCCGAAGAGCGAAGGCGTCAACCTGCTGCACAAGCCGACGACGGTCAGCCGCGTGTTCCATTCGATCGCCAAGAACCTGTTCGGCCGGTAGCGGGGCGTGTGCCGGGCCCGTTGCGGGTTGCTTCGTCGACGGTGTCGGTGGAACGGGACGCTGGAAGGGTGGTTTGCGGGTCGGCTGGTCGAGTGGGACGACGGAACGGGGCGCTGCGGGTCGGTTGATCGCCGGCGTTGATGGAACGGGACGCTAGGAGGCGGGTTTGCGGGTCGAAGTGTCGAGTGGGCCGATGGAACGGGACGCTAGGGGAGCATAAAAAAGGAGGGAACCTGGCGGCTCCCTTCTGGGGTATGCGGCTGCGGCTGGTATGGGCTACAGCGTAAGAGACTGGGTCAGCGACTGATGCTGGCTTTGATCAGGGCATCGGTCAGGTACTTGCCGGCACCCATGACGAGCGGGGCGAAGCGGTGGCCCGGATTCGAACCCATGCGGCCGCTCGGGCCGGAGATCGAGATCGCGGCGATGACCTGGCCGGAGGCGTTGCGGATCGGTGCCGAGATCGAGCACACGCCCTCGTCGCGTTCGTTGATCGACTCGGCCCAGCCGCGCTTGCGCACAGCGGCGAGCTTCGCGGCTGAGAAGCGGGCGTGGCGCAGGCCCTGGTGCAGACGGTCGGAATCCTCCCACGCAAGCAGGATCTGCGCGGCGGAACCGGCTTCCATCGACAGCATCGCGCCGACCGGAATCGAATCCCGCAGGCCGCTCGCACGTTCGACGGCGGCGATGCAGACGCGCTGTTCGCCCTGACGGCGGTAGATCTGCGCCGATTCGCCGGTGCGGTCGAGCAGTGTCTGCAGGATCGGGCCGGCGGCCGCGAGCAGACGATCCTCGCCGGCGGCTGCCGCGAGTTCGGCGAAACGCGAACCGAGGACGAACCGGCCATGCTGGTCGCGCAGCACGAAGCGGTGGCGTTCGAGCGCGATCGCGAGACGATGGGCCGTCGGACGCGCGAGCTTCGTCTGGCTTACGAGCTGACCGAGCGTGGCCGGGCCGGACTCGAGCGCGTCGAGGATCTTGACGGTCTTGTCGAGCACGCCAACGCCGGAATGGATCTCATGGTCATTGGCGGCCGAATCGTTCGTCATCGACGCCTGAAGATTGGAATGCGCCTCTTCGACTGCGGCGTCGACCGTGGACTCGGCCGACGCCATGTCGTCGGGCGTCACCTCGGTTTCGGCGGTGGGCACGGCGGTGACGGATTCTGTCACGGCCTCATCGAGCTGATGCTCGGTTTTTGCGGATAGCGTATTTGAAGTCATGACGACATTATGCCATCTCACATAATGAAACACCAAATCGGAGTGTGCAAGATTGTCGCACATCATGGGTACGGGGAGACGTTGAGTCGACAAAACACAGTGATTCCAATGTTTCTCGCTGCCTCAACCCATTCACCAAACCTCCATATCTCATATAGTGACGTGCATGCGGTGTCTTGAAAGATGAACTCATAAGCTGAACGGACATGTGAACCACGCTCTTGACAAGCGTGACCAGTTTTTGTAGGAGGAAGACCGAGCATGGGAATGACACTGGCCGAAAAGGTCTGGGCTGATCATTTGGTACGCAAGGGCGACGACGGCGCTCCCGACCTGCTGTACATCGACCTGATGCTCATGCACGAGGTGACGAGCCCGCAGGCGTTCGAAGGGTTGCGCCTCGCCGGCCGCGCCCCCCGTCACGTCGACCAGCTCATTGCGACCGAGGACCACAACACGCCGACCGTGGACATCGACCGTCCGAACCCGGATGAGACGAGCGCGACGCAGCTGACGACGCTCGAGAAGAACTGCCGCGAGTTCGGTGTGCGCCTGCACCCGCTTGGCGACGCCGACCAGGGCATCGTCCATGCCTTCGCGCCGATGCTCGGCCTGACGCAGCCGGGCATGACGATCGTCTGCGGCGACTCGCACACCTCGACGCATGGCGCGTTCGGCGCGCTCGCCTTCGGCATCGGCACCTCCGAGGTCGAACATGTCATGGCGACGCAGACGCTCAGCCTCAAGCCGTTCAAGACGATGGCGATCAACATCGAGGGCGATCTGCCGTCCGACGTCAGCGCGAAGGACATCATCCTCGCGATCATCGCGAAGATCGGTACCGGCGGCGGCCAGGGCTACGTGCTCGAATACCGCGGCAAGGCCATCGAAAATCTGTCGATGGACGCGCGCATGACGATCTGCAACATGAGCATCGAAGCGGGCGCGCGCGCCGGCATGATCGCCCCCGATGAGACGACCTTCGCGTATCTCAAGGATCGTCCGCATGCGCCGAAGGGCGAACTGTGGGATCAGGCCGTCGAGTATTGGAAGACGCTCAGGACCGATGATGACGCGCAGTTCGACGCCGAGGTCACGTTGCGCGCCGAGGATCTCGAACCCTTCATCACGTGGGGCACGAACCCTGGTCAGGGCGTGCCGATCTCGGCCGCCGTCCCGTCCCCCGAGGACTTCGCCGACGCGACCGAACGCGCCGCCGCCGAGCGCGCGCTCGAGTACATGGGACTCGAGGCGGGCACGCCGATCCGCGACATCCCGGTGGACACGGTGTTCATCGGCTCATGCACGAACGGCCGTATCGAGGATCTGCGCATCGCCGCCGAGATCATGAAAGGCCACAAGAAGGCCGATTCGATCCACCGCGTGCTCGTCGTGCCGGCGTCCTCGCGCATCCGCCTGCAGGCGGAGGAGGAGGGCCTCGACCAGATCTTCAAGGACTTCGGCGCGGAATGGCGCAACGCCGGCTGCTCGATGTGCCTCGGCATGAACCCGGACAAGCTCGTCGTCGGTGAACGTTCGATCTCCACGTCCAACCGCAACTTCGAGGGCCGTCAGGGTAAGGGTTCGCGCACGCATCTTGCGTCGCCGGCCGTGGCCGCCGCGACGGCGATCCGCGGCACAATCTCGACGCCCGCCGACCTGTAAAGCATTCCCAAGCAAAGGACGATTCGATGGAAAAACTCACGACCCTGACCGGAACCGGCGTCCCGCTGCGCCGTTCAAATGTCGACACGGACCAAATCATCCCAGCCGTCTTCCTCAAGCGCGTGACGCGCACCGGCTTCGACGACGCGCTGTTCTACGCGTGGCGCCGCGACCCCGAGTTCGTGCTCAATAAGCCGGAGTACGCCGACGGCCGCATCCTCGTGGCCGGTCCCGACTTCGGTATCGGCTCGTCGCGCGAGCATGCCGTCTGGGCGCTGCATGACTACGGGTTCCGCGTCGTCATCGCCTCGCGTTTCGCCGACATCTTCTACGGCAACACGGCGAAGAACGGCGTCCTCGCGGCGATCATGCCGCAGGAGAGCGTCGAACTGTTGTGGAAGCTGCTCGAGGAGGAGCCGGGCCGCCAGATGACCGTTGACCTCGAGAACCGCACCGTGAGCTGCGGCGACGTCGTGCTGCCCTTCGAAGTCAACGACTATGTGCGCTGGCGTCTGATGAACGGCTACGACGACATCGACCTGACGTTGCAGCACGAGGACGACATCGCCGCCTATGAGGCGATGCGCGCCGAGCGTTTCCCGTTCAAGCCGAAGACGATTCCGGCGCTGCGCGAGCCGGATCAGGCGATCGAATCGGCGCGCGAGCCGCAGGACGACGATTGGGCCGGCCCGATCGGCGCGCGCTGAGCAACCGCGGCCCCGCCGCCCGTACGTATCACCGTATAATGGGCAGCGGCGGGTGCGGTGATCCCCGTGCTCGCGAACGAAGTCGTCACAAGGTGAAGGAGCAGCCATGGCGGATGCGATTGTGTTGATCACGACGGACAGCGATATGGTCGGCGATGCCGCGGAACGCATCGTCGAAATCGACGGCGTGCGCGACGTCTACTCGGTCGCCGGAGACGTCGACCTTGTGGCCGTCGTCTCCGCGGACCGTTTTGAGGACCTCGCGCAGATCATTCCGCAGGGCATCGCGAAAGTGGACGGCGTCGCCGCCACGCAGACGCTGATGGCCTTCCGCACGTATTCGAAGGAGGACGAGGCGGCCGCCTTCGACCTCGGCGGCGACTGATCGCGCCGCTCAGGCGTCCTGCTCGGCGACGGCCTTCGCCGCCACGGCGCCGACATAGTAGACCGGCTGGTCGAAGTTCGGCTGGAACAGGAAATCGACGTTCGCGAGCATATCGATCGTGAACGTTGCCTGAATCGCCACCGACACGACGTTCGCGGCGCCGGAGACGTCGACCGACGAGCAGAACTGCGCGCCCTTGACGAGGCGCGTGTTCGGATCCCACGTCAGGATTGACGTGACGGGCGCCGTCGTCGTCATGAAGGCGGGACGGTAGTCCTCGACGAGTTCGGTCGAACGGATGTCCATGCCGCGGCGGTTCGCGCCGCCCTGCGTCAGGCCAGATGCGGCGAGCGACAGGTCGTAGAGCTGCACGGCGCTTGTCGCCTGCGTGCCCATGTATTTGCGCGTCGGCTTTTCGATGTTCTCGCCGACGAGCATGCCCTGGCGCACGGCGTTCGTCGCGAGCGGGATGTAGTCGTGCGCGTCGGTCGGGTTGAACAGCACGGTCGCGCTGTCTCCGGCCGCATACACGTACGGCACCGAGGCTTGCATGTATTCGTTCGTGACGATCGCGCCGTTGTCCATCGTGTCGACCTGCCCGCGCACGAGATCGGTATTCGGCACGAATCCGATCGCGAGCACGGCGAACTGTGCCGTGTGCTCGCCCTGATCAGTGACGACGGTGACCGTGTCGTCATCGTTGTCGCGGAAGGCGACGACCTTCTCGCCGAGCGCGAGCGTCACGCCGTGCTCACGGTAGCGTTCCTCGACCTGATCGGTGATCGTCTTGTCGAAGTTGTTGGCGAGCACACGGTCGGCGGCGTCGACGAGCGTCGTCTCGACGCCGATGTCGCTGAACTGTTCGGCGAGTTCCGCGCCGATGTAGCCGGCACCGACGACGATGACGGACTTCGCGTTGGTCGAACGTTCCTTGAGTTCGATCGCATTGTCCCAGTTCTTGCACAGCTGTACGCGCTTGGAATCGACGCCCGGAATCGACGGGACGACGGGGCGCGAGCCGGTCGTCACGACGAGCTTGTCGAAGGCCATCGCACGCGTGTCGCCGGTCTCCAGATCGCGGTATTCGAGCGTCTTCGCGGCGACATGCACGTCGGTGACGTCGGTGCGCATATGCATCGTCGCTCCGGCTTCCTCCAGTCGCGCGGGCGACGAGTAGAACATCTTCTTCGGGTCGGACACGTGGTCGCCGACCCACAGCGCGATGCCGCACGAGAGGAACGACACGGTGGCGTTGCGTTCGAAGACGTGCACATCCCAATCCGGATGCTTCTGCAGAATCGATGACGCGGCGAAGGTGCCCGCGTGCGTGCAGCCGATGATGGCGACAGTGGTCATAGGAATCTCCTTCGATGATCGTGACGGCGGCAGGCGACGCATCGACGCCCGGCCGTTTGGTGGTTCCGATGATATGCGCGCGGCGGCGGGGAGGGGTCGATTTTGCGCGCAACGCCAAGCGCGCGGCATATGCGGTGATTTCGCGTGCGCGGACACCTGTGCAGACGTGGACACGGCTGTGGCGACTTACATGCCTTATGGCACAATGAAAGGTCGATGGGTGACGGCGCAGCCGGCCGTGGAAATAAAAACGACGGCGTGCCGGTAGAGATACAGAGATACTGCAAATACACAGACGGAACGGACGTACTCGGGAAGCGCCGCATTGCGCCTCCCGTGGCAGCGACAAGACATGAAAGAGGTAGACGTGGCCGAACATACGGATGACGTGCTGCACGTCGTTGGCGGCAAACCACTCAACGGAACGATCAAGGTCCGCGGAGCCAAGAACTTCGTCAGCAAGGCGATGGTCGCCGCGCTGCTCGCACCGGGCACGAGCGTGCTCAAGAACGTGCCGGAGATCCGCGACGTGCACGTCGTCTCCGACCTGCTGCGCCTGCACGGCGTGAACGTCGACGTCGACGGTTCCGAAGGCGTCGTGACGATCGACGCGACGAACGTGCAGCTCGCCGATGTCGCCGATGTCGACACGCTCTCCGGATCGAGCCGCATCCCGATCCTGTTCTCCGGCCCGCTGCTGCACCGCCTCGGCGAAGCCTTCATCCCGGCGCTCGGCGGCTGCAACATTGGCGGACGCCCGATCGACTTCCATCTCGAGACGCTGCGCAAGCTCGGCGCCGACGTGGACAAGGAACACAAGGACGGCATCCACATCACGGCGCCGAACGGCCTGCACGGCGCGAAGATCCACCTGCCGTACCCGTCGGTCGGCGCGACCGAGCAGACACTGCTCGCCGCCGTGCTCGCGGACGGCAAGACCGAACTGTCCGGCGCCGCGACCGAACCGGAGATCATGGATCTCGTCGCTGTGCTGCAGAAGATGGGCGCGATCATCTCGGTGGACGTCGACCGCACGTTCCGCATCGAAGGCGTCAAGGAGCTCAAGGGCTACACGCACACGGCCCTGACCGACCGCATCGAGGCCGCCTCGTGGGCGTCGGCGGCGCTCGCGACGCACGGCGACATCTTCGTCAAGGGCGCCACGCAGCCGGAGATGATGACCTTCCTCAACGTCTTCCGCAAGATCGGCGGCGAGTTCGACATCACCGACCGCGGCATCCGTTTCTGGCATCCGGGCGGCGACCTCAAGCCGGTCGCGATCGAGACTGACGTGCATCCCGGTTTCATGACCGATTGGCAGCAGCCGCTCGTCGTCGCGCTCACGCAGGCCAACGGCCTGAGCATCGTGCATGAGACTGTCTACGAGAACCGTTTCGGCTTCACGAAGCCGCTCGTGCAGATGGGTGCGACGATTCAGCTGTACCGCGAATGCCTCGGCTCGCTGCCGTGCCGTTTCCAGCAGCGCAACTACAAGCATTCGGCCGTCATCTTCGGACCGACGCCGCTCGAGGGACGCGATATCGACGTGCCGGATCTGCGCGGCGGATTCAGCCATCTGATCGCGGCACTCACGGCGAAGGGCCCCTCCGACGTGCGCGGCATCAGCCTCATCGACCGCGGCTATGCTGACTTCCGCGGCAAGCTCAACGCGCTCGGCGCACAGATCGACTAATCGATTGAGCTGAAGCGCTTACGTACACTTTCTTTCCCTATGCCGGCCGGCTGGCCCTTCTCTCCAGCCGGCCGGTTCTTCATATCGACTTCTTCGTATCGACGTGCGGCGGGAACGAAGTACGGTTCTCGGGGCACAATGGGGGCATGGCATCCAAAGGCAAACCCTCCCCGCGCTCGGCGGTCGAGCCGCTGAGCAACAAGCAGGTCGCCAAGCTTGCGGCCGAATACGATCTCGTCGACCCGACCCGGCCGTTCCCGACCGGACGCATCCGGCCGAACCAGAAGGAAATCGACGAACTCAATCCGAAGATCACGCACCGCCTGCTCGAAGGCGCGGCGAAGGTGCTGCGCGCAAGCTGCAAGCTGCGCGCGTGGGGGCTTGACAACGTGCCGGTCGAAGGCGCCTACATCACGGCCGCCACGCATGTGACGCAGTTCGACGTCTTCGTGCCGATGGTCGCGATGTTCCAGATGGGGCGTCGTCCCCGCTACATGGCGAAGGCCGAGATGGGCAAGTGGCCGATCATCGGCAAATGGTTCCGCGCCGTCGGCATGCAGCCGGTGCCGCGCCGCAGCGGCAAGGCGAGGCAGATCGAGGAGGAGTCGGTCAAGATCCTCACCTCCGACCATGCGCTGACGATCTGGCCGGAGGGCACTGTCACGCGCGACCCGAAGAAATGGCCGATGAGCATGAAGAACGGCATCGGCTTCATCGCGCTCGAAGCCTCGCGCCGCGTCGGCCATCAGATCCCGCTGTACTGCGCGGTGACGTGGGGCGCCGCGAGCATCAACCATTGGTGGCCGTGGCCGCGCAAGAACGTCGTCATGTGCTATGACACGCGGCTCGACTACGCCGATCTGCTCGCCAACGCCGACCAATGGAGCGATGAGCCGCCGATCGAACTCGCCGACGAACTCGCGCGCCGTGTGCGCGTGCGCATGAAGGAGGTCATGGCGAATATCCGCGGCGTCAAGGCGCCGGACGGCTTTTATGATTACCGCATCATGAAGGAAGTGCCCGAGGTTGCCCCGTTCAGCGATCCGCATGTCGTCGACGCGCAGGCGCTAGGCAAGACGGCAGCTGAGTCCACGACCGTCGCAGAGATGACCGCAGCCGACAAGACCACGGACGCGGCGGCGAAGGCAGAATAACGCGCCAAGAGCGAAATCGAACATCGCGGCGCAACAACGGCGACAATAGAGAGCAGACGAATCCGCGGGGACGGGTCGAGGTCCGGCCCCGCCATCAGACAGATGCCGGCGCGCATGCGCGGCGGAAGGAGCACGATATGGCGAACATCACGGTTCTGGGAGCAGGCGCTTGGGGAACGGCCTTCGGACAGGTCCTCGCGGACGCGGGCAACAACGTGACGATGTGGGCGATCGAGCCGGAGATCGTCAAGGCGATCCAGACCGAGCACCGCAATCCGGTGCGGCTGCCGAGCGTCGAGAAGCTGCCGGACAACATGACGGCGACCGGCGACCGTGCCGAAGCAGTCGCGCACGCTGACGTCGTCGTCGTCGCGATCGCCGCGCAGGTCGCACGCAAGGCGCTTGAGGAGTTCAACGGCCTGCTGCCGGACGAGGCGCTCGTCGTCTCGCTGATGAAGGGCATCGAAAAGGACACCGGCAAGCGCATGGACCAGGTCGTTGAAGAGGCACTCGACCTGCAGACGAACCGATTCCTCGCCGTCTCCGGACCGAACCTGAGCAAGCAGGTCGCCGCGCGCGAACCGGCCGCAACTGTCGTCGGCTGCACCGACATCGACAACGCGCGCGCCTTCGCGAAGATGTGCACGACCGACTACTTCAAGGCCTTCATCACCTCGGACGTCATCGGCCTCGAACTGTGCGGATCGCTCAAGAACGTCGTCGCGCTCGCCGTCGGCATGTCGCACGGCGCCGGCTACGGCGAGAACACGGCCGCGATGATCGAGACGCGCGGCCTGACGGAAATCAAGGAAGTTGGCACCGAGGCGGGCGCGCTGCCGGAGACCTTCTACGGCCTCGCCGGCGTCGGCGACCTCATCGCGACGTGCGGCTCGCCGCTGTCGCGCAACTACACCTTCGGCTACAACCTCGGCAAGGGCATGAGCGTCGAGGAGGCGACGAAGGCGAGCAACGGCGTCGCTGAAGGCGTTGCGACCGCGTCCGCCGTCGTCGCGCTCGGCGAGAAGTACCATGTGGACACGCCGCTCGCGAAGGCCGTGACGCGCGTGCTCGACGATGGCATCTCCTTCGACCAGATGATCGCCGAGATGTTCCCGAAGGACATCACCGTCGAATGATCGATCGTCGATAATCAATAATCAATCGACTGCAAACGTAAGGGGTCGTGTACAGCTGCTGTGCACGACCCCTTACTGTTTTGTTCGCGATCTGTTGTCGCCGCCGTCAGCGGCTCAGCGCGCCTTCGATGAGCAATGTGACCATGTCCGGGAACGGGATGCCGGTGGCCTCCCACGCCTTCGGGAACAGCGAAATCGACGTGCAGCCGGGGAAGGTGTTGATTTCGTTGACGAGGACGTCGCCTTCGGCCGTCACGAAGGTGTCAACACGGCTCAGGCCGGTGCCGTCGACGGCGTTGAACGCGCGCACGGCGGTCGCGCGGACACGTTCGATCAGTTCATCGGACAGCTGCGGCGGGATCTCGGTGTGGCTCGCCTGCGCGTCCATGTATTTGCTATCGAAATCATAGAACTGATCGTCGCCGTCCTCGCGCTTGTCGAGCACGACCTCGCCGGGCAGGCTCGCGCGCGCCGAATCGGTCGGCTTTGGACGGATGACGCCGCATTCGATTTCGCGCGCGTCGATGCCTTGTTCGATGAGCACACGCCAGTCATGCAGACTCGCCTCGTAGACGGCGGCGGCGAGCGCCTCCGGATCGTTGACGCGTTCGACCTTCGTGACGCCGAAGCTCGAGCCGGCGCGCGACGGCTTGACGAACAGCGGCCAGGCGAGTCCGGCCTCGTCGACGAGTCCGAGGAAGGCCTCGCCGTCGGCGGCGAAATGGTTGGAGGCGTCGAAGCGCCGCGTGTCGATCGTGATGCCGGGGGCGACCGGAATGCCGGCGGCGCCCAGCAGCACCTTCGTGTAATGCTTGTCCATGCACGCCGCCGACGCGAGCACGCCGCAGCCGACATAGGGCACGCCCATCATCTCAAAAAGGCCCTGGATTGTGCCGTCCTCGCCGTACGGTCCGTGCAGCGCCGGGATGACGACGTCGATGTGGCCGAGCGAGGAGAGCGTGCCGTCGGTGTTGCGCGCCAGGAAGCCGTCGGAGCCGCGGCCGATGTCGAGGACGACGTCGCGCGAGCCGTCGACGCGTTCGACCTGCGGCAGGCCGTGAGCGAGATCCCAGTCGAGCGGATCGGCACCGTCGGTGATCCACGCGCCGTCCTTCGTGATGCCGATGAGGACGGGCTCGAACTTCGCCGGGTCGAGCGCGCGCAGGAACGTGGCGGCCGTGATGCAGGAGATCGAATGCTCGTCCGCCTTGCCGCCGTATATGACGGCGACATGGATGCGGTCGGTGGTTGCTTGCTGGGAGGTCGGTTCGGACATGGTCACCTCTGTGCTGGAACGTCTGGTTCTACGACGTCTTCAGCCTACTCGCAAGGCGGTAACTGACGGCCGGCGCCCGCTTGGCGCACGGCGATGTCGGGACGCTGACATCTCACGTCGGTATCTCATAGGTCAGAACGCGCGCCTGCGTCGGACGGAGCTTCGATACACTGTTGCTATTCGCGCGCGTTAGCGGGACATGCTCGTTGCGGCCATTGCCGGACGCCGCCGAACCACGACGTCGACGATGCCTCGGGCATCGCGACGGGACGGTCATGCCATGCCATGTGCGTCGGCCGTCCGTCCGACCACAGCAAGGGAGACACCACGATGAGCAACCCCAATGCGCCGTACGATCCGACCTCGCAGCCGCAGGGCGGTCAGGGCTATCCGCAGACCCCCAGCTACCCGAATTACGAGGACACGCGCACGGCCGGCCAGGAGCCGACGCAGGCCTACGGCGCGCCGACACAGGCCTACAGTGAGCCGACGCAGGCCTACGGCGCGCCGGCGACCGAGCCGATGAACTACGGCAGCTACGACGAGACGCAGGCCTACACGCCGTCCGCGCAGCCGAACCAGGCGCCGCAAATGGATCAGTCACAGTCGATGAATCCAGCGCCGCAGCTGAGCCAGACGTCGCAGCTGAATCAGACGCAGCCGATGCAGAACTATCAGGAGCCCTTCGCCTCGCCGTATGAAAGCCAGCAGCCGCGGTCGACTGAATTCGACGGCGCCGCGCAGTCGCAGCCGACGCAGGCCTTCAACTATGCGCCGATGCCGCCGATGAACCAGCCTCCGGTGAGTCAGCAGCCGCAGCCGCCGTATGGTACCCCGGCCCCGCAGGGCAGCAACTACGCTGAGGGTAACGGTTATCAGCCTGGTAACAACTATCAATCCGGCAACGGCTATGTGCCGCAGTCCGGCTACGGCTACGAGCAGCAGCCGGCCGCCTCCTATGGCGGCCCCGGTCAGGTGCCGCCGCAGATCCCGCCGGACGGCAACGCGCCATTCAACGGCCAGCAGCCGCCGAAGAACAGCAAGACGCCGATCATCATCGCGAGCGTCGTCGCCGCCGTGCTGCTCATCGTCTGCGTCGTCTTCGCCGTCATCGCGCTCAACAAGCACGACGACAACAAGCCGAACGAGAGCCCGTCCTCGTCGCACAGCCAGACGTCGTCGCCGAAGTCGAGCGACGACCCCTTCGACGATCCGAGTGATGATCCCTTCGATGAGCCGAGCGAGGACCCGAGCGACGAGCCGCTCGGCGGCGGCAGCCTTGGCAGCGACGCGCTCGAGCAGGCGCTGCGCGACGGCAAGACGCTTGAGCAGGCCTTCAGCAACCCGGAGGTCAAGAAGCAGCTCGAGCAGGCGATCGAGGAATCCTCCGGCGATACCGAAGGCATGGAGATGGACGTGTCCGCGAAGGGCAACACGCTCATTTACGCGATCCGCTTCACTGATTCGACCTACGACGGCTACAGCAGCATCTACTCGTCGATGCTCGACGGCATCATGTGCTCGCCGATGAGTGAATTCGCGAAGCAGATGGAGGACGACTACAACCTCAAGGACGCGAAGGTTCAGTTCATCCTGCAGGACTCGAAGGGCAAGACGATCCTCGACGAGACCTACGATGCGCAGTCCGAATGCGATGTGACGAGCGACGACTACGATTCGCTGCTCAACAACGACTGACGGCGTCCGATACACGCTGTCGATCAGCCGCCGATCAGTCATTGATCAGTGAGAACGCCGCGTGCACCACGCGGCGTTCTCGTCTAAGGTAGAAACGATGCGTGGCGCCGCCGGGCGCCGAGGAGACGCGCACCTGCGCGGGAAACGAGGGAACGATGAGCCAGAACGATCCGATGATGAACAATCCGTACATGGGCGGCGGTGCGCCGACGCCGCAGTACACGCCCTACCAGCAGCCGCAGTATTATCCGGCGCCGTCGTCGAAATGGAACGCCATGTCGATCGCCGGCTTCGTCTGCTCATTCTTTTTCTCACTCATCGGCCTCGTGCTGAGCATCATCGGCTATTCGCAGACGAAGAAGACCGGCGAACGCGGCGGCGACTTCGCAATCGCTGGCATCATTATCTCGGCCGTCTCGATCGCGCTGAGCGTCCTGGCGTGCATCCTCGTCTTCGTGCTCTTCGGCACCGTCTTCACGGCTGCCGTCCTGCAGTGAGGCAGCCGATGAGCGTTCCGACGACTCCGCCGCAACCGCAGCCATCACAGCAACTGCCGCCGCAGCCGCCGATGTACTATGCGCTCGGGCCGCAGATGCCGCAGCCGCAGATGGACGAGCGCATCGCGAAGGCGCGCCGTGGCGCATCCTGTGTCGGTGCCGGCTTCACGTTCATCATCGTCATCTGGTGCGCGATCACATTGCTGCTGCAGTCGGCCTTCATGTGGCTGCGCAGCAGCATGGCCGGATGGATGGCGATCACGATCTCCGATTTCGCGCTGTGCGTGTGCGCGATCCCGATCGGCTACCAGCTGCTGCGCGGCGTGCCGCTGCTGCCAACGCGCCGTTTCGTTCTGCGCCCATCGCAGTGGTTCGTCTATCTGCTGATGTGCCTGCCGATCATCTGGGTCGGCAACCTGCTCGGCTCGGGCCTGTCCGCACTGCTGTCGTCGGGACGGGCCGACAACCGCGTCACGGAGATGATGACCGGATCGAACTGGTTCGTTATGGCCATCGCGACCGTCGTCGTCGCGCCGCTCGTCGAGGAATGGCTGTTCCGCAAGCAGATCATCGGACGCCTGCGCCGCTACGGCGAAAAGCCGGCGATCGTATTGTCCGCGCTGTTCTTCGGCCTGTTCCACCTCAACCTCTACCAGTTCTTCTACGCTTTTGGCCTGGGACTGCTGTTCGGCTACGTCTACACGCGCACGAGTCGGCTGCGCTACAGCGTCGCGCTGCACATGGTCATCAACGCGAACAGCGCGCTCATCGGCACGACGATGCTCGGCCGCTACGAGCAGATCATCGCGAAACCCGACCTGCTGAGCCATCCGCAGACCGGCGACGTGCTGTTTATCGTCGCGATGGCGTTCTACCTCGTGCTGATGCTCGCCGGCATCATCGCCGGCTTCGTGCTGCTCATCCGCAGAAGGCGGCGCTTGCGCTGGTACGAGGCGCCTGACGAACTGCCGCGCGGCGCCGCGATGCCGACCTTCTTCGGCAACGCCGGTGTCATCGTCTTCCTCGTCCTCGGCGTCATCGGCACGTTCGCGATGACGCTGCTGTAGCCGCGCACGATCAGTGGGAGGCGGCGTCCTTCGCGGCGACCGAGCCGGAGGCGGCGAAATCGGTGAACATCGACGACGCGCTCACGGCGCGCGTGATCGCGTCGGTCACCGCCGACAATGCGACGCCCGGCCGCGCATAGGCAATGATGTTGCCGGTTGTGCCCGCCGGCGAGAAGCCGGTGAAACGGATGAGCGGCTGGGGAGTCTCGCAGATCAGGTCGTGCGCCGATTCGTCGATTTTGCCGAGCAGCTCGTCCGTCAGCGCGTCCATGTCGACGCCCGGCTTCGCCGTGAACGGAATTGCCACCTGCGACTCGTTCGCCGGCAGATATTTCTCCAACGCCGTCGTGTTGAGCACCGAATTCGGAATCATCAACGTGTTGCCGTTGCGCTCGCGTACGACGGTCTGCCTCCACGTGACGTCGGTGACGGTGCCGGTCACGCCGGAGATCGAGACGACGTCGCCCGGCTGCAGCACATGCGAGAACATCAGTTGGAAACCGCCGATCGTGTTCGCGATCGAATCCTTGAGGCCGAGCGAGATCGCGAAGCCGCCGATGCCGAGCGCTGTGAACAACGTGACCGGGTTGACGCCGAAGACCGGCTTGAGCACGATCGTGACGGCGAGCGTCCAGATGAGGATGCGCGAGAGGTTGATGAAGATTGACGCATTCGGGATCTGCGAACGCCGCAATACCTTGTCGAGCACGCGCGATGTGATGCGCGCCGCAATCATCGCGGCGACGGTCACGATGACGACGAGGATGATTTTGCCGCTGTTCACGCGCAGCCAGTCCCACACGATGTCCATGACGCTCCCGGAAGAATCGGTTCGATGGCCGCCGGTCGGCGGCCATCGCCATCATAGCGGCCATGTGGGAATCATGGCATTGCGGCAATCAGGTCAGCGGTAGCGGTCGCCGGGCGTGATGAAGCTCGGCACATGGTTGTGGACGCGGTTGTAGCCGAGCGCCATGCGACGCCAATAGGACGTCGGATCCTCGTCGGCCATCGTCAGGAACAGACCCATCGCGAGAATTGCGACGTCGCTGTCAAGCAGGTCGTCGACGGTGATGCGGTTGCGCATCTGCGGCCAGTTGTACAGCGAGGAGACGATGCCGCCGACACAGAAATCGACGAGCACCTTCGTCTTCGGCTCGATCGAGACGGTGTCGGAGCCGACGAGCGTCAGTAGCGTCATGCGCAGGAAGTCGCACAGCGATTCGACAAGTTCGTTCGTCGTGTGCGGGCCGACGAGCAGCGCGAGACGGTTGAGATGCTGCAACTGTTCGGGATCGTTGAGCAGACGAACGCAGAAGTGACGCCATTCGACGTTCGGGTCGCCGGCCGGATGCGCGTAGAACGGCATCGGCAGGCGCTCGACCTCATGCAGGATCGCCGAATCGGCGAGCTCAGGCAGTCCGGAGTAGTGGTAGTAGAAGGAGTTGCGGTTCACCTGCGCCGCATGCACGACGTCGGTCACCGTGATGCGGTCATAGTCATGCTCCTCGAGCAGCGTCCAGAACGCATTCTCGAGCCGCTCCTTGGCAGGGAGAATCTCTGAATCACGACGAGGCCTAGACATGCGTTCCGCTCCTTCAGATCGCTTCGATCATTGACGTCGGCCCATGTGCCGGATGCCTTTCGGATCATGCGCCGTATACGAGACGGGGTGGGATGCGGCCCCGCGTTTCCGTTGTGCTGCTCCTAAGTCTATAGGCAGATGATTGCTCAATGGCTGTGGCATGGCTGCTGGCGAAACGTCCGGGCTCTGGGCATCGCGCTGTTCGACCGTCGTGAGGGGGACCGTCATTTTGCGCTGTGGGCCATACCACAGGCCGACATGGGACGTTTCGACAACCGGACGGCAGGATTGGACAGCGGTGAATCAGTGGTGGAACGTGGCCGTCGCGAGCATCCACAGCGCCTGATTGATGTATTTGCGTTCCTCGCTCGTCAGTCCCACATATTGCCCGAGCATGCTCGGAATGACGCGCGGGCCGGCCTTCATCAGCTCGGTCGTGCTCTTGTAGCCGCTTGACGTCAGCACGCGGAACAGCGCCTCGACGCCATGCTCGCGCTGCCGCTGCGTCATGCCGGCGAGCCAGTCGTTGAGCGCGTCGTTGAAGATTTTCGAACTGTTCGACAGGCCTTCCGGCGCAATCTCGAACTCGTCGCCGTGCATCTGCCAGCTGTAGCATGAATGCTGACCGAGGCCGTCGGCGTCCGACTTGACGACGACGAGCTTCTCATGCGGCGATTCATTGAGCAGCATGCCGATAATCGACGAATCGGGCACGACCTTCGTGATGCGGTCGACGACGGTGCCGTATTCGTAACTGTGTACGACGTCCGGCGGGAAACCGGGGCCGTCGAAGGAGTAGATGTGGCGGATGCGGTCCTTGACGTCGTCATGCGCGTTCATCGCCGCGTAGACGGAGACGTTGCCGCCCTTCGAATGCCCGGTGAGGATGATGTCGCCGTCCCACAGCGCGGCCACCTTCTCGAGATAGTCGGCCGCCTGCTTCTGCGCCGGCACCGGATACTGGAAGGCCATGTTGAAATCCTCCTTCCAGCCGACGAGCGAATCGTCGGTGCCGCGGAAGGCGATGACGAGCTCGCCGGTTGGCAGCCGGAAGGTCAGCGCGGCGAACTGCGTCTGCTCGGCCTCGTCGAAGCGTTCCTCGGCCGCCGAGACATGCACGACCGAAAACCGCGGATTCGCGGCGATCGAACGGTAGAACGCATGCGACTCATGCGGATCGCCGAAGCCGGAATGCCTCGCGATGTACGGATGGGTCGTCTCATATTCGCCGAGCTCATGCTCGATGCGGCGCAGCGCCGGGCCGTCGAAGGGCGCGCGGACAAGCGCACGCAGCGAATGGGAGAGCCGTCGCCAATCGAAGGAGCGCACACGCCTGCCGAAACTGCCGTAACGCTCCTCGAGCGCCGCAAGTGTCGGCACATCGGAGGGGATCTTGTCGTAGCTCAGCAGCGCGAACACGAGCGCATCGGCCATATGAAACGGCCACTGGGAGAAATCACGGGTCTCCGTATGCGCATAGTCGAGAATGTTACCCATGCCGGCCTTCCCGGAACGTGCCGCTGCGGCCGTCCCCGCAGCCTATTGTACGGGCGGACGGCCGCGAGCGGGCGGGCGATTGCGGCGGGCGGAAGTCGGACGCCGCAGACTTCAGCCGCCGTAGACTTCGGAGACGAACTCGCGCAGCCTCGCGACGCCGCGGCGCACCTGATCGGTCTCCAGACAGTAGGAGATACGCAGATAGCCGGGCATGCCGAAGGAATCGGAAGGCACCATGAACAGGTCGTAGTCCATCGCCTTGCGCGCGAACTCGTTCGCATCCTCCTCAAGCGCCTTCGGGAAGATGTAGAAGGTGCCGCCGGGGCGCGCCACCGTAAAGCCGAGATCGACGAGCGCGTCATAGATGATGTTCATGTTCGTCTCGTAGATCGACAGGTCGCTCGTGTCGTCGAGCACGCGCGCGACGGCGAGCTGAATCGACGACGACGGGCAGTTGTGTCCGATCGTGCGGCTGATCTGCGCGAACATCGGCACAAGCAGATCGGCGTCCGTCGCGCGCGGATTGACGGCGACGTAGCCAATGCGCTCACCCGGCAGCGACAGCGACTTCGAGAACGAATAGCAGGTGAGCGTGTTGTCGTAGAAGCGCGCCGGATACGGCTGCTCGGCGCCGTCGAAGACGATCTCGCGGTACGGCTCGTCGGAGATCAGGAAGATGTCATGGCCGAACTCGCGCTGCTTGGCGCGCAGCATGTCGGCGAGCGTCTCGAGCGTCTCGGCCGAATAGACGGTGCCCGACGGATTGTTCGGCGTGTTGATGAGCACGGCCGCGACCTTCGGGTTGAGCGCACGCTCGAAGGCGTCGAAATCGATCTGGAAACGCTCGGTGTCCGGCGGCACGACGGTCAGCTTCGCGCCGGTGCCCTCGACGTACGGGAGGTATTCGGGGAAGAACGGCGCGAAGGTGACGATTTCGTCGCCCGGCTTCGTCACCGCGCGGAACGCGTGCGCGAGCGCGCCGGTCGCGCCGGCCGTCGGGAACAGGTGCGCGGCCTCGTAGTCCATGCCGAAGCGGCGGTTGAGCGAATCGGCCATCGCCTGACGCACCGACAGGATGCCCATCGACGGGCTGTAGCCGTGCAGCACATGCGGTGGCTCGGTCGAGTAGAGGTCAAGCATCGCGTCGGTGAACTGCGACGGGCACGGTACGTTCGGGTTGCCAATCGAGAAATCGAAGACATGGTCCGCGCCGATTTCGCGTTTGCGCGCGCTCGCGCGTTCACTGATCGAACGGATGACGGATTTCTCGTTGAGCATGTCCTTGTAACGGTCGTTGATCATGGCAGCCTTTCGGATCGGGTGGACGGGAATGAGGCCAGCGTACGCCGAAACCATGTCGCGCACGTTGCGCCGGCGCAGCGCTCAGCGCGACGCGCGATGCGCACGGTACTTCGCGAACTGCGCGCGCACCTCCTTGAGCAGATGCGGGTCGTGCACGGTCCGCATCTGCGGGTACGCGTCGATGAGGCGGCGCTGCTGCAGGCTGAACAGATCGTGCACGCGCGTCGAGAGCTGGTCGCTCGTGTCGTGCACGCGTTCGCCGGCGTCGCGCACCTTCGTCACGGCGCGCGTGCCGAGGCCGTCGGTGACCTCGTTGAGGCGTGCGCCGGCCGCTTCGATATGGTCGTCGGCGGCGGTGATGCCGGCGTCGATATGCGTGATTCCGCGCTGCTTGACGGCCTTGATGTCCGATTCGACGCGCGCGAGGCGGCCGTTCATGCTGATCAGGCTGCCGAAGGTGATGACGGCGTCGACGAGCGTGATGACGAGCAGCGTCGTCGATACGGCGATCAGTGTCGTCGGCGGGATTGCGTCGCACAATTCGGCGACGTGCGGCTGCGCCCACAGTTTGATGACGGTGCAGCCGAGGCCGAAGAAGATGAAGCCGTTGAGGTAGACACGGCCGTTGATGTTGAACGGCTTGTTCGAATAGTCCCACAGCCGCATATGGAACAACTTCTCGATGCCCCACGAAGTCAGGTATTCAAGGGTGCAGGCGAGGACGCCGCTGCTGAGGAAGACGGCGAGGAACGTGTGCTCGCCGGGCAGTGCGTAGATGGCGAGCAGCGCGCCGAAGCCATAGATCGGGCACAGCGGGCCGTTGAGGATGCCACGGTCGACGAAACGCCGCTTCATGACGATGTTGAGGCAGGTCTCCCACAGCCAGCCGATGAAACTGTACAGCAGAAACCACAGGAAGATCTTGTCGAAGGCGAGGAGGACGTTCATGGACACCACGGTACCGCATCGGCGGGTTCTCACGTGTTGGGACGGCGGTGAAGGCGCGCCGCGACTGCGCTACACTGTCAAAACCATGGAAAGGCGCGCCACAGTGGTGGCGTAGGCGCATACGGGCGATGGGGTCCTGCAGCAGGCCGCGTCCGGCGATGGACGGTGGCGGCGCGAATATGCGAAAACGACGACGGTAGGATACGGCCGCCGGAAAGGAGCACACGTGTTTGGATTCGGCAGGAAGAAGGACAAGGCACAAGGCGACACCGAAGCCACGGCGCAGCCTACACAATCAGCGCAGCAGCCGGGCATCGGCGCCGCAGTACCGCCGCCCGCGCCGGCGAACGGCCACACGAACGGCCCTGTGCGGCTCATCGACCCGGTTCCCGGACAGCCGCAGGCGATGCGCATCGGCATCGTGCAGGAGCTTGAACAGCCCGAAGACGGCCAGGGATACATCGTCGAACTCACGCCGTCCGGACAGATGAACATCCTCGCATGGATCGGCCACGACGACGCCGTGCACCCGACCTCCACCGTGCTTGCCGAGGACCCGGGCACGGCGGACGTCGAACTCAAACTGGACGCGTGGAACGAAGGCAACGACCGCATCGGCGGCATCTTCGTCTGGGACGTCGAACACGGTTTCAAGGCCGACGATCCCGACCTGCCGATCTGCATCGGCGAATACACGGTCGACCGGGACGGCGGCGTATACATCGCCGACTGCTCCCTCGACGTCGGCACCTACGGGTCCGCGTCGCATTCGCGCGCCGCGGCGATCGCCGCATGCTGGCATGTCGCATGCCGCCTGCCGAAGCTGCTCGGCGAACGGCTCACGACAAGCTCGGGCCGTTTCGTCGACCTGTTCGAACAGATCGAGAAGATGCCGCTGCCCGACGCGATCGACATGATCATTCACCGCGGCACGTCGAACACCGCGCGCGTCACGCCGATCGAACGCGCGCTCGCACGCCAGCTCGTCGAAATCGGCGCGCCGCAGATCCGCGCGATCGCCGCGAACACCGACCTCAGCATGCACCGCATCGACTCGACAGGGCAGTTCTGGATCAAATTCGACGCCGACGCCGTGCAAGGCCTGCAGCGCGACCTCGTCATCGCCGTCGAAGGTTCGTTCAACCGTCTCATCGACGCGCGCAACGCCGCCGCCCACCGTGACAACGACGTCGCGTTGCTCTCGACGCTCGACGACCGCACGGCCGGCTTCGTGTTCCGCGCCGCCCTCGCCCACTGGAACGAGCATGCGCGTTTCGTGCGCGGCGAAATCGACGCGCGCAACCCCTACATGGAGCTCTACGACGCGTGCGCCAAGCGCGGCGGCGCATGGGAGTCGCTGACGCGCTTCGGCAACGTCGCCGAACAGCTGCGGCTGCCGCTGCGCCTCGAATACGGCGTCGACGTCGACAACGCGTCCGGCACGATGGCGATTGCGTTCAATGCGCCGACGGCGATGGGCTTCCCGGCCTCACGCGTCGATGACGACGGCGTCTGGCAGGACATCCGAGACACGCGCGGCGCGCAGGCCTCCGTCTACGCGCTGCGACTCGTCGGCCTGCTCGCCTACGTCGGCTTCTCGTCGAGCACGGCGACGACGTCGGTGACGATTACGGCGCGCGCCGGCACGCTCACTGGCACGCCGGTGCTGTCGATGCGCTTCGAACGCATGGCCTTCTACGGTGGCGTGCTGCCGTACTACCTCGGCGGCGACATCGACGACGACGTGTTCGACTTCGACCCGAACGCGCTGCTGCGGCTGCTCGCGCCGGCCGAATGCGTCGTCGACTTTGGCGACGACCTTGGCCTTAAGGGCGTCACGCCGCTGCCACTGCCGCCGGCGATCGTCGCGCACCGCGTGCCGCTGTGGAAGGACATGCGCGAACTGCCCGCCGACCTCGCCGACCGTCTGCGTGCCGATCGCGCATGTGAACTCGACGTGCTGCACGACGACGCGCCGATCTCGCTCGCCGACGTCGAGAAGATCATCAAGGACAACGAGGAGTCGCCGGTGTCCGCCGCGATCGAACTCGAATCGGTCGTCATGGAACTGACGAAGCCGCTACCGCAGGAGACGGCGACGTTCCGGCCGCTGTACTGCAACAACCAGGGCGAACGCGAACTCGTCGCGCTCGCCGACGACGACGATCCGCAGACGCACGTGGACGGCCAGCCGAGCGTCGACCCGTCGACGATCAGGTATTTCAAGGTGCCGGACGCACTGTTCCGCGCGCTGATGGAACTCGCGCGCATCAGCGTCGCCAACGGGCAGTACGACAAGGCGCGCGAATTGTTTGCGCGCATCCACCACATCGGCAAACTGTCGATTCCATCGTACGTGCACGAATCGGCGATGTATGTGGAGGTCGAGGAACCCGATTGGGCCAAGGACGCCGACGTACTGACGAAGGCGCTGCCGCGCGCCGTCGAAGCCTCCGACGTCGCCATGCTCTACTACCGACTCGCCTATGCGATGCGCAACCTCGGCAAGACCGAGCTGTCCGCCGCCTGCTACGCAATGACGTTGATGCAGCCGGTGCCATGGCTGCGCGGAACGGCGATCGAGGAGCTCACCGAGTTGCTCGACGGCGATCTCTCCCGCGCGCCGGAGCTTGACGACGCCAAGCAGCTGCTGCGTGCGAACGGCATTCCGGTCGTGCCGTCGCACGGCCTGATGCATCTGCTCGCGCGCAACACGATCGACCTCGTGGACGTCGGCTTCCCGAAAGCCGCCGGCGTCGGCGCGCATCTGCTCGCGGCCGCCGAACGTGACGACACACTCAACTGGCTTGGCGGCACGTTGCGCTACGGCACCTCGAGCGAGGACGAACTCGAGGAAGTGTGACGTCGGCGACGCAATCGACGCAGATGACCAGCAACGATCAGAACAGCAACGATCAAAGGACGCAAAGATGACGCAGATGAACGGCACGAACGGTTTCACCGTGCCACCCCTTCCGACGCCGCCGGCGCCGGGCTCCGGCAAGCCGCAGGTTCCACAGATGCCGTCGGCGCCGCAGGTTTCGGCGACTGTGGCGATTCCTGTGCAGGCGGCACCTACGATCGCCAATCCCGGACGCGGGCAGCGCCTGCAGCCGCTGCCGGGACAGCCGGCCGGCCATATCTACGAGGTGACAGACGCGCTACCGCAGCCGAAGCGCGGCCTCGGCTACATCGTCGAACTGGTTGA
This sequence comes from Bifidobacterium anseris, assembly GCF_002860345.1. Taxonomy (GTDB): domain Bacteria; phylum Actinomycetota; class Actinomycetes; order Actinomycetales; family Bifidobacteriaceae; genus Bifidobacterium; species Bifidobacterium anseris. Next base: position 383,354 of record NZ_NMYC01000005.1, read on the forward strand.
CGGCGGCGTGCGGATCCTCGCATGGATGCGCGACGATCTGAAGGTCTACCACATCGACCATCCGATCACCGAGGACATCGAAGACGCGGGCGATCCGCTGCGCGACCACCATCCCGACGTGCTCCTCGCCGAATGGGACGAAGACAGCACCGACCACACCGGCCCGATGCGCGTGCGCAGCATCTTCGAACCCGAACACGGCGTCAGCTTCGGCGAATACCAGCGTTTCGACGACGAACTGACGATCCTCGCCGCCGCGCTCGACTTCGGCCCGTACGCGCACGGCAGATTCGTGGTACGGACGATGCTCGCGGCAAGCTGGCTGCTCGCCTACCATTTCCCGACGCTCGAAGGACGTCGTCCCGGCGCCGGCCTTGGCCGCATCTTCGACGAGTTCAGGAGGGTGACGCGCGAACCGGTCGCCGACGCGATCGACTCGATCGTCTGGAGAGGCGCTGTGAACGCGGCCACGGCGGCACCGGTCGACCGTTTCGCCGCACGCGAGCTCATCGAAGCGGGCGCCGCCGCGCTGCGTCCGGTCAGCGCACGCCAGCCAGTGCGTTTCATCATCGTCGACGGAACGAACCTGTTCTGGGCCGTGTTCAACGGCGACATGCCGACCGATGACAGGCACGTCGTGCTCGCCATCGAATCCGCGCTCAACCGCGTCGCCGCTGTGCGCCACTCGGCGGATGGCAAGGACAACGAGAACGGCTTCGTCACGACGCTCGACGAAGCCGCCTGCTATGCCGCGGTGCGCCTGCGCGACCACATCTGGTCACAGCACATCGAGCATGTGCTCGACTACGCGAACGTCAACAACCGCTTCGCGCGCATCAACGACGCGGCGGCCGCGCCTGGCGGCATGTGGGACACGCTGACGCGCTTCATCACGATCGGCGAATCGCTGATTCTGCCGCATCGTTTCGAATACCGCGCCGACGTCAACACGGCCACCGGCGAGATGGCGGTCATCTTCTCCGCCCCCGACGAAACGCAATTCCAGTCGAGCGACTTCCGCGATGGCCACGTCGTCGACGTGCGTGCGATGCGCGCCGCGCACGCCGCGACCTACGCGCTCGAACTCGCCGGTCTGCTCGCGCAGATCGCGTTCACCGCCGGCCCGTACGTCACGCGCGTCACCGTCACCGGCTACCGCGGATCGCTGTACAAAACCGAGGATCCGGTGCTTTCGCTCGCCTTCGACCGCGCATCGTTCACGACGAACGTGCTGCCGCGCTACCGCGACGGCTTCTTCGACGACGCGGCGCTCGACGACGATCCGGCGCGCATCCTGCCGATGCTGCAGCCGGCGGCGTTCTCGCTCGCCTTCAACGCGCGCCGCGGACTCGACGTCATCACGCCGCTGCCGGTGCCGCAGTCGTTGCTGGCGAACCGCACGCCGCTGTGGGCGGATACGCGGCCGTTGCCGCCGCAGCTGTCGTCGCTGCTGCGCGCCGACCGTGCGCAGGACCTCGACATCCTGCACGACGACGCCACGATCAAGGGATCGGAAGTGATGGATCTGCGTCGCGACAACGAAGAGGATACGCCGATCGGGACGTCGATTGAACTCGAATCGGTCATCATGCAGATCGAAATGAGCGAACAAGCGCCGGTGAACCAACGGCCGCTGTACTGCGAAAACCCGACGCAGCGACTGCTCGTCTCCCTTGTCGACGACGGTCCGGACACGCGCTACTGGAAGGCGCCGGACGCGCTGTACAACGCGCGCGTCGGACTGACGCACATCTACCGCGACGACGGCGACTATCAGGCCGCCGTCGCACAAGCGAAGGCGATGGAACACATCGCGCCGACCTGCGCGTCCGCCTACTTCGAGGAAGCAGTCGTGCACGCCGACGCCGACGACTACGAGGCCGCGGCGCGCGTGCTCAAGTTCGCGCTGACAATCGCCGTCGCCCGCGACGACGTCGACTTCGTCTACTACCGCCTCGCCTACGCGCTGTGGAACACCGGCGACCGCGAATCGGCGGCCGCCTGCTACGCGATGCGCACGCTCGACAGCGCCTCCTATGCGCCGTCCGCGCGCCGTGAGGTCGTGCAGCTGCTCGCACAGCTCGGCTGGGACAAGCTGCCCGACCATGATCAGGCCGTCGCACGACTGCGCGAAGTCGGCATTCCGGTCGCCCCGCAGGCGCGCGCACTCGACGTGCTCGCCGAAGCGGCGATGGGACTCGTTGACGCCGGCTTCCCATGCGCCGCCGACGCGGCCACCGACATCATCGCGAACTCGACCGACGGCGACGTGCTGCGACTGCTGCGGCAGTGCCTGCGTTACGGCGTGCTCAACGCCGACGACGTGCTCGCGGCGGAACGCGGGGAGTAGCGCGGCAGCGCGCGGCTGCGCGGGTGGCGGCTGCACGCGCTCGCGAGAACGGGCCGGGACCTTGCGGTCTCCGGCCCGTTCTCGTTGCATGGGTGGATTTCAGGGGAAAATCTCAATCATCAAGGGAAATCGAAATCAGTCGGTGAGACGGTCCTTGATGAACGTGGTCGCCTCGTCATAGGGCGGGCAGACGGGCACGCCGCCGACGTTGTGCGCGATCGCCAGCGCGGACGCCGCGTTCGCGATCTGCACGCTCGCCTCAAGATCCCAGCCCTCGGCGAGCAGTGCGCACAGCGCGCCCGTATGCACCGGGCCGGCCGAGCGGATGTGCGTCGCCTTCGTCGGGAAGCCGTCGATATGCATGACGCCCTCGCCATGCTGACGGATCCACGCGCCGCGCGAGCCGGCACGCAGCACAATCGGCGCATGCAGCACGTCGCTCAGCGCCGTGCACAGCGCATGCATCGACTCGTCGAAACCTCCGGAAACGCGCAAGGTCGGCGTTTCGTCGATGCTGATCGACAGTCGTTCGGCGAGCGAATACGCCTGCTGACGATTCATCGACCAGATTGGGCGCGCAAGGATCAACGTTTCGAGCAGCTGCGCGTTGACGAGACGCAGCGCGCTCGTCGAATTGAGCACGATGCGGAAATCACGCGTCTGCGGTTGGCATTCGGGACGCGACAGGAACTTGTGGACGGCGACGGCGCCGTCGTTCATCAGCGCGTTGCTGCCGATGTGCACGACGTCGCCCTTCTTCGGGTGCGCGTTCGCGTAGGCGTCGGCGTCGCCATGCGATTCGGCGCCGTGATGCGCGACGTAGGACTTCACTTCGCCGTCGGAGAGGATGATGCGCATGCCGTTGTCCTGATTGGGCAACGTGCGGCCGGTGTGGACGATGTGCGCGCGACGCAGCGCGGACGCGATGCAATCGGCCCACGGGCCGGTGCCCATCATGCTCGCCAACTCGGTGCGCGCACCCATGCGACCAGCCGCGTCGAGCACCTGGAAGCTGCCGCCGATCGAACGGGTCACCGTGCTCGCTTCGATGAAACGGCCGGCCTGCGGCATTTCCGGCACATGCATCAGCGTGTCCACCCAGGTCTGGCCGAGGGAGATCACGGTGGGTTCATGGTCGCGCTGCGCGCGGATTTTGTTGACGATGTCACTGAGCATGGTTAGTTCCTTTCCCATGAGAACCCGTCGCGCGCCCGTCGGCGGATGCGCGCAGGCTCCACTTACCTTGGTTGCTTGGTCTTTGGTTTGCCTTGTCTGTGGTTCGCTTGTCCTTCGCCTGTTATGGCTGTTTCCAGTTCCCTCTCGTTTGCACGTCCGCCAGTACCTTGCGGCCCCCAGACGGGACGCTCTGCTTACGATTGTAGACGCTTGCGCGCGGCGGCGGGACACGGGCGCGCGCGGATGGACACGGATCGGCGAAATAGGGGAATGGGGGCGTGGGGGAGTGCGGGGAAGCACGATTGTGAAGAAGTGCGTAAAAGGGTGGCGTTGTCCGGCGTCTGGTTGTATCATTGGGAAGTTGTGTGTGACGGCGTACGTCTTTGTATGCGCGCAGCCGCACGCAGACTTGCAAGTCAACAGTAATTTATAGGGAGTCCATTATGGCAGCTCGTTGTGCAGTGTGTGGCAAGGGCCCGCGTACGGGTTATTCCGTGTCGCACTCGCATATTCGTAACAAGCGCCGCTTCCTGCCGAACCTCCAGCCGGTTCGCACCACCGTGGACGGTCAGAACGTCCGCCTGCGCGTGTGCGCGAAATGCCTCAAGGCAGGCAAGGTTCAGCGTGTGAGCGCCAACTGATATGCATTGAACCATGCGAAACGCATGATCAAGCCCCGTCGAATGAGTTCCTCATCCGCCGGGGCTTTCCTTATGCCCGGACGGCCATCTGGCCGGCTCGTTCCATCGCCCCCGTCGACGGTTCGGACCGGAACCGGGCCGTTTTGCGGGTGGGTTGGTCGACTGAGCCGATGGAACGGGACGGAGCGGGCTGGGTTGCCGGCGGGGTCGACGGTTCGGACCGGAACCAGACCTCCTCGCGGGTCGGGTTGTCGACTGGGGCGACAGTTCGGGACGGAAGGGGGGCGGTTTGTGGGGCGAGTTGTCGAGCAGGGCGACGGAGCGGGACGGAGCGGGGCACACCGCGGGTGGGGCGCAGCTGTACTGTCCGCGCGCGTGAGAGAATGGGGGGTTATGAGTACCGTGACCGTGGAGACACCGCTGGCGTCGTTGCTGACGAACAAGCGGCGCGTCAGTGCGCTCAAGGCACTCGGCGTCACGATGGTCGGCGAGGCGCTCAGCTACTACCCGTTCCGCGTGACCGAGCCGGTGCCGGTGCGTGCGCTCAGCGACGTGCGCTTCGGCGAGAAGATGGCCTGCCCGGTCGTCATCCGCGGCGTACGCGTCGCGCCGATGAGCTCGCGCGGCTCCTACCGTCTCGAAGTGCTCGTCGACGACACCGATTTCGCCCGCGAACACGGCTTGGCGCCGGCCGTCGCGAACCTCGTCTTCTTCTCGCACCGCAAATCGTACGTCGACTGGATGGCGTCGCGACTCATCACCGGCATGCGCATCGTCATCGCCGGCGAACCGAGCGTGTTCAACGACCGTCTGCAGTTCACACATCCGGAGGTCCTGACCGTCGCACCCGACACGCCGACCCCCGCACCCGCGCAACTCGCCTTCGACGACGCGTCCTGCGCCCAAGCCACCCACGCGCGCAACACGCCCGCCCGCACACTCAAGTATGACGTCGATTCCGTCGCGCAGGGCCTCGCCCGTGTCTGCCGTCCGCGCCCGGTCTACCATGCGAATTCGCGTATTTCGAGCGAGCATATCCATGAAACGATTCTCGCGCTGCTGCGTATGCTCGCCGGCGAGGACCCGCAAACCGCTACCATCGCAACCGCGACCGCCGCCGACACCGCCGCCGACGAACCCGCGCATTCGCTGTGGGACGAGGGCGAGCGCACGCGCGCCGCACTCGAGGCGGCGATTCCGGACGTGCTGCCCGAGCAGGTGCGCGCCGAACTCCATCTGATGCATCGTGCGCAGGCCTTCTGCGCGATTCACGACCCGGATGCCGTCGCCGACTTCCGCCATGCGATTCAGACGATGCGCTACGAGGAGGCCTTCGTCTGTCAGTGCGCGTTGCTGATGGCGCGTGACGCGGCGAGCGCGAGCGAAGCCTTCCGATGTGATGATGTCGCCTTGCGTGACGACTACATTGCCACGCTGCCGTTCCCATTGACGCACGGCCAGCGTCAGGTCATCGACGCGATTGGCGCTGACATGCGCGCCGACCATCCGATGCAGCGGTTGCTGCAGGGTGAGGTCGGCTCCGGCAAGACCGTCGTCGCCGTCGCCGCGATGCTGCAGGCCGTCGGCTCCGGCCATCAGGCCGTGCTCGTCGCGCCGACGCAGGTGCTCGCCGAGCAGCATTACCAGTCGATCAGCGCATCCGTCGGCACGCTCGGCGACGATGCGCCGGTGCTGCTGCTCACCGGCGGCATGAAGCTCGCCGCGCGCCGACGTGTCCTCGCGAAGGCGGCGAGCGGCGAACCGTGCATCGTTGTTGCGACGCACGCCGCGTTCTCGAAGTCCTTCCAGGCGCCGAACCTTGCGCTCGCCGTCATCGACGAACAGCACCGTTTCGGCGTCGAGCAGCGTGAGACCTTGCGCGGCAAGTCGGAGCGCGATCCGCATCTGCTCGTCATGACAGCGACGCCGATTCCGCGCACGGCTGCGATGACGTGGTTCGGCGATCTCGACATCTCGTGGCTGACCGAACTGCCCGGCGGCCGCCGTCCGATCCGCACGTTCATCGTGCCGGAGGAGGACGGCAAGCTGATGTCCGACATGTTCTGGCATCTGCGTGCGCGCATCGACGCTGGCGAACGTGCGTATATCGTCTGCCCGCGCATCGACGTGCCCGAGGAAGACGGCACGGGCGCCGACGACGACATGCAGATCGTCGAACTCGGCGACGACCCCGACCATCCGCGTCCGCCGCTGCATTCGGTGACCGAGATCCGCGATCGATTGCAGTCGTTGCCGCAGTTCCGGGGCGTTGTGATCTGCACGCTCACCGGGCGTGACGACGACGCGACGAAGCAGCGCGTCATGGAGGAGTTCGCGAGCGGTGAGACGCCGGTCATGGTCGCGACGACCGTCATCGAGGTCGGCGTCGATGTGCCGCAGGCGAGCTGCATCGTCATCTTCGACGCCGACCGTTACGGCCTGTCGCAGCTGCATCAGCTGCGTGGCCGCGTCGGCCGTGGCGGCACCGACGCATGGGCGTTCCTCGTGTCGCGCGCCGAGCCAGGCACGATCGCCGAGGAACGGCTGCAGGTCATCGCTAATTCGCTCGACGGCGCAGACATCGCCGCGAAGGATCTCGAATTGCGTGGCGCCGGCGACGTGCTCGGCGACGCGCAGTCGGGCGGCAAGTCGAGCCTTAGGCTGCTGCGCGTCGTCAAGGACGCGCCGATGATCGCCGATGCGCGCGAACGTGCACAGATGTTGCTCGACGCCGATCCGACGCTTGGCGGACATGTGCAGCTCGCCGGTGCCGTCCTCGATTTCACGCGCGGTAACGAGAAGTTCCTGACGAGCAACTGACGGCGGCGACACACCCGGATCCTGCATGGCGTCGCCGAATACTGAGCAGAGCCGCCGTTTTCGTGTTGATACCAGCGAATCCTTGCGGCGGCAGTGATTTGGCGGCTTTCTCTTGCATCCTCCGATTGTTGAGTCATATCGACTCAGCAATCGGAGGACATAATGTCCACCGATTTAGACAAACCGCCCTATAGTGCCGATGTCTCCCTGTCGGTCTCGCTGATTTGGACATAGCGCAACGCCCATTGAGACAATGTCTCCCACAACGTGACACCCATTGATTCAGCTGTTAGCGTGTATGCTTAACGACTAACACCAAAGCGACGCGAGTGAAGTCGGGATTGCACTCGCGGACTTTGGATCTCTGTTTTCCTGGGGGGTGCACATTCGCACTTCTGTCCACAGGGGAGATGTGCGAACGAGATAGGCAGTGGGATGGAAGAGCATACGATGCGCGCAAGGGTGCAGTGCCTCTTGGCAAAGGCGCGTACATATACGAAGCAAGCAATCGCGGCCGTGCTTGGCCTTGCGATGATCATGACGATGGGATTGGTGACGCGGCCGATCCAAGCAGAAGAAAGCGGCGACGAACGTGTTGCCGACCCGACGACCTTCACGCAGTGGGAGCAGGGTATCGGCAATCCGACCGACCCGCGCTCGACTGGTCGCGTGTGGACCGACAAGTCGGTCTCGACGGGCGCCGTGACGCTCACAACCTATGACGGCAAGACCGTGCAGGTGACGCCGAAGCATGACGACGCATTCCTCGTCGGACTTTCGGCGATGTCGAGCGCACAGAGGATCACCGGCGTCGCGAACGTGACGAAGCCGCTCGACATCGTGCTCGTGCTCGACACCTCCGCCACGATGAACTATGACATGGATGACGACAGGCACGCCTACAACCCGGTGTACAACCTGGACACCTCCAAGACGTACTACGTGCAGAAGAGCAACCCGAAGGAATACTGGTCGGTCACCTACAAGGGTAGGAACTGGGTGAATTCGAAGGGAGAGGTGTATACGCCGAAAACGTCTGCATCGAGCCGTGGCACGCAGTTCTACACCTACGATTTCTCGGCCACGCGCATGGCGGCCATGCAGGCGGCCGCCGGCGGCTTCATCGATCAGCTGGCCGACGCCAACGAGAAGATTCAGGACGTGAACAAGAAGAACCGTCTCGGCGTCGTCACGTTCGCCAGTACGGCTACGAAACGCAGTGGCCTCACCTATGACGAGCAGACGATGACCGCGGCGATATCCGGTTTGCGATCAAACGGCTCCACCCACTCGGAGGCCGGATTGGAAGCCGCGAAGGAATTGTTGGAACAGAGCCAGCGTGCGGACGCCACCTCGATCGTCATCTTCTTCACCGACGGTGAGCCGTCGTCCGGCAGCGGTTTCGATGCCACTTTGGCGAATACCGCCGTGACGACGGCAACGGCAATCTGACGATCGCCAGCCGGCAGCTGACGAACACCTTCGATGACGACGGCGCGCACATCGACGGCGAACCGGTCGTCGAGGGCGGTGCCGTGTTCACGAACCGGTTCCTCGGCGAGGACGAGGCGACGGCCGACATCCACGGCATCAAGCATTACGTGGACGCCACCGGCACGAATCCGAACGACACGGTCGGCAAGTTCCAGGTGCGCGTCACCGCCGATCCGGATAATCCTGAAGGCGGCCCGGTGCTGCCCGAAGACGGCGCGATCATCGACGTCGGTCTTGACGGCAGCTGGCGGCAGGTTCTCCAGTTCACCGGCGACGCACTCGGTTACGACACGGAGTCGAAGCGGTTCACCTATCACGTGCGCGAAGTCGTACCCGAAGGCGTGACGGCCGCCAATCCGACGAAGGACGGCATGACCTACGACCTCAACGACTACACGGTCGTCGTGACGGTGAGCCGCGATGCGGAAGGCGACCTCGTCACATCGGTCACCTACCCCGATGGCGGCACGCAGGTCGAATTGCACAACCGTTACGAGGCGACGCCGGCAGACGTCACGCTGAACGTGCACAAGAAGGTCTCCGGCGGCGACGCACCACAAGGCAAGTTCACCTTCGAGGCCGCACTTGACGGCGAAGCGGCGAATGTGACCGTGGACGGTGCCCCATGGACCGATCCGCAGACGGCCGTGACGCCGCAGATCAACGATGGCGCCACCGGCAACGTGACGTTCCCGACGGTTACGTTCACGAAGCCGGGCACCTACACGTTCACGATCAAGGAGAAGTTGCCGGACACGGTGCTACCGGGCACGTTGCAGCCAACGGCCGAAGGGTGGACCTACGACATCCACGAGCACAAGGTGGCCGTCGTCGTCACGGACGATAACGGGCAGCTGCAGGCGACGTCGAGTTCCGATGAATCGACGGCGTCCTTCACGAACACCTATGCCGTCGAACCGCTCGACTACGGCGACGTCGGCGCGCTGCGCATCAGCAAGACGCTCACCGGACGTGCGATGCGCGCCGGCGAGTTCGCGTTCCGCATCATGGCGCTCGATGGCGCCCCGTTGCCCGACGGTGACGGCGAGACGCGCAACCCCTACGCGGCCGCGGACGGACAGGCCATCGAATGGCCGGTCAACGGCACGTTGCTCGGCGGCCTGACATTCACCAAGGACGACATCGGCAAGACCTACTGCTATGAGATCTCCGAAATCGTGCCGAAGCAGGCACTGTCTGGGCCGGACGGCAGACCCGTCTTCCAAGGCGTGACCTACGACACCGCCGTGCACACGGCGTGCATCGCCGTCAGCGACACCGGCAAAGGCACGCTCGAGGCGACGACGACCGTCGACGGCCACGCCACGACGGTGGCGGCGTTCGCCAACACCTATGCCGCCGAGCCGACCGAGGACACGCCGGAGTTCACCAAGACGATCAGCGGGCGTGACTGGAAGGAGGATGAATCCTTCACCTTCACGCTTGCACCCGATGAGGCCCACTCCACCGTGGACCGCGCAACGCTCGAAGCGGCTATGCCCGGGAACGGGAATCCGGTGACGGTGACGGAAACCAACGCCAACGGCTTCGGGTTCGGCACGTTCACGTTCGGCAAGTCGGGCACCTACGTCTATACGATCACCGAAACCAACGCCGGCAAGACGATAGACGGTCTGACCTACGCGTCACCGGCCACAGTGGTCTTCTCGGTCGCCGACAACGGCGCCGGCGCATATACGGTTGGCACGACCGTCACCGGCATCGACGACATGACCTTCGTCAACGTGTACGAACCGGCGCCGGTGCAGGTGCAGATGCCCGCCGAGCTGAGCAAGGAGCTGCGCGGCGTATCGTCCTGGGACGACGAGACGAGGTTCCGCTTCACATTGACGGACACGACGACGTACGCGGAAGGTGAGCCGCAGCCTACGCTACCGCAGTGGAAGCCCGGTGAGGAAATCGATTCTGAGACAAATCCGCTCAGCTGCGATGTCGAGACGCGCGCATGCACGGTGAGCGTCGGCAAACCGGATAGCGGCCTGATCGCGCCGATCGACTTCGGCACGTTCACGTTCGTGCGCGAGGGCGTCTACACCTACGACGTCACCGAAATCGACGATTCGGCGACGCAAGGCGGCATCTACTACGACACGCACACAGCGAAGCTCACAATCACGGTGACCGACGACGGCAACGGCACATTGACAGCGACGACGAGCGTCGACGATGGTGCCTTCATCAACACGGCCGGCGTCGAACTGCCATCGACCGGCGGCCGGCGCGAACAGGGCATGATCGCGCTTGCGCTCGCGATCGTGTTCCTCCTCGGCGCGGCCGGCTGCGTGCTGCGCATGAACCGCGTCACGATGGGCGGGTGAGGCGCTAGGCTCGAAGCCATGCATGTCATCACCGGTCGATTCAAAGGCGTGGCGCTCACCACGCCGCTGTCCGTGACGCGTCCGACAACGGACCGTACGAAGGAGGCGATGTTCTCGCGCTTGGAATCGCGGGGATTGCTTGACGACGCGCGCGTGCTCGACCTGTTCGGCGGCACGGGTGCGCTCGGCGTCGAGGCGTTAAGTCGCGGCGCGCGCGAACTCGTCGTCGTCGAAGCGAACGCGCAGGCGGCGCGCCTGATCGCGCAGACGTTAACGACGCTGAAGCGCCACAGCGGTTGGGAGGACGGCATGGACGCGCATGTCGTGCGCGCGAAGGCGGAACGCTATGCGGCGAAGGCGAAGGTCGACGCACCCTTCGACCTCGTCCTCATCGACCCGCCGTACGCGTTCCCGACCGCCGACTGTGCGCGGCTGCTCGACGACCTCGTCGAGCGCGGACTCGTCGCCGATGACGGCGCAATCGTCCTCGAACGGTCGAAACGCACGAAGGCGCCCACGGCCCCTGCCGGATGGGTCGAGGACGACGTGCGCGACTACGGCGAGACGACCGTCTACACCTACCGTTCGGCCGCCTATGAGCGGCTCGTCGCCGAGCAGACGGCCGGCTGAAGCGCTTCAGCCAAGCTTGCGCGGATGCGCGCCGGAGACCTCCCAGCCCAGCGCGATCAACGTCTTGCGGTCGGCTTTGTCGAGTGCCGCGCAATCGAGATGCGCGATGAGGTCGGGGCGGAGTCGTGATGTTTTCTCGAGCGCCTCGTCGCGGCGGAAACGGTCGACCTTGCCGTGGTCGCCGGAGATGAGCACCGGCGGCACCGCCATGCCGCGCCACGTGGCCGGCTTCGTGTACTGGCTGTGCTCGAGCAGCGCGTTCGCGCCGGTGTACGATTCCTCGACGATTGACGCCGCGTTGCCCATGAAGCCGGGCAGCAGTCGCGTGATCGCCTCAAGCATGACCGAGACGGCGACCTCGCCGCCGTTGAGCACGTAATCGCCGATTGAATATTCGCGTACATCGACGCCGCGTGCACGGTAGTACTGCGGAATGCGCGCGTCGTAGCCCTCGTAGCGGCCGCAGCCGAAGACGAGATGTCCGGCATGGGACAGCTCGGTCGCGTCCTGCTGTGTGAACAGCGGCGCCGACGGATTCGGGAAGATCAGCACGGGCGCATCAGGGGCGGTGGTCGTATCGGCGTCCGTGTTCGCGGGCGCGTCGGCGGGGATGCCGAGCAGCTCGTCGAGGCATTCGGCCCACACTTCGGGCTTCATCACCATGCCGGCGCCGCCGCCGACTGGCGTATCGTCGACCGACTGGTGCACGTCATGCGTCCAGTCGCGCAGATTGTGCGCGCGGACCGTGACGAGCCCGCGTTCCATCGCCTTGCCGAAGAGGCTGAGGTTGAGCACGTCGAAATACTCCGGGAACACGGAGACGATATCGATGTCCATAGGACTCCTTGCAGTGTGAGTGAGCAGTGTGTGCAGTGGGAACGGTGAACGGTGGTGGGTGAACGGCTGCCCGAATCGAATGCCTCGGCCGCATGGGCGCGGCCGAGGCATTCACAAGACACGGATCGACGAGCGGAATCATCGGATCGTCAGATGCCGGGGATCAGGCCTCCGGGGGGATCGATCGTCAGATATCCCTCGTCGAGATCCACGTCGGGCACGAGCTCGATGACGAAAGGCACAAGCGCTGTCGACTCATCGCCGACCGGCTCGGCCAGACGGATCTTGAGCAGCCATTGCGCGCCCTCGATCATGTCGACGACCTTGCCGATGACCCGGCCGTCGGACGCGAGCCGTGCCTCGAGGCCGACGATGTCTTTCGGATAGAACTCGTCCTCCTCGAGCTCCCACGGCTCGCCGTAGAGGATCGTGCCGTTGAGCACCTCGGCCGCGTTGCGGTCGTCGACGCCTTCGAACTTGATATACCAGCGGTGCTTGAACGTGCGGGCGCCTTCGACGATGTACTCGTCCTCGGCGTCCTTCGTATACAGCGGCGAACCGGGGGCGAAACGCTCCTCGGGCTCGTCGGTGAACAGCTGCACGCTCACTTCGCCCTTGAGTCCCTGCGCGCGTCCGATACGACAGACCCTCAGCAGCTCGGGCTGTTGAGGGTCCATCGGTGAAGATTCATGATTCACTTGCGCACATCCATGATGTCCACGCGCACCTTGTGGTCGGCCATCGCCTGCACCACGGTGCGAATCGCGTTGGCGGTGCGGCCGTTGCGGCCGATCACACGCCCGATGTCCTCAGGATTGACGCGTACGCGAATCAGCTCACCACGCGCGTTCTCATGGGACTTGACCGAAACGTCGTCAGGGAAATCGACGATGTTCTTAATCAGATGTTCCACGACTTGAGCAAGCATGATCAGACGGCTTCCGGAGCGGACTCTTCAGGATCGGCGAACTCGACCTTCTCGTCGGCCTTCTGCTCGGCGGCGGCGTCCGGGTCGGTCGCGGCCTCGTTGGCCTTGATCTCGGCCTCGGCCTTCGCGGCCTTGAGCTTCTGCGCCTTCGTATCGGCCTCTTCGATGAGCGTGGCCGCATCCGGCTTCGCGGCGACGGTCTTCAGCGTGCCCTCGGTGCCCTTGAGGCCCTTGAACTTCTGCCAATCACCGGTGATCTTGAGCAGGTTGCGCACCTGATCGGTCGGCTGCGCGCCGACACCGAGCCAGTACTGCGCGCGATCGGAATCGATCTCGATCGTCGAAGGCTGCGTGTTCGGGTTGTACAGACCGATCTCCTCGATGGCCTGGCCGTCACGCTTGTTGCGCGAGTCCATGACGACGACGCGGTAGACGGCATAGAACTTCTTGCCCATGCGCTTGAGACGAATCTTGGTTGCCAAAACGGCTCTCCTTGTAACTAGGGTTGCGCGCCGCGCTTCGTCGTGTGGGGCACGGTTCGACCGGCACGCGCGTTCCTTGGCGCCTACGGGTGATGAGAGGGTCCCGCATCGCCAAATAACCAAGTCAGCATACATCAACCCGTGGTCATTGCTGTACTGCCCGGCCGCCGTCGGCGTAACGGCGCGACGCGGCGCGCCAGCGGCGGCGGATGATGGATTATATAGTGTGAATGGCGTCGCTGCGTCCGTCGTGCCGCGCGTCGCACGTCGATGAGGATCGATCACAAGGAGGCCTGCGATGTTCGTCCCGCGCTACTACGAGGATCCGTCCACATTGCATGTGGGCTGCGAGCCGAACCGCGCCTATTTCATTCCGGCGAGCGCGGCGATGGACACGAGCTTCGACCGGCGTGTGCGCTCCGACCGTTTCCAGCTGCTGGACGGCGACTGGCAGTTCCGCTACTATGCGAGCATCCACGACCTCGACGCCGAGGTCGCAGCCGCGACCGTCGCTTATGACCCGATCTTCAGCGACGTCGCGTTCAACCCGGGCGACGACTACACGCAGATTCCGGTGCCGTCGGTGTGGCAGATGCACGGCTTCGACCACAACCAGTACACGAACATCCGCTACCCGTTCCCCTTCGATCCGCCGTTCGTGCCGCAGGATGACCCCTGCGCCGTCTACCGCACGACCTTCGACTACACGCCCGACGAAGCGGCGCCGCGCGCGTATCTGAATTTCGAGGGTGTCGACAGCTGCTTCTACCTGTGGCTCAACGGCTCCTTTGTCGGCTATTCGCAGGTGTCGCACGCGACGAGCGAATTCGACGTGACCGACCTGATCGAGGAAGGCGAGAACACGCTCGCCGTCCTCGTGCTCAAATGGTGCGACGGCAGCTACCTCGAGGATCAGGATAAGCTGCGCATGAGCGGCATCTTCCGTGACGTCTACCTGCTCAAGCGGCCCACACGCATGGTGCGCGACTATTTCGTGCACACGGCGATCGATTTCGACGACGATTGCGCGACGACGGTGACCGTCGACTTCGACGGCGGCCGCGCCGGCCTTCCCGAACACCTGAACGTCGCGATTCTCGACGCCGACGGCGAGGCGATCACCGACGCTGACGCGCAGCCAATCGACAACAACGAAATCGAAACGGCCGACGACGACGTCTTCCATGCCTGCGCACGCGCATGCCTGACGATCGCCGACGCGCGGCTGTGGAATCCGGAGGAACCCTACTGCTATCGACTCGTCATCACCGCTGACAACGAGACGATCACGGCGCCGCTGAGCGTGTGCGAAGTGCGCGCCGCGCTCGGTTACGACGGCGTGCACGAACGGATCGAACTCAATCGCCGTCCGATCACGATCCACGGCATGAACAGGCACGACGCCGACCCGGTCACCGGCTACGCGGTGACGCCCGAGCGGTTCCGCGAGGATCTGCTGCTGATGAAACAGCACAACGTCAACGGTGTGCGCACGAGCCACTATCCGAGCGCGCCGTATTGTTACGACCTGTACGCCGAACTCGGTTTCCTCGTCGTCGACGAAGCCGACATCGAAGCGCACGGCGCGTACATGCTGCAGCACGAGCACGACGGCGACGGCGTCGACGACACGGCCGCGCTCGAGGCGTGGAACACGTACGTCGCCGACGACGAGGACTTCGCGCCCGCCATCGTCGACCGCGTGCGCCGCTGCGTCGAACGCGACAAGAACCACGGCTGCGTGCTCTTCTGGTCGCTCGGCAACGAATCCGCGTACGGCATTGGCTTTGAACGCGCCGCCGCATGGATCCGCCGCTACGACACGTCACGACTGACGCATTACGAAAGCGCGCGCTACGTCGAACACGGCGGCCACGACGCGCACGACTACGACGGCATCGACGTGCACAGCCGCATGTACCCGTCGATTGACGAGATCGACCGCTACTTCGCCGCCGACAGGCCGCGCGGCGACGGCGCGAACGGCGAGGACGGCACGCGCGCCGACGGCACCGTCAAACCGTATCTGATGTGCGAGTTCTGCCACGCGATGGGCAACGGCCCGGGCGATCTCGAGGACTACTTCGAGGCGATCGAACGGCATCCGGGACTCGCCGGCGGCTACGTCTGGGAATGGTGCGACCATGCCGTCGACGCCGGACGCACGCCGCAGGGCAAACGCGAATACCTCTACGGCGGCAACTTCGGCGACCGCATCAACGACGGCAACTTCTGCGTCGACGGCATGGTCTCGCCCGACCGCACGCCGCACTCCGGCCTCGACGAATTCAAGAACGTGTTCCGCCCCGCGCGCGTCGTCGATGTTGATGTTGACGAAGTCGACGGCACCGCCGTGCATGTGACGCTGCACAATCATCTCGATTTCACGACGCTCGGCGATCGTGTGCAGCTCATGTGGGAGCTGTATGTGGACGGCGTCATGCAGGCCTATGCATTGTGCGACGACGAGACGTGCGCCGCCGCGCTCGCGATCGCCCCCGGCGAAGAGGGCACGCTGACGCTGCCGGGCATGCCCGATCTGCGCGCCGTCGACGGCAAGGCCACAATCGTGCTGCGGTATCTGACGAAGGAGCCGATGTGGGGGATGGCGCCGCTGTTCGAACTCGGCTTCGACGAGATCGACGTCGCCGTGCCCGGCGCGGACACGCGCAACCAGTGGGTCGCGCGCCAGCATGAGGAGATGCGCGCCGGCGACGAACGCGGCGCGACGATCCACGTGACGCGCGCCGGCACGTCGATCGTGCTCGAAGGAGCCGACTGGCGCTACGAACTCGATATGCGCACGGGCCTGTTCTCACGGATGAGCTACCGCAACCACGCGCTGCTCGCGCGCCCGATGCAGATCGACGTCTGGCGCGCGCCGACTGACAACGACCAATACATCCGGCGCGCATGGGAACGCTCGCAGTACGACCACGCAAGCGCGCGCGCCTACGACGTGGTCGTGCGCACCGTCGCGTCGAGCGGTATCGCGCAACCCGAGGAAGGCTGCGCGATCGCGAACGAGGTCGACCCCGACGACGCGCGTCTCGCGCCGAGCGCCGTCGAACTGCGCGTCTCGATGGGCGTCGTCGCGCCAAGCGTGCAGCCGATCGCGCACGTCGACGCCGTCTGGACCGTGCACGCCGACGGATCGGTCACGCTGACGATGGACGTCGCGCGCGACACGGCGTTCCCGTTCCTGCCGCGCTTCGGCATCCGCATGATGTTGCCTGAGTCGATGAGGAACGTCGTCTACTGCGGCTACGGGCCGAACGAAAGTTACATCGACAAGCATCGCTCATGCTGGCACGGCATCTTCGAAGGGACGCCACGCACGCTCTTCGAACACGAAATCAAGCCGCAGGAGAACGGCAACCACCACGACTGCGACTGGGCGAGCGTCGGCGGTGACGGCGTCGCATTGGTCGTGCTGCGCGGCGACGGCGCCGAGGAGGCGCGCGCCTTCGACTTTCAGGCGCTCGACGTAACGGCCGAGGAGATGACGCGCGCACGGCACGACTTCGAACTCAAGCGCGCCGGCATGACCGTCGTCTGCGTCGACTACATGCAGTCGGGCATCGGCTCGAACAGCTGTGGGCCCGAACTGCTGCCGCAGTATCGGCTCGACGCCGCGCGCTTCCGCTTCGTCGTCACATTGCGGCCGCAGACGGCCTGAGCGGCGTCAGTCGGCATCCTCGTCGTCGCGTGCGGCGCGGATACGGTCGCGTGCGCGCTCGCGGGCAAGCGGCGGCAGCGAATCCGGCCACGTTTCGCCGGCGCCGGCGTTGAGCGGCGTCGGATGGTCGATGATCGTCAGCGTCGCGGCGAGCGCGAGATGGTCGGTGCCGCGCACTTCGATCGCGCGCACGTCGCAGGCGGTCAGATAGTCGGTGAACAGCACATGGTCGAGCACGATGCGCGGCCACTTGATCCAACGCGGATAGGTCGGGCGCAGTCCGCGCGCGTCGGTGAGCGCCGCGTCGTGGAAGCCGGCGGCGAGCAGTTTGCGGAAGCTCGGATGCGGGATGCTCGAGTTGAAATCGCCCATGACGACGCTGATCGTCTCACGTTCCGGTTCAGGATGGGCCGCGAGGGTCGGCGCAGTGTTGGTGGTGTGGTCGGCGTTGCTGGCGTGGTCGGTGTAGTCGGTGTGGTCGGCGTGGTCGGCGTGGTCGGTTTGGCTGTGGTGGGCGCTTTGGTCGGCGGTAGCCGAGCGCGCGGAGATGGCGACCTGCGTGAAGGCATCGTCATGGTCGGCCGACTTCGTCGCCGCCGCGGCCGCCGCGCGGTTGGCCGCATCGATCGCGGCGAGTGTCGGGTACTTCTCGAGCGGTTCGTCCTTCGGATGGCGGATGAGCGCGCGCAGACCGATGATGCCCTCCGACCACGCGCGGCAGCCGCGCATCGGCGACTTCGGATGGGCGGATGCAAAGGTGATGTCGCGAGTCGACGAGAACGGAATCGTCATCGTCGGCACGTCGGCGGCCGGAATCGGCACGCCGGTCGGTGTGCTCGCTGACGGTTCGACGCGCATCCAGACGCCGTTGAAGCCGCCGTTGTCGGTCGCGAGCGGTTCACCGAGTTCACGGTACGGCAGCAGCGCGCCGAGGCCGGCCGCATCGAGTCGGGAGACGAGATCCTCGCTGAGCTCCTGCAGCGCGAGCACGGCGACGTCCTCGCTTTTGACGAGATCGACGATCTGCTCGGCGTCGGCGCGCCCGTAGCGGCAGTTGAGCGTCAGCACGCGGAACTGGCCGCGTTCGGGATGTGATTTGCGCGGGCGGGCGGCATTGTTCGTTGCGTCGTCGGCTTCGCGCGCCTTGCGGGCGGCGAGACGACGTGCGAGCGCGGCGGCCGTGTTCGGCGCCTTGATGTCGTTGAGCCAATAGGCGGATTTGCGCATCAGCGACGCGATGAGCGCGACGACGGCGCAGATCGTGAGCGCCCAGTCATGCAGGCAGGCGGCGCCGACGGCGAGCGCCGTGAAGGGGATCCACAGGAAAGGCGTCAACGCGATCAGATAGGGCAGCGGCTTGTGGCCGTCCCAGCCGGCGGGCAGCTCGGTGAGTGCGAGCCACGCAATCAGCACGATCAGCACAATCCACATCGCGATGAGCATGAAGGAACCTTTCTTGGTCTTTCTGGGGGATAAGAATCAACGGGCGGCAAACGCGGCAAACAAGGCGTCAAACAAGAGGGCGGCTGCGCTCCGGCAGCCGCCCTCGAAGCGGGTCGGCGAAATCAGTCGACTCAGTTGCCGCCGAACAGGCCGCCGAGGCCGCCGCCGAGATTCGGCGGGACGTCGGCGCCGCCGAGCATGCCCTGCAATTCATCGGGCAGCTGCGGCGTCTTCGGCTTCTTGACGAAGGCCGAGCCGGACGTGTTCGACTTGCCCGACAGCCGTGCGCGCAGTGCCTGCTCCTCGGCTTCGCGCTTCATCGGATTACCTGACTTCGACGCGCCCTTCTTGCCTTTCTTGCCCTTCTTCGCGTTCTTGCGCGCCGAGCCGCCCATCGCGCCCATCGCGCCGAAACCGGCTTTGTTGCTCATGCGCTTCATCATCTTCGACGCCTGCTCGAAACGCTGTAGCAGCGCGTTGACGGCGGAAACCGTCACACCCGAGCCGTAGGCGATGCGCGCACGACGCGACCCGTCGATGATCTTCGGGTTGCGGCGCTCCTCGGGCGTCATCGAACGGATGATCGCCTCGGTGCGGTCGATCTCGCGCTCATCGAACTGCTCAAGCTCCTTGCGATGCTGCGCCATGCCCGGAATCATGCCGAGCAGCGACTTCATCGAGCCGAGCTTGCGCACCTGCTGCAGCTGCGCGAGGAAATCGTCAAGGCCGAAATCACCCTCGGCCATCTTTTCGGCGGCCTTGCGCGTCTGCTCCTCGTCGAACTCACGCTGCGCCTGCTCGATGAGCGTCAGAATATCGCCCATGTCGAGGATACGCGACGCCATACGATCAGGATGGAAGACCTCGAAATCCTTCAGTCCCTCGCCGTTCGACGCGAACAGGATCGGCTTGCCGGTCACCGACGCGACCGACAGCGCGGCGCCGCCGCGCGCGTCGCCATCAAGCTTCGAAAGCACGACGCCGGTGAAATCGACGCCCTCATCGAAGGCCTGCGCCGTACGCACGGCGTCCTGACCGATCATCGCATCGATGACGAAAAGAATCTCGTTCGGCTGCACGGCGTCGCGGATGTCGCGCGCCTGCTTCATCAGCGTCTCGTCGACGCCGAGACGACCCGCCGTATCGATGATGACGGTGTCATACAGCTTCTGACGCGCATATTCGATCGAATCACGCGCGACCTTCACCGGATCGCCATGCGTCTCGCCGGGGGCGGAAACCGCTTCGCCGCCCGCGGACTGCACGCCCTTCTCGGGTGCGTACACCGGCACGCCGGCGCGTTCGCCGACGACCTCAAGCTGCGTGACCGCATTCGGACGCTGCAGATCGGCTGCGACGAGCAGCGGCGTGTGCCCCGACTCCTTGAGCCAATAGCCGAGCTTGCCGGCGAGCGTCGTCTTGCCGGCGCCCTGCAGGCCCGCGAGCATGATGATCGTCGGCGGCGTCTTCGCAAAATTCAGCGGACGATCGACGCCCTGACCGAGGATGTCGGTGAGCTCGTCATTGACGATCTTGACGACCTGCTGCGCCGGGTTGAGCGCCTCGGAAACCTCGGCGCCGAGCGCGCGCTCGCGCACACGTGCCGTGAACGAACGGACGACGTCGAGCGAGACGTCGGCGTCGAGCAGCGCACGGCGGATCTCGCGGATCGTGCCGTCGATGTCTGCCTCGGAAAGCTTGCCTTTGCTCTTGAGATGCTTGAACGCGTTCGAGAGCCTGTCTGTAAGAGAACTGAATGCTGCCATAATGCGTACGATTCTACCGTGTTGAGGGGAAATCGTGCAGCTTGCACACCGGAACTTCACGGCCACGCGCGCGTTCATTACACTGGATGAGGTCGTCAATACTATGGGCGAAGCCCGCGCGCGACGACGGCGCGGGGAAACGTGGAAGTCAGTAGGAAACGAGCAAGTCCACAGGAAACGTGGAAGTCGAGGAGGCGGCATGCATCAGAAGGAAATAGAACAGCGCGCATTGAAGGTCGGCATCATAGTCAACATCGTCATGGTCGTCGCGGGATTCTTCGTCTTCTTCCTCACCGGACTCAAATCGATGTTCCTCGACGCCTCGTTCACGGTGATCTCAGTGATCTCAGGCGGCGTCGCCGCATATCTGTCGAAGAAAACGGTGCGAGTGAGCGAACGGTTCCCGAACGGCATGTTCGCGCTCGAACCGATCTACGCGATCTGCAAATCGATCTTCACGATCTGCCTGCTGCTGTTCTCGTTCCTCGACGTGCTGCGCGTCGCAATCGACTACTTCGCATACGGCGAAGGCGAACGGCTCAGCTTCGGGCCGGTTGTCATCTACCAGATCGCGGCGGTCAGCGTATGCCTCGTGCTCGTGTGGTACTACCGTGTGCGCAATCGTTCGATCGGCGACGCGAGCCTCATGCTCAAAGCGGAGGCGAACGGCACGTGGATCGACGGCATGATCTCGCTCGGCATCGGCGTCGTCGCCGTGCTGCTGTACTTCCTGCCGAACGGGACGCCGCTCGACTTCCTGCACTACACCGGCGATTTCTTCATCACGACGATCATCGTCGCGCTGACGATCAAGGAACCGGTCATCGTGCTGCGCGACGCCTTCGTCGAACTCGTCGGCGGCACGCACGACGACGAGGAAATCTCCGCGTTCGTCACGCGCGAAGTGGAGGCGCATCTGCCGGCGGCGATCGAAATGGAGAAGGTCCACGTGTTCAAGACCGGCATGAACTTCGACGTCGACATCTTCATCGGCAGCACGCAAGGCAGCGTGCGCATGGAGGAGCTCGTCGCTGCCCGGCAGACGATCGAAAAGGCACTCGAGGAGCGTCTGCACA
This sequence comes from Bifidobacterium anseris, assembly GCF_002860345.1. Taxonomy (GTDB): domain Bacteria; phylum Actinomycetota; class Actinomycetes; order Actinomycetales; family Bifidobacteriaceae; genus Bifidobacterium; species Bifidobacterium anseris. The sequence goes on from NZ_NMYC01000005.1 coordinate 405,015, forward strand.
TTGTGAACGTCGATTTTGTGTTTGAGTGATGGTGGTATGGGCGGCTGAGCGGCCGGTTGGGTGGCTGGCCGGTAAGTTGGCTAGTTGATGGCGGCAGTCCGCGGTTGAGTTCAACCGCGGACTGCCGTTTTTTGCGGCTCAGACGGAGGTCGGTGGTTGGTCTCAATCACGGACTGCTGTCGAGACGTGGGTAGTCGGCGGTGGTCGGCGACATCAGCATAGTCTACAAACTATTTGTACAAACTTTTTGTATAATGAAGATAGCCACATGGAAGGAGTCATGATGACGCAGCGAACATCGGCAGCCGAAGAGACTGTCCACACGCAGGACGCCGCTTCGCGGGCGGCGCTCAAATGCATGGCGCATCCGGCGCGGATGCGACTGCTCGGCGCACTGCGTGTCGGCGGTGTGCAGACGGTCGGCGAACTCAGTGCGGCCACCGGCGAAGCGCCGGGCGCCGTAAGCTACCATCTTGCGCAGCTCGCCAAGGTCGGCCTGGTCGAAAAAGCGCAATCGCCGGATGGTGACAAACGCAAAAGCCATTGGCATGCATGCCATCACGAGACGAATGTGCGTCCGGACAGCGCCGATGCGGACGTCATCGACGCATTCAGCAAGACTGCGGCGCTTAGCTATCAGATGGCCTATGAACGTTTCCTCGACGTGCTGCCGACGCTGCCACCCGAATGGGTGGACACATGCGGCGTCAACGATCATGTCCTGAGGCTCACGCCAGCCGAAACGCGCGCGATGGTCGCCGAACTCAACGAAGTCATGCGCAAATGGGGACAGATCAGCGAAGAGCGCAACAGCGAGACGAACGTGTCGGCTGCAGTCGCTGCGACATGCGCCGACGGTGATGGCAACGGCAGCGGGGACGTGCAGCCGGTCGCCGTCGTGCAGCAGGTGTTCCGATGGGTGCCGTGACCGCGACGCCCGGCGTGCGCCGCTCGTTCTGGCACGCCCCGAACTACACCGCGTGGTTCACCGCGGACACGGCGTCGGCGGCGGGCGGTTCATTGCGTGCGCTCGCCGTCAGTCTCGCCGGATACGCGGTGTCCGGATCGACGGCCGCCGCCGGCTGGCTCGGCACGGTCGCCCTCGTCGCACAACAGACGGCGGCCGTATTCGGCGGCACCTTCGTCGATCGTCACGACCGGCGCATGCTCATCATCGTGAACGCGACGGTCGGCGTATGCATGTGGGGGAGCGTGGGTGCGTTGCTCGCGACGCATATGCTCACCTATCCGGTGCTGCTCGCAATCGCCGCGCTTGCTTCCGCCGTCAGCGGTTTCCTCGGCAGTGCGACCGATGCGATGCTCCGCTCGATCATCTGCATGCGCGACTACCCGAAGGCGCTGAGCCTCAACCGCGGGCGCGATGCGACAATCAACATCGCCGGCAATCCGATCGGCGGATTCCTCTACGGCGTCGCGCCATGGCTGCCGTTCCTCGTGACGACATGCCTGTACGCGATATCCGGCGTCGCCGCGCGGCGCATCCGCGAGCCGCAGTCAGTCGACAACGACGGCAACACGAAAGCCGCTGCGGACGGTAAAGGTCGCGGCAGCTTCCTCGCCGATTTCGTCGGCGGATGGTCATGGTCGCTGCGCCGGCCACTGCTCGTGACGGTCATGGTCGCGGCGGCGATACTGAACTTCGGCGTCAACGGCGTCGAATATGCGATTCAACTGCATCTGATGCAGCTCGGGACGAACGCGACGCTCATCGGCGCCATCGGCAGCGGCATTGCGGCGACGATGCTCATCGGTGCAATGCTCGCCGCGCGGCTGAGTGATCGCGTGCCGGCCGGCGGTTGCATCTGCGTGGGATTCGCGTTCCTATGCGCATGCGTGACGCCGATGCTGTTCGCGTACGGGCCGGGCATATCCACCGGCGCCTCCTATACGCTCGTGTTCGCTGCGAATTCGGTGATGGGACTGCCGTTCCCGATCATCGACGCGCTGCTGCTCGGATTCGTGTATGCCAAGGCGCCAACAGCCATGCAAGGCAGAATCGCCGTGACGCTTTCGGTGCCCGCGCAGGCGCTCTGCGCATTCTCCAGTGCGGCCGCCGGCACGTTGCTGCCCGTGCTCGGCTTCCGCGGTACGGTCGCCGTGTTCCTCGCGGCGCTCGCGGTATCGACGGCGATTGTGCTGTGCAGTGCGCGCATCCGCCGCATTCCGCGTGCCGACGCGTGGGACGCGGCGCGGTTGTAGCGGCCTTTAGGCGTTTTCGTTCGTCGTCGGGCAAGGCTGGTCCGGCTCGGAATCGGTCAGTTGAGAGTCCAGGTCGAGCCGGTCGGGCCGTCTTCGATCGTTACGCCGAGCTTGGCGAGGTTGTCGCGGATCGCGTCGGCCGTCGCGAAGTCCTTCGCCTTGCGGGCGGCCGCGCGCGCTTCGAGCTGCGCATCGATCAGCGCACCGAGGGTTGCGCGGGCCTTGTCCTCGCCGCCCTTGTCGTCGCCGCCGTCGATCCACGGTTCGGCAAGCGGGTCGAGGCCGAGCGTATCGAGCATCGCGCGGACGTTGACAAGTATTGCGCGCAAGCGCGGCTTAGCGTTCTCTGGAGTGAGAGTGTCGTCAGTGCCGCAGCGACCGTTGGTCTCAATTGTGGCAATAATGCTGTTGCCGGCGCGCAGCTGCGTGAAGATGACGGCGGTTGCACGTGAAACATTGATGTCGTCGTTCATTGCGGCGACGAAATCAATGGGTAGATCATCGGCGGACACGGCAGTGATCTCGTCGCGCGACGGCTGTTCGCCGAGCGCATCGCCGGCGTGTCCGATGAAGTTCATGACACGGTCGTAGGCGGCCTGCGCCTCGGCGAGCGTCTGATCGGACCATTCGAGCATCGAGCGGTATTGCACTGCGCCGAGCGCATAACGCACGACCCATGCGGAATGCTCGGCGAGCACGACCGGCACCGAAAGGCCGTTGCCGAGTGACTTGCTCATCTTCTCGCCCTTCGCCGTCACCCACGCCGAATGCATCCAGCGGTTCGCCGTGCGATAGCCGGCCGCGCGCGTCTGTGCCATCTCATTCTCATGGTGTGGGAAGCGCAGGTCGAGTCCGCCGCCGTGGATGTCGAACATGCCGTCGAGATAGCGGTAGCTCATCGCCGAGCATTCGATGTGCCAGCCGGGGCGGCCGGTGCCGAACGGCGTCTTCCAGCGCGCGTCGGCCGGATCGGTCGGCTTCGGGCGCTTCCACAGCGCGAAATCGCGCGGGTCGCGCTTGTCTTCGGACAGGTCAGCCGGATCGGCCGGGTTGTACTTGTCCTCGCCGGTCATGTCGACCGACGGTCCCATGCGGTCGGCGATGGCGGCCGCCTCGTCGACCTCGGAGGTCTGCTTCTGATGCGTCAGCTCGCCGTAGTGCGGCCACGATGCGACGTCGAAGTAGACATCGCCGGTCAGTTCGCCGTTCTCGTCGCGGATCACATAGGCATGACCGTTGTCGATGATGCGTTCGATCAGATGGATCATGTCCATGATGTGGCCGGTCGCGCGCGGCTCGTAGGTCGGCGGCAGCACGCCGAGCGCGGCGTACGCGTCGGTGAACTCGCGCTCGTAATGGTAGGCGCGCGCCCACCAGCGCTGGCCGGCGGCAGCCGCCTTGTCGAGGATCTTGTCGTCGATGTCGGTGACGTTGCGGATGAACGTGACCTGATAGCCGAGCTTGAGGAACCAGCGGCGGATGACGTCGAAGGCGACGCCGGCGCGGATATGGCCGATGTGCGGCGAGCTCTGCACCGTCGCGCCGCACACGTAGATGCCCACGTTGCCCGGGACGATTGGCTCGAAACGGCTGATCTCATGGGTCGCCGTGTCATAGAGCTTGAGGTCGACGGCCGCGTTCGCGACGCCGCCGTCGCCGGCCATTAGCGTCTCGGAGAACTGCTTGTCGTTGGAAGCATTGGAAGTGTTGGTATTGCTTGCTTCGTGGGAATGCTCGGTCATGGTTCGAGCGTATTGCGTTTTGTAGACAAGCGACGGCCGTCAGGGTTCAGCAGACCGTCCGTCACTGGCCCATTTGCTCGGAGAGGTCGAGCCATTCGGCTTCGAGCCCGTCCGATTCCGTCGTCAGCGCCTGCAGTTTCGCGTTGAGCTCGTTGAGGCCGGTGTAATCGCTCGGATCGTGCGCCGCCATTTGCGCCTCGAGCTCCTCCTGCTGCGTCGCAAGCTTTTCGAGCTTGCGCTCAATCGCCGAAACGCGCCGCGACGCATCCGCATAGGCCTTGCCGCTGAGCTTCGGCGCGGGCGCTTCGGCCGGGGAACCGGCACCCGCGTCCTCGGCCTTGGCCGTATCCGCGTCGATGGTCGGGTCGGCCGCGCCTTCGGCCTTGTTCATGCCGAGCGGATCCTCGCCGCGTCGCAGCGCATCGACGATGTCCAGATAATCCTGCACGCCTCCCGGCAGATGCCGAATCTTGCCGCCGATGAGCGCGAACTGCTCGTCGGTGACGCGTTCGAGCAGATACCGGTCGTGGCTCACGACGATCAGCGTGCCCGGCCACGTGTCGAGCAGATCCTCCATGACGGCGAGCATGTCGGTATCCAGATCGTTGCCCGGCTCGTCCATGATTAGCACGTTCGGCTCGTCGAGCAGGATTAGCAGCAGCTGCATGCGGCGCTTCTGCCCGCCGGACAGGTCGCGGATCGGCGTCATCAGCTGCGCCGCCTCGAACCCGAGCCGCTCCATCAGCTGTCCCGGCGTGACCTCCTTGCCGTCGACGATGTAGCTCGGCTTGTACCGGCTGAGCACTTCCTTGACCTTGTATTTGCCGAGCTTCTCCAGCTCGTCGAGCCGCTGCGAAAGCACGGCGAACTTGACCGTCTTGCCGATGTTGACGTGCCCCTGCGTCGGCGTCAGCGTGCCGTCGAGAATCTTGAGCAGCGTCGATTTGCCGGCGCCGTTCGCGCCAACGATGCCGAAGCGGTCGCCCGGCCCGATGAGCCACGTCACGTCGTCGAGGATTTCACGTCCGCTGATTGTCAGCTTGACGGCCGCCGACGTCACATCCGACGCCGTTTCGCCGTCCGCCTCGCCGCGCGTGCCGCGCAGCGCGTTGATCTCGCCGGCCGGCTCATGGTGCGTGAGCCCATGCGCGGCGGCGACCTGCGCCGCGCGCGACCCGAACGCCGATGTCAGACGCGGATCGTCGGCGTCATCGACGGCGATCGTCACCTCGCCGAAGGCTTGCGGTTCGCTGACCATCGGCTCGACGACGTCCACCATCGACGCCGATTTCGCGTTCGCCGCGAGCGCAGCCGCGTCCGGGTCGATGTCCGCGTACGCGCCTTGTTCGCGGTCGAAGATCTGCGTGACGTCGATGAGGTCGACGACCTGCTTGCCAAGCCTCGACGTCGCCATCTGTTTGAGTTCGAGCGTGTTGCGCATCGGCGGCACGTCGGCGATGAGTTCGCGCGCGGCCTTCACATGGAACTTCTGCTTCGTCGAGCGTGCGCGTGCGCCGCGCGACAGCCATGCGAGCTCTTTGCGCGCGAGGTTGCGGCGTTTCGTTTCGCGTACGTCGGCTTGGCGGTCGCGTTCGACGCGCTGCAGCATGTAGGCGCTGTAGCCGCCTTCAAAGGGTTCGATTTCGCCGTCGTGCACTTCCCACATCGATTCGCAGACCTCGTCGAGGAACCAACGGTCGTGTGTGACGAGCAGCAGCGCGCCGGTGCCTTTTGGCCAGCGGTTCTTGAGATGTTCGGCGAGCCAGTGGATCGTCACGACGTCGAGGTGGTTCGTCGGCTCGTCGAGTGCGAGGATGTCCCAATCCTTGAGCAGCAGCCGCGCGAGGTCGGCGCGGCGTCGCTGGCCGCCGGAGAGCGTGCCGATTTTCGCGTCGAGGTTGAGGCCGCCGAGCAGCGCTTCGACGATTTCCCTCGACTGCGTCTGCGCCGCCCATTCGTAGTCTTCGCGGCCTTCGAGCGCGGCCTGCCGCAGCGTCGCGTTGTCGTCGAGTTCGTCGCGCTGCCCGAGGACGCCGAAGGTCAGTCCGTTGCGGCGGCTGACACGTCCCGAATCGGGTGTCTGTTCGCCGTCGAGCAGATGCAGCAGCGTCGATTTGCCGTCGCCGTTGCGCCCGACGATGCCGATGCGGTCGCCTTCGAAGACTCCCTGCGTGACGTCGGTGAAGATGGTTTTCGTTGCGAAGGAAAGGGAGACGTGTTCCAGTCCCAGATCAAAAGTCGGCATAGGGAACACTGTAATGGTGACGCGGTAAAAGGATGGTGCGCGGATTGCTCGTCGCCGCGCACCGGCGTGTCAGTGCGTGTCAGTGATTCGTGATCAGCGCATCAGTGTGGTCGCGTAGGTGTTGCAGCGCGCGGCGAAACCGGAAAAGACCTGCTCGGCGAGCGGCTGCAGCTGCGGATTGCAGGCCGCGTACTGTTCGCGCAGCTGTGATTTCGAGCCGCCGGACGCTTTGAGCTGCTTGACCATCAGTGACTCCTCGAGCCATTCTTCGAGCAGTTGCGGTGTCACCTCAAGATGGAACTGCATGCCCAAGGCGGAACCGAAGCGGAAGGCCTGCACTTTCGCGCCGCCGGAGCGGGCGAGCAGCGTGGCGCCGTCGGGCAGCGTGACGCAGTCGTTGTGCCATTGCAGCACGTCGAGTTCCTTGTTCCACATCGAGAAATAGTCGTGGCGTTCGACGCGTTTGATCGGCAGCACGCCGATCTCGGGGTCGCCGTTCGTCTTGAGTTTCGCGCCGAGCGCGGTTGCGATGATTTGGTGGCCGAGGCAGACGCCGAGCACCGGCTTGCCGACGCTGATCGCGGCGCGCACAAGTTTGCCTTCCGCTTTCAGCCCGGGGTAGTTGTCATAGTCGGTTGCGCTCATCGGTCCGCCGAGCACGACGACGCCGGCGACTTCATCGAAGTCGGGCATGTCCGGCTTCTTTTTCTTCGCGATGTTGAGCGTCTGCGTCGGCAGATTGATTTCTTCGAGTTCGGTCTGGATGCGTCCTGGCTTCTCCCAAGCGGCGTGCTGCAGAATAAGGACTTCCGGTTGTGTCATGCCTCCCATTGTGCCATCCGCCCTGACTTGCGAGGAGGGGATGTGCGATCCGCGCGGATCGCACATCCCCTCCTCGGCGTCAGTGAAGTGTCAGCGGCCGGTGATCTCCGAGCCGACGACTTTCTCGCTCAGCGCACGCGGACCGCGGCTCATCGCGACGGCGCCCGAACGCACAAGTTCGATGATGCCGTAATGGTCGAGCAGCCCGAGCAGCGCGTCGATCTTGCCGCCGGCGCCGGTCGCTTCGATCGTCAGCGATTCCGGGTTGACGTCGACGACGCGCACACGGAAGAGACGCACGATCTCGAGGACGTCGGAACGATTGGACTCGTCCGCGGCGACTTTGATGAGCACAAGTTCACGCTCGACCGTCGTCGCCGGATCGAGATCGACGATCTTGAGCACGTGCAGCAGCTTGTTGAGCTGCTTGATGATCTGCTCGAGCGGCACTTCGTCCACTTCCGCCGTCACGGTGACGCGGGAGATGTCGGGACGTTCAGTCGGGGAGACGGACAGCGAGTTGATGTTGAACGCGCGCCGCGCGAACAGGCCGGCGATGCGCGCGAGCACGCCCGGACGGTTCTCCACGAGCACGGACAGCGTGTGGCGGTTGGCTCCCGGCTGGGATGCAGGATACGATGCCATGACGGTGCTCCTCTCAGTTCTCGTTCTCTTCGTTCGCGGCGCAATCAGTGGTCGGCGTATCTGCGGCGGTCTCATCGTTCAGCTTCACGTCGCCGGTCGGGTTGAGCAGCGGCTTGATACCCGGCATGTAGGTGACGTTGTTGTTCGAATCACCGGCGGCGACCATCGGCCACACCATCGCGTCCTTCCACACATGGAAGTCGATGAGCACCGGACGGTCGTTGATCTCGTTCGCCTTGCGGATGCACTCGAGCGCCTCCTCCTTCGTGCGTGCGCGCAGACCCACGCAGCCGTAGGCTTCGGCGAGCTTGACGAAGTCGGGGCAGCCGACGAGTCCGGTCTTCTCCTCCTCGTGGAGGATCGTGGCCGAATAGTGCTTGCCGTAGAACAGCGTCTGCCACTGGCGCACCATGCCGTACACCGAATTGTTGAGCAGCGCGATCTTGACCGGCGTGCCCTCAAGGAAGGCGGTCGCAAGCTCCTCGCTCGTCATCTGGAACGAGCCGTCGCCGTCGACGAGCCACACCGGCTTGCTGCCGTCGAAGTACCGCTGCGAGCCGACCGATGCGCCGATCGCCGCCGGCAGGCCGAAGCCCATCGTGCCCAGACCGCCCGAGGAGATCCACTGATGCGGCTTGCGGAACTTGATGAGCTGCGTTGCCCACATCTGATGCTGACCGACGCCGGAAACCCAGATCGTGTTCGGATCGGCGGCCTCGGACAGCTGTTCGACGACCCACTGCGGCGCGAGCGTGCCGTCCGTTGGCTCCTCGTAGCGCACCGGATACTGCTCGACCCACTTGTTGAGCAGCTTCCACCACGTGCTCAGGTCAGGCTTGCCGTAATCGGCATGCAGCTGCTCGATCTGCGGAATCAGCGCCTGCAGCACCGTCTTGACGTCGCCGACGATCGGCACGTCGACGTCACGGTTCTTGCCGATCTCCGCCGGGTCGATATCGATATGGATGACGCGCGCGCCGGGCGCAAACGCGTCGAGCTTGCCGGTGACACGGTCGTCGAAACGCGCGCCGATCGCGACGAGCAGATCGGAGCGCTGCACGGCGCCGGTCGCCGCGATCGTGCCATGCATGCCGAGCATGCCGAGGACGGCCGGATCGTCATCGGAGACGATTCCGCGCGCCGGCAGCGTCGTGACGATCGGCGCACCGGTCAGGTCGGCGAGCGCCTTGATTTCGTCGCCGGCGTCCGAACGCACAGCGCCGCCGCCGACGTAGAGCACCGGGCGGAACGAACGCTGGAACAGTTCCGCGGCCGTCGTCAGCACGCGGCCATGCGCCTCGGTCGTCGGATTGTAGCCGGGCAGAATCATGCGCTGCGGCCACGTGTAGTACATCTCCTCGTTCTGCGCGGTCTTCGTCAGGTCGACGACGACCGGACCCGGACGACCCGAACGCGCGATGTAGTGCGCTTCGGCGAGCACGCGTGGCACATCCTGCGCGCTCGTGACGAGATATGAATGCTTGGCGACCGGATACGTCGCGCCGACGATGTCCGCTTCCTGGAACGCGTCGGTGCCGATCGAGTTGACGCCGACCTGGCCGGTGATGACGATCATCGGAATCGAATCCATGTTCGCATCGGCGATCGCCGTGATGACGTTCGTCGCACCCGGGCCGGAGGTGACGATGCACACGCCGACCTCGCCGGTGGCGACAGCGTAGCCTTCGGCGGCGTGACCGGCCGCCTGCTCATGACGCGCGAGGATGAAACGGAAGGCCGTGTTCTCGTTGATGGCGTCGTAGACGGGCAGAATCGCGCCACCGGGGACGCCGAAGACGTCCTTGACACCCAGATCCTCAAGAGCGCGGACGAGCGCCTGCGCACCCGTCATCTTCTCACCGTCGGTGACCGCATGCTTGTGATGGGCGGCGGCGGATTTCGTCACGCCGCTGAACGCCTGCAGGGGTGTAGGTGACACTGCTGATCCCTCCCTTTTCTTGGTTCGTGTCTGCTGGTTGTCCACGTCATCCTACTGGAAACCGGCAGGAGGTCGGCATACGTGACCGAATGATGAATCCTTTTTCGGGCAGGTTGGGGAAGTTCAGAGAGCGGTGGTACCGCCCAGCGACCGTTGCGGGTGAGGCCCGCGCCGATTCCGTTCGCTGATGCGACGTCCGGCCGTCCGCGCCGGTCAGTCGCCGTCTGCCGCGTCCTCGTTGACGGCGTTCGCGGCGGCGGCGTCGAGGTTCTTCCAGGCCTGTTCGGCGGCGGCGAGCTGCGCCTTGCGCTTGCTTGTGCCACGGCCGATGCCGATGACGTCGTCGCTGTCGCCGAGCATCGCACGCGCCGTGAACTGCTGCGCGTATTCGGGACCGCCGACCGACATCTGGTAGCGCGGCTCGCCGAGTCCCAGCTGATGCGCCTTCACGGTGAGCGATGTCTTCCAATCGAGCGCAGGACCCTCGCTCGCGACTTCGGCGAGTGTGTCGTCGACGAGACGGTGGACGACTTCGCGCGCCCCGTCGATGCCGTATTCGACGAAGGTCGCACCGATCAGCGATTCGACGATGTCGCACAGGATCGAGCTTTTCTCGGCGCCGCCCTGCTCCATTTCGCCATGGCCGAGCAGGATGTACGGGCTCACGTCGAGCTTCGTACGCGCGATCGCGGACAGTGACTCCTCGGAGACGGCCTTCGCACGGATCTTCGCAAGCTGGCCTTCGGTCATGTCCGGATGCGCTTTGTACAGCGTTTCGGTGACGACGAGTTCGAGGACAGCGTCGCCGAGGAACTCAAGACGCTCATAGTTCTTCGCGTCGGGATGCTCATGGGAGAACGAACGGTGGGTGAGGGCTTCGACGAGCAGATCCGGCTGCAACGTCGTACCGAGCGCCTCGAACAGCGGGTGCGCGGGGTTGGGGTCGTCGATGGTTACGGTCACATGGTTGGTCATGTCTGCCATAGTAGTCGGCGGTGTATGCGGCGGCAGCTGACGGTGTATGCCACCGGGACAAACGAAAACGCTCTGCCACCCGTCGATGGCAGAGCGTTTTCGTTTATAGGGTATGGAAATCCGCGACTCAGCGAGCGTAGGTGCTGCGGATGGCCTCGCGATAGACGCGACCGCGGTAGGAGCCGCAGGTCGGGCAGGCCACGTGAGCCATCGTCGGAGCGCCGCAGTTCGGGCAGCTGATCGTCGGGACGGCCTTGGTCTTCCAGTTAGCGCGGCGCGAACGCGTGTTGGCGCGCGACATCTTGTACTTTGGCAGTGCCATAGTTTGTTTCCTCTATTCGATCGAACAATTGAGCTTAAGCGTTCAGAAGTCTAACGCATCGGCCGTACAAACGCGACGCGCGTGCTGTGACGCGGGCTGCGGAGGTTAGTTTTCGGCGGCGTCCGCGCCGTCTTCGCCGGCGGAGGCTTCGAGCTGCGCCTTGAGCGCTTCGAGGCCGGCGAAACGGATGTCGGTCGTTTCGTGACGGTGATCGGGATGCTCGTTGAGGTCGACGCCGCACTGCGGGCACAGGCCCTTGCAGTCGGGTCGGCACAGCGGCTGCAGCGGCAGCGCGTCGACGAAGGTGTCGCGGATCAGCGCCTCGAGGTCGGCGAAGGATCCGTTGTCCATCAGCGGATAGACGTCCTCGGCTTCGTCCTCGCCGGCGATGATCTCGACGTCTTCGTCGTTGCCGCCCTTGCCTTTGGATTCTGACTGCTGCTCCTCGTAGGGGAAGAAGGCCGTCACCTGTTCGCTCCAGTCGTCGTCGAGCGGCGTGTCGCAGCGCGAGCACACGGCGTGCACCGGCGCCGTGAACGTGCCGGTGAAGATGAGCCCGTCTACGATCGAATCGAACTGTCCGTCGACGTGGACGTCGGCGCCCTCAGTGACGCCGACGATGCTGTCGCCGATGCCCGACGGCGCCGGGAAGGTGCGCTTGAGCGGCATCTGCTGCCCCGCGTGCGAGCCGACCTGCGCGACCGGCACCGTCCAATCTGTGTACTGCACACGTGCCATGCGTTCCTCTTTTCTTGATGTCGTCTGTGATTTCGTCTGTGATTTGTGTTCTGTCGTCTTTGCCGTCGTTGTCGTCCGGTTCAACCAATCGTTGATACACAACGATTATTCCGCGTTGGCCTCCGGCGTCACGACTGCGGGTAGTCGTCGTCGGAGACGTGCGGCACGTCCTGCGCGGCCTTCTGCTGACGGTCCTCGAGGACTTTGAGGCCGCCGGCGACGTCCCGCTTGAGCTTGTCGAGCTGCTCCTGCAGATCGTTCATGACGCCGATGCAGTAGCGGTCGGCGCCCTGCGTCAGGCGATCGGAGGTGTGCTGCGCCTTGTTGAGCATCTGCGTCGCCTTTTCGCGCGCCAGCTGCGTGATGTTCTCCTGACTCGTCAGGAACTGCACCTGGTCGTTCGCATCGCGGATCATGTCGGCGGCGCGGCTCTGCGCCGACGTGATGATGACGTTCGCCTGCGACTGCGCGCCTTCAAGACGACGCTCCGCCTCGCGCATCAGCGCGGAGGCGCGTTCGAGTTGCACGGGCAGCATCGCCTTGAGCGACTGCAGCTGGTCGAGGAAGTCCTCACGGTCGATCTTCACGAGCGTCGGCGAGAACATGGTGCCCTTCGCCTCGTTGAGCGTGCGCTCCATCGCGTCGATCGTGTCGTAGACGGTCGTGAACTCCTCCTGCTCGCGCGACGGCGCCTCGGAGCCCGGATGGTCGCGCAGGTCGGGCAGGTCGCCCATGTTGAAAGCCGCACGGCCCCCCGCGTTCGCCGGGATGTGCTCGTCGGTGTCGTCGACCGGTGTCTCGTCCGTCATATTCGTCCTTCCTCCATGCGTGGATCAGCGGCACGCCGCCCCGAGCGCGATGTTGAGTTTTTCGACGACGTAATCGGGGACCATGCCGCGCACATCGCCGCCGTGCCGTGCGACGTCCTTGACGACGGAGCTCGAGATGTGCTCGAGCACCGGATCGGCGGGGAGGAACATCGTTTCGATGCCGGCGAGTTTGCGGTTGACGAGCGCCATGCCCAACTCAGCTTCGTAATCGCCGTTCTGCCGCAACCCCTTGACGATGACGGTCGCGCCGACCTTCTCGCAGTAGTCGGTGATGAGCCCTTCGGTGGAACTGACGACGATGTTCGTGTCGTCGGTCCCAAGGGTGTGGCGGATGATGTCGACGCGCTCCTCCTCGGTGAACAGCGGCGTCTTCGCGGCGTTCACGGCGACGACGACGTGCACTTCGTCGAACAGGCGCGCGCAGCGCCGGATGACGTCGAGGTGGCCGTCGGTGATCGGATCGTAGGATCCGGGGCATACAGCAATAGTCATATGTACAAGAGTAGCGACATGTGGGGTTTTCGGGCCGCGTTTCACAAAAAAGACGGCGGGAATGTGCACGGGCAGTGCGCGGTTGGGCAGATGCGGGTGCGTTATCATGGACGCACTGCAAACGCACCGGATGCGCCGCGGGCGCGGCGCGCGGGTGGACGCGGATGGGTGCGCCGCGGAACGGAGAACATCATGGAAGCAGCAATCGAACAGCTTGACCAGCTTGAACAGTTTGAACAGTCTCGTGGGTATGCGGGGGCCGTCGGCGAGGCCGATCCGCTTACGCAGACCGAACCGGACACGAACACCGGCACGACGGTGCTCGAACGGCCAGCCGAGGAGGAGCAGGCACAGCGCAGCGACAACGGCGACGCCGACCGCTTCGCGCACTACGTCTCCCGCGAACGCATCGAGGAGTCGCGGCTGACGGGGCGTCCGGTCGTCGCGCTGTGCGGCAAGGTGTGGGTGCCGAAGCGCAATCCGGCGGATTATCCGATCTGCCCCGAGTGCAAGCGCATCTATGCGGAGTATGGCGGGGCGCAATTCTAGTTGGAGGGTGCACTCCCTCAGCGCAGATACCTTGGCGTGTCGCCGCGGTAATCGACGCTGGGGGAGAGCAACATCCGGCTATCGGGCAAGTATGTCGATGCGCGCGAGCTCGTCGGCGGTGAATGCGGTGTTGTCGAGCGCGGCGAGGTCGTCGATCAGCTGCGCGGGGCGCGAGGCGCCGACGAGCACCGTCGTCACGGCCGGGTCGTGCAGCAGCCACGCGAGCGCCATCTCGGCGAGCGACTGGCCGCGCTGCGTCGCCAGCTCGTTGAGGCCACGGATGCGGCGCAGCCGGTCGTCGGTGAGCGCGCTCTCCTGCAGGAAGCGACCGTCGCGCGCGATGCGACTGTCGGCGGGGATGCCGTTGAGATAGCGGTCGGTGAGCAGCCCCTGATCGAGCGGCGAGAAGGTGACGAGGCCTTTGCCGAGGCGCGCGCCGGCCTCCTTGAGGCCGTTGTGTTCGATCGTGCGGTCGAAGATGTTGTAGCGGTTCTGGTTGACGATGCACGGCACATGCAGGTCGGCGAGGATGCCCATCGCGCGTTCCATCGTCGCGCCGTCGTAGTTCGACAGGCCCACGTAGAGCGCCTTGCCGCTGTGCACGGCCGTCGCAAGCGCGCCCATCGATTCCTCGAGCGGCGTGTCCGGGTCCATGCAGTGGTGGTAGAAGACGTCGACGTAGTCGAGGCCGAGGCGTGAGAGCGACGCATCGAGGCTGCCCAGCAGGTATTTGCGGCTGCCGCCCCGCCCGTATGGGCCGTCCCACATCTCGAAGCCGGCTTTTGTCGCGATGACGAGTTCGTCGCGGTGCGCGGCCAGGTCGGCGCGCAGGATATGGCCGAAGTTGCGCTCGGCGGCTCCGGGTTCGGGCCCGTAGTTGTTGGCGAGGTCGAAGTAGGTGACGCCGTTGTCGAAGGCCGTATGGATCGTCGCGCGCATGTTCGCCAGCGGCGTGTCGTCGCCGAAGTTGTGCCACAGGCCGAGTGCGATGCGCGGCAGCCTGAGGCCGCTGACGCCGCAGCGCCGGTACTCCATCGACTCGTAGCGCGTCGGATCGGGTGTGTAGTGGGAAGTCGGTTCGAGCATCGTGACCTCGCTGCCTTGCTGGTTGGGGATGGGCTGCCCCCATTGTAGCGGCATGCGCCCGCTCAGCCAACCGTCCGCAGAACCCTTACTGCGGCAGCACGATCGTCTGCGTCGGGATCACCGGGTCGCCGCGCATCAGCGACTGCGCGGTGATCGGCAGCGCCTTGAGCGCCTCCTCGTGGTGCGTGCGTGCGTCGATGATCGCGTCGTGCCCGCGCCAACGGTCGTCGATCTGCCCGTGGTCAACGAAATCGACGAGCAGATCCTGCCAGCCTTCGCCGGGCGTGAACGCGTCGAGCTCGTCCTTGCGGCCGGCGATGACGTGTTCGCAGTCGGCAAGCGAGTATTCGTAGGAGCGGAACGCGAGCTTGCGGCCGGGCACCGTCGCCTTGTCCGTCGATTTCTTCGCGACCGGCACCATCGTGCCGTCGTCGCCGGAGCGTTCAGTGAGCTTGTACACCATCGCGCAGGTCGGCGCGCCGGAGCCGGTAACGAGCTGCGTGCCGACGCCGTACGAGTCGACCGGCGCCGTCTGCAGCGACGCGATCGCGTATTCGTCGAGGTCGTTCGTCACCGTGATCTTCGTGTTGACGGCGCCGAGCGCGTCGAGCTGGTTGCGTACGCGCTGCGCGAGCGACGCGAGGTCGCCCGAGTCGATGCGCACGCCGCCGAGTTCGGGGCCGGCGACCTCGACCGCGGTCTTCACGGCCTCCTCGATGTTGTAGGTGTCGACGAGCAGCGTCGTGTTCTTGCCGAGCGCGTCGATCTGCGATTCGAAGGCAGCGCGTTCGCTGTCGTGCACGAGTGTGAAGCAATGCGCGGCCGTACCGATCGCCGTCAGATCGTAGAGTTTCGCGGCGAGCAGATTCGCGGTGCCCTGGAAGCCGCCGACGATCGATGCGCGCGCGGCGGCGACGGCCGCCCATTCGTTCGTGCGTCGGCCGCCCATGTCCATGCACGGGCGGTTCTTCGCGGCCGACGTCATGCGCGAAGCGGCCGCCGCGACCGCGGAATCGTAGTTGAGGATCGACAGGATCAGCGTTTCGAGCAGCGTGCATTCGCCGAACGAACCCTCGACCTGCAGGATCGGCGAGTTCGGGAAGTACATTTCGCCTTCGCGGTAGCCGCGGATCGAGCCGTGGAATTCGAAACGCTCGAGCCAGTCGATGGTCTCCTTGTTGACGATGCGACGGTCGCGCAGGAACTTAAGGTCGTCGTCGGCGAAATGGAAGTCGGCGAGCGCGTCGAGCAGGCGTCCGGTGCCGGCGACGACGCCGTAGCGGCGCCCTTCGGGAAGGTGGCGTGTGAAGACCTCGAACACGCAGTCGCGCGACGCTGTGCCGTCGCGCAGCGTCGCGTCGAGCATCGTGTACTCGTACATGTCGGTCATCAGGACCGGGTTGTAGTCGACCATGGGAACTCCTTGGAAGCTGCCGGATGCCCCGCGTCTGGGCGCGGACGGGCGCGTGATGCGCACCACAGTAGTCCCTCGGCGCGGCAACGGGCAGCGCGCGACCATATCGTGAGGCGGTGCGGGGGCGGCGCAGGCGTGCCGGTATGCTGGGGACATGCGTTTCATTGCGGGAATCTGGCGGCTGGCGATCGCCGCGCTGTGCATCATGGGCACCTCCGAGGCGTGGCGGATACCGAACCGTTGGGTGTATTTCACGTTCCAGACCGGCGCGCTCATCGCCTTCGTCATGCTGTGGGCGGGCGCCGCGTCGCTCGTGCACGGCGAGCAGCCGCCGGCGTGGCTCAAGGGGATGGCGACGACCTACGCCGTCGTCGTCGCGCTCGTCGCGTTCTTCATGATGCCGCCCGACGACCCGCGCTACGTGCCGCAGATCCTCGGCATCATGACGAACACGATGCTGCACCGCATCGTGCCGATCATGGTCGTCATCGATTTTCTCGTCTTCGACGTCCATCGCCGCTACAAGCCGACCTATCCGCTGCTGTGGCTCATCTACCCGCCGCTGTATCTGATCTTCGTGCTCGCGCGCGCATGGTGGTGGCCGCATGGCGTCGGCCCCGGCGTCGGCGGCAGCCCGTACCCGTACACGTTCCTCGACCTGCCGTCGATCGGCTGGGCGAATTTCGGTGTCTCGTGTCTCAAGATCGTCGCCGCGTTCCTCGTCGTCGGCGCGCTCGTGTGCATCATCGACCGCGCGATGCCGGCGCGCGCGCTCGCCGGCGGCGGCGCGTGAGCGGCTATCATCGGTAACGAAGTACACGAGGACACGTCTCGCGCGCCAGCCGCGCGCCGATGGCAGCATCCGGTAATCCGAAGGAAGCCACAGCATGGAAATCAAGGACATGATCAGTTCGACCACCGTCATCCGCCCCGACGGGCGGCAGAGCGACGAGCTGCGGCCCGTGCGGATCACGCGCGCGTTCACCGACGTCCCGGAAGGCTCGGTGCTCATCGAATGCGGCAACACGCGCGTCATGTGCACGGCCACGTTCACGCAGGGCGTGCCGCGCTGGCGCAAGGACAGCGGCCTGGGCTGGGTGACGGCCGAATACGCGATGCTGCCGCGCGCGACCACTGAACGCACCGACCGCGAATCGGTGCGCGGCAAGGTTGGCGGACGCACGCATGAGATCAGCCGTCTGATTGGCCGCTGCCTGCGCGGCGTCGTCGACATGAAGGCGCTCGGCGAGAACCAGATCCAGCTTGACTGCGACGTGTTGCAGGCCGACGGCGGCACGCGCACGGCGTCGATCACCGGCGCCTACGTGGCGATGGTCGACGCGTTGCGCTGGGCGCAGAAGAACCGCCGCATCCGCAGCGCGAAGCGCGTCATCAAGGACAGCGTCTCCGCCGTGTCGGTCGGCATCATCGACGGCCGTCCGATGCTCGATCTGCCGTATCTCGAGGACAGCCGCGCGATGACCGACATGAACGTCGCGATGACCGGCTCGGGCGAGTTCATCGAGATCCAGGGCACGGCCGAGCATCGTCCGTTCTCCCGTGACGAACTCAACGTGCTGCTCGATCTGGCGACGAAGGGCAACCGCGAGCTGCAGGCCGCGCAGCGCGCCGCGCTCGAGGAACTCGACGCCGAGTGAGCGGCTTCTCACGCAGCCGTTGCAGATAACAGTCGTTGTAGATAACGCAGACATCGCAGGAATCGTAGGAAAGGAGCGCCATGAAGATCGTCGTGGCGACGCATAACGAAGGCAAACTCGTGGAGATCCGCGCAATCCTCGCCGAACAGCTCGGCGAGCGTGCGGGCGATATCGAACTCGTGTCCGCCGGCAGCCTCGGACTGCCGGACCCGGTCGAGACCGGCGTCACCTTCGAGGCGAACGCGCTGCTCAAGGCACGGTTCGTGGCGCTGCGCACCGGACTGCCGGCGATCGCCGACGACTCCGGCCTGATCGTCGACGTCATGGGCAACGCGCCGGGCATCCTCTCGGCGCGCTGGAGCGGCGAGCACGGCAACGACGAAGCCAACAACCGTCTGCTGCTCGCGCAGATCGAGGACATCCCAGACGACGACCGCACAGCGCGTTTCCGTTGCGCGGCCGCGCTTGTTGCGCCGGTGGCCGACGAGGAGGACACCTGCGACGTGGTCGCCGGCGATGACATCGACGACGGCGACGGCGACGGCCTCGTGGACGCGCGCGAGACCGTCGTGCTTGGCGAGATGGCGGGAACGATCGTGCGCCACCCGCATGGTGCGAACGGCTTCGGCTACGATCCGATCTTCATGCCAGACGAGCAGCCGGCCGACGCGGTCGCGAGCGGCGAACTGCTCACGAGCGCGCAGATGACGCCGGAGCAGAAGAACGCGATTTCGCACCGCGGCAAGGCGCTGCGCGCGCTCGTGCCGGCGATCGAAGCGCTGCTCTGATCGCCACACGGGGCTCGCGGTTCGCGCGCATGGGCCGCCGGGTATACACGGCGGACGGATTGCCCGCCGGCCCCGTCCGTTCTTTTTGTTCATTGTTCATTGTTCGTTCGTGGGCGCGGCATGCGCCGCGCCCGCAAGCGCCGATGAGTGGAGGTTTTTGTGATGCGGCAGTTCGTGTTCACCGATCTGACCCGTGACGAGTTCGCCGGGTTCGCGGTGCGCGCCCGGCACGGCAATTTCCAGCAGACCGTGATGATGGCCGACCTGAGGGTGAGCCAAGGTCAGGTCATCGACTACGTCGGCGTGCGCGAGGACGGCGAGGTAGTCGCGGCCGCGCTCGTCGCCACGCACGGCTCCGGCCCCACCGCCTTCAGCACGATCGCCGACGGTCCGCTGTGCGACCTCGACGACCGCGAACTCACCGTCTTCTTCCTCGAGCACATCGCCATGATGGCGAAACGCCGCCGCCACGCCGTGCACCTCGACATCACGCCCGAACAGCCGTACCAGCTGCGCGACGCGCAGGGCGAGCCGCTGCCCGGGCTGCAGGGCGCACCCGACACGGCAATACTGGAGAACCTCAAGGCTGCCGGCATGACGCACGGCGGTTTCACGCGCGGCTACACGGCGGTGCCGCGCTGGCGATTCCTCAAGGACCTCGATGGCGTCACCGACAGCAAGACACTGCTCGCCACCTTCAGCAAACGCACGCAGTGGAGCGTCAAGCGCGCGCAGTCGATGGGTGTCGAAGTGCGCCGCGTCGGCATCGACGAACTCGACGTCTTCGCCGCAATCGAACAGCAGACGGCAGAACGACGTCACTTCGAATACCGCGGCGAACAGTACTTCCGCAAATTCGCGGCAGCTTTCGGCGACGACGTGCACTTCCTCGTCGCGCGCATCGACACGCAGGCATACCATGACGCGATGCAGCGCAAACGCGACGACCTCCAGCGGCTCGTCGACGAACTCGACGACAAACTCGCGCAGCGCGAAACGACGAAACTGCGCCGTCGGCACAACGAGGAATCAAGCAATCTCAAAGCCGCGGAAAAACGCTACGAAGAGGCGGCCACATTGCTCGAACGCGGGCCGTACATCCCGGTCGCCGCGTCGATGTTCGTGACGGTGCCGCAGGAAACGGTGTACCTGTTCTCCGGCAGCGTCGAAGAGTACAAGCCGTTCTATGCGAGCGCGCTGATCCAGTACGAGGCGATGTTGCACCTGTGCGTCGAACGCGGCGTGACGCGGTACAACTTCTACGGCATCGACGGCATCTTCGACGATCCGGACAGCGAGGGACGCGGCGTGCTCGAATTCAAGCAGGGCTTCGACGGCTACGTCGAGGAACTGCCCGGCGAGTTCATGCGCGTGCTGCGGCCGAATATATACAGATTCGAACAGTTTGTCCATAAATTGCGCGGATGAGGCCTCGGGCGCGCCATATGGCGCGGATACACTGATGGCCTTATGACTGCGAACGATACTCATGACGCCGGTCAGCGTACTGGTCAGGGCGCGCGGCGGTGGACGGCGGCGCAGCTGACCGCCGAACAACTCGACGCGCTCAGCGCTCGCGACCCGCGCGGCAATTTCCAGCAGAGTTCACGAATGGCGACACTCGCGGCGAAGCACGGTGTGACATGCTCCAACGTCGGGCTTGAGGACGGCGACGGGCATGTCGTCGCCGGCGCGATGATCGCCTACACACCAAGCCGCTTCGGTATGAGCGGATCAATCTGGCTCGGCCCGCTCTGCGACCCGGATGACACGCCGATGCTGTCCGCTGTGAGCGATGCGATTCATGCAGACGCGAAACGGCATCATGCGATCGAAGTGGCGGCATGGCCGAACCTCGTCTACCGGCTGCGCGCCTCGGACGGCACGCCGAGCGAGGCGCCGCACGACGGGTATCTGCGCGCGTTCGAGGCACTCGGCTGGAGACATCAGCCCTTCACCCGCGGCTACGACAGCGTCATCAACCGCTGGGTGTATGTCAAGGATCTCAGCGCGTACACGACGGCCGATGAACTGCTCGGCTCGTATGAGAAACGCACGCAGTGGAGCATCGGGCGGGCGCGGTCGATGGGCGTCGTCGTCAAGGAGGTCGGCGCCGACGAACTGGGCGTCTTCGCCGACATCGAGCGGCAGACGGCGCAGCGCCGGCATTTCGCCTACCGCGGTGAACAGTACTTCCATGACTTCGCGGCTGCGTTCGGCAATCGCGCGCATTTCCTGATCGCCTATATCGACACGGCCGCATATGAGGCGTCGATGCAGGAGAAGGTGCGGCGGCTCGAGGAGGTCGTCTCGGAGCTCGAGGAGAAGATCGCGCAGCGCGAGACGACGAAACTGCGCCGGCGCCACAACGAGGAATCGAGCAACCTCAAGGCCGCGCGCAAACGCCTCGACGCTGCACGCGAGCTCACGGCGCGCGGCGCGATGCTGCCGGCCGCGTGCTCGCTATTCGTGACGCATCCGCGGGAGACCGTCTACCTGTATTCGGGCAGCGTCGAGGAATACAAGCCGTTCTACGCGAGCGCGCTGATCCAGCACGAGGCGATGGTCCGGCTGTGCCTCGACAAGGGCATCACGCGCTACAACTTCTATGGCATCGACGGTGTCTTCGACGATCCGGACGACGAGGGCCACGGCGTGCTCGAGTTCAAGCAGGGATTCAACGGGCAGGTCGAGGAGCTCGTCGGCGAATTCACGCTGCCGGTGAGCCGCACGCGGATTGCGCTTCGGAACACGCTGAAAAAGGTCCTCGGCTAGATCAGCCCGGCGGCGATGAGCATATGCGCTCCGGTCATCAGCAGGATGCTGAGGGCGGCGGTCACCGCGAGGGAGAATCCGGCTAGTTTTGCGTTGCCGAGCACCTCATCGGTGAACAACGTGGAGAAGACGGCGATTGGCGCCAGACAGCACATCATCGTCGCTTCGCGGATCATCGGGTCGAAGGGCAGCCAATGCCAGGCGGCGAGCGCGAACAGGATTCCGAAGGGCAGGCGCCAGGCGATGACGCGCAGCACGGCGAGGACGTCGCGCCGGTCGGAGGGCACGTCCATCAGCATGCCGACCATCAGCATCGCGACGAAGGCGTTCGCGTTCGCCAGCGGCGCGAACAGGTTCGCGAACCAGACGGGCAGCGAGACGCCGGCGGCCGTCAGCACGATCATGACGACGTAGACGTCGAAGGGAACCGAAGCGAAGAAGCCCTTGAGGACCGTGCGGCGCAGCGCGCGGCGCGCAAGGCGCTTTGCGTCCGGGTCGTTCGGCTTCTCGTATGGCAACGTCGGCGCGTCGCTGGCGCCCTGCTCGGCGAGCGTGCGCCCCGGGCGGATGTGCAGCAGCGTCTGCGTCATCACGTTCGTGCCGGCGGCGACCATGATGCAGTTGCCGATGTCGAACATCGCGGCCGGCACGACGGCTGCCGAACCGAGGAAGGCCTGCACGACGGGGAAACAGAAACAGCCGATGTTCAGGCCCGAGGCGTTGAGCATCAGGAACGCGCGGCTCGCGATCGGCCGACGCGACGTCGCCAGATAGATGACGACGACCGGAATGAGCGCGACGATGAAACCGTAGGCGGACAGCCATAGCAGCGACAGGTCGTGCGGGTTCTTCGCGAAGGAGTAGACGATCGCGCCGGGAAGGACGAGGTCGAACAGCACGACCTGGATGATGCGGTAGTCGCGTTGGTCGAACAGACCGCCGCGTTTGAACAGATAGCCGATGACGATGATGCCCAGCAAGGCGATGGGTTGAAGCAGCGTGAGCATGGTGCCTCGGTCGGGGACGTGCGGATGACTCCGCGAAAAGGACGATGGGTGGTTCGCGTGCGCGAGACGGGACTCGAACCCGCACGTCAAAGACACAGGAACCTAAATCCTGCGCGGCTACCATTACGCCACTCGCGCGTCACTGCAAGGTTTCGGCATTCCGTCGCCGCGTCGGCGTCCGGAAAACAAAAACCCTAGGCTTGTGGGCCTAGGGCAGTGGAGCCACTTGACAGAATCGAACTGTCGACCTGCTCATTACGAGTGAGCCGCTCTACCGACTGAGCTAAAGTGGCGTGCTTAGTGCACAAGATGGTGAGTGTAGTCGAAGCCGGCGGATTGCGCAATTCGCGTGTGTCGGGCGTGTCGCGAACGCCGCCCGCACGCCGCGCAACGCGAGGCGGCGCAAGGGAAAGCCGCTGCGCGGCTTGTGTAAGATGAACGGCATGAGTAACGGATTCGACGATTTCTACGCCATCATCCCCGCAGGCGGCACCGGCACAAGGTTGTGGCCGCTGAGCCGCGAAAGCAAACCGAAGTTCCTCTTCGACCTGCTCGGCCAGGGACGCACGCTCATCCAGACGACCTTCGACCGGCTCGCCGCGATCTGCGGCATCGACCATGTGTGCGTGAGCACCGGCGAACGCCACGTCGCCGCCGTGCGCGAACAGCTGCCGGAACTCAGCGCCGAGCATATCTTCGCCGAACCGTCGCCGCGCGATTCAACGGCGGCGATCGCGCTCGCGACGGCCGTGCTGATGCGCCGCCACAGCGACGACATCATCGTCGGATCCTTCGCCGCCGACCACGTCATCCGCGGCAAGCTCGCGTTCATCGAGGCCGTGCGTCAGGCGGTGCAGACCGCGCGTGCCGGTTATGTGACGACGATCGGCATCGCCGCGTCGCGCCCGTCGACGGCCTTCGGCTACATCCACGAAGGCGGTTCGCTCGCCGCGCAGATCCCGGACGCGCCCGATGCGACGCTCGTCGAACGATTCGTCGAGAAACCGAACGCCGTCACCGCGCAGGCGTACCTGTCGACCGGCGAATATCGTTGGAACGCCGGCATGTTCGTCATGCGCGCGAGCGTGCTGATGGACCATCTGCACAAGGAAAAGCCGCGGCTGGCGCGCGCGATCGACGCGATCGCCGACGCAATCGTCGCCGACGACCACGCGTACGAGACGGCCGTCGAAACGGCGCGCATGCACGGCGAGAACCCGCGCGAAACCGTGCAACGCGAGGATTTCCACGCGCATCGCGACGCGGCGATGGCGCGCCACTGGCCGTCGATCGAGAAGATCGCCTTCGATTACGCGGTCGCCGAGCCGCTGTCTGTCGAAGGCGGCGTCGCGATGATTCCGGGTGATTTCGGGTGGGACGACGTCGGCGATTTCAATTCGGTCGCCGCTCTGCTGCCGAGCGTCGACGAACGCAACAACAAAGTGCTCGGTTCACTTGACGACGTCACGACGCTCGACTCGGCTGGTGACGTCATCGTTGCCGGCGGCGACCGCACGATCGCGCTGCTCGGCGTGAACGACATGGTCGTCGTCGACACCCCCGATGCGCTGCTCGTCGCGCCGCGCGCACGCAGTCAGGAGGTCAAGGCGATCGTCAAGCATCTGGCGGAATCGGGAGACGACGAACTGCTGTAGGCACCCGTGCATGCGGGGCACGTCAGCGGCGGCGTTGCGCCATTTTTCGGTTAACGTCGTTAAGCAATGAGCGATGTCACATCGCGCACAGCCGACGGGAGGCACTGTCTTATTTCGTGAGTAGTGTGTGTGTTCTGTGAAGCGTTGCAAACGTATGCCGACTGACGGCGGCGCGCATGGCGCCATCGCAGCACGCGCGCTTTGCAGAAGATGATGATGAAAGGACCAACAATGGCAATCAATCCTCCAGTCGACGCCACCCAGACCGAGGCGTGGGCCAAGCTGCAGCGTCATTACGACGACATGCAGACCGAAGGCGTCGACCTCAAGAAGTGGTTCGCCGAGGACGAGAACCGTGTGGATGCGCTGTCCTTCGACGCGGGCACGCTGCATTTCGATCTTTCCAAGAACCTGATTAAGCCGGAGACGCTGAAGCTGTTCGCCGAGCTCGCCGATGAGGTCAAGCTCGCCGAGCGCACCGAGCAGATGTACACCGGTGTGCACATCAACAACACCGAGGACCGCGCCGTGCTGCACACCGCGCTGCGCCGCCCGGCCGAAGACGAAGGCAAGTACATCGTCGACGGCCAGGACACCGTCAAGGACGTCCGTGAGACCCTCGATCGCATGTACGCGTTCGCCGACAAGGTTCGCAGCGGCGAATGGAAGGGCGTCACCGGCAAGGAAATCGAGACCGTCGTCAACATCGGCATCGGTGGCTCCGATCTGGGCCCCGTCATGGCGTACGAAGCGCTCAAGCCGTTCGCGGACGCCGGCATCAAGGCGCGCTACGTCTCCAACATCGACCCGAACGACATCGCCGAGAAGACGCGCGACCTCGACCCGGAGACGACGCTCTTCGTCGTCGTTTCCAAGACCTTCGGCACGCTTGAGACGCTGACAAACGCTCGTGAGGCGCGCGCTTGGCTCCTCGAGGAGCTGCAGGCCTCCGGCGCGATTTCCGGCGACGGCGAGTCCAAGGCCGAGGCCGTGGAGAAGCACTTCGTCGCCGTCTCGACGAATCTCGAGCGCGTCAAGGACTTCGGCATCGACCCGAAGAACGCGTTCGGCTTCTGGGATTGGGTCGGCGGCCGCTACTCCGTCGATTCCGCCGTTGGCCTGACGCTCGCCATCGTCTTCGGACCGGCGCGCTTCGAGGAGTTCCTCAACGGCTTCCATCAGATCGACGAATACTTCAAGAACACGCCGTTCGAGAAGAACGTCGTCGTGCTCATGGGCATGCTCAACGTCTGGTACCGCAACTTCTACAAGGTCGCTTCGCACGCCGTGCTCCCGTACGACCAGTACCTGCACCGCTTCCCGGCGTACCTGCAGCAGCTGACGATGGAATCGAACGGCAAGTCCGTGCGTTGGGACGGCACCCCGGTGACGACCGAGACCGGCGAGATCTTCTGGGGCGAGCCGGGCACCAACGGCCAGCACGCGTTCTTCCAGCTGATCCATCAGGGCACGCAGCTCATCCCGGCCGACTTCATCGCCTTCGCGAACACGCCGAACCCGCTCAAGGACGGCGACCAGGATATGCACGAGCTGCTGCTCGGCAACTACTTCGCGCAGACGAAGGCGCTCGCCTTCGGCAAGACCGCTGACGAAGTGCGCGCCGAAGGCACGCCGGAGGACATCGTCCCGGCCCGCGTGTTCACCGGCAACCGTCCGACGACGTCCATCATGGGCGTGCGTCTTGATCCGTTCGCGCTCGGCGAGCTGATTGCGCTCTACGAGCACATCACCTTCGTCGAAGGCACCGTGTGGGGCCTCGACTCCTACGACCAGTGGGGCGTCGAGCTCGGCAAGCAGCTCGCGAAGGAGATCACGCCGGCGATTTCGCAGAACGATGAGGCGCTCGCCGCCCAGGACGCGTCCACGCGCAGCCTGATCAACTTCTACCGCAAGGTCCGCGAGTTCTGATCTCCGCGGTGGCGGCTGCGGTTTGCTGCGGTGGCTGAGTAGCTGAAGCGGCTGCTGAACGAGGCATAAGGTGCATGGCCCAGTATGGGCTGTGCACCTTATGCGTTCTCTGGCTGCTTCGATGAGCCGATCGGCCGCCAATGGCCGTTTGTGGGTGATGCCACCTATAGGGTGCCGCCGCGGTGGCGGATGCCTGACCGATGACGTCCGAGACTGTTCATGGCCGTGTGTATACTACTGAACGTTGTGCCGATGCATGGGGTGCCGCATAACCCCGCGCATCTTCAGGTCCAGTCGAACGTGACTTTCGGCGGATCGGCAACGCGGGCCGCAGCGGTCCGCGAAAATCAGGCGGCGTCCGCGCGACGGCTGCCCCAACCACTGCGCTGATATGCGGCAGCGAGCGAGGAACACCATGGTTAACGCTATTGAGGCATTCGACGCCAAGCACATGAAGCCGGCCGACGAGATCCCGGCGTTCCGTCCGGGCGACACCGTTGACGTGAACGTGAAGATCAAGGAAGGCAACAACTCCCGTATCCAGACCTTCACCGGCGTGGTGATCGCGCGTCAGGGCGCGGGCGTTCGCGAGACTTTCGTCGTGCGCAAGATCAGCTTCGGCACCGGCGTTGAGCGTCGCTTCCCGCTGCACTCCCCGTCGATCGACTCGATCAAGGTCGTTCGTCGTGGCCGCGTGCGTCGCGCGAAGCTCTACTACCTGCGCAACCTGCGCGGCAAGGCCGCTCGCATCGTCGAGCGTCGCGACAACTCCGCCAAGTGAGTGCGGCCGCGCGCGTCGACCTTCGACGTCGGCAGTGCGCGTGCATGATCGTCAGAGGATCCGCAACCGCGGGTCCTCTTTCGTTTTTGTTGATGTTTGTTGATTGTTCGTTGGTTTTGCTGTCGGCGGCGACGATTCAGTTCGCGGCGCAATGTGATGGGGTTGTGCGTGCGCGCGGCCGTTATGCCAGCGATG
This sequence comes from Bifidobacterium anseris, assembly GCF_002860345.1. GTDB lineage: Bacteria > Actinomycetota > Actinomycetes > Actinomycetales > Bifidobacteriaceae > Bifidobacterium > Bifidobacterium anseris. Next base: position 431,822 of record NZ_NMYC01000005.1, read on the forward strand.
TCATACAATGACGTACAGCGCAGTCGCGCCTTCGGGGGTGCGAATGCGACGATGAGCACTGCAGCCAACAGTCAGGAGATTCATGCGCAACGATTCGTCAGCCGAGGGCACCCGTATGGGCGGCGAAGACGCGCCTATGCCGTCGCCGGGCGGTGCCGGCCGCGACGACGCGACCAACGCGCGGCATGCCAACCAAGCTAAGCCGGACGCGAAGTTCACGGTGCGCGATTTCCTGTTGTGGTGCGCGTTGCCGATCGCCATCGTCGTGCTGATGCGCGTGTTCCTGTTCGGCATGTACGTCATTCCGTCGAAGTCGATGGAGGACACGATCGTCCCCGGCGACCGCGTTGTGACGACGAAGCTCACGCCGCGCGTCACCAAGCTCAAGCGGGGTGACATCGTTGTCTTCAAAGACCCTGCGAATTGGCTTGCCGATGAGCAGACAACGTTCGCGAGCGAATACCTGATCAAACGACTCATCGGGCTGCCGGGCGACATCGTCGAGTGCGACGGCAACGGTGCGCCGGTCGTCATCAACGGCGTCGCCATCGACGAGACGTCGTATATCAAGCCGGGCGCGGAGCCGAGCGCGTTCCCATTCAAGGTGACCGTTAAGCCGGGACATGTGTTTGTGATGGGTGACAATCGTTCGAATTCCGCGGATTCCCGATACCATCAGAACGATGGTGACAACGGGCTCGTGCCGATCAGCGACATCGTCGGCGTCGCCTTCGCGCGCTACTGGCCACTTAACCGTATCGGTTGGCTGAGCGCGCATCACGACGTCTTCGCCGATGTGCCTTCGCGCGAAACGAGTGAGTGACGTTTCACGTGAAGCACGGTAGGTGGTGACGACTGCCGCGGCGTGGCCGGCGTGGTGGCCGGCTGCTGGAACTGCTTGTGCACGGCGGCTGCGCGCAGTGACGATGTGCAGCGAATGGGCGGTCGCGTAGCGTGAAAGTGATTCGCGTGGAGCGGCGGTGAGGGTGATCGCGCAGTGTAGTGGGCGGAACGTCGAACGATCAGACGATCAGGAAAGAGGATGGGATGAGCATTTCCGCAGTGCCAACGTTTGAGCTCGAGCGGCGCATCGCGGCGGATGGATACGATGTCATCGTCGGCTTCGACGAAGTGGGACGCGGGTCGCTCGCGGGGCCGGTGATGGTCGGCGCCGCAGCGTTCCACGCTGCCGATCTCGACCGCGCGCAGCAGTCGATTCCGCAATATCTGGCGGATTCGAAGATGCTCACCGAGCATCGTCGCGAAGCGCTGTACGAGCCGCTGCAGAAGTGGGTGGACGCGTACGCCATCGGCTCGGCGACGAATCAGGAAATCGATGAATGGGGCATCACCTATGCTCTCGGCATCGCCGCGCTGCGGGCGCTCGATGAGGTCGAACGCGCGCTCGGCCTCGAACAAGAAGGTGGCGTGCGCGTTGGCGCGATTCTCGATGGGCCGAGCGACTACATCTCGAAAGCGTTCATGTCTTTTGAAGCGCCGCTCGCGCCGGTATTGCCATACGTCGTCACTCAGGTCAAGGGTGATCAGCGATGCTGTTCGGTCGCAGCCGCCGCCGTGCTCGCGAAGGTGAAGCGCGACCGGCTCATGGTTGCGCTCGCCGAGGAGAACCCCGACTATGCGCGCTACGGGTGGGCGCACAACAAAGGCTACGGTTCGCAGGCGCATCGCGAGGCGATTGTTCAATACGGTCCGAGCGATCTGCATCGCGTCAGCTGGAAGCTGACGTGAGTGGCGTCGCCGACGCTCCATAGCTGTAAATGCAAGGGTGGCCCCCTGTGCGGATATGCAATCGTGTGCGTCATCCTTAAGGTTGAGAGATGCGTGGAAGGCGGGGCAAAGTCATCCCGATGCATGATGGTTGCGCGGGCGGCGCAATCGTAGCGTGGCAACCATGAACGTACAGAACCCGTCACAGCAATTCAGCATCAACGATCCGCCGGCGGCGCACCAGCCGCGCGCCGTGCGCACACAGCAAGGCGCCCCGACGCCGGTGCTGCACGGCATCGACCTTGTTATGGATTACAACGCCACATCGCGCAGCACCATCCAACCTGGGCAGCCGCCGGCGCTCAACCATGCGAATTTCCTCGTTGGCGAAGGCGAACGTGTGGCGATCATGGGGCCGTCGGGGTCGGGCAAGTCGACGCTGCTGCATGTGCTCGCCGGCATCACGAAGCCGACGACCGGTCGTGTGATGTTCCGCGGTGCCGACATCGATCGCATCAGCGAAGCCGAGCGCACACGTTTGCGTCGTCAGGCCTTCGGATTCGTCTTTCAATCGGGACAGCTGCTGCCCGAACTGCCGGCTGTCGAGAACGTCGCGCTGCCGCTCATGCTGTCCGGCATGGCGTACCGCGAGGCCACTGACCGCGCCCTCAGCTGGCTGGACCGCATCGGGTTGCGCCACCTGATGTTCAGCCGCCCCGGCGAGATGAGCGGCGGACAGATGCAGCGCGTGGCGATCGCGCGTGCGCTGTGCGTAAATCCGGCGATCATCTTCGCCGACGAGCCGACCGGCGCGCTCGACCAGAACACCGGCCGCGACGTCATGCAGCTGCTGATGGAAGCGGCCGCCGCGAACAATGCTGCCGTCGTGCTCGTCACGCATGACCCGAACATCGCCGCCTTCTGCGGTCGCACCGTCCACATGCGCGACGGCATCGTACTCGACGCGGCGAATCAGCGGATGGGCAGTGCGGCGAATTGGCCGATGGGGGATGGTGCGCGCGTCGATGGTGCTCGCAACGGTGCCATGACGAGTGGCCCCATGGGTGGTGCGCCGATGATGGCTGGGTATCCACGCAATCCTTCGCAAGGAGCCCTACGATGAACACGTTTGCCCTCTGGAGGCTTTTCCACCGCAGCCCCGCCGCCGTCGCCCGGTCGCTTCGCGCGGTGCAAGCGGATACGCAGTCGGTGGTGGATACGACGGCGACGGCAGATGATCAGTTGGCCGCACAGTCGAACGCACAGTTGGCGGTGAGCGGACAGCTGACGGCTGACGAGGGGCCGGCTGCGTCATCGGATATGCAGTCGATGAACATGTCGGTGACGAACGAGTTGGCGGCGGACACGATTGCCACAGAGACGGTGATATCGGACGCCACTACGCCGGCGGCTGACGTAACCGACGCATCGGGGATGCAAGCGTTCGCACAAACCGCGTCGGACAGCATCGCACAACCCGTGCGCGCAGAACGGCGTGGCGGCGGCGACTTCACGGGGTTGCTCGCCACCATCGCGTTCGCCGCGGCGACGGCGATCTTCCTCACCGTCCTCGGCGGTCTGCACGGCTTCATCTGGCGTGCGTCGCCGGACCATACGACGGCCTGCATGTTCGACACGTCGCGCTGCACATCGCATGACAACGTGAGCGCCGACGGCGAGTTCTACGTCATGCTCGCGATCTTCGCGTGCGTGCTGCTCATCGTCCCGTTCACGACGCTCGCCGGATCGGCGGCCCGATTGGCGGCGACCCGGCGCGACGAACGCCTCGCGACGCTCAGGCTCGTCGGTGCGACGACATCGCAGGTCATACGATTGACGGCCTTCGAAGCGGTCAGTCAGGCGGTGACGGGCGCGATCATCGGCGTCGGCGGTTACTTCGCGATCATGCCGCTCATCATGACGCTCACCTTCGAAAATCGCCACTTCAACTTCGAACAATTGTGGGTCGGCCCCATTGCACTCGTTGGCACCGTCGTCGGCGTCGCGCTGCTCGCACTCGTCTCCGCATTGGTCACATTGCGCCGCGTCGCGATCACGCCGCTCGGCGTCACCGCACGCCAAGGCTCGACGCTGCCGAGCGGATGGCGGGCCGTCATCTTCGTCGCCGCAATCATCGGCGGATTCGTCGTACTCAACAGTCTGCAGCTGTTCGCGCAGGCGGGTGCGGTCGTCGTCTATGCGATCGTATTCGGCATCATCGGCGGCTGCTTCATGCTGCTCAACCTCATCGGTTCGTGGATAGTGACGGCCGTTGCGAAAACACGCGTCCGCCACCCGAAGAACGCGGCCGTCATGATCGCGATGCGCAGAATCCTCGACAATCCAAAACGCGCATGGCGCAACGTCTCCGGCATCGCGCTCGCCGTATTTGTCGCCGGCATCACGTCGGTGTGCGGCATCCTCGCCACCGGTGACAACGCCGACCCGGAATCGTTGATGATGATGCATGACATCGCGCTCGGCGGCACGTTGACACTCGTGTTCGCGGCAGTGCTCGCCGCGGTCAGTTCGGGCATCATGCAGTCGGCGAACGTGTACGACCAAGCGGCCGAATACCACATGCTCATCCTCGAAGGCACCGATGCGCGCACCTTGCGCCGCGCGCGATTCAGCGAGGTGCTCACACCGCTCAACACCGTCATCATCGTCGCGGCCGGATGCTCGATGTTCCTGATGCTGCCGCTGCTCGGCTCCGCGCTTACTGCGCCGGCGGTGCTGCTGCGGTTCGCGCTCGGCATTGCGCTGTGCTATGCGCTCGTCAGCGTCGGTGCGCTGTGCGCGAACCGGACGGCGGCGCGGCTCGACACGGTCAGTCGGCGGCGCGACGACTGAGGGCGTCGAGGCGACGGGGCGCGGGAGGCTGTCGCGATGGAGGTCGACGTTCGCTTGCGCTCGGGTCGGTTGCGGATGGCCGGAGTCGGCGGCTCCTTCATCCGCCGTTAGCGACGCTCGCGCGACGCGTCAGCTCAGAATCGCCGCGATGATCGCGATGAAGATCGGGCTCGTCACCGTCGAGACGAGGATGCCGTCACGCGCGAAGGTGAGACCCACGTTGTAGCGCGCCGCGTAATTGTAGACGTTCTGGCCGGTCGGCAGCGCGGCGAGCACGACGCACGCGTACAGCACCGGGCCGCGGAAGCTCATCACGAAGTAGGCGAGCAGGAAGGCGATGATCGGCATCACGACGTTCTTCAGGATGGCGACGGTGACGATCGCCGGACGGTTGCTCTTGTTCTGCATCGGTTTCGTGCCGTGCAGCGACATGCCGAAAGCCATCAGGATCATCGGAACCGCCGACGCGCCGATCATGCTGATCGGGTTGCGAATGTAGTCGGGCACGATCGCGAAACCGAATTTCGCGTTGAGCAGCGAGACGAGGATGCCGAGCATCGTGCCGATGAGCAGCGGCTGATGCAGCGGCTGCTTGAGGATCGTCTTCGCCGAGACCTGGCCTTTCGTCGTCGCGTCGAGCACCGTCAGGCCGATCGGCGTGAACACCGCCTGCTGCATGACGAGGATCGGCGCGACGAGTGCGGGGTTGCCGAGAATGTAGGTGGCGATCGGCAGGCCGATGTTGTTCGAGTTCAGATACAGGGAGTTGAGGACGCCGATCGTCGCGTCGGGCGCCTTCAGATGGAAGAAGCATGCGTTGAGGATCAGGAAGATGACGCCCACAGCCAATGCCGAGAAGAATGCAACGAAGATCGACGGGTGGAAGATCTCTCCCAGTTTCTCGTCGGCGAGGATGTCGAACATCAGGCATGGGCTCGCGACGAAGAAGCTCAGACGGTTGAGCACGTACTGCGCCTGCGGGCCGCCGATCTGCATGCGCGCGGCGACGTAGCCGACCGCGATCACGATGCCGATGACGCAGAATCCTTCCATCGCGCTGATCAAGCCCGTCATGACGCTCCTTCTGCTGGTTCGGGTGGGTGTGCGGTTGGACGTCGTGCTGCCGTGCGGTCGTGCCGACGCCGACGTGTTTCGCCCAACTCAGTGTGTCACCTCCCGCGCACATTGCGCGCCATCCGTCCCAAAATGGGTACCCGTGTGCGTCTCGTTCTGTTGACCTCCCCGACAATCTGACCCGCGGAGCGGCCGGTTTGCGTCCCGCTCCGCCAACCTCATCGACGTTCCGACCCGCACACAACCCATGCGCCCATATGCCCGCACTGCGGTCGCTTGAGTTGCGGGCTTGATTCAGCTGTTACGATATGTGCGAAAACCGACCATAGAACCGTCTCGTATCTGGAGATTTCGATGACTTCCAACTCCGCTTCCGCTGTCAACGAACCGACCCCCTCCGCTTCGGCCGTGCCGATGGCGGCCTCCGCTTCCGCCTCTGCCACGCCGATCCCTCCCGCCACCACGCTCGTGATCGACCCGTCGGCGAGCGATCAGCAGAATCTCAACGATCTGATGGCGCAGCTGATGAGCGTGTATTCGGTGAGCGACGACGAGGGGCCGCTGACGGACATGGTCGAGGCGTTCCTGCGCGCGCAGCCGCATCTGACGGTGCGCCGCCACGGCGACACGCTCGTCGCGTCCACGGACTTCGGCAAGGCGCACCGGGTCGTGCTCGCCGGCCACTTGGATACGGTGCCGGTCATCGACAATTTCCCGCCGATGTGGCTTGAGCCGGGCGATCCGCTGATCCGCGAGGACGTCGCCGCCGCCCATCCGTCCGAGCGCGTAATCTGGGGGCGCGGCGCGACCGACATGAAGGGTTCGGATGCGGTGCTGCTGTTCCTCGCTGCCACGCTGACCGACCCGAAGTACGACCTGACCTTCGTCTTCTACGACCATGAGGAGGTCGCCGCCGAGAAGAACGGCCTGCGCAAGGTCGTCGAGGCGCACCCCGACTGGATCGTCGGCGATTTCGCGATCATCGGCGAACCGACCGACTGCGGCATCGAGGGCGGCTGCAACGGCACGATGCGTTTCGACGTCGTCGCGCATGGCGTGGCCGCGCATTCGGCGCGCGCGTGGATGGGCGACAACGCGATCCACAAGGCCGCTGAGATCCTCAACCAACTCAACGCGCATGAGGACGAAGCGGTCGACGTTGACGGCCTGACGTACCGGGAGGGCCTCAACGCGACGTTGATCTCGGGCGGCAACGGCACGAACGTCATCCCCGACGAGTGCCGTGTGCACGTGAACTACCGTTTCGCACCGGACAAGACGCTGCCGGAGGCGAAGGCGCTGATGATGGGCGCCGATTGCGGCGCCGAGCTGGGCAACGGCGAGCATGTCGCGACCGGCGGCGTGTTCGAGGGCTTCGGCATCGAGATGAAGGACGAGTCGCCGTCCGCGCGTCCTGGCATGGATGATCCGCTCGTGCAGTCGCTTGTTGATCTGGTGCGTGAGCGCACGGGTCGTGAGCCGTTGGCGAAGCTCGGCTGGACCGATGTGGCGCGTTTCTCGCAGCTGGGCATCCCCGCCGTGAATCTGGGCGCGGGCAGTCCGCTTTTGGCGCACAAGCACGACGAGCAGCTGCCCGAAACCGACCTGACGCTCATGGCCGGCATCCTCACCGACTGGCTGAACTGACCCGCGCGTCCCGTTGCATCGACTCCGTCGACGTTTTGGGTCGCTAGAGGGCCGCTTCGCGTCCCGTTTCGTCGATTGGTACGACGTTCCGGCCCGCTGCGTTCTGGTTCGTCGACGGTTTCGATGGTTCGGCCCGTTGGGAGGCTTGTTTGCGGGTCGATCCATCGATGGTGCCGACGGTTTGGCCTGCTGCGTCCTGGTTTGTCGGCGGTTTCGACGGTTTGACCCGCTGGAAGGGCCGTTCGCGGGTCGAACCGTCCGCCCCGTCGACGTTCCGTCCCGCTAGGCCTACCCGTCAGGCTGCCCATCCGACCTGAGCCCTGCAGGACCGACCCCGACCCGCCCTTCCCGCACCGTAACCTATTCGACCATGAGTTGTGTCATACTGAGACATGGCGGTTTTCTGCAAAAATCGCCCAGCAACCGTTGGCGTTGATCCCCTCGCGTTGAACCCGGAAGAACGGGATCGCAAACCGCGAGCGCCGGTGTCCGCCATCGCTTGAATTGACTTTTGGATTGCCACCAGCGTGCGCGACCCGCGCGGCCATAGTGAGAGTATGGCGTGAGAACGCATGGGGCCAGAACGTCTGCGTCATGATTGCAGCATGGCGCGCCGCTAGGAGCATTGTGCCCGATTTGACTGATGATTTCGTCACGAACGAAACCTCCGCAGAGAGCAATTCTGCGCAGAAGACCCCCGAAAACACCGTCGCCCAGCCGGCGCCGCGCCGCCGTGGCCGCCGTGTTGTGCGTGACGCCGGCGCTGCGAACGCGTCCGTTGAGCTTAAGGTCGAGGAGCATACGCCGCTGTTCCGTGAGCCGACCGTGCCCGCGCTGCCCGCGTCGAAGTCTGCACCGTCGATCACCTCGTCGAAGGACGACAAGGATTCCGCTGACGGCGAACCGAAGCAGCGTCGCCGCCGCACGCGCGCGACTTCGACGTCGTCACGCGGCCGTTCCTCGACCGCAACCGCCGATTCGCTCGACGACTTTCTCAGCGACACCGCCGACCGTGAATCCGACCGTGAGCCCGACCGCACGTCGCACCGCCGCGCGTCGCGGCCGATGACGTCGCTGCTGTTCCAGGAGCCTGTCATCCCGCAGCCGGGCGACGACGATGCCGATCGCCGTTCCCGCCGCAATGCCGCCGATGACGACGAGGACGAACCGACGCCGCGCCGTCGTTCCCGCCGTGCATCCGCGACCGAGGACGACGAATCGGCGCCGCGTCGCCGTTCGCGCCGCGCATCGTCCGCCAATGAGGACGATGATGACGAGCCGTCGACGCCGTCGCGTCGCTCGCGCAGGGCGAAGTCCCCGGACGATGACGAGGAACCGTCGTCGCCGCGTAGCCGCCGTCGTTCCCGCCGTGCGAGCGACGCGCATGACGACGATGCGGCTGAGGCCAGCGAGACGAGCGAGGAGACGGCCGTCCTCGACTACCCCGACGGCGAAGAGGAAACGACATCGACGCGTCGCCGTTCGCGCAGGTCGAACCGCCGCCTCAACGCGCAGGAACGCCGTGCCGCGGCCGAAGTCGAGCAGATCGAAGAGGACCTCGTGCTCGACGACATCACCTATGCGCCGATCGATGATGCTATCGCGCGCAACGCGAAGAAGAAGGCGGATGACGAGGATGACGAGGACGAGGAGACGTCGATGCGCACGCGTCGCCGTCGCCGTTCGCGCCGCTCGCAGGACGCCGACGCCGAAACGAACAAGTCGAACGACAAGAACGACGACAAGGAAACCGAAGAGGGCGGCGAGGAAGACGAGGAGACGACGGTCACGCGTCGACGGCGTCGCCGCCGCGGCGGCAAGAACGTCGAAGAGGAAACGACGACGCGCCGCTCGCGCAAGCAGCAGTACATCGACGAAATCACCGACGTCGAAGGCTCCACGCGACTCGAAGCGAAGAAGCAGCGCCGCCGCGACAACCGCCGCGAGCGCAGCCGACAGAACCAGCTGCTCGAGCAGGACTTCCTCGCGCGCCGCGAAAACGTCGACCGTCTGATGGTCGTGCGTCAGCGCGAACGCCACACGCAGATCTCGGTGCTCGAGGACGATGTGCTCGTCGAACATTACGTCTCCGACATCCAGGAGGTCGCGACGGTCGGCAACATCTACCTCGGCCGCGTGCAGAACGTGCTGCCGAGCATGGAGGCGGCCTTCGTCGACATCGGTCAGGCGCGCAACGGCGTGCTGTACGCGGGCGAGGTCAACTGGGACACGACGCGTCTCGAGGGACAGCCGCGGCGCATCGAGCTCGCGTTCCGCTCCGGCGACCCGGTGCTCGTGCAGGTGACGAAGGATCCGATCGGCCACAAGGGCGCGCGTCTGACGAGTCAGGTGACGCTTGCGGGTCGTTTCCTCGTGCTCGTGCCGTCGGGAGGCATGACCGGCGTCAGCCGCAAGCTGAGCAGCCGTGAGCGCAGCCGTCTGAAGTCGATCGTGTCGAAGGTCGCGCCGAAGGACATGGGCGTCATCATCCGCACGGCCGCCGAGGGCGCCACCGAAGAGGCGATCGTCAAGGATATGGAACAGCTCGTGCATCAGTGGGAGCAGATCCAGAAGAAGTTCGAGGAGTTCCGCCATGGCAAGCGCCCGAAGCTGTTGCAGGGCGAGCCGGACATGGCGATCCGCGTCGTGCGCGACATCTTCAACGACGACTTCCGCAAGATGATCGTCGAAGGCGACAGCGTCTACGAACGCATCGAGCAGTATCTCGACACGATGGCGCCCGACCTGAGCGCGAAGCTGGAGAAGTGGGATCCGGCCGAGCATGAAGGCAAGGACGTGTTCGACAAGTGGCAGATCGACTCGCAGCTGCGCAAGGGCATGGAACGTCAGGTGTATCTGCCGTCCGGCGGCTCGATCGTCATCGACCGCACCGAGGCGATGACGACGATCGATGTGAACACCGGACGCTTCATCGGCCGCGGCAAGTCGCTCGAGGAGACGGTGACGCGCTGCAACCTCGAAGCGAGCGAGGAGATCGCGCGACAGTTGCGTCTGCGCGACATCGGCGGCATGGTCATGATCGATTACGTCGACATGGTGATGCCGGCGAACCGCGACCTCGTGCTGCGACGACTCGTCGAATGCTTGGCGCGCGACCGCACGAAGCATCAGGTGGCCGAGGTCACGTCGCTGGGTCTTGTGCAGATGACGCGCAAGCGCATCGGTCAGGGACTCGTCGAGGCGTTCTCCGAGGAGTGCCCGACGTGCAAGGGACGCGGATTCATCGTGCATGACGAGCCGACGATCTCCGGGGACTACGACGATCCGTATGCGCTCAAGGGCGGCGACCCGTTCGTCAAGACGAACAAGCACGGCCATGGCAGCGAAGCGCGCGGCGGCTCCGGCTCGCATGGTGCGCATGGCGCCGGTCACGGAACGTCGTCCGCGCGTGCCGCTTCGGTGCCACAGGGGTCGTCCGACGCCGTCAAGCAGAAGCTCGCGCAGATCGCGGCGGCGGCCGTGGCGGCGACGAACGCCGAAGAGGAGATTCACGATGCGTTGAACGACGCCGAAAACCTCGAGGTGCAGATCGAACACATCGAGGAGAACGAGGACTGATTCTACGTGCATGAACGGCCGTGGATGGAGGCTGATGCCTTCCTCCGCGGCCGTTTCGTATTTCCGCGGCCGCCATGTGCGGGTGGATTCGTCGGCGGAGTCGACGGGTTGGGTCGCTGAGGGGTTGGTTTGCGTCCCGGCTTGTCGACCTGGTTGGCGGGTTGGGCCGCTGCGTCCCGGCTCGTCGGCGGCCGCGGCGGGTTGGTATGCCGACGGGGCGCCATATGGCCGGAATCGGGGCACATGGCTGATCGCAATGCCATACCATCATGGCGATCGCCGCGTATCCGGGCTTCGACCACGGGCGTAGATTCACGTATTTTTCACTGAAGTGCATGATTAACGTTCGCTAGCAGTATCACTTTTTCACGCAGATCGATATTTGCTTTTCGCAATTGTTGCTCATGCGTCTATTCGCTATTCCCTTTTACTGCCGGGAGATTGCACGGCATGCTGCGTTGTGCGATACAAAGAAGGCGACAACGGAAATAGCACAGACGTGAATCGAGGGAACATGCAATCGCAATGCCTGTATGATCACATGCCTGCGATATGCGCAATGCATGACTAATAACAGCAATAACGAAAGAATCTCAGCACGAGGCGCCCTCCGGCGCCAGTGAGGGAGCAAGACAGGGGGGAAGCAAACGATGAACGGTACACGCTCGTCCATCCATGATCGCGACGCCTCCGACGTCATCGACAACCATGCCGTCGCCGCGTCCGCCGAGGCAGACACGGCCGCCGCATCCTCCCGAACCTCGCGCCATGCCGTCGCCGCGATCGTCGTGACCGTCGTGAGCATCATCGCATTCATCGTGCCGTCCTTCGTCACGCGCACCGCGCTCGCCGTGCCCACGGCAACCGCGGTGGCCGCACGCCTTGCGGCCGGTTCGGTCACCACTCCGTTGAACATCTCGCTCGGCTCGAACATCAACCAGACCTCTCCGGCGGGTCCCGACACCGGCGTCGCCACTTGGGTAGGCCGCGACCTGTACGTCGGCGCGCCGCCGGCAAACCAGTCGGCGCCGTACACCTACACGAACGCGAACGGTCCGACCGGCTCCTACACGGCCGAGGTCGAAGGCCTGACGATCGTCAAAGGCAAGTTCGCCAACCACAAGCTCGGCAATTCGTGGGGCGGCAACGGTCTGCGCATGGGCGCCGTCGGCTTCGGCACGATGTTTCGCCCCGCAAACGGCGCGCAGGCACTCGGCGTCGGCGGCGTCAACACCCACATCCTTTCGATGACGACCGGTCCGACCCGCACGACCTACGGCGACGTCGGCGCGTGGGAGCATGGCGCCTTCGTCGGCAAAGGCCAGGCGAGCGGCACCGTGCAGTTCACGGCATCCATCAGCGGCAACCGGACAAACTGGAGCGAGAGCTACGCCACCAATCCGCGCTCGTCCGTCGTGCAGACGGCCGGTTCCTACAGTCCGACCCCGGGCGTCACCTTCAACGCGACGAACCCGCTGACGGCGAACGACGTCGACTACACGAACTACGGCGACCAGACCGTCGTCCCGCTGTCCGACAAACTCGTCTCCTTCAATGGTTACGCGCAGCAATCCGGCGACGCCTTCACTGCCGCCCTGGCGGACGCGAAGCCCGGTGTCTACGTCGGCGTCGCACCCGATGGCGCCTACACGCGTAACCACTATTCCAATCCGTCCGTCTCCCACACTTGGCATTTCTCCGGCGCGAACCGAGAACGGCTCATCACTTTTAACGGCGACGGCTCAAGCCTGATGCAGGTCTTCACGATCGATGCGAGCCAGATGAACTCGACCGGGTTCGGCGGCCTTGACTTCGCGTTCACGAACATTCCGGACGATGCGGCCGTCGCCGTCAACATCACCGGAGCTGCACCCGTCACGTTCCAAAGCGGCTGGCGTTTCTGGTGGAACGGCACTGAAATCGGCAACGGATACGCGTCGAACGCCACGGCCGCGCAGAAGAGCGACTACAACACCGCCGCGCAGGCGATTATGTGGAACTTCGCGAACACCACCGAGCTGACCGTGCTCGGCGGCGCCTACGGTTCTACGGCGCTGAGCGAGGCCACGGATACGGCGAAGACCGGCACGCAGCTCGCGCCCGGCGACGATCCGGCCGCCGCGATGCTCGGCAGCATCATCGTGCCGCGCGGCTCCTTCGAAGACCATGTCATCACGAACGGCCGCGTCTACGTCGGCGGCGACTACATGCTCAACAGCCCCATCTACGTCGGCACCTACAACAACGCTGACTCCGCGTCGATCATCGGCATGGACCAGGAACGCCATAATTATCCGTGGCGCGGTATGCAACCGGCGTCGCTCATCAGCTGGAGCAAGGTGAACGCCGGCACCGGACAGCCGCTCGCCGGCTCCAGCTGGGAGGTGTACGGCGACCTGAAGAGCGCGTTGAGCGGCTCCGGCGCGATCCTGACCGTCAAGGACAACGATCCGCTCGATGTGAACAAGGCCGATGGCGCCTTCGAACTCGGACTGCTCACGCCGAACGCCACCTACTATCTGCGCGAGCTGACGCCGCCGGACGGCTATCGCCTCAACGACAACATCTACCAGATCAACACGGGCGACGCGTCCTTCACGCCGTACACGAAGATTGTCAACGTCTACAACAACAACGGCATGCCGGTGTCCGGCGGCAACAGTCTGCTCGTCGATACGACCGCATCGGGCGCGACGTCGCCGGCGATCGGCGACCGCCCGCTCGGCGGCACCGTCAACTGGGGCAAATACGCCGACGGCGACGCGTCGCGCGCAGGGCTGCCCGGTTCAAGCTGGACGCTGAAGAACGTCACGAACCCGAACGATGTGAAGTCGTACACGATCGACGACAACACGACCGCCGTGCAAAGCGTGCACATCCTCGACGCAAACGGCGCCGCGATACCGGGCAACGTGTTGACGATGACCGCCGGCGGCACCGTCAAGCTCACGGCGAAGGCGCTGCCGGACGGCTCGCCGCAGCAGGTCACGTGGAGCGTGAGCCCGAGCGACGTCGTCGGCGTGCAGAACGGCGTCGTCACATCGTACGGTCAGCTGACCGCGCCGAGGAAAGTGACCGTCACCGCGACGACCGTCGACACGACGCAGGACGGCAAACATCTGTCCGCATCCGTCACGATCACCGTCAATCCCGCCGCCGTCACCGCATTGTCGCTGAACTACAACGGCACCGCCGCGCCCGCGTCGATCAACACGGACGTCGCGTACGGCACGCTGCGGCTCACGTCGACGACGACGCCGACCGGCAGCGCCGTCACATGGACGTCGAGCAACCCGAACGTCGCCTCCGTCGACGCCGACGGTCTCGTCACGCTCAACGCGGCCGGCACGACGACGATCACCGTGCAATCGGGCGACCTGAAGAAATCGGTCACGCTGAACGTCACCGACGATTCACTCGTCGTCTATTTCAACACGCAGACGGCGAACATCAACTACATGCCGTTCCTCGCATGGAAGACGACGTCGCAGACGAACTACACGTACGCGCTGATGTCGCAGTACTGCGACGGCTGGTACCGCGCGGTCGTGCCGTCGAAGAACGCGGGAGTGCAGTTCTACTTCCGTTCCGCCAACGGCGCGACCTACATGGCGACCGGCGGCAAGACGCCGTTCGCGGCCGGCGCGGGCGCGCGCAGCATCGCCGTATATAAATACGACAACGTGCAGCCGGGCGTCACGCCGGAATGTGCGACGGCGGTCGATTCGTCGCGGCAGGCGACACATGTGGGCACCGTCGCCGCCGACGTCACCGATGACGACGTGTACGCCGAAAACGCCGCGAAACGCAAGGTGCTCTCCACGCTCACCGATGGTGGCAAAAGCGACCCGTACGTCGACGTCAACACCGGCATCGGCCTCTTCACACTCAAGAATCTGCCCACCGGCACGTACACGCTCGAAGAGAAGACGCCGCCGAGCGGCTATCTGCTCAATCCGACCGTCTACAAGTTCACGATCGACGCGAACGGCGTCGTCACGTGGACGGGCGATCAGCGGCCGTCGATCGTCGGCACGAACGCGTGGATCTCGGATGTGCCGTCGAGCGTCGTGTGGGCGAAGGTCGACGGCGGCTACGACGGCACGGCGAACGCTGGCTCGACGCCGCTCGCCGGTTCGGCGTGGACGTTGGAGCGCAAGGGCGCGGACGGCTCGTGGCAGACGGTGAACGTCGTGACCGACTGCGAGCACGCGCCGTGCGACGCGTCCAAGGTCACGTATCCGGACGTCGATGCGACGCCGGGATCGTTCCGCCTCAACAAACTGCCGCTCGGCACCTACCGGATCGTCGAAAGCGTCGTCCCCAACGGATACGAGAGCGTCGGCGGCCCGTACGAGTTCACGATCGACGATGCGACGCAGGCCACCGTGCAGGTGGCCGGCGGCACGATCGCGAACCGCCGCGCGACAGGAAGCGTCATCTGGAGCAAGACGGATGCGACGGAGCCGACGAAACAGCTCGCCGGCTCCGAATGGGGCATCACCTACACACCGAAAGGAAGCGCCACATCACAGACGTACACGATCACGGACTGCACGGATGACGGCGACTGCGCCGTCGCCGGCAATCCCGCATGGGCGAAGGACGTGGACGCCACGCCCGGAGCCTTCAAGCTGACAGGTCTTGAGTGGGGCACGTACACGCTCCGCGAAACCAAGGCCCCGGCCGGATACGACCTCGCCCCAGGAACCCACAGCTTCGTGGTCGGGCCGGGCGAGGACGGCACGGTGGCTCTGGACTGGGACCTCAAGGCGATTCAAGACGAGCCGGGTGTTGTGCTTCCCGCCACAGGCGGCACAGGCGATGCTCGGCACATGATCCTGATCGGCTGCGCACTCACAGTGCTCGCACTGCTGGGCTGCGCGCTCGCGATGCGCACACGCACCGCGAAGGACGCGCACAGCGCCCAGCCGCGCGGGTGACAAACACAACCAAGGAGACACGGCACGGACCGTCCGGACCGCGCCAGAAGACTAAGGAGACATCATGCAATCGGCATGGAAGAAGTTCGCAGCCACAATGGCCGCGGCCGCAATGTGCGCGATCGGGTTCGCGGGAACCAGCAGCGCGTTCGCGGAGGACACCGGGTCAACCGGCACGTCGACATCGCAGACGCCTACGGCGGCGACGTATTCGATCACGATCAACTCGATGGAGACCGGGCACACGTATAACGCGTATCAGATCTTCGCCGGCGACTATGCGCTCGTCAACGGCGCGCGCGTGCTGAGCAACGTGACGTGGGGAGACGGCCTCACCGCCGCCGGCCAGCAGGCGCTGCTCAAGCAGTTCGATGTGAAGACGCCGGCGGCGTTGGCCGAGCTGATGGCGTCGGAGAGCTTCACCGACGCGCAGCTCAACGAGTTCAGCACGATCGCCGGAAAGAACCTCTCGACGACCGTGGCGGGCACGGCGTCCACGCCGGGCACGTCCGGATACGTGATCAGCGGACTGCCGGCGGGCTACTACCTCGTCAACGACCAGTCGAACACGCTGACCGATGAGAACAAGGCATACACCGGCTACATCATCCAGGTGCTCGGCGACGCGACGGTGACGCCGAAGAGCAGCGTGCCGAGCGTGGACAAGAAGGTGCAGGACGAGAAGGCCGACGCCGAAGCCGGCTCGGACGCGGACGGCTGGGGAGACTCCGCCGATCATGCGATCAACGAGAACTTCCAGTTCAAGGTCACGGCCAATATTCCGGCCGATCCGACGCGTGACATGTACCAGCATCCGTACCGCGTGCAGTTCAACGATACGATGAGCGCCGGCATCACCTACGGCAGCATCTCCTCGGTGCAGATCTCCTATGCGGGCGCCGATGGCAAGACCGTCACGAATGATGTGCCGAAGGCGGCCTACACGGTGAACACCTCCACGGTCACCGCCGGCACGCCGACGATGCTGACGATCAACATCCCGAGCCTGCGCGCGGCCGCAGGACTGGACGCGACCGCAAGCATCGGCGGCGCGTTCACGATCACCGTCATCTACAACGCGCACCTCAATGAGAACGCGCAGGTGCTGCAGCAGCCGGGCGCCATCACGAACACGAACACCGTGAACCTGCAGTTCTCGAACAACCCGTACGTGCAGGGCTCGCTCGGCAAGACGCCGGACAAGACCGTGTACGTCGCAAGCTTCCAGCTCAACGGCACGAAGCACGCGGGATCCGAAACCGGACCGGCGCTCGCGGGCGCACAGTTCCAGCTGTTCGAAGCCGACGGCACGACGCAGATCCCGGTCTACAAGAGCGGTGACTTCTACTATCCGGTCGCCAATACGGAAAACGCTCCGGTGAACATGGTCTCGGGTACTGACGGCCAGTTCAACATCAAGGGTCTGGACGCCGGCACCTATGTGGTCAAGGAAGTCGTGACGCCGGCCGGATACAACACGATGGATCCGGTGACGATCGTCATCTCCGCGACGCATCTGCAGGGGAACGTGACCGCGCTGACCGCGACCGTGAACAACGAGCCGGGTTCGCTGAACGTCGATTATGTGAACACGACCGGCGCCGAGCTGCCGTCGACCGGTGGTCAGGGCCTGCGCATGTTCTACACGGTGGGCGCGGCGATCGTGCTCATCGCGGGCGCTGGGCTCGTAGTGGCGCTCATGCGCCGTCGCAAGGTGAATGGACGCTGAGCCTGTCAGCCTAGACCGTTCCTCTCTGGCGGGATGACCGCAGCCTACGGGTTGCGGCCATCCCGCTTCTGTGTTTGGGGCGGTCGGGGCGGTTGGTTGCAGCCGGTTGAGAACGGGTTGGGTGCGTTGTGCGGCGGAAACGTTCACGGGGGCGCGCGGTTGTGAACGGACTGGGTGCGTTGTGCGGTGGTCGCGTTCGCTGGGATGCGTAGTTGTGAACGGGTTGGGTGCGTTGTGCGGTGGAAACGTTCACGGTGGCGCGCGGTTGCGAACGGGTTGGGTGCGGGTTGCGGCGGACGCGTTCGCTGGGAAGGGAATGTGGATAACGGGGGCGTCCGTACACAGGGGTCGGCGCAGGTGGCGGCGCGGTGGGGTGAGCGGTTAACGTATGGGCTCACATCCTGCCGGCTGAGTGGGGTGCGGAAAGGAGCCATCATGCGCAGACATGCGGTAACGGAGCGGCAGCTGGATGAGGCGGAGGCGGCCCGCAGATGCCTGCACACCACCGATGATACGGTGCAGCAGGCGTTGAGGCGTCGGCGCAGGGAGGGCGAGATCGTGTCGCCGATGCCTGGATTGTTCATACGGTGCACGACCTGGGAGAAACTGACGCCGACCGAGCGGATGTGCCATCTGGTGCGTGGTCTCGCGCAGATTCATCCCGATTGGGTCTTCGGTGGCGTCGCCGCCGCATGCATACTCGGTCTGTGGATCGACTACCGCACCGTGAACGAGGCGCTGCGAAGCGGCAAGGTCGACGTGATGTGCACGATGCGCAACGGTAAGGGAGACAGCCGCCATGTGCGTCGCATCCGCTCGGATGCCGGATCGTGCATGCGCGTGGACGGCGTGAAGGTGACGGCGCCGGAGCAGACGGCGGTCGACTGCGCGCGGATGCTGCCGTTCGACGCCGCGATGCAGGTCGTGTGCTGTGTGCTGCACAACGGCGCGGAACTGGCGTCGATCATCGGATGCGCGGCGCATAACGGCGAGATCGGCAAGGCGGAGCGGGCCGTGTTCAAATATGCGTCGCCGCTCGTCGAGAACGGCGGCGAGGCGAAGGCGCTGGCCCGATTCATCCAATGCGGGTTCGCGGTGCCGCAGATGCAGGTGGTGTTCGTCGATCCGCAGACCGGGCGCACCTACCGCGTGGATTTCCTGTGGCTGACGAATGACGGCAGAATCATCGTCGTCGAGCTCGATGGGCTCGTCAAGTACACCGATCCGCAGATGACGAAGGGGCGGACTTTGGGCGGCATCATCGACGACGAACGCGAGCGGGTCGAGGGCTTGAAGCGTGCCGGCGTCCATACCGTGGTGCGCATCCGGATGGAGGACCTGAACAATACGGCGATGCTGCAGCGGAAGTTGTTGAACGCCGGAGTGCCAGTGCGGCGGTAGCGGGGTCGCGACCGTGCCGGTGTGGCTTTGCACGCGGCACGGTCACAAACATGGGCGGTTGCGATTGCGGTGGGTGCGGGTTGGGGCGGAAACGTTCGCTGAGAGACCTGTTTGCGATCGTTCGGGGTGCGGATTGACGCAGATGCGTTCACTGGGGCGGTCCGTTGTGAACGAGATGGGTGCGGATTGGGGTGGAGACGTTCACTGGGGCGGTTTAGGGGAGAGGAGAGCGGGGATTGGCAATGGAGGGGGCGAATTGATTGGAGAATGCGTACGTTGTCAGGAGTGGGGACGGGATGGGTCGGCGACGGTCTTATACGGGGATAACCCGCAGGCACGGGCTTCCGATGGATGATGCGGGATGCTGCAAACGGGCCGGAACTCGCGCGGAGACGCGCTGGCGCACTCGCATCGTGGAACAGGTGGGTGAGATGGATTGTGAAAAGTGTGTGGGAAAGGCGCCGAATCGATTGTCGTAGAAGGGCTTTCGTGGTTGAATGGATTATCCACAGACAGTGGCTGTTGTTGATGCCCGACTCATTCCCACGGCGAAACGCCGATGCAAACGTTTGAGGAGTGCATCTTAAGCGGTTCAGTTTTGTTGGATGTACGCATTACCTTTCAGCTTCGGGTAAAATGCAGTACATATGTGAAACGAAGGCGTTGCCACCGGTAGAGGAGGGATGCGACTGCGAAGGATTGCAGACGGATTCACCGCAGCATCCAGCTGGTCGGCAATGCCAGAAAGCACTTGGAGGAAACGTCCCGGTCCGCCTCGGATCGGGGGATAGAGCAAAAGGGGAAGAACCTATGAGGATGAAGCACGGGAGCGGCCGCGGGGAGGCCACATCGGCCAAGCCCCGCCTGCTCGCTGCATTCACGGCGGTAGCGATGATGTTCGCCACCGCCGTTCCCGCGTTGATGCCGAAGGCGGCGAATGCCGATGACGGATTGGCCAATGGTAGCATCTGCGTGCCTGAGGACAAGCCTCTCGGTGACGACACCAGCAATGCCGAACAGGACAATGGCATCGCCACATGGGTTGGCAAGGATATGTATATCGGTTACCCCTCAGCCGGCGTGAAGGCGAATTACGGGAACGGCGGCAACACCCCGGGGCAGTCCTATGCCGTGGAAGCCGAAGGTGCCACGCTGGTCGGTGGTCGCTTGGCCATCCACAGTGTCAAGAACTCTTGGGGCGCAAACTATGGCCCCAACGGCGTAAACTACAGTGGCCGCGGTTTCCGCTTCGGCATTGTCGGCTTCGGTGGTCAGTTCCGTCCCACCGAGGGTGACGCACTGGTGATTGCCGGCAGCAACTCTCAGATGAGTGGCATGAAGGACGCGCGAAATATCGACACCAACGCTCTCGGTTGGAATGACAACCAGAACATTCCTGGTCGCGGCCGTGGATGGTTGGGGTCCAACAGCGCCAGCGAGCCTAACTACACTGCGAAGATCGCCGGTGGAGCAAGCGAAGCGATGGGTCTGCACGGTCTTACGCCCGGTACCAATTATCCTGGTCCGGATTGGAGCTGGACGTCCGTGTACAACAACAATGTTGAAAGCAATGTTCAGTGGGGCCAAACAAATCCTCTGAAGAGCGTTAACATTAGTGGCGAGACGAAAGACCGTAGTGGTTTCGGCACAACGATTGCCACGCAGTCGGATCAGTTGGCTGGCTTGCCTGAGACCGGCACATATACCACTACAACCAGCAGCCAGAGCAATTACAAGCGCACCAAGTACAATTCGGGTGGGGTATCCATCTACGATAGCAATCGGGATATTAAAACACGAACCATCATCGAGGCCACCTTCAATGTGGATGAACGAGTCATCAAGTTCACAGGCGACGGTACGAGCAAGCTGCAGGTGTTCAACCTTCCCGCTACAGAACTGCGCAACAATGGCAAGGGCGGTGTGTCTTTCGCATTCGAAAAGATTCCCACCGGCGCATCCATCGTCATCAACGTCACTGGCGAAGAGAACATCGAATTCAATAACGGTTGGCGGTTCTGGTGGGCTGGCGACAAGGAAATCGGTAACAACTGGGACCAGTATGAAATCGGCAATGGCTATTCGCTGTATGATAATACGAGCGAGGCCAAGCAGAAGGCGTATGTCGCCGCCATGAGCGCCATCATGTGGAACTTCAACAAGACTGCATCGTTGACCATCAAGGGTGGGCAGGCGTCGAACGCTAGCATCACGGCAAAGAAGGAATACAAGTGGCCGACCGGTGTATGGTATGACGGCGCTGACCAGTTCCCAACAGGTAACTACAGCGGTACAGCAAGCGTATCCGACGATCCCGCGGCCGCCATGCTCGGCTCCATCATGATGCCCAACGACAATGGCGCTTTCGATGACCATGTGACCACGAACGGCCGCGTGTGGGTCAACGGCAACTTCTATATGAACAACCCCACCAAGGCATACCACTTCGGTGCCAATGTGGGTGAAGGCGATTCCGCCTCCATTATCGACATGGATCAGGAACGCCACAACAAGGGATGGAACGCCACTGTCAAGACCAACTGTCCGACCATCAGCTGGGAGAAGGTGGATGGCGACGGCAACGTCATCTCCGGTCTGCCCGATGGCTCCACCTTGGCTTCCTTCCAGGTCTTCGGCTCCAAGGACGATGCGGTCAACAACCGCAACGTCTTGGTGACTGTCACCGATAATCAGCCCCTCGTGGATCAGGATCAGGCACAGGGCAAGTTCCAGATTCAGAGCCTTGGGAAGAATGCGACCTATTACATCAAGGAGATCACAGCACCGACCGGATATGTGCAGAGTACGAACATCTACCGGATTGTTACGGGCAATAGCGATTCCGAGACCTACAGCACAATCGACAAGGTGTATACCGCTCAGGGTATTGAAATCACCAATGCAGACGACAAGGACCTCTCCGGTACGTCCGGCATTGTGAACAAGTCGGGAGGCGCCGACGTCGAGTGGGGCAAGTATGCGGAGGATGATACATCCTACGCTGGTCTCTCGGGCTCGGAGTGGACCCTCACACGTACTGACGCCGAGCCCAAGCAGGAGTGGACCATCCGTGATTACACGGCACAGGTCACCGGTGTGGAGATTTTGCATGACGGCACAGTGACGCAGTCGCTGGAGCTCACAACCGGTTCTCATGCACAACTGTCTGCCAACGTTCTGCCGGTTGGCGAAGCCATTCAGGATGTGAGATGGTCTTCCAGTAATCCTGGTTTGGTCTCGGTGAGCGCCACTGGCGAGGTCGTTGTATTGCGCAACACTGCCGATAATGAAGATCCGAACGTGACTATTACTGCACAATCCGTTTCGGATCCTACCAAGCAGGCGCAGATCACCATCGTATGTAAGCGGGTCGCCGTGCAATCTGTGACCATTCAGATGAATGGTTCGGATGTTGAACAGGTTTCCCTGCAGGAGGGGGAGACGAAGCAGCTCACTGCCAAGACCGATCCCGCCGGTGTGGGTGTGGAATGGAGTTCCAGCGACTCTAATGTCGTTGAAGTGGATGCGAATGGCCAGCTGACTGCAAAGAAGGCAGGTTCCGCTACCATCATGGCGAATGCGGGCGATAAGAACGATACCGTTACCGTCACGGTTAAGGCGAAGCCCGTACGTACCTCCACGGACGTGTATGTGAAGTGGACTGATCGTAGCCAGGCCAGACTGTACTATTGGAACGACACCACGAACAACAAGCCGTTCCCCGGTACAGCAATGCAGAAGGTCCAGTGCGGATCCGATTCGTGGTGGAAGCTCTCCGTGCCGCTCACTGGCACCTTTGAGGTGATCGTCACCGGCAACAACAATGATGATAAATACCCGGCTAACGGTAAACCCGGTACGACGGATATTCCAATTCCCGGCACGGCTGCCAGCTATTACATCGACGGCTGGTATGCCCCTGTGACTGAAGGAACGCCGCCTTCTGGTTGCTCTGTTCGCTCTGCGGCTCCGGCTCGTGCGCAGGCGGTCCCTTCCGTGGAACCGGTGATGGATGTTTCCAACGATGCGGCTCCGCAGGCCGAAGAAGCGACCGATCCGAGTGCTCCGCATGATGTCGATCCGCGTGTAGGCCGCTTTAAGATCGAGAACCTGCCGAACGGCACATACACGTTGAAGGAGTTCAAGGCTCCTACCGGGTACTGGCTCAATACGACGGAGTACGGCTTCACCGTCAAGAACGGTGAGTTGACGTGGACTGCAGGCAAAGAGCCGGATGTCCATGACAATGAGCATTGGATCTCCGATGTGCCGACCGAGTTCAGCTGGGACAAGATCGACGCTGGGTACTCCGAGAGCGACAATGTGAAAAATGGTCCGATTGCGGGTTCCGAGTGGAAGCTTGAAAAGTTCAAGGATGGCGACTATACGTCCGAGATCGAAAGGATCGAGGACTGCCAGCTTGTTGCGGCAACTGGCTGCAGCGGCTTCGACAAGCACTATGAGGCAGGTAAGTTCACGCTGAAGGGCCTTGCGATCGGCAAGTATCGTTTGTCCGAAACGAAGGCTCCTGAGGGCTACAACCTTCCGGAGAACGTCTACTACTACTTCGAGCTGGGTGCAACCAATCCAGGAGCGGTGACCTGGAACAAGGGCACTGCGACGAGCTACGACACGACCGGTTCCTTCACCGGCGCTAGTGAAGCTTCTGTGAATACTAACGCCGCGCCGAACTATCGCAAGACCGGCAATGTAGACTGGAACAAGGTTAATTCCGAGGACACTAGTGAACTGCTTGCTGGCTCTGAATGGAAGGTCAGGTTTAAGGCTGAAGGTACGGTTAATTACTCTGAGTGGTATAAAGTCATCGACTGCACGACTACCCCTACCGCTTGTTCCGTCCCCGGGAAACCGGATAATCAGCCGGTTTGGACCTATGACCATCACCCGAGCATCGGCGCGTTCCAGCTGCAGAACTTGGAATGGGGCGACTATGAGCTTGTTGAGACGAAGGCCCCCGATGGATTTAACCTGTCGGAGAAAACCTATACATTCACCGTTTCCAAGGCCAATGTAGACAAGAACATCACCATTCAGGGCGCGGAAGGCAGTGGCAACAACATCGCCAACGAGCCTGGCTTCGAGCTGCCTGAGACTGGTGGCGAAGGCAACACACTGATTGTGATGTTCGGGGTTGCGCTCACAGCGATATCGATGCTAGGCTATGCGGTAGCGATGCGTAAACGCGTCTAAGCAACATAGTCAACGATGAACAATTAAAGATTTGGGGCCGTCAACATCGGTTATCGCCAAGAGGCGGTCCCTCCCTTGCTTGAATCATCCGATTCTTTGCCGGGGGGAAGTAAAAAAAAGATTTTATGAATCATCTGATTTATAAAATTGACAATCAATCGAAGGAGATAACATGAAGAAGGTTTGGAAGGGCTTCGCCGCCGCGGTCTCCGCCGCTGCGATCGCCGCCACCGGTTTCATTGGTGCCACCTCTGCTAACGCAGCGGGCACCTATAGCATCCAGATTACCAATGCCCCTGAGGGACATGTCTATCAGGCATATCAGATCTTTGCAGGCGATCTTTCCAACGGCACGCTGAGCAACATCAAGTGGGGCAGCAATGTTTCTGCTGACGGTCAGGCCGCAATGGGTGACGCTGCAGCGAAGGCAAAGACGCTCGAGGGCGGAAATTCTGCCGCGGCCGAAACATTCGCAAAGGAAGTCGATGACTATCTTGCCGGTACTCCGACGGAATCCGGCGCGTTCGGTACTCCGACCGGTGGCTATACCATCAGCAATCTTGTCGCCGGCTATTATCTTGTGAAGGATAAGGCTCCTACTGGCGACCCGAATGACTTCACCTACACCTCCTACATCATGCAGGTGGTCGGTAATGTAACTGTGGATCCGAAGACCGAAGTCCCGACTGTGGAGAAGAAGGTCCAGGACGAAACTACTGATGCTGAGGAAGGTGCGACTGACGGCTGGGGTGACTCTGCTGATCATGACATCAACGAAAGCTTCAAGTTCAAGCTCACGGCGACTCTTCCCGCAGATGCTTACCGTGACAACTACGTGAACCCGTATAAGGTCGTCTTCACTGATACCATGTCGGATGGTGTGACTTTCGAGAGCATTGCTAGCGTCAAGGTGAATGGGACTAATATTGACGCCAAGGATTACGACTCTACTGCTACTGCGAATCAGGCAGGTGGCTCTTGGACTCTGACGATCGCTGATCTCAAGACGGCTGCCAGCCTGTCGTCCCTGAATGGCGAGATCACGATTGAGGTCATCTACAATGCTCACCTCAATACCAATGCAGTTGCGAATAACGAAACCGGAACGATTGGCAACACCAACAAGGTGAAGCTCGATTACTCCAACAATCCGTATGCTGATGGTACGGGTCATACGCCGGAAGACGAAGTCTACGTCGCGACCTTCCTGATGAACAACACGAAGGTCGACGCGGATAAGGACGACAAGCCGCTTCAGGGCGCAGGCTTCCGTCTCTATGCCTCTAATGGCACCACTGAGATTAAGATGGCCAAGAACGCTGATGGCACCTATTCCCCGATTGCGGATCAGGCTAACGGCACTGGCGTAGAAATGATCACCGGTGCAGATGGTCTGTTCAACATCAAGGGTCTTGATCACGGCACCTATATCATCAAGGAAACCACCACTCCTGCCGGCTACAATACGATGGCTGATAAGACGGTGACGATTTCCGCTACTCACAAGAATGATCACGTGGATCTTGGAACCTCGAATCTGAACAACATTGTCGAGAACCACAAGGGCTCCAACCTCCCGGCGACCGGTGGCATGGGCACGACGGTGCTGTACGTCGCTGGCGCTGCGATCGTCCTGATCGCCGGCATCGGTCTCGCGGTTGCACTCCGTCGCCGTCAGGCCTGAGTGACACCCCACAAGGAAAGGTGATATGAGGAATCGGCACTCGGCCAATCTGGAATCCCAGACTGACGGTAGTATCGATTCCTCATCCCTTACGCCGCCCGCCGGCTCCGCACAGGAATCGACGGGCGGCAGCCTTATGGAGGAACAGACCATCAACGCCACAAGCAATCAACCCACAACGAAGACAAAAAAGAAGAGCAACATCGGCATCAACGTCATGATCGCGCTCTTCGCGCTCGTGCTGCTCGGCGGCATCGGGCTCCTCGTCTATCCGACATTCGCCAACTGGTGGAACACGATGCACGCGTCGCGCGCCGTCGCCGGATACGTCGAAACCGTCAAAGACATGAGCGCGGACAAGAAGAAAGAACTCCTCGCCCAAGCCCACGCCTACAACGAACAACTCAACACGCTGCCGGACCGTTGGCACCTCACCGACGAACAGATGGACCAGTACAACAAGACGCTCGACGTCACAGGCACCGGAATCATGGGATACATCACGATCCCGAAACTCGAAGTGCGACTGCCTATCTACCACGGTACCGAAGACACCGTGCTGCAGATCGCCGGCGGACACCTCGCCGGATCGTCACTGCCCGTCGGCGGCAAAGACACGCACACGGCGATCTCCGGACACACGGGACTGCCGTCGGCGAAACTCTTCACCGGACTCGACAGTCTCAAAGAAGGCGACACCTTCGCATTCCACGTGCTCGACGACACGTACACGTATCAGATCGACCAGATACGCACCGTGCTGCCGAACGAAATGCGAGACCTCGACTTCGACCCCAATCAGGACTACGCGACCCTGATCACCTGCACCCCATACGGAGTCAACTCGCACCGGCTCCTCGTACGCGGCCACCGCATCCCCACGCCGGCGAACGCGGACGAAACACCATACGACAAGGCAGACAACCAGCGGACACTCATCATCGCGGGCATCGCACTCGCCATCGTGCTGTTCATCCTCTGGATCATCTGGCTCATCGTGCACCGCGGACGCAAACGCGGACGAGACGCCGTGTCGGGCACCCTGGCCAAACACGCGGGCCGCTGACACGGGCCGCAGCCACAACGCTTATAATCAATAAACAGAGAAGAAAGAACACCTCACCAACCCAAGGGGGGACAATATGGAACGGCTTACCATCGGCAAGCGCATCGCCACGGCAACGCTGTGCGCGGGCGCGTTGATCGCAAGCTTCGCCATCGGCCTGCCGAACGTCTACGCGGACGACACGGCCACGGACACGGAGGTCAACGACTCCATCACGACGACCGAGGATCGCACCGATCTCGCATCCACCGTCGTCGCCGGAGACGGTGAGGGCACCATCAACGTCCACTACGCGCACGACGAAGCCGGCCTCGAAGGCGTCGTATTCCACGTCTACAACGTGGCGAAGTGGGCAAACGAAGGCGGCTACGAGCCGATCGGCGACTTCGCTGACACCGAGAAGTACCCGGTGAACTGGGATGTGCTCAACGCCGATCCGCAAACCTTCCGCGACATGGCGAACACGCTCGCCGGATACATCGAAGTCAACGGCACCGAGCCGGCCGCCAGCGCAATGACCGACGCGGACGGTAATGTTACGTTCACCAGCGTCGGCGACGGCATGTTCCTCGTCACCGCGGACCGCCTCGTCGAGAAGACGCTCGAATGCGCGAGCTCGTCGATGCTCGTTGCGCTGCCGAACGTGCACGTCGAAGACGGCGCGAACCAGCGCGTCGTCAACATCGAGCCGAAGAGCGACTGCGTCGTGCCGGAAGTCAAGACCGAGACGCTCAACGTCAAGAAGGTGTGGAAGGATGCCGGCAACAACGACCGGCCGAAGTCCATCACCGTGGAACTGCTCAAGAACGGCGAAAGCCAGGAGATCGTTGAACTGTCCGACGCGAACAACTGGCAGCACACGTGGGCGGAGCTCGAATCCGGCAACGACTGGAAGGTCGTGGAGAAGGACGTGCCGGCCGGATATACGACGATCGCCGACTACGACATGACGGCGGAGGACGAGGCCAGCGTGACGATCACGAACACGAAGCCGGCGCCGCCGGTGACGCCGAAGCCGCCGGCGCAGACCGGTGCCGACATCGCGCTCGTCGTGGTCGTGGCGAGTGCGGCGCTCGTGCTTGGCGTGCTGCTCATCGTGAAGAGCCGCAAGAAGGAAGCGTGAGTCGCGCGAAGTGATAGCAGCGGCTGACGCTGATCGGTAGGGAAGGCCATCCGGGAGGGTGGCCTTCCCTCTTTTCTGATATTTGGGGTGTTGCTCGGGGGTCTGCGATTGGTGGTCTGGCGTGTTCGGTGGTCGGCGGCCCGTTGCGGGTTCCATCGGGGTTGGTTGGACGGCATCTCGGCTGAAGAGGAGCATTTTCTTCGTCGATGGCGGGTGGCGTCTATGGCGCGGCGCGAAAATAAGTGGGTATAACATGAGGTATTCCGAGAAAATGCTCCTCTTCAGCCGAGATGGTCGGAAGATAGGGAGCTGATGGATCGGAGCGTCGTGGGACGGAAACGGCGAAACACCGGATGGTTGGCGCAATCGTGGACGCTCGTAGACATGTGCCGCGTGTACCTGCGATTGTGGGGCGGGTCTTTTGGCTGAGAGTGGAGCAATCGCGCTGGTGGGGCGGAAGCGGTGTTGGGAATGCAAGGAAAACAGGTCCGGCTACCTGACATGCCCACCCCAAAATCGCAGATAGGGGATTTGAGGCGTCGTGAGGCAAGCTCGGTGCGCCGCTGCTCGTGAATGTGGCCGATCTGGACGGTACAGAACAGCGCAAAGCTGAACGGGGAGAAGCTGGGGGAGATCCAGGGCTGCTGTGGACCCTGAGGCGGACTGTACGAAGAATCTCCGTACAATTCCGCATTCCGAACTATCCACAGCGATGCTCACAGGAGGGTTGAAACCGAGGTGGCACATCCGGCTCGGCGATCCATGATGGCGGGATGCGGAGAGTGTGTGAAAATGGGACGACGCCGCACATTGACGGATGGATGCGAGTATGATGGAGCACATGTTTCATGAATGACACACAGGGTTTACTTTCAGTGCCTATCATGAAGCTGATTCTTCCCCCCCAACGGGACACACCGCGACGGTGTGTCCCGCTTTTACGTTTTCGGATCGGGGAGGATGGAGAAGGGGGTTAAAGGACAAAATGTGGGTCTAATGGGGGGGTGTGCCACGCCCGTCCGGCCCAGCCTGTTCTGATGCCGAATCCGTTTTCGTATGCGTCCACGCCGGGTGCGGGGCGTTGCACGTCGGTGAGGGATCCCTCCTTCGGCCCCGGCGTGGCGGCCCTCTTGCGCATCGGATGGTTGCATATCGGGCATAGCCGCGCCCTTGCCGACTCTCTCCTGACCATGCACCAGCAGTAGCAGAAAACACCACGATGTCAAACTGGACCGCCGATTAGGCCCGGAAACCCTAATCACACCACGACACGCCAACCACCGGAAGGCCCGACGCCACTCATAAGACCCACATTCTGTCCTTTAACTCGGAGAAGGGTCTGGATGCCGCAGCTCGGTCAGGTACTCTGAGACCGTATACGAACCTTGATACGCCCTATGGCGGTGAACCAACGAGCGTATTGCGCCACTGACCCCGAGTTCCTGCATGCATGCTCTAAACTGTTTTGCGGTGAGATTGCCGTCGAACAGCACTCGAGCGTCTGCATCTCGCATGAAATCAATGCGCGCGACATGCTCGAAGTGCGAAGCGCCGAACGCATTGACGATCCACGTCTTTCCGGTCTGACGTGCGCCGCGGAGAAGCAGAGGTTTTCTTCCGGGCTTCGTATTCCAGCATTCAAGGTCCTGAAGCATCGTGCGTGTGAGCTCCTGAATCAAAGTATCCCCTGTTAGTGAGTGACAACCTCATAATCAGGGGATAACGGGAAATCGGCGGGGCGGCGGTAGGTTCGGAGCCCGAGGCGAGGGTGGGAGTCAACGCGCGGCGGGTGTGCGGCGGCTGCGTGATGGGCGTGGTGGCTATACGCTGGTCAGCTGGCGGGAGTAGGTTGGGGAGATGCAGACGTCGGGCAGCGCGGCAGCGTCGGATGTCGGTGCGTGGCATCGGCGAGTATCATCGGCGTGTCGCGGATGGTCAACGGATGTTCATGGGACTGTGTATATTAGATTGCTGGTGTCTGGCCGCGAGGCTCGCACGCGCCGGACAGTAAGCTTCCCAAGTGAATAAAGGAACGAATATGTACGCGATTGTGAAGGCCGGCGGCCATCAGGAAAAGGTCGAGGTCGGCGATACGATCCTCGTGAATCGTCTTGCAGCCAAGAACGGCGAAACCGTGGAATTCCCGGTTGCGCTCGTCGTGGACGGCTCCAAGGTCACCGTTGCGGCGGCGGATCTCGCGAAGATCACCGTCAAGGCGGAGGTTGTGGACGACGAGGCCAAGGGCCCGAAGATCCGCATCCAGAAGTTCAAGAACAAGACCGGCGTTGCTCGTCGCAAGGGCCATCGCCAGAAGCTGACCGCCGTCAAGATCACCGAGATCGCCTGAGTTCGCTCGGACGAATCGGCATCGGAAGACTACAGTCAGACACTGAAAGGAACTAGAAATGGCACATAAGAAGGGCGCGTCCAGCTCGCGTAACGGTCGCGATTCAAATCCTCAGTACCTCGGCGTGAAGCGTTTCGGCGGTGAAGCCGTCGTCGCCGGCAACATCCTCGTTCGCCAGCGCGGCACCAAGTTCCACCCGGGCAAGAACGTCGGCGTTGGCAAGGATCACACGCTGTTCGCTCTGACCGACGGCCAGGTGCGCTTCGGCGTTCGCCGCGACCGCAAGGTCGTCGACGTCGTCGCCGAGTGAGTGCACTGATCGCGTAAGCGGCATAGGCGCTGCGGGAGCGGCGTTAGCTGCGTTACATAGTTTTTGGGAGACCCCCGCCTTTTGGCGGGGGTCTTCTGTGTTTTGGGGTGGTTGGGTGGTTGGTGGGGATTGAGGTCAACTACGTACTGCCGTTTTGCTCGGAGTGGGCGCCCTGATGGCAGTCGGTGGTTGAAGTCAATCGCGTACTGCCGTTGTGCGGGGGTGGGGAAAGTCGGTTGTGGCAGGGGATGCGCACACGGAAAGTGGATCGTGGCGACGCGGGGACGCAATGGTACTGTCGCCGCGTGGTCTGCGTGTTAGGATGAACTAACATACTATGTTTTGTTAGATACGACTAACACTCTTCGTGATGTTATGTACATCTAACATCATGGATGGCTAAGAGGAGGTGTGTGCGGTGGCATATACAAGCACGATCTGGTCCAGGAGACAGCTTGCTGTAGCGGTCCGCGATGCGCGCATCGCGCGTGGTTTGACGCAGGCTGAACTGGCTCAGCGGGTCGGCGTTTCCAGGCCGTGGATCAGCCGATTCGAAAGTGGGCATGTAGAGAACGCTGGGTTCGAGCGCATCATGAAGCTATTCGAAGTGCTGGATATGCGGATGGAGGTTTCATATGAGACGAACCAATCTGCATCTCGGACCCAGAATGACGGCGATTCGGTGTCGGCGGATGACGCGCGCAGCGCTGATGGCGCGCGGAGGGCGGACGGTGTCGGATTGGGTCGCTTTGCGGGTTCTGGAGGCTTTTCTTCTGCGGGGGTGGGGTCGTTGAAGGAGGCAGTGTCGTTGAAGAAGATCCCGGGGTTTGACGATGCTCAGTTGGAGAAAATGCGTAAGCGTGTAGATCAATGGATGCAGACGCAGCTCGCTGATAACGCGTTGGGTGTTTCGATGGAACGCCTTGCGGAGAGTCTGAAGCTTGACATCGCTCGTCATGATGAAAGCCTGTCCGAGGCGGTAAGGCAAATCACACAAGTGACGATTCCGGCGACGGCGAAGACTTCTGAGGCCCAGCGTGAATCCAACGACAGCCAAAGCCGCAGTCAACAATGAGGAAGGGAGATATGAAGGAACTTCATGTTCTGCTCGATGGGCAGCATATCGGAGTGCTCGCGGAGGACGACCATGGCCGGCACATATTTCAATATGATGCTGATATGGGGTCTGGCATGGCGCTTTCGCTCTCGATGCCGGTGCGTGGCGAGGCATGGTCAGGTCGACCTGTGGAGGCGTATATCGATGGGTTGTTGCCGGATTCCATGGACGTGCGTACTCGAATCGGAAACTTGTATGGAGTGAGCCCGCGTAATCCATTCGCGCTGTTGTCCGCGATCGGCATGGATTGTGGCGGGGCGGTGCAGTTCATCACGGAGGAGCAGCTTGCGGCGCTGCCGCTGCCGGAGGTGTGGGAGCCCGTCGATGTACAGGAAATCGGCGAACGATTGAGCGGGGCAGGAGGAGCGGTAGCCCATGCGTGGCAGACGAACAGGGAACGATGGTCGTTGAATGGCTCACAGGAGAAGATTGCGCTCGCATATGCCGATGGTCGAAATCAATGGTACGAGGCGCGAGAAGCTGCCGCGACTACGCACATAATCAAGCCGGGCGTCTCGCGACTGCAGGGTCAGGCTTTCAATGAGTATCTCTGCATGCGTGCGGTCGATCGGTTGGGTTTGCCGGCATCGGTCTCGTCATACGTGGACTTCGGTGGCGTGAGTGCCATCGTCAGTCGACGTTGGGATCGCGATGTCGAGGAAGAACCCACGGAGAGTAATCAACCACTGAAGGTGCATAGAATTCATCAAGAGGATCTATGTCAGGCGACGGGGGTCATGAGCGCTGACAAATACCAAAGCGATGGTGGTCCCGGCGCGGTGAGCATAGTGAAGTTCATGCGCGACAACGGATTCGCGGAGTCGAGTGTGGATTTGTTCTATTCGGCACTGATTGTGAATTACCTGTTGTGCGGGACTGATGCGCATGCCAAGAACTATGCGGTACTCGAACGGGAAGACCGGCGCCCCGCGCTGGCTCCGCTCTATGACATAGCGTCGATGTATCCGTATGAGGGCTATATTCATGGCGCTAGAAAACTGAAGGTGGCGATGAAGATTGGGGATGAGTATCGTTGGCGCTTTGCTGAGTTGAGGTCATGGCGGAAACTCGCTCAACTCTGCGGAGACAGTGGTGATGAAGATCGGATCCTCGACGGTCTCCGTGACTATGCGCAGAGACTGCCGCAGGCCTTTGCCGAAGTGGCCAGGGAAGAAGTGCTTAAAGTGTTTCTTGCCTACGGTCCCGATGATCCCGCTGCGATTGAACGAATGCAGGTGATTCAGGCGATACAAACCGGCTTGGCAGCGAAGTGTGCAGAAGTGCGAAGCTGGTTCGACGCAAATTGATGCGAAAGCTGTTGCGGCGGCGGCGATGGTGATGGCGAGTGGAAGAGTGAAGGCCGGTCCTTGCGGATCGGCCTTGCGCTTGACAATGGGTGACATCTCCGTATGAAACGGTTGCTCAGATGTCCACCATGATTCCATGATACCAGCTAGCATGTGATAGCCGCGTGGATGGTTTTGCTCGCTGTCCATGCGGACGCTTCGGCATCTGTCGGGGTGACGCTATGCGCCGCCCTTGCCGGTGGCGCATTTTGACAATGGAGTGGCATCATGTCCATCAAGAATCCGACGCCGGATGATTCCGGTGTGATGTTGATCGCGGTGTTAGCGGTTCTCGCTTCGAGGATCGATGCGCCGTACGCGTTCGCCGGCTGTGTGCTGGTGGTCGCGGTGATTCTCGTCCGCTGGTTGAGGCGGTGACGGATGCCGTCCTCGGCGGTTGCGCCGGGGGTGGCGTTTCTTCTTCGTCGGTAGTCAGTGCGGGTGGCGGTCTGTGCGTGCGGGCACCTCAATACTGCTGTCGTCGGTGGCTGCGGTGGCAGTTTCGGGGTGAAGTTACGCGCAGACTGCGGGCGGGGGCGGTGGCGGGGGCGGTATTTAGGTGCGGTCACGCACGGACTGCCGTTAGGAGCGGCTGTGGTGGCAGTATTTGGGTGCGGTCACCTTGATACTGCCGTCGGAGGCTGTTGGGTGGCAGTTTGAAGGTGTGGGGACGCATGGACTGCTGTTGGTGGGAGAAGCGGAAGGGATAGAGGCGGTTGGATAGAATGGTCGGCTATGAGTGACTTTGTAGATCGAGTGACAGTGCATGTGAAGGGCGGAGACGGCGGCAACGGGTCGGCGGGCATCCGCAGGGAGAAGTACAAGCCGCTGGCCGGGCCGAACGGCGGCAACGGCGGACGCGGTGGATCGGTCATCTTCGTGGCCGACCCGAACGCGAATTCGCTGCTGGACTATCGGTTCATGCCGCATCGCAACGCCGAAAGCGGAACGATGGGTCTCGGCGACACGAAGGACGGTTCGCAGGGGGCTGATCTGCGGCTTCCGGTGCCGGTCGGCACCGTCGTGTTCACCGCACGCGGAGCGGAAGGCCAGCCGAAGCGCCCGGGCGAAGTGCTCGCGGACCTGCGCCACGCCGGCGACGAGTTCGTCGCGGCGGCCGGCGGCGCGGGCGGCCTCGGCAACGCGGCGCTCGCCAACAAGACGCGTCGCGCGCCGGGATTCGCATTGCTCGGCGAGCCCGGCGAGGAACGCGACGTCATCCTCGAGCTCAAATCGATCGCCGACGTGGCGCTCGTCGGCTTCCCTTCGGCAGGCAAGTCGTCGCTCATCGCGGCGATGTCGGCGGCGAAACCGAAGATCGCCGACTATCCGTTCACGACGCTCGTGCCGAACCTCGGCGTCGTGCAGGCCGGCGACATGCGGTACACGATCGCCGACGTACCGGGACTCATCCCGGGCGCGTCGCAAGGCAAGGGACTCGGACTGCAGTTCCTGAGGCACATCGAACGCACCGAGATCATCGCGCATGTGATTGATTGCGCGACGCTCGAGCCGAACCGCGACCCGGTCGCCGACTACCGCGCGCTCGAAAAGGAGCTCGCAGAATACGCCGACGAACTCGAACTGCCGCTCGGCGCGATCCCGATCCCCGAACGCCCGCGCGTCATCATCCTCAACAAGGTCGATATGCCGGAGGCGAAGGAGCTCGCTGAATTCGTCAAGCCAGAGTTCGAGAAGATGGACCTGCCGGTGTACGTCGTGTCGACGGCGTCGCACGAAGGCCTCAAGGAACTCAACTTCGCGCTCGCGAACCTCGTCACCGAGATGCGCAAGGACGTCGCTGCGCGCGAAGCCAGCGCCGAGGAGGAGCGCGTCGTCATCAAGCCGCTCGAGGAGGCGGGGACTCGCCGCCGCAACGGACGCAACGGCGACGTGCAGGAGTTCACGATCGAACGCGAGCAGGACGGCAACGGCAACTACTGGTACACGGTCACCGGCACGAAGCCGGAACGCTGGGTCGTGCAAACGAACTTCGACAACGACGAAGCCGTCGGCTATCTTGCGGACCGGCTCGCGAAACTCGGCGTCGAGGATGCGCTCAGGAAGAACGGCGCCAAGCCGGGAGACGAAGTGCGCATCGGACGCGGCGCGCGTGCCGTCGCCTTCGACTGGGACCCGACGATCGCGGCCGGCGCGGAGATGCTCGACGGCGCGCAGCTCGGCACGCGCGGCCACGACCTTCGCCTCGAGG
Source organism: Bifidobacterium anseris (assembly GCF_002860345.1). GTDB lineage: Bacteria > Actinomycetota > Actinomycetes > Actinomycetales > Bifidobacteriaceae > Bifidobacterium > Bifidobacterium anseris. The sequence goes on from NZ_NMYC01000005.1 coordinate 467,192, forward strand.
AGGAGGACACGCGTGCGCGGCGCAGGACGAATTCGGAACGCCGCCGGCAGTACCACGAGATGATGGATGCGCGCGCCGCCGTGCGCGCGGCGATGCAGGCCGAACGCGAGGCCGGGCATTGGGCGGATCCGTCGATCGACGACGACCGGCACGATGAGACGTCGCTGTTCGGCCGCGGCGAACCGGAGGAGTACGAGGACGATGCGGATCGCGCGGGTTCGGATCGTTCAGGTTCGCAGGGAGACGAAGCGTGACGGGCGCCGACGGTCTGGTCGGTCAGGCCGGTCAGCGTGGAGACGAAGGTCGGCTGCGGGAGGAATCGGCTGTGGACGAGTCGGCGAAGTCGGCTGTCGGCGATTCGGCGGTCGGCGGGAAGCCGGCTGCGGATGTGACGGATGGGTCGGCGGCGGTCGTCGGCGTGCGATCCGGGATCGGCGCATGGACGGCGGAGGAGACGCGGCGCGCGATCGCGGCGGCGAAGACGATCGTCGTCAAGGTCGGATCGAGCTCGCTGACGCAGCCGTCCGGGCATCTTGACGTCGGCAAACTCGAGGCGTTGGCCGGCGCGTTGGCGAACGTGCGGCTCGCCGGCGCCAATGTCGTCCTCGTCTCGTCGGGCGCGATCGCGGCGGGCTTCGGGCCGCTCGGATTCGCGTCGCGCCCGACCGATGTGGCGACGCAGCAGGCGTGCGCGTCGGTCGGCCAGGGGCTGCTGATGGCGCAGTACGAGATGGCGTTCGGACGCTACGGCGTGCGCGTCGGACAGCTGCTCATCACCGCCGGCGACACGATGCAGCCGCAGCAGTACCGCAGCGCCCGGCGCACGATGGCGACGATGCTTGAACTCGGCGTCGTGCCCATCGTCAACGAGAACGACGCGCTCGCAAGCAACGAGATCCGCTTCGGCGACAACGATCGCCTGAGCGCGCTCATCGCGAACATGGTATGTGCCGACGCGCTCGTGCTGCTCACCGACGTCGACGCGCTCTACACGGCGCCGCCGAAGGAGCCGGGGTCGCGCAGGATCCCGTTCGTGCCGAACGTGACGGCAATGATCGACGAGATCCGCGTCGGCGGCACCGGGTCGGGCGTCGGCACCGGCGGCATGGTCACGAAACTCGAGGCGGCGCGCATGGCGGCGGTCTCCGGCATCCCGGCCGTCATGACCTGCGCATCGAACGCCGGTCCGGCGCTGATGGGCGATGGCGTAGGCACCGCGTTCGCGCCGGTCAAACAGCGCGGTTCGGCGAAGCGGCTGTGGATCAAGTTCGCGTCGCATCCGCAGGGCACGCTTGTCGCGGATGCCGGCGCGGCTGCGGCCGTGCGCGCGGGACGGGCGAGTCTGCTCGCCGCGGGCGTTCTCGAAGCGCGCGGGGATTTCGCGGCCGGCGATGCCGTGTGGATCGACGACGAGGCGGGCAACCATCTGGCGCGCGGGCTCGTCGCCTACGATTCCGAGGAGGTGCCGGACATGCTTGGCCGCAACACGGCGCAGTTGCGTCGTCTGCTCGGAGACGAATACGCGCATCCGCTCGTGCACCGCGACAACCTCGTGCTCGTGTAGCGCGGGGCTGGGGTTGCGCGGACGAGTGCGGGGCCCTAGGATGGGGCGGATTGCGCTGGGACGCAGCAGTGGCGGCCATTGCGGTTTTCTCCCGCAACGGCCGTTTTGCGTCCTGCTTCGTCGGGGTGGTCGAGGGGTTGGGTCAGGAATCTGACTGTTCGCGGGTCGGTTCGTCGGTGGGGTCGATGGGTTGGGCCGTTGTGGGGCGGTTTGTCGGAGGTGCGGATGAAGTGGGACGGTTCCGGGCTGTTTTGCGGGTCGGTTCGTCGGTGGGGTCGATGGGTCGGGACGGGGATCGGGCGGTTGTCGGGGTGGTCGACAAGGCGGGACGGAATCGGAGGCTTGGCGGGCGAGAAGGTCGAAGAGGGGGCGAAGCGGGATGGAAATCGGCGGGAATCGGGAAGGAAGTCCGGATGGTGAATCGGGAAGGCCGGCATATGGCTGTGATGACAATGTGAAGGGATAGCATGGAGGGCATGAGCAACTCCCTTTCTCTCTCCGAACGAATCAACCGCGTCGCGCCGAGCGCCACGCTCGCAGTGGACTCCAAGGCCAAGGCGATGAAGGCGCAGGGCGTCGACGTCATCGGCTTCGGCGCAGGCGAACCCAACTTCGCGACGCCGCAGGACATCGTGGCGGTCGCCGCCGAAGCGGTCGTCGATCCGAAGAACTACAAGTACACGCCGACGGCCGGTTTGCCGGAGCTGCGCGCGGCCATCGCCGACAAGACGCTACGTGACAGCGGCTACGAAGTGAAGCCGGAACAGGTCGTCGTGACGAACGGCGGCAAGCAGGCCGTGTATGAAACGTTCCAGCTGCTGCTCGACGACGGCGACGAGGTCATCATCCCGACTCCGTACTGGACGAGCTACCCCGAAGCCGTCAAGCTCGCAGGCGGCAAGCCGGTCGAAGTGTTCGCGGGCGCGGACGTGAACTTCGAGCCGAACGTCGCGGACCTCGAGGCGGCGCGCACCGAACGCACGAAAGCGGTCATCATCACGTCGCCGAACAACCCGACCGGCGCCGTGTGGAGCGAGGAGACGATCCGCGGCATCGGCGAATGGGCGGTCGAGCACGGCATCTGGGTCGTGAGCGACGAAATCTACGAACACCTCACCTACGACGGCGTGAAGACGACGTACGTCGGTGCGGCCGTGCCGGAAGTGCGCGACCAGCTGATCGTGCTCGACGGCGTGGCGAAGACGTACGCGATGCCCGGATGGCGCGTCGGCTGGATGGTCGCGCCGGAGCCGGTCGCGAAGGCCGCGGCGAAACTGCAGGGGCATATGACGTCGAATGTCAACAACATTGCGCAGCGTGCGGCGCTCGCCGCCGTCGCCGGGCCGCTCGACGCGGTCGCGCAGATGCGTGCGGCCTTCGACAAGCGCCGCGGCATCATCGTGTCCGCGCTCAACGACATCGAGGGTGTACACTGCCCGACGCCGAAGGGCGCGTTCTACGCATTCGCCGACGTTCGCGGACTGCTGAACAGGCCGGTCGGGCCGAACGGGCTCGAGTTCGAGACCTCGTCGGACCTGGCTGCGGCGCTGCTCGACGAAGCCCATGTGGCGGCGGTGCCCGGCGAGGCCTTCGGCGCGCCGGGATGCATGCGGTTCTCGTACGCGGTGGCGGACGATCAGATCGTGGAAGGCATGCGCCGGTTCAAGGAATGGGCCGAGGCGAAGCGCGCCTGAGGATGCGATCACGGCGCTCGCGGCGGATCCGGTGGTGCCGGTCCGCCGCGGCGGCGGTCCGCGATAAGCGGCATGGCGGCGGTTGCGCAGATGCGTGTCCGCCGCTTTTTGCTGTTATACGGGAGGGGCGTCGGCGGGTGGAAGCGCGGATGGGGCGACGCGGGACGGGCTTGCGGGTTGGCTCGTCGGGCTGGTTGATGAAGCGGGTCGGAAAGGGGGCGGGTTGCGGGTGGCTTCGTCGGTGAGGTCGATGGGTCGGGACGGAAAGTAGTGGGGTTGCGGGTCGGTTCATCGAGACGCGCGACGGGTTGGGATGGAGCGGACGGAATCATCGACGTGGTCGATGGAGCGAGTCGGAAAATAGCTGGGTTACGGGTGGTTTCGTCGGCGGCGTTGACGGAGTCGGACGGAAATGGGGTAGTTTGCGGGAGGGGACGTCGAGGGTGTCGATGGGGCGGGACGGAACTGCCGGGGCAGACGGAGATGAGGCTGGGCGGCAGGTGGGAAGCCTGGCGAGAGCTGGCGAAGCCGGGCGAGACCGGACGGAGCATCGGTGAAACGTGGGCGGAATGTGAAGGAAACACACAGGATTGGACATCGTCGGACGGATACGTTACTATTTCAACTTGGCAGTTTTGCGAAGGCCGGAAACGGCAGACGCAGAATCAACCTAGGGAAGTGGCGCAATTGGTAGCGCAACGGTCTCCAAAACCGTAGGTTGTGGGTTCGAGTCCCGCCTTCCCTGCAAAGACAGCGAGTAAGTTCATCGAATGCCTTTCAGGAGGGAACATGGCCAAGAAGACCGATCATGGCGAACTAGTCGTGAAGCCGAACGTGTTCATGCGCATCGGCCTGTTCATCAAGCAGATCATCGATGAACTCCGCAAGGTCGTGACGCCGACCAGGAAGCAGCTGTTCTACTGGTCGCTCGCATCGTTCATCTTCGTCGTGCTGCTCATGGTGCTCGTCACGCTGATGGACACCGGACTCGGCAAGCTCGCCTTCCTGATCTTCGGCTGATTCGGCCAAAGCGAAAAGAGGCGTAAACCTTGAGATTATAGCTGGGGGGAACCCCAGCTATAATCGTTTTCTGGTACATTCAATCGTTGGAATCAACCCCCCAGCACAAAAGGACATGCATGAGTGACGAAGTGAATCTCGATGAGCTCAATCAGGCTGATCAGGCTCAGTCGCAGACGGAGGAGATTGACGCCGTCGCCGCCGCGTCGCCGAGCGAGGATGTCGCGGAAGGCATCGCATACGACTCCGTGGACGCCGCGGAACAGACGCCGGCCGACGACGCCGACGAGGCTGCAACCGTGAGCATCGAAGAGGACATCGACGAGCAGCCGGACGTCAACTCGGACGCGAAATCGAACGGCACCGTGGACGCCGACGCAAACGACGACGGTCCGGCGGCAGAAGCGCAAGAAGAAGCCGAAGAAGAGGACGCCGGCGCGAAGGCGGTCAAGGAATTCTCGAAGAGCCTGCGCACGCTCGACGGCAAGTGGTACGTGCTGCACACGTATTCGGGATACGAGAAGCGCGTCAAGAGCAACATCGAATCGCGTGTGGCCAGCTTCGGTCTCGAAGACACGATCTTCCAGGTGGAAGTGCCGATGGAGGAAGTCGAGAAGCACACCGAGAAGGGCAAGAAGGTCGTCACGCGCGTGCGTGTGCCGGGATACGTGCTCATCCGCATGTGGCCGGACGAGGACGCGCGCCGCATCGTGCGCGAAACGGAAGGCGTGACCGGCTTCGTCGGGCCGACGCGTGAGCCGGCGCCGCTGACCCGCAAGGAAGTCGTGCAGATGATGGCGCCGATGATCGCGTCGCAGGCGCTCAAGGAGGCGGGCGACAAGCCGGCCGCTGCGAAGAAGCGCGTCATGGAGGTCTCGTACGCGGTGGGCGATCAGGTCACCGTCACCGACGGCCCGTTCGCGACGATGTCCGCGGTCGTCTCCGAAGTCGAGCCGTCGACGCAGAAGCTCACGGTGCTTGTGTCGATCTTCGGACGCGACACGCCGGTCGAGCTCGGTTTCGACCAGGTGGAGAAGCTCGTCTGAGCATCAGACGGCATCAAGCGGTTCTAAGCAACGCGCAGTTCGCCTTCGGGCGGCTGCGCGTTGCTCGTTGTGACGCATGATGCGGGCCATGTACGCCGTTGCATCGCTGATTGCAGGCGGTTGCGGTACGCGGGTGTATCTCAGCTGGGAAGGAGCATTTTCTCGGCAGCGGGTCAGTATGGGGGTGGAAATCGGCGTGATGACGCGCACCTCGGACGGGGATATCTGAGGGTGGCGGAGAAAATGCTCCTTCCCAGCCGAGATACGGCCAAAAGATGGGTGTGGCCGTTTCTTGTGCGCAATCGTGCCGTGCAGGCATGATGGGACGGGGAGGAAGGGGGCTTGCAAGGGAACACAAGCGCGCGAAAAACCTGGGTGTCGGTTTGGATTCGCGGGGTTATGGGACGGGCGGGATCGTAATGGGGTGCTGCGACGGTTGATGGCGCGCGATGTGCCGTGACGGGTTGGCATCGTGATGCGGACGTGCTGTGATGCGGACGTGTCGTGATGCGGACGTGCTGTGATGCGGACGCATCGTCGCATCGTGATGTCGGCGCATCACGGCATAATGGATAAGTTGTGACTGGAGGGTACGCGTATGCGTTCCCGCTGGCACAGCACAGCAAGACAAGGTTGCGGAAGGCGTGGAAACACGCCGTTTTCACCGCTTCACAGAAAGAAGAACCAACTTATGGCTCCTAAGAAGAAAGTCTCGGCGCTGATCAAGCTCCAGATCGAGGCTGGCAAGGCCAATCCGGCACCGCCGCTGGGCCCGGCTCTGGGTTCCCATGGCGTGAACATCATGGACTTCTGCAAGGCGTACAACGCGCAGACGCAGGACAAGATGGGCCAGATCATCCCTGTCGAGATCACCGTTTACGAGGATCGTTCCTTCGACTTCATCCTCAAGACGCCGCCGGCGGCCGCGCTGCTCAAGAAGGCTGCGGGCGTGCAGAAGGGCGCCGACAATCCGCTGACGACGAAGGTCGGCTCGGTCACCAAGGATCAGGTCCGCGAAATCGCGGAGACGAAGATGGCCGATCTTTCCGCTCGTGACATCGAAGCCGCAATGAAGATCATCGAGGGCACTGCGCGCTCGATGGGCATCACGGTGACGGACTGAGAGGAGAGGGACAGATGGCTAAGCACTCCAAGAAGTATCGCGAAGCGGCCGAGCGCATCGATCGCAACAACCTGTACACGCCGGAAGAGGCCATTGCTCTGCTCAAGAGCATGCCGTCATACAACTTCGACCAGACCGTCGAAGCTGTGCTCCGCCTCAACGTCGACCCGCGCAAGGCCGATCAGCTCGTGCGCGGCTCCGTCAACCTGCCGAACGGCACCGGTAAGACCGCCAAGGTTCTCGTGTTCGCCCGTGGCCCGAAGGCCACCGAGGCGCTCGAAGCTGGCGCGGACATCGTCGGTGACGACGATCTCGTCGAGCAGGTCGCCAACGGCTTCCTCGACTTCGACTCCGTCGTCGCGACGCCGGACATGATGGGCAAGGTCGGCCGCCTCGGCCGCGTGCTCGGTCCGCGTGGCCTCATGCCGAACCCGAAGACCGGCACCGTGACCATGGACGTCACGAAGGCCGTCAAGGACATCAAGGGCGGCAAGGTCGACTTCCGCGTCGACAAGAACGGCAACCTGAGCTTCCTCTTCGGCAAGCTTTCGTTCACCGCTGAAGCGCTCGATGAGAACTTCCGCGCAATCGCCGACGAAGTCAAGCGCCTCAAGCCGGCCACCGTCAAGGGTCGCTACATCACGAAGGCGACGATCACCGCGACGATGGATCCGGGCGTTCCGGTCGATCCGGCTTCAATCTGATTCGGTTTCCGATCGGTCGGCCAACTACGGCTGATTGAAGCGTCATCCCCGCTGGGCAACATGCCCGGCGGGGATTTCTTGTAGGTGGTGGGTGTTGGTCGGCGGCGTGCGTGAATCGTGAGGATGAAGAGACGAAGCTCGGAGAAGAAACGGTCGGTGGGTAGAATCGAAATCATGTTGGGCGACGAACACGCGGATATTCTGGAACTGTTGGCGGGACGCACGGACGATGGCACGATTCGGGCGCTCGCGTTCGAATGCCTGATCAGCGGACTGCGCGATGAGCGCGTCACGTCACTGCTCAACGTCATCGGATGGCGAGGACAGTTCGAATGCTTCGCCGTCGGGGGAGAACCGGCCGAAAGCATGGCGGCGACGGTGGCGAAAATCGGACAGGTCATCACGGATCTCGGCGGCGTGTCGCCGCTCATCGGCGTCTATGGCGCCTTCGTCATCGTATGCGCACGGGTGCAGGCGGCTGTGTCGCCGGGCATCGCGAGCACGAATATGCTGCCGGCGTTCAGCGAAGGGGCAGCCGTGTACGTCAGCCCGATGCGGGAAGGTGTCGAAGGGGCGAGCCATGCCGTGCGCGAAACGCTGTTCTCGTTGCAGGCGGCGCCGTCGATCGTCGAACCGGCGCGGCCGCTGCGCGCCGACGATCTGCTGCCGGAGCGCGCGCTCATCGGTGACGACATGGCGCGCGAGGAGCTGTACCGCAACGTCTATCAGGTATTGCACGGCAGCAGTGAGGACGATCCGACCTTCGTGACGGTGTCCACGTTCCTGCGGCACGGCGGGTCGCTTGAGGCGACGGCGAAGGAGCTCAACATCCATCCGAACACGGTCCGCTACCGGCTCAAGCGCGCGGCAGAGACGACCGGGTGGGATGCGACCGACCCGCGGGATGCCTTTGTGCTCAATACGGCGATCGCCATCGGTCGGATTCGGGACCGGTGAGGGCGATGGGGCGTTGGCAAGGGGCTACGGGCCTAGAAGGCGGTGATGGCGGCGACCAGGGCGGGGCTAGTTGATGGCTAAGCGGTGGTTGGTCGGGATCCGGGCAACAGTCTGATTGGTATCTGCGCTGAGGGAGAGCAACTTCGTCGGATAGGGCGCCTAGCGGGCTTGCGTGGTGGCGGAAATATGCGGTTTTGGATGGGGCTACTTGGCGAATGCCGGGAAGATGCTCTCCCTCAGCGCAGATATGGTTTCGGAGCTGGCTGCGCGGTTGTTTTGGAGTGCGGTTGTGTGCGGATGTGGGGCGTTCTGAGCGAACCGGGCGGTCTGAAGCCGTGGAATGGCTGGAATCCGAGTGGGATTGAGGTGTGCCGGCCGTGTGACCGGCACACCCAGCGCGGAATCAGTGCTGTGATGTTGGGATGGCCGGGAGGTCGAGACGGCGGAGAGTGTCGCGGTGGAACATGAGGCACAGGAAGCCGAAGACGAAGACGATCGGCAGCATGTGGCGCTCGAAGTTGTTCGCCGGCGCCGTGATCATGACGCCCATCAGCAGCAGCAACGGCATGTGCCACGACAGGGCGCGCCAACGTCTGAGCACGAGTTCGCCGGCGCCGATGAGCAATGTGAAGATGACATAGCAGTTGCCATGGGTGAACCAGCCAAGCACGGGGATGCTGCTCCAGCCGCGGGCGAAATCGGCGACCTTCGTGCGCCAGCCGTGGTCGTAGTACTTGATCCAGGTGTTCGTCTGCTGGACATAGTCGTTGTCGATGTAATAGCTCATCGGGACGTAGGGCGGATCGAAGATGTCGAAGTAGCCGTAGCTCTTGGCGAACAGGCCGTCGAAGGCGGTGCGCGGGTCGGCGCGAACGATCTCAAGCCACGCCTTGTTGAAGTTGTCCATGTCCTCGGGCGTGACGGAACGCCAACGATAGCTGACCTTCTTCGACTGGATACCGGAGGATTTGACCGGGTCGGCGTCCTGGGGACGGTAGGCCTGCGCGGTCTGGTCGAGGTTGAAAATCGGGGCGAGCTTGTCTCGCGCGTCCTGCGGGATCGCGTTCGGATTCTCGTGGGCGACGCGCGCGATCATCTGAATCTGGATGCCGCGGGATTCGATCGGGTCGCCGCTGATGATCGTGCCGGAGGCGATCAGCGCGGCGATCGAACCGTGGATCAGGATCGTCGGCAGCAGCAGCGTGCCGAGGTAGAGCTTCCAGCGGCGACGGTCGGCGAGCAACGAAAAAACGACCTGTGCGAGAAGGATATACCACGCGTACTTCGCGCTGATCAGCATGACGCTCACCGAGACGACGAGCGCGGCAATCGTGATATGGCGCGTGGGGAGGACCTCGGTGCGCAGGGTGGGGGAGGTCTTCACGCGCGGGGCGTAAGTCATGTAGAGCTCGTACATCAGGCCGAACCACCAGGTGAATGCGAACGCGAACAGTGGGGATTTCGTCAGCGAAATCGTCGCGAACAGCACGAGCGGGCAGCAGATGAAGACGAGCATGATGAGCGCGCGGGCGCAGGCACCGGCGGGAGTGCCCGCGTAAGGGGTGATGCGCGTGGAGATCGTCGTCGCGGTCGAGGTGATCAGTGAGGAATCAGCGGGCATGCTGCGGTGGTCCTTGCTGCGCGAACGGCGGGTGAGCCACGGCAGATTGAAGAAACGATTCGCGGCGGATGCACAGCAGAAACCGGCGAACAACCATTGGAGGAAGGCGAGGACGACGAGGCCGGCGTCGTTCGAGCCGGTCAGGTAGCGGGAGATGGCGAGGGCGCCGCCGTAGAAGACGGTGAGGACGATGTTGTGCTGGTCGGTCAGGTAGGTCGGCTGGTCGGGCCACATGTAGTGGGCGGTTGGGTAGATGTCCATCGGGACGAAGGAGAAGAAGCCGATGTAGGGCTGGTCGACGCCGGTCCATTGATTCCACGCCCAGGCGAATTCGCGGGCTTGCGAATAGATGTCGGCGCCGAAGGCCGCGAGGAGCGTCGCCGGAACCCACAGCCAGCAGATGGCGAGAACGAGCCAGATGCGTTTCCAGTCGGAAGTCGCCGCGATGATCGCGCGCGAGACGGCGGCGGTGATGTGGGAGCAGTGGGGGCGGAGGCGGAAGGCGAAGGTGTGCTTGATGGGCTTCGCGTGGATGTCGGAGGTGTGGGCGTTTTCGGGAGTGTGAGAGTTCGCGGGGGTGTGGATGGAGGAGGATGTGGACAGAGGGGATGTAGAATGCACCGCGATTGTGGAAGAGTCATTGTGATCGTCCACATCAGTATCCACAGCGATGTGGATTGAGTCGGTGGTGGATACGGAGGTTGTGGGACCGGAGACGGAATCGGTTGGGGTGGAAGGGGAATCAGATGTGGTAGCGGAAGGGGAATCACCGACAGTGGCGGAGGTCGGGGTGTGGGGGCGGACTCGGGTGAGGTTGCGGGGTTTGCACATGCCTTCGCGGCGGTAGGCGGTGAAAACAAGCAGCAGCACAAAACCGAAGGTGCAGCTGAACATGACGAGGAACAGCAGCGCGTTCGTCCATCCGAAGCCGGCGAGACCGACGTCGGAGCGCATCAGCGGACCGATCGACGTGCACCAGGAGATCCAAACGCAGGCGAGCGCGGCGATCAGCCAACGGAAGAACGCGCCGCAGCGGTCGGCGAACGTTGGCGGCGTCACGCGGAAAGCGGGGGTTGTGGTCGCGGAGGATTCGGCATTGGTGAACGACGCGGTCGTCGGGGTGTCGGAATCGGTGGGATGCTCACGTGCCATAGACGCGATTGTACAATCGGCGGCAGAATGGACGGCTCATGCGGGGTTAGCCGTCGGCGCAGTGGGCGGTGGCGGGATGTGCGGGGGTCGTTGTCGGTGGGGAGGAGCATGGGTGGTCGCGTGTGGGCATCGGAGTTCGGGTGCATGATGGATAGGGAATCAGAACATCAACGGAGGAGCATCGCATGGCGGAAGGAAACATGAGCGGCAACGGCAACAACAACGATGGCGGTGCTGCGGCTGCGTCGATGTCTGGGTCGGTGGCCGCATCGAGCGCGCAGCAGAATCCGTTCCGCGATGACAATGTCGTCACCGGCGACCTGCCGCTGACGCGGGCGGTGGCGAATGTCGTGTCGCTCAAATCGGTCGGGTCGACGAACACGGTCGCTGAAACATACATCACAAGCGGGCGGTGGAATCGCAACGGCATGACGATTGTCAGCGCGCGGGAGCAGACGGCAGGGCGCGGCCGGCTCGACCACACATGGTTCAGCTCGCCGGGGAAATCGTTCATGATGTCGTTCATTTCCGCGGTGGGCAAGAATGTGGCATGCGACCCGCAGATCAACGGATGGCTGCAGATGATCGCGGGATTGTCCGTACTCGACGCGCTGCGTGAAACACTGAGTGAAACGGATATGATGCTCGTGCGCGACCCGGCGAACATCGACGACGCGCGCGACGACGTCATGCTCAAATGGCCGAACGACATCGTCTACCACGGGCATAAACTCGGCGGCATCCTCGCGCAGATCGTGACGGTGCCCGCGCCGGACATCGTCGCCGTCATCTATGGGGTCGGGCTCAACATCGACGTGCCGCTTGGTGAGCTGCCGACCGACGAGGCGACGTCGTGGCAGCTCATCACACAACCCGAGCACGCGGGGGAGCGGCCGAGCACGGAGGCGGTGATGGATCTCATCGCATCGCGCACGGTAAAACATATCGAGGAGCGGCTGTGGAGTCTTGGGCTGAACCCCGAGGTGGACGTGCAGCATTTGCGGCGCCGGCTCGTGCAGGAAAGTTGGACGCTCGGGCATCCGGTCGAGGTGCACTATACGAACGGCGAGACGGAGCGCGGGATTGCGCATGGCATCAACGCCGACGCGTCGCTGTCTATGACGACCTACGACGGCGAAGAGCGGATCGTGCACACGGCTGACGTAGGCGTGCTGCCGAACGTGGCGCGCTGAGCGGGCGACGGGTGGCGGTCGCTGGCGGGCTGGGTTGCGAACGTGCCGGGTGCGGGGTGCGGCTGCGGCGTTCGCTGGGAGGGGCGGTTGTGATCGTTCCGGGTGCGGATCGTGACGCTGGCGTTCGCTGACGGTTCGGTTTGCGATCGTTCCGGGTGCGGGGTGCGCCTGGGACGATCGCAACCGGCGGGTCAGCGCAGCTTGGCGAGCGCGATTGGTGTCGCAAGCGAAGCGGCAAGCGCGGCTTTCAGCAGATCGCCGGGGAGGAAGGCCGACGACGCCATCGCGAGCGGCTTTAGCGGCGCATGCGTCGTCGCCGCCTGAACGAGCACGCCAACGCCATCCTGCAGCAGCACGCATCCGAGTGCACACGCGAGGAAATAGCCGAGGAAGACCACAATCGGCATCAGCGCGGCCGCGCGCGTGGAGTGAATGTGGCCGTTGATGCCGTTTCGCGACGCGAACCGCACGATGAGCGCGCCGAGCAGCGACGTGACGATGCCGGCCGGCAGGAACGCATACAGGAAGCCGCATGTTGGACCGACGAGCGCGGCCGTCGACATGCCGCCCGAGAAGACCGGCAGTCCGCACAGCCCCATCGTCAGGTAGAGGGCGACGGCGCTCGCGACACGTCGCCAATCGAGCGTCACGGCGGCGATCATCAGCACGAGCGTCTGCAACGTGATCGGCACCGGCGTTCCCGGAATTGCGATGCGACCGATCGCCGCGGCCGCCCACAACGCCCCGGCCGTGAGCGCTACCGGCAGCGCACCGCCGGCGACACGCCGAATAGTGACTTCTGACGTCCGAATGGTGAGACTGCTGTTGTGGTTCGATTGATGATTCATCGTCGTTCCTTCATATGTTGTGGACTGTCCGTATCCGCCATCCCCGCCTGCTACCGGTAACGGATTGCTGCCGGCGGCACACGGCTGTCTGTGATCAGGTGCCTCCCGCAACAGGTCGCTACCCGTAACTGGAGGCTACCCGTAGGAGCCGGGCGGATGGGTTGCAGCTGCGAGATGGTGGGGACGGGGGTAAGGATACGGAAGGGGACGGGGGACGGGTTTTGTTCACGTCCACAAAAGTCGGGGACGATTCTTGTGGGAACGAAAGTGTCGACGCCTCACGAAAAAGAGGATGCTGAAACGCATGCTTGACCAAGACCCGACTGTGCATCCACCCACTGCGTGCGCTTCACCGACCCGCACCGACGCATCGTCCCGAACGCCCGGCCTACGCACGCCCATGGCCGCCGCCGATTCCGCCGCATCCACAACTCCCGACGCCCCAACCCCGATGAAGCTTCTGGTGGCCAATCGGGGGGAGATTGCGCTGCGCGTCGTGCGGACGGCTCGGGAGATGGGGGTGCCGACCGTCGTCGTCTATGCGGAACAGGATCGCCACTGCCAGTATGTGCGCATGGCCGACGAGGCGTTTCTGCTGTCCGGCGACACCTATGCGGACACCTATCTCAATGAGGATCTGCTCATCTCGATTCTGCGCCGTTCGGGCGCGAACGCCGTCCACCCCGGCTACGGCTTCCTCTCCGAAGTGAGTTCCTTCGCGCGCAAGGTGATCGCCGAAGGTGCCATCTGGATTGGCCCGTCGCCGGAGGCGCTCGACGCGCTCGGCGACAAGATCAGCGCACGCCGCGTCGCCGAAAAAGCCGACGTGCCGCCGGTGCCGGGCATCTCGCACGCCGTCACCGGCATGCGTCCGCTGCTCGACTTCGCGCACACGCACGGCTATCCGCTGATGCTCAAACGCACTGACGGCGGCGGCGGACGCGGCATCACGCTCGTGCGCAGCGACGACGAGCTGCGCGGCTTCTACCTCAACCACAACGCCGCGCAGGGCGGCGACCTCGACGACTATTTCGTCGAACGATTCATCGACAACGGCCGACACGTCGAAACCCAATGCGGCCGCGACATGCACGGCGATTTCACCGTCTATTCGACGCGCGACTGCTCGGTGCAGCGACGCAATCAGAAACTCATCGAAGAGGCGCCGGCGCCGTTCCTGCCCGACGACGTCCTCGAACAGCTCGAACGCTACTCGCGTCGCCTGTTTGAAGCGGTCGGCTATGTGGGCCTCGGCACCTGCGAGTTCATGGTGACGCCATCCGGCAAAGCGTATTTCCTCGAAGTCAATCCGCGTCTGCAGGTGGAACACACGGTCAGCGAGGAGGTCAGCGGCGTCGATCTCGTGCGCGAACAGCTGACGATCGCCGCCGGCGGTGCGCTGACGCACGCGCCGTCGCCGCGCGGCCACAGTTTCGAACTGCGCATCACGAGCGAGGATCCGCAATCGAATCTGACGCCGTCCGCAGGCACACTCGAGACGGTGCGTTGGCCGAGCGGCCCGGGCGTGCGCGTCGACTCCGGTGTCCTCGAAGGCGACACGATCTCCCCGAAATTCGATTCGATGATGGGCAAACTCGTCGTCACCGCGTCCGATCGCGCGGCGGCCGTCGCACGTGTGCGCCGCGCGCTCGACGAAATCGAAATCACCGGCGTGCCGACCCCGGTCGAGCTGTACCGCACCGTCTTCGCCGACGACGAATTCACGGCCGAACACGGTGCCGAATTCGCCGTGAGCACGAAATGGCTCGAACGCAAGTATCTCAACCGCGAGCCGGCGTCGACGCGCAGCGGCCAGCCGGCGTCGCTGAGCGCGTCCGCGGAGCCGGCCGACGCGCACACGCCGAGCGAGGAAATCGTCATCGAAATGAATCATCGGCGCGTCGTGCTCACCGTGCCGAGCGACGTCGTCGCGACGCTCACCGGAGGCGCACGCACACGCGCCGCCGAACGCGCGACGCAGCCGCTGCGCGGTCAGGGCATGCATCACATCGAGCGCGGACGGCAGCGCGAAGACGAACGTTCCGGCGTCATCGCGTCGCCGATGCAGGCGATCGTCACGCGCATCACCGTGACGCCGGGGCAGCGGGTGGCCAAAGGCGACCTGCTCGTCGTGCTCGAGTCGATGAAGATGGAAAACTACGTCTACGCGCCCGTCAACGGCGTCGTCAACAAGATCTTCGCGGCACCCGCGAGCGCCGTCGACGCCGGCGAAACGCTGCTGACGATCGACGTCGAAGGCGCGCATCGCAACGAGGAATCTACAGCTGCCGAGAACGCGGCTGCCAACACCAGCAAGGGGGAGCAGGCATGAGCGACATCACCGAATCACCGGCGCTGCAGGCGCTCGTCGCCGACGGCACGCTCGACGACGCCGTCGCCGCGGCCGTCGATACGCCGCGCGCAGCAACGGAGGGCGACGCGATGGGCGGCGAACGTCAGCCGATCCGGCCGTCTGTGCTCAAGGCGGCACAGCTGGCGCGCGACGCCGAGGCGCACGCGCGCGACCGTCAGCACGTCAAAGGCAAGCTGACGGCGCGCGAACGGCTCGATCTGCTGCTCGACACCGGCACCTTCGAGGAAATCGGACGATTCAGCGGCGGCGACATCAACGCAGGGCGCGCCGGCGCGGCCGTCATCACCGGATTCGGCGAAGTCTACGGGCGGCGCGTCGCCGTCTATGCGCAGGATTTCTCGGTGCGCGGCGGCACACTTGGTGTTGCTGAAGGACGCAAGATCTGCCGGCTGATGGATCAGGCACTCACGTTGCGCATTCCGATCGTCGCGTTGATCGATTCGGGCGGCGCGCGCATCCAGGAAGGAGTCGCCGCGCTCACACAGTACGGGCGCATCTTCCGGCGCACCTGCGAGGCGAGCGGCGCCGTCCCGCAGATCTCGCTGATCCTCGGGCCGTGCGCGGGAGGTGCCGTCTACTGCCCGGCGCTGACCGACCTGATCGTCATGACGCGTGAGAATTCGAACATGTTCGTCACCGGGCCGGACGTCATCAAGGCGGCGACCGGCGAATCAATCAGCATGGACGATCTTGGTGGCGGCGTCGTGCACAGCACGACGTCGGGCGTCGCGCACTATCTGGGCGTCGACGAGGCGGATGCGATCGACTATGCGCGCACCGTGCTCGCGTATTTGCCGGCGAATGCGGACGAGCAGCCGCCGACCTACGCGTATATGGCGACGCGCGCCGACCATGAGGTCGCGCGACGTCTGGGCACGATCGTGCCCGACAACGACCGCCAGCCCTACGATGTGCTCGACGTCATCCGCTGCGTCGTCGACTACGGCGAGTTCGTGCAGGTGCATGAGCTGTTTGCGCCGTCGGCCGTCGTCGGATTCGCGTGCGTTGACGGCTACCCGGTCGGCCTCGTCGCGAACCAGCCGAACGTCGACGCCGGCGGTCTCGACGTCGACTCGTCGGAGAAGGTCGCGCGTTTCGTGCGACTGTGCGACGCGTTCAACCTGCCGGTCGTCACATTGGTGGACACGCCCGGATACAAGCCGGGCGCCGAACAGGAGCACGCCGGCATCATCCGCCGCGGCGCGAAGGTCATCTACGCGTATGCGAACGCGCAGGTGCCGCTCGTCACGATCGTGCTGCGCAAGGCGTACGGCGGCGCGTACATCGTCATGGGGTCGAAGTCGATCGGTGCCGACCTCAACTACGCGTGGCCGGCGGCGCAGATTGCCGTGCTCGGCGCGACCGGCGCCGTCAACATCATCCATCGCAAGGATCTGCAGAAGGCGAGGGATGCCGGCGCGGACGTCGAGGCGGTGCGTGCGAAGTACGCGGCCGAATACGAACGTACGACCGTCAACGCGAACCTGTCGATGGAAACCGGGCAGATCGACGCGATGATCGACCCCGAGCAGACACGCGACACCTTGATCGAGGGACTGCGGCTGCTGCGCGGTAAACGACGCGCGCGCCGCGCCGGCAGACACCACGGCAACCAACCGCTGTGACGGCGGCCGACTTAACCGCTTCATCAACTGCAAACTCAATCAACTGCAAACGCAATCAAATCAACTCAAGACCACCGAAGAACACCGAAGAGAAAGCATCACCGATACCGATGAGTACCGCATCATTCATGGAACGACTCCAGCACGAAGCCCACGCCCTGATGTTCGCCGGGCAGTCCACGCCGTGGACGACGGCGCTCGCCGAGCTGATGGACGAGCCGATGACCGCCGACGCGCTCAGGGCGGCCGCGCGCCGCGCACACGATCTGCTCACGCCGGTCGCCGCGCAGCTGCTCGCGACGAGCGGACAAGATGTCGACCTGTTCGACTTCGACGCGAACCCGGCGACGCTCGGCGCGGCCGCGGACGCGACGGCGAGCATCGAAGGCATCGCGCTCGCCCAGCTCGGCGCCCTGATCGACCTCGAACAGCTCGGCTATGCGATCGCCGACGCGAAGCCGGTCGCGCTGCTCGGCCACTCGCAGGGCATCCTCGCCGTGCACATGGCGCAGGCGATCGCCGACGCCGGCTCGATCGAGGCGGCGCGCCCGCGCATCGACGAGATCCTCGCGATCGCCGCGTTGATCGGCGCCGCCGGCACGCGCGAGGCACGCGCACGACGCATTGTGCGCAAGTTCGGCGAGGCGACGCCGATGCTGTCGGTCAAGGGGATCCTGCCGGCGCAGGCGGACGCGTTGATCGCACGCGTCGCCGACGCGCTCGGCCCGATCAGCGTCGCCGTCATCAACTCGGCGAACCACGTCGTCCTCTCTGGTCACCCGCAGGACCTCGCCGCATTCGCCGACGAGGCGGCGCGCGAGCATCGCCGTCAGGCGCGGCTGCGCGCCGACAAGGTGCGCGGCGGCGACGTCTTCGACCCGGTGCTCGAATACCTCGAGGTGACGCTGCCGTTCCATTCGCCGCTGATGGCGCAGGCCGTCGAGACGACCGTCACATGGGCGGCCGTATGCGGCATCGACAAGGCACGCGCGCGCACGCTCGCCGAGGAGGTGCTCGTCAATCAGGTCGACTGGAACATGCAGATCGGCGAACTGCTCAAGGAACACGATCCGCGCACATTGTGGACGATCGACCTCGGGCCGGGTATGACGCTCGGCAAGCTGTGCGCGGCCGTCGCTGAAGGCACCGGCGTCGGCGTCGTCGAAGCGTCGGACGTCGCCTCGCGCGCGGCGCTCGCGACGGCCGTCGACGACCCGGCGCGCCTGCAGAACTGGACGAAGTATGCGCCGCGGCTCGTGCGCACGCCACAGGGTGAGCGTATTGAGACGGCGTTCACTCGGCTGACCGGCAAGCCGCCGGTGCTGCTCGCCGGCATGACACCGACGACCGTCGACCCCGAGATCGTCGCCGCGGCCGCGAACGCCGGATACTGGGCGGAGCTCGCCGGCGGCGGCCAGGTGACGGCCGAGGTCTTCGACCGTCATATGGCCGAACTCGGCGAACGGCTCGACGAGGGACGCACCGTCGAATTCAACGCGATGTTCATGGATCGCTATCTGTGGAACCTGCAGTTCGGCTCGTCGCGCATCGTGCCGAAGAAGCGCGCGTCCGGCGCGCCGATCGACGGCGTCGTCGTCTCTGCCGGCATTCCCGAACTCGACGAGGCGGTCGCGTTGGTCGCGTCGCTCAACGCCGACGGCTTCCCCTACGTATGCTTCAAGCCGGGCACCGTCGAGCAGATCCGCCAGGTTGTGCGCATCGCGAAGGCCGTCGTGCCGGCGAAGATCATCGTGCAGGTCGAAGGCGGCTCTGCGGGCGGCCACCACAGCTGGGAATCGCTTGACGACCTGCTGCTCGCCACCTACGCGCAGGTGCGCGGCCAGGACAACCTCGTGCTCGTCGTCGGCGGCGGCATCGGCACGCCCGAGCGCGGCGCCGACTACATCACCGGCGCATGGGCGACGCGCTACGGCCGCCCGGCGATGCCCGTCGACGGCGTGCTCGTCGGCACCGCCGTCATGACGGCGAAGGAGGCGCACACGTCGCCCGAGGTCAAGCGACTGCTCGTCGAGACGCCGGGCATCACGGCGGCCGACACCGATGCGGTCGACGTGTTCGCGCCGCTCGGCGAACAGTGGGTGCCGAGCGGCAAGGCCGTCGGCGGCGTGACGAGCGGCCTGAGCCATCTGCATGCTGACATCTACGAGCTCGAGAACGCCTCCGCGCGCTGCGGTCGCCTGCTTGTGCACATCATGAAGCACCCCGAGGAGCTCGAATCGCGCCGCGAGGAGATCATCGAAGCGCTCGACCAGACCGCGAAGCCGTACTTCGGCGACCTTGAGACGATGAGCTACGAGGATTGGGCTCGCCGATTCGCCGAACTCGCGTTCCCGTGGGCTGACGGCACATACGCCGACCGCTACCTGCATCTGCTGCAGCGCATCGAGGCGCGCGTCATCGACCTCGAACAGGGCGCGTTCACGCCGATGTTCACGCGCCGCGCCGACGTCGAAGCTGACCCCTTCGCCGCGCTCGCCGCGCTCGTCGAAGCCTATCCGGTGATGCAGGAACTCACGGTGACGCCGACCGATGAGGCGTGGTTCACCGAACTCGTGCGCGAATACCCCAAGCCGATGCCTTTCGTGCCGGCAATCGACCACGACCTGCTGCGCTGGTGGGGACAGGACCAGCTGTGGCAGTCCGAGGACCCGCGCTATCCGGCCGATTCGGTGCGCATCATCCCCGGCCCGATCTCGGTGGCCGGCATCACGACGGTCGACGAGCCGGTCGCCGACATCCTCGGCCGCTTCAACGACGCGATGACGGCGCGCGTGGCAGGCGAAACGGGTGCCGCGGATGTCGACGCGGCCGCCGCCGAGCGCTTCGCGCTGCTCGCCGGCGCCGACGACGCCGAGGACTTCATCCGCCGCAGTCCGAACCTCTCGTGGATCGGCCATCAGAGCGCCAATCCGGCCTACGGCACCGCGCGCGGCGACAAGACCTACGAATTGATTCATCTCGGCCGCGACGAGCAGGCCGGCGTCGAACAGTTCGACCTCGACATCCATCTCGACACGTTCTGGGACGACGAACCGGACGGCGGACTCGACAAGCATGCGGTGCGCGACATCGTCATCCCGCTCAACGTGCAGCTCGACGCGACCGGCATGATCCCGGTCGTCGACCGCGAGCGCCTGCCCGAACACGTCTACCGCATGCTCGCCGCGACGGCCGGTATCGGCAACACGGCGATCACCGGCGACCAGCTGACGGCGATGCCGACGATCGAAGCCGCCGACGCCGCGACGGACGGCGTGGACGAGACGGCCGCGCCCTTCGGCGTCGCGCACGCCGCATACACGCTGTCGGCGAATCTCGGCGCCGACCATGAGGCGGCCACCGGTGGGGCTCTGCCGGTCGACCTCGTGCCCGCGCCGATCGCGCCCGACGCGCTCGTCGGTCCCGCATGGCCGGCGATCTATGCGGCGCTCGGCTCGGTCAGCGTCGACGGATACCCGGTCATCGAAGGCCTGCTCAACGCCGTCCATCTCGACCATCTGATCGCGCTGGGCGTCGATGAGGAGACGCTGCTGGCGCACGTCGGAGAACAGGTGACGCTCACGAGCTGGGCAGAGCCGTACTTCGAATCGGCGTCAGGACGCGTCGTGACGATCCATGTGCGCCACACGGCCGCCGACGGCACCGTGCTCGCCGAAGAGAGCGAACGATTCGCGATCCGCGGCCGCGCCTACAGCGACGAACTGCCGGCGCCGGCCGCCGACGACGGCGGCCTCGACGCCCACGTCGTCGCGACGCCGCGCCGTCTGCTGCGCCGCGTCCACGTGCGCGCGCCGCACGAGATGACGGCGTTCGCGCGCACATCGGGCGATTTCAACCCGATCCACACGTCGCGCCGCGGCGCCGCGATCAGCGGACTGTCGCAGCCGCTCGTGCACGGCATGTGGCTGTCGGCGACGGCGCAGCACGCCGTGCAGTCGCTCGACGAACGCGGCGCGCACTACGAGATCGCCGGCTGGACCTACAACATGTACGGCATGGTGCAGCTCGACGACGACGTGGAGATCAGCGTCGAACGCGTCGGCCACGTCAGGCATGGCGGCCTCGCGCTCGAAGTGACGTGCCGCATCGACGGACAGCTCGTCAGCCGCGCGACAGCGGTCACGCGCGCGCCGATCAGCGCCTTCGTCTACCCCGGCCAGGGCATCCAAAGCCAGGGGATGGTGCTCGGCGAACGCATGAAGTCGCCGGCGGCACGCGACGTGTGGGAGCGCGCGGACAGGCTCACGCGCGATCGCCTCGGATTCTCGATCCTCGCCGTCGTGCGCGACAACCCGAAGGAGCTGACGGCGAACGGCGTCACCTACCGCCATCCGGAAGGTCTGCTCAACCTCACGCAGTTCACGCAGGTCGCGCTCGCGACCGTCGCGTTTGCGCAGACGGCGCGTATGCAGGAGGCAGGCGCCGACATCCGCCCGTCGTACTTCGCCGGCCATTCGCTCGGCGAATACAACGCGCTGAGCTCCTTCGCGCATGTCATCCCGCTGGAGACAGTGCTCGAACTCGTCTTCCACCGCGGCTCGACGATGCATCATCTCATCGACCGCGACGCGCAGGGCCGATCGAACTACCGCATGGGCGCGCTGCGTCCGAATCAGTTCGGCGTCGACGACGCGCACGTGCGCGAATATGTGGAGTCGGTCGCGCAGGCGAGCAGCGAGTTCCTCGAAATCGTCAATTACAATCTCGCCGGCCAGCAGTACGCGGTCGCCGGCACGATCGCCGGACTCAAGGCGCTCGCCGCCGACGCCGCGCGCCGCGTGGCGGAATTCGGCGGCAAGCCGGCGTTCATGCTCGTGCCGGGCATCGACGTGCCGTTCCATTCGTCGCTGCTGCGCAAGGGCGTGCCCGAGTTCCGCGACAAGCTCGATGCGCTGCTGCCGGCCGAAATCGACTACCGCGGCGCGCTCGAGGGACTGTACATCCCGAACCTCGTGGCCGCGCCGTTCGCGATGACGAAGGAGTTCGCGCAGCGGATCCTCGACGTCGTGCCGAGCGAACGCATCGCCGCCGCGCTCGCCGACGACGCTGTCTGGGACTCCTACGCCGCCGACGACCAGAAACTCGGACGACTGCTGCTCACCGAGCTGCTGTCGTGGCAGTTCGCGTCGCCGGTGCGCTGGATCGAAACGCAAGCGCTGCTGTTCGGTGCACGCGAACAGGGCGGACTCGGCGTCGAGGAATACGTCGAAGTCGGCCTCGGCAACGCGCCGACGCTCGCGAATCTCGCCGCCAAGACGCTCCGTCTGCCGCAGTTCGCGCGCCGGCAGGTCGCCGTGTACAACGTCGGCCGCGACGAAGGCCGCGTCTACATGACCGATGCGGATCCGCTCGTCGAGGACGCCGACATCGAGGAGACGACGACCGAAAGCGCACCGGCCGCGGCCGCCCCGGCGGCGCCGCAGTCCGTCGCACCGGCCGCCGCGGTGCCCGAAGTGCCGGTCGCGCCGGCGGCGGGCGTCTCCGGAGCAGACGTGCCGGACCTCGCGTTCCGCGCGCACGACGGCATCACGATGCTGCTCGCGTACGCCGCGAAGATCCGCCCCGAGCAGATCGGCGACGACGACACGACCGACACGTTGACGAACGGCGTCTCGTCGCGCCGCAACCAGCTGCTGATGGACATCAGCGCCGAACTCGGCGTCGCGAGCGTCGACGGCGCCGCCGAAGCGTCGATCCGCGACCTCGGCGCGCTCGTTGACAAGGTCGCGCCGAACTACAAGGCCTTCGGCCCCGTGCTCTCCGACATCGTGCGCGACCGCGTGCGCGCGCTCTTCGGCGCCGCCGGCGTCAAGCCCGCGCAGATCGAACGCCGCGTGCACGAGACGTGGGGACTGGGCGACGGATGGGCGAAGCACGTCGTCGCTGCGCTCACGCTCGGCTCGCGCGACGGCGCCTCCGCACGCGGCGGCGACCTGACGACGCTCGCCGCGACGACGGCCGCGAACGCCGCCGACGCGAACACGATGATCGACGCGGCCGTGCAGGCCGTCGCCGCCGCGCACGGCGTGCAGGTGGCGACGCCGAGCGCCGGCGCGGCCGCGGGCGGCGTCGTCGACTCGGCCGCGCTCGACGCTTACGCGCAGTCGGTCACCGGCTCCGACGGCGTGCTCGCCGCGACGGCCAGATTCGTTCTCGGACAGCTCGGCGTCGACGTGCCGGCGCCGCTGGGCGACGACGACGCCGAGCAGGCGGCCGTCGTCGCCGCCGTCGAAGCCGAACTCGGCTCCGACTGGCCCAAGCAGGTCGCGCCGCGCTTCGACGCGCGCCAGGCGATCCTCTTCGACGACCGCTGGGCGTCGGCACGCGAAGACCTCGCGCGCGGTTACTACAACGGCGACATGGACGCAATCGCTGGTGACTTCACGGCGGCCGGCGACGCCGTCGCCAAGCAGGCGGCATGGTACGCCGCGCACAGCGACGACGCTGCGCTCGCCGCACGCTACGCAGCGATCGCCGAGCAGGCGGCGGCCGACACGACCGAGGCCACGCTCGACTACGACGGTCAGGTGGCCGTCGTCACCGGCGTCGCGCCGAACTCGATCGCCGCGCAGATCGTCGGCGGACTGCTCGCTGGCGGCGCGACCGTCATCGCGACGTCGCACAGCTTCAAGCCGTCCGTCAAGACGTGGGCGCAGCGCAGCTACCGCGAACACGCGCGCGGCGACGCGAAACTGTGGCTCGTGCCGGCGAATCTGTCGTCGTATCGCGATGTGGACGCGCTTGTGGACTGGGTCGGCCATCAGCAGAAGAAGACGAACGGCGCGACGACGACGGTGCTCAAGCCGGCCTACGAGCCGGACCTGTTCTTCCCGTTCGCCGCACCGCCGGTGCACGGTTCGCTCGCCGACTCCGGCGCGCTCTTCGAATCGCAGGCGCGCCTGATGCTGTGGGGCGTCGAACGCGCGATCGGCGGATTCGCGGCTCTCGGCGCCGACACGGACGTGCGCCACAAACTGCACGTCGTGCTGCCCGGCTCACCGAACCGCGGCGTTTTCGGCGGCGACGGCGCATACGGCGAAGTCAAGTCGGCCTTCGACGCAATCGTCAACCGTGCGCGCGCCGAACGCGCATGGTCGCAGCGCGTCACCTTCGCGCATCCGAAGATCGGATGGGTGCGCGGCACCGGGCTCATGGGAGGCAACGACCCGCTCGTCGCCGTCGTCGAACGCCACGGCTTGACGACGTACTCGACCGAGCAGATCGCCGCCGAACTGCTCAAGCTGACGACGGACGAGGCGCGCGCGCAGGCCGCGCTCGCGCCGCTCGACGTCGACCTGACCGGCGGCCTCGGCGCCGAGCCGATCGACATCAAGGCTCTGCGCGCCGAAGCGCTCGCAGACGCTGCGCTCGACGCGGCGGAAACGGAGGCCAACGCCACCACCGACGACGTGCAGGTCAAGGCGCTGCCGAGCCCGCACGTGCCGAAGCAGGCTGCAGTCGACCTCGCCGACTGGGAACGTGTGAGCGCACGGCCGGAGGATGAAATCGTCATCGTCTCGATCGGTGAACTCGGCCCCTGGGGGTCGGGACGCACGCGTGCCGAAGCCGAGCTTGGCATCCACGCGGACGGCGACGTCGACCTCTCCGCCGGTGCCGTGCTCGAACTCGCATGGAACATGGGACTGCTCAGCTGGGCGGACTCGCCCAAGCCGGGCTGGTACGACGCCGACGGCAACCTCGTTCCCGAATCCGACATCGCCGAACGCTACCACGACGAGGTCGTCGCCAAATCAGGCGTGCGCCCCTTCGCGCTCGGCATGGGCTCCGACTACCGCGACGGCACCGACGAGGAGGAGGCCGAAGTCTATCTCGACCACGACGTGACCTTCAGCGTGCCGACGCGCGCGATCGCCGACGAATACATCGCAATGGACGCCGAGCACACGTCAATCATGCCCGACGACGACAGCGGCGAATGGATCGTGACGCGCCACGCCGGGTCGATGATCCGCGTGCCGCGGCGCGCGACGATGACGCGCACCGTCGGCGGTCAGTTCCCGGACGGCTTCGACCCGACGAAGTGGGGCATCCCCGCCTCGATGGTCGGCGACGTCGACCCGATCGCACTGTGGAACATCGTGACGACCGTCGACGCATACCTGTCCGCCGGCTTCACGCCGACCGAGATTCTGCAGGCCGTGCATCCGTCGATGGTCGCGAGCACGCAGGGCACCGGCTTCGGCGGCATGGCCTCGATGCGCAAGCTGTACCTCGACCGCTTCCTCGGTCACGAAATCCCGACCGACATCCTGCAGGAGGCACTTCCGAACGTCGTCGCCGCGCACGTCATGCAAAGCTACATCGGCGGCTACGGCAACATGGTGCAGCCGGTGTCCGCATGCGCGACGGCCGCCGTCTCGCTCGAAGAAGGCGCCGACAAAATCGCGCTCGGCAAGGCCGACTTCGTCGTCACCGGCGCCATCGACGACATCGGCGTCGAATCGGTTATCGGATTCGGCAACATGAACGCGACCGCGAACTCGCAGGAGATGTACGACAAGGGCATCGAAGCGCGGTTCTTCTCACGCGCGAATGACCGCCGCCGCGGAGGCTTCGTCGAATCGCAGGGCGGCGGCACCGTGCTGCTCACTCGCGGCGACATCGCGCTGCGCCTCGGCCTTCCGGTCGCCGGCGTCATCGGCTTCGTGCACTCCTACGCCGACGGCGCACACATGTCGATCCCGGCGCCCGGCCTCGGCGCACTCGCCGCGGGGCTCGGCGGCCGCTCGTCGAAGCTCGTGCGCGACCTCGCGGCGCTCGGCGTCACGCCGGACGACATCGCCGTGGTCTCGAAACACGACACGTCGACGAACGCGAACGATCCGAACGAATCGGAACTGCACAACACGCTCGCCCACGCAATCGGACGCGCCGACGGCAACCCGCTGTTCGTGATTTCGCAGAAGTCGCTCACCGGACATGCGAAAGGCGGCGCGTGCGTGTTCCAGATCAACGGCATCACGCAGCTGTTCCGCTCCGGCATCGTGCCGGCGAATGCGGCGCTCGAATGCGTCGACCCGAAGCTCGCGCGCGACGACTACATGGTGTGGCTGCGCCGGCCGCTCGCAATCGGCACGCGGCGGACGGTGAAGGCGGCGCTCGCGACATCGCTCGGCTTCGGTCACGTCTCCGGATTCGCGGCGATCGTGCATCCGGGCGCCTTCGAGGCGGCCGTCGAACATGCGCACGGCGCCGAAGCGCTCGCCGAGTGGCGTGCGCGGGCGAACGGGCGGCTCGCGGCCGGACGACGCAGGTTCGAGGAAGGCATGATGGGTCGTGCGGCGCTCTACGAGCCGGTCGACAACCGCCGATTCCACGAGGACGGACGCGGCTACGACGCGCACGAGGTCGAGAAGGCGATGCTGCTCGATCCGGATGCGCGACTCGGCGCGGACGGGTTCTTCGCGGCGTGCGCTCGCTGAGATTTGTGCGGGCGTTGTGTGGGGCGCGTTGGATGGCGTATGCGTAAGGCATACGGCGTTCGGCGCGCCCTGCGCGCGTTTTTGCGGAGGGTGCGCGTGTCGGTTGCGTTGCGCCGTGGGAGGACACGGGTGCGGCGGTTATCGTGGGGTGACGGCAGACGTTG
Organism: Bifidobacterium anseris; assembly: GCF_002860345.1. Taxonomy (GTDB): domain Bacteria; phylum Actinomycetota; class Actinomycetes; order Actinomycetales; family Bifidobacteriaceae; genus Bifidobacterium; species Bifidobacterium anseris. The sequence goes on from NZ_NMYC01000005.1 coordinate 493,741, forward strand.
ATGTAGGGAGGTTGCGGCGATGACGATGCTCGGTGTCGGACATGATGTGGTGGACGTGCGCGCGTTCGAGGAGCAGCTCGAGGTGCCCGGGTCGCATATGCGCGCGCTGTTCTCGGCGCGCGAACTGCGGCAGGCGCGGCTGCGCGCCGAGCAGAAGCACGACGGGCAGGCCGTGCACCTCGCCGGGCGGTGGGCGGCCAAGGAATCGGTCATCAAGGCGTGGTGCGAGGCGCTCGGGACGGCGACGAGCCCCTACACGCTCGACGATACGCCGTGGGCGGCCATCGAGGTGCTCAGCGAGGCCGACGGCTGCCCGCGCATCGTGCTTGGCGGCGATGTGGAAAGCCGACTGCGCAAATCGGTCGGTGCACACGTGTTCAGCGACGCCGAGCCGGAGCCGGATCTGCATTGGTTCGTGTCGATCTCTCACGACGGCGGGATCGCTTCGGCCGTCGTCATGCTCTGCGCGCAGTAGGGAGGTCGCGCGGGCTGGTCTGTGTGGGTTGTGCGGCTGCGGATTTGCGGTTGGCACGGCGTTGTGTATAATGGCACACGTTGTCCGGAACGCTGTTCCAGACGGCACGCGGATGTAGCTCAATGGTAGAGCCTCAGTCTTCCAAACTGATTACGCGGGTTCGATTCCCGTCATCCGCTCCATCAGAAAGGCCGTGGATTCCAACGAATCCGCGGCCTTTCGCATATCGTTGGCGGGGGTGAGAAGGTACAAGAGCGGGTTAAAGGACAAAATGTGGGTCTAATGGGGTGTGTCATGTTCGTCCGGCCCAGCCTGTTCTGATGCCGAATCCGTTTTCGTATGCGTCCACGCCGGGTGCGGGGCGTTGCACGTCGGTGAGGGATCCCTCCTTCGGCCCCGGCGTGGCGGCCCTCTTGCGCATCGGATGGTTGCATATCGGGCATAGCCGCGCCCTTGCCGACTCTCTCCTGACCATGCACCAGCAGTAGCAGAAAACACCACGATGTCAAACTGGACCGCCGATTAGGCCCGGAAACCCTAATCACACCACGACACGCCAACCACCGGAAGGCCCGACGCCACTCATAAGACCCACATTCTGTCCTTTAACTCACAAGAGCGGTACAGGGGAGGCTGACTGCCCGTAGCGATTCCGTTGCGGGTTGGTTCGTCGATGAGGTCAACGGTTCGGGACGGAATGGAGCCTGTTAGCGGGGCGGTTCGTCGCCGTGGTCGACCGGTTGTATCGGAAACAGGCCTGCTTGCGGGTCGGTTCGTCGATGGGGGCGACGGAATGGGTCAGAACAGGGTTGGCGGGTGGTTGGTGGCGTCGAGGAAACGGATCAGATCGTCATAGTTGATCGCCATCGTCTTCGTATTCGTCAGTGGGTGCACGAGTAGACGCTTGCCGATGAGCGTGCGGTCGATGAGGACGGTCACCGCGTGGTCGGCGTCGTTGATGACGGCGAGCGGCGTGACGCTGTCAGGTTCGAGTCCAAGCGTGTCATGCAGTTGTTCGGCGTTTGCGAAACTCAGTCGCCCGCTGCGCAGGATGCGTGCGAGCTCCTTGAGATCGGCGCGTTTGCTCTCGTCGAGCATGGCGAGATAGTAGTCGTCGCGCGAGTTGCGCAACAACAGGTTCTTGACGCCGACGCCATCGATGAGCGTTTTGACGAACTGTGCGGCCTCGACCGTCGTCACCGGATCATGCTCGACCTCGTCGGTGTCGATGTGCAGGGCGGCGAGCGTGTGATACAACGTCTGCATACCGCGGATGCTACACCGCGACCTCTGACGAGACCGCTCAGCGGGTTGGTTCGTCGATGTGGCTGACGAAGTGGGACGGAAAGAGGCCGGTGAGCGGGTCGGTTCGTCGGCGTGGTCGACGGAATGGGACGTTGCGCGTCGACTGGTCGCCGTGGTCGACGGTTCAGCCTGGGACGGTAGGGCGCGGTTCGTATGCTGAAGCTGGCAGGCGTATATGCGTAACACGCGTCACACGTGCGGATCCGCGTCGGGTGCGCAACACGCGTCACGCATACGCAGCATACGCATAACAGGACGGCGCGCGTTTCGGGCGCGGGCATCGTAAGGGAGGTCACCGATGGCGGACGCCGACGAACGTGAGGTCGCGAAGCTCGAGGCCGAGCCGCGCCCGACACCCACCGAGCCGGAAAGCGGTCAGGAGATGGAGGAGAACCTCGTCTCGAAGCACCCCGAGGCCACGATCCCCGAATCGGACGTGTCGCTTGCCGACATCGAACGCAGCCGCTCGCATCCGGTGCGCTGGGCACTCGGCTGCATCCTCGTACTCGCCGCGCTCGTGTTCCCGTATTGGGCCGGCCGTTCGCTCGCGGTGCGGCACACGGCGCAGATCGTGCACCGTTTCGCGAACGTCGACCCGCGCGGCATCGCGCTTGTGGCCTGGGCGGTCACCGTATTCGCGTTCGTCTCACTCGCGATGATGATTGTCGACCGACGCAAGATCCCGTGGTTCACGTCTTTCCTCGTCTTCCTGTGCGCCGAACAGTTCATTTCGGGCGTGTCGCTGCTCAGGTTCGATTTCTGGCATTCGACCTACGTCATGTACGGCGACTCCGCGCGCATCGCGAACGCCGCGAACCTCGGTATCATCGCCGCGTCGCTTGCGCTCGCCGTCTTCGCCGTCGTCTGGGTGGGGCTGCTCGTCATCATCAGGAAGGATTCGCCGCTCAACGTGCTCACGCATGTGTGGACGTCGCTGCTGCTGTGGTTCGTCTTCGAAGTGGTCGCGCTGCTCATCGTGATGTTCGGCGGCATGCTGACGATCGTCTGACCACAATCAGTCATCCGCATAAGCAAAAACGGCCGTCCCCGCCGCACATGGCGGAGACGGCCGTTTTTTTCGCACGTGCGACTGCGTGAACGCTCAGTTCAGCGCAGGCCGATGCGCTCGAGGTTCTCCTTGACGTGCGCGCAGCTCGCGTGGAACTCGGCGAGCTCGGCGTCCGACAGATCGAAGTGCATGACCTCCTCGACGCCGTCGGCGCCGACGACGCACGGCAGTGACGTGAAGAATCCCTCCTCGCCGTAGTCGCCGGTCATCAGCGTCGAGCACGGCGTGATGTAATGCTCGTTTGAGACGACGGCGCGCACGAGGCGGCATGCGGCGTCGGCGACGGCGAACTCGGTGCAGTGCTTGCCGGCGTAGGTCACGTAGCCGCCGTGTCGCGCCTCCTCCTCGACCTCGGCCTCGTCGAAGCCGAAGCGTTCCGGCTGCTCGCTCCTGAGCTGCGCGAGCGGCTTGCCGCCGAAGTTGACGGCGCTCCACGCGGCGAACATGCTGCTGCCGTGTTCGCCGAGCATGTACGCGCAGATCGAATGCTGGTCGTAGCCGGTCGCGCGCGACAGCGCGTACTTGAGGCGGCTCGAGTCGAGCGCAGTGCCGGTGCCGATGACGCGGCGCGGGTCGATGCCGGAGAGTTTCCAGATTTCGGTGGCGACGACGTCGCAGGGATTCGCGATGCTCACCCAGACGCCGTCGAATCCGGCATCGGCGATCGGCTTGATGAACTTCTTCGCCGTGTCGGTCGTGTAGAACAGTTCGCCGTCGCGATCCTTGCTTGCGAGGCTGACCTTGCCGGCGGCGTTGACGATGACGTCGCATTCGGCGAGCCGACCGTAGTCCTCGCCGCAGTTGACGAGCGCGACGTTGTGAGGGCAGAACGCGAGCGAATCGCCGAGGTCCTGCACTTCCGCCGCGAGCTTGGCGCTGTGGTCCTCGTCGCCGGAGCACTGCTCCGTCATGTACAGTTCGTCGGCGATGCCCTGCAGCACGAGGTTGTTCGCGACGTGCGCGCCCACATGTCCCATGCCGATGATGCCGACCTTCGTGACTGTGCCCATATGTGCTACCTCCCTGATGCTCGCGTCTGCGTTCTCTATGTTGTTCTGTGTTCGCTGAACGGCGATGATGTTCGCTGAACATTGTCGGACGCGGCTGTTGCGCCGTCGTTGATAGGACGCCGCGCTTCCACCTTGGGCGAACAAAAGGGTCACATCGTGGACGTTGGCATGGGCTTGGCGATTGATTGCGCGCCGTCGTGGGTCGTGTGTATAGTGGCCGATTGGCGTGTTTCGCCCGCGGATGGAGAGCGCACCGGCATCGGGCCGGCAGCACCGCGCAGTCTACAAGGAGGATGCCGTGGCACTGACGGCTGAAGAAAAGCAGGACATCATCGCTAAGTACGCTACCCATGAAGGTGACACCGGCTCCCCGGAGGTCCAGGTCGCGCTGCTCACCAAGCGCATCGCCGATCTGACCGAGCACCTCAAGGAGCACAAGCACGATCACCACTCCCGTCGTGGTCTGCTGCTCATGGTCGGCGACCGTCGCCGTCTGCTCGACTATCTGAAGAACGTGGACATCAACCGTTATCGTTCGCTCATCGAACGTCTGGGTCTGCGCCGATAATCCAAACGTCCGCCCGAGTCCGGCCCAAGGTCGGCTCGGGTTTTTTGATGCCGCGTGCGACGGGAGCCGAAGAGGTCGCGCGACGATATAGCCGGCGGCATAGAGGGATGAGCACAGGCCGGCGGTATTACAATGAGACACTGGCGGAACCAAGGCCGGGAGAGGCTCGGGTTCCAGAACACAAGAGGCCCGGGGGATTCATCAGGCTGATGGATCGCGGGCGCGTGGGGCGAAACACCCGCGAACAACATAATCAAGCACGGCCACGGGAAGTCATCCGTGGCCCGACGAGGATGTTTGCAGAACAGTAGCAACAGCAACAACAGAAAAAAGGAGGAACCCTATGGAGGGTCCCGAAATCAAGGCGGTGGAAGCCGTCATCGACAACGGTTCGTATGGCAAGCGCACGGTGCGCTTCGAAACCGGACGTCTCGCCCAGCAGGCGGACGGCGCCGTGGCCGCGTATCTGGACGACGATTCAATGGTCCTGTCCACCACCACCGCGGGCAGCAGCCCGAAGGAGAACTACGATTTCTTCCCGCTCACCGTCGACGTGGAGGAGAAGATGTATGCCGCGGGCAAGATCCCAGGTTCGTTCTTTCGCCGCGAAGGCCGTCCGAGCTCCGAGGCGATCCTCGCGTGCCGCATCATCGACCGTCCGCTGCGCCCGCTCTTCCCGCACACGCTGCGCAACGAAGTGCAGGTCGTCGAGACGATTCTCGCGGTCAACCCGGAGGATTCGTACGATATGATCGCGCTCAACGCCGCCTCGGCGTCGACGCTCATCTCCGGCCTGCCGTTCGCGGGTCCGGTCGGCGGCGTGCGCCTCGCGCTCATCGACGGCCAGTGGGTCGCGTTCCCGCGCTGGAGCGAACGTGAACGCGCCGTCTTCGAAATCGTCGTCGCCGGCCGCGTCGTCGACAACGGCGACGTCGCGATTGCGATGATCGAGGCGGGCGCCGGCAAGAACGCGTGGAACCTCATCTACGACGAGGGCCAGGCCAAGCCGGACGAGGAGGTCGTGGCCGGTGGCCTCGAAGCCGCCAAGCCGTTCATCAAGGTCCTGTGCGACGCGCAGAACGAACTCAAGAAGATCGCCGCGAAGGAAACGCGCGACTTCCCGCTCTTCCCGGAGTTCACCGAGGAGATCTACAACCGCGTCGACGAGATCGCGCACGCCGACCTCGATGAGGCGCTCTCGATCGCCGAGAAGCTGCCGCGTCAGGAACGCATCGCCGAAATCAAGCAGAAGGTCAAGGACACGCTTGATCTCGAATTCACCAACATGGACGACGCCGAGAAGGAAAAGGAACTCGGCAACGCGTTCAAGGAACTGCAGCGCCAGATCGTGCGCCGCCGCATCCTCACGCAGGACTACCGCATCGACGGGCGCGGCCTGCGCGACATCCGCACGCTGTCCGCCGAAGTCGGCATCGTGCCGCGCGTGCACGGCTCCGCGCTCTTCCAGCGCGGCGAAACGCAGATCCTCGGCGTCACGACGCTCAACATGCTCAAGATGGAGCAGCAGATCGACGCGCTGAGCGGCCCGCAGACGAAGCGTTACATGCACAACTACGAGATGCCGCCGTATTCGACCGGCGAAACCGGCCGCGTCGGCTCGCCCAAGCGCCGCGAGATCGGCCACGGCGCGCTCGCCGAGAAGGCGATCGTGCCGGTGCTGCCGAGCCGTGAGGAGTTCCCGTACGCGATCCGCCAGGTCTCCGAGGCGATCGGTTCGAACGGTTCGACGTCGATGGGTTCGGTGTGCGCGAGCACGCTGTCGCTGCTTGACGCCGGCGTCCCGCTCAAGGCTCCGGTCGCGGGCATCGCGATGGGCCTCGTCTCGGGCGATGTGGACGGCCAGCACGTCTACAAGACGCTCACCGACATCCTCGGCGCCGAGGACGCGTTCGGCGACATGGACTTCAAGGTCGCCGGCACCGCCGACTTCATCACCGCGCTGCAGCTCGACACGAAGCTCGACGGCATCCCGGCCGACGTGCTCGCCGGCGCGCTCAAGCAGGCGCACGAGGCGCGCACGACGATCCTCGAGGTCATCAACGAGTGCATCGACGGTCCGGCCGAGATGAGCCCGTTCGCACCGCGCATCATCACGACGATGGTCCCGGTCGACAAGATCGGCGAGGTCATCGGCCCGAAGGGCAAGATGATCAACCAGATTCAGGAGGACACCGGCGCCGAGATCACGATCGAGGACGACGGTACCGTCTACATCGCCTCCGAAGGCGGCGAGGCTGCGCAGAAGGCGAAGGAAATCATCGACCAGATCGCCAACCCGCACGTGCCGCAGGCAGGCGAGACCTACAACGGCAAGGTCGTCAAGACGACGAGCTTCGGCGCCTTCGTCAACCTGACGCCGGGCACCGACGGCCTGCTGCACATCTCGCAGATCCGCAACCTCGCCGACGGCGAGCGCATCGACTCGGTCGAGGACGTGCTCAAGGAAGGTGACACCGTCGAAGTCGTCGTGCAGGGCGTCGACGACCGCGGCAAGATCTCGCTCGCGATCCCGGGCTATGAGAATCAGGAGAGCAACGCGGGCCGCCGTGACGACCGCCGCCGTGACGATCGTCGTGACGACCGCCGCCGCGATGACCGCGATGATCGTCCGCGCCGCCGCCACGACGACGATGACGATCGCCCGCGCCGTCGCCGCGACGACGACCGCCGTTCCGAGCGCGACTACGACGATCGCCCGCGCCGCCGCGACTATGACGACGATGACTACGACGATCGTCCGCGCCGCCGCCGTTCCGACGACCGCGACCGCGACTACGACGACCGTCCGCGCCGTTCGCGTCGCCGCGACGACGACCGCGACCGCGATGAGCGTCCGCGCCGCCGTCGTAACGACGACCGCAATCCGCGTTACGTCGCCGACGAGAACTACGACGAGTACCGTGAGGGCCGCGAGGTTCGCCACGAACGCCCGCGCCGCCGTGTGCGCCGCGACTTCGATCCCTTCGAGGACTGATTCGCGGACGCCGGCCGAGGTCGGCCGCTGAACGATGAGGGCCCTTGCCGTCCGGATGGACGGCAAGGGCCCTCATCGTTGCCGCTGCCCGCAGTGACGCGGGATCAGAAGTCCCAATCGTCGTCGTCGGTCTCCTCGGCCTTGCCCATCACATAGGAGCTGCCGGAGCCGGAGAAGAAATCATGGTTCTCGTCGGCGTCCGGAGCGAGCGCGGCGAGGATCGCCGGGTTCACGTCGCAGATCTCGGCAGGGAACAGCGCCGGGTAGCCGAGGTTCATCAGCGCCTTGTTCGCGTTGTAGTGCAGGAACTTCTCGACGTCGTCCGCGAGGCCGACCTCGTCGTACAGCGAATGCGTGTACGCGACCTCGTTCTCATAGAGTTCGTCGAGCAGGTCGTAGGTGTAGCGCTCCATCTCGGCGCGCTTCGCGTCATCGGCCAGTTCGAGGCCGCGCTGGTACTTGTAGCCGATGTAGTAGCCGTGCACGGCCTCGTCGCGGATGATCAGGCGGATCACGTCGGCCGTGTTCGTCAGCTTCGCGTGCGCCGAGAAATACATCGGCAGATAGAAGCCCGAATAGAACAGGAACGACTCGAGCAGCGTCGAAGCGACCTTGCGTTTGAGCGGATCGTCGCCTTCGTAGTAGTCGAGCACGATCTGCGCCTTGCGCTGCAAATGGGAGTTCTGCTCGCTCCATGAGAAGGCCTCGTCGATCTGCGCCGTCGAGCACAGCGTCGAGAAGATCGACGAGTAGCTCTTCGCATGCACGCTCTCCATGAACGCGATGTTCGTGTACACGGCCTCTTCATGTGGCGTGAGCGCGTCCGGGATCAGGCTGACGGCGCCGACGGTGCCCTGGATCGTGTCGAGCAGCGTCAGCCCGGTGAACACGCGCATCGTCAGTGTGCGTTCGGCGTCGCTCATCATGCGCCAATCGGGGATGTCGTTCGAGACCGGCACCTTCTCCGGCAGCCAGAAGTTGCCGGTGAGCCGGTCCCAGACCTCGAGGTCCTTGTCGTCCTCGAGTCGGTTCCAGTTGATCGCGGTGACGCGGTCGATGAGTGCGGTGTGCGGTGCCATGGATGCTCCTTCGGTGCAATCGGTCGGATGGGCGGATTGGGTTGGCTTGGATAGATTGGATGGTTCGGCCTGCTTCGGCCCGCGCCTACAGCGTGCAGCTGACGCAGCCGTCGACGGCGGTCCCTTCGAGCGCGCGCTGGCGGATGCGGATGTAGTAGAGCGTCTTGATGCCTTTGCGCCACGCGTAGATCTGCGCCTGGTTGAGCTCGCGCGTCGTCGCCGTGTCCGGGAAGAACAGCGTCAGCGAGAGCCCCTGGTCGACGTGCCTTGTCGCCTCGGCGTAGGTGTCGACGATCGCCTTCCAGCCGATCTCGTAGGCGTCGGCGTACAGTTCGAGGTTGTCGTTCGTCATGTACGGGGCGGGGTAGTACATGCGGCCGGTCTTGCCTTCCTTGCGTATCTCGATCTTCGCGGCGATCGGGTGGATCGAGCTCGTGGCGTGATTGATGTACGAGATCGACCCGGTCGGCGGCACCGCCTGCAGATACTGGTTATAGATGCCGTCACGCATGATCGCCTGCTGCAGCGCGCGCCAGTCGTCGGTGGTCGGGATCGCCACGCCGCAGCCGGCGAACAGCTCGGCCACATGCTTGGTGCGCGGTTCGACGTCGATTGACCCGTCGAGATACTTGTCGAAATGGTTGCCGGCGCCGGACGGCTTCGCGTAGGCGGAGTCCTCGAATCCGGCGAATGCGCGGCCGTGTTCGACGGCGAGCTCGTGCGAGGCGGTGTAGGCGTGGTAGGCGACCGTCATGAAGTACAGGTTCGTGAAGTCGAGCGCCTCCGGCGAACCGTAGCGGATGCCCTCGCGTGCTAGGAAACCGTGCAGGTTCATCTGTCCCAGTCCAATCGCGTGGCCTTCGTCGTTCGCGCGGCGGATCGACGGCACCGCGTCGATGTGTGTGTGTTCGGCGACGGCGGTGAGCGCGCGGATCGCCGTGCGCACCGGGCGCGCGAGCCCGGCGTCCATCGCGCGCGCGATGTTGAGCGAGCCGAGGTTGCAGCTGACGTCGCGTCCGACGTGGTCGTAGGCGAGGTCTTCGCGGTAGGTGCTCGGCTCCTGCACCTGCAGGATCTCCGAGCACAGGTTGCTCATCGTGATATGGCCGGCGATCGGGTTCGCGCGGTTCGCCGTGTCCTCGAACAGGATGTACGGGTAGCCGGATTCGAATTGAATCTGCGCAAGCGTCGTGAAGAATCCGCGCGCGTCGATCTCGGTGCGCCGGATTCTTGGGTTCGCGAGCAGTTCGTCGTAGTGCGCGCCGATGCCGAAGTCGGCGAACGGTACGCCGTATTCGCGTTCCACGTCGTAGGGGCTGAACAGCGCCATCGGTTCGCGCCGTTTCGCGAGCTCGAATGTGATGTCCGGGATGACGACGCCGAGCGCAAGCGATTTGATGCGGATTTTCTCGTCGGCGTTCTCGCGTTTCGTGTCGAGGAAGCGCATGATATCCGGGTGATGGGCGTGCAGATAGACGGCGCCGGCACCCTGTCTGGCGCCGAGCTGGTTCGCGTAGCTGAACGAGTCCTCGAGCAGTTTCATGACCGGCACGACGCCGCTCGATTGATGCTCGATATGCTTGATCGGCGCACCCGCCTCGCGCAGGTTGCTCAGCAGCAGCGCGACGCCGCCGCCACGTTTGCTCAACTGCAGCGCCGCGTTGATGCCGCGTGAGATCGATTCCATGTTGTCCTCGATGCGCACGAGGAAGCAGCTGACCGGCTCGCCGCGCTGCGCCTTGCCGAGGTTGAGGAAAGTCGGCGTCGCAGGCTGGAAACGGCCGGAGACGATCTCGTCGAGGACGGCGCGTGCAGCGTCCTCGTCACCGTCGGCGAGCGCGAGCGCGACGGCGGCGGCGCGTTGCGGGAAGTCCTCGAGGTACTCCTCGCCGTCGAAGCTCTTCAGCGCATAGGAACGGTAGAACTTGAACGCGCCGAGGAAGGTCTCGAAACGGTGGCCGGCGTTCGCGGCGCGCATATGCAGCTCGTCGAGGAAGGCCGGCGTATAGGCGGCGAATACGGCCGGGTCGTAGTAGTCGTGGGCGATCAGATAGTCAAGGCGTGCGGCGGTGCTCGCGAAGCGGCGCATGCGCGGGCGTACATGGCCGTCGAGGAAGGCGTCGACGGCCTCGTGGTCCTTGTCGAACTGGATATGGCCGTCCTTGTCGTAGAGGTTGAGCATCGCGTTGAGCACATGGGGATCGGCGGCGGGGTGGGTGATGGGGGAGTGGGTGGTCTGTGTGGTCTGTGTCATCGGTGGTCCTGGAAACGGTTGGTCGGCAATGGTTGGGGATGTGGTGCGGACGGGTCACTGGGGGTTGGACGAGAAGAAGCGCGTCACGCCGTCGGTCACCGTCGCGACGTCGCGCGCTGTGCCCATCAGTTCGAAGCGGTACATCAGCGGGACATGGCATTTGCCGGCGATGATCGGGCCGGCGGCCGCATACGCCTCGCCGAAGTTCGTGTTGCCCGAGGCGATGACGCCGCGGATCCATGAACGGTTCACCTGGTCGTTGAGGAAGCGCTTGACCTGAGGCGGCACGGCCTTGCGTGCGTCGCCGCCGCCGTAGGTCGGCACGATCAGGATGTACGGGGCGTCGACGTGCAGCGGGTCGTCCGCCGGTACGAGCGGGATGCGCCGCACGTCGACGCCGTGCGACGGGAAGTCGCATTGTTCGACGAAGCGTTCGGTGTTGCGCGACGCCGACGAGAAGTAGACGACGGTGCCGGTCATGCCGCGGCATCCCGCTGGGCGAGCAGGCGGATGCGGTCGGGACGGTAGCCGGACCAGGAGCCGGCGTCGGCGACGACGACCGGTGCCTGCAGGAACCCGGCGTCGCGCAGCGTCTGCGCCGCCGTCGGGTCGTGCGTGATGTCGACGGTGCGGTAGTCAAGGCCGAGACGGTCGAAGGCGCGGCGCGTCGCCGTGCATTGCGGGCATCCCGGCTTCGTGTAGATCGTGGTGGACATCAGTGCTCCTTTCGTTCGGCGGCCGTGGCGGGGTGGACCGGACGGTCGTGCGCTGTCGGCGGTCCAAGGCGGCGCGCTGCGCCGCTCGCGCCGTTCGGGTGGCGGCTGCAGGTCGTCGTCAGTGGACGGTGTCGTTGCTCGAACAACGATACATGGTGTGTGCGCAGGTCGTTGAGCACTAGATGTAGTGGTTTTGGGTGTGAGCAAGGACACAGTGCGCGCATGTCGGCAGACGTCCGTAAGGGTCGGGTCGGCACCGTGCGGACGCTGGCGCTGGCATGTCCTGTGACGTTGTTCACAGGACATGCCGCCGGTGGGCATGCCGCTGCGCCGTCGGCGGACGGGGCTCGACCGCGGGGCGCGTCGGGAGGCTCGACGCGGGCATATGGGCGTGTCCGCGAATCTGGGATGCGGAGGCGACGTTGTTGGCTGAACGTGCGATAATCGGGGCAATACCGGGACTGCGGACGGCGATGCATGAAGCCGTCACACCCTTAGCCAATCAAGGAGAACCGCTTATGAACGGCCCCATCATCGCGCTGATCGTCATTCTGGCGATCATCCTCGTGCTTGTGATCTGGTTCATCACGACCTACAACTCGCTCGTGCAGCTGCGCAACCGCGTCACGAACGGGTGGGCGCAGGTCGACGTGCTGCTCAAGAAACGAGCCGACCTGATTCCGAACATCGTCGAAACGGTCAAGGGATACGCCGGGCATGAGAACACCGTGCTCACGCAGGTCACTCAGGCGCGCGCCAACGCCGTGAGCGCCGCAAGCCAGCCGAATATGCCGCTCGCGAACCGCATGGCCGCCGAGAACCAGCTGTCGCGCGCGATGTTCAACCTGCGCGCCGTCGTCGAGGCCTATCCGGATCTCAAGGCGAACGTCAATTTCATGAACCTGCAGGAGCAGCTTGCGCAGATCGAGGAGCAGATCGCTTACGGACGCCAGTTCTACAACGACGTCGTGCTCAAGTACAACAACAAGATCCAGACGATCCCGTCGAACATCGTCGCCGGCATCGGCCACTTCGTCGTGGCCGCGTACTTCAACGTTGACGACGTGGATCGCCAGGCGCCGCAGGTGAGCTTCGCGCAGCCGGCGATGCAGCAGCAGACGCCGGGCATGCCGGTGCAGCAGGCTGGAATGCCGCAGCAGGCACCCGGAATGCCGGTGCAGCAGCAGGGTATGCCGGCCCAGCCGCCGGCGAACGGCGGCTATCCGCAGTACCCTAGCGCCGACGGTGGTATGCAGGGCGGCGGCATGCAGGGCGGATACCCGCAGTACTGAGCCGGTTCGCTGCCGCGTCCATGATGCGGCAATGAGCTAGGTCCATGACAGCCTAGGTCAACCTTTGACATCCCGGGCGGTGACGGTGCGCACGAAGCGCGCCGCCACCGCCTTCGCTGTTGTTGGGGCGCGTTCGGGGCGTGTACCGGGGCGCGGGTGGGGGATTCGGGCATGGCTGGATACGTATCTGCGCTGAGGGAGAGCATCTTGCGCGGCAAGGGCGAGTAGGCGCCTTGGGAACTGGCGGTTTTCGGGCCTGATACTCGGGATATTCGGGGAAGATGCTCTCCCTCAGCGTAGATACGTCGTACAGACCGCTCCGCGAGGCCCCGCAGCGGCCTGATGGCGCCCCGATGATGCACCGACGGGGCCGGTTTTGAGAAAAGCGAGCGGGGGGACGGCTCGGACGGGATAATCAGAAGCAGGCCCGGCGCCCTCGGAACGCAATGGCATCGCAACGGCGTCGTCGGAACATGGCCGTCCCGCCGAGATGGCCGGCGGCCGGGCGCGCATATCGGCGCATGACCCAGAACAATGCACGTGCAGGGAGAAACATGAAGAAACGCGTATGGCTTTCGATGCTGAACTCGGTGGTCTGGACCGTCGTCATCTGCGCGCTCGTGTTCGGCCTCGGGTTCCTGATCGCGAAGGAATCGAACTCGTCCGACCTCGAATACAACTCGCTCGATTACGACGTGCAGGTGCTCGACAACGGCGACCTGCGCATCAAGGAGACCATCGACGTGCGGCTGCACGAACGCAAGGATTCGGACGACAACGTGATCGCGTGGAAGCAGCTGTACCAGACCTACACGCTCAACGCGTCGCAGCTGACGAACATCACCGACATCAGCGTGAAGAACCTCAGCACCGGCGAGGAATACACGCAGACCGAGCCGAAGAACCCGAAATACATTTCCGCAGGCGCATGGAACAAGGAATACGCGAAGCATTGGTACATCGCTGACGTGACCGCCGGCGCATCGTCGCCCAAGCCCTACGATCCGGACGTCGACGGGCTCGAATCGCGCACGCGCACGCAGATGGGGCTCGACGAGCGGGCTACGACGACGCCATCGGCGACCGCCTCGACCGGCACCGCCGACAGCCTCGACAAACCGCGCGACAAGGAAGTGGAGATCGGCTGGAACATCCCGGCGACGAGTTCGCGAAGCAGCATGCGCTTCGAGATCGCGATGACTTGGGAGGGCGTCTCGACCGAATACAACGACGTCACGAAGTTCCAATGGGAACCCTTCGGCCCGGAGAATATGACGCCGATCGGCATAATGCGCGCGAAGGTGACCTTCCCGCAGGGCGTTGGCGAGCGCGATTCGTGGGCGTGGCTGCACTACACCGGCAACTCGCTCACGAAGCGCATCCCCGGCGGCATCGAGTTCACTGCCTACAACGTGAAATCCAAGCAGTACCTCGATCTCGTCGCGATGATGACGAATGCCCACGTCAGCGGCGTCGCACGTCACGTCGACGCCGATGCGAAGCAATGGACGATTGACGACGAGACGCGTCAGGAACGCGAATGGCACGACCAGCAGCACCGTCGCGCCGTCATCCGCGTGTGCGTCTGGATCGCCGTCGCGCTCGTCGTCGTGCTGCTGAGCTTCTTCGGCATCCGCGCCGCGTTGCGCTCGCGCCGCGCCGCGCGCCTGACGAGCGACATCGACTATTGGCGCACCGTGCCCGCGATGACTCCGGGCGCGGCCGCCGTCCTGTGGACGAAGCTCGGTCGTGCGCCGTCCGCGTCGCGCACGTCGCGTGAAATGGCCGCGACGATGATGTCGCTGATCGACAAGAAATACATCGCCGTGTATCCGGGCGAGGCGAAACGCTACGCCGGCATCGACCTGAGTCGCGTCGGCGCCGCCGAGATCGCGCGCATGCTCGCGTCGGGTGAGACGAATCCGAGGAAGCTCGGCAAGACGAGCACGATCGTGCTGCTGCCGCGCGTGTTCGGCTCGACGATCACCGACGGCGGCGGCCACGGCGACAGCTTGTGCACGTCGGAGCGGCGGCTGCTGAAGATCCTGCTCGAGGCGAGTGAGCGGCTGCACACGCCGGTGTTCGACATCAAGCAGATGAACAAGGCGTTCCGCCAGTGGGAGGACGGCCATCTGTCGGTCGACCTGTTCACTGAGGCGTGCGACGACGAATGCGACGAGCTCGGCGCGATGAGCCCCGCGTCGCCGGCGGCCGTCACGCTCGGCATCTTCGACATCGTCGTCGGCGTGCTCGCCGGCATCTACTTCATGGCGGCCGAAGGCAATCTGCTGCTCGCGTGCTGCATAGGACTGCCGGCCGTCTTCTGCGGCCTGCTGGCGTGCCTGCTGCACAAGACCTACCGCATCACCGAATCCGGGCAGCGCACGATCGGCGAACTCGTCGGCTTCGAACGCTACCTCGAGGACTTCAGCGAGTTCTCCGACCGTGAAGTGCTCGATGTGACGCTGTGGGGGCGCTATCTCGTCTACGCGTCCGCGCTTGGCGTGTCGCGCAAGGTGCTGCAGCAGCTCGCGGCCGCCTATCCACAGGTCAACGACGCCGCATGGCTTGACGACAACGCGGCCGCTTCCGGCGTGCTGTTCTGGTCGGCCAGGCCGAGCACGATCGTCGGCGCTTCGCTCGGCTCGGCGCTCGCCGGCGGCAGCTTCGGCGCGTTCTCCGGCGGCTTCGTCGATTTCGGCTCCCAGCTGAGTTCGGGCATGGCCTCAATGCAGTCGACGATTTCGGCGGCGGCACCGTCATCGTCGTCGGGCGGTTCGGGCGGTTCATTCTCCGGCGGTGGATTCGGCGGCTCGTCGGGCGGTTCCGGCGGCGGCTCCTTCGGCGGACGGTGACGGCACCACCTGGCCGTTGGAGCGTCATAGGCGACGGTCCATGCCCTGTGGGCGTGGGCCGTCGCGTGCGCACCGGTATGATGTTCGCATCCGATGGGGCGGCACATGGCGCTCACAGTGAACGCGGGGGATATCAATGACCAGACGGACGAAGAACATCGTGCTGATGAGCCTGCTGCTCGCCGTGCTCGGCGTGATCAGTGTGCTCTCGATCGGTGTGCGCGAGCAGGCGGGTGCCCCGCCGCTGTCCTACAACGAGACGTCCTACGATGTGCAGGTGCTCGACAACGGCAACACGCGCGTGACAATGACGCTCGACTACCGTCTTGGCCGCCGCGAATCGTCGAAGACATGGAAACAGCTCTACCGCACGATCCCGCTGTCTCCAGCCGGCATCACCAACGTGTCCGTCGAACGCGTGCGCAACCTGAGCACCGGCGAAACGTACACGCAGGGCGAGGCGGTCGACGCAAGCCTGTACGGCAACGACAACTGGGACGTGCAGCACGCGCGCCAGTGGTACATCACGATTCAGGGCGACATGTACCACGGCTACGATCCGCGCACCGACGGCATCCGCGCGGGCTCGTCGGACGAAATCAGCAAAAACGTCGAAATCGGTTGGAACATCCCGGTGACGAAGTCGGCGAAAAGCGTGAGGATCGAAGTGACGATGACGCTCGCCGGCATGGTCACCGCGTGCCCGGGCAACGACGTTTTCAACTGGCAGCCGGTGGACGAGACGAACGAATCGCCGATCCGACGATTCTCGGCGACCGTGCGCTTCCCGCAGGCTGTGGACGAGCACAATTCGACGATGTGGGTGCACTACGACGGCACGTCGACGACGGCGTATCGCGACGGCATGTTCACGTTCGGCATCGACAACGTGCGCGCGCGATCATATGTGCAGCTCACGGCGATGCTGCCGGAGGGCAGCGTCGCGAGGCCGGCGAGGACGGACACGGTGAGCGGCGACGAACTCAACGAACAGGAACGCCGGCGTGAGACGAAATGGCGCAGCGAACAGCAGTCGTCGGCGCGTGGATTGCTCGTCATCAGTGGCCTGCTCGTGTTCGCCGCCGCCGTGATTGCCGCGATCGGCCTGCGCGGCGTCATCAAACAGGGACATCGGCGCGCGCAGCTCGAAACCATCATGCCGTATTGGCGGGGGCTGCCGCCGATGAGCCCGGGCGCCGCGGCGCTCGTCTACGACACCGTCAACGGCGTGACCACTGACCGCCGACTCATCGGCCGTCAGCTGAGCGCGACGATGCTGTCGCTCGTGACGAAAGGATTCGCGCGCATGTATCCGGGGACGGTCGACATGTATCGCGGCATCGATCTGCTCAGGACGGACGCGGCGGTGCTCGCGCAGATGGTGTCGGCACGGGGCACGGGGCGCGACGCCGACGCGACGAGCACAATCGTGCTGCTGCCGCGCGCATTCGACACGGTGTCGTGCCAGCGGCAGCTGTGCGCGTCGGAACGCGCCGCGCTCGACATGCTGCACACGGCGGGTCGACAGTTGGGATCGGTCGTTTTCGACACGCGGCAGTTTTCGCAGTGCCTCAAGGAGACAGGTGACGCGCAGGAACTGTCGCAATCGTTCTACCTATGTTGCGTTGCCGAGATGAGCGCGATGGGTGTGTTCCCGAAACGGTCGATGAGCGCGCGCGTATGCGCCGTCTTCTCGTACGTGTGCGCGTTCTTCGCGGCGCTGCTGTGGCTGCTGCAGGCGGGCGGCGTACTGTTGCCGATCGTCATCGTCGTCGTGTTCGCTGCGCTCGCCGGCGTGCAGTCGATGGGGCAGACGCAGTACGGCGTCGACGATCAGGGGATGCGGCTCGCGGCGCAGGTGCGGGGCTTGGGCAGATATCTCGAGGACTTCAGTCATTTCGCCGACCGCGGCGTGCTCGACGTCAAACTGTGGGGACGCTACATGGTGTACGCGACGGCGTTCGGCATCGCCGACAAGGCGATGGCGCAGCTGACGGCCGCATATCCGCAGTTGACGGACCCCGCGTGGGCGTCCGGCGGTGCGGACGGCTACTCGCTCGTCTACTGGATGGACAGGTCGTTCCGACATACGCGCATGCGCGGCGGATCCGCTAGCAGCATGTTCATGGTCGGCGATTTCGTCGATCTTGGCGCGCGCTTCGCCGTCGGATTCAGCGACGTCGCGCACGTGATCTCGGCGGCGTCCGGCGCGTTCTCCGGCGGCTCGGGCGGATGGAACAGCAAGCCGGGCGCAGGCTGGGGCGGCGGCGGACGGTGAGTGGTCGCGGCGGCGGTTGTTGCTTACGACGGTTGTGGGAATTACTGGGCGATTTCTATGATGGTGACGGCGCGTCGTGCACGGCGCCGCGCCGGAACGTCAACAACCGCGAAGGAGCAGCGATGGTACTGCACAGGAACATGGGACCGTTCGACACGACGGCGATCGGTCTGGGCGAAATGCCGCTGACCATTGAAAACAATCTGGGCCCGAACATGGGCGTCGAGACGATCCATGCGGCGCTCGACGCCGGCTGCCGCCAGATCGACACGGCGTGGGCGTACTACTGCTCGGGCGGCGAGGAACAGACCGGCGAGAAGCTCGTGCGCGAGGCGATGGCCAGCTGGGACGGCCCGAAGGACGAAGTGCTCATCGCGACGAAGGTCGGCCACTACCGCAACTTCACCGACGGCAAGCCGACGTGGGCCGTCGACGGCTCGCCGGAGAACCTGATCCGCCGCGCGAAGGAAAGCGCGCTCGCGCTCGGCGTGGATACGATCGATCTGCTGTACTTCCACCGTCCCGATCCGCGCATCCCCTACGGCGAGTCGATTGAGGCGATCAAGCAGCTCGTCGACGAAGGCGTGGCGCGCGAGGCGGGCGTCTCGAACGCGTCGATCGAGCAGATGGACATCGCGCAGGAGATCCTCGGCGAGAAGCTCATCGCCGTGCAGAACCAGTATTCGCCGATCTACACGCAGACGGCGGACACGCTCGAGCATGCGGCGAGGATCGGCATCAGCTTCGTGTGCTGGAGCCCGCTCGGCGGCTTCCGCAAGCCCAAGGACGAGTCGAAGTTCGACCCGTTCCGCGCAATCGCCGAACGGCGCGGCGTCAGCTATCAGCAGGTCGTGCTCGCATGGGAGCTGTCCAAGGGCGACCACGTGTTCGTCATTCCGGGCGCGCACCGTCCGGCGACGATCCTCGATTCGCTCAAGGCCGGCGACCTCGAGCTGACCCCGGAGGAGCTCGCGACGCTCGGCTAGTGGCGTGCGGAGCGGGGCGGATTGTCGGTGTGGTCGACGGTTCGTCCCGCAACTAGGCCCTTTTGCGGGTCGGTTCGTCGACGGGGCGGATGAGCCGACCCGGAGCGGGTTGGGTTGTCGACGGGGGCGACGGTTCGACCCGGAAATGGGGCTCTTTGCGGGTCGGGTTGTCGGCGTAGTCGACGGATCGGAACGGGGTGGCGTTGCGGTTAGACTGGGCTGCGGCGAAAACGGGGTCGCGCGGGCGCAAGGACAATCGTCGCGCGGCGGCAACAGGAGGAAATCGGGCATGAAACGTCGTGTGAAACCAGAGGTGCTCGCACCGGCAGGCAATCTGCGCGGACTGAAGACAGCCGTCGACTACGGCGCGGACGCCGTGTACTGCGGCGGCAAGGCCTTCGGCATGCGGTCGGCGCCGCGCAACCTGAGCATCGAGGACTTCGCCGAAGGCGCACGCTACGCGCATGAACGCGGCGCGCGCGTCTACGTCACGCTCAACATCCTGCCGAGGAACAACGAGATCACGGCGATCGAGACGTACATCAACGATCTGAAGACGACCGGAGTCGACGCGCTCATCGTCACCGACATCGGCGTCATGATGCTCGCGCACCGCATCGCGCCGGAACTCGAACTGCACGTCTCCACGCAGGCCGGCGTCACGAACTACCTCGCCGCAAACGCGCTGTACGAGCTCGGCGCGCGACGCGTCGTGCTCGCGCGCGAGATGGATCTGCAGGCCGTGCGCGACATCCGCGCGAACATCCCCGACGACCTCGACATCGAAACATTCGTCCACGGATCGATGTGCATGGCGTTCTCGGGACGCTGCCTCATCTCGAACTACCTCACCGGCCGCGACGGCAACCACGGCGAATGCGCGCAGCCATGCCGATGGAAGTATTCGCTCGTCGAGGAGAAACGGCCCGGGCAGGTGTTCCCGGTCGAGGAGACCGCGCAGGGCACCTATCTGTTCAACTCGCAGGACATGAACATGATGGCGCACATCGATGATTTGATCGATTCGGGCGCCACGTCGCTCAAAATCGAAGGACGATCGAAATCGGCGTACTACGTGGCCGCGATGACGAACGCCTACAAGACCGCCGTGAACGAGTACATGGTGCAGCGCGGCTTCGAAGACGAGGACGGCAACGAACTCAAGCCGTTCCGCGACCGCGTCGTGCGCGCGGGCGACACAATCGACGATGACATGATCGGCACTGACTCGATCATGGCGAACGCCGACGCCGCGTTCGCCGGCATGCCGAATTGGGACAGCGCGAACGACGAAGGCGAGGAGACGGCCGCCGCAGCACAGGAAACGACGGCCGCCGCCGAGATCTCGAATCGCGCGGCGCGCCGCAGCGGCCTCGACCGCCAGCGCGCGTACGCCGAACAGACCGCCGACGGCTGGCAGCACGCCGCCGTACACCCCGCGCCGCACGTCGAACTGCCCGATTGGCTGATGGAGGAACCGTACAAGGTCGCACACCGCGACTACAGCACCGGTTTCTACTACCCCGAGCACAAAGTGGCGCAGAACACCGATCGCAGCGCATACTTCCGTGAATGGCTTGTCGTCGGCGAAACGCTCGGATGGAGCCCCGACGAAGGCGGTCGCGTCACGATTATGAGCCGCAACAAGATCGAGCCGGGACAGCTCGTCGAATTCCTGCTGCCGGGACGCGCGCCGCTCGAATACATTGTGCCCGACCACGGCATCCGCGACGCCGACGGCAACGACGTGCCGATGGTCAACAACCCCGCCCACGTGTTCTCGCTGCCGCTGGAGACGGAAGTCCCCGTCAACGCGGCGCTGCGTTCGCGCACGAAGAAGCCGACGCTCAAAGCGGAATGACACGTCCGTTATTGCCTGAGCTTAGGGAGGTGTCCGTCGGCGCGCGTCAGGCGCTAAAGTGAGCGGTATGAGTGAAACAGCACATGACGCGCAGCCCGACGAGGCGAGCGCACAGCACGGCGAACACCAGCCGCAGACGATCAATCTCGACGACCTGCTGCAGGCGGTGCAGGCGCACGGCAAGAAGACGATCGACGAACAGGACAAGGCGGCACGCGAACACGACGCCAAGGACGCCGACGGCAAACAATACGACGACGCAATCCTCGACAGCTCGGCGATCCAACCGACCGACGACGAAGGCAACCCGATTCCGGTGACGATTCCGATCGTGCTCGCCCCCGGCATCAACGTCATCTACACGACACGACTCGGCGGCGTAAGCACCGACGAATGGGCGCACTTCAACCTCGGCGGCAAATCCGGCGACGACCCGGCGCACGTGCGCGCGAACCGCGACGCGCTCGCGAACGAACTGCACGCGAAGCTGTCGATCATCAATCAGGTGCATTCGGCGAAGGCGATCGACACCGACGACGTGTTCACCGAAAACGCGACCTTCGGTTTCGACGCCTCCGGCACACAGCGCACCGCCGTGCGCGAAGAGGACGGCTCGATCGCCGTGGAGCAGCCGAGCGACGACGTCGACGACGTCGAATCGGTCGACGGCGCCGTGCAGATCATCGAAGGCGACGCGCAGGTGACGACGAAGACCGGCATCGCGCTCGGCGTATTCGCCGCCGACTGCCTGCCGGTGCTGCTCGCCGACCCGGTCGCCGGCGTCATCGCCGCCGCACACTGCGGACGCAAGGGACTGATGGCGGGCGTCATCGCCGAAACCGTCGACATGATGAAGCACAAAGGCGCCGATCCCGCGCACATCCTGGCGACGCTCGGCCCGGCGATCTGCGGCGACTGTTACGAGGTTGGCGACGAGATCGCCGACGCCTTCGACGCGCGATTCCCCGGCACGTTCACGCTCACGCGCTTCGGCGGCCCCGGCATCGACATCAACAAGGCGGCGCTGCAGGCGCTTGAAGAAGCCGGCGTCCTGCCGAAGCACATCTTCTCATCGCAGCCGCGCGTCAACGCGGCCACGCAGTACCTGTCGCAGGACGCCGAACTGCAGCAGCTGTGCCGCGAAGACAACGAAGGCGACCCCGAACTCGACGAGCGCATCAAAGGCATCCGCCACAGCATGTGCACGCTCGAGAATCCGCTGTGGTTCTCTCATCGCCGCGCGCAGCTCGCGCACAAGAGCCACGAAGGGCGCATGCTCGCACTCATCGTGCGGCAGTGAGCGGTTGCTCGGCAATCGTTCGATTTCTTGGATTTCTCGGATCTCTTGGAAGGAACAACCATGGAACAACAGGACGTGACCACGGCGGGCGACGCGCAGCCGCAGGAACGCAAGGGTGTGCCGGTCGTCGCCGTCGTGCTCGCCGCGGGTTCGGGACTGCGGTTCAACCCGGACAACCCCAAGCAGCTCGTCGCGATCGACGGCAAGCCGATTGTCGGGTGGAGCATCGACGCCTTCGAGCATAACGCGCACGTCAGCGACATCATCGTCGTCGTCAACGCGCAGGTGCGCGCCTCGGTCGAACAGCTCATCCGCGACGGCGGCGCCACGAAGGTGCGCGCCATCATCGACGGGGGCGCCGAACGCGCGGACAGCACGGCCGCGGCGCTCGAAACGCTGTCCGCCGCAGGCGTGCCCGGCGACGCGAAGATCCTCATCCACGATTCGGTGCGGCCCTTCGTCACGCAGTCGCAGATCGACGGCTGCATCGACGCGCTCGAGGAGTTCGATGCGGCCACCGTCGCGTGCCCGTCGACGGACACGATTCTGCTCACCGAGGATCTCGGCGACCGGCAGGCCGTCAAGTCGGTGCCCGAACGGCGCCATGCGTACCGCGCGCAGACGCCGCAGGCCTTCCGATTTGCGACGATCCACGAGGCCTACGAACTCGCGTCCGACGACCCCGATTTCCGGCCGACCGACGACACGCGCGTCGTCGTCGACTACCTGCCCGATACGCCGGTGGCGATCGTCGGCGGCTCGCCGCTCAACATGAAGGTCACGACGCGCGACGACATGCCGTTCGCGACGCTCATCGCCGGCGAGATCACGAAGGCCGCCGCCAAGCAGCAGGTGCACACGATGTTCCAGCAGGCGCTGAGCTGAACCGGCTGCGCTGAATCAGCTGCGAAGACGAACGCGGCGCATGGGAGTACAGCTCCTGTGCGCCGCGTTTTGCGTTGTTGTGCGTGTGTCTACGGCTGTGTAGGTCCGTGTCGGGTGGCGGTTCGCTGGCATCTCAGCTGGGAGGGTACGTTTTTCTGCGGGTAGGCGAGTATGCCCCGCGGAATCGTGCGGTTTTGGAGATTGATAGGTGGGGTAGTCGCGCGAAATGCTACCGCTCAGCCGAGATGCATGCGGGATGCATGCCGGTGGTGCGTGAGATGGCGGGAAAAGCGACGCTCGGCGCGGCGGACGTCCATGGTGACGCACAACTATGGTTATGGTGTGCGTCTACGCTGACGCAGGTCTACGCCGCAGCATGATGACCACAGGTACGCATCGGGAATCGGCGTAACATAGAGGGGCATCGGAGACAGTGCCCGGGCAATATAATCATCATATGAACGCATCGACGAACGCGGATACGGGCGGCGTTCCCATGAAGGGCGTCCAATGCTCTCCGAACGCCGAATACGCGGCATGCCCAGATACATCACAATGAAGGGATGAGCACAACGCCTGCACGGCGTACGCCCTACCAGCAGAACTCCATGACGGGAGCAGACACGATGATGAACTCAATATCCCCGCAGCTTCTACATTTCATCGACATAGCAATTGCCGTCATCGTCGCCATCGCTTTGGTGGCGTTGCTCGTCAAGCTGGTGCAACTGCTCATTCAGGAAATCCGACGCGACCGCTTCTACAGGGAATACGGCGTGGCCGTGACGAAATCCATGCGGATACGCAAAGCGAAGCGCCCCCATGTGCCGGGATCATTCGTTCTGGGATATCCGGTATGGAAAGCGGCCAAGCGCGATGGTACCCGTGACCGCCGTTCCAACGACACAGGCATCATTCATCAGCTGAGCGTCATACTCGTCGGCCAATGGAAGATCCTAGGTGACGATCCTTTCGCATCCTATGCTTTCGTGCGACAGCTGCGCGATGCGGGGACGCCGATCAGCTATTGCGCGGAGGAACAGGCGAAGCGAGATGCCGTCCTCGAACAGCTGCGCGCCCGGCGCACCGCCACCAGCATCGACGCCATCATCCAAAGATTCAGCATCAATCCTTCGGATTTCGAAGGCTTCTGCGCCGACTTGCTGCGCCAGCTCGGATGGCAGGCGCAGGTGACGCCGCCGACCCGGGACGGCGGCTTCGATCTCAAAATCCACAGTCCAAACGGGACGAGCTACATCGCCGAATGCAAATGCTACAACCCCAGACACCATATCGGGCGTCCGCTGCTGCAAAAGCTGCAGGGCGCCAACATGACGGAGCACGCGCAGGGTCTGCTCTTCATCACGACGAGCCGGTTCACGTCGGATGCGCTCGAGTATGCGCAGCAGGTCGGCATGAAACTCATCGACGGCGCGCAGCTTGTCCGACTTTGTCAGGAGGCGTTGCAGATACAGGGCGACATCCAGCCTTCCGAATCGTCTTTCATGCTCACCCGGGCGGACCTCATGCAGCACATCCCCGCCGATATGCGCGTATAGATCCCGTGGTCGGTGGCAGTCTCAAGGTGCAGTCACCCACATACTGCCGGGCAGTGGCTGTGGCGGCAGTTTTGAGGTGTGATTACCCTCAGACTGCTGCCAGTGGTGGCTGCAATGGCAGTATCGAGGTGACCCTACCGACAGACTGCCACCAACCTTTGGCACACAACCTGTGTAGGTCCGTGTCGGGTGGCGGTTCGCTGGTATCTCGGCTGGGAGGGTGCATTTTTCTTGCGGGTAGGCGAGTATGCCCCGCGGAATCGTGCGGTTTTGGAGATTGATAGGTGGGGTAGTCGCGCGAAATGCCACCGCTCAGCCGAGATGCATGCGGGATGCATGCCGGTGCGGCGGATGTTCATGGTGGCGCGCGACTATGGGGCGCGTGGTTATGCTGACGTACGTTCACACTGCAGCATCTGCGCCGCGCGTCTACACTGGGGAGACATGGAGCAACTTACCGTCGTGATTTCCGGATTCGACCCCTACGAGGGCGTCAGCGTGAACCCGTCGCTCGTCGTGCCCGACGCGCTCGCGAACGAAGGCGTCGACGTCGACCGGGACAACATCGAGGACCCGCTGCACGACGTCGCGATCGACGTGCATGCCGTGCATGTGCCGGTCAGCTTCCGCAACGGATGGGCGCAGCTGCACGACACGCTCGAGCAGGTGCAGCCGAACATCGTCATCGCGACCGGGCTCAAACGCGCGGCGCGCGGCATCCTGCTCGAGCGATGCGCGATCAACCTCAAGGACACGACCCGGCCCGACGCCGAGAACGTCATTCCGGGGCGCCGCGTCATCAACGAGCACGGTCCGGCGGCGTACTGGACCGGACTGCCGCTGCGCGCGATCCTCAACGCCTTCGCGAAGGACGACATCCCGGCGACGCTGAGCTCGGACGCCGGCACCTTCGTCTGCAATGCGCTGTTCTACCATCTGCAGGAATGGGCGGCGCAGCGCGGCGACACGATGGGCGGATTCGTCAACCTCCCGCTCGTCAACGAGCAGCCGCATCCGCAGCACGGCCTGTCGCTGCGCCAGCAGATCCAGGCAGGCAAGGACCTCGTGCGCGCCTCAGCCCGCTACTATCTGCAGCCGACGAGCGAGGACATCCTGCTGTAGATGGCAGTCTGTGGGTGGGGTCACACACATACTGCCGTCGAAGGATGGGGGAATGCCGATGCGCCGGCCATGAGTCGTATGGCCGCGGTGGCGCCGCGGTTTTGCGCTCAATGTGAGTTTCCGCGTGTTGCGGCACCGCCCGGCGATATGCATAGACTAGAGTTCATGCTGTGGATGTGCGTCGCCGGCGCACATGAAGGTCCTGCGAACACCCTTTCGCGAAAGGAATGACTAATGGTTGAGCGATTCCCGGTCGTGCTGCGTGGCTACGACAAAGAACGTGTGGATGAGGCGATGATTGCGGCGCAGACGACGATCGACCGTCTGCGCGAACAGGTGAAGGCCGGGGACGACACCGTGCTGCAGCTCCAGGCGCAGCTGCAGGAGGAGAAGAACCGCAAGGCCACGTCGGACAACTCCTTCGCGTCGCTCGGCGCGAACGCGCAGCAGATGCTCGCCTCCGCCGAACAGACGAGCACCGAACTGCTCGAACGTGCGAAGAAGGATGCGGCGAGCGCGCGCGTCGAGGCGCAGTCGCAGTCGCAGACGCTGATCAACAACGCCAAGCTCGATGCGCAGCATCTCGTCGACGACGCCCAGGCGAAGGCCGACACGATGCTCAAGAACGCGCAGAACGAGGCGACGACGATCATCACGAACGCGCAGCAGGAAGCGAGCCAGCTCAAGGCGTCGACGGCGAAGATGGTCAGTGAGCAGCGCCAGACGCTCGACCTCGAGCTGACGAACTCGCGCGAGGAGCATGTCAAGCGTCTCGAAGCCGAGAAGGCGTCGCAGGAGCGCGAACTCGCCGAACTGCGCGCGCAGGCGACGCAGCAGATCAGCGATCAGCGTCGCAGCGCGAACGAGGAGATCGCGCGTCTCAAGAGCGAAACGAACGACCAGATTGAGACGGCGCTCGCCGACGCGAACAAGAAACTCGCCGACGTGCGCGAACAGGTGTCGAAGCTGATGACCGAGGCGCAGCGCAAGGCCGGCGAAATCACCGATTCCGCGAAGTCGCATGCGCAGGAAATCACTGACACGGCCGAAGTCAACCGTACGAAGACGATGAGCCAGGTCAACGCTGAAGTCGAGCAGATCCGCGCCGACATCGCCGCGCAGCAGGACGAGGCGACGAAGAAGGTCGCCGAACTGCTCAAGAACCTCGAGGAACGCCGCCAGCAGGCGAAGGAGGAGGCCGAGACGCAGATCGCCGAAGCGAAGCAGATCCGCGAGGAGGCCGACGCGTACGCCGCGCACAAGCGCAAGGAGGCCGACGAGGAGTCGGCGCAGACGGTGCGCAAGGCGAGCGAGGAGGCGAGCAACCAGATCGAGCAGCGTCGTCGCGCCGCGCAGTCCGAACTCGACGGCCTGACGAAGCGCATCGGCGACCTGCAGCGCCGCGAAGCCGATATCACGCAGCGCGTCTCCGAGCTGCGTTCGATGTTCGCGAACGCCTTCGCCGGCTTCGGCCTCGGCGTCGACAACGCGCATTCGACCGACAACATGTCCGTCGTCAACGCCTTCGTCGAATCCGACAACGACGCCGACGATGACGAGTCCGCCGATGCCGACACGACCGTGCTCATCGACGACGACCACGCGTCGCACACGCCGATCGTGCCGCCTGCGCCGACGATGCCCGAACATGAGGACGCCGCCGCCGACACAACTGCCGACGCCGATGCGACCGTCGTCGCGCCGCACGCCGAGGAAAGCACGACCGAGGTCATCGACGTGACCGAAACCGCCACCGACGGATCCGCCGACGCACCGGCCTTCGACGCGAGCGACAACGACCCCGACGACACGCAGCTGACCGACTGACGGCAGCCTCGACGACCGCCCGGAACGGCCGTAATCGCGCGTTCCGGGCGTTCACATACCCACGGTGTGCGCCGTCCGCCGACACGTGGCTGCACGCGGCAACCACTGCCGACCACAGCAGTCCAACCAACAGTCAACTCGCGCCAACCACCGTCACCTGTGACAACCACCAAAACCACTGACCAGTAGCAAGGAGCAACATTGACCGCAATCACCCCATTGTCCGCCGACGAACTCAACCAGCTGACCGCCGACTTCGACTCCGACCCCGTCAACCGCATGGCGATGAACGCCGTCACGAGCGCCGGCATCGACAAGGTCGCGCGCAACTACGACCGCGCGCGCCTGCTGCAGCGCCGTTTCTCGACGACCGTCGACAACGGCGAGGCGACCCATCAGGACCGTTCCGGCCGCTGCTGGCTGTTCAGCTCGCTCAACGTGGCGCGTTTCGTCGCGAAGAAGAACATGAACCTCAAGGAGTTCGAGTTCTCGCAGAACTATGCGATGTACTACGACAAGCTCGAGCGCATCAACTATTTCATGGGCGACATGGCCGATCTGATCCGCGGCGGCGAGCCGATCGACTCGCGTCTGTTCCAGCACATGCTCGCCGACGTCATGGGCGACGGCGGCCAATGGACGATGGCGCTCAACGTCTATAAGAAATACGGCGCCGTGCCGAAGGACCTCTATCCGGAGACCGAGTCGTCGAAGAACACCGGCGAGATGAACACGCAGTTGCGTCGCCTGCTGCACACGGCCGTTGCGCACATGGTCGACGATCCTTCGCAGATCGACGATATCGTGCGCCGCACCGTCGAAGCCGGCCATCGTATGCTCACGATCCACCTTGGCGAGCCGCCGAAGCGCTTCCACTGGGAGTGGACCGACGCCGACGGCGTCTTCCACCGCGACGGCGAGATCACGCCGCAGGAGTTCTGGAACCGCTACGTCGGTTCCGCCGACCTCGAAAGCTACGTTTGCCTCGTCGACGACCCGCGTCGCGAACATGCGAAGGGCCGCAAGATCGGCATCGAACATCTGGGCAACGTCGTCGGCGGCGACCCGACCGAGTACCTCAACGTGCCCGTGCAGTTCATGAAGGACTGCGTGCGCGACATCCTCGTCGAGCAGGGCATTCCGGTGTGGTTCGGCGCCGACTGCCATCCGATGATGGATCGCGCCGACGGCGCATGGGCGACCGACCTGTTCGAATACGGCAAGGTCTACCGCGTCGATTTCGACATGACGAAGGAGCAGCGTGTGCGCTTCGGCGATTCGGCGATGAACCATGCGATGGCTTTCGTCGGCGTTGACGTCGCCGATGACGGCACGACGACCCGCCGTTGGCGCGTCGAGAATTCGTGGGGCACGAAGATCGCCGACAAGGGCTACTTCACGATGAGCGACGACTGGTTCGACGAGTACGTCTTCGAAGTGGCCGTGCCGAAGGCGATGCTGCCCGACGAGTACCTCAAGGCGCTCGACGAGCCGGCGACGATGCTGCCGGCCTGGGATCCGATGGGTGCGCTCGCGTAACACGTCCGATCCGCCGAGGTGACCGCCGCGGCCGTCACGACCAATCCGACCACATTCCGGCCTATTTCCTCTCAGCGGCGCGTGGGTTTTGCGACCCATGCGCCGCTTTGTGATACGCGACGCCGATACGTCAGGGGATGTGACCTAGTATGGGTATCCGATTTCCCGCCCGGGAACGTTCGCAGCATGCAAGAGGATCGATAAGAGGAAGAAGAGGAACGAACGATGGCAGCCCTCCGTGGTCCGGACAGTTCGCAGGACAATGTGCTTGACGCGCGCGCCGTGGTCCCTGAGACCGTCGACGTCAACATCCGTCAGCTCGACCCGATCCCGGCTCCGCGCTATTTCATCAAGGAGCTGCCGCTGACCGACGCGATGAGCGAACTCGTGCTGTCCTCACGCCGGCAGATCCGCGATATCCTGCACGGCCGCGACGACCGTGTCCTCGCGATCGTCGGCCCGTGCTCGATCCACGACCCCGCCGCCGCGCACGAGTATGCGACGCGGCTCGCCGCGCTCAACGAGGAACTCAAGGATCGATTGATGATCGTCATGCGCGTCTATTTCGAGAAGCCGCGCACGACGATCGGCTGGAAGGGCCTGATCAACGATCCCGACCTCAACGGCCGTTTCGACATCCGCAAAGGCATGTGGCTCGCGCGCAAGGTGCTCACCGACGTGCTGTCGCTCGGGCTGCCCGCGGCGACCGAATGGCTCGACCCGATCACGCCGCAGTACCTGTGCGACCTCATCAGCTGGGGCGCGATCGGCGCGCGCAATACCGAAAGTCAGGTGCACCGCGAACTCGCGAGCGGCATGAGCATGCCGATCGGCTTCAAGAACGCGACCGACGGCTCGATCAAGCCTGCCGCCGACTCGTGCTACACGGCCGCCTTCGAACACCATTTCCTGTCCGTCAACCTCGACGGCCAGGTCATCTCCGCCGAGACGAAAGGCAACCCCGACTGCCATCTTGTGTTGCGCGGCTCGAGCAGCGGCCCGAACTACGATCCGGTCTCGGTCGCCGAGGCGCTTGAGGCGCTCAAGGCGTCGACAGCTGCCGGCCCGAGCAACCACGGCCTCGTCATTGACGCCGCGCACGGCAACTGCGGCAAGGATGAGGTCGTCGAGGCGCGCGTCGTCGAGGACATTGCGTCGCGCATCGCCGCCGGCGAACGCGGCATCCTCGGCATCATGATGGAAAGCTTCCTCAAGGGCGGCCATCAGAAGCCGGCGCCGCTTGACCAGCTCATCTATGGCCAGTCGGTGACCGACGCCTGCGTGCCATGGGACCGCACCGAGCAGGTGCTGCGCGAACTCGCCGACGCCGTCGCCACCCGCCGCGGCAACTGAGCGCCCATCGCACGATGCAACGCATCATCGCCAGCGGCAACGCGTCGCAGCTGCGCGGCGGCAAGCCCGCGCCCACCCCGTCCATCCGCCCGACCGCGCGCCGCGAATCGGCGCCGGGCGCCCACATCCGCGTCATCGACGGCCTGCGCGCGCTCGCGATCGGCGGCGTGCTGCTCTACCATGCGCGCCCGTCGCTCGCCGTCGGCGGTTTCCTTGGCGTCACCGTCTTCCTTGTATTGTCCGGATTTCTGATTACGCGCGGTCTGCTTGGGCTGATGGAGGCGTCGCGCTGCTCGTATCCGCGCTTCATCGTGCGCCGCGCGCGCCGCATCTGGCCGCCGGTGCTCACGACGATCGCATTCGCGTCCGTCGTCGTCTATATGTGGGCGCCGTCGCTGCTGCTCAAGCTGCGCGCCGACGCCGTGCCGAGCGCGCTGTTCTACAGCAACTGGTCGTACATCTTCCGCCACGTCTCGTATTTCGATGCCGCCGGGCTGCCGTCGCCGCTGACGCATCTGTGGTACACGAGCCTGATCATGCAGTTCTATCTGCTGTGGCCGCTGTTGCTCGCGCTCATCGTGCGTTTCATGCGCCGCACGTGGGCGCGCGCCTGCACGATCGCCGCGCTCATCGCGGCCTCGACGATCGAGATGGCGATGCTGTACGCGCCGGGGCATGACACATCGCGCATGTACTACGGGCTCGACACGCGCGCCGCCGAACTGTTCGTCGGCGCGCTGCTCGCCGTCCTCATGCATCGGCGAAGCGACGATGGAAAGGCCGATCTGACATGGCGCGAGCGCCGCCGCGATCTGCGTTTCGGCGCGCATGTGCTGCCGCTGACGGCGGGACGTGCCGTCGACGTCGCCGCCTGCCTGTGCCTGATCGCCCTCGTCGTCTCGATGTTCGTCGTCGACGCCTCGTCTGCGTGGATGTACCACGGCGGTTTTCTGCTCTATGCGCTGCTGACGGCGGCGATGCTGTGGGCGGGGACGCTGCCGGGCGTCTTCGGACGCGCGATGGGCGTCAAGGCGCTCGCCTATCTGGGCTCGCGCTCGTTCTCGCTGTATCTTGTGCATTATCCGCTGCTGCTCGTCATGAATCCTGCGACGCGCGCCGCCACGCCGTGGTGGCTCGTCGTCGGCCAGTTCCTCGTCATCCTCGTCGTCGGCGAGGTCTTCTATCAGTGCGTCGAGGCGTTGCGCGGCGCGCCGTGGCTGCCGTGGACGCGCCGCCGATACGACAATCCCGAGCGCACGCAGCGTCCGGGTGCCTTCATCGGCGCGGTGACGGGGGTCGTCATCATCGTCATCATGCTGCTGCCGCTGCCATGGCGTCAGCTCACGCATGAACGCGCCGTCGCGCTGCGTCCCGAACTCGGCATGACGGCCGAGCAGGCGCGCAAGGAACTCGACGCGCAGCGCAAACCGCAACCGTCGCCGTCCACGCCGAAGGAGTCGGCGAAGGAGATGGCGAAGGAGGCGCCCGAGCCGCCGAAGCCGAAGGTCGAGGCGCTCAAGGCGCCCGACAATCTCGATCCGTCGCGCTGGCGTTGCGACGCGGCTGCCGGCACCTGCGACGCGCGCATCCTCATGGTCGGCGATTCGGTGACTGAAGGCGTCGCGCCGGTGCTCATGCAGCATTTCCCGAATCTGCACGTCGACGGCGCCGTCAGCCGCCAGTTCGGCACCGGCGTCGATCTGCTGCGCCAGTATCTGGGCGCCGAGGATCCGCAGCTCATCGTCTTCGCGCTCGGCACGAACGGGCCGCCGACGCAGCAGAGCGTCGACGAGGTCATCCGTCTGGCGAACGGACGGCCGTTGTATTTCCTGACGACGCGTGCGCCGGTCGGGTGGATCGACCAGACGAATCAGATGTTCGTTGATACCGCGAAGGCGCATCCGAACGTCGGCGTCATCGATTGGGCGGCGCTTTCCGGCGCGCATCCCGAATATCTGTACGACGACGGCACGCATCCGAATGAATTGGGCACGCAGGCCTACGAGCAGATGCTGATGCGCGCCGTGTGCCCGCAGTGATGCTTGCGGCGATGTGCGCGCACGGTGCAGATGGATGCGCCGTGCGCCGGCCCTTGCTAAGCTGAGGCCGGAACAAGAAGGAGCATCGTAGATGAGTGATCAGGACCCGCATCGCGGCGACACGCCCGGGCACACGTTCTTCGAGGACCATCGGCGTGCGATCGAGAACGGCGAACCGCTGACCTACACGGCGGACAGGCTCGACGAGGTGCACGCCGTCATGGCCGCCGGAGGCAACCCGCTGACGGCGATCCCCGACCTGCCGCGCTGGGAGGACGCCGTCGGCATCGACCGCATCATCAACCGCCGCGTCATGGAGCTCGACCCGCTGCCGACACCGGCACAGGTGCTGTCGGCGCTGCCGCTCGACGCCGCCGCGCAGGACATCGTCGCCTATTCGCGTGACGAAATCCGCGCATGCCTCTACGGGCAGGACGACCGTCTGCTCGTCATCGTCGGTCCGTGCTCGGTGCACGACCCGAAGGCCGCGCTCGACTATGCGCAGCGGCTGTACGAAGTCAAGCAGGAGCTCGAGGGCGAACTGCTCATCGTCATGCGTGTCTATTTCGAGAAGCCGCGCAGCACCGTCGGCTGGAAGGGCCTGATCAACGATCCGGACATCGACGGCAGCCACAACATCCAAAAAGGTCTGCTGCTCGCCCGAAAGACGCTGCTCGACGTGCTCGGCGCGGGGCTTGCGGCCGCGACCGAATTCCTCGAACCGACAAGCCCGCAGTACATCTCCGACGCGATCAGCTGGGGCGCGATCGGGGCGCGCAACACCGAAAGCCAGGTGCACCGCCAGCTTGCGAGCGGCCTGAGCATGCCGATCGGCTTCAAGAACGCGACCGACGGCTCGGTCAAGGCGGCGATGAACAGCTGCATCACGGCGGCCGGCCAGCACACCTTCTTCGGTATCGACCATATGGGGCGTGCCTGCGCGGTCGAGACGCTCGGCAACCCCGACTGCCACATCGTGCTGCGCGGCTCGAGCCACGGCCCGAACTACGACGCCGTGTCGGTGGGCGAGGCGATGGCGATGATCCGCTCGTCGATGGGCGCCGACACAGCGGCCGCACACGGCCTGATCATCGACTGCTCGCACGGCAACTCCGGCAAGGACGAGGTGCGTCAGGCCGCCGTCGTGCGTGACATCGCTGCGCGCATCGCCGCCGGCGAGCCGGGCATCACCGGCGTCATGATGGAAAGCTTCATCGAAGGCGGCAACCAGCCCGAGGCGCCGCTCGACAAGCTCGTCTACGGCAAGTCGATCACCGACCGCTGCATCAGCTGGCCCGAGACCGACCGTTTGCTGCACGAACTCGCCGAAGCCGTCAGCGCACGCCGCTGGCGCTGACGACGGCACACGCACGTCATCGATACAGCACATCATCAATAAACGAACAACCGGAAGGACACCCATGGCCAGTTTCAGCTCCGTTGCCATCATCAGCGCGCTCGACGAGGAGGCCGCGCACATCGCCGCCTCGCTCGATGATGTGCGCGAAGAACACCGCGCGAGCCTGACGATCACGCGCGGCACGCTGCCGACGCACGAGGGACGCGAACTCAATGTCTCGGTGACCGTCGGCGGCATGGGACTTGTCAACGCGGCTGCGACGACGCAGTGCCTCATCGACGTCGCGCAGCCGGACGCCGTGCTGTTCTCCGGCATCGCCGGCAATCTCAACCCCGATCTGCACATCAACGACATCGTCCTGGGCGAAACATTGCGCTACCTCGACACCGACATGCGCCTGATCGGCCAGTGGAAGCCACGCACCGAGGAATTCCACTCCGATCGCGAACTCATCGCGCTCGCCGAGGACGCGCTCGACGGCATGGGCATCCACCACATCAACGGCGTCATCGCCTCCGGCAACTACTTCGTCGACTCGCCCGAACAGGTCGAACGTGTCATCTGCGAGACGCACGCCGACGCCGTCGAGATGGAAGGTGCCGCCGTCGCGCACGTCGCCGCCCGCAACGATGTGCCGGCACTCGTCATCCGCGCGATGAGCGACAACGCCGACACCGACTACGAGGATTTCCGCTCCTTCGATGTGAGCGACTACGCGGACACGGCGGCAAAACTCGCCGTCGAGATCCTGCGCAGGATGTGAGACGATGACGCCGGCGCTCGCGATGGTGTGCTCGGCCGTGCTCGTCATGGCCGTGACGGCCGTCGTCGCCTACCGCATCGGCGCGGCGCGGCGACGGCCGCCGCACGACGCCGCGCTGTTCGCCGGCCATGGCGACGTCGACGCGATCGACGGCGAACGCCGCATGCTCGCGATGCTTGAGGAGTCGGTCGTCGTCGCCGAG
This sequence comes from Bifidobacterium anseris, assembly GCF_002860345.1. Taxonomy (GTDB): domain Bacteria; phylum Actinomycetota; class Actinomycetes; order Actinomycetales; family Bifidobacteriaceae; genus Bifidobacterium; species Bifidobacterium anseris. The sequence goes on from NZ_NMYC01000005.1 coordinate 528,433, forward strand.
CCGGACGGCACCGTGCTCGCCGCGAACGAGGCGGCCGTCGAACGCGGCATCATCGTCGACGGCATGCTCGCCGACGACGCCGTGCGCGCGCTCGTGCGCGAGGCCGCGCACGGTCCCGTCAGCCGTGAGCTGACGCTCGAGCGCGACGGCGGACCCATGCACATCGCCGCGACCGCACAGGTCACGACGCAGGCAACCACGCAACCGACCGCACAACCGACCGCACAATCGACGACGCAGGCAAATACTCAGCCGCCGGCGGCGCGCGTCACGCTCGTGTGCGCCGATACCGGCTACCGGCGCAGCGTCGACCGTGTGCGTCGCGACTTCGTCACGAACGTCTCCCATGAACTCAAGACGCCGGTCGGCGCAATCATGCTGCTCGCCGAGACGATCGCCGATGCCGGTGACGACGTCGACATGATCCGTCATTTCGCCGCGCGCATCGGCGTCGAGGCGAAACGACTCGACGGGCTCGTGCGACGCCTCATCGAACTGGGACGCATGAACGCCGGCGACGAACGGCCGACGCATGTCGTCGACGTGCGCGAACTCGTCGCGCATGCAATCGCCGACACCGAGGTCACGGCGGCCGCGCGTCGCGCAGTCGTGCGGCTGCGCGACGATGCCAACGGCGCGCCGCTGCCGGTCGACGTCGACGCCGCCGGCGTGCACATCGCGCTCAAGAACATCGTCGAGAACGCAATCAACTATTCGCCCGAAGGCGCCACCGTCGCCGTCGAGCTTGCGCGCACCGGCGACGAGGCGCGCATCCGCGTCGTCGACCACGGCGTCGGCATTCCGCAGCAGTTGCAGGGACGCGTCTTCGAACGTTTCTACCGCGTCGACCCGGCGCGCTCGCGGCTCACCGGAGGCACCGGCCTCGGATTGTCGATCGCCAACCATCATGTGCACGCCAACCACGGGCGCATCGAGCTGTGGTCGCGGCCCGGGCAGGGCTCGACGTTCACGGTGACGCTGCCGCTCGCGGACACTGCAGGCACTGCGGACACTGCAATCGTTGCTGATGCCGACCATCAGCAGAAGGAGGAGCGTCGATGACGCGCATACTGATCGTCGAGGACGAACCGTCGTATCTCGATCCGCTGCTCTACCAGCTCACGCGCGAAGGCTACGAGGCCTACGGCGCGGCGAGCGGCGAGCAGGCGTGGACGATCTATCAGGAGATGGAGTTCGATCTCGTGCTGCTCGATCTGATGCTGCCCGGCGTTTCGGGGACGACACTGTGCCGGCGCATGCGCGAGCTGCGGCGTGTGCCGATCATCATGGTGACGGCGAAATCGACGGAGAACGACGTCATCGTCGGTCTCGAGATCGGCGCCGACGACTATGTGACGAAGCCGTACTCGTTCCGTGAACTGCTCGCGCGCATCCACGCAGTGCTCCGCCGCAGCCTCGAAGGCCGCGACGAGGGTGCCGACGCAGAACGCACGCTCAGCTGCGGGCCAATCGAACTGTCGACCGCGTCGCACGAGGTGCGCGTGCGCGGCGAACTGACGGCGTTCCCGCTCAAGGAATTCGAAGTCCTCGAATACCTGCTGCGCAACAAAGGGCATGTGCTCACGCGCCACCAGCTCATCGCGCGCGTCTGGGGCAGCGACTACGTCGGCGACACGAAGACGCTCGACGTGCACATCAAACGCATCCGCGCGAAGATCGAGGACGACCCGGCGCATCCGACGCTGCTGACGACAGTGCGCGGCGTCGGCTACCGGATCGGACAGTGACTGCGGCGCGATCGTTCACGCTAAATTCACTTTTCCAGCGCGGGCGCATCTGCGCCGTCCCCTACACTGGATTGGTTGGATAGAATGGCATCGTGACCAAAGGACACCACATGCGTAGCAATCTTGGCCGGCGCGCGCTCGCGGCGCTGTGCGGCGTCGTCTGCGTCGCCGCGCTCGCGGCGTGCGGCGACAACGTCGACCCCGACAACCGGCCGACGGCGAACGCCGCATCGGTCTCGGGCAGCTTCGCCGGCGCCGGCGCGTCCTCGCAACAGACGGCCGTCGAAGCATGGATCGCCGGCTACCAGAAGACGAATCCGGACGCGAAGATCTCCTACAACCCGTCTGGCTCCGGCGCGGGCGTCGTCACGTTCCTGACCGGCGCGACCGTCTGGGCGGGCTCCGACAAGCCGCTCGACGACCGTCAGGTCGAGGAGTCGAAGCGGGTGTGCGCGGGACGGACGGCATTCGACGTGCCGGTCTACATCTCGCCGTTGGCGATCGTCTTCAATCTGCACGGCATCTCCGACGCCGGCGCCCACGTCAACATGGACGCGGCGACTGTCGCGCGGATCTTCAACGGGAAGATCACACGCTGGAACGACGCGGCGATCGCGAAGCAGAACCCGGACCTCGAGCTGCCCGACCTGCCGATCACCGTCGTGCACCGCTCGGACAAGTCGGGCACGACGCTCAACTTCCTCGAATACGTCAAGGCGGCCGCGCCGAAGGACTGGCCGTACGAGCTTTCGGAGAACTGGCCGAACGACGTCGGTCAGGGCGCGAAGGGCACGTCCGGCGTCATCTCGACAATCGATCAGGCGAACGGCACGATCGGCTACGCCGACTTCTCGCAGGCCGGCGGCATGGGCACCGTCGCGATCAAGGTCGGCGACGGCTACACCGAGATCTCGGCCGAGGCGGCCTCGAAGGCCGTCGCCGATTCATCGATCGACAAGTCGGCCACCGGCGAGCACCGCGTCGTCCTCGACATCAACCACACGACAAGCCTTGAAGGCGCGTACCCGATCGTGCTCGTCTCCTATGACATCGCATGCCCCGCCTATCCGGACGAGAACACGGCACGCTTTGCGAAATCATGGCTCAGCTACGTCACGAGCGCGAAAGGCCAGGAGCAGGCGATGAAGGCGACCGGATCGGCGCCGCTGCCCGACAATATCGCCGCATACGTGCGCGCCTCCGTGGACGCGATGGAAACGAGATGAATCCCATGACATCGGCATCTAAACCCTCACCATCCGACGCCTCATCGCTGACGAAGCCTGTCAACGGCGAGAAGGCCGACCGCATCTTCCGCGGCGTCGCCTACGCCTGCGGCATCCTGATCCTCGTCGTCCTCGCCGCCGTCGCGCTGTTCCTGCTGTTCCGCGCATGGCCGCTCATCGGCGGCGACCAGCACACAAACAGCGAGGTCATCGCGAACTTCACCGGCGGCCGCGCGACGAGCTTCTGGGGCTACGTCGGCCCGCTGTTGTTCGGCACCGTGCTCGTCGCCGCGCTCGCGCTCGTCATCGCGTTCTTCGTCTCGATCGGCATCGCGCTGTTCATCTCGCATTACGCGCCCAAGCGCCTCGCCGCCGTGCTCAGCTACATCGTCGACATCCTCGCCGCGATCCCGTCGGTCATCTACGGCCTGTGGGGCGGCCTCGTGCTCGTCCCGGCAATCTACCCGTTCTGGAACTGGGTCGCCGAGCATCTTGGCTGGATCCCGCTCTTCGCCGGTCCCGCAGCGAATCCGCCGCGCACCGTCGCGACCGTCGCGCTCGTGCTCGCAATCATGATCCTGCCGATCATCACGTCGATCACGCGCGACATCTTCCTGCAGACGCCGAAGCTGCTCGAGGAGGCGGCGCTCGGCCTCGGTGCGACGAAGTGGGAGATGATCCGCCTTTCGGTGCTGCCCTTCGCGCGTTCGGGCATCGTCTCCGCGTCGATGCTCGGCCTCGGCCGCGCGCTTGGCGAGACGATGGCCGTATTGATGATCCTGTCTCCTGGACTCAAATACTCGTTCCGCCTGCTGCAGGCCTCGCAGAACCAGACGATCGCCGCGAACATCGCCGCGCAGTATCCGGAAGCCGACAGCATCGGCGTCTCCGTGCTCATCGGCACCGGTCTCGTGCTGTTCGTCATCACGTTCCTCGTGAATCTGCTGGCGCGCCGCATCACCGAGAAAGCGAGCAAATGATGGCCCAACCGCAGTCCTCGCCTCAGGTCGATCAGACGCCGTCGATCGACTTCGACAAATTCAATCCGACCCGTTCGTACACGGCGGCGCGCAAACGCAAGGACATCGCGATGCGCGCGCTCATCATCCTCGCCTTCGTCATCGCGTTGATTCCGCTCGTCTCGGTGCTGTGGACGACGCTCGTGCACGGCGCGCGCCGTCTCAACTGGGATTTCCTGTCGCATAACATGACGAACGTCATCGGCGGCAACCAGACGCCTTCGGGCGGCTACGGCGGCATCCTGCATGCGATCATCGGCACGTTGGAGATCACGCTCGGCGCGATGGTCATCTCGATTCCAATCGGCGTCATGTGCGCCGTGTACCTGATCGAATACGCCGGCGGCTCGCGGCTCGCGCGCACGATCCATCTGCTCGTCGACGTCATGAGCGGCATCCCGTCGATCGTCGCCGGCCTGTTCGCCTATTCGATGTTCGCGATCCTCGTCGGCCCCGGCACGCTCAGCGGTTTCGAGGGTTCGGTCGCGCTGTCGCTGCTGATGATCCCGACCGTCGTCAAGACGACCGAGGAGATGCTCAAGATCGTGCCGAACGATCTGCGTGAGGCGTCGCTCGCGCTGGGCGTCACGAAGCAGCGCACAATCACGAAGGTCGTCCTGCGCACCGCGCTTTCCGGCATCGTCTCCGGCTCGATTCTCGCAATCGCGCGCGTCATCGGCGAAACGGCGCCGCTGCTGATGACGGCCGGCTACATCGTCTCGACGAACGCGAACCTGTTCTCGGGCGAGATGACGACGCTGCCGGTGTACGTCTACCAGGAGTATTCGAAGTACCACGCGAACTGTCCGGCGGACGCCGGCAGCGGCTGCGTCACCGGCATCCCGATGGAGCGCGCGTGGTCGGCCGCGCTCGTGCTCATCGTCATCGTGCTCATCCTCAACCTCATCGGCAGGATCGTCGCGAAGGTCTTCGCACCGAAGAAGAAATGAGCAGGCGGGCGCGCCCCGGCACGACGTACGCATACGCATGCAAGGCAGTTCAGGCAGTCAAGGAAGGAACGTATGGGACAGCAAATCGACGTCAATCATCTCAACATCTACTACGGCAATTTCCTCGCCGTCGAAGACGTCAACCTGCATATCGCGGCGAACAAGGTCACGGCCTTCATCGGGCCGTCTGGCTGCGGCAAGTCGACGGTGCTGCGCACGCTCGACCGCATGCATGAGATCACGCCGGGCGCGCATGTGACCGGCGAGGTGCTGCTCGAAGGACGCAATCTGTATGCGAAGGACGTCGATCCGGTCGCCGTGCGTCGCGATGTCGGCATGGTCTTCCAGCGGCCGAATCCGTTCCCGACGATGTCAATCAGGCAGAACGTGCTCGCCGGCGTCTCGCTCAACAACCGCAGGATCGCCAAGTCGGACGCCGACGATCTCGTGGAATGGGCATTGCGCGGCGCGAATCTGTGGAACGAGGTCAAGGATCGTCTCGACAATCCGGGTATTGGTTTGTCGGGCGGTCAGCAGCAGCGGTTGTGCATTGCGCGCGCCGTCGCCGTGCATCCGTCGGTGTTGTTGATGGACGAGCCGTGCTCGGCGCTCGACCCGATCTCGACGCTCGCCGTCGAGGATCTCATCGAGGAGCTCAAGAGCGACTACACGATCGTCATCGTCACGCATAACATGCAGCAGGCGGCGCGCGTCGCCGACTATACGGCGTTCTTCAACCTCAAGGCCGTCGGCCAGCCGGGTCATCTGGAGTATTTCGCCGACACGTCGACGATGTTCAACAACCCGCAGAACGAGGAGGCCGAACGCTACGTCTCCGGCCGCTTCGGCTGATCCGCTGCCGGCAGCTATTTTCTTCGAGGTCCGCTCCACACAACGTGGGGCGGACCTCGCTTTATTTGTTCATATCATGCAGCATCAAGCAAGCGGCATACAGGCCGCCATACAATGTTGGGTGACTGTTCACTTGGTGTTCACCGAAACCGTGCAGCGGCTCTCTGTCAACGTTCTAAGCTGGAATCACAACGCGGAATCAACCGGGGCATCGACTCGGGACACGTTGAACAATACGCAATGCAATGCGTGGGAAAACGCATTATCAACCATTGACTACATAGAGATTCAAGAGAACAGAGAGCATCATCATGAACAATCATTTCCCCCTGCGCGCCACGGCCGCCGTTTGTGGCATCGCACTGCTCGCATCGCTCGCCGCCTGCGGCGACAACACGGCGTCGACGGCCACGACCGCGATGGCGGACGGGACGACTGCGGCGGACGCGGCGTCGCTGAGCGGTGAATACGCCGGCGCCGGCGCGTCCTCGCAGCAGACCGCCGTCGAAGCGTGGATCGAAGGGTTCCGCGGCGTCGCGCCGAACGCGACCGTCGCCTACAACCCCTCCGGATCGGGCGCGGGCGTCAGCGCCTTCCTCAGCGGATCGACCGCATGGGCGGGCTCGGACAAGGCGCTAAGCGACGACGAAGTGGCGGCCTCGAAGGACGTGTGCGCGTCGGGCACCGCCTTCGACGTGCCCGTCTACATCTCGCCGATTGCCGTCGCCTTCAATCTTCAGGGCGTCTCGGACGCCGGCAAGCACATCAACATGGACGCGGCGACGATCGCCGACGTGTTCGCCGGCCGCATCACGCGCTGGAACGACGAACGGATCGCCGCGCAGAACCCCGATCTCAAGCTGCCCGACCTCGCGATCACCGTCGTCCACCGCTCGGACAAGTCGGGCACGACGCTCAACTTCGTCAGCTATCTCAAGGACGCCGCGCCCGGGCAGTGGGACTACGAACTGTCCGAGAACTGGCCGAACGAGGTCGGTCAGGGCGCGAAGGGCACATCCGGCGTCGTCTCGACGATCCAGCAGGCGAACGGCACAATCGGGTACGCGGACTTCTCGCAGGTGGGCGAACTCGGCTCCGTCGCCGTCAAGGTCGGCGACGACTACACGCCGATCTCCGCCGAAGCAGGTTCGAAGGTCATCGCCGATTCGCAGCTCGACACGAGCGTTGACGGCGACAACCGCATCGTCGTCACGATCAACCACACGACGAAGGCGGCAGGCGCGTACCCGATCGTGCTCGTCTCCTACGACATCGTCTGCCCGGCCTACAAGGATCCGCAGGATGCGCGCTTCGCGAAGGCGTGGCTCAGCTACGTCACGAGTGCCGAAGGACAGCACACCGCGCAGGCCGCGGCCGGCGTCGCGCCGCTGCCGGAGACGCTGACGGGGCGCATCGCCGCGTCGATCGGGCAGATCAAGGCCGAGTGAGTGACGGGACCCATACCGATGTCTGATATCGATGTCCAAGCTATCGATGTCCCGCAGCCTGCGATGAACACAGTCATTACTGAAACCGCGACCGCGACCACCGCCGCGACCGCCGCGACCGCCACCGCAAGCGCCGCCGATGACGGCACGGCGCATCGCGGACGCACGGCGGACCGCGTCTTCGCAGCCCTCGCCTACGGCAGCGGCCTGCTCATCCTCGCCGTGCTCGCCGCCGTCGCCGTCTTCCTGCTGCTGCGCGCATGGCCGGCGATCGGCGGCCCGCGCGGCGCCGTCGACGCCGTCGTCTCCAGTTTCACCGGCGGCCGCCTCACATCGTTCTGGCAGTACGTGCCGCCGCTGCTGTTCGGCTCAGTGCTCGTCGCCGCGCTCGCGCTCGGCATCGCGTTCTTCGTCGCGCTCGGCATCGCCGTCTTCATCTCGCAGTATGCACCGCGGCGATTCGTTGGCGCGCTCAACACGATCATCGATCTGCTCGCCGCGATTCCCTCGGTCGTCTACGGCCTGTGGGGCGGCCTCGTGCTCGTGCCGGCGATCTACCCGTTCTGGGATTGGGTCGCTGAACACCTCGGGTGGATTCCGCTCTTCGCCGGTCCCGCCGCAAATCCGTCGCGCACGGTGGGGACCGTCGCGCTTGTGCTGGCCGTGATGATCCTGCCGATTATCACATCGATGACGCGCGACGTCTTCCTGCAGACGCCGAAACTCCACGAAGAGGCGGCCCTGGCGCTCGGCGCGACGCAGTGGGAGACGATCAGGCTCGCCGTGCTGCCCTTCGGCCGCTCGGGCATCATCTCCGCGTCGATGCTCGGCCTCGGCCGTGCGCTCGGCGAGACGATGGCCGTGCTGATGATCCTCTCGCCAGGGCTCAAATACTCGTTCCATCTGCTGCAGGCCTCGCAAAGCCAGACGATCGCCGCGAACATCGCCGCCCAATACCCCGAAGCGAACGGTCTGGGCGTCTGCGTGCTCATCGCGACCGGACTCGTGCTCTTCGCGATCACCTTCGCTGTCAACTACATGGCTCGCAGACTCACCGGAAAGGCCGTCTCATGACCACGCTCGAATGCAATCCGCCGGTCGAGCGGATGCTCTCCGACCTCGACCTCGACAGTTTCCGCCCGTCACGATCGACGGCCGCCGCGCGCCGCCGCAAGGACCGCCTGATGCGCGCGCTGTTCACGGCGACCTTCGCGCTCGCGCTCATCCCGCTCGTCTCGCTGCTGTGGACGACGCTCGTGCACGGAATCGGCCGTCTCAACCTGGGATTCCTGACCCATAATATGACCGGCGTCATCGGCGGCAACCCGACGGCGGCCGGTGGCTACGGCGGTGTCCTGCACGCGATCATCGGCACATTGGAGATCACCTTCGGCGCGATGGCGATCTCGATCCCGATCGGCGTCATGTGCGCCGTGTACCTGATCGAATACGCACGCGACGGCTCGCGACTCGCGACGACGATCCGTCTGCTCGTCGATGTCATGAGCGGCATCCCGTCGATCGTCGCCGGCCTGTTCGCGCTGTCGTTGTTCTCGATGATCTTCGGTCCCGGCACCTTCAACGGCGTCGAAGGATCGGTCGCGCTCGCGCTGCTGATGATCCCGACGGTGTGCAAATCTTCGGAGGAGATGCTCAAGGTCGTGCCGGATGCGCTGCGTGAGGCGTCGCTCGCATTGGGCGTCACGAAACAGCGCACGATCACGAAGGTCGTGCTGCGCACGGCGCTGCCAGGCATCGTCTCCGGCTCAATTCTCGCAATTGCGCGCGTCATCGGCGAAACGGCGCCGCTGCTAATGACGGCGGGCTACGTCGTCACGACGAACGTCAATCTGTTCTCCGGACAGATGACGACGCTGCCGGTGTACGTCTATCAGGAATATTCGAAACTGAGCGCGAACTGCGCGCCGTCCGCCGGCGACATGTGCGTGCCGACGATCCCGATGGAGCGCGCGTGGTCGGCCGCGCTCGTGCTCATCGTCATCGTGCTCATTCTCAACCTCATCGGCAGGATCGTCGCGCGCGTCTGCGCCGTCCACGCCGAACGCTGAAAGGAATCGTCACCGAATATGGGACAGCAAATCGACGTCAACCATCTCAACATCTACTACGGCAATTTCCTCGCCGTCGAAGACGTTAACCTGCATATCGCGGCGAATCAGGTGACCGCGTTCATCGGGCCGTCTGGCTGCGGCAAATCGACGGTGCTGCGCACGCTCGACCGCATGCACGAGATCACGCCGGGCGCGCACGTGCGCGGCGAGGTGCTGCTCGAAGGACGCAATCTGTACGCGAAAGGGGTCGACCCGGTCGCCGTGCGACGCGACGTTGGCATGGTCTTCCAACGGCCGAATCCGTTCCCGACGATGTCAATCAGGCAGAACGTACTCGCCGGCGTGCGTCTCAACAACAAGAAGATCGCGAAATCGGACGCCGACGACCTCGTGGAATGGGCATTGCGCGGCGCGAATCTGTGGAACGAGGTCAAGGATCGTCTCGACAATCCAGGAATCGGATTGTCCGGTGGCCAGCAGCAGCGGTTGTGCATCGCGCGCGCCGTCGCCGTGCATCCGCAGGTGCTGCTGATGGACGAGCCGTGCTCGGCGCTCGACCCGATCTCGACGCTCGCCGTCGAGGACCTCATCAACGAACTCAAACGGGACTACACGATCGTCATCGTCACGCATAACATGCAGCAGGCGGCGCGCGTCGCCGACTACACGGCGTTCTTCAACCTCAAGGCGGTCGGACAGCCCGGGCGCCTCGAGTATTTCGCGGACACGTCGACGATGTTCAACGATCCGCAGAACGAGGAGGCCGAACGCTATATCTCCGGCCGCTTCGGCTGATCGGCTGCGCAGGCGCCGTTTTCTCCATCGGCGAACGCCATGTAACGCTTCGGTTTTACATGCCCGTGCTAGCTTTTTGCTGTCCTGTCTTTCGGGACGGGACGGCACACTAGAGTCCACGAGAAGAAAAAACAGGGTGTTCCATGGAGAAGTTCTTCCATCTCAAGGAGAACGGCACGACGGTCAGCAGGGAATGCATGGCCGGTCTGACGACGTTCTTCGCAATGTCCTACATCATCATCGTCAATCCGCAGATCCTGCAGCAGACCGGCATGCCATGGGGCGGCGTCTTCCTCGCGACGATCATCGCGGCGATCATCGGCACGCTCGTCATGGGTCTGTTCGCGAACGTCCCGTACGCGCAGGCCCCGGGCATGGGTCTCAACGCGTTCTTCACCTACACGGTGTGCTTCGGCCTCGGCTTCACCTGGCAGCAGGCGCTGTGTATGGTCTTCCTGTGCGGTCTGATCAACATCCTGATCACCGTCACCAAGGTGCGCAAGATGATTATCAAGGCGATCCCCGAGTCGCTGCAGCATGCGATCGGCGGCGGCATCGGCCTCTTCGTCGCCTACGTCGGCCTGCTCAACGTGGCCGCCGTCACCTTCACGCCGAACGATCCGAAGGCGGCCGCCCAGGGCGGCGCCGTGTCCGCCGTGCCGGGCATGGCCACGCTCAACACGCCGACGCTGTGGCTGTTCCTCATCGGCCTGTTGCTCGTCATCGTCTTCACGATCCTCAAGGTCAAGGGCGGCATGCTGCTCGCGATCGTGCTGACCGCCGTCATCGGCATCCCGATGGGCCTGACGACGATGAACAACAGCATCTCGATCGGCGACGCCTTCGGACAGCTGCCGCAGACCTTCGGCGCGCTGTTCTCCCATGAGGGCTTCGGCACATTGTTCGCCGACCCGGCGAAGCTGCCGCTCGTCCTCGTGACGATCTTCGCGTTCTCGATGTCGGACACCTTCGACACGCTCGGCACCTTCATCGGCACCGGCCGCCGCACCGGCATCTTCTCGAAGGCCGACGAGGAGTCGCTCGAGAATGGACACGGCTTCTCGTCGAAGATGGACAAGGCGCTGTTCGCCGACTCGATCGCGACGTCGATCGGCTCGATCTTCGGCACCTCGAACACGACGACCTACGTCGAATCGTCGGCCGGCATCGCCGCGGGCGGCCGCACCGGCCTGACCTCGGTCGTCGTCGCCTGCTGCTTCGCGCTGTCGATCTTCTTCGCACCGGTCATCTCGGCCGTGCCGAGCGCCGCGACGGCGGGCGTCCTCGTCATCGTCGGCTGCATGATGGCCGCCTCCCTCAAGGAAGTGCGCTGGGACGACATCTCCGAGGCGATCCCGGCGTTCTTCGCGTCGGTGTTCATGGCCTTCGCGTATTCGATCTCCTACGGCATCGCCGCGGGCTTCATCACCTACTGCATCGTCAAGGTCTGCAAGAAGAAGGCGGCCGAGGTCCATCCGATCGTCTGGATCGTCTCCGCGCTCTTCATCCTCGACTTCGCATGCATGGCGATCCTGTAGCGCGATGACTGCGAAGCTGTGATCCGAGGCCGTGCATGCGCATGGCGCGCACGGTCTCGCGCATGGAATACGGCAGGGCCCGCATCACCCGTTGTTCGGTGATGCGGGCCCTGCCGTCATATGGACGATCCGCGCGATCATCTCGCACGATGGCCGCGGTGGCGAAGGCGGTCTGATGGCTACTTGCCGCTCTTCGAGCCGCCGTTCGTCTCCTGGATCTGCTTGGCGAGCGCGCGCATCCATTCGTGCAGCGACTTGTACTGGTCGGGCATCTGCTCGGTCACGTCGACGACCGGCACATTGCCGGAATCGGCGGCGGCGACGAGCTGGTCGTTCATCTCGCTCGGCTCCTGCGAATTCGTGATGAGCATGCGCATGTCGCCTTTCTTGAGGAGGTCCGTGAATTCCTTGATGTCCGACGGCGTCGGCTCCGATTCGTTCGCGGACGCCTGCTTGTAGCCCTTCGGCGTCACGTCCGTCAGGCCCATGTCCTCGGCGAGGTACTGCGCGACCGATTCGACGGCCGCGTAGTTCTTGCTGCCCTTGTCCTTCGCGAGTTCCTTGAGGTCCTTGTCGAGCTGCTGTTCCTCGTCGAGCCATGTCTTGTGCAACTGTTCGAACTGTGCTTTGTGCGCGGGCTGCAGCTTGATGTAGTCGGCGGTGATCGCATCCGCCGTCTTGATGCGCGCGTTCGCCGAGAACCAGATGTGCGGATTGTCGCCGGTCTTGACGCCGCTCGCGTCGGCTGCGTCGACGACGAGCGTCTTCGACGACTGCTGCGCCGCCTTGAGCGCCCAGTCGTCGTAACCGGCGCCGTTGACGACGGCGACCTGCGCGTTCTGGATCTTCGAGATGTCGTTCGTCGTCGGCTCGTAGTCGTGCGCGTCGGTGCCGGTGTTGTTGAGGATGCTCGTCACATCGACGTATTCGCCGCCGAGGTCCTTCGCGAGCGAGCCCCACTGGTTGCTCGACGCGATGACGGTGATGACGGCGTTCCCGTTGCCGCCTCCGCTTTTGGCGTTGCCGGCGTTCGCGGTGCCGCTGGTCGAGCAGGCGCTCACGGCGGCGACGGTCGCGATGCCGGCGAGCGCCGCGAGCACGGCGCGCATCAGTTTCTTCATATGGTTCCTCGTTTCCTTGTTCATGGTGTATGCGCTCGCGCGCATGCGCGCGAGCCGTCGATCGTTGATGTGACCACTGTAGCATTATTGAGAATCGTTCGCAATAAGCGGTCCTTCGGTGTGGTGCGCCGGATGGGGCGCATGGATGGGCGGGCGAATGGGGCCGTATCGGCGGGTGGCGAGGTGTGATGGGGCGGAGCCGCGGCGGTTTGTGGGCCGGTTCGTCGACGGGGCCGACGGTACGGACCGGAGTGGGTGAGTTCGTCGACGGGACCGACGGATCGGGACGGAGATGGGTCTTGTTGCGGGTGGGGTGTCATGCGTGTCGGCGGTGTGGGGCGGTGGCGACACGCCGGGGTCGGGTCATGTCGTAGGGAGTCGGTAGATTATCACTCTTGTAAACCACAGACCGTTGGTTGGAAGTCGTTCACGGCTTCACGAAGTTTGGTTCGCCAAGCCAGCGCAGGTTGAGAAACATAGTTCCTTGAGTATTCGAGGATGGATGCCGCTCTGCCTGTGCGCAGGGCTTTTTTGTTGCCCGGCTTAGCGTTCCGCCTCACAATCGACGGCCGACTTAGGAAGGAACGCCATGAAGAGGCCCGAAAAGGAAGTGGTGGTCGCCGAGCTTACGGAAGCTTTCCGTAACGCTGACGCGGTCTACCTGACCGAGTACCGCGGGCTTACCGTTCCGCAGATCTCCGATCTGCGCGAAAAGCTAGGCCGCGATACTTCCTACACTGTGGCTAAGAACACGCTGTTCCGCATCGCCGCCAAGGAAGCGGGCATTGAGGGTCTCGATGAGATGCTCAAGGGTCCTTCCGCGGTTGTCTTCGTCCAGGGAGACTTCATCGAGGCTGCGAAGACGCTGCGTGACTTCGCCAAGACCAACAAGGCCCTTATCGTCAAGGGCGGTTACGCAGACGGAACCGTGTACGACGCCGAGGGTGCCAAGCAGCTCGCAGACCTCAAGTCTCGTCCGGAACTGCTTGCCGAAATGGCCGGCGCGCTCAAGGGCACGATGTCCAAGGCCGCCTGCCTGTTCAACGCGCTGCCGACGAAGGTCGTTCGCACGATCGACGCCCTGCGCGAAAAGCAGGAGAAGGCCGCCTGATCGCCCTGCGGTTCGCCGCATAGCAATCGGTTCGGAAAAACGGAAAACCAGATAAATTTCAGGTGCGCGGAACACGACAACAACGCTGCGTGCCACGATTGAAAGGAAGCCATAATGGCTAAGTTCACCCAGGATGAGCTCCTCGAAGCTTTCGGTGAAATGACCCTCGTCGAGCTCTCCGAGTTCGTCAAGGCCTTCGAAGAGAAGTTCGACGTCGAAGCCACCGCTCCGGTCGCCGTTGCCGCTGCCGCCGCTCCGGGCGCTGCTCCGGCCGAGGAAGAGAAGGATGAGTTCGACGTCATCCTCTCCGCCGTTGGCGACAAGAAGATCCAGGTCATCAAGGCTGTCCGCGCCATCACCAACCTCGGCCTGGCTGAGGCGAAGGCCCTCGTCGACGGCGCTCCGAAGCCGGTTCTCGAGCACGCCAAGAAGGAAGACGCCGAGAAGGCCAAGGCTCAGCTCGAAGAAGCTGGCGCCACCGTCGAGCTCAAGTGATTCGCGCGGCTCAAGCCGCACATCACAGATGCTTTGTGGGAGTCCCCTGCAGTCCGCGGACTGCAGGGGACTCCTGCGTTGTGGGGGAGATCGGTTGGCCTGGGCATGGTCTGCGGGTTGGTTCGTCGACAGGGCCGACAGGTTGTCCCGGAACTGGCCTGTTTTGCGGGTCGGGTTGTCTACCATGTCGGCGGTTCGGGACGGAAACGCGGCTGCTTGCGGGTCGGGTTGTCGACAGGGTCGATGAGCCGGGACGGAGCGGGTCGGTTTATCAACCGTGTCGAGGGTTCGGTACGGAAACGCGGGTGGTTGCGGGTCGAATCGTCGACGGTGTCGACGGAACGGGACGGAAACGCCGGTGGGGCGGGTGGTTTCGTCGGTGGGAGTAACGAATCGGGACGGAAAAGACGGCGTGATCGCGGGTTCCGCTAGGTACAGGGCCGAATTGCGGCGACGATGGTCTGCCAACCGCGGAATGTGGATAACCGGAGCGTCCGTACACATGGGTTGTCGCAGCTGGCGCGGCGATGGTCGGCGCAGATAGCGTGAGGCAGGTCAGTAATCGTGTAGGCAAAGGAGTCGGCACATGCGAGATCACGCCGAAATGAATCGTCAGCTGGATGAAGCCGAGCGGGAACGCCGATGCTTGCATCCAACGAGCAATCCCGCGCACAAGGCGTTGCTGCGCCGGGTAAGGACTGGCGAAATCGAGTCGCCGATGCCCGGATTGTTCATACGGGCCGAGCTGTGGGCGTCGCTCAAGCCGGTCGACCAACTCAAATATGTGGTGCGCGCGCTTGCGCAGTGGCATCCGGATTGGGTGTTCGGCGGCGTGGCCGCGGCATGCATGCATGGTCTGTGGCTCGAGTACAAGGTTGTGCGGCGGATTCTGCAGGATCTCACCGTTACCGTCATCTGTGAGCCGAAAGGCACCCGTCGCAGCAGCGCACACATCGAAAGGAGGCATCATGCGCATGTGCGCAGCGTGGTCGTGGATGGCGTGCGTGTGACGCCACTTGCGCAGACGGTTGCCGAGTGCGTCGCTACGATGTCGTTCGTCGACGGCACGACACTGACGTGTTGCGCGCTGCGCAAAGGCGTGCGGGCGGAACTGGTCATGGTGTGCGCGGTGGAGGACGGGCTGATGAACGACGGATTGCGCAAGGTGCTGCAGTACGCGAATGCGCATGCGGAGAACGGGGGAGAGGCGAAGACATTCGCCGTGCTCATCGAATGCGGATTCGTGCCGCCGGCGCAGCAGGTGAAATTCGTCGATCCGCAGACGGGGCGGCGCTACCGTGTTGATTATCTATGGCGGACGGCCGATGGCAGGCTCATCGTCGTCGAGCTCGACGGGCTGGTGAAGTATACGGATCCGTCGATGACGCAGGGGCGTACGCTTGGCGGCATCATCGACGATGAGCGCGAACGGACGGAAGGGCTGAAACGCGCCGGCGTGCACACGGTGATCCGCATCAGGATGGAGGACCTCGCCGATCGTTGGGAGCTGACGAGAAGGCTCGCCGAAGCGGGCGTCCCGATGGTGCAGCAGGCGGCATGACCGTGCGGATGAGTGCGGCGGGCAGTTTTGTCGGCCAGGTCGATGATTCGGTACGGAAACGCGGGTGGTTGCGGGTCGGGTTGTCGACGGTGTCGACGGTTCGCCCCGGAGACGGGCCGGTTTGCGGGTCGATTCGTCGACGTCACTGACAGGTCGGGTCGTAGCGGGTCGGATTGTCGCCGTAGTTGACGGTTTGGCCCACAAATTGGCCTGATTGCGGGTCGGTTCGTCGACAGCGTCGACGGGGTGGGTCGTTGCGGGAGGGTTCATCGCCGCGGGCGACAGCTCGGGCCGGGAAAGGGCCGGATTGCGGGTAGGGTTGTCGGCGCGGGCGGCGGATCGACCCGGGAATGGGCCTGATTGCGGGGCGGATTGTCGACGGCGGCGATGGTTCGACCTGCTGCGGCCGAGGCACGGGTGCAGCTCTGTGCGATAATGGGGGCTTCATCGGGTGGGAAACAGGCGATTTGTTGAACTACCGCGTAAAATGTTGTTCAGTATGCGTACTTCTCGGTGAAGCACCGTCGCGCGCGCGGCGCATCGAGCGGACAACGGCGAAAGGAAGGTCCCACGGTGAGCGGAGATCAACGAACGACAACGAAATGGATGATACGTGTTGACGGTTCGGATCTGGCCAGCGTCGAAACAGGGCAAACCGTGGAGATCGGCCGCAAGCCGCTGCGTCCGGTGCCGAGCGGAGGCATGCGCCGCATCGAGATCCTCGACGACACGCGTTCGATGTCGAAACGACATGCGGAATTCTCGGTGAAATCGGACGGCAACGCGATCCTGCGCGACCTCAACTCGACGAACGGCACCTTCCTCGTGCGTCCCGGCAACGAACTCGTGCGCCTTCCCGGCGGCTCCGACTTCGCGCTCAACGACGACACGGTGCGCCTGCAGTTCGGCGACGTGCCTGTCGACTTCGTGCGTTTCATCGATGACGACACAACGTCGAAGGACGACGACGTCGCCAACCTCTTCGACTACGCGCTCGACAACCAGCCGAGCGAACCCGAAGTCGCCGACATGTCGATCGACGATATCCTCAACCTGCGCGCCGGCGAGCCGACCGACATCTTCAACGCCGGGCAGGTGCGTTCGCGCGCGAAGGAGCTGCGTCAGTCGGAGCAGCAGACCTTCGTGCCGTTCTCGTCGCCGCTCAATCCGCTTGCCGTGAACGATGCGAACGACGACGACGCGCAGGATGCGGCGCCACGTGACCTGTTCGCCGATGCGCACGACGTCGCCGCCGGCAAGATTGACGAGCCGGCCGCGAAGAAAGAGGAGTTCGTGCCGCGCATGCACGACGGTCCGCGTCACGCCGACCGTCGCAACGCCGACAGTCTCGTCAGCGTCTCCGAGCTCGCGCAGCAGCATCGACCGATTCCCTCGCTCAGCATTCCGACGTCGGAGCCGGTCATCGGCGCGACGCGCGAGCCGGTTTCGCCGACCGTGTCACCGACGAACTCCGCGAACGGCGAACCGTCGATCTCGACGACGATTCGTCCGCAGTCTGAATCTGACAATGCGCAGCCTGATTACTCACAGTCTGCGAGCCCGCAGCAGCAGCCGAGCGTTTGGCAGACGTCGATGCGTGCGGGCGTCGCGATGCAGCCGCAGCAGCCGATCGTGCAGCAGTCTGCGCAGCCGATGCAGCCGACTGCACAGCCGGTTCAGTCTGCGCAGCCGATGCAGCCAGTTCAGCAGCCTGCACAGCCGGTTGCACAGCAGATGCCCGATCCGGCGCAGCCGACGCAGTTGGTCGACGCCTCGCATATCGCGGTGCAGCAGCCGATGATGCAGCCGCAGAACGTGCAGACGTCGGCGTCGCAGGTGCCGCTCGTCAACGTCGCGATTCCGACCGAGCCGACGCCCGAACAGCAGCCGACGTCTTCCGACGCCTTCACCGCACAGCGCAACGCGCTGCACTTCGACGTCATCGAATCGACATTGCAGGGCGCGGACAATGCTGCGACCTTCGACAATGCGTCGACCACCGAAAACCCGACGACTCCCGACAACTTCGCGACGACCGAGAATCCGTCGGCGGCCGATGCGACGGTGCCGATCGAGGTCGCCGCGCCGGCGCATCAGACGAATTTCGTGGCCGAAGCGACCGCGACGACCGACGCAGCGATGCCGGTCAACACAGCGACGCCAGCCAATACAACCGTGCCGACCAACACAGCCGCGCCGACCACCGCAACCACGCCAGCCGACGACGCATACGACCGTTTCCGCCGTCACGATGACGACGCCCAGCCGCTCGACGAAACGCAGACCTTCACGCCGGCCTTCGAGCCGGGGTCGGTATTCGAACGTGTCGCGAACGGCGATTTCGACAAGCCGAAGGAACTCATCGAGGTTGACGGCTACACCTCCGACGACGCCCGCCGCTCCGACGACTTCACCGAACAGTTCGAGATGGCGCGCCACGCGGAGCTGCTGCCGTTCCTCGCGATGAACCCGACGCTGTACGATGACCTGTACGAATGGCTCGCCGCGCAGTCGAACGCGGACATCGACGAGGCGCTGAGCCGCAACCCGGGATATGAGGACTACCGCAAGGCAGTAGGAAAGTGAGCAGCAGATGACGGACAATTCCACCCAGACGAGCGCTGCGCTCGACGAGCTGCGCCAGTGGCGCGAGGAGTTCAAGGCAAACCTCGTGCCCTCGCCGCTTGAGGATGTGGCGCAACTGACCGCGCAGGTTGATCTCACGCATGCGCACCCGTCGGGCATCTCCCAGCTGTTCGCCCGCGGCAGCGCGCCGTTGCATTCGCTGTTCCGCGACAGCGGCATGCTGCGCACGGCCGCACGCCGCGTCGAACGCGTCCTCGATGATCAGGGCGCGAAACGGCGCATCAGCGGCGTCGCCGAGCTTTCGCTTGTCGTCGGCGTGGCCACGTGGAAGGGCAACATGATGCCGGTGCTGCTCTACCCGGTCGAAGTCGTGCGCGACGGCAATCCGGTCGAACACCATACGACGATCAGCTTTACCGGCCATGTGCGCCTCAACGCGTCCTTCCTTGCCGCGATGCGCGAACACGGCGTCCGCCTTGACGAACGTCAGCTGTTCGACGGCTCGAACTACGCGTCCGGCACGCCGGAGACGGCCGCCGTTTTCGCCGCGATCTCGAAGGCCGCGCGGCAGGTCTTCCCTGATTTCTCAATCGAACGGCAGATCATCCTCGGTTGCTTCATGGACCCGTCGACGCAGATCCTCGTCGAAAGCCAGATGATCATCGACCATCTCGCGAAGGGACCGAGCGGCAACGTCATGCTCGACGCGCTCGCCGGCTACCCGGCAGCCCGTGGTTCATTGAGCAACGAGCAGATGCCGCCCTTCAGCCCCTTCGACGGCGACCCGCATTCCGAATACGAAATCGGCGATGTCGATAACACGGTGCGCTACGCCGCGAACATGGCCGCCGCCGGCCATTCGTTGTTCGTCGATGGCTCCGAGGACACCGACACGGCTGAACAGGCCGCCGCGATCGCCTCGCGCTGCATCATGGCCGGCCGTTCCGTGCTCTATGTGCCGTGCGTGACCGATCAGAAGCGTCGATTCTTGTCGATCATGCGCGCGAACGAACTCAACGGGCAGGTGCTCGACGTGGCCGATCCGAACGCGAACGCCGCGATTGACCATCAGCTCATCCGCGCCGTCGGCTATCAGCAGGGCGTCGCGACGTCCCGCTTCGAACAGCTCGCTGACGAACTCGTCGGCGTGCGCTCGCGGCTGACGCGCTACCTCGGCGATCTGCACGGCGTCAACAAGACGTGGGGCGTCTCGGCCTACCAGACGATCCAGAACCTTGCGAGCATCGCCGAACTGCCGACGCATCCGTCGACGCATGTGCGACTGTCGAAGGAGGTCGCGCAGGCGATCGGGCCGTCGCTCGACGATTGGGCGGCCAAGCTCGAACGTGCCGGCGAGCTCGGCGAATACACGATCGACGCGAAGGACACCGCGTGGTACAAGGCCTCCCTCTACAGCGAGGACGAGGCGATCGGCGCCTACCAGCGCGTTGTGACGATGCTGCGCACGCTGCTGCCGGCGACGCGCGAGCAGGTGGCGAACACCGTGAAGACCTGCGGTTTCTCGGTGCCGACGACGGCGCAGGAATGGGGACGTCAGGTCACGGTGCTCAAGAATCTGCGGCGTGTACTCGACGTGTTCCAGCCGGAGATCTTCGAACGCGACATCGATCTGATGATCGAGGCGACGAAACCGAAGCAGGACCGCAAATCCGACGGCTCGACGATGGGCTTCTGGGAACGCCGCCGCCACGTCAAGGAGGCGAAGAGCCTGCTGCGCGTCGGCGCGCAGGTCGAGAACCTGCACGACGCGCTGTGCGTCGTGCAGCGTCAGGCCGAGCAGTGGCGACTGTTCGTGCCGCACGGCGGCTGGCCAGTGCTGCCGCCGAAGCTCGACGACATCATCACGACGCAGGATGAACTCGTCTCCAACATGACGGCGCTCGACACGGTGCTCGCGACGACGCCCGACGGCGGCGATCTGCAGACGACCGATTTCAACGCCGTCGAGGAACGTCTCAAGGCGCTGTTTGACGACCGTAAGGCACTCGACACGCTGCCCGAACGCGCGACGCTCGAACGTGAACTCGACGCCGCCGGCCTCGCGGGCCTCGTCGACGACCTGCACAAGCGTCACGTCGCCGTCGACGCCGTGCGCGACGAGCTGCGCCTCGCCTGGTGGACGACGGTCTTCGACGACATCGTCCATTCGTCGGCGATCATCTCGAATCAGGACGGTTCGGCGCTGCAAAGCGCATCTGACCGCTTCGTGCAGGTCGACACCGAGCATGTGCGCTCGGTCGGCCCGATGATCATGCAGGAGTCGATGCACCGCCTGTGCGACCTGCTGTTCGCGCGCACACAGGAAGCGAACATGCTGCACACGGTGCTCGCCGGCTCGAGCGGCATTTCGCTGAGCCGCATCCACCACGACCATCCGGAGATCCTCGCCGCCGCGAAGCCGGTCATCATGAGCACGCCGGCGACGCTCGCCTCGGTCACGAAGCCGACGCCGATCGCCGACGTCGTCATCGTCGATGCGGCCGCGCATCTGCCGTCGATTCTGCTGTTGAACATCCTGTGCCGCGCGCGTCAGGTCGTCGTCCTCGCCCATGAGCAGACGATCACCTCCGACAGCGTGCGTACGCTCGTCTCGCTGCTGCCGCACGTCACCGTCGCGCCGCATCCGTCGCGCCGCGACCCGCGCGTCAACCGTTTCCTCGAAGCGCAGGGCTATGGCAAGGTCAGCCACGACGTGACGCGCGACGGCGTACAGGGACACGTCGTGTTCCACCAGATCGAGGCGACCGGCGTGCCGATCATGGCGAGCGGACTCGTCGAAAGCAGCCAGGGCGAGATCGACGAAATCGTTAACCTCATCACGCGCCGCGCGCAGACCTTCACATCCGTGCCGCCGAGCTACATCCTGACCGTCGTCTGCATGACGCCGACCTTCCGCACGCGTCTGGGTGCCGAACTCAAGGCGCTCGCGTCGCGCAGCGAGATCATGGGACGATTCCTGCGGCACGTGCGCATCATCGACATCACCGATGTCGCCGGCGCGCACGCGACCGACGTCATTCTGTCGATGAGCTACGCGAAGACGTCGCACGGCCGTCTGCTGCAGCAGTTCGGCGCGCTCGAAAGCGACGGCGGCAAGGGCATGCTGCTCGACGCGCTCGCGCTCGCCGACCACAACATCGACATCGTCAGCGCGTTCAGCGCCGACGATCTCGAGGACGACCGCCTGCACCACGCCGGCCCGAAGATGCTCAAGACGCTGCTCGTCTGGGCGCGCCGACTCGGCAACGAGACGCCGATCGCGGCCGTCGGCAGGCCCGACGCGGACAACGTGCTGCTCACCGATTTGGCCGCGCGCATCCGCGAGCGCGGCCTCGACGTGGCCGTCGACTACGGCTACGACGACGGCACGAGGCTGCCGATGGTCGTCGGGCGCAAGGACAAGCCGTATGTGCTCGCCGTGTTCACCGACGACGCCCAGTTCATGGGCATCCAGTCGACGCGCGAACGTCATCGCATCCTCGAACAGGACACCGAAGGCCTCGGCTGGTCGGTCATGACGATCTGGAGCGTCGCGGCCTTCGTCAACCCGGACAAGGAGGTCGACCGCGTCGTCGCGCAGCTCGACTCGCTGTATCGGGAGGCGCAGCGATGAACGACGCCGTCATCCGCGTCTTCAATGGCGGCGCCGACGATAGTGACGCTGATGCCGCTGCCGTGGACGCCGCCGGCGCTGCGGACGCCATGGTTGCCTCGGATGCCATGGTTGCCTCGGATGCCGTGGTTGCCTCGGACGTCGCAAACAAGGCCATATCGTCCGCCGCGCAGCCGCCGGCGTACAGCGCCGAGCGGCGCACGCCGCGTCGTCATCGCCGCGTCGTCATGAAGGGCACCGAGCGTTTCGACGCCGACGGCGTCAAGCTCGAAGCCGGCGACATGCGCACGCGCGAGCAGCGCGCGGCCGACGACGATCGTCGCATCCTTGGCGAGCTGCCGCCGCATTGGGGCGTGTTCGCGGAGCGCGGCCGCTAATCGGCGCGCACGGCGAGGACCGGCCCGTTCTCCTGCGCCCGCAATGTGCGCATCGCGTCGTTCGCGCTCATCGCGATCGGCGTCAGTCGCCCATCGGTCGCCGTGTCGTCGCGCGGTGTTCCCATGACGATTGCGGCGGCGCTGACCGTGCACAGGCCGCCCGTGTCGTCCGCGGCGGCATCCGCTGATTCGGTCGTGTTTTCTGATTCATTGGTGCCTCCTTTCGATTCGGTTGTGTCTGTTGATTTGCTGATGCCTGCCTCGCCGGCTGTGCGTTTGCCGTCAGCGGTTTCGTCTGCGTCGGCAGCTTCGTCGGCACTCTTGGTGGGAGGGGAGCAGCCGGTCGCCGCCGTCAGTCGCACATGCGTGCCCGGCGCGAAGGGCTGGCTGAGTTCGCCGAGACGCACGTCGATGACGGTGTGCCCCGGCGCAACCTGGGGCGTGGAACCGAGCATCGTCGGCAGCAGCACGTCGCCTTTGCGGATGTCGATGAGCGCGTAGGCGGTCACGTCGTCGAGCCGTTCGACGGCGCCGTTGAGCGCATCGCTCACCGGAATCGCCGTCGGTGTGAAATCGGCGGTGACGACGGCGTCGCCGGCCTGGATCTGACGGGAGGCGGTGAGCACGTTGCGCGTCGCCGTCGCCGTGACGACGCATTCGAGCATGCACAGGACGGCGAGCGCGGCGCAGCAGGCCGCAAGCAGCTTGCGGGCGCGCCGGTCGAGACGGCGGCCGCGCAGCGTGCGCCGGTGGTCTGATCGCGCTTTCGCGTCATGGCCGACGCGGGCGCTGAAGTCGAACAGTCGCATCATGGCAGCATGATGCGTCCGGTGCTCCGGCGGTGTCCAGCCGGAACGGGGTATGTGACCGGAAGGGTGTGTCGTCGGCCAAATGTGGACGACACGCCGTGAAAAGCTGTGGATTGTGAAGATTGTTCGCTCTCAGTGCACATCGTATCCACATCGTATCCACATCGGTGTGGATGAACGCAACGGCTATCCACAACGGTTGTTACGCACTGTGGAAAGTCGATTGTGATGGACAGGTCGATGAATCCGCTGATGAATCTACAGCCGAATCCACCGCCAGACACGACGTCGCCGGATACGACAAGGCCACCGTGGCCCGCGAACGGGCGGCACGGTGGCCTGAGCAGAACTCGACGGCTTACTTCGAGCCCTTGTCGGTGCGGTAGAAGCCGCTGCCCTTGAAGGTGATCGGGACGGCCGAATACACCTTGTGCACGGTCGGCTCGCCGCACTTGGGGCAGACGGTGATCGGCTTGTCGTCGAAGGACTGATGTTCGGTGAAGTCGTAGCCGCAATGCTTGCAGCGGTAATGGTAGACGGGCATGATGCTCCTTTCGGGTGTGCGCGTTCGCGCGAGCGCATATCGTTTCGTCCTAATCCCCAGAGACTACTCACATGTGTGCATGAACGGGGAAAAGCATCCACCGTAGGCGTAGTCGGAGGGGAAGAAATCGGCGGGACGCGCAGAAGCGAGCCGCCGCAGTCATTGGATGAAGGTCATTGGATGAACGTCACTGGATGAAGATGAGACCCTGCGGCGTGAGCACAGCGTCGACCGGCACGTCGTGCGGCTGCGTCGGCAGCGGCTCGTCGACGAATTCGGACGCCCAGCACATCGCGATGCGCTGGGCGGAGGCAGGCGCGAACCCGAGCGCGCGGTCGTACCATGCGGCGCCGCGGCCGAGGCGGCCGCCTTCACGGTCGACGGCGAGCGCCGGCAGCACGATGATCTCGGCCTCGCCGAGCGTTTCGGGAGGCAACACAGCCGTATGCGGCTCGTCGGGATGCGGCATGCGCCCGTGGCCGCCGGCATGTTCGTGCCGCAGCGTGGCGACTTCCTCGGGCGACGTCAGCCGCGACCAGCCAACCTCGTTGCCCGAGCCGAGCCGCGGCACGAGCAGATGAATGCCGCGTGCGGCCGCCTCGTTGAGGATCTGCAATGTGCTGATTTCGGTGCCCATCGACACATGGCAGGCCATCGTCAGCGGCGCCGTGCGCGGACGGGAGAAGAGCGGAAGCGCGAACAGTGCGTCGGCGCAACGTTCGCCGGCGGCGATGCGTTCCGAGGCCGTCATGTAGCGGCGTTGCGCGAGCAGCTCGTGGCGGAGCTCACGTTTGCGTTCGTCGATCGTCGGCTTCAGCTGTGTCGTATGCGCCATGGTCATGTTCTACCATGTCGGCGTCACCGTCGGGTTGCGCGTATTGTGAGATGGGACGGCGGCGATGTGGTATACGCGCGCCCGAGTGCGACAATGGAGGGCGTGACGATTCTGCGAACCCTGCGCGACGCGATGCGGCGCGACGAAACGAACGCCTTCCGCACGCCGTTGACGCTGCTCGCGCCGGCCGATGCGCCGGCGATCCGCCTGCGCACGATGACGGCCGCCGACGAGGCCGAATGGGATCAGGTGCGCATGCGCAACGCCGCATGGCTCGAGCCGTGGGATTCCAACGATCCCGAACGCCACCGCCCGGTCACGTTCCCGCAGTGGATCCGCATGCAGCGGCGCGACGAACGCTCGGGGTCGGCGATTGTGTTCGTCGTCGAATACGGCGGCCGCATCGTCGGGCAGATCTCGCTCGGCGCGATCATGCTCGGGGCGATGCGCAGCGGCATCATCGGATATTGGATTGACCATGATTACGCCGGCAGGGGATTCACACCGCTCGCCGTGGCGATGCTCGCCGACTGGGCGATGCTCGACCCGGACGGTCCGCGGCTGCATCGCGTGGAGATCGATCTCGTGCCGTGCAACGAGCGTTCGCGCCGCGTCGTGCAGAAGGTAGGCGCGCAATACGAGGGAATCAGAAGGAAATACATGTACATTAACGGACAGTGGCGCGACCACGAAACGTACAGTCTGCTCGCCGACGATGCGCCCGGCGGTTTCGCCCGCCGTCTGCTTGGCGACACGCCCGGCGGACGCGTTTCCTCATTGTCCTAAATTCTTTTATTCTTAAGAACTATGGGTTACGAATCACTGAGCACGATCGTGATCTTGGTGATGGTCGGAATCATCATGGCGATATGGCTGCCACGCAAGACGGTCGACGGCATGAAGACAGTGATGAAGCACCGCTCGGACCGATACTCCGCTTCGCTGCATCTGGTGGATGAGCAAAGCGGCACGACGTTCAACGATGCCGATTCGCCGAAGACGAAAGGGGCGATAATGCCAGCGACGCAGAAGGAACACGGTGCATACCGCGAATACCGCGAGTACGTGGCCAATGTACGCAAGCTGCGCCGTGCCGCCGCGCATCGCCGCAAACTGATCGCCGGCGCGTTGCTCACCGCCTCCGTCGTTGTCCTCGTCCTCGCCTTCGTGCTGCACTTCAGCCCGTGGTACACGCTTGTCCCGGCGGGGCTGCTCGCGCTCGTCTGCGCGCTCGGCATCCACGCGTCCAAGCAGGCGCGTGCATGGGAGGCGAAAGTCGCCGCGAAGGAACGCGAACACCGGCGCAGGCAGCGGATGCGTCCGCAGGCCGTCAAGCGTCAGGCCGAAGCGGCCGCCGCCGCGCAGCCCGCGGCCGTCGAAGCCGCGCAGGAGACAGGCGAGGAAACGCGCACCGACGTCATGGAACAACGTGAGATCCGTCGCGCGCTGCATCAGGCGCGCGTCGAGCAGGCGGAAGCGCTCGCGCGCCGCCACGCCGCGCAGGATGCGGCGGCGGCCGCGGTGCAGGCGGAGCCGGTCGCCGTGCAGGCGGAGGAGACCGCCGCGCGCGTCGAGACGAGCATGGACGCCGACGGCGCCGCGCACGCGCAGCTCGTCGTCCGCGAGGAGATGAACGCCTATCCACCCGACGAGACGAACGAACTGTCCGAGGTCTCGCCGGCGTCCGCCGTTGACGCCTTCGACATGGCGATCAATCAGGATCTGATCTCCTTCTCGCTCGGTGCGCCGCGCAACGGCATCGAACATCCGCAGCAGGCACCCGAAAGCCTCGAGATCAAGTCGACGAAGCAGGTCGCGAAAGCCGAGCCGAAGGCGGCGGCAGCCGTCGACGCATCGGCCGAATCGGTCGCTGAGTCGGCCGCCGCTGGGGATTCGGCTGCGGACGCCAACGACACGCCGAAGGAGGAGGCTGCCGCGCCGTCGCAGATCAACGATTCCGTCGCGTTCCACGAGAGCGAGCGGAACGCGACCGTCGAGGCACCGGACGAGACGAGCGATTCGCTCGGATCGAGCCTCGAATCGATTCTCGCGCGCCGCGGCAACTGATTTGCGCACGATGGTTCCGTCCCGAGCCACGCATCGATCACCATCGACTGACACCGACCGACTGATTCGGTCGGTGTTTTTCGTTGTCCGGCAACGGTTTCTCTCACAGCGTTAGCACTCGAGTTGGCAGAGTGCTACCGGTCGCGCTAGGATAGACGATTAGCGCAACGGAAAGGGTGCGGCAAGTGAATCGTCAGCCGCCTGACGTATTCGTTCCCGAGCGAAACCGTAACGATATGTTGCATGCAGCAATGCAGAAAGAGGAGGTACGTCGTGTCGTTCCCGCTCATTCCACTGGAAGACAAGATCATCGTCAAGCAGGCCGAGGCCGAGACGCAGACCGCTTCGGGCCTGTTCATCCCGGACAACGCCAAGGAGAAGCCGCAGCAGGGCGAAGTCCTCGCCGTCGGCCCGGGCCGTCGTGACGAGAAGGGCGAGCGCATCCCGATGGACGTCAAGGTCGGCGACAAGATCCTGTACTCGAAGTACGGCGGCACCGAAGTGCACTACCAGGGTGAGGACTACCTCATCGTGGCCGCGCGCGACGTGCTCGCGGTGCTTGCCTGATTCGCACCGGCCGCGCGATCCGCGCGTGCCACGTTGGCGAAGGCCCCGCGTGTCCCTGCGACACGCGGGGCCTTCGCGTATCGGGGGAGGAAGGTGGCGCGGAGCGGCACAGCTCCAACGGGGGTGCCGGCGGCGCGACGCGCGTGCGGCAGAACACGGGAATAGAGCGGCGCCGGATTGCTGTTGAGCCCTATGTGCGGCCGGTAGCCGCGCGCGAGAAGGCTGTTGCGCCGACGTTCGCCGACTGGGCGAAAACCGAGGAATGGCAACGCGACACGCCGAGATTTGCGGAAAGTTACCCTCCCGTGGCATACTAGCCAAGTTGCCGGTTGAACCTCAACCGAAAACGATGGCGGATTTCCCAAGCGGTCAAAGGGACCTGACTGTAAATCAGGCGCTTCGTGCTTCAGTGGTTCGAATCCACTATCCGCCACGCCTCGATAGCTCAGTGGTAGAGCACTTCCTTGGTAAGGAAGAGGTCGTGAGTCCGATTCTCACTCGAGGCTCTCTGGCGGGATAGCTCAGCTGGCTAGAGCGTACGACTCATAATCGTAAGGTCAAGAGTTCGAGTCTCTTTCTCGCTACTATAAGGGCCGGGAAACCGGCCCACATATTCGACAACAAGAGGTGAACCAAATGGCAAGCAAGAGCGCAGACATTCGTCCGGGCATCACGCTGGCATGCACCGAGTGCAAAGAGCGTAACTACATCACGACCAAGAATCGTCGTAACACGCCCGATCGTCTCGAACTGAAGAAGTTCTGCCCGCGTTGCGGCAAGCAGACGCTTCATCGCGAGACCCGCTGAGCACATAGACTTGTGGGAGCCCGACCATTGCGGTCGGGCTCTTTTCGTTTCCCGGCCGCCGCGCAGTCTGCGCCGCAGTCGCCCTTGTTGGGCGCGCCGCCTGCATTATTGTGGGCAGCTGAACCCGACCCGGCAGTCGCGTTTTTTGTTACTGTGGGAGTCATGACTACTTTCGCAGAGCTCACCACCATCGGCGTAGGTGGCAATATCGATCATTTCATGGAACCGACGACGCGCGCGAGCATCATCGAGGAGATCGAACACGCGGACACCCACGGCATCCCCGTGTGCGTCATCGGTGGAGGCTCGAATCTGCTCGCCTCCGACGACGACTTCCACGGCCTCGTGCTGCGCGACGCGCGCCGCCTCATCACCGTGCCCGACGAAGCCGATCCGGTCGAGAACGGCGACAACACCGTGCACGTGACCGCCGAAGCCGGCTGCAACTGGGACGACCTCGTCGCGTTCTGCGTCGAACGCGGCCTCGAAGGCATTGAAGGACTCTCGGGCATTCCCGGCAACGTCGGCGCGAGCGTCGTGCAGAACATCGGCGCCTACGGCCAGGAGGTCGCGACGAGCGTCGAATCGGTCGAAGTGTGGGACCGCGAGGATCGGCAGACGAAGACGCTGTCGAACGTCGAAATGCAGTTCGGCTACCGTTCGAGCCTGCTCAAAACGAGCATGTACAAGGCGCCGGGCGTGCCGAACGAGGAATACTATCCGTCGCCACGCTACATCGTGCTGTCCGTGACCTTCGCGCTCACGCACACCGAAACCGGCTCCGTCAACTATCCGCAGCTCGCGAAGGTGCTCGGCGTCAACCTTTCCGACCGCATCCCGATCTCCCGACTGCGCGACGCCGTGCTCGACGTGCGCGCGTCGAAGGCGATGCTCGAGGACGCGACGCGCTATCGTCTGCCGATCATGGTCGACGAGAAACGCCCGGAGGCGGTCGAACGCGCGATCCGCGCCCAGCAGCGCTACGTGACGGCGCACGATGCGCCCGCCGACGTCATCGACGAACATATGCAGGCGACGACCGGTGAAAACGAGGACTACAACCGCCACAGCTGCGGCAGCTTCTTCATGAACCCGATCGTCGACGACTCCGTCGCCGCCGCGCTGCCCGACGACTCGCCGAAGTATCCGGCGACGCTGCCCGACGGCTCGACCGGCGTCAAACTGTCCGCCGCGTGGCTCATCGACCACGCCGGCTTCCACAAAGGCTACCGCGTGTCGCCGGACGCGCGCGCCGCACTCTCCGACATGCACACGCTCGCAATCACGAATCGCGGCGGCGCGACCTGCGGCGACATCGTCGCGCTCGCATCGGCGATCCGCGACGGCGTGCGCAAGCAGTTCAACGTGACGCTCGTGCCCGAGCCGGTCATGGTCAACACGAAGCTGTCCTGAATGCGCGCGCCGGACGAACGGTGACGTCCGCCGGCACGTTTTGCCGCACTTAACGCGCATCTGCACGGAAAAACCGTGTGGATGCGCGTTTCGTATCGGAGAATCTTGCTCACAGTGAACGGTGCGCGGGGGCCGTCCTACACTTAGGCTGCGTATCTGGCAACCATCGCCTGTTCGCAGGTTACGCCAAAAGCTCATGAGCGCCAGCTGCATGTACAGAGTAGGAACGCGAACAAGGTGGCATTGTGCAGATATTCAGGACGAAGTCAGTCGAACAAACCATAGCCGAAACGAACGAGACGGGACATTCGCTCAAACGCAGCCTCGGATGGTGGGACCTCGCCGTCATGGGCGTCGCCGTCGCCGTCGGCGCCGGCATCTTCTCGGTGGGGGCGCAGGCCGCCGCCTTCCATGCAGGCCCCGCCGTCATCATCAGCTTCATCATCGCCGGCGTCGTCTGCGGCGCGGCCGTCATGTGCTACGCCGAATTCGCGTCGATCATGCCGGTGGCCGGCTCCGCGTACACCTTCACCTACGCGACGATTGGCGAGATCATGGCGTGGATCATCGGCTGGGACCTCATCCTCGAAATGCTCATGGCCGGCTCTGTCATCTCGAAATACTGGGGTGTCTACCTCAACGACTTCATGCGGCTCATGGGACTGGACTGGAACACGAACCTCAGCTTCGGCTCCTTCCACCTCGACATCGCGCCGATCATCATCGTCGGATTCTTCACCGTGCTGCTCGTCTTCGGCACGAAGATCGGCGCACGCGTCGACGGCGCGATGACGATCCTCAAGATCGCGATCGTCGTCTTCGTCGTCGTTGTCGGATTCTTCTACATAAAGGCCGCCAACTACACGCCGTTCGTGCCACCGAGCGAACCAGCGGATCATGTGCAGCACGGCGAACTCGGCGGCAGCATGGCGCAGCCGCTGTGGCAGTGGATCACGCACATGAGGCCGACGATCTACGGATGGTCCGGCGTGCTGTCCGGCGCCGCGCTCGTCTTCTTCGCGTTCATCGGCTTCGACGTTGTCGCCACCGCCTCCGAGGAGACGAAGAATCCGAAGCGC
Source organism: Bifidobacterium anseris (assembly GCF_002860345.1). Lineage (GTDB taxonomy): Bacteria > Actinomycetota > Actinomycetes > Actinomycetales > Bifidobacteriaceae > Bifidobacterium > Bifidobacterium anseris. The sequence continues at coordinate 559,087 of NZ_NMYC01000005.1, forward strand.
AACGTGCCGCTCGGCATCGGCGTCGGCATGCTGCTCGTCATCGTCATGTATGTGCTCGTCGCGATCGTCACGACCGGCATGGTCTCCTACAAGCAGCTCGCGACAGTGGACAGCCCCTCGCTCGCGACCGCATTCGAACTCGTCGGCGCCGACTGGGCGGCCAAGATCATCAGCTTCGCGATCGTGCTCGGTCTGGCGACCGTCGTCATGGTGCTGCTGCTCGGCCTGACGCGCGTCGTCTTCGCAATGAGCCGCGATGGCCTGCTGCCGCGCGAGATCTCGCGCACCGGCAAGCACGGCACGCCGGCGAAGCTGCAGATCGTCGTCGGCGTTGTAGTCGCGCTCGTCGCCGCCTGCTTCAACATCGATGTATTGTCCGACATGGTCAACATCGGCACGCTTTCCGCGTTCACGCTCGTCGCGCTCGCAATCCCGATCATGCGCAAGAAGCGCCCCGACCTGCCGCGCACGTTCCGCATCCCCGGCAACCCGTGGGTGCCGATCCTCGTTGCGCTCGCGAACTTCTGGCTCATGCTCAACCTGACCGTGCTCACATGGATCCGCTTCCTCGTCTGGCTCGTCGTCGGCTTCATCATCTACTTCACCTACAGCTACAGCCATGCGCGCCTGGGCACCGGCGAACTCGACGCCGAACTCGAACGCTTCGACAAGGAGCAGCGCATCAGCCAGCTTGAGGAGACGGCGCACGAGACGGCCGAAGCGAAGGCGAAGGCCGAACGCCGACGCGAGGAACGCTGAGCGGGCCCGCGCGTCGACTTTGCCCGGCCGCACTCTCGCGGTAGTCTGGGAACGAATTGTAAGGAGGACACAGATGGCCTATGTGATTGCCCAGCCCTGCGTGGACGTCAAGGACAAGGCATGCGTCGACGAATGCCCGGTCGACTGCATCTACGAAGGCAAGCGTTCGCTGTACATCAACCCGAACGAATGCGTCGACTGCGGCGCCTGCGAGCCGGTCTGCCCGACCGAGGCGATCTTCTATGAGGACGATCTGCCGCCGCAGTGGGAGTGGTACAAGGACGCGGCGATCGAATTCTTCGCCGAAGTGGGCGATCTCGGCGGCGCACAGGCCGCCGGACCGATCGGCAAGGATCCGAAGCGCGTCGCCGAGCTGCCGCCGCAGAACGGCGCGTGAGTCTCAACCTGATCTCAACCGCAGGACAAGCGCACGGTCCGCGGATCTCCCGTCCAACGGGAGATCCGCGGACCGTTTTTGTGCGCTGGGCGGTGTTGTGCGGTTGGGGATGGTTGTGAAAGGGTTCAGGGCGTCTGGAAGCGGTTTCGAGCCGGTCTCAACCGGTCGCAGGGTGTCTGAACGCGGTCCCGCATGGATTCGCGTGGCGTATCTGCATTGAGGGAGAGCAGCATCTCGGATATCGGCGAGTATGGCCTCGCGGATCGTTGGAAAATCAAGGCCGGATTGGGCCGATACTCGGCATTTGTCGAGAAGTTGCTCTCCCTCAGCGCAGATACCGTCGGCGAGGCCTCGCGAACCTCGTCAACGACGGGGACAATAATCGTCGGCAGCAGCCGAACATGCGAAAGCAAGGAGCGTGAGATGGGATTCCATGATTATTCGTCGCCGTACGACTGGTCGCGCATCGCGCAGTACAAGGAACGCGCTCGGGAATTCGCCGGAGGCATGATCGACCTGTCAATCGGCTCCCCGGCGGACGATGTGCCCGAAGCCGTGCGCGTCGCCCTCGCCGACGCCGCGAACGCCGTGAACGCCTACGGCTATCCGGCGACGGTCGGCACCGCCGAGCTGCGCGCCGCGTTGCACGAATGGTTCCGCACCTGCCGCGACGTCGAACTCGCCCAGATCGGGGCCGACGTCGTGCCGACGGTCGGTTCGAAAGAGGCGGTCGCGATGATGGCGTCGCTGCTGCATCTCGGCCCCGGCGACGTCGTCGTCCAACCGCGCGTGTCCTACCCGACCTACGAGATCGGCACCCAGGTCGCCGGCGCCACCGTGCTCAAAGTCGATGACGTCGCCGACGTCGCGTCATGGAAAGACGTGCCGGGCGTCAAGGCCGTGTGGGTGAACTCGCCGAACAATCCGACCGGCGCAACACTCGACGCGGCGCAGCTGCATGCGATCGTCGAGGCGGCGCGCGCGATCGACGCCGTTGTGCTGTCCGACGAATGCTACGCGATGATGACGTGGAACGACGACAACGACGGCGACGGCATGCTCGAACGGGATCTCGTGGGTTCGCCGTGCGCGCTGCGCGCCGACGTATGCGACGGCGACGCGCGCGGCGTGCTCGTGCTGTACTCGCTGAGCAAGCAGTCGAACATGGCCGGTTACCGCACCGCATGCATCGCCGGCGACGCGGCGATCGTGCACGACATGACGAACCTGCGCAAACAGCTGGGCCTCATCGTCCCCGGCCCCGTGCAGGCGGCGATGATGGCCGGACTGCGCGCGAGGGACGAGGTGCGTCTGCAGCACAATCGCTACCATGCGCGGCTCGAGGCGCTCGTCGACGGGCTGCGCGCCTACGGCTACGACGCGTCGATGCCGCGGGGCGCGCTCTATGTGTGGGTGAAGGCGCGATCCGGCGATTGCTGGCAGGACATGGAGGACCTCGCGTCGATCGGCATCATCGCGAGCCCCGGCGAGTTCTACGGCGACGGCGCCTATCTGCGTTTCTCGACGACCGTGAGCGACGAGGACGTCGCGGCGGCCGTCGGCAGACTGCGCGCGGCCGCGACGCTGTGACTGTTGCGGCTGGCTGGGTCGTTGCGGCTGGCTCGGCCGCCTCGCGTCGTTCAGATGCCGAGCTGCGCGCTGTCTGAGCCGAAACGACCGCGGATTGCGTCGAGCGCCTTCTCGGCGCCGCGCAGCCGCGTCTGTGTCGTCGAGTCGTGCCCGTCGTCGCCGATTTCGGCGAGCATGTCGTCGAGCGTCGGCTGGATGACCGTCGTCGCGCGGTCGCTCAGCCCGCTCACCGACATGCCGGCGAGACGGATCGCGCGCGGCAGCCGCGTCGGTGTCGCATCCGGCGGCACGCCGAGCATCGCGCGCAGCAGCTTGAGCGTGACCGGCAGCAATGCGCTCGCGGCGTCGGTCTGCTGTTCAATCGTCAATGATTTCGTCGAGATGCTCAGGTCGGGGAACCGCAGTTTCACGGTGACCGTGCGCGCGACGAGCCCTTTGCGCCGCAGCGTGGACGCGACGTCGTCGCAGCATTGGCGCAGCAGCCCACATACGCTTGCGGCGTCGCTTACGTCCTGCGCGAAGGTGTGTTCGGCACCGATTGATTTCTCCGGCGCGTGCGTGACGATCGGCCGCGCGTCGAGGCCACGCGCCGCGTTGTAGAGCCGTTCGGCGGTGATGCGCGACCCCGTGATGCCTTCGAGCAGCGGTAAATCGAGTTCGGCAAGCGACTTCACCGAGTCGATGCCGTGCTCACCGAGGCGGCGTTCGAGCGCGGGGCCGATGCCGGGGATGCCGCGCAACGGCATCATCTGCACGAATTCTGCCTGACGGTCGACCGGGATGAGCAGCATGCCGTCTGGTTTCGCGTTCGTCGACGCCATTTTCGCGACGAGTTTGTTCGACGCGACGCCGACCGAGCAGGTGATGCTGTGGCGTGCGCGCACCTGTTCGCGCAGCCATACGCCGATGTGCAGCGGCGAACCCCATTCGAGCAGCGCGCCGGCGACGTCCATATAGCATTCGTCGACCGAGACCTGCTCGATCTGGTCGGTTATGCGACTGAAGATCGTGCCGAAGATGTCGCGTGAGACCTGGCTGTAGTAGTGGTGGTCGACGGGCAGGAAGACGCCGCTGGGACACAGCTGATGCGCGCGCGACGCCGGCATCGCCGAGTTGATGCCGTATTTGCGCGCCTCGTAGTTCGCCGCCGATACGACGGCGCGGTTGCCGGTGCCGATGATGACCGGACGCCCTGCGAGTTCGGGATGCCGCGCGATCTCAAGCGACGCGAAGAACGCGTCCATGTCGATGTGCAGCACCGTGCAGCCACGTGCGTCGTGGCCCCAGTCGCGCTTGGCGGCGGCGATGCGTGGTGCTGTGCTCATGCACCGTATTCTAATGGAACATTTGTTCGAATGGAAGCGGAGGCCGCGGTGTGGCGTGGGAAGATTCGAGTTCGGTGGCGCGGCGTTGGGAACGCGGGAGCGGGATTGCGGGCGATTGTCGGTGATTGCGAGCGGGGGGGACACGCAATGGGACGGCGATTTGTGCTGGTCGGGGAGGGCTGCTATGCTTACAACCTGTTGCGCTTATGAAGTGCGACGTGGAGTCATGCCTGAGTGGCCGAAAGGGGCACCCTGCTAAGGTGTTAGTCGCGTTAGCGGCTCGAGGGTTCGAATCCCTCTGACTCCGCCAATGAAAGTCGAAACCGATCATGGTTTCGACTTTTTCGTTGTTCGGGCCGGTGGGCTGAGGCAGCCGCCGCCGAGTTGGACTGGGCGCTGCTGTGGTGCACTGGGTGCTGCCGATACCTGGCTGTGGGACGATCTGACCGCAGTGGGGAATCGGCTGTGTGGTGAACAGTTGTGTGGTGATTGACCGTGTAGTGCTCTGGCGTGTGGTGATCGATTGTGCAGATTGACCGTGTAACTGCGTGGGGGATTGACCGAAAAGATGAAGCCGCGGTACGCCTTTGTCCACAGCCTCGATTCGTCACTGTAGTACGTTCTGCAAATCCTTGCAAATCGTGCAACGTTTTCATGGACAGTTTCATGAGACGGCAACGCCGAGCCTCATCTACCCCCGCGAGCGCCCGATTTCTCGCCCCTCGCCGTCTGCCATCCTCCCACCAGCCGCCCCATTCGCAATCTACCCAACTGATCCCATCCAAGCGGTCCGTTCCGTCATCCCCGTCGATGCCTCGTCCCGCAATCAGGCCTGTTCGCGGGTCGGATGATCGGGGCTATCGACGTTTCGTCCCGGAGCTCGGACTGTTCGCGGGGCGGTTCGTCGCTCGCGACGACGATCCGTCCCGTTCCGTCCCGCTTCATCGGGGCCGTCGACGGTTCGACCCGCAATTGAGCCTGCTTGCGGGTGGGGTTGTTGACGCGGGCGATGAAACGGGACGCATGCGCTTGTGGACGTACGGCGGCGGCCGTCCAGCTCGCCGAGCGGTCTGCGCCGGCGCAGTGCTGAGGGGCTGGCGCGGGACTGACGGACCCGCAGGCGCTACAGTGGGACGCATGACGGAACATATCGACCCCACGGCAACTGCGGCCGCCTCGAATGACGCGCCGCGGCCCACCCAGCCTGCCCAGCCCGTGCACTCCGCACTACCCACCCAAACCACCCAACCGGCACTCGCCCTCTCCCTCCCGCTCGTCGCGATCCCGTGCATCTTCGAGGACATGGTCGTGCCGCTCAAAGCCGCGTTGCCGCTGCTCGATGGCATCGCGCAGGTGCGCATGTTCGAGGATTACACGCTCGACGAGGACACGTTCGTGGCACGAGCCGAAGGCGCCGAAGCCGTCATCGTCATCGGCGTGCACATCACCGACGACATGCTGCGCCGACTCGCCAAGACCGTGCGTTGCCTCGCGTTCGGCGGCACCGGCGTCGCCAGCTACGTCAACTTCGATCTGGCGCGCGAGCTCGGCGTGCGCATCTGCAACGTGCGTCATTACGGCGATGCGGCCGTCGCGGAGTTCACCTTCGCGCTGATCCTCGAACTCGCGCGCCGCGTCGGCGACCTCGATCGCGAACTGCGCGCCGGCGACTGGAGCGGCACGAGCAGCGTCGAACTCGCCGGCAAGACGCTCGCGATCGTCGGTTTCGGCGGCATCGGGCAGACGGTCGCGCGCATCGCCCACGGCTTCGGCATGAACGTGACCGTCTGGGATTCGAGACGCGGCCCGCGCGAACGCTACACCGAGCATGACGTGACGCCGATCGCGGACATGCGCGCGCTGTTCGCCGGCGCTGACGTCGTCTCGCTCCACATGCCGCTCGTCGACGGCACGCGTGGCATGATTGGCGACGCAGAACTCGACGCGCTGCGCCCGGGCACGATGTTCGTCAATACGGCGCGCGCCGAGATCATCGCCCTCGGCGCGCTCGTCCGCCGTCTCGAACGCGGCGACGTCCCTGCGGCGCTCGACGTCTACTATCAGGAGCCGCTGCCGATGGACAGTCCGCTGCGCGCGATCGACGGCCTCGTGCTCACACCGCACGTCGCATGGCGTTCCGACGGCGCAAACCGCAACCTCACCAAGCAGTGCGTCGAGGATGTCGTCTCGTATTTCACCGGCGGCAAGATGAACGTCGTCGTCGACCCGGAGGCGGCATGACGCGCACGATCCTCAACGACGCCGCCGCGCCGGCGCATGACGCCTTCGTCGAGAAGAAGTCCGAGTTCATCGGCGACGCGTGCCACGTCGACGACCTCGACGACGCGCTCATGTTCGTCGAACAGATCCGCGACATGCATCCGAAATCGCGGCACGTCGCATACGCGGCGATCGTCACCGACGACACCGGCCGCGTCATGGAACGGATGAGCGACGACGGCGAGCCGTCGGGCACCGCCGGCAAGCCGATTCTCGATGTGCTGCGCGCGAACGGACTGACCGACTGCGTCGTCGCCGTCACGAGATACTTCGGCGGCATCCTGCTTGGCTCGGGCGGTCTGATCCGCGCGTATTCGACCGGCGCGTCGCTCGCCGTGAAGGCGGCGCGCACGGCGTGCATCGTGCAGTGCAGGCGATATCTCGTCCGTCTCGACTACGCACAGCTCGGCGCTTTCCAGCAGCTGCTCTCCGCCTGCGACGGCGCGCAGCTCGACGCCGCGTTCACCGACCATGTCGAAGTCGAATGCGCCGTGCCGACCGACATCGAGGGTCAATTCACCGACCGCGTGCGCGAAACCTTCAACGCGAACGTCGTGCCGGAAGCGCTCGGCCTCGTCGCGCGACCCGTCGAGGAACGATAGGCGACGCGCGGCGACACGCGCACCGATACGCGGGCGCGGCGCTCGCGGCGCCGGGCGTGCGCATACGGGCGTTGCTACAGTGAGACGACGTGCGCATCCGCATACGCGCGATGCAGTGCGCTGTGATTGAGTGAAGTGATCTGGCGGCGGGCTGATTGATCGGACGGACAGAGGTGGAACGATGACCGATGAGACGATGACGACTGACGAAACGACGGATGCCGCGGTGACGTCGGATGCTGCAGTGACGGCCGATGCTACGGCGACGGAAACCGCTGCCGTCGATGCAGTCGAGGGTGCTGCTGATGCCACAGCCGCCGATGGCGTCGCTGATGCGGCCGCCGACACCCCCGACGCGCCGCATGTCGAGCCGCTGACGGCGACGTACGAGCGGCTGCGTCATTCGACGGATTCGGCGGAGCTGCACGAGTTCGCGCGCCGTCCATTGCCCGACCGCAGTGAGCAGGCGGCGTTTTCGCGCGCGACGGCATTGCTTGAGGCCGTCGCCGGCAATCCGCACACGCCGGAGGAGGACCGCGTGTTCCTCGCGAGCACGATGCCGTTCCCGAACGTGCTTGTCAAGCTGTCCGAGGACGCGTCGCCAGCGGTGCGCGAGGCGGTCGCCGCGAACGCCGACGACAAGAACTGGCTCGTCGGTCGACTCACGAAGGACGACGTGGCCGCCGTACGTGACAAGGCGCTGCGCAACAAGCGCACGTCGTGGAAGATGCGTCTCGAGGGCGCCCAGGATCCGGATATGGACGTCGACACGCTCGATTTCCTCTCCCGACTCGGCGTCGAGCTCGAACCGGATGCGAACGTTGTATTGTCGTCGATGGTGCGTCGTGCTGTAGCGCTTAACCCGAACGCGTCACAGGAGATCCTCGAAAGACTGAGCTCCGATTCGAGCGACGAGGTCGTGCATGCCGCGCGTCGTCGCCTCGCCCAATGAATCCGCCTTCTGTGGCAAAACTATGGCGAATGCGCGCGTTTCGGTGTTTTGACAACGTTTGTTGCCCTACACTAGGAAGCTATGGTAGAGCAAATGGAAGAAAGCCCGGAGCGCCTCGCACGTCCTCTCGTGCGTCTGGCGTCCATGATGGGCGTTGCAACTAGTTACACCGGTCTGTCGCGTGATTTCCATGAGATTTCCGACGAGACGCTCGTCGCGATCCTTGGTGCGCTCGGCATCGACGCGACCTCCGACGAGGCAATCGAGAAGGCGATTGCCGACATCACGCGTGAACGCAACATGCGCCTGATCGACCCGACCGTGCTGCACACGGTCGGCAAGGAGGCCCATGTCACGCTGCGCACCGGCATCACCGAGCCGGCGCAGGTCTCACTGATCCTCGAGAACGGCGAACCCTTCGCGGGCGAACTCGTGATCAACGCGATGCCGGAAGCCAAGGTGCATGAGATCGACGGCAAGTTCATCGCGGAATCCGATCTGATCCTCCCCGCTGAGCTTCCGGTCGGCTATCACACGCTGCACGTCGAAAGCGGCGAGCGTTCCGAGGACGCGACGCTCATCAGCGCGCCGGAGCGCATCGAAATGCTCGATCCGATGAAGAACGGCTCGCTGTGGGGTTGGATGGCCCAGCTGTATTCGATTCGTTCGGCTGATTCGTGGGGCGTCGGCGACTACACCGATCTGCGCACGCTGCTCACCGACGGCAAGCGCTACACGGACGCCGATTTCCTGCTCGTCAACCCGCTGCACGCCGCCGAGCCGGTCGTGCCGCTCACGCCGTCGCCGTACCTGCCGGTGTCGCGCCGCTTCGTGAACTTCACGTACATCCGTCCCGAGGACATTCCGGAGTACAACACGCTCGACGACGACGCGAAGGCGAAGGTCAAGGCCGCACACCAGAAGGTCGAAGGCCTCAACAACGACGCGCAGCTCATCGACCGCGACGCGATGTGGCTCGAGAAGAAGCCGGCGCTGCGTGAGGTCTTCGACGCCGGCCTGTCTCAGGAACGTCAGCGCGAGTTCGACGAATACAAGGCGCGCTGCGGCGAGGACCTCGAAGCCTACGCCACCTGGTGCTTGTGCTACGAGATGTGGGGCGCGCCGCAGGACAAGGCGGACAGCTGGATCCACAAGATGGACAAGCAGTCGCCCGAGGTCATCGCGTTGCGCGAACAGCATGCCGACACGCTCGAGTTCTACCGTTGGCTCGAGTGGACGGCGACGCAGCAGCTGCATCTGGCCCAGGAGGCGGCTCGCACCGCCGGCATGAAGATCGGCATCATGTCCGACATGGCCGTGGGCGTGCACCCGCTCAGCTCCGAAGTGTGGTGGAACCCGGAACGCTTCGCGAAGGGCGCCACCGTTGGTGCGCCGCCGGACGTGTTCAACCAGCAGGGCCAGAACTGGAGCCAGCCTCCGCTCAGCCCGCTGGCGCTCAAGAACACCGGCTACCGCTCCTACCGTGAGATGGTGCGCGGCATGTTCGACTGCGCCGGCGCCGTGCGCATCGACCACATCCTCGGCCTGTTCCGCCTGTGGTGGATCCCGGAGGGCCACGCGGCCGTCGACGGCACCTACGTCTACTACGACCACAACGTGATGCTCGGCATCCTCGCGATCGAGGCGAGCCGCGTCGGCGGCATCGTCGTCGGCGAGGACCTCGGCGTCGTGCCTCCGTACGTGCAGAAGTCGCTGTCCGAACACGGCGTCCTCGGCTGCGCCGTCGAATGGTTCGAGCAGATGGACGGCGTTTTCACGCCGCCAAAGCATTGGCGCCCGTACGCGCTCGCGTCGGTCAACACGCACGACCTGCCGCCGGCGGCCGGCTACCTCGAGTACGAGCACGTCAAGATCCGCGAACGTCTCGGCCTGCTCGAGGAGGGTGCCGAGGCCTTCGAGGCGAGCGCCCGCGCGGAGCACAACGCGATGCTGCAGATGCTCACCGACGAGGGGTATCTAGATCCGTCGGTGCTGCAGGACGAAACCGCGCACGAGACCGAGATCGTCGAGGCGCTGTACCGCGGCCTCAAGGGATCGCCGTGCAAGCTGCTCGCCGCGTCCATCGTCGACGCCGTCGGCGAGAAGCGCGCACAGAACCAGCCGGGCACCGACAACGAGTACCCGAACTGGCGCGTTCCGCTCGCTGACGCGGCCGGCGATGCGGTCATGCTCGAAGATCTGTTCCGCGGCGACCTGCTGCAGAGCATCACGAAGATCATGAACGCCTGATTTCCGCCATTGCGTGCATAGGGGCCCGACGCTTGATACAAGCGCCGGGCCCCTTGCCGTAGAGGAGCGCCGTCTCGTCGTTGATTCGATTTACGGCGGTCTCAGTGCTCCCTCCGCTGCTGATACGTCAGCGTGACCGCCGTTTGCGGCACGACCAGCTGATGATGACGCGCGCGCCGTGCCCATGACAAGTCATCGCCGTCCTCGTCATTGAACGGGTCGATCGGCGTCAGTAGGTCGAACAGCAGCACGAAATCGCCGTAGAATGCGGCCGCATAGTCCGGGGAGTCGCGCCAGTCGAGTGCTGAAATCTCGATGAGATGACCGAGATTCGCCACATGATGTCGCGTGGCCATCCGTGCCACGTCGTGCAGCAGCTGCACCCAGTCGCCGTCGTTGAACGCGCCCGACGCGAAATCGTCCTTCTCGACGAACCATGTGTGGCTTTCGCCGCCGCGGGCGATGCGCAGTATGTGCCGGATGATGACGCCGAATTCGATTTCGTCGAGTTTACCGAACATATTTTTTCGTTCCCGTCCATATGTTGTCCGTCGCGGTCAGTTTAGCGGCCGCCGCTGCGATCGGATCGGGATCATGCTGGAAGAACGCTGATACGAAGCGACGCGCCCTGCCGAGTAGGCGGGACGCGTCGCGTCGTTATGATTTGACGATGCTCAGTTGGCGTCTGGGACGTCTGGGACCTCTGGGGCGTCGGGGAAGCGGTAACGCTTGAGCATCTCGTCGCGGAACCATTCAGAACGCCGCTTGATGTCGTGGACCGTCCAGGATTCCTTGTCCTCGATGGATTCGCCTTCTTCCGGGATGCTCGTGTTGATCTGCAATGGGCTGCGCAGGCCGACGTATTCGCCGTTGTCCTTATAGTCGCGCTTTGAGAGGTCGTAATGCGTGTCGTTCTCGGAGACCGGGTGCTCGGAAACGGAGAAGGGCTTTTGCTGCATGTTCTCGTTGTACGCGGTGAGCGTCAGATTGCCGAAACGATGGGTGTACTCGTCTTTGAGATCATTCGCGATAGACGGATCGTCGGGGGAGATCCGTTCCTTCCAGTGTTCGGGCAGATCACCTTCGGGGAGGATGTGTTCGATCGTCCAACGCGGCTTGCCGTTGGGGAGTCTGTCGTCGAGATCGAGAGGGCGCGCCTTCGTGGACAGGCTGACGTGGTTGCTCCGCTGCAGTCCATGTTCCAGATCGATGAGTACGAAACGCGTGGTTTTCGCGTTCTGATCGTAGATCGGACGCTTGAGGATCTCTTCGCCGAAATCTTCGTCGTTCCTGCTCATGTCCTTCAGTGTATGCACGATGGCGCGTACGATGTCCTCGCCACGCAGCGAGTCGTCCGTGCCGTCGATGGCGCGGATGAGGCCGATGAGCTTGGCGCGGATGTTCGACGACTTCGGATACTCCGCGATGTTGCGCCGCACGTAGAACGTCACGAACGCGCGCAGGATCACGGACAGCTTATCCTTATCGAGTTGCAGGTCGTCGGCCTTGACGAACAGGAACAGCAGCAGTGGATAAGCCTGCGTCGATTCCAGTTGCTTGAGGTCCTGCAGCAGCTGCTGGATCTCTTGGTCATCGAGCAGGGCGTTGCCGCTGGATGCGCCGGACTCGTCGAAGAGGCGGATGATGGTGGCATATGCACGTGCACGGCCGATCATCGCCTGCATATAGGTGCGGCCGCCCAGTCGGGATGCGGATCGCTTGCGCTTGAGCACATCCTGATACCGGTACAACGCCTTGCCTTTCGTCACCGACCCCTTTGCGCTGCTTTCGAAGGCGTCGTAATTGTTGAGGAAGAACTGCGTGAACGCCTTTGAGTCCACATCGCCGTCAGCATTCGTGAAGATCCCAGCGAGTTCCTCCCAGCGCGTCTCGAGCGAAGATTCCCGCTGCGTATCATTTTGGTTGCTGTCCATGCTCAGGAACTCGCTCTTGAGCAGATCCACGAGCGTCAGCGGCAGCCCCTTCGAATTGAGCGAGGAGAAGATGTTGAAGGCGTCACCGATGTTCGGCGCTTCGATCTGCAGGATCATCAGATCCATGAGCTTGTCGTAGAAGTCTGAGATCGCCTCCATATCCGGGAAGGTGTCCTTGTCTTTCAATGTGTCGAAGACGTGGCGGTAGCGCTTCATGAACACGCGGTTCCTCTTGACGCGGGGATTTTCCACTTTGCCTTCATCGCGCGCATGGATGCAACGGATGAGTTCCTGATAGATCACCGCGTCATCGCGGAGCAGCTGCAGACGTGGGTTTGTCACATTGTCATCCACGATCAGGCGGCACGAGATACGGGTGCTCATCTTTTCCGCGCGTCGTCGATCCTCCTTGGCTACAGCGTCGTCGTCCCTGAACTCGATGCAAATCTCCCAGAGCGCCAGCAGGAACAGGGACAGGGTCGTGAGACGCTGTTGTCCGTCGATGACCTCGTAGGTCGCGCCGGATGGATCGTTCTCCTTCTCCTGCGTGGCGACCAGGATGTTGCCGATGTAATAACCGTTGTCCTCTGCGCAGATGTCTTGGAACAGCTGATCGATCTGCTGGTTCTTCCATGAGTACGGCCGCTGATACGGCGGGATCCTGTAATGCTCCCGGCTATCCATCCTCAGCGTCTCTGCGAGTGATCGGCTCTTCGCCACTATGTTCATGACGACCTCCATTGATCGATGTCCCCAACATGGTTCAGATCCATGATCACTCAACATCGCGGTTTTGTCCTGTTGTCGGTGTTTCGTCGCATCCCCCGCGCGTCGCGGGCCCAGCATTGTCAAGACAGCCGATATACTAGAGGATTGTTGTGTTTCCCTACGGGGTCCTTCAAAGCGCTTTCCCACTCGCCATAAGGACTTTCAGGGAGCCCACGGTAATGAGACCGAACGGAGACGCCCTAACCAAGCATGTCCGGGAAGTCCGGAACACAATACAAAGAAAAGGTATATCGTGAAAACTTTCACACCGAAGCCAGCTGATCTGACTCACGACTGGTACATCATCGACGCCTCCGACGTCGTGCTCGGCCGTCTTTCCGTCGCCGCGGCGAACCTGCTGCGCGGCAAGAACAAGCCGTCCTTCGCTCCGCACGCCGATTCCGGCAACTACGTCATCATCATCAACGCCGACAAGATTGCGCTGACCGGTGACAAGATGGACAAGGAACTCTACTCCCACTCCGGTCGTCCCGGCGGTCTGCGCCGCGACAGCTATGCCGAGCTGCTCAAGAACAAGCCGGAGCGCATCATCATGCACGCCGTCAAGGGCATGCTGCCGAAGAACAAGCTCGCCAAGGTCCAGCTGACCCGTCTGCGCGTCTTCGCTGGCGAGGAGCATCCGTACGCCGGCCAGCAGCCGCAGGTCTTCGAGATCGATCAGGTCTCGCAGCAGGCAAAGTGAACCGTTAGGAGATAGATATCATGGCTGAAAACACCAACAACTCCCCGGTTCAGGAAACCGAGGCTGAGAACACCGTCGCCTTCACCACCGAGACCAACTCCGGCGCCGGCACCGGCACCTCCGCGATCGCCCCGGGCTACGGCACCGGCCGTCGCAAGGAAGCCGTCGCCCGCGTGCGTCTGGTTCCGGGCACCGGCAAGTGGACGATCAACGGCCGTACGCTCGAGGAGTACTTCCCGTCGAAGCTGCAGCAGCGTGAAGTCAACTCGCCGATCGTCCTGCTCAAGCTTGAGAACAAGTTCGACGTCGTCGTCCTCGTCGACGGCGGCGGCACCACCGGCCAGGCCGGCGCGATCCGCCTCGGCGTCGCCCGCGCGCTCAACGCGATCGACCGCGACGCGAACCGTGCGGCCCTGAAGAAGGCCGGCTTCCTGACGCGCGACGCGCGCGTCGTCGAGCGCAAGAAGGCGGGTCTGCACAAGGCTCGCCGCGCACCGCAGTTCTCGAAGCGTTAATTTGCGCGTTCCATTGCTCGCAATCCTGCAGGCCATCCGCATAGCGGGTGGCCTGCTTGCTGTATATGCGGGGTACCGATTTGCGAAGCGGCGGTGGTTGTTGCTGGACGAGTCAGAGAACCTCTACAATACAAGTGGCACAGAGAGCATGCAGCGCCATTGGAGGATAGTTCTACAACTGCAGGCGTATGCAATCAACAGTGCGGAATCGTGCACCGAGAACTATATGGAACGCGTCGAAACATCTGGCGGTAATGATTTCTAGCATGGCACATGGAGCTTACCGGCGCATCATCATTTAGCTACAGTATTGAGAATAATCGTGAGTATATAGAGTATCAACTCTTTCAGTCTATAAATAATAAAAGAGTTAAACGCCAAAATGTGTGTCCTCTTTGATTAGTTGTTGTCCTGCCACGGTGTGTTCTTGTGGAGGTCGTTCCGTTCGATGCCTGTGCCGTATCGCTGCGGCATGCCGGTCTGGTCGTGCAAGGTCCGGGGATCGTTCTGCCATGCGTTCTCGTACCACTGGTCGAGCTGTTCGTCGGTGACGGCATGCTTGACGAGCCATTCGCGGCTTTCGGGGCAGATGGTGTGCCGGTGGCGCCACCGGCACACGGCCCTGATCCGACGTTCCGGACTCAGGCCTCCGTGCCGGCGCGGCATGGCGCGGATCAGTGAGTTCATGCTTTCGATGCGGTTGTTGGTCGTGGGGATGTCCCCGATCCTGGGAAGGTGAGCATCTGGTCCTTGACGACGAGCCTGCGCGGCATGCGCCTGGCTTTGGCGAGACGCTCATGTGCGTCGTGTTCGCGCCCGTCGGCGTTGCGGCGGTGTTCGTCGATGGACGTGTTGCATGCGGCCTCCCATCTCGGCCGGTTCCTGCCCCACTCGTCGACCGTTTCCCGGTCGTGCGCCTTCGATGGTGCGATCGCCGGATTCCGCAGCTGCTTGGACGGCTCGTAGCGGGGATGCCTGCCGGCCGGTCGGGTGATGTTCATGCAGATGTGGAACAGGCGGCGCTGCGCGGGCGTCTCGGGCCATGTCTCGTGCAGTGCCTTGAGCGGTCCGCCGCCTCCGTCGCACACGACCGTGTCGGGCGGCGCCGGACGCGGCAGGAGGCGTTTCCATGCGGCGGACGTCTCGCTGCGCGCGACATGCCGTCCCGCCACGTGCGAGGTCTCGTCGACGGCGATGGGCGCGACCGCGTCGCGACCCGGATGGATGCCGTCGAGGTGCGGCGCGGCATGCACGACGCCGTCTCTGGGTACGGGCGGTATCAGGCTCCACATCGGCTCGCACTTGCGTTGCGGCGTACGCGCCGGCAGATGATGCGTCTCGAGTGCGTCCTTGGACATGAGCCGGTCCAGCGCGGTGCACGGGTCCTTGGCCTTCGTTGTCCGGGTTCGCGCTTGTACTCGCGCCGCAGCCCGCGCACCGGTACCTGATCTTGCCGCCGGAGGTCCTGCCGTTCTTCTTCATCGTCCTTCCGCGGGACGAACATTTCGGTCGTTGCATGGCACCAGTCGACCAACGCGATCATGAACCGACGCGGACACCAAGCGGGAGAACAGCTCCGGAATCATTTCGGACACACGAAACGGCCGGGCGCCATAATGACCGGACACATCATGAACACCCCGACACGCCAATCGGCAAAAGGCATCAGCTCAGATTAAAGACACATCTTTTGGCGTATAACCCTAATAAAAGTATATCGTATGAAAGATATTGATATATATTGATTCAAGGGACACAGTTATGTTCTTATCTCAGTATATGAAATATGAATAATCTATAGTGGATATATCCTATAGTATAATCATGCTATCGTATAAAACAAGGGAAGGGGTATAATGCCAAGTAGAAAGGCTTTCAGATTCTGTCTTGCCGTAGGTGTAATTATGTTCACTATCTATACTCCGGCTGAGGCCTTCGCTGATACTGAAGAAAAAATAGAACAAACCGTCAACCTATACACCAGTCAGATACAGAGCACCTATTCGTTTAGTCGGTCAAGGCTTCGGTCAGAGTCTTCGACGCAACAAAAACTCGCTGAAGAAAATGGTTATAATAAGTTTGCGACACCTGATACAATGACAATTGATAGTGCGGAAGTTAAGGCAAATATATTAAAAGCCGAAGATCATGATGGCGAGTACTCTGTCGTGGCTGACATCACTACGATTCTACATCAAAGGCCAAACAAAAACGTTACTATTACTATTGGTGACGAAGAGCGTGATGTGTTAGATAGTTCTGCAACTGATATGCACAGGCTCACACTCGCAAAAGATGTAAATGTTCAAACAGGTTATCGGATTATTTCAGATGAAATCATTGGAGCTGCGGACTCACAGGTAGATATTAAAATGGTTTCACACAATGCTCCTTTTATCCTACAGACTGAGGAGAGCGCGGCACCTTCTGCGGCAATGGAGTCAAAGGCAGGGTTTGATTATCTCACAGCTGTGACGTACGCTGAAAAATGGACAGAAAATGGTAGCAATTGTACGAATCCTGAATATCCAAGTGATCCTGCTGGACCATTTTGTACTGGTGCTCAATGCACGTATTTTGTCTCTCAAGTTTTGCATGTAGGAGGCTTACCTGCAACCGATATAGACATACATAATTACAAAAGTGATGACCGATGGGGATTTAAGAAGCAGCCTCATAATTATTTCACTTCCTTTACGTGGGGTGCCGCTGATAATAATTATCGTTATATGAAGAATTATTCAAATATTTTTGATGTGGAGAACAACTATCACCGTCTTGGTGCAGGTTCGTTAATATATGCCGACTGGCAGGAAGAAGGGAAGAATGACGGGCATATCGATCATGCAATGGTTGTTGTGGGCAGTAAAGTCATAAGAGATGATAATGGGAGGGTGGTAGACGCATACCCTATTATTTGCCAGAAATCAGTGAATAGGCATGATTGGGATTTTCAAAATACTCTTAAAGATGCTCATGGTGCAAAATGGTATGGTTTGCAGTTGAGATATTAAGAATAATTTAGAAACGAAGTAATGTTGCGGTATATTTAATATGTCAAATAGTAGTATATGTGTTTGATGTGTGTTGCAAACTCCTTCATGATGAACATAAACATTTGACGTATTTTTATATAACAGGAGTGTGTGTTGAGCGAGCATCATGTAGAGAAGACAGATGAGGATACCCCTCGGATTTGCACAACTCGAAGCACCTTGATCTCGAAAATGGTTGTAGTGATATTGGGTTACTGTTGTGCATGGATTATATTGCTCGGCATTTCCTGCATTGAATATAGTCTATTATCTCATGATGCACAAAAAATGGATCAGGTTGGTCATTGCGTCAACTATGTCAAGGATCTGATTGCCGAACAGCCGCAAGAAGTTCAAGAGAAACTGAGACGCCTTGATGCACCGGAGCCTTTCAATATAGACCAATACTATGATGAGCAGAAATCTGAAGCCTTATCACCCTTTATAGGAAACCAAATCGCTGGGATAATCAGATCCTATACAATGTCCAGAGAACTCAAGCAACGACAAGTCGATGCCATCAAATGGTCGACTGAAGCGCTCGGCATCATAGTCGATGGCCCCCAGAACCATGTTCCGATGTATCCTGAGATTTTCACTCAGTGAAGCATCGCCATTATTCGTTGCCGAAAGGGTTTTGCTGCATGAGGATGCTGATGCTCAGCGCGGGGAAGGTCCAGATGTGGGTTCCGACGCCGTTGGCGTCCGCCTGAGCGCCGTGGCGGCCGGCATCGACGTGGCCGATCGGCGACGACGGCGTCGCCGATCGGCCACGTTCTTGCGAATCGCGTGCCCGATCCTCGGCAGTCCGAGCGTCGTCGGATCTGCGTCCCCGCGGCTGGTCGCGCGCATCACCCAGTTCGAGGCGCTTATGCGCGCCGATTTCGGTACATATTGACCCGATCTGGCCGCGCCGCTCACCACGGTGGCTCCGTCCCGCTCGGCGGCGTTGCGTTGCGCATGCTCCATCATCTGCGTGAAGGTCTCGTCGGCGTCGCATTGCCGGCGCATCGCGCGGTCGACCCAGAACGACTTCTCGAGCGTGACTGTGAACCGTTCCTCATGCATGCCCGGGCACGGCCGCTCGCCGGTCGTCTCCGCCGACGACCACAGCACGTCCCAATGCGCATCCGGGGGCATGTGGAAGTGCAGCGGTTTGTCGCCGCCGTTGACGACGATCGCGACGTCGAGTTCGTCCTTGCTCAGCAGGCGCATCGTGAACGAGCGCAGCGACGTGTCGAACCAGTCGCGCTCCATCGGCGTCGTGCCGTCCGGCAGCAGCCATTGGATGCGGCTCGACGGTTTGAGCAGCCCCAGCTGGCTCAGCCGCGTGAAGAAGTCCTCGTGGTTGTAGATGTCGAGCGACTTGCGCACCGCGATGAGTCTTGAGATCGACTCCATCCGCATGTATTCGGGTGTCTTCGTCTCCGGCAGGATCCAATCCCAGTCGAGCCAGGTGATGTCGTTGTCCTGGCAGTACGCGTTGTTGTTGCCGCCCTGCGAGTTGTTGAACTCGTCGCCGGCGAGCATCATCGGCGTGCCGAGCGAGAGCATCAGTGTGCCGAGCATGTTCATGCGCGCGCGTTCGCGCAGCAGCGTCACATGCGGATCGTCGCAAGGCCCCTCGACGCCGAAGTTCGCGCAGTTGTTGGTGTTCGCGCCATCGTTGTTGTGCTCGCCGTTCGCTTCGTTGTGCTTCGACGAGTACTGCGTGAGGTCGGCGAGCGTGAAGCCGTCGTGCGCCGTCACGAAGTTGATCGACGACGTCGCGCCGCGTCCCGGATCGGTCGCGAACAGGTCCGCCGATCCGCACAGCCTTGTCGCCATCTCCTGCATGCCGACGCCTTCACGCGCGCCGTCGTTGACCTCGCGCACCCAGAATCTGCGCGTCGCGTCGCGGAAACGGTCGTTCCATTCGGCGAAGGGGGAGAGGAACTGGCCGGTGCGCCATCCCTGCTCGCCCAGATCCCACGGTTCCATGATCAGCTTGAGGTTGCCGAGCAACGGTTCCGAGCGCAGTGCGTACAGGAACGGGTGGTACGGCGTGAACGACCCATTGAGCCGCGCGAGGCTGACGCCGAGGTCGAATCGGAAGCCGTCGATGCCGATTCGCTTCGCCCAGTAGCTGAGAGCATCGACGGCGAAGGTGATGTTGTGCGTGTCGGTGAAGTCGATCGTGTTGCCGCAGCCGGTCGTGTCCTCGAGTTCGCCGCCCTGATGCTGCTGACGGTAGAACGTGAGGTTGTCGAGGCCGCGCCAGCACACGGACGGCCCGGCGTTTCCGCCTTCGCAGGTGTGGTTGAAGACGACGTCCATGATCACCTCGAAGCCGGCGCCGTGCAGCGCGCGCACCATTTCGATGACCTCGTGGCGCACCGCTCGGGCGCCGCGCCGCTGCGCCGTCCTCGTCGCGTACGACGGTTCGGGGGAGAAGAAGCTCAGCGTCGAGTACCCCCAGTAGTTCGCGCGGTCGCGCTCCTGCAGGAAGACCTCGGACTGTTTCGCCATGATCGGCATCAGCTCGATCGACGTGACGCCGAGGCCTTGCAGATAGGCGAGCGTCGTCGGATGCGCGAGCCCCGCATAGGTGCCGCGCAGCTCCTCGGGAAGCCACGGTGCCTTCGCCGTGAAGCCCTTGACGTGCAGTTCGTAGATGACGGTGCGGCTCCACGGCACGTGCGGGTGCGAAGGATCGGCATCGTGCTTCGTCACGTCGCGGTCGTCGGTCGCGACCGAGATCGGAACCTTGCCGAGCGAGTCGAGCGTGTTCATCGCGCCCCACGCCGAACCTTTGATCAGACCGTCCTTGAACGAGCAGTCGTAGGCGAAGACGGCCGGGTCGAGCGTCATCGACCCTTCGACGCCTTTGGCGTAGGGGTCGAGCAGGAACTTGTACGGGTTGAAGCGCAGTCCGTGGCGTGGATCCCATGCGCCGTCGGCGCGGTAGCCGTAGTGCATGCCGTCCCACGCCGTGTCCAGATGCAGATACCACAGTCCGTAGTGCGGACCTTCCATGCGGAACAGCGTCTCGCGCACGCCGAGCGATTTGAGCACGCGCGTGCAGATCGGGAAGCGGCGTACCTGTTCGATGAACGGCAGCGTCGGCTCCTCGTTGATGCGCACGGCCTCGTTGTAGAAGCGGCTCGGCTCGTCGATCGGCTCGAGGACGCAGAACCACAGCTGGTCGGCGGTTTCGGAACGCGCGACGACGTCAGCGCCGCCGTCGTCGGTGAAGAACAGGCCTGGACGCGTCGCGTAACGATGAAGTTCGGGCAGTTGCATGACATCATTGTAGGCGGCCAGATACGGCGTGCGCCGCCCGATGCCGGGGAATGGACACCGCGATTGCCGTGCGCTCAGCGCAGCAGCGACAGCGCGCGCAGATGGTCGCGCACGATCGCGTAGGCGGCGCCGTCGGCGTCCTGATAGACATCGCACAGTCCACGTTCGATGCGCGGCGCCGCGTCGTCGCCGTAGGTGCCGGCGGCCGTGCGCGACGCGGAGGGACGCGCGGCGACGAGACGGTCGAGCTGGGCGATTTCGGCGTCGTCGAGGAACCCGGCGATCGGCCCGCACAGCAGCACGTCGGCGGCGAAGACGGCGCGCACGCCGGCGATCGCATGGGCGAGCGAACGCAGCCAGTCGCGCATGCGCTCGCGATGGTGGATCTCGCCCTGTTCGAGCACGCCGAAGAATCCGGGCAGGCTTTCGCCTTCCTCGGTGAGCTTCGTCGACGAGCAGTAGACGCTGAGGCAGCCGTTGTTGCCGCATTCGCAGCGCGGCCCGTTCGGGTCGAGCGGCATGTGCTCGATCGCACCGGTGTGGGGGCGTCCGTCCTGCAGTACGGCGCTGCCGATGTGGTTGCCGAGGAACAGACAGACGGCGTCGCGAAGCGCCGGCCTTGCGCGCAGTTCGGCGAAGGCATACGCGCAGTAGCGTTCGGTCGTCGTCACCGGCAATGTGATGCGTTCGGCGATCGCCGCGTAGTCGAGGCTGCTCGCCGTGTTGATGTGCCGCGGGACGGCGAGCCCGACGCCGAGCGGCGGCGTGCCCGCCGTCCCGACCTGTTCGGCGAAGTCGTCGATGATGCGCGCCGCCCTGCCGTAGAAGGCGGCGTCGGCATGCGCGGCGATCGTCGTGTGGCGTTCGCCGATCGTGACGCCGTCGAGGCCGACGGCGATGCAGACGATCTCGGTCGAGCGGATCGTGACGCCAATCGCGCAGCGTCGGCGGTGGTTGAAGGCGTAGGTGAGCGCGCGGCGGCCGCCCGTCGATTCGTGGTGTCCGGCGGCGACGATCAGCCCGGCGTCCTCGAGCAACCGCAGGCGCGCGTTGAGCGTTGGCGCGCTGATGTGCAGCGCGTCCGCGATGCCGCGTTTCGCGAGTGGCTCGCCGTGGTAGAGCAGCGCGAGAATCTCGCCGGCGCCGTCGGGCAGCGTCGGGATGTGGTCGTCGTGGGGCATCGGTGTCCTTTGCTCGGGTCTGCTTGCGTGCTGCGTGGTGTGCTTTGCATGGCTTGTGCAGTGCGTCTAGTTCGATAAATAGATTTTACAGAAGTTTTCGATTGCGCGGGACATTTGTAAAGAGATTTTGTGAAAGTTCTCCGCGACGGCGATCGGCGACGTTGTTCACGTGGGAGGAAAATCGCACAAAATGTTTCATTTGATGGGAAATCGGCGCGAAATCTGTCAATATCGAAAGCATAACGGACAAAAAGAGAACAGAATCGAACAAGTTTGCAGCGACACGACACATGCTGACAAGTCGACGGATATTCGATACATTGTGTACATCACCGCGTCGCGGTGGCGGTCATGCCCCGGGACGAGGACGGCAATGCGTTGTGAGCAACGCACGACAGCAGATTCTATTAGGAGGATCGCATGGCAGAAGCACGCAAGGACGATGCGCAGAAGGCCCCTGCACAGGATGTGAAGGACGCCGCGAAGAGCGCACCGGCCGCGACGCCTGTTGTGGACAAGGAAGCGGCCGCCCAGGCCGAGGTCGACGCGCTCGTCGCGAAGGCGAAGCAGGCGCTCGACGAATTCGAGAAGCTCGATCAGGAGACGGTGGACCGCATCGTCGCGAAGGCGTCCGTCGCCGCGCTCAACAAGCACCTCGTGCTCGCCAAGCTGGCCGTCGACGAGACCGGCCGCGGTCTCGTCGAGGACAAGGCGACGAAGAACATCTTCGCCTGCGAGCACGTCACGAACTACATGGCCGGACAGAAGACCGTCGGCATCATCCGCGAGGACGACGTGCTCGGCATCGACGAAGTGGCTGAGCCGGTCGGCGTCGTCGCCGGCGTGACCCCGGTCACGAACCCGACCTCCACGGCGATCTTCAAGTCGCTCATCGCGCTCAAGACCCGCTGCCCGATCGTCTTCGGCTTCCATCCGGGCGCGCAGAAGAGCTCCGTCGCGGCAGCGCGCATCGTGCGCGACGCGGCGATTGAGGCCGGCGCGCCGGAGAACTGCATCCAGTGGATCGAGCACCCGTCGATTGAGGCGACCGGCGCGCTGATGAAGCACCCCGGCATCGCGACGATCCTCGCGACCGGCGGCCCGGGCATGGTCAAGGCCGCGTACTCCTCCGGCAAGCCGGCCCTCGGCGTCGGCGCCGGCAACGCGCCCGCCTACATCGACAACAACGTCGACGTGCAGCGCGTGGCGAACGACCTGATTCTGTCCAAGCACTTCGACTACGGCATGATCTGCGCGACCGAGCAGGCAATCATCGCGCACAAGGACATCTACGATCCGCTCGTCAAGGAACTCAAGCGCCGCAAGGCCTACTTCGTCAACGAAGAGGAGAAGGCGAAGCTCGAGCAGTACATGTTCGGCTGCACCGCCTACTCCGGCAAGACGCCGAAGCTCAACTCGGTCGTGCCTGGCAAGTCGCCGCAGTTCATTGCGCACGAGGCCGGATTCGAAATCCCCGAGGACGCGACGATGATCGCCGCCGAATGCGCCGAAGTCGGCGAAATGGAACCGCTGACGATGGAGAAGCTCGCCCCGGTGCACGCCGTGCTCAAGTTCGACGACCAGGAGCAGGGCTTCGAGATGTGCGAGGAGATGCTCAAGCACGGCGCCGGCCACACGGCGGCGATCCACACGAACAACGACGACCTCGTGCGTGAGTATGGCCTGCGCATGCACGCATGCCGCATCATCTGGAACCAGCCGAGCTCGCTCGGCGGCATCGGCGACATCTACAACTCGATCGCGCCGTCGCTCACGCTCGGATGCGGCTCCTACGGCGGCAACTCGGTCTCGGGCAACGTCCAGGCCATCAATCTGCTCAACATCAAGCGCATCGCCCGAAGGAACAACAACATGCAGTGGTTCAAGATCCCGTCGAAGACCTACTTCGAGCCGAATGCGATCAAGTACCTGCGCGACATGTACGGCATCGAACGCGCCGTCATCGTTTGCGACAAGGTCATGGAACAGCTCGGCGTCGTCGATAAGGTCATCGACCAGCTGCGCGCGCGTTCGAACCGCGTCACTTTCCGCATCGTCGACTACGTCGAGCCGGAACCGAGCGTCGAGACCGTCGAGCGCGGCGCCGCGATGATGCGCGACGAGTTCGAGCCGGACACGATCATCGCCGTCGGCGGCGGCTCTCCGATGGACGCCGCGAAGATCATGTGGCTGCTCTACGAGCACCCGGAGATCGCGTTCTCCGACGTGCGCGAGAAGTTCTTCGACATCCGCAAGCGCGCGTTCAAGATCCCGCCGCTGGGCAAGAAGGCGAAGCTCGTGTGCATCCCGACCTCGTCCGGCACCGGCTCCGAGGTCACGCCGTTCGCTGTCATCACCGACCACAAGACCGGCTACAAGTATCCGATCACCGACTACGCGCTCACGCCGTCCGTCGCGATCGTCGACCCGGTGCTCGCGCGCACGCAGCCGCGCCGTCTCGCCTCCGATGCGGGCTTCGACGCGCTGACGCACTCGATGGAGGCCTACGTCTCCGTCTATGCGAACGACTTCACCGACGGCATGGCGCTGCACGCGGCCAAGCTGATCTGGGACAACCTCGCCGAGTCCGTCAACAGCGAGCCGGGCGTCGCGAAAACGAAGGCGCAGGAGAAGATGCACAACGCCGCGACGATGGCCGGCATGGCCTTCGGCTCCGCGTTCCTCGGCATGTGCCACGCGATGGCGCACACGATCGGCGCGCTGTGCCATATCGCGCACGGCCGCACGAACTCGATCCTGCTGCCGTACGTCATCCGCTACAACGGACAGGTTCCCGAGGAGCCGACGTCGTGGCCGAAGTACAGCAAGTACATCGCGCCGGAACGCTATCAGGAGATCGCGAAGAACCTCGGCATCGATCCGGGCAAGACCCCGGCCGAAGGCGTCGAGAACCTCGCGAAGGCCGTCGAGGATTACCGCGACAACAAGCTCGGCATGAACAAGTCCTTCCAGGACTGCGGCGTCGACGAGGACTACTTCTGGAGCATCCTCGAGCAGATCGGCATGCGCGCCTATGAGGATCAGTGCGCGCCGGCGAACCCGCGCATCCCGCAGATCCAGGACATGATGGACATCGCGATCGCCGCCTATTACGGCGTTTCGCAGCAGGAAGGCCACAAGATCCGCGTCGAGCGCGAAGGCGTCAACGCGACCGAGGAGGCCTCGCAGCGCATCTGATCGTCATGGCCGCGCCGCGGCCGATGACTTGTGGATGAAATGACTGTGCATATATATGGAGCGGTTCCCGCCCGAGTGATCGGGCGGGAACCGCTCCATATATATGGTTGCACCGTTCTATATGTTTGCGCCTCATGCGCCGAGCGGGATCAGGATCAGCATCAGCAGACTCATGATTGATTCGGTGATGCCGACGACCTTGACAGGTACGGTTCTGCGCCGCGCGATGAGCGGCAAAGCGACGGCGCGCGCGAGCAACGCCAATGCGAGCACCCCGTACAGCACATCACACAGGAACCCGAGCGCGACGAGGATCGCATGGTAGGTCCAGCTCGCATGCAGATAGGAGCGGCGGCCGCGTTCTCGAATCATCGTCTTGACGAACAGCACCGAACCGAACAATGCGAGCGCGAAGCCAACGGCGATCTCGACGCCGAGGCTCGGCAAGAGCGTCGGATCGTAGAACCTCGGCAGATGGTCGGTCGCCGCCGGCGCGGCGCAACGCGAGCCGAAGGGCGCGATGACCGTCGCCATCGCCGACGCAGCGAGCACTGCGACCAGATTCGCCCACAGGCTGCGTTCGCGCCGCATCCATGAGGCGAGCAGCGAGACGCCGCACAGCGCGACATAGATCGGCGCCCACCACAGGATGCCTGGATGCAGGACGAGGAATGGTACGCCAGCGGCCGCCAGAATCAGCGCATAGGTCACCATCGGAGTCAGATAGCGCCTGCGGAAGCGCGACTTGCACCAGCGAGCCGCCGTGAACTGCACGCAGTAACACAGCGCCCATAGCGCGACGAGCCATGTCGATGCCCATGTCGGACCGGCCGCGGCCCATGCGGCGAGCGACGGGAACAGCGCGATCGACCATGCACCCGGCTCGGTCGAGACCCAGTCGCGGACCGAATGGCGCTTGGACCTGCGCGGCCGGGCATCGGCATGCGTTTCAGGCATCATTGAAGAGGAGGAAGGTGTCTGAAGCATGCCCACCAGCCTAGGTGGGCGGACTTCGGCACGCCAGAAGGTGGCGGTGATTTTCCCTGAAGCGTCTGTTTTCCCATATCTCGGTCGCGACACGCCCGGGATACATCATGTAGGGGGCTGGTGGTTGAATATAACAGTTGCCTGAAAAGGGCTCGCATAATTGGAATTCAAAAAAGCGAGCGTGGCGCGGGTCATTCCGCAAGGGACGGACTTCGTGGCCATGCACTGATGTGGATCAGCCGGGAGGCGTGTGTCTTCCGGGTGCTCTTCGCCGGTGCCCTGAGCAGGTTAGTGGTAAATAGTCAACGAATCGCTAGAAAGGGCGGAAGGCAATGGCGGGACAGAAAATCCGCATCAGGCTTAAGTCCTATGACCATGAGGTCATCGACCAATCGGCGAAGAAGATCGTCGAAACGGTGACGAACGCGGGTGCAACTGTGGTTGGCCCGGTTCCGCTCCCGACGGAGAAGAACGTGTACTGCGTCATCCGTTCTCCGCATAAGTACAAGGATTCCCGCGAGCATTTCGAGATGCGCACTCACAAGCGTCTCATCGATATTGTGGATCCCACCCCCAAGGCTGTGGACTCCCTCATGCATATTGATCTGCCTGCGGACGTCAACATCGAGATCAAGCTGTAAAGGGAGGAGGAATCGCTATGTCGAACACCAAGCGCACCGCACTGCTGGGCAAGAAGCTCGGTATGTCGCAGGTTTGGGACGAGAACGGATTCTTCGTCCCCGTCACCCTCGTGGACGTCTCCACGAACGTCGTGACCGCAGTCAAGAACGAAGAGACCGACGGCTACAAGGCCGTCCAGCTCGGCTACGGCCAGGTCGACCCGCGCAAGGTCACCAAGCCGCTTGCCGGCCACTTCGCGAAGGCCGGCGTCACGCCGCGCCGTCACCTCGCTGAGGTCCGCACCGACAACGTCGAGGATTTCCAGCCGGGTCAGGAACTCACCGCCGAACTCTTCCCGGAGGGCGCGCAGGTCGACGTGACCGGCACGACCAAGGGCAAGGGCTTCGCCGGCACCATCAAGCGCTGGGGCTTCAAGTCCTACCGCCGTACGCACGGTTCCCACAAGAACGAACGCCGTCCGGGTTCGGTCGGCGCATGCGCGACTCCGAGCCGTATCCTCAAGGGCAAGCGCATGGCTGGCCGCATGGGCCACGCCACGAACACCGTTCTCAACCTCACCGTGGTCTCCTCGGACGTTGAGAATGGCGTCATCGCCATCAAGGGCGCCATCCCGGGCCCGAAGGGTGGCATCGTGCTCGTCCGTTCTGCAGTGAAGGGAGCCTGAGACTCATGGCAAACGTTACTCTGAACGTCACCGACAACAAGGGCCAGGCCACTGGCTCGATCGAGGCGCCCGCTGATTTCTTCGGCTTCACCGCCGAAGAGGTCCAGCAGCACGTCCCGCTGATCCATCAGGTCGTCATCGCGCAGCTCGCCGCCGCGCGTCAGGGCACCCACGCGGTCAAGAACCGCGCCAAGGTCTCCGGTGGCGGCCGCAAGCCGTGGAAGCAGAAGGGCACCGGCCGCGCTCGTCAGGGCTCGATCCGCGCTCCGCAGTGGTACCACGGCGGCGTTGTCCACGGACCGGTTCCGCGTGACTACTCCCAGCGCACCCCGAAGAAGATGAAGGCCGCAGCGCTCAAGTACGTGCTGTCCGACCGTGTGAACAACGGCCGCGTCGCCGTCATCGACTTCGGCATCACCGAGCCGTCGACGAAGACCGCGATCGCCGCGCTCACGCCGATCGTCGGCGATGGATTCACGACCGTCGTGCTGTCCCGCGACAACATCAACGAGTGGCTCTCCGTGCGCAACATCCCGACCGTTCATCCGATCTTCGCCGATCAGCTCAACACCTACGATGTGGTGACCGCCCAGTACGTGGTGTTCTCGAAGGAAGGCTACGAAGCGTTCCTCGAGGCGAAGAAGCCGGCAGAAAAGGAGGCCTGATTTTCATGGTCGCAGTTCACAAGCCAGCTCACGATATCATCCTCAAGCCTGTCGTCTCCGAAAAGAGCTACGCCCTGTCCGATATGGGTCAGTACACCTTCGTGGTCGCCCCGGACGCGAACAAGGTGCAGATCAAGCAGGCCATCGAGGAGATCTTCAAGGTCAAGGTGACGAACGTCAACACCCTCAACCGTGCAGGCAAGCGCACGCGCACCCGCACCGGCTACGGCCGTCGCGTCAATGAGAAGCGCGCAATCGTGACCGTCGCCGAGGGCCAGTCGATCGACATCTTCGGTAACTGAAGGTTAGCCGACAAAAGTTAAAGGAAGAACTAGATTATGGCTATCCGCGTTTATAAGCCGACCACTCCTGGCCGTCGCAACGCGTCCGTGTCGGACTTCTCCGACCTCACGCGCCGCACGCCTGAGAAGTCGCTCGTACGCAAGAACAGCAAGACTGGCGGCCGCAACTCGTACGGCCGCATGACCTCCCGCCATCGCGGCGGCGGCCACAAGCGTCAGTACCGTCTCATCGACTTCAAGCGTTGGGACAAGGACGGCGTGCCGGCGACGGTTGCCGAGATCGAGTACGATCCGAACCGTTCCGCCCGCATCGCGCTGCTGCACTACGCCGACGGCGAGAAGCGCTACATCATCGCTCCGGAAGGCGTCAAGCAGGGCGACCGCATCGAGACCGGTGCCAAGGCCGACATCAAGCCGGGCAACAACCTCCCGCTGCGCAACATCCCGACCGGTACCGTGGTCCACGCGATTGAGCTCCGCCCGCTCGGCGGCGCGAAGATCGCACGTTCCGCCGGCGCCGCCGTGCAGCTCGTCGCGAAGGACGGCGCCTACGCCCAGCTGCGTATGCCGTCCGGCGAGATTCGCAATGTGGACGCCCGCTGCCGCGCGACGATTGGTGAGGTCGGCAACTCCGACCACGCCAACATCCAGCTTGGTAAGGCAGGTCGTGCACGTTGGATGGGCAAGCGTCCGATCACCCGTGGTGAGTCCATGAACCCTGTCGATCACCCGCATGGTGGTCGTACCCGTGGCGGCAAGCCGCCGGTCTCCCCGTGGGGCAAGGGTGAGGTTCGTACTCGCCGTCCTAAGAAGGCTTCGAACAAGATGATCGTTCGTCGTCGTCCTAATGGCAAGAACCGCAAGTAAGGGAGTGTCGAACAGATGACTCGTAGCATCAAGAAGGGCCCCTTCGTCGACGCCCACCTGCAGAAGAAAGTCGACGAGCAGAATGAGAAGGGCACGCACAACGTCATCAAGACGTGGTCGCGCCGTTCGATGATCACCCCTGATTTCATCGGACACACCTTCGCAGTTCACGATGGCCGCAAGCACGTCCCGGTGTTCGTCACCGAGGCCATGGTCGGTCACAAGCTCGGTGAGTTCGCTCCGACGCGTACCTTCAAGGGTCACGTGAAGGACGACAAGAAGTCGCGCCGCTGAAAGTAGGAGAGTAAGGACACATGGAAGCTAAAGCAATCGCCCGTCACGTCCGCGTGACGCCGCGCAAGGCTCGCCGTATGGTCAACCTCATCCGAGGCAAGAAGGCGGCAGATGCAATCACCATCCTCAAGTTCGCTCCGCAGGATGCGAGCACCCCGGTGCTCAAGGTCCTTGAGAGCGCCATCGCCAACGCTCGCGTGAAGGCCGACAAGGCCGGCGAGCCGTTCCGCGAGAACGACCTGTACATCAAGGAGACCTATGTGGACGAAGGCGTGACGCTCAAGCGTTTCCGCGCTCGTGCACAGGGCCGTGCGGCTCGTATCAACAAGCGTACGAGCCACATCACGGTCGTCGTCGCCACCAAGGAAGGAGCCCGCTAAAGATGGGTCAGAAGATTAATCCCTTTGGCTATCGCCTGGGCATTACTGAGGACCATCGTTCGAAGTGGTTCTCTGATTCCAACAAGGCCGGCGAACGTTACCGTGACTTCGTGCTCGAAGACGACGCCATCCGCAAGGAGATGACGAAGGATCTCGAGCGTGCAGGCGTGTCCCGCATCATCATCGAGCGCACCCGTGACCGCGTGCGTGTGGACATCCACACGGCCCGCCCGGGCATCGTCATCGGCCGCCGCGGCGCCGAGGCGGAGCGCGTTCGCGCCAAGCTCGAGAAGCTCACCGGCAAGCAGGTCCAGCTCAACATCTTCGAAGTGAAGAACCCGGCGCTGGACGCCCAGCTCGTCGCTCAGGGCATCGCCGAGCAGCTGACGAACCGCGTGACCTTCCGTCGCGCGATGCGCAAGGCTCAGCAGGACGCCATGCGCGCCGGCGCCAAGGGTATCCGTATCAAGCTCTCGGGCCGTCTCGGCGGCGCCGAAATGAGCCGTTCGGAGTTCTACCGCGAAGGCCGCGTCCCGCTGCAGACGCTCCGCGCCCTCATTGATTACGGCTTCTTCGAGGCCAAGACCACCTACGGCCGCATCGGTGTCAAGGTGTGGATCTACAAGGGCGACATGACCGAGCGTGAGTTCGAAGAGCAGCAGGCGCAGCAGGGCAACAACCGCAACGGCCGTCGCGGCGATCGCCGCCCGCGCCGTGGCCAGCGCAATGGTCAGCGCGGCAACCAGCAGAACCAGGTGAAGACCGGCCCGGATCAGCCGATCGAAGCCCCGGTCGCGCAGGACGCCACCGCTGCACCGGCATCGGAAACTAAGGAGTGAGCTGAAGATGCTTATCCCAAAGAGGACCAAATACCGTAAGCAGCACCGTCCGGACCGCCATGGCATGTCCAAGGGCGGCAACGAGATCAACTTCGGCGATTTCGCCATCCAGGCAATGGCTCCGGCCTATGTCACCAACCGCCAGATCGAAGCGGCTCGTATCGCGATGACCCGCTACATCAAGCGTGGTGGCAAGGTGTGGATCACGATCTTCCCGGATCGTCCGCTCACCAAGCACCCGCTCGGCGCCCGAATGGGTTCCGGTAAGGGTACCCCGGAGTTCTGGATCGCCAACGTCCACCCCGGACGCGTTATGTTCGAGATCGGTGGCGTTTCCGAGGATGTCGCTCGCGAGGCCCTGCGCCGCGCAATCGACAAGCTCCCCATGAAGTGCCGTGTGATTGCTCGTGAAGGCGGTGACATCTGATGGCAGTCGGATCCGAAGAATACACGATGAAGAATCTCAACGAGAAGACCAACGCGGAGATCGAGGGCTTCCTCAAGAAGTCCAAGGAAGAGCTGTTCAACCTGCGCTTCCAGCACGCGACCGGTCAGCTTGAGAACACCGCCCGCCTTAAGGCGGTCAAGCGCGACATCGCCAGGATGTACACTGTCCTGCGCGAACGCGAGCTTGGCATCAGCCAGGCTCCCGAGGCGACCGAAACGAAAGCTGAGGAGAAGTAATGGCTGAAGAGCGCAACTCCCGCAAGGTTCGTCGCGGTTATGTCGTGTCCGATAAGATGGACAAGACCATTTCCGTGGAACTCGAACTCCGTACGACCCACCCGCTGTATGGCAAGGTCGTCCGTTCAACCCGCACGGTCAAGGCTCATGACGAACACAATGAGGCTCACGTTGGCGACCTCGTGAGTATCATGGAGACTCGTCCACTGAGCAAGACCAAGCGTTGGCGTCTCGATAGCATCATCGAGCGCGCTAAGTAATAAAGTTCGGCAAGGCTCGCTGATTCACCCGGTCCATCCTTACGCTAGGATGGACCGGGTGATCAGGGAGAACCAGCTCGGCTAAGGAGAATCAATGATTCAACAGGAAACGCGGCTTCATGTCGCCGACAACACGGGTGCGAAGGAACTCCTGTGCATCCGAGTGCTCGGCGGATCGAAGCGACGCTATGCTGGAATCGGCGACGTCATCGTCGCCTCCGTTAAGGACGCGATCCCTAACGGTTCCGTCAAGAAGGGCGACGTCGTCAAGGCCGTCGTCGTCCGCACCGTCAAGGAACGCCGTCGTGCCGACGGCTCCTACATCAAGTTCGACGAGAACGCCGCCGTCATTCTCGGCTCCGGCCGTGAACCGAAGGGCACTCGTATCTTCGGACCGGTTGGCCGTGAACTGCGCGACAAGCGCTTCATGCGCATCGTGTCCCTCGCCCCGGAGGTGATCTGAAATGGTAGCCAAGATTAAGAGCGGCGACCTGGTCAAGGTCATCCGCGGCAAGGATCGCGGCAAGGAAGGCACCGTCAAGCGTGTGCTCAAGGATGACCGTCTGATCGTCGAAGGCGTTCAGATCGTCAAGAAGCACGTCCGCGCGACCCAGCAGGGTCAGCAGGCCGGCATCGTCGAGGTCGAGGCCCCGATCCATCGCTCCAACGTGATGGTCATCGATCCCGAGACCAAGCAGCCGACGCGCGTTGGCGTCATCGTCAAGGAAGAAGCACGCGACGGCAAGGTCAAGACCGTGCGCGTCCGCGTTGCGAAGAAGTCAGGAAAGGAGCTGGCATGAGCGAAGTGGTTGAAGAGATCACCGTCGAAGCGCCTGTTACTCCGCGCCTGAAGCAGGAGTACAAGGACGTCATCGTCCCTGAACTCGAGAAGGAATTCAAGCACGACAACCCGATGCAGATCCCTCGCATCGAGAAGGTCGTCGTCTCGATGGGCGTCGGTGCCGCGGCTCGCGACTCCAAGCTCATCGAAGGCGCCGTGCGTGACCTCACCGCGATCACCGGTCAGAAGCCGAAGATCACGAAGGCCAAGAAGTCCGTCGCGCAGTTCCATCTGCGTGAAGGCCAGGCCATCGGTGCCTACGTCACGCTGCGCGGCGACCGCATGTGGGAGTTCCTCGATCGTCTTCTCACGCTGGCGCTGCCGCGCATCCGCGATTTCCGCGGCATCAACGGCCACCAGTTCGACGGTCAGGGCAACTACAACTTCGGTCTGACCGAGCAGTCCATGTTCCACGAGATCGATCCGGATTCGATCGATCACCAGCGCGGCATGGACATCACCGTGGTGACCACCACTAAGAGCGACGATGAGGCCTATGCGCTGCTCAAGGCGCTCGGCTTCCCGTTCAAGGAGAACTGAAATGGCAAAAACGTGTCTTAAGGTCAAGGCGCTGCGCAAGCCGAAGTTCAAGGTGCGTGCGTACACCCGTTGCATGGTCTGCGGCCGTCCTCATTCGGTCTACCGCAAGTTCGGCCTCTGCCGTATCTGCCTTCGCGAGAAGGCCCACCGCGGCGAGCTGCCCGGCGTCACGAAGTCCAGTTGGTAAATATCGACGCTGAAGGTCCGCGGCCCTGAAGGACTGGTCCCAGTCCCAAGGGCGGCGGAAACCACGGCGAGAAAGGGCGTTAGCCCAAATGACAATGACAGATCCGATCGCAGATATGCTTACGCGTCTGCGTAATGCGAGCGCGGCCAAGCACGAAACCGTGGATATGCCGTACTCCAAGTTCAAGAAGAACATCGCCGAGATCCTCAAGCGTGAAGGCTACATCGCGGACTTCACCGCCAAGGAGGCCCGTGTCGGCCAGACGCTCGAGCTCACGCTCAAGTACGGCCCGAACGGCGAGCGCTCCATCCAGGGCATCAAGCGCATTTCGAAGCCGGGCCTTCGCCGTTACGCGAAGTCCGACGCGCTGCCGATGCCGCTCGGTGGTCTCGGAATCGCCATCATCTCGACGAGCTCGGGACTGATGACCCAGAAGGAATGCCTCGACCGGGGCATCGGCGGCGAGATCGTCGCCTACGTTTGGTGAGAAAGGAGAGCTGAACAATGGCATCACATATTGGCAAGCTCCCGATCACCATTCCGGCGGGCGATGAAATCACGATCAACGGTCAGGAGTTCACGGTCAAGGGACCGAAGGGCTCCGACTCCTACACCATCCCTGAAGGCATCTCGGCCAAGGTCGAAGGCAACGAGCTCATCGTCACTGCCAACGACGATCTGCGCCCGACCCGTGCGAAGCACGGCCTCGCTCGCTCCATCATGGCCTCGATGGTCAAGGGTGTGCATGACGGCTACACGAAGAGCCTCGACATCGTCGGCACCGGTTACCGCGCTCAGATGAAGGGCAAGGGCATCGAGTTCTCGCTCGGTTACTCCCACACCATCACCGTTGAGCCGCCGGAAGGCATCGAGTTCGAACTGCCGAACCCGAACCAGGTGATCGTCAAGGGCACCGACAAGCAGGTCGTTGGCCAGGTTGCCGCGAACATCCGCAAGCTTCGTGCTCCGGAACCCTACAAGGGCAAGGGAATCAAGTATTCGGACGAGCGCATCCGTCGCAAGGCTGGAAAGGCTGGTAAGTGATATGAGCGTCAAGATCTACGGTAAAGGCAAAAAGGTCGCTCTGAAGCGTCGCCACGCTCGTATCCGCAAGCGCATCAGCGGCACCGCCGAGCTCCCGCGTCTGGTGGTCACGCGTTCCAACCGTCACATGGTCGCCCAGATCGTCGATGACACGATCGGCAAGACGATCGTCAGTGAATCCACGCTGATGAGCGATTTCGCCGACTTCGAGGGCACGAAGACCGAAGCGGCCAAGCAGGTCGGCCTCCTGATCGCCAAGAAGGCTCAGGATGCAGGCATCACCGCGGTCGTCTTCGACCGTGGCGGCAACATGTACCATGGTCGCGTCGCAGCCGTTGCTGATGGCGCCCGCGAGGGAGGTCTGGCACTGTGAGCGACAACGAAAAGGAAACCCAGGTGGCTGAAGAAACTCAGAACACTCAGGCAACCGCTGAGTCCAACAACGACGACCGCAGGAACCGTCGCGGACAGCGTGGCGAAGGCCGTCGTGGCGAGCGTCGCAACCGTCGCGAGGAGAATCGCGGCGACGAGATGCTCGATCGCGTCGTGACGATCAACCGCGTGTCCAAGACCCACAAGGGCGGCCGTACGTTCAGCTTCGCCGCGCTCGTCGTCGTCGGTGACGGCAACGGCACCGTCGGCGTCGGCTACGGCAAGTCCCGTGAGGTCCCGGCGGCCATCGCCAAGGGCCAGCTGGACGCCAAGAAGCATCTGTTCAACGTTCCGCGCGTCCGCGGCACCGTGACCCACCCGGTCACCGGTCGCGACCACGCCGGCGTCGTCATGCTTCGTCCGGCCGCTCCGGGTACCGGCGTTATCGCCGGCTCCGCGGTGCGCGCCGTCATGGAATGCGCAGGCATCACCGACGTCCTGACGAAGTCGATGGGTTCGTCGACCGCGGTCAACGTGGTTCGCGCGACCGTCGACGCCCTCAAGCAGCTCGAAGAGCCCGAGGAGATCGCGGCCCGTCGTGGACTGTCCGTGCAGGAAGTCGCGCCGGATGCGCTGCTCCGCTCTCGTGCGGCCGGCATCGCCGAGGCCCGCAAGGCCCGCGAGGAAGCCCAGGCTGCCGCAAAGGATGGTGAGTGATGGCTAATCTCAAGATCACGCTCGTGCACGGTGTCTGCGGTGCGAACCCGAAGCAGCGTGCGACCGTGCAGACGCTGGCCCTTCGCAAGATCGGTCAGAGCGTCGTCCGTGAAGACAATTCGACGACGCGCGGCCTCATCAACGTCGTGCGTCATCTGGTCAAGGTCGAGGAGGCTGAGTGATCATGGCTGAAGAGAACAACATTCTGCAGATGCATGACCTCCGTCCGGCTCCGGGCGCCAAGAAGGATCGCATTCGCGTCGGTCGTGGTGAAGGCTCGAAGGGCAAGACCTCGGGTCGTGGCGACAAGGGTACCAAGAAGCGCTACCAGGTCCGTCCTGGCTTCGAAGGTGGCCAGCTGCCGCTCTACATGCGCCTGCCGAAGCTCCGCGGCTTCCGTAGCCCGTTCAAGACCGAGTATCAGGTCGTCAACATCAGCACCCTCGCGGAACTCTTCCCGCAGGGTGGCGACGTCACCGTGGCTGATCTCGTGGCCAAGGGTGCCGTGCGCGCCAACCGTCCGGTCAAGGTCCTCGGCGAGGGCGAGACGACGGTGGCCTTCACCATCAAGGGTGTCAAGGCCTCCGCTTCCGCCAAGGCGAAGATCGAAGCCGCCGGTGGCTCGATCAGCGAAGACTGATTGAGATCGGCCGGGGCTTGCGCCCCGACCTGATCGACTAGTCGATATGGTCCCCTCCACGCATCGCGGGAGGGGACCATATCATTATCCGGACCCGTATCATTCAAACCGTGTTTGCAACCGTTATGCGGCCGGATCCGCACCGCCGACCGCGCGTATTGTGGGCGCCGACGCCCGCATCGCGGCTGACTGCGAACGTTTTCGGTATACGAAATGTGCGGAAATTCTATAGATTTTGGAAGCGACGACGCAACCGGTAGACACGATGGGCTAAACTCATCCCCTAGAGTGTGTTTTTCGACCGTGTGCGAGAGAGTTCGTACGAGACATGGAGGGAACCCAAGGTGAGGACATTAATCCAGGCCTTCCGAACCAAGGAGCTGAGGAAGAAGATCTTCTTCGTCCTTGGCATGATCATCATTTACCGCATCGGCGCGTTCATCCCCGCCCCGGGCGTCAGCGAGCAGGCCGTGCGTGCGTGTACGGCGAGCACCGGCTCCGAGAACTTCATCGGACTGGTCAACCTGTTCTCCGGCGGCGCGATGCTCCAGCTGTCCATCTTCGCACTCGGCGTCATGCCGTACATCACCGCGTCGATTGTCATTCAGCTGCTGCGCGTCGTCATCCCGCGCTTCGAGACGCTGCACAAGGAAGGCCAGTCGGGTGAGGCGAAGCTCACGCAGTACACGCGTTACCTGACGATCGGCCTGGCGATCCTGCAGTCGACAACGATCGTCGTCACCGCGAAGTCCGGCGCGCTGTTCAATTA
The DNA here is from genome assembly GCF_002860345.1 of Bifidobacterium anseris. Classification (GTDB taxonomy): domain Bacteria; phylum Actinomycetota; class Actinomycetes; order Actinomycetales; family Bifidobacteriaceae; genus Bifidobacterium; species Bifidobacterium anseris. The sequence continues at coordinate 595,552 of NZ_NMYC01000005.1, forward strand.
CCAGTGCCCGAACATCATCCCGGACGGTTCGATCTGGACGCTCGTCGTCATGGTCCTCGTCATGACCGGCGGCACCGGCCTGATCATGTGGATGGCCGAACTCATCACCGAGAAGGGCATCGGCCAGGGCATGTCGATCCTCATCTTCCTGTCCATCTGCTCCGGCTTCCTGCCGCAGCTGTGGCAGATCGGCTACGGCACGAACGGCTCCGACGGCAACTGGGGCAAGTTCGCGATCGTCACCGGCGTCCTGCTCGTCATCATGGTCTTCGTCAACTACGTCGAGCTTTCGCAGCGCCGCATCCCGGTGCAGTACACGCGCCGCATGATCGGCCGCAAGATGTACGGCGGATCGTCGACCTACCTGCCGCTCAAGATCAACATGAGCGGCGTCATCCCGCCAATCTTCGCTTCGTCGATCCTCGCGATTCCGACGCTCATCGCACAGTTCGGCAAGTCCGACGCGAGCTGGGTGCAGTGGATCAACACGAACCTCGCGAACTCGACGACGCTGTGGTACATCCTGCTGTACGCGCTGATGATCGTGTTCTTCACGTTCTTCTACACCGAGATCACGTTCAACCCGGACGAGACCGCAGACAACATGAAGCAGTACGGCGGCTTCATCCCGGGCATCCGCGCGGGCAACGCGACGGCGCGTTACCTCAAGTACGTCATCAACCGACTCAACACCGTCGGTGCCGTCTACCTGCTCTTCGTCGCGCTGCTGCCGACCGTGCTCATCATGGCGCTCAACCTCAACACGCAGCTGCCCTTCGGCGGTACGACGATCCTGATTATCGCCGGCGTCGGACTTGACACGCTGCGTCAGGCAAAGGCCCAGACTGAGCAGTACCAGTACGCTGGATTCCTGTTCGAGAACAACGAACATATCGAAGGCAAGTGACCGGCATCTCCGCGATCGACCTGAACTGAAGCCACCGTCCGCATGGGCGGTGGCTTCATGCATTCGCGCGTCCGAGTATGCTTGACGTGGATTCATCCAGCAATGCGACAACGAAAGGACCGCTCATGCGTCTTCTCATCATGGGACCCCAGGGCGTCGGCAAGGGCACGCAAGCTGCACTGCTCGCCACCCACTACGACATTCCGGCCATCTCGACCGGCGACATCTTCCGCTACAACATCAAGCACAAGACGCCGCTCGGCCTCGAAGCGCTGTCCTACACGGACAAGGGCGAGCTCGTACCGGACTCGCTGACGAACACAATCGTCAAGGACCGCCTCGCGATGGACGACACCGTCAACGGCTGGATCCTCGACGGCTATCCGCGCAACGCCTCCCAGGTCGAGGCGCTCGACACGATGCTCGCCGAGCTCGGCCAGAGCCTCGACGCCGTCGTAGCGCTCGAAGCGGGCCGCGACGTGCTGCTCGAGCGCATGGCCAAGCGCGCGAAGGAGCAAGGCCGTTCCGACGACACGCCGGAGGTCATCGCCAAGCGTCTCGAAACCTACGAGAAGGAGACGGCTCCGCTGCTCGACATCTACAAGGAGCGCGGCCTGCTCATCACCGTCGACGGCGTCGGCGATGTCGACTCGATCTCACAGACGATCATCGAGAAGCTCGACGCGAACGTCAAGGCGAGCTGAACGCCGAACGCGTGCACGCAATGACACGCATACGATGACACAGCCGACGTGCGGCCGCCGCGCCCTTCGGGGGGCAGGCGGCCGCACGTCGTCGCATATCGGCACAGATCACGTTGCCATATAGGACATATAGGATAGGGGAGTGCGACGCACGGGGAATATCGGGGGAACGGCGTCGGTTGTGCAGGACAGGACGTGATACGACACGCCGTATTTGTATCTCAGGACTTTTCGTGTATTCTTGCAATTTGGTGTGTCTTCGGACACAGCAGTAAGTCGATCATCGAATGGAATCGAGATTATGGCAAAAGACGGTGTGATTGAAGTCGAAGGACGAGTCGTCGAGGCATTGCCGAACGCGATGTTCCGCGTCGAGCTGGAGAACAAGCATATCGTGCTGGCGACGATCTCGGGCAAGATGCGCAAGAACTACATCCGCATCCTGCCGCAGGACCGCGTCGTGCTCGAGATGAGCCCATACGATCTCAATCGTGGTCGGATTACGTACCGCTACAAGTAAGGTACAGCTAAAGTAAGGAACAACCATGAAGGTTAGCCCAAGTGTGAAGAGGATCTGCGAGAACTGCCGTGTGATCCGTCGTCACGGCCGCGTCATGGTGATCTGCACCAACCCGCGTCACAAGCAGCGTCAGGGCTGAGCAGACCCAGCGGCACACCAATTCAGGCACTAAGTCACAGTCCGCGAGGACTGAACCCCGGGAGCGCAGGCCCGGGCCGGGAAACCGGAAGACTCGGTGCAAGACCTGCGTGAAACAGAAGGAATCGCAATGGCACGTCTTGCCGGAGTCGACATCCCCAATGACAAGCGCATCGAGATTGCGCTGACCTACATCTTCGGTGTGGGCCGCACTCGTGCGAAGGAAACCCTTGCCGCGACCGGAATCAATCCGGACACCCGCGTCAAGGATCTGACGGATGAGCAGCTGATCACGCTGCGTGATTACCTCGAGTCCAACTACAAGATCGAAGGCGATCTGCGTCGTGAAATCGACGCCGATATCCGTCGTAAGATTCAGATCAACTGCTACCAGGGCATGCGTCACCGTAAGGGACTCCCGGTCCGCGGACAGCGTACCAAGACCAATGCGCGTACCCGCAAGGGACCGAAGCGCACGGTCGCCGGAAAGAAGAAGGCCACCAAGTAATAGGTGAGCCCCGGGTCGCGGCCACGGCTCACACCATCGCCGCGCCACATCAACCAAGAGTTCGTTACAAGGAAACGAGGGTCAATGGCAGCTCAAAAGCAGGCTGCGCGCAAGACTCGTCGCCGCGATCGCAAGTCGATCCCGGTCGGTCAGGCGCACATCAAGTCAACGTTCAACAACACCATCATCTCCATCACCGATCCGTCCGGCGCGGTTGTGTCCTGGGCGTCCGGTGGCGACGTCGGTTTCAAGGGCTCCCGCAAGTCCACGCCGTATGCCGCCGGCATGGCAGCCGAGTCCGCGGCCCGCAAGGCCATGGAACACGGCGTCAAGAAGGTCGATGTCTTCGTCAAGGGCCCGGGTTCCGGTCGTGAGACCGCCATCCGTTCCCTGCAGTCCGCGGGTCTCGAAGTCGGTTCGATCACCGATGCGACGCCGGTGGCTTTCAACGGCGTGCGTCCTCCGAAGCGTCGCCACGTCTGAGCACTAGACCAAACCATCCATAGAGCCGCTTGAGGCCGATGAGTGCACCATCGGCCGAAGCTGAAAGGATAACACAGTGCTTATCGCACAGCGTCCGACACTTACCGAGGAATCGCTCAACCCTCAGCGTTCCCGTTTCATCATCGAGCCACTCGAGCCGGGCTTCGGATACACGCTTGGCAACTCGCTTCGCCGTACCCTCTTGAGCTCGATTCCGGGAGCGGCAGTCACGTCGGTGCGTATTTCCGGTGCCCTGCACGAGTTCACCACTCTGCCGGGAGTTGAGGAAGACGTCACTGAAATCCTGCTCAACATCAAAGGCATCGTGCTCACGAGCGAATATGACGAGCCCGTTGTCATGTATCTGCGCAAGAGCGGCAAGGGTGAGGCCACCGCGGGGGACATCACCCCGCCGGCCGGCGTCACGATCGCCAATCCGGAGATGCACATCGCGACCCTCGCCGACGATGGCGAACTCGAGATCGAGTTCACCGTCGAGCGCGGACGCGGTTACGTCCCGGCGCAGATGAACAAGCAGGATGGTGATGAGATCGGCCGCATCCCGGTCGATTCCATCTACTCGCCGGTGCTCAAGGTGAGTTACAAGGTCGAGGCGACGCGCGTCGAACAGCGCACCGATTTCGACCGGCTCATTCTGGATGTGGAGACCAAGCCGGCCATCTCCCCGCGCGACGCCGTCGCTTCCGCAGGCTCGACGCTTGTGGAGCTCTTCGGCCTGTGCCGTGAGCTCAACACGCAGGCCGAGGGCGTCGAGGTCGGTCCCGCTCCCGTCGTGGAGGAGGCCGATCCGGAGATGGCCGTCCCGATCGAGGATCTCAATCTCACGCAGCGCAGCTACAACTGCCTCAAGCGCGAGGGCATCCACACGGTCGGCGAACTGGTCAATCACACGGAGCAGGATCTGCTCGACATCCGTAATTTCGGTATGAAGTCCATCGATGAGGTCAAGGAGAAGCTCCAGTCTCTGGGACTGTCGCTCAAGGCCTCGCCGCTCGGCTTCGATACCAGCAACCTCGAAGGTGGCACCTTCTTCTCGCCTGAGGACGAGTGAGACCGAACCCCTTTCGACACAACCACCGCTTCGCCGGTTTCGGATGCTCGGGCAGTTGCCCACCTGAGTCCGGCGGGGCATTCAAGGAGAAACAATGCCTACACCTAAGAAAGGCCCACGTCTGGCTTCCAGCCCGGCACACGAGCGCCTGATGCTCGCGAACATGGCCACAAGCCTGTTCGAGCACGGCCGCATCACGACGACGCTGCCGAAGGCCAAGCGCCTTCGTCCGCTCGCCGAGCGCCTGATCACCTTCGCCAAGCGTGGCGATCTGCACTCGCGCCGTCGTGTGATGCGCGTCATCCGCAACAAGTCCGTCGTGCACAAGCTCTTCACCGAGATCGCTGAGCAGATGGAACAGCGTGAGGGCGGCTACACCCGCATCGTCAAGATTGCGCCGCGCAAGGGCGATTCCGCTCCGGCCGCGATCATCGCGCTCGTCACCGAGCCGGTGAGCCCGAAGAAGGCCGTCGTCAAGGAAGCCGAAGCTGCGACGAAGGTCGCCGCCAAGGAAGAGGCCCCGGTTGAGGCTCCGGCCGAGACCGCGACGAACGAAGCCGAGAACGCCGAGTGAGTCCGGTCCACTGACCATATGAGGGTCAGCACCTTGAAGGTGCTGACCCTTTTTATATGCCTTGTATGCCGTGCGCCGATTATCCTAGGCGCTCAGAGACGTCGTGTCCGGACTTATCCCCATAGACGAACGATGCCGCATGCCCGATGCATCGCATGACAATGTTGCCTAGGGAGTCCAGATTGGAAACGAGTATGAACGGATACAGGGAGCAGGCCGGAATGCGCGGCCGTCGCCTCATCGCGGCCCTGCTGGCCGTCGTGATGACGGCGATGCTGGGATTCTTCACCTACGCGGCATATGGTGTGCAACCAGATCATGATGTGGCGCAGCCATCGCAGTCGCGCACCGCCGTCGCCGCCGATGGGACGGACACCGGCGACGGGGACGGCGATGACGACGCCTTGAGCGCGAGCAGCGCGGACGGCAAGGCGAAGCTGTATCTGAGCGCGAACCGGATCGGCAACGTGGCCGACGCGCCTTCGGGCATCACATTGACGCTCGCCGTGGTGGGCGAGGCAGGCACGAGCTATACCGTCACCATCCCGAAATCCTCCTCTTATGCGGGCACCTATACCATCGGTCCAGGTGACGACCTGCCTGCCGACATCGGCACCGTGACCAGAACGGAGACGGCCGACGCCGTCGTGTTCTCGATCGACTTCAAGACCGCATCGGCATCCGTCGAACTGTCCGTGAACCTGACGGCGATCAACAACTACACTTCGCAGTCCGTACCGATGACGATCATCGGCGAATCGACGCGGACGATCAAATGGACCTGCCGCAAGAAGACGATGACACAGGCCGAGCAGATGCCGCCCCTGACGATCAGGCAGTATGTGAAGCCGGCGATGTCGCCGAAGACGCCCGTGCGCACGTCGCCGGACCAGGGGTCGGTTCCCGCCGTCAACGGCAAAACCGACTACACGTACCGTTTCGACGTGAACGAGGTCGACGGCGTGCACGACGACACGTCATACGCATCCGCGCAGGTGAATGCGACCGTCAACTACGGCACGACGATCACGATTCCGACACCGCCGCATTTCGTCCTCAACACGGACGCTACGGCGGCGAAGAACGCCTTCGACGACGCCACGACGATCAGCCAGCCAGGCGGAGAAGGACACGACATCATCATCACCGTGCCGAAGGGCAGCGGCGCGCAGGGATATCAAGGCAAGCCGGGATACTATCTGGTAGGCCGCATCAACGCGGCGAACACGACTGCCACGCAGACCTTCACCGCCTCGGGTGATATCACCATCGACCAGACCTATGTGGACGCCCAAGGCGTCACACGCCACCTGCGCAAGACACTGCTGGACGACTGGAGCGAACAGCTGCGCTCGAGCGACCAGAAGGGGCTGTGCCCTGTCGCCAACGGGCAGTGCCTCAAGGTGACGATCGCCGGCAACAACACCGACAACGACATCCTGCTCACCGATCCGAGCCATCTGACGACGCTCGTCTTCGGAGGGTTCGCGAACAACAGCCCGGAGGACCTCGAGGACGCCGTGATCACGATGGACGTGCCCAGCGGCTTCGACGCCACGGCGATCGTCACGCCAGTGAGCGCCACGGATCTCAAGGGACTGACTTCGTACCGCTACGAACTCACCTTGGCCGACGGCACGCAGGAAAGCGGCACCGTGGCGGCGGGAGGCACGATCACATGCGTCAAGGATTCCCCGATCCGCACCGCCAAGCTGTATCCGAACCTGCTGGCGGCCGGCGCGCATACAGCCGACGCGTCCTCATGTACGACGCTCGCCGACGACAACGCGAACTGCGCAGGCAGGGTCATGCTGTATCTGCAAGGTACGCTCGCCGCCAAGTACGACGACGGCGCACCAGTCAAGCGCGGCGACGATCTGATCACGTCGATTTCGCTGACCGATCCCGAGAAGGCGTTCCAATGGGACGCGGATTCCCGGCGTTTCGTCCAGTTCTCGGTGAAGGCTTCCGTCACGCAGCAGGTGATCGTGCCAAGCCAGCTGCGCGCGGCGCTGCAGCCCTTCGGCTGGCAGAACGGCAAGGAGCCGGGGAACCTCGAATCGGGGTACCTTTCGGTCTACCAGGGCTATGGCGGCACGACGCCGACGATATATGAACCGGAGTTCTACTACGTGCTGCCGACCGGCACCGTATACAACCGCCAGAAGGGCCTGACGTCGCTCAACTCCAATAACGGCAAGAGCCCTTCGCCGAAGGTCAGCGAATTCCAGGCGAGCGACGGGCGCGAGGTCGTCAAGATCAGCTACCGCGGCACCGGATATTGGTTCAACTGCAATGAAGGCGCAAACACTCAGGCATGGCTGTCGATCCTCGGCAACGCGACGACCGGCGTCTACCCGTACTCGATCTACGTGTATAGTCCCACGACGCCGATGACGAACCGGAAGGTCGACACGAGCGCCGCCTCCTGGAACCCCACATGGGTCGAAGGCAGGACGGCTGACCTCTACGAGGTGGGCGGCGGCAGCTGGTCGGTGAACGCGGCGAGGATCCTGATGAGCACGACGCAAGTGCAGGGCAACCTCGACGTGATGTTCAGCCGCAACGGCGAATCGAACGACATCGCTGCGACGAACACGTTCCGCGACGCGCGCGAGATGAACATCGAAGTCGTCATCAACAACGGCTCGTCGATCGTGCAGCGCAATCTGCAGCAGTTCGTCAACCTGCCTGACGGCGGCGACGACGGGTTCGGCATACGCCTGACGGGACCCGTCACGACGGCGACGGACCGATCGGTTGTCCCGGACGGCACGACGGTCACCTATTCCACGGCGCCGGCCACATTGAGCGCGAGGGCGGTGCCCGATACGACCTCCTACGTGGACGCGGTGCACGTCACCGACTGGACGGCGATCCGCTCGGTACTCATCACGGTGCCGCAGCTGTCGAGCAACACGGTGGCCGGCCATTTCATCCTCCACGGTATCGACCCCACGCTCGCCGTGGACGCCGGCAAGAGCGAATCGGTGGAATCCGGCCTGTACATCTCCGGTCTGCAACTGACCCCGCTCATCTATCGTGCAGGCGACGAGAGAGCGCCCACGATCACGGTCTCCGGCAAGTCGACGATCACCGCGCAGCTGGCGTACGTCGACGCTTCCGGCACCGAACGCGTCGTGCCGTTGGAGAACCTGACGAGACATTACAGGAACAATCAGGACGTGTTCACGAAGAGCGACTTCCCGCAGACGTTGAGCGAACTCAAGGCCAAGGAGGGCGACCTCGTGCCCGCCGGCTACAATCTGGAGTCCATCCGGATCGTAGGCGACACGACCGCGCGGTATCCAGGTGGATATCCGGCCGGGACCGCCCAATGGGACACGACGGCGCGATACGACTACAACGGCAGCGTCGTACGCTACGAGCTGCTGTCCACGGCGGCACCGCATATGCCGATCACCGGAACGGACGGCTTCTGGAACGTGTTCACGTTGTCCGCGCTGCTCGCCGGCATGACGCTCATTCCGGGTTGGTACGTCTTCTCCGGACTGCGCAGGCGCCACGGACGCTGAGCGCGCGGTCGGCGCATTTGCTAAGCTCGCCCTGTGACACGCTTACGAATCGATCTGGCATACAACGGCGCCGCCTTCCACGGATGGGCGGTGCAACCGCAGGGCAGGACCGTGCAGGGGACGATTGAAGAGGCCTTGGGCAGGATCCTCGGATTGCGCGGCGGGGATGACGGTACAGGCGTGGCTCGGCTGACCGTCGCCGGACGCACCGACGCCGGCGTGCACGCCTCGCATCAGGTCTGCCATCTCGATGTCGACGATGCCGCGCTCGCGCGCTGCGTCGGGCATATGCGGCTCACGCCGGTGCAGGCGCTTGCGACGAGGCTGTCGCGCATGATGCCCGACGACATCGCGATCCACGACGTCACCGTCGCGCCGGACGGCTTCGACGCGCGCTTCTCCGCGCTCGAACGCACCTACGTGTACCGCATCGCCGACGCGCATGCGCCGTGGGATCCGCGGCTCAAGGACTTTGTGTGGCGCACCGATCGCGAGCTTGACGTTGAGCGGATGAACGAGGCCGCCGCGCTGACGCTCGGGCTGCACGACTTCGGCTCCTTCGCCATCGCGAATCCGGGAGGGACGACGATTCGCGACGTGAAGAGCGCGTATTGGGCGCGCGTGCCGGCGCGGCCGCTGCTCGACGCGGGCATGGGGGAGCGCTACCGGACGCCCGCCGTTGAATCGGGGCTGCTGTGCTTCACAATCGTCGCCGACGCCTTCGCACGCAACATGGTGCGCTCGCTCGTCGGCGCCTGCGTGCAGGTGGGTATGGGCAAACGCGATGTCGACTGGTTCTCAGGCAAGATGGCAGTGCCGTCGCGCGAAGGCTCGACCGGGCCGATCGCGCCGCAGGGACTGACGCTCGAACATATCGCATACCCGGCCGACGGCGATCTGGCGGCCCGCGCCGAGGCAATCCGCGCGCGTCGTACGCTGCCGGGCGAGTGAGAGTGCCGGCGGCGTACGGTGTGACGGCTGTGGTGGCAGTTGGCGGTTGAGTTCAATCGCATACTGCCGTTTGACGGCGCTGCAGCGGCAGTTGATGGTTGAATGAAGTCAATCGCGGACTGCTGTCGGGGAAAGAGAGAGCGGGTGGTGCGGTTCGGCGTACGGGGACCACCACTCTAATCACCCCCTCGCCCCGTTGTTCACCCCGTTCGGGCTGCTGAATGACGCCGATCGAGGGGAATCGGTGTACTGGGGGTGATACCGCGAAACCCTTGGAACCACTGGGGATACAGCATGAAAAAAGGGCTTCCGGGCGAAGCCGGAAACCCTAGTGGCGGATGAGGCGAGATTCGAACTCGCGGAGGGGGTTGCCCTCACACGCTTTCGAGGCGTGCTCCTTAGACCGCTCGGACACTCATCCATTCGTCGCAATCAAGCAACTTGTTCATTATGCCACAGGCTGTGGGCACGTCAAATCATCGGCATGTCGCACACAGAATCGGGTGTTGTGGACATGCCGCCGAACGGTTAAAGGGAGGCCGGCGACCGGATGTCGTGGGTGTGCAGTCAGAAGGACAGGGCGGCAGAGGGCGGAGAGTGACAGAGGAACAACAGAGAGGCGGATGCACAGTCAAACGTAAGGCTGAGCATGATCGATCGAATCAGCTGAAATCGATCAGGTGAATCGGGGGATCAGGCGAAGAGGGCGGGGTCGGTGGAGGGATAGCCGAGGGTGAAGGCGGTGTAGGCGTGTGTTGCGATGAGCATCGACAGCTGCGCGAGGGCGGCGCGCGTCTTCGTGCGCTGCTGCTGCGTCATCGTCGTGTAATCGACATGCGCGGAGGAGTCGAAGGCCGCGAGCTCTTCGCGTGCGCAGTCGATCTCCAGGACGGCGACGGTGTTCGCGCGTAGGCCGGTCGCCGGGTCGACGACGTCCGCGCTGTGCGCCGTGAGCTCCTGCGTCGCATACACTTTGCGGCGCAGGTCCTTCGCACCGTCGGACAGATACATGAGCCGCGACGCCGTTTCCTTGTGATCGTCGCTCATCGCGAGCAGGCCGCCGTCCTTGACGAGCGCGGCCGTCGACGCGTCGGAGGCGACGCCGTCGGCGAAACGGCCGGCGAGCACTTCGGTGGCGAATCCGGCACGATCCTCGGCGAGTGCGAGTTTTGCGAGCGCGTCGCCGCCGATGCCGAGTTCGTCGACGTCGTCGAGACGTGTGACGGTGAGCGGCGCGTAGGAGAATCCGGACGTGCGGGCGAGCGCGTGCGCGGCGGCCTGCGCCTGTGCGCTGCGCAGTGTGCCCTCGGCGAAACGTGCGGGGCATTGGATGGCGACGTCGAGCCAACGGTGCGTCGCGTCCTCGAAGGCCGTGTATCGCGCGATTTTCGGCGCGCCCTCCTCGGCGCCGCGCGTCGACGACACATCGGCTTCGGTGAGCAGCGTCTCGCAGACGTCGACGCTGCGCTCGGATTCGGCGCGGCCCTCGACTCGCGGCGCCGCGCAGGACGCCGCAGGCAGAACGAGGACGCATGAGACGGCCGCCGCTGCAAGTCGCGTGCGCAGCGTGCGCGATGGGCGGGCGGTCGACGGGGTGGAAGGTGTCTGCATGAGACATTACAGTAATGAGGGACTGTGACCATAGGGCACAGGCTCGTACATAACTTCAGAGGAGGTCTGCACATGGAACTGGACCTGAACGGAATCCACCAGCTCGCGCGCGAGCAGGACATCGATGCGGAAACCGTTGATGAGGCGCTCTCCGAGGCGTTGCGCCTCGCCTATCTCAAGACCCCGCACGCCGCCAAGCACGCACGAGTCGAACTTGACCCGCGCGCAGGCAGCTTCACGATCTGGGCACGTGACGAAATCGCCCAGGAACCCACCGAAGACAATCTGCACCCGGCACCCACGCTCGGCGAGGAATACGACGATACGCCGAAGGACTTCGGTCGTCTCGCCGCGTCCACGGCGCGCCAGGTCATCTCCCAGCTGTTCCGCAAGGCGGAGGACGACAAGATCTTCGGCGCTTTCTCCGGACAGAAGGGCAAGCTCATCACCGGCGTCGTCCAGCAGGACGCGAAGGACACCGCCAACGTGCATGTGGCCGTCGGCGACGTCGAGGCGCTGCTGCCGCGCCGCGAGCAGGTGCCGGGTGAGCGCTACCGTCACGGCGAGCGCATCCGCGTCTACGTTGTCAACGTGTCGCGCGGCCTCAAGGGACCCGAGATCATCGTCTCGCGTTCCCATCCGGAGCTCGTGCGCAAGCTCTTCGAACGCGAGGTCCCAGAGCTTGTCTCCGGCGCCGTGTCCATCATGGCGATCGCGCGCGAGGCGGGCGCCCGCACGAAGGTCGCCGTGCGCGCGAACACGCAGGGCGTCAACCCGAAGGGCGCGCTCATCGGACCGGGCGGCTCGCGCGTGCGCGCCGTCATCGAGAACCTCGGTCAGGAGAAGATCGACATCGTCGACTGGTCGAACGAGCCGGCGAAGTTCATCGCCGCCGCGCTGTCTCCGGCGAACGTCACCGATGTGCACGTCGTCAGTGAGAAGAACCAGACGGCCGTCGCCTTCATCCCAGAGGACCAGCTCTCGCTCGCAATCGGCAAGGAAGGGCAGAACGCGCGCCTCGCCGCCAAGCTCACCGGATGGAAGATCGGCATCGAATCCGAGGAAGCCTACGCGAGGAAGAAGGCCGAGCAGCTCGTGCGCGCACGCGACGGGCGCAAGGGCACCGGAACGGATGGCGACGAGGCCCGAGGCTGAGTCGTTCGTCGCCCGCTTATTCCCGTCGCGCGTATCCAATGGCGGGAGTAAGCTAGGCCGCAAACTGACCGGCGCGCGCACGCGCGGCGCTCAGGACTAGAACGAGGGTGAACAACCATGGTTGCACGATGAGAAACCGAAAGCTCGCCGTGAGAAGATAACAGCTGCGCTCGCATACGCGCGGCTGAGGAATAGGAGAAATTGAGTGCCGAAAGCACGCGTATATGAGCTCGCCAAGGAACTTGGCGTAGACAGCAAGACCGTCCTTGAAAAGCTCAAGGACATGGGCGAATTCGTCAAATCCGCCTCATCGACCGTGGAGGCGCCGGTTGTGCGCCGCCTCAAGGCCGCATTCCCGAAGCCGGGAGAGGCGTCTCAGGAATCCAACACGAACACGAAGAAGCCGGCTGCGAAGAAGCACACCGCGCCGAAGCCGGCCGCCCCGAAGCCCGCGGCCGCGCCGAGGCCGGCTGCCGCACAAGCCGCGAAGCCGGCGGCTCCGACGCCGACACCGGGGCCGCGTGCCGCGCGTCCGGCCGCGAAGCCGGGCGCACGCAACGGCGCCCGCAAGAACGAGGAACGCGAGCAGCAGCGCAATCCGCGCGCCGCACAGTCGCGCACGAACGCAAAGATGGGCCAGCACGCCGCGAAGCCGGCGGCTCCGACACCGGGGCCGCGTGCCGCGCGTCCGGGTCAGCAGAACGGCGGCAAGGGCGGCGCGCAGCAGCATGCGCCGCGTCCGGGCAACAACCCGTTCAGCCGCAAGCAGGGCATGCATACGCCGACGCCGGCCGACATCCCGCGCCCGCATCCAATGGCGCGTCCGACCGTCAACAACAACGAGAACCGCCGCGGCGGCCGTCCCGGCCCGCGTGGCGGATTCCGCGGACGTCCGGGTCCGGGCACCGGCGCGCGTCCGGGCCAGTGGGGCCAGCATCGTCAGGGTCAGGGCGCCGGCAACGGCGCACGTCCGGGCGGCAACCGCTTCGGCGGCAACGGCGGTGGCTTCCAGAACGGCGCTTCGAGCAACGGTCCGTCCCGTGGCGGCGGCCGTGGTCGCGGCGGTGCCGCGGGCGCGTTCGGCCGTCAGGGCGGCAAGTCCTCGAAGGCGCGCAAGAACCGTCTCGCGAAGCGTCATGAGTACGAGGAGCTGAAAGCACCGGTCATCGGCGGCGTGCGCATCCCGAAGGGCAACGGACAGACGATCCGTCTGCGCCAGGGCGCTTCGCTCGCCGACCTTGCGGAGAAGATCAACGTCAACCCGGCGGCGCTCGTCACCGTGCTGTTCCATCTCGGCGAGATGGCCACGGCGACGCAGTCGCTCGACGAGGCGACGTTCCAGATCCTCGGCGAGGAGATTGGCTGGAACATCAAGATCGTCTCCGCCGAGGAGGAGGACAAGGAGCTGCTCCAGCAGTTCGACATCGACCTCGAATCGGAGGAACTGCAGGAAGACGAGGATCTCAAGCCGCGTCCGCCGGTCGTCACCGTCATGGGCCACGTCGACCACGGCAAGACGCGCCTGCTCGACACGATTCGCCGCACGAACGTCATCTCGCGCGAGGCCGGCGGCATCACGCAGCGCATCGGCGCCTATCAGGTGACCGTCGATCTCGAGGGCGAGGAACGCAAGATCACGTTCCTCGACACCCCGGGCCACGAGGCTTTCACAGCGATGCGCGCCCGTGGCGCCGAGCTCACCGATGTGGCGATCCTCGTCGTCGCGGCCGATGACGGCGTCATGCCGCAGACCGTCGAGGCGATCAACCACGCGCAGTCGGCGCATGTGCCGATCGTCGTCGCCGTCAACAAGATCGACGTCGAAGGCGCCAACCCGGAGAAGGTGCGCGGCCAGCTCACCGAGTTCGGCCTGATCCCGGAGGAATACGGCGGCAACACGATGTTCGTCGACATCTCCGCGAAGCAGGGCACGAACGTCGACAAGCTGCTCGAAGCCGTGCTGCTCACGGCCGACGCGGAACTCGATCTGCGCGCCAATCCGGACATGGACGCGCGCGGCGCGACCGTCGAAGCGAGGCTCGACAAGGGCCGCGGCGCCGTCGCGACCGTGCTCGTGCAGTCCGGCACGCTGCACATCGGCGACTCGATCGTGGCCGGCACGTCCTACGGACGCGTCCGCGCGATGCTCGACGAGAACGGCAAGAACATGGAGGCCGCAGGCCCGTCGACGCCGGTCCAGGTGCTGGGCCTGACGTCGGTGCCGACCGCGGGCGACCTGTTCCTCGTCGCTCCGGACGACCGCGCTGCACGCCAGATCGCCGAGAAGCGCCAGGCCACCGAACGCGCCGCGCAGCTCGCGAAGCGCCGCAAGGTCGTCTCGCTCGAGGACTTCAAGAAGAAGCTCGCCGAATCCGAGATCGACATGCTCAACATCGTCATCAAGGGCGACTCGTCCGGCTCGGTTGAGGCGCTTGAGGACTCGCTGATGAAGATCGAGGTCTCCGACGAGGTCGGCATCCAGGTGATCCACCGCGGCGTTGGCGCAATCACGCAGAACGACGTCAACCTCGCGAGCGTCGACAAGGCCGTCATCATCGGCTTCAACGTGCGTCCGAACCGTCAGGTCGCGGACCTCGCCGAGCGCGAAGGCGTCGAGATCAAGTACTACTCGGTCATCTACAAGGCGATCGAGGACATCGAGGCGTCGCTCAAGGGCATGCTCAAGCCGGAGTACGAGGAAGTCACGACCTCGCATTCGGAGATCCGCGAGATCTTCCGCTCGTCGAAGTTCGGCAACATCGCCGGCGTCATGGTCCTCGACGGCGAAGTCAAGCGCGGCACGAAGGCGCGCATCCTGCGCGACGGCGTCGCGACCGTCAACGACCTCGAGATCAGCTCGCTGCGCCGCTTCAAGGACGACGTCAAGTCGGTCACCGAAGGCTACGAGGCGGGCATCAACCTCGGCTCGTTCAACGACATCGAGATCGGCGACATCATCGAGACCTTCGAGATGCGCGAGATCGAACGCAAGTAAGCTGCGCCGATCAGTCGGCAACCAGTCGGCAAACGCTGAGCGAAACGCCCATGGCCCTTCGGCTATGGGCGTTTCCCATTGCGCGCGACATTCGGGTACGCTGGACTCTAGCGCGAGACGAAACCAGACACGGCAGTAAGGAAAGAAGAACCATGCAGTCAACCAATCCGCGCGCCGCACGCATCGCGGCGCTCATCCAGCGCGTCATCGCATCGAACATGGAGTCGACGCTGCATGACAAGCGGCTCAAGAACGTGACGATCACCGACGTCCACGTGACCAACGATCTACAGATCGCGAAGGTCTACTGGACGACGCTGTCGCACACCGGCAACGACGACGGCGAGCGCAAGCGCGCACGCACGGCGCTCAACCAGGCGAAGGGGCGCCTGCGTTCGGTCGTCGGCGCGAAGGCTGGCCTGAGGCTCACGCCGCAGCTGGAGTTCATCTTCGACGAAGTGCCCGGCGAGGCGCACGAGATCGAGGACATCCTCGTCACCGCGCGCAAACGCGACGAGGAGCTCGCGAAGATGCGCGCGAGCGCGCAGTACGCCGGCGACGCCGACCCGTATCGCCACGACGACTTCGAGCAGGAGGACCTCGCCGACCATGCCGGCGCGTCCGACGACGAGATCGAACGCGAACTCGACGAGCGCGAACATCTGAACAAGGACGACTACAACGAATACGACGGCGACGTCGTCGAAGTCGAGGAACTCGAGGATTTCGACGATGACGAGGATGACGTGCCGTCGGACGCGGCCCAGAGGGCCGCGCGCACGGAGCCGGAGACGACGGTCGACGAGACGCAGGACTGAGCCTGTGGCGGCGAAGGACGGCGGCGTGCAGCCGCTCAACGGACTGTTCATCGTCGACAAGCCGCAGGGTGTGACGAGCCATGACATCGTCGGCGCCGTGCGCGCGGCCGTGCACATGCGCCGCGTCGGCCACGCCGGCACGCTCGACCCGATGGCCACCGGTGTGCTCGTCGTCGGCGTCGGCAACGCGACGCGGCTGCTCAACGTCATCGTCGACCATACGAAGACCTATGCGGCGACGATCCGATTCGGCCAGCGCACGACGACTGACGACGCCGACGGCGAAGCCATCGCCGCCGCACGTACGTCCGCGTTGCCGGACGTCGACATGATCCGCGATGTTGTTTCACGCGAGTTTCACGGCACGATCGAGCAGGTGCCGAACGCCTACTCGGCGATCAAAGTGCACGGACGGCGTGCCTACGACCTCGCGCGCGCCGGCGAACACGTCGAACTCGAGGCGCGTCCCGTGACGATCGAACGGTTCGACGTGGGGGAGGCACGTGCGGCGGTCGCCGACGACGGCACGCCCGTGCTCGACGTCGACGTGACGGTGACGTGCTCGGCCGGCACCTACATCCGCGCACTCGCACGCGACCTGGGCGAGACCTTCGGCTGCGGCGCGCATCTGACGCGGCTGCGCAGGCTCGCCGTCGGCGATTTCAACGTCGACGACCCACACGTCATCGCCGCGCATACTGAGATGCGTGAATACACGAACCGCGACGGCGAACGGGTGACGCGCGCCCGCGCCGTGCTCGACATCGGCCCCGAAGGCGTCGCGACGCACCTCATCGCGATGGCCGACGCGGTACGCGAGACGATGCCGACGCTCGCCGTCAGCCGTGACGAGGCGTGCGACCTGCGCTATGGACGATGGATCACAGGACACGTCGACGGCAGAAGCGCGGCGATCGTCGACGAGGACGGCGACGTCGTCGCGATCGTCGAACAGGCGAACAAGGACGCCATCAAGCCGACCGCCGTGTTCCCGGCGGCACAGTGAGATGCAACGGCACAGTGACATGCGGATCAGGCACACGGATTTGGCAACAGGAGGACAGCACAGATGAACATCATTCGGCTCGAACCGGACGAGGGCGGCAACGTCGCATGGCCGACGCTGAGCACCACCAAAAAATCGGTTGTCACCGTCGGCGTGTTCGACGGCGTGCACCGCGGACATCAGGCCGTCATCCGACGCACCGTCGAACGCGCGAAGGCGACCGGCAGCTTCGCCGTCGTCGTCATGTTCGATCCGAGGCCAGCGTTCGTGCACAAATACGCGAAGACGCACGCCGGCATCGGCGTCCCCGACGACGTGCACGACGCGCAGGCGATCAGCGGCGTCGACGAACGGCTGCGGATGATGGACGAACTCGGCGTCGACTACGTGCTCATCGTCCACTACGATCTCGCATTCGCCGCGAAATCGTTCCGATTCTTCCTCGGACAGCTCGTCGGCAGGGTCGGTATGCGCACGCTCGTGCTCGGGCAGGACGCGCGCATGGGCGCCGGCCTCGAAGGCGACGTGAAGAAGATCGCGACGCTCGCCGAAGGCACCGGCGTGTTCGAACTCGACGTCGTCGACGACAACGGCGGTCATGTACGCGTGCCGGCGACCTTCACGCCGCAGCCGCCGCAGCAGCCGGGCGAACCCGGCGACCCGCTCGCCGGCATGAGCAAGGCGGAACGGCGCGCGTGGAGCAAACGCGTCAACGCACGCGAAGTGCGCGAACTGAGTTCGACGAACGTGCGATGGCTGCTCAGCCAGGGGCGGATCGTCGACGCGAACCGCATCCTCGGGCATGCGCATGGCGTCGAAGGCACGGTGACGCACGGCGAGGAACGCGGACGCACGATCGGATTCCCGACGGTGAATCTCGTCGAGCCGATCGACGGCTACCTGCCGGTCGACGGCGTCTACGCGGGCTGGCTCATCGATCTGGGCAGCGAGGAGGCGTACGCGGCCTCGCAGCACCCCTTCGGCGACGTCGACGAGGGCGGCGTCGCGTCGATCACGCAGCCGTACACCTCCGGCGGCGTCGAAAGCCGCCTCGCGCCGCATTCGCCGTACCGTTGGCCGGCGGCGATCTCGATCGGCACGAAGCCGACCTTCAACGAAACCACCGGTCGCGACGAGCGCGTCCTCGAAGCCTACGCCGTCACCGACGACTGGCTCGAACTGTACGGACATCGCGTACGCGTTGAATTCGCGCGCTTCCTGCGCCCGCAGATCAAGTTCGATTCGGTGGACGCGCTCGTCGACGAACTCAAACGCAACGCCGACGAGACGCTCACAATCGTCGGGCAGTGACGACTGCGAGCGTCACTTGCCCCGCTTCGTCAGCGCGAGCGCGTCGAGCGCGTCGAGCAGCGAACGCACCTCGACGATGCGCAGACCCGGAATCGACGTCGGCGTGCGCATCGGCGGCACGAGCGCCGTCGTGAACCCAAGGCGCGCCGCCTCGCGCAGCCGATATTCGAGACGCGGCACCGGACGCACCTGACCGGTCAGCGAGATCTCGCCGATCGCGCACGTCGAACGCGCGATCGGCGTGGATGTGGCCGCGCTCGCGAGCGCCGCGACGATCGCCAGATCGCAGCTCGGCTCCTTCGCGACGCCGCCGGCGATCGTCGAAATATACAGATCGCGGCTGAGCAGCGACAGGCCGCCGTGGCGGTACAGCACGGCGACGAGCATCGCGATGCGGTTCGAGTCGACGCCGTTGACGGCGCGCCGCGGCGTCGGCAGCACCGAGTCGGTGACGAGCGCCTGCACCTCCACCGGCAGCGAACGGTGGCCGTCGAGCGTGAACGTGACGCATGTGCCGTCGACGGGTGTCTCGTTCGACGACAGGAACAGGCCGGCCGGGTCGGTGACCTCCTCGATGCCGACGCCGCTCATGTCGAAGCAACCGACCTCATCGGTCGGGCCGAAACGGTTCTTCACGGCGCGCAGCAGACGCAGCGCCGTCTGCGGTTCGCCTTCGAACTGGCAGACGACGTCGACGAGATGTTCGAGCGTGCGCGGACCGGCGATCGAGCCGTCCTTCGTGACGTGACCGACGAGCAGCACCGGCACGTCGAGCGATTTCGCCGTGTCGATAAGCGCGCTCGCGACTTCGCGCACCTGCGTCGAGCCGCCACAGATGCCATCGACGTCCTGCGAGACGATCGTCTGCGCCGAATCGACGATCGCGAGCGCCGGACGGTGCTGTTCGATGAGGCCGAGCGCGGTGGCGAGGTCGGTCGTCGAGGCGAGCAGCAGGTTCGGCTCGACGGCGTCGATGCGCGAGGCGCGCAGCCGCACCTGTGCCTGCGACTCCTCGCCGGAGATGTACAGGACGTTGCCGGACGGCGTGGCGCGCGCGATGTTGCCGGCCGTCTCCAGCAGCAGCGTGGATTTGCCGATGCCGGGTTCGCCGGCGATGAGCACGACCGAGCCGGGGACGATGCCGCCGCCGAGCACACGGTCGAATTCGCCGAAGCCGGTGGGCACGCGCGTGACCGATGCCGTGTCGACGTCGGTGATCGGTTGCGCGGCGCTCAGCGCGACTGCCGTCGGCGCTGTGCGCGACGTGCGTCCGGGCGCGGCCGTGCGCTGTCCGGAGGCGGTGGGACGCGCCTCGTGGAACTCCTCAATCGTGCCCCATTGGCCGCATTCGGGACAGCGACCGAACCATTTCGCGCCGGTCCATCCGCATTCAGTGCATACGTAGCTCGTCGTGCTTTTCGCCATATGCAGCAACCTAGCGGCCTTCGCGTGCGCGCGCAAGAGTGCGGCGATTATGGTGGCTGTGGCGGTCATGGCGGTGAGAAGCGCACGCCGACTCCGGGCGCCGCGCATAACTCTATAGTTCGGGTCGATCATCGAGCGATGCGTGCAGACGGATGGGCATGCGCGTCGCAATCGCACGGATGCACACATCCGCCGGGAGATGACGATCATCGGCGCACGGCATCGCACAGTATCAAACAACCTGATGACGTGGACGGCGGCCGGATGAGGAGGCGTCCTCTCATGGCTCAGCAATACGGACCAACTATCGAGTTATGCGGGAGGCAGGGCAGAGAAGCCATGCGGGGGCATGCATGCGCATGACGGATGCCCTGATGATGCGATCATGCCGCGCAGGCCGTATGCGGGTGCGCGTGTGGCGGATACGGTCAGAAGGATGTGCCAAGATTGGCCACATGGCAGTCACATCCGGCAAACAGCAGACGCAGACCTCGTCGACGGCGCGCAAGGCGCGCATCGTCGTGTTCGCGGCGGCCGCCATCGTTGTGCTCGCGATCATCAGCGCCTTCGCATGGCCGGGATGGGCGGTGCGCCATGTGCCGCAGCCGATGGATGTGCCGATGGCGGTCGCCTCGGCGAGTCCGACGATTGACGCGAAGGCGCTGCCGGCGAACGCGTCCGAACTGCTCAAGGCGATGCCCGAGCATGTCTCCGACTTCGCGCGCACCGACGCGCAAGCCACCGACGAATGGGACGCCTCGTCGCCGCTCGAGGAGTATCGGCTCACCTATTCGACAGGCGACGAAGCCAAGGACGTGCAGGTCGTCGTCGGACAGTGGACGAGCGAGCAGGAGGCGGTCTCGCAGTACAACGCGCTCACGAAGGTGCTCGACGGCGACGAGATAGCCGCGGGCAACGTCAAGGTCAACGGCGCGAACACCGGCGCCTACGTCGTGAACGCGGACAAAGGTGACGACGCGAAGGCGGTAGCGGTGTGGCGCAACGACACCGTATGCGTGCGCATCAGCGGGCCGAAGGCCTCCGTCGAGACCGTGTTTAAGCTGTTCCCGCTGTGAGCGCAGCGCGTGCCGACTCGCGAAAGTCGGCTGAACAGTGTAATGTTAGGCAAGTTGCAAACTTTCAAGTAAGGAACGGAGGCTGACGATGGGCTCGGTCATCAAGAAGCGCCGCAAGCGGATGAGCAAGAAGAAGCACCGCAAACTGCTGCGTAAGACTCGCCACCAGCGCAAGTAGTCTTACCGCGCGATACAGCGTTCATGCGATCCCGCGGCCATGCACGATCCTCGTGCGGGCCGCGGGATCGTCTTTTACCGGCGGGCCGCGCGTGCGCGTACATTGGAACCCATGACGATCACAGTTTCCACAGACGGCTCCGCGCTCGGCAATCCCAACGGCCCGATGGGCTGGGCATGGGCGGACCATCCGACGCGCGAGACGCGCGGGCACGACCACACCGGCGACTGCGACGCCGGCGGCGCGACGAACGGCACGAACCAGATAGGCGAACTGTGCGCCGTGCTCGAGGCGCTGCGCACGCATCCGGGCGACGAGGAGCTCGTCATCGAAACCGATTCGCAGTACGCGATCAACTGTTCGACGAAATGGGTGCACGGCTGGAAGAAGAACGGCTGGAAGAACTCGAAGAAGGAGCCGGTGAAAAACGCCGAGCTCATCCGCGCAATCGACGACGAGATCCGCCGACGCGAAGGACCCGTGCGCTTCGTGTGGGTCAAGGGGCACGCCGGCAACGCCGGCAACGAGAAGGTCGACGAACTGGCGCGCACCTACGCCGGCGACTGCCGCTCGTCGGTGCGCGACGGCTATCTGCCGAAGGAGGGCTGGCAGTCGCTGCTCGCGTCGTCGTATGCGCGCGGCCTCGACGTGCCGCTCGACGCGCGCATGCTGCTTGACGACGAACTGTCGGCCGCCGACTACCGGCGCGCGCGCTGCATCGGCGGCGTCAGCGACCCCGACGGCCCGCAGCCAGTGCAGGACGACATCGTCGACACCGACACGACCGCCGCGCGCACGGCGGACGAGGAATCGGCTGTCGCGCACGACGACGTCACACACGACGATGTTGCGCCGACCGAGAAATCGACAAGCCGGCAGAACGCGGCGAGCCCGGAGCCGCTGCTGCGGCACAGCGGACTGCATGTGCACGGGACGGTCACGTTCACGCCGCCGCCGTCGTCGAGCCCCCACTACGACGGGCGTCCGCGTGCGATACGCGGCTACATCGAAGTCGAAGGCACCGTCGACGGCGACGGGACGATCACGCTTGACGGCGCGCCGTTCCTCATCCACCGTCCGCGATGACGATGTTCGTTCGAATCCACTACACTGAAAGGCAGCCGGGGCGCGACCCCGGAAGGACGAAACCAACAAAAGGAGCGTCATGGACAAGGCACAGCAGGATGCAATGAAGAAGGAAGCTGGCATCGAAGCGGCGAAGCTCGTCAAGAGCGGCATGATCGTCGGACTCGGCACGGGCTCCACGGTTCGCTTCCTCGTCGACGAACTCGGCCGCCGCAAGCAGGAGGAGGGCCTCGAGTTCACCGGCGTGACGACGTCGCGCCGCACGCAGGAGCAGGCGGAAGGCTACGGCATCAAGATCGTCAACATCGACGAGGTCGACCACATCGACCTGTGTATCGACGGCGCCGACGAGGTGGACAAGAACTTCAACGGCATCAAAGGCGGCGGCGCGGCGCTGCTGTGGGAGAAGATCGTCGCGATCAACTCGGACTACATCGTCTGGATCGTCGACGCCTCGAAGCTCGTCGACGTCATCGGCAAGTTCCCGCTGCCGGTCGAGGTCATCCCCTTCGGCGCGATGCACGTCATCGAACGCATGAAGGAACGCGGCTACAAGCCGACGCTGCGTCTCGACGCCGACGGCAAGCCGGTGCGCACCGATGAGAACAACTACGTCGTCGACCTGCACCTCGAGCGCATCGACGACCCGGCGGCCCTGCACGAGGACCTCATCAACATGGTGGGCGTCGTCGAGGACGGCCTGTTCCTCGACATGGTCAACGAGGTCATCGTCGGCGACCCGAACGGCCCGCGCACGCTCGTCAACCCGAACAAGGCGTGAGCGCCGCCGTCGCGGCGTCGGTCTGACGCATAGGGGAAGTCCCCGCAACCCGGCCGGGTTGCGGGGACTTCCCCTATGCGTCAGACCGACGCGTGCGGGCGTCCATCGGCGCCCGCACGGCGCTCACTCGCCGAGCGCCTTGTCGACGACCTGCGTCGCCTCATCGAGGACGGCGTCGAGCGTCTCGGGAGAGACGAAGGACTCCGCGTACACCTTGTAGATGTTCTCGGTGCCGGAGGGGCGCGCCGCGAACCAGTTGTCCTCGGTGACGACCTTGATGCCGCCGATCGGCGCGTCGTTGCCCGGTGCCTTCGTCAGAATCGCCGTGATGTCCTCGCCGCCGAGCGTCGTGGCCGTGACGTCCTTCGCGTCGAGCTTGGCGAACTTCTGCTTCTGCTCGAGCGTCGTCGGCGTGTCGATGCGGCTGTACCAGCTTTCGCCGAAGCGCTCGACCTGTTCCTGATGCAGCTGCGCCGGGTTCTTGCCGGTCTTGCCGGTGATCTCGGCCGCGAGCAGATCGGGGATCAGGCCGTCCTTGTCGGTCGTCCAAACGCGGCCGTTGAAGCGCAGGAAGCTCATGCCGGAGCTCTCCTCGCCGCCGAACGCGATCTCGCCGGTGAACAGCGGGTCGACGAACCACTTGAAGCCGACCGGGACCTCGACGACGCGCGCGTTAATCGACGCGGCGACGCGGTCGATGAGCGACGACGAGACGAGCGTCTTGCCGACGCCGGTGCCCGCCGGCCAGTCGGGACGGTTGCCGCCAAAGAGGTACTCGACGCACACCGCGAGGTAGTGGTTCGGGTTCATGACGCCCCAGTTCGGGCAGACGATGCCGTGGCGGTCGGCGTCCGGATCGGTGCCGCCGACGAGGTCGTACTTGTCCCACGCGCCGGCGTTGAGCTCGTCGACGAGGCCCTTCATCGCGTACTGCGACGACGGGTCCATGCGGATCTTGCCGTCATGGTCGATTGTCATGAAACGCCACGTCGGGTCGACCTCGGGACGGATGACGCCGATGTTCAGGCCGTACTTCTCGTTGATGAGCGGCCAGTAGTTGACCGAGGCGCCACCGAGCGGGTCGATGCCGAGGCGCACGCCGGAGTTGCGGATGACGTCGAAGTCGATGACGTTCTTCAGATCGTCGACGTAGTGTTCACGGAAGTCGAAACGCTCGATGAGATCCGACTTGATCGCCTGCTCGAAGGGCACGCGCTTGACGTTCCTGAAATCGCCGAGCAGTTCGTTCGCGCGGTTCGCGATCGCATTCGTCACGTCGGACGGCGCCGGACCGCCGGTGACCGGATCGTACTTGAAGCCGCCGTCGGTCGGCGGGTTGTGCGAAGGCGTCACGACGATGCCGTCGGCGAGGTCGGCGCCCTCGAAGCGCTGCGTGCCGTCGGCCGCACGGTTGTGCGTCAGGATCGCCTGGGAAACGACCGGCGTCGGCGTGAAGTCGTCGCGCGAATCGATGCGCACGCGCACGCCGTTCGCGACGAGCACCTCGATCGCGGTCTTCCATGCCGGAAGGCTCAGCGCATGCGTGTCGCGGCCGATGTAGAGCGGGCCGTCGACGCCGGCCGCCTTGCGGTACTCGGCGATCGCCTGCGTGATCGCGACGATGTGCGCCTCGTTGAACGAGGTCTTCAGCGAGGAGCCGCGGTGGCCGGAGGTGCCGAAGATGACACGCTCTTCAGGGACCGACGGATCCGGGACGACGTCATAGTACTTGCCGATGACTTCGTCGACGTTGATCAGATCTGCTTCAGTGGCGGGCATGCCCGCGTTAGGTGCAACCATACTTCCTTCATTCTGATGGGACAACAGTTACTGCTCCATGCTGCAGGGCGTGGTCGCCGTGCAGACGCGGTTCCAGTTTAGCCTGTGGCGCAGAGATGACATCGATTGCAAAGGTGGCATCGGCGGCGGCTGGCGGCAAAGAGAGCGAAGAGGCGCGTCGCGGCGCTCGCGGCCGCCCATCGTTCGCAATCGATGGACGGTCGCGGGTGCGCTCAGTCCTTGGCGAGCGGCGCCTTGATCGGCGGGATCTGCGTCGTCGCGCTGATGTTGTCGTCGAGCGGCACACGCACGAGGAGCGCCTCGCGGTCGACGGAGAACAGGATATGCCGTGTCTCGGGCAGCATGTCGCCGTCGACCTGCGCGGGCACCGGCTTGTCGAGCATGACCTCGGCCTGCACGCCCTGCATCTGGTCGATGTGCGAATGCGTCGACAGCGGGCTCTGCGCGGCCTTGCCGGTGATCGTCTGGTGGACGACGTCGCCGAAGAGGTTCGCCCAGCCGATGATGCCGCCGTTCGTGTCGATCATCTCGAAATCGAGCAGCCCGTCATTGAACGCCGCGTCCGGCATCAGCGAGAACACCGGGATCTGGCCGCAGTTGCCGGCCATGAACGTGCGGAACTCGGTGTCGCGCTGCGTGTATGTCTCGCCATCGGGACCCTTGATCGTGATCGACGCGTGGTATTTCGGCGTGAACAGATGCTTCGCGCCGGAAATGAAGTAGGCGAGCCAGCTGATGTTCTTCTTGAGCTTGGGGTCGGTGTCGTCGATCATCACAGCGTCGAAGCCGACGCCGGCGATGATCAGGAACGCGTGCGCATGGTCCTCGTCCGGGTCGTCGAGGATCCGCAGACGGCCGACGTCGACGCGATGCGAGCCGTGGGAGACCGCGATCGTCAGCGCGGCCTCGACGTCGTCGATCGGAATGCCCATGTTGCGCGCGAACAGATTGCCGGTGCCGATCGGCACGATGCCCATCGCATGCCCGGTGCCGCCGAGCGCGGACGCGACCGTGCGCACCGTGCCGTCGCCGCCGACGGCGATGACGACGTCCGCGCCGCGCGCGAGCGCCTCCTGCGCGCAGACGCGGCCGTCCTTGTCGAGCTGCGTGTCGATGAACATGACCTCGGTCAGCCCCTTGCGTTCGCAGTACGCCTTGATGCGCGCGCGCGTCGTCTCGGCGGTCGGCTTGGACGGGTTGATGATGAACGCGTAGTGCACTTGGTCGTCGCGGCGCTGCTCGAGCCGCTGCACGCGCCGACGGTGCATCGTGATACGGATGGCGGCGATGATCGCGGTGATGATCGCGATGAGCGCGATCATCACCGCGAGAATGATCAGTGCCTGTTGATTCATGGCTCGCCCTCGCTTCTCCTCGCCTGCACGCCGGACCGCACCGATGACGGCGCCCGCGCCAGCTACCGGTTTCCCATCTTAGCAAGCGACGCGCGCGTGGCAGCGCGGGCGGCTGCGTGCGTCGCGAAAACAGTGGGAAAACAACGGTCAGCTGTCGGCTTCGCGCATTACGCTTAAGCCATGCTCGATATTCAATTCATCCGTGAACACCCTGAAGTCGTCAAGGAATCCCAGCGCAAGCGCGGCGAGTCGGTCGAACTCGTCGACGAGGTGCTGCGCAGCGACGAGGTGCGCCGCACCTCGCTCAAGAAGTACGAGGAGGCGCGCTCCAGGCAGAAGGAGATCGGCAAGCAGGTCGCGAAGGCCGCCGCCGACGAGAAGGCCGCGCTCATCGCGCAGACGAAGGAGCTCTCCGAGCAGGTCTCCGCATACAAGGCGGACGCGGACACGGCGAACGAACAGTACACCACGGCGATGTGGCAGCTGTCGAACATCGTCGAGCCGGAGGCGCCGGAAGGCGGCGAGGACGACTACGTCGTCGTCAAGAAGGTAGGCACGATCCGCGACTTTGCAGCCGAGGGCTTCGAGCCGAAGGACCATCTCACGCTCGGGGAGGGCGTCGCCGGCATCGACATGAAGCGCGGCGTCAAGGTCTCCGGATCGCGTTTCTACTTCCTGCGCGGCGACATCGCGCGCATGCAGATCGCGATGCTGACGATGGCCGTCGACCAGGCGCAGGAGCACGGCTTCGTGCTCGCGATCACGCCGACGCTTGTGCGTCCCGAGGTGATGCGCGGCACCGGCTTCCTCAACTCGCATGCCGATGAGATCTACCGTCTGCGCGAACCCGACGAGGACTACCTCGTCGGCACCTCCGAGGTCGCACTTGCCGGCATGCACGAGGACGAGATCCTCGATCTGGACAAGGGCCCGCTGCGTTACTGCGGCTGGAGCTCATGCTACCGCCGCGAGGCGGGCGCCGCCGGCAAGGACACGTCGGGCATCATCCGCGTCCACCAGTTCGACAAGGTCGAGATGTTCGTCTATTGCAAGCCGGAGGACTCCTACGACCAGCACCGGCAGCTGCTCGCGATGGAGGAGGAGATGCTCGGCAAGGTCGAGGTGCCGTACCGCGTCATCGACACGGCCGCCGGCGATCTGGGATCCTCGGCTGCGCGCAAGTTCGACTGCGAGGCGTGGGTGCCGACGCAGGGCCGCTACCGCGAGCTCACGTCGACGTCGAACTGCACGCAGTATCAGGCGCGCCGCCTCAACATCCGCGAACGCGTCGAGGGCGGCACCGAGCCGGTCGCCACGCTCAACGGCACGCTCGCCACGACGCGCTGGCTCGTCGCGATCATGGAGAACCATCAGCTCAAGGACGGCTCGATCGTCGTGCCGAAGGCGATGCGTCCGTACATGGGCGGCAAGGAGATCATCGAGCCGACGACGTGGGAGGCGTGATACGCGCTTTCCGGCATTGCGCACGGACGACGCATACGGCGCCTGATACGCAGGCGCATGCTATACTGGTCGTTCGTGCGCCAAGCACATTGGATAGGTGTCCGAGCGGTCTAAGGAGACGGTCTTGAAAACCGTTGACGCGCAAGCGTCCGCGAGTTCGAATCTCGCCCTATCCGCCGACTAAGGGCTTCCGGTTTCGACCGGAAGCCCTTTTTTCATGCCGTTGTCATGCCTTGTGGCGGCCGTCGGGCCGTCAGGGAGGTCAGACATAGAGGTCATGTGGGGAGCCGCACCGGCCGCGCGCATGTTACGGCCGTGTGTCCGCGGAGGGGGAGCGGGGCGTTTTCGTAACCAACCAAAAACATGGCGATTATGTAAGTGAGCAGGTGCTCGTTTATGTTTGCCGATATCCGGACGCAGTCGGCGCCGGAGATCAACGATACGAGAAACCCAAGTGAAGGCAATGCATAACAACGATTCGTGAGCATATCCGCTCCGTTCCCGACCGAAAGAAGGCGACGATGACCGCACCATCCATACCCGCACCGCATCTGGACCAGAGCACATGCTCACCACAATCCGGCATTCCTCCGGTCGCCACGGCCGGCCAGTGTGCGGCAACGTCGCGCGCTGGTCTGGGCACGCCGGCGATCACGATGATGGTCGTCGCCGCGGCCGCGCCGCTCACCGTGCTCAGCGGCGGCACGCCGCTCGGCATCCTCACCGGCAACGGCGCCGCGTTCCCGGTGAGCTTCCTCGTCGTCGGCGTCGCCCTGCTGCTCTTCTCGATCGGCTTCTCCGCGATGAGCCGCCACGTGACCGGCTCCGGCGGCTTTTTCAACGCGATTGGCCGCGGCCTGCACCCGATGTTCGGCCTCGGCGCGTCGACGCTTGCGCTGTTCACTTATCTGATGATCCAGTCGGCGATCGTCTGCTTCCTCGGCATGCAGATCTGTACATGCCTCGCCTCGATCGCCGGGCTGACGGTGCCGTGGTGGGTGTGCTCGCTCGCGGCCGCCGCGCTCGCCGGCGTCCTCGGCTACCGCAACATCGCGATGAGCGCGAACGTCGTCAACGTGCTCATCGCCGGCGAGATCGCCGTCGCCGTCGTGCTGTGCGTCGCGATCTTCGCTCGCCATCTTCCCGCGGGTGTCGACTTTGCGGCCACGTTCAGCCCGTCCGCGTCGCTCGAAGGCGCCCCCGGCGTCGCGATCATCTTCGCGATCGCGAGCTTCGTCGGCTTCGAATCGACGTCGATCTACCGAGCCGAGGCGCGCGACCCCGACGTGACGGTGCCGCGCGCGACCTACGTGGCCGTCGTATTCGTCACGCTGCTCTACCTCGTCTCGTCCTTCGCGATCGTCGTCGCGTGGTGCTCGGACGGTGCCGTCGACGCGGACGCGCTCACCGCCGGCGATATGCTCCAGGCGACCGGCGCGAAGTACGTGGGCGGCTGGTTCGCGAACGTCATCAGCGTGCTCATCATCACGAGCCTGTTCGCGGCCGTGCTCTCCTTCCATAACGTGCTCGCCCGCTACATGCGCGCGATGGCTGACGCCCGCGCGCTGCCGTCCGTGCTCGGCCGTCTGCATGCGCGTCACGGTTCGCCGACCTTCGCGTCGCTCGTCGCGACCGCCGCTTCCGTCGGCGTCGTCCTGTGCGTCGGCATCGCCGGCCTTGACCCCTTCACCCAGGCGTTCTCATGGTTCTCCGGCGTCGCCGTCCTCGGCTTCGTCATGCTGCTCGTGCTCGCCTGCCTGTCCGTCGTTGTGATGTTCGTGCGCCGCGCCGACCTGCGCGCCGGCGAAGGCGTCCTCAAATCGGTTGTCGCGCCCGGCGTTGGCGTGCTGCTGCTTGTGGCGATCCTCGCGTGCGCCGTCATGTACTTCCCCGACCTCGTCGGCGAGGCGAGCTTCGGCGTCACGTGCCGCACGCTCGTCGCATGCGCGTGCGCCGCCTTCGCCGTCGGCGTCGTCGAAACAATCATCATGCGCAGGCGCAGCGACGACGCCTACCGTGCGCTCGAGTCGGCGATCGCCGGCTGAGCGCAGCTCCGCGAATCCCGTGCGGTCGACCGTTTCCGAACATTGTCGGAAGGACCGACCGCGCGTTCGCGTACTATGGCAAATCGTGCATGTCGCAGTCGTGCACATCGCAGCGGAAACGAAATAAGGAGGACGATGCCGAAGATCGTCGATCACGAAGAGCGGCGCCAGCAGATCGTCGACGCGTTCCTGACGCTCGTCGAACGCGGACGCGGCCTCGACGCCGCGTCGTCGCGTGCACTCGCAGCGCAGCTCGGCGTCTCGAACAGCCTGCTGTGGCGGTACTTCGACGACATGGACGCGATCGTCGAACGCGCCTACCGCGAGGTCGTCGCGCGTACGAACGCGCGCATCGAACGCGGCATCGCAGGTCGGCGCGGCCTTGACGCCGTCCATGCGCTCATCGACGAACTCATGCCGGTGACGAGCGTGTCGCAGGCGGAGGCGCGCATCGTCGTCGCCTACTGGGCCGCGAAGGTGCGCGACCGGCGCTCCTACGTCGAGCCGCACAACTGCTGGCGCGTCAAGCTCGTCGATTTCCTCGAGCAGGCGTGCGAACTCGGCGAGGTCGCCGACGACTGCCCGGTGCAGGTGCTCGCCGACGCCGTCGTCGATATCGTCGACAACGCGCAGGTCGAGTTCGCGATGTCCGAGGACGAGCATACGGCGCTCGCGGCGCGTGATCTCGCGCGCGCCATTGTGCGGCTGCACTGAACACGACGCGCGCGGGGGCAGCGTGCGTATTGATGTATTGATGAGGGTGAGCGTTTGCTCATGTAACAGAGTCGACATCTGTCGTCATCGTTGGAAACATATGGGAAACCGGTTAGAAAATCTCGTTGCCTTAAAGTGAGCATACGCTCAAAAAACAACGGAAGGATGTCATCATGACTGCCGCATCGGAACTCTACCCGGGATTCATCAGCCTTGACGAGGCCTTCGACCTGACCGAGGAGCAGGTCAAGGACATGCAGCTGAAGCACATGAACGAATACCGCACGAAGCTCGGCCTCGCAGGCGGCCTCACCTTCGACATCAAGCGCGCCGAAGGCTGCTACATCTGGGACGCGGACGGCAACAAGCGCCTCGATTTCATCGGCTGCGTCGGCGTCTACCTGCTCGGCCACAACAACCCGTTCATCGTCGAGAACGTGCGCAAATACCTCGCTACGAAGCCACTGACGATGGATCCGCTCGCCTTGAAGCCGATCACGGCGGCCTTCGCGCACAACATGGCGCTCGTCACGCCCGAGCTGACGCGCACGATCGTCAACGGCGGCGGCGGCGCGGAGGCCGTCGAGGCCGTGCTCAAGCTCGTGCGCATCGCGGCGGGACGCCATCATCCCGAGCGCAAGCGCATCGTCTCGACGCTCAACTCCTTCCATGGCAAGACGCTCGGCGCCGTCAGCGCCGGCGGCAAGGACGTGTGGCGCCGCTGGCAGCCGGTCATCGCCGACCACGCCTACGTACCCTACGGCGATCTTGACGCCGTGGAGGCGGAGTTCAAGAAGGGCAACGTCATCGCGTTCATCGCCGAGACGATCCAGGGCGAAGGCGGCGTCGTCGTGCCGCCGGAGGACTATTTCCCGACGATCCGACGCCTGTGCGACGAATACGGCGTCTACATGATCATGGACGAGGTGCAGGCCGGCTCGTGCCGCACCGGCTACGTCTGGGCGCACCAGTACTACGAGGGTCTCGTCCCCGACGCGTTCACCTTCGCGAAGGGTATGAGCGACGGCGTGCTGCCGGTCTCCGGCATCCAGGTCAAGGACAGCCTGTATCAGGAGGCTTACGGCTCCTACGACAGCGCGATGATGCACACGGCCACCTATCAGGACAACAACATCTCCGCCGCCGTCGCACTCAGCTCGCTGCAGTACATGATTGAGCACGACGTGGCCGGCCAGGTGCGCGAGAAGAGCAAGTACATTTTCGCCAAGCTCGAACAGATCCATCAGAAGTACCCGGACGTCATCGCGGAGATCCGCGGACGCGGATTCATGATCGGCCTCAAGTTCGGCGTGGACGCCGACGGCGTGGGCTACGCGAACCGCGTGGCCGCCGTCATGGCGCAGAAGTACTACGTGCACACGATGACGTCGACGAACGACGACACGATCCTGCGCGTCTACCCGAACATCACGACGACCGAAGCGGACTTCGACTGGTTCATCGACGCCTTCGACAAGGCGATCCGCGACGTCATCGGCTCGGCCGCGCCGGCGGAGAGCTGATTCGGGCACGGCGCATCCATCGAATCGACACAGCGACGGCCGGGCCGCACCACGACGCAGCGACGTCGAGGGCGGCCCGGCCGTCGCCGTGTCTGTGAATGCTACGAGCCGATCAGGCCGAAGAAGTCGCCGAGCAGCAGCGCCAGCAGCACGCAGGCGGAGAGCATTCCGATGATCCAGCTGTGGCCGCGCGCCATACGGTACTCCTTGCGCGGGGCGTCCCCGTCGACGCCGTGCGGATCGAGCTCGCCGGGACCGTAGAAGAAGTAGAGGCGCACCCACAGCCAGCACAGCATCACGATCGCGATGAGCGAGCCGATGCGCAGCGCCGTCCATCCGGCTTCGAGCGCCGCCGCATGGTCCTCGAGTCTGAGCGTGGCGCGTGCGACGAACGCGAAGTAGGCGAGGAAACCGCAGGTGAGTGCCGGCGTGAGGATGATGTTGCCGATGATGAGCGCCTTCGACTGTGCCGTGTACCGGTGCACGAGCGTGCGTCCCTTGCGTCCCGGCGATTCGGCGTCGCAATGTCGTCTGCGTGCGAACGCGACGCAGCAGCCGATGACGACGATGAGCCACAGCAGGATGACGAGCGCGTCGACGATGAGCACCTCGAGCAACGAATGAACGCAGCCCGGCTTGACGTTGGCAGGAACGGCGAACTCCTGGAAGGGTTGCGCGCCGGCGATCGGCGGCGTCGTCCAGTCAGAGTCCGTCGCGCCGGCGGCGACCGCGTTCACCCAGTCCTCGAGATTGTGCGTGTAGTGCGGCTCCAGTTGCAGTCCCGGCAGCGACAGCGACGAGCCGGTGCGCATCTGGTGGTTCGTCGGATAGTAGCGCACCGTCACGTTTTCGTTGCCGACGTCATGGGCTTCGTGGATGAGCTTCTGCGCGCCCTGCTCACAGGGCATCGACGGGTCGCGCGTGCCGTAGTTGACGAGCAGCGGCATTGTCAGGTTGTGCCGGTAGGCGGCCGCGTCGAAGTCGGCGTAGGCGAGGCCGAAGGGTGCGAAGTCGAGGCTGATGAGCTTGGGGATGATGTTGATGACGCCGCTCGGCGCGCCGACGATGTTGAGATACTGCGTCGCCGCCATCGCCATCTGCTGGCGCGGCGAGAACACCGGCGCCGACGTCAGGATCGCGAACGCGATGTCCTTGTCCCTGTCCGCCATCAGCGTCGCGATCCAAGTGCCCTCCGATTCCGCGTAGATGCCGGCCTTCGTGCGGTCCACGCCCGGCCAGTCGCGCAGCGCATCGAGGCCGGCGAGGTAATCCTCGGCGTTCGACATGTAGTCGCGCGACAGCGGCGTGTAGTTGTCGAGTCGTTTGTCCTGCACGAGCGTCGTGATGCCGGCCGACGCCATCGCGTTCGCGATGTCCGCGTAGACCTCGGAGGCCTTGCCGGTGCCGGCGCCGTGCACGAAGGAGCAGGCAGGGCGTCCCTGCGGCGCGCCGACCGGTTCGCGCACGATCGCGTTGACGGTCTTCCCGCCGCTGATCGGGAGCCGGATCTTCGTCTCCTTGACCTTGTAGGTGCCTTCCTGGGGTGTCGTGATGCCGCGTGCGGCGATCGCGGTGTCGCTCGTCGACACGGTCAGATGCGCGCTGAGCGGTTCGATGCGCCAGGACGGCATCATCAACGCGCTCACGCCGAGGAACAACGCGAGCGTGACCGTCGACACGACGAGCGTCCATGCGAATTGCTTCCAGAAATGCTGCACGGTTCCTCACTGTATCGCCAGGGTTGCCGATTCTTCGGCGCAAAGCTCAAAACGCGCCGGATGACGCCTCATCGTGCTGTGTCCGTTCGTGCTGTGCTTGTTCCGTCTGCGTCCGCTCCGCCTCTTCGAGCGAAGTGGCGCCCGCCATCCGCATCGTCCACGCCACCGTCTGCTGCGTGAGGTTGCCGCCATGCGCCTGCGTTCGTGCGACGAAATCCTCGTACAGCGCGAGTGTGCGCGGCGAGTAGGTGCCCAGTTCGCCGCGCAGATACGTCTCGTACGACGTGCGCTCAAGCGTGTCCTGATCGCTTGACAGCACGCGCATGTTCGCGCCGATGTGCGGGAAGTGCGCGACGAAATCGCGTGCCCAGTCGAGCTGCCGTGCCACGATCCGCTCCTGCCGGGCGACCCGTGCGCCGTCCAATGCGGGGATATGCGGGGCGATGTCGCGCCGGAAGCGTTCGGGCTCCGTCGACGCCATCATGCGCGCGTATTTCTCCTCGACGAGGTTGCGGCCTTCGCGCTCGGCGTCCCTGAGGTCCTGCAGATACGACCTGATGAGCGCGACCGGCCACGGCATGAACTGGCTCGTGCGCATCAGCGCGAACATCGGCCAGTTGCCCTGACAGGCGGCGCGGCCGCCCTCGTTCGTCGTGCGTTGGAACATGTCCCATTCGTGGCGCACGATTTCCTCGACGAGCGCCTCCCGCTCGCCGTCCTGCGCTGCGTTGCCATTCTGTGCTGCATCTTGTTCTCGTGTCATCATGACTCCGTTTCCTCCACCGTCGTGGCTCGTTCCGCTGTCACAGGTTCCGCCATCACAGGCTGTGCAGGCATGGCGAGGGGTCGTGGATATGAGCCTCAACATAGGGGCGCTGCCATTCGAGGAAGTCGGCGTCCGCATCGGTCAGTCCCTGCCGACGCAGCTCGTCGACGATCTGCGCGCAGATCGTCTCGATGATGCGCTCGACCTCTTTGATGTGCGGCGCGGCGCCGGCGCCGCCTTCGCCGAATCCGGCGCCGGCGAAGCAGGCGGCCGACGAGCGACGCAGCAGCGTCTCGAGTTCGTCGCACACCTCGGTCAGCCGCATGCCGGCGCGCCGGCTGAGCGCGCGCAGCGCGGCGAACCGCCACTTGTAGTACGGCGCATAGCCGAC
The DNA here is from genome assembly GCF_002860345.1 of Bifidobacterium anseris. Lineage (GTDB taxonomy): Bacteria > Actinomycetota > Actinomycetes > Actinomycetales > Bifidobacteriaceae > Bifidobacterium > Bifidobacterium anseris. Next base: position 630,163 of record NZ_NMYC01000005.1, read on the forward strand.
CGTCACCGGCTTGTTGAGCAGGAACACGAGCGAGGAGACGGCCATCGTGAATTCGTCGATGCACAGCCACGCGGCCGCGCCGTCGCCACGCTTGAGCATGCGCGGCACATTGTATTGGCCGGCTTGTGCGATCATGCCGAGCCTGCGCGAGATCCACGCGAGCCACACGTCCTGAGGCATGAGCTTGAACGATTGGCGCGCTTTCGAGAACGCGCCGAGCGGATCGGCGAAGACGCGCCCGTTCGTCGCGTTCGCCAACGTGGCCTCATCGAGCGTCATCCACAGATGCGGCTTGTCAGCGCCCGGCGCGCTCGCGTATCCGGTGATCGACGTGAAGAAACCGCCGATCGTGAACACGCCGTCGCGTCGGTCGTCGCCGGACGCCCTTGGCGTCGTCGTGGAACGTGTGACGCCGTCGAATTCGCGGGGGAGCGCCTCGTAGTCGCGCTGTAGCTGCTCGCCGATCCGCGCATAGTCGTCGTCGGTGAGCCACAGGCAGAACCGCGCGCCGAAGTCATGGTCCTCGGAGGTCGCGTCGTCGAAGCCGAAGCATTCCGAACCCGGACCGACCAGACCGGCGGCGATGCGGCCGACATAATCGGGATAGCGTTCCTCGAGCATCGGCTTGCCGCAGACGAGCCAGAAGTCGCGGGCGAGCTGCAGGCCGCTGCGGCGTGGAGAAGCCGTCGCGGCGGCGGTTGCAGAACCGTTGGGCATAGTCTCGGCGTTCGTAGTGCCGCCGTCTGCACTGTTGTTGGCATTCGCAGCGTCGACTTCCTGCGGGCTGTCGGCATGCGCGTCCATCATGCCTCTGGCGGCGCGCAGCGCTTCGCGCGCCTTGCTGAGATTGGCTTCGGTGACGCGATAGTAATCGGTGTGCTCGCCGTAGCAGGTACGGATGATCGCGAGCGCGCGCTCGTACTGGTCGACGGCGCTCGCCGGATCGCCGCGTGTGAACGCCACCTGCGCGGCCGCCGCGAGCGCCGACGCATAGTGTGCGCTGCCTTCGGCCCCGGCGGCCCGGTAGATCTCCAATGCCCGTCGTGCGTATGCGGCGGTCTCGTCGAGCGTCACGACACTGTCGTTGTTGTTGTCGTCTGCTGCTTCATTGTTTGCCGCGGCCTGCGTGAGCAGTGCGAGCACGAGGTTCGCGCAGGTGGAGGCGATGTCCACGTCGGTCATCGGATTGGGGCTGCCGTGTTCGAGGATCGCGAGCGCCTCGCGCAGTTCGCAGACAGCTTCGGCGGGGCGATTTGTTTCGCCGTAGAGCATCGACAGGTTGTTGTGCAGTGCCGCGAGCCGCCGGTCGTCGGCGTCATAGACGCGCCTCGCGCAGTCGAGCGCCTGATGGTAGAGGTCCTCGGCCTGCTCGTAGTTGCCGGCGGCGCGCTGCGATGTGGCCGCATTGATGAGCGTCGTCGCCCACGCCTCGGTGCCTTCGAGCCCGAGGCGCAGCGCGAGCTCGATCGCCCGCTGGATGATCCACTGGTTGTCCTTGTGGCGCGATTGCGAACGGTAGAAGCCCATCGTCTCGTTGAGCACGGTGAGCAGGCCGGGCAGGTCACCGGCGTTCTCGGCCTGCTCCATCGCGTCGAGCAGATAGGGTTCGGCCTTCGTGGCCGCCTCGTGCCGCGCGAAGATGGCGTCGAGACCGTGCAGGAACGCGTCGACGTCGAATCCGCCGTCCGCAGCGTCGTTGTCGTCCGTCGCGTTGTCGTCGTCCGCTGTCGTGGGCGGCGCAACGTCCTCGCTGAAGCGCGTCAGTTTCGCCAGCAGATCGTCCTCGTCATGCGCCATCGCGTCCGCCTTTCGCCTGTGTCTCCGGGCGCGGGCCGCCGCGCCGCCGTCTCGCTGAGCACCATCGTAGGGCATCGGCGGCGCCACACGCCGTCGCTCTGATCGCCTTGTGCGAACAAATGTTCGAATCGTGCGCCGCGTGCATCAATCAACGTCAATCAATCTGACGAATCAGACGATGAATCAGTCAACGAATCACACAATATGCCGATCGGCCGCCCACAACGTCAGTTCGTTGCGGTTCGACAGCTGCAGTTTGCGCAGCACCGAACTGACATGCGTCTCGACCGTCTTCACTGAGATGAACAGTTCGGCGGCGACCTCTTTATACGTGTATCCGCGTGCGATGAGGCGCATGACCTCCTGCTCGCGCGTCGACAGCCGGTCGAGTTCGCTGTCGTGCACCGGCCGTGCCATGTCGTCGGCAGCCGGCGGCGCGCCCTGGAACGCCGAGAGCACGAAGCCGGCGAGCTTGGGGGAGAAGACCGCGTAGCCGTCGGCGACCTGCTCGATCGAATGGACGAGCTCGTTGCCGGTGATGGTCTTCGTCACATAGCCGCGCGCGCCGGCGCGGATGACGGCGCCGACGTCCTGCGCCGAATCGGAGACCGACAGCGCGAGGAACGCCGAATCGGGCGACAGTGGCCGCGATTTCGTCAGGATCTCGGCGCCGCCTCCGCCCTCGCCGCCCGGCACATGCACGTCGAGCAGCACGACGTTCGGCTTCGTGTCGGCGATCATCATCACCGACGATTCGACGTCCGCCGCCTGCCCGACGACGTCGAAGATCGGCGCGAGCGTCGCGATGACGCCCGCCCTGAACATCTCATGGTCGTCGACGACGGCGATGCGCACCGGCTCGCGCCGTGTCCCGTCCTGTTCGCTCATGCTGTCTCCTTTGCGTCGTCCTGCGCCGCGCGAGCGTCGTTGTGCGCGGCGATCGGCATGTGCATGCGCACCTCGGTGCCCCATCCGAGCCTCGAGACGATCTCCACGCTGCCACCGCGCCGTCTGATGCGCCCGATGATCGACTCGCGGATGCCGAGCCGTTCGGGCGGCACGTCCTCCATCCTAAAGCCGTCGCCGTGGTCGCGCACGAACACCTCCACAAGCGTGTCCGACGCCTCGCAGTACACGGAGACGGGCTCGCCGCCGTGCGTCACCGCGTTGACCATCGCCTGCGCGGCGGCGTCGAGCAGCGCGTCCGTCTGCGCGCTCGGCCGTGCGTCGCCGACGGTGACGACGTCGATCGGCTTGCCGTGGCTGTCCTCGATCTGCGCGGCGATCTGCGTGAGCCCCGCCTTGACCGACCGATCCGAGGTGGTGCGTTCCTGATACAGCCAGCTGCGCAGCTCACGTTCCTGCGAACGCGCGAGCGTGAACACCGTCTGCGGCTCGGCCGCGTGCAGCTGGATCAGCGCGAGCGTCTGCAGGACGCCGTCGTGCAGATGCGCCGTCATGTCGGCGCGCTCCTCCTCGCGTTCCTTGAGCGCGCGCTCGTTCGTGAACCCGCGCATCAGCGCCATGATCCACGGCGTGAGCGTGCCGATGACGGCGAACACAAGCAGCAGGCCGCTGACGAGGCTGCGCGCGAGCGTGACCTCGCGATGCGCGAACAGCGGCTGTACAAGAAAGACGACATAGGCGACGAATTCGAGCGCGACGCCGATCGCCGTCGTCATGACCTGCCCGCGCGGCGCATTGTAGCGCATCCAGGCGATGCCGAGACCGATGACGGCGAGCGCGGCCGGCAGGATGGTGCCAGCGCGCGACGCCGCCATGTTGATGACGATCGTGCATGCGATGAGCAGCACGCCGAGCGACGCGAACAGCGCCGGCTTCGACGCCTCGTCGAACAGCTGCTTGAGGCTTTCGCCGCTGATCGTCGGCGCCGCCGAATTCAGGCCCGTGTAGTCGGTCGCGTCGTAGTCTCCTGCATCGTCGATTCCGGCGCGCGCGTCCGCGGCTCCCGGGCGCGCGTTGCCTTTCGCGAGCGGCGCGTCAGCGGCATGCGCGACCGCCGCGATGCGCCGCGCCTCGGCTTCGGGGTCGCCTGCCGGAATGAGCAGCCACAGCGCCACATAGGCGCCAAGTCCCACGCCGTACAACGCACACAAGACGACAAAGGCGAGACGCACCCATACGACGGGCACGCCCAGATGCATGCTGACGCCGCGCGCGACGCCGGCGATCCAACGCCCCTTGCGCGGCCGCATCAGCGGCAGCCGCGCCGGATACAGCGGACGGTCGGCCGCCGCACGCGCCGCGGAGGCGCCGCCTGTGCCTGTCCATGTCGAAAAGCTGTCGTGCATGCCTCCATTGTGCCGCCGTTCAGGGAGAAAACCGAGCCCCGACGTCAAGAATCAGGGATGATTCAGGGTGTCCCCGGAGGCTTTGCGCGCCTTCGAACTGCTGTAATGGAGACATGAGCAACACACAGAACGACCCGCGGCCGCAGGGGCAGCCCGGTCAGCAGGGTCCACAGCAATACACTGCCCAAGCCCAGCCGACCGCGCAGAAGCCGGAATCGAGCTTCTTCCGCTGGATTCGCGAAAGCCGCGTCGAACGCACGAACAACCGCGTCATCGCCGGCGTGTGCGGCGCGATCGCCCGTGAACTCGGCTGGAACGTGACGCTCGTGCGCGTCCTCATGGTCGTAGCCTTCTTCCTCGGCGGCTTCGGCGCCGTGCTCTACGGCATCTGTTGGCTGCTGCTGCCGGACGAGCTCGACCACCGGATCCTGCTCGAAGAGGCGATCGACGGCCACTGGGACTGGTCCTTCGTCGGCGTCATCCTGTGCATCCTCATCGGCGGGTTCAGCGGATTCGGCTTCCTGTGGTGGGGATCGTGGAGCATCAACCTCGGTGCCTTCCTGTTCGCCGCGCTCGCGTTCTTCCTGCTCGTTGACAACGGGCGCAGGCGCTTCGCCGTGAACGACGGCGTCCGACCGGGCAATCCGCCTGCAAACATGCCGTACGGTGGCGCGATGCCTCCGCAGCAGCCTGCGCCGGCCGCCGGTGCCGCCGCGCGGCAGGACGACCGTCCCTTTCGCCCCGACATGTATATGAGCGGCGGCGCGCCGGTGGACATGACCGACGCGACCAAGGCCGCGCCCGCCATGCCGCAGCCCATTGCGCCGAACTATGCGACCGCGCAGCAGTCCACTGTGCCGCCTACGCCGGTGCCGCCGGCCCCCGCACCGCAGTCCGCCGTGCCGCCGACCTATGTCGCGCCGCCGTCGCGACCGGCGCCGGTGAAGACCATGCGTCGCAAGCCGGCCGGCCCGATGCTCGTCCTGCTTGTGCTCGGGCTGATCATCATCTCGATGGCCGTGTGCTCCTTCGCCGTCAACACCATGTCGCTCGCCAGCGCGATGCAGCCGGGCGTGCTCTATGTGGGCGCCGTCTGCGCCGTGCTCGGCGTCGTCATCATCGTGCTCGGATGCGCCGGACGGCGCACCGGCGGCCTGCATCCCTTCGCCTGGACCGCGATGTTCCTCGCCGTGTGCGCGATGGCGGTCGGCGGCGCGTGGACCGCCGTCAACGTCTACAGGAACAGCATCGACCACGACTACACGCCAATCAGCCTCGCCGCCGGCAATGTCGAGCTGACGTCGTCGGCCGACGATTGGAAGAAGCTCGAACGCGGCATCGCCGTCACCGGCAACAGCTACCGCTACAACCAGCTGAGCGTCAACCTGTCCAATACGAAGAAGCACACGGTATGGCTCAACAATGGGCGTCCCGGGACGAGCACGTGCCCGACGGGCCGCATCCCGATGACGGTGACGAACGCGCGCGTCGTCGTGACGATCCCCGACGGATGTTCGTGGAAGATCCTGGGCGCATACCCGACCGATGCGGTCGGCGGCCCGTACACGTTCTCCTCGAACGGCAGCGCCCTCGGACGGTTCGACATCGTCGGCTGGGACAACGACGACATCGTCGGCTACACCCATGTGAGGATGCCCGGCATCGAGGTCGAAGTCGGCGATCCCGACGACAGGGATGAGGACATCGACGAGAGCGACGGCGATGACACGACGACCTGGGTCGACACCGACGACATGTACTTCACATCACGCAAGATGGCCGACCTGTGCACCGGCGTCAGCGTGCAGGACGGCAAGGTCGACCTCGCCGCGGACGCGAACGGGCAGATGAAAGAACTCATCGAATCCGACCGCTACTGGCCGTGCGCGGCGAGCGCGGACAAGGCGCCGAAGGAAGCCGAACTCATCATCGAACCGAACGTGCTCATCTCGGGCGGCGTCACCGTACGCTACGCCTCGCAGTGGTGAGCGGACAGGAAACGGATCATGAACAACACAGACCACAACACGCATGATGACGACACCGAGGTCATCGCACAGCAGGACGCGGCGGGCGATGTCACGACGGAGGACGTCACGACGGAGATGGACATGCCGCTGAGCGAACGCTTCGCCGACTTCGACGTCGACGCGGCCGCCGCGCCGACGCCCGACGACGGCGACACGCGCGAAATGCCGGCGCAGTCGAGGATTGACGACGCGACGACCGTCGTCATCGAACAGACGGGCGGCGACGATCTTGCACCGACGTGCGTCATGCCGCAGCAGGACGCCGACGACAAGACGCAGCCGCTGACGACCGTGCAGTCGGCCGGATGGTCGTGGTCGTCGGATGCTGCGCCCGCGATCACTGCGACGGACGACGATACTGCGACGCTCGATACAGCGACGCTTGACGATACGGTTCTTGATACGACGACCTTCGGTACGGAAACGCTGGACGTGACCGTCGTCGACGAGGACGCCGCTGAGGCAACGACAAGCGCCGCTGATACAACGGCTGCCGCGACGCCACCGTCGGAGCCGACGCCACCGTCCGCAGTGCCGATGTACAGCGCGCCGCAGCCGGCCGAGGAACCCAAGATCGTGCGTCCGAGCGGCGCGAGCGCCGGCACAATCGCGTTCGGCGTCGTCGTCACGATCTTCGGTGCGCTGACGATCCTCGTCGGGGCGACGATGAACAGCGGTCTGCTCGACTACATCGACTGGCGTGGCATCGTCAACTGGACGCTCATGGGGCTCGGCGTGCTGCTCAGCGTCGTCGCGATCGTCTGGGGCCTCATCGCCCATGTGCGCGGCCGTCGTCGTGACGAACGCCGCACCGACCGCTGAGCCGACCATATCCGTAACCCTCACGAAACCATCCGACGAAAGGAGACTATCGGGACCCATCGCTCGACACACGGCGCCGCGGCACTTCGCTTTTCCAGTTACCCATTACCCATCGCCGCGGCGGACTCACACCAACGCCGCCCCTCGCCGTCACCGCGCCATGCGCGGAAAACAGCGGAGGGCGGCGTTGCGCGCTACAGTGGCAATAATCAGCGGACGGACAACAATCAGCGAACGAACGATGGAAGGTGAGGTCGTGAGCGAGACAGGAAATGCATCGCACGCATCCACAGGTGCACAAACGGCGGCGGGGCATCTGTTCACGGCGCATGACGTGACGGCGGTCATGCCCAGGCACGGCGGCGGCGAAACCACGGTGTTTCAGGGATTGTCGTTCCACGTCGACGGCGGCGAGGTCGTCGACCTGACCGGGCCGTCGGGATCGGGAAAATCGACGCTGCTCACCGCCTTCGCGCGGCTCAACGTGCACACGAGCGGCACATTCGCGCTCGACGGCAAGAATTCGGACGCGTTCACGCCGCAGCAGTGGCGCATCAACGTCGCCTATCTGCCGCAGACGTCGACGCTCATCGGAGAAACGGTCGCCGACGCGATCCGGCTGCCGTGGACGTTCAAAATCAGGCAGAGCGAACGCGCGAACGAGCCGAAGGACATGCTCTCCGACGCGCATATCCGTGCGACGCTCGACCGCATGGGCTGCCAGGACATCGATCTCGATAGGCCGCCGCGCGACCTGTCCGGCGGTCAGGCGGCGCGCGTCAGCCTCGCGCGCACGCTGCTGACGAAACCGCGCGTGCTGCTCGCCGACGAAGTCGACGCCGGACTCGACGAGGAGAACGCGGACAAAGTCGCCGATCTGCTCAAGCTCGCAGCGCAGGAGGGCACGGCCGTCGTACGCATCCGGCACCGCGCGCCGGACGGCCGCGCGACGCGCATGATGGTGCTCAAGGACGGCGTGCTGCGTGAAGTGCCGCTGCCGACGGCCGCGCAGGTCGCCGCAGCGCAGCGGGCGGACGTCGTCGGGGCGGCTTCTGCTGCCAACGGCGCTTCGGCGGACGGAAACGCGACGGATGGAAACGGGGAGTGAACTGATGGAATCGTATTTCGACATTGACATATGGGGACTCGTCGCGGCCGTCGTCATGGTGATCGTCGCCGCCGGCATTTCGGCGCTGATGAAGACGGGCGTCGCCAAATCGCTGATCTGGGCGACGGCGCGTTCGCTCGTGCAGCTGCTCGCGATGGGCTTCATCCTTGAATACGTGATCAGGCAGAACAATGTGTGGCTCGTCATCGGACTCGTCGCGCTCATGCTGCTCGCGGCCGTGCAGATCACGATGGGACGCGCGACGGGCGCGCCGAAGGGACTTGTCGTCATCGTGCTGCTGTCGCTCGTCGTGACGATGCTGCTCATGCTCGCGATCGTCGCGGAACTCATCGTGCGGCCTAAGCCGTGGTATGCGCCGCAGCTCATCATCCCACTCACTGGCATGCTGCTGGGCAACACCGTCAGCGCGCTCGCGCTTGGCCTGAGCCGCTTCTTCGAATCGATGCGCGAACGATACGCGGAGGTGAACACGATGCTCGCGCTCGGCGCCACGAAATGGGAAGCGGCGAAACCGTCGATGATCTCGTCGATCCGCCTCGGCCTGCTGCCATCGGTCGCGATGCTCGCGTCGAGCGGCATCGTGACGATTCCGGGCATGATGTCCGGCCAGATCATCGCCGGCAAAAGCCCGGTGAGCGCGGCGAAATACCAGTTCGTCATCCTCGCGGCCGTCGCGGCGCTGACGCTCGTCGCGGATTCGATCATCATCGCGCTGATCTACAAGCGCTGCTTCATCTCCTACGACCGCTACTTCGTGCCGGAGCCGGCGAAGAAGCTCAGCTTCAAGGATTTCGTGCAGCTGCGCAAGGACGTGCATCCCGACGAAAAGCCCGAGGACGCGCAGCGCGCCGCCGCGCAGGAGCAGCGCGCCTCGATGCGGTAGGGCGGCGTCTGCGCTGCGGGCCGGTTCGTCGGGGCAGTCGACGAACCAACCCGGAAACTAGGCCGGTTGTGGGGCGGATTGTCGACACGGTCGAGGGAGTGGCCCGCTCCGGGTTGGTTTGTCGACGTGGTCGAGGGGTCGACCCGGAAAGTGGGCCGTTTGTGGGTTGGTTCGTCGACACGGCCGACGGGATGACCCGCTTCGGGGCGAGTTGTCGAGCTGGTCGACGGGTCGGCCCGGAAATCAGGCTGGTTGTGGGGCGAATCGTGGACGGGGGTGATGGAACGGGACGCAGAGGAGGGGAGCGGGGCGGAGCCGGCGGGGCCGGACGAAGCCGCGAACTGGGGCAGATACGCGAAAAGCCTCACCCGAAGGTGAGGCTTGTGAAGTGGTCGGGCTGGCGAGATTTGAACTCGCGGCCTCTTCGTCCCGAACGAAGCGCGCTACCAAGCTGCGCCACAGCCCGATGTTGCTTTTCGGCAACAGGTGATAGTTTACGCATCTGTGAAGGAATTGCAACTTCGGCGTGTCGCGACCGTTGCGCGGTAGGAGGAGAGGCCTCGACGCGTGTAGTGGCGGGTGGTTACACTGGTGCGCTATACCGAGCCCATATCCATAGGACGCATATGTGTGCGCATATGCGCGCGAAAAGGACGAACACGAGGACATGACCGAACAGAACACGCATAACGAACAGGAAGCGCTTGCCGGGACGCAGGCCGACGAGACCGTCATCGTCGAGGACGAGGAGGTCGCGGCGCCGTCGATGAGCACCGTCGAACGCGCCGAACTGCTGCTCCAGCAGGATGAGGCGATCGCGCGCCGCATCGACGAGGGCGCGACGCTTGACGAGGCCATCGACCCGTCGAACAAGGAATTCGGGCCGCTCGCGCACCCCGAACAGGTGCAGATACGCGTCGCCAAGCGTGCGATGATGCTCAAGGACGGCCTCAACCCGTATCCGGTCTCGCTTGATGTGACGAGCACGATCGACGCGGTGCGCGCCAAGTGGGACGGCAAGCTCGAGGCGGGCGAGGAGACCGACGACGTCGTCGGCATCGCCGGCCGCGTCCTGTTCATCCGCAACGCCGGCGGCTTGTGCTTCGTGCAGCTCGCGGCAGGTGACGGCACGACGATCCAGGCGATGCTTTCGAAGAAGCAGATCGGCGCCGATTCGCTCAAGCTCTTTAAGCAGCTCGTCGACCTCGGCGACCATCTGTTCGTCAAGGGCCGCGTCATCGCGTCGAAGACCGGCGAACTGTCGATCTTCGCCGACGAATGGGCGATCGCCGCGAAGGCTTTGCAGCCGCTGCCGACGCTGCACAAGGAGCTCAACGAGGACACACGCACGCGCAAGCCGTACATCGGCATGATCGCCGACGAGAAAATCCGCAACATGGTGCGCAACCGTTCGAAGGCCGTCTCCTCGCTGCGCCACACCTTCGAGGAGCACGACTTCCTCGAAGTCGAGACGCCGATGCTCCAGACGATCCACGGCGGCGCGGCGGCGCGCCCGTTCACGACGCACATGAACGCCTTCGACCTCGACCTCTATCTGCGCATCGCGCCGGAGCTCTTCCTCAAGCGCTGCCTCGTCGGCGGCATTGACCGCGTCTTCGAGATCAACCGCGACTTCCGCAACGAAGGCGTCGACGCGACGCACGCGCCGGAGTTCACGATGGTCGAGGCGTACGAGGCCTACGGCAACTACGACACGATCGCCAAGCTCGTCAAGGAGCTCGTGCAGAAGACCGCGATCGACGTCTTCGGCTCGACGAAGGTCACGCTGCTCGACGGCACCGAATACGACTTCGGCGGCGAATGGAAGCAGATGAGCATGTACGACTCGCTCTCCGAAGCACTCGGCCAAGAGATCACGCCGGAGACGAGCGTCGCCGAACTCGGCGCGATCGCCGACAAGCTCGGCGTCGAACGCGACGAGGTCGAGAACCACGGCAAGCTCGTCGAACACCTGTGGGAGCACTTCTACGAGGACAAGCTCTACGAACCGACCTTCGTGCGCGACTTCCCGGTCGAGACGTCGCCGCTCGTCAAGGCGCACCGTTCCAAGCCGGGCGTCGTCGAGAAATGGGACCTCTACGTGCGCGGCTTCGAACTGGCGACCGGATACTCCGAGCTCAACGACCCGATCGTGCAGCGCGAACGCTTCGTCGCGCAGGCCAAGGACGCGCTCGCCGGCGACGAGGAGGCCTGCGACATCGACGAGGACTTCCTTGAGGCGCTCGGCGTCGGCATGCCGCCGGCCGGCGGCATGGGCATGGGCATCGACCGTCTGCTCATCGCGCTCACCGGAGCCACGATCCGCGAGACGATCACGTTCCCGCTCGTCAAGCCGCTCAACAGCTGAGCCTCGATTCCTCTTCGGCGCGTCTCGCGCGTCCGGGTGCATCCGCATACCGGCCGTGCGAGACGCGCCGTCGTATGCGGGGGCGGCTAATCGGGGATGTCCAGAATCGGCGATGTCTGTTTTGCGCCTCGCGCGCGTTTCCTGATACGGTGGTCGCACTTGTGCCGGCGGCGTTCGCCGGTGGGAGCATGCGTCTTTTTGACAAGAGAAAGAGGAAAGATCATGAGTTTCAACGAACAGCCGCAGGTGCCGCCGATGCCGTCGGCGCCGCAGCCTGCGCCCGACATGCAGCGTACACTGCGCGAACTGAGCGATCCGAAGGTCAAGGTCGGCAATCTCGGTGTTTCGGTCGCCGCCGTCACGACGGTCGTCGCCGCCGTCCTCGCCATCATCGCGATGTTCCTGCCGTGCGTGACCGTCTCGGTCGGCGGCTTATTCTCGCAGACGGTCAGCCTCATTCAGGGCGACGGTTGGATCGTCCTCATCCTCGCTATCGCCGTGGCCGTGCTCGCCGTCATCCGTCAGGCGCTCGCGGCGTTCGTCGTGGCCGTGCTGAATTTCCTGCTGTGGCTGTTCGAGACGGTCAACACCGGGCATGTCGCCGGCGAGGCGTCGTCGTATTCCGACCTCGTGCAGGTCAAGGTGAGCTACGGCGCGGGGTACTGGCTGTGGGCCGTCACCGTGTTCGTCATCCTCATCGCGACGGGCATCGAGTTCTACAACATGATGCAGCTCAAGAAGACGCAGGCCGCGTCGACGCCGGGCGCCGCTCCGGCCGCGCCGGTGGCGCCGTATCCGATGGGCACGCCGCCCGCTCCCGCTGCGCCGCAGGCGCCGGTCGCCCCTGCGGCGCCCGCGCCGTCGTATGCGGCACCGGCTGCTGCGGCGTCGACTGTGCCGACTCCGGCCGCGTCGGCGGCCGATGCGTCGCTGCCGCCGTATGCCGCGCCCGTTCCGCCGGCGGCTTCGGTCACCGAAGTGTCGCAGACCGACGTCTATCAGGTGCCCGATCCCTCCTCGCCGACCGGCGCCGATGACGTCGTCGTCGAACAGCAGACGGCCTACGGCGACGTGCCGAATCCGCAGGCGCCGACGTCGCAGTCGCCGCAGCAGCAGTGACATCGATACGACGATGAAACGACGATGATATGAAACCGGTCCTTCGGGGCCGGTTTTTCGTTGCGGGGGAGGTGACCGCGGGATGGTGCGGTCAGCGAAAAATGAGGCGCGGCATGTAGAGTGAACATCGTAATCGTCAATCGACAGGAAGAAAGAGGAATCATGGACCCGAATCAGCAGCAGCCGGGCGCACCGATGCCCCCGCAGGGCGCGCCGGCGGCACAGCGTCCAGCGCCGCAGGCTCCCTTCGGCGCACCGCAGCCGCAGTACGCGCAGAACGCCCCGTACATGCCGCCGCAGAGCGCGCCGCGCCAGCAGAACGCCGACATCAAGACCACGTTGGCCACGCGCATCCAGCTCGGCAAGCTGCACATCATCTACGCCGACTTCATCACGTTCTTCGGCGCGCTGCTCGGCGTCATCGCCGTGTTCGTGCCGTTCTTCTCCTCGAAGGGGTATTCACGCGAGACGCTGGCGCTCATCGCCTCGGGCTCGCCTTATGTCTTCTTCGGCTGGCAGTTCCTCGTGCTCACCGTCACGATCGCCGGACTCGCGTTCATCGACAACAAAGCCGTTCCTCTGACGCTCGCGATCGTCTATACCGTGCTCTTCATCGACCAGATCGCCTGGGGCTCGTTCAACACGCATGGCTATGCGAACTACCACATCGGCTTCTATCTGATGCTCTTCGCCGTCATCTTCATGCTCGCCGGCACGATCATCGCGATGTGGCTCGAATCGCAGCAGACAAAGCTGACCAACGGCACCGCCCGCCCGACCGCGCCGATCCCGACCTCCTATCCGGCACCGACGAACGCCTATGTGAACAACGGCTGGCAGTCCGGTGTCCCGCCGACGCAGCCGGTCGGCACGACCGACAACAGCAACTGGCAGTTCGGTGTGCCGAACCAGCCGCAGGCTCCGGCCGCGCCCGCCGCTGCGGCAGTGCCGACCGGCCAGTTCCCGACGGCCCCGGCCGCCCCTACGGCGCCGTCCGCGCCGACGATGCCGCCGACGATGCCGGGCGCCAACGCCTGAGCGTGCTGCACAGCTGAATATGCTGCATATGCACAGCTGAATCGATGATGAACGACCGCTGCGCCGCGGCGGTCATATCGATATCGATGAGCCACGAAGACCTCCACGGAATGTGGAGGTCTTCGTGGCTCATCGGCGTGCCGACGTTTGCCAAACGCCGCGACGCGCGTAGTGTGGAACGCCGACGACTCATGGCGGATGTGGAAAGGCAGGACACAGTGACCATTGACCAGTACATCAGCGGCATGCGCGTGCGCACGCTCGCGCTGAGCGTCGCCCCTGTGTGGATCGGCACCGCCGCAGGCGTCGGCATCGTGCGCGAGCGCGCGGCCGCGTCGTCGCGATGCACGGTCCTCACCGGCGGCGCGTCGTGCGTGCCGGACACCGCGCGCATCGCCGCCGTCGCCGTGCTGTGTCTGCTCGTCGCGATGCTGCTGCAGATCGCCGCGAATTTCGTCAACGACTACTCCGACGGCATCCGCGGCACCGACGCGCACCGCGCGGCCGGTGCGATCGCCGCGCGGCTCGATGACGATCTCGACACGCCGGCCGACCGCATGGAGGTGCCGCCCGCACGCCTCGTCGTATCCGGCGTGCCCCCGCGGCACGTGCTCGCGGCGGCCGTCGTCAACGCGGCGCTCGCCTGTACATGCGGGCTCGCCGTCGTCGTCATCACCGGATACTGGTGGCTCATCGTCGTCGGGGCGCTATGCCTTGCCGCCGGCTGGTATTACGTCGGCGGCCGTCGTCCTTATGGATATATGGGATTCGGCGAGGTCGCCGTGTTCGTCTTCTTTGGACTCGTGGCCACGCTCGGCACGACCTACGCGATCGCCGGCGCACTCGACGCGGCCGCATGGGTCGGCGCGGCCGCCATCGGCGTCGTCGCCGTCGCCGTGCTGTGCGTCAACAATCTGCGCGACATCGACACCGATCGCGCGGCCGGCAAGCGCACGTGGGCCGTGCGCATGGGCCGCACTTGGGGCACCGTGTGCACGATCGCGCTCATCGCGATCGTCTCGCTCGGCGCGGCCGTCGCGTGGGCGGCGACGAGCGTACAGGGGGAGCGGCTCGCGCATCTGTCCGTACTCACCGCGTTCCTCGGCATCCTCGGCGCCGTGTGCGCGCTGCTCACTGGATGGTTCGCCGCGCTCGACATCGCCAAGCGCAACTATATGCGCGCGATGCGCTCGCTCGGGCTGCTCGCGCTCGCGACGGCGCTGACGTTCAACGGATTCGCATTGATGATCTGATTGATGATCCGAACGTCGCGGCGTGCGTGAAACGTCATGTGAAACGTGTGGCTGTTCGACGCGCCGATTTGGCAGCACGCAACGCTAGACTGAAGCGTATGACATACAAACTGGTACTGCTCCGACATGGTCAGAGCGAATGGAACAAGACAAATCAGTTCACCGGCTGGGTTGACGTCCCGCTGACCGAAAAGGGTCGCGAGGAAGCCAAGCACGGCGGCGAGCTCATGAAGGAAAAGGGTGTCCTGCCGGACATCGTCTTCACGTCGCTGCTGCGCCGCGCAATCAACACGGCGAACATCGCGCTCGACGAGGCCGATCGTCTGTGGATTCCGGTCAAGCGTGACTGGCGTCTCAACGAGCGCCACTACGGCGCGCTGCAGGGCAAGAACAAGACCGAGATCCGCGAGGAGTACGGCGACGAGAAGTTCATGCTGTGGCGCCGCTCCTACGGCACCCCGCCGCCCGAGATCGATCCGAACGACAAGTACGCGCAGAACAACGATCCGCGCTACGCCGGCGATCCGGTTCCGGAAGCCGAGTGCCTCGCCGACGTCGTGGCCCGCGTCGAGCCGTACTGGGATGCCGAGATCATCCCGGAGCTCAAGAGCGGCAAGACCGTCCTGATCGCCGCCCACGGCAACTCGCTGCGCGCGATTGTCAAGATGCTCGACGGTCTGACCGAAGAGGAGATCGCCAAGGTCAACATCCCGACCGCGATCCCGCTCGTCTATGAGCTCGATGAGAACTTCAAGCCGATCAAGAAGGGTGGCGAGTACCTCGATCCCGAGGCCGCTGCCGCCGGTGCTGCCGCTGTCGCGGCCCAGGGCCAGAAGTGAGTCTTTGACTGCTCGCTGACTTTCCGCTGATTCTCTGATTCGGCGATTGAGTCGCCCCGATACGTTTCGTTTCGGGGCGACTTTTTACTGTCTGTTTCCTTTGTTTTCCTTTGATTCCCGTTGGGCTAGGGCTTCGGTTCCGTCGGCGCAGATTTCGGGTACGGAGTTATCCATGGTTGGGGCGGATACGTCTGCGTGCCTTCTCTACGGGCCCGTTCTCATCCGGATCCAGGGTGGATTCGTTGACGTACGAGGGTTCGCGGGCACGTTTCCGCCCGTACCAAGGATGGGGCCGTATCGCTGCCCTCGCTCCGGGTACTTTCTCATCCGCGTCCCGGGCAGTTTGGTATTCCTGATGCCTGCCTCAGGCACGAAATCATCCGCAGTTCGGGTGATTGTGTATCCGTGGACCTTCTCCGAGCACGCTTCCATCCGTGTCTTGGGCGGGCTAGGTTGCATGCGCTTATCTATAGGTACGTTTCCGCCCATATCAGGGATAAAGCCGTATCGCTGTGACTTTTCCGAACGCGGTTTCGTCCATGTTCTGGATGATTCCGTGTGCTCGGCATCTGATTTGGGTACGGAGCCGCCCATGCCATGGGCGGCTCCGGATTCCTTCATCCTCTCCCGGTACGATTCGACCCATGCAGTGGATCAATCGGTCTCCGAGATGAAGGGCAGGGATACCGCAACGTCCATGATACGGATGGGACCGACGGCGTATGACGGCTCCCACCGTCTGGTCATGAGCCGTCGGAGCAGTCAACTCCGCTGCCCATGTACACGATGGTCAAGATGCTATCGGGCGCTGTCGGGTGATGAGACCCTCTCGATTTCCCTCACCATCGCCTCAACATACTGTTGCTCGCGAGTCTGCATCCTCTCACGGTAGTCATCGTATGATTCGATCCCCGCCTGCCCGACATTGAGTCGATACACGGCGACACGCTTGGGTGCATCCTCCGGTCGTTTCGCTGATCCGCCGTGTAGAAGATCACAGCCGGTAAGCACATCCAGCTGCCTATCCGAGTATGCTTCGGCCACTTTCAAATCGGAGATCGGGTTAAGCTGGAAGGCGAGATTGGCGTCGAAGCGAAGCATATAGGCAAGCAGCTGCAGTCGATCATCGCGTTCCGGTGTGTCGCTCATCTTGTACTTGGCATCCGCAACAACAATATTGTCTGTCCCATTGCGATAGTCGAGAAGGAAATCCGGGTACATGGTTTTCTTCCCGCCCTCTCCAACATAAGTGTGGTACCCATGCTCGCTGCTTGCATTGTCCGGGTGCTCGACTGCAATTATCTGCGGCAGATGATCGTGCAGCAGCACGTTGAGGTAGGACTCCCACATCCACGAGCAGTTGAAGAGAATGCCGTTCGGTGTGTACTCGCTCGATGATTCCGTGAACTCAACGCCGCGATTCGTCAGGATTTCGATGCACAGTCGCTGCAGCGTGCGGTAATCCTGATAAAACGGGTGGAGTACCGGCTTGCGTATGTTCTCGCTGATGATTTTTTGCCGCTCGTCCGACTCATAATGCGGCGTCGCCTGACGGATCTGCTCCACAGCCTTTCGTGTCTTCTGATCCTGATGCAGAATCCTGCGAGTGTCGGAATCCTGAGAATCAAGGAATTCGATGGTGTGCCGGATGAGCTCCGTCACCGGATTGTCGGCGTCGAATTCGCGTGTGCTATAAGCGACCGATCCGAGAAACGGCGTGTTCTTGCGGATATGACGTGCCACATCGATTCTTCCGCGCGGTCTTGGATCGTTATAGTATCGGCGGACGTACTGGCGGAAGATGCCCTTCGAGACGGCGTTCTTGAGGAATGACGGGAACATGAGTCGCAGCAGCATCGTCCATGCCGATTTCGGATTCGCGTCGAAATCGAGATTGAGCAGATTGAAGTGCAGCACGCGCTCCATCATGTAGTTGAAGAACCAGTCCTTGCCGATGTGAACCGGCCGGCCGTTCTCATCACGTGAGAAACGCGAGGAGATGGACATCTGGAAGGTGCCGTCGTTATTTCGGATTAGTCCCGCGATGTTCTGCGTATAAAGATGCAGCTTCGGACTGTTGACCCACGGGCCGTAACCCAGAACGTACTTGTCTCTGAGATCGGCGTTATGCTTCTCATCGCTGAAGTAGAACCAATGCCTGTTCTCCCGCACCTTGGTGTCGATGAGCTGGTGCTGGACGAAATCAATCTGCGATTGGGTAAGTCCCGGAGCCGCTGTGCTCTCTTGTGGGGATTCAACAGGTTCATCTTGCGCATCCGCAGATGTGATTGGGCCCTGCCTGAATGCTTCCTCGAGGGAGATGACCCCGTTTGAGATATCTGTTCTGGATCTCTCTTCTTTTGAAGAGAGATCCAGAACAGAGTTGTCCGCAGCGAGATAGGAGAGATCACCACTATGGGAAATCCAGGGTTCCCACTCGTTTGGCTGAGTCATCATGCCTATTCCTGATCATCCGATTCAGAAATCCCGGACTTGTACCAGATATCACTGAATCTACCAAGAGCGTTATCATCGGTCGAACCGCGAAGGTACTCGGTGAGCAGCGGTTTAACGCGGTTTTCCCATGTCTCGGCTTTTGCCTTGTTATATTCTTCAGGGTCATTGTTAGCTGCTTTGGCGAGATCCTGGAAGTAGGATGCACCGAGTTCATAGGATTCACCGAGACCATCGGTCTCACGAATCTCCTTGTTGATGGCATCCATGAGCTTTGCCATTTTCTGGTAGCTGTTCGTCGTGATGTCGAAATCCTCACGCATCTCACGGCTGTTTTCAGCACTGATGTTGATGAAGTTGAAGCGACGGCGCATAGCGAAGTCGAATGAGTCGACGCTTCGATCGATATCGTTCATCGTGCCGATAATCGTTACGTTCTCCGGAATGGTGAACTTTCCACCATCAAGATAGCGCTGGGCGAAGGTCTCTCCATCCGCCAACTCGACTTGATGCATATTGGCGTACTGCGTGTCGATGCCAACTTCCCGGTATCCGCCATCCAGAAGGAAGAACAGCTCGCCGAAGATGTTCGAGACATCGCCGCGGTTGATTTCGTCGATGATGAAGTAGTAACGATTATTCTGATCATTGCGTGCATTCGCACAGAACTCCATAAAGGTTCCTGCCTGCAGAGAGAAGCCGTTGCCTTTCGGATTTGGACGAAGCCCTTCCACGAAGTCCGTGTAGTCATAGCTCGGATGGAACTGCACGAAGCGGAAGCGAGAACGATCATCTGATTGTGCCGCTCGTAGTCGTTCGACCATCATTTCCTGAGTGAAGTCAGCACCATATTCCTTGCCGTCGATGAGTTCCGTGACAGCCTTGAGCACGCCAAAAGTCTTGCCGGTGCCGGGCGCTCCGTGGAAGATGAGATTAGTGTGGTTGAGGTCAGCTTTCTCGATGTTCTCTTTAATTGAGACCGTCATGCTGCTCTCCCGCTTGAAAAAAGTTGTAGATATCGATCAGGCGATGGTAAAGGTTTTGCAGTGCAGGCATAGTGTCTGGATTATCCAGTTCGTCCTTGTCGATTCCAAGATCCTTGATTGATGCGTAATCTTTATCGTTGAGGGGATAAAGCTTGATGGTTGAGACGTAGTCCGCATAGTTGTCGGCATCTTCTTTGGGTGCGGCACATGCCTGGAATCCGGTGACTTCCGTCTTGTCATCATTGAAACTGGCAAGGATGTTGATCCATGTGGCATTGACGTTGATGTAGGTGCTTCGGGTGGTGTTGATCGCGGTGAACTGCCCCACGAAGTGCATGTTGAGTGTGACGTCAGGGGTGAGTTGCTCCCACCCCAGTTGAAGATCGATGCCGCAATTCTCCTTGACGGCTTCGATGAAAGCGGTGTTTTCGAAACGCTCGCCGTGGCTGTCGGAGTAGTTCTGCTGCGGTGCGAGGCTCTCGCCGTGTGCCTTCCTTTGTGCTTCCAGATGGGCATATTCCTTGAACACCACAAGTGCCAAGCGAAGCTTGCGATAGCGGTCTTCGAGCGTATCCATGCCGGTTGTAACTTCAGCTGTAGTCATTTCCCTACTCCTTTGTGTTGTCGGTTAACCATACATATTAGTGCAATTTTCTAATTTTGCATGTGGCGCCGTGTCATCGGGGCTGTTGCGTTCGAGACGACGTGTCATATTGCGATTCGCGAGGATAACGCCCATTGCTGATTCCGGCGCCGAGTCGACATCCTGCGCATGACGAGGATCACGCACAACGGCGAAATACGAGCGTATTTCGCCGTTGTGCGCGCGGGCTTCCGAGATGGATTGAGAATATCACACAAATGCGAACATGTCAGTCAGAAATAGAATTAGAATCAAACAAAATAAATCAGAACCGCGCAAAAACAGCGCAGATTGACGCCCCTCCGAGGACTGCAGAATGCACAACGGCGAAATACGCCCGTAATTCGCCGTTGTGCGCGACATCTGCCGATCAATCAGCCGCCAGAACATGCCATACTACGATTCATTCCTTGCAGCCCACAGAGCATTCCGCCACCCACTCCCGCGCACATGACCTATATTGTGCCTCAGTCAGCCAGAACATCAGCGCACAGCGCACCCAAGGAGGCGCCCATGAACATCACGATCTTCGGCCACGGCAATCTCGCCACCGCAGTCGGCAAGAACTTCGAGCTCGCCGGCAACACCGTGCAGTACATCACCCACGAGAAGGTGTAACGCTTGGCGACATCGTCGTGCTCGGCGTCCCGTACCAGGCGTTCGACGACATCACCGACCGCTACCGCGACCAGCTGAACTCGCGGATCATCGTCGACGCGACCAACCCGATCGACTTCGAGACCTTCAAGCTGCTCCTTCCCGCGGACATGTCTGCGTCACTCCAGCTCAAGATGAGGATTCCGGACGCGGACATCATCAAGGCGTTCAACACGACGACCGCGGTCAGCCTGAACGCGGGCACGATGGCCGACGGCAAGCCCGCGCAGGTGCTCATGGCCGGTGACAGCGACGCCGCCAAGAAGTCGCTCGCCAAGGCGCTCGACGGCAGCCCGCTCGAGGTCATCGACGCCGGTGACATCGCTGAGGCGCGCGACATGGAGGCGCTCGGGCGCCTGCAGCTGCGCATGATGTTCGCGAAGCAGATCGGCTTCGACGGCGGCTTCCGCATGGTCAAGTGAGCGGTGACGACCATGACCAAACTGCCACCGATCGAGAAGATTCCCGAAGCGTGGACGGCCATCGCGGACGGCCATGTCCGGCTCGAGCCCGACGCTGGCCGCGCGCTCGTCGAGTCCTCCAACGAGGCGAAGACGTACACCGTCACGTTCGACGGCGACACGTACACGTCCAACGACAACGCCACCTACTGGCAGGGTTACGCCGGCTACCCGATCATCGCCGTGCTCATGCTGCGGGGTCGGCTTCCGCTCGACGGCTCGCTCTCTGAACAGTTCAGGGACGTCGACTGGAAGTCAATCAACGACCGATTCAAGCGGGACTACGCGGGTGCGCTCGACGAGGTCATCAGCGAACGCGGACTCGACAAAGACAGAGTCACCGCGGCGATGACGCTCGCGTACGACGACCTCAAGGAACTGCCGCTCACAATCAAGCGCGGATCAGTGCGGCCGCCCAAGTCAACGAAGACGTCAACGAAGACGAAGTAGTCACTCCTCGCTCACGTCGTCCTTCATGACCGGCTCGCCGGCGAGATACCGGTCATGAAGAGCCTTCTGCTGGTTGAACATCGCGCGCATCATGATGTGCGCGTCCTCCAGTCCGAGGTGCCGCTCGCTCTCGCCCTGGTCGAGCGTGAGCGGCTCTCCGTCCGCGCCGGCCACCGCGCGCTCGCGGTCATCACCCAGCGCGCCGTATCTGCGCGCGTAGTCGTCGAGCCGGAATCCGCGGAACCGGTAGTCGTCGCTGTGCACGCCCACCTTGCGCGAGTCGAGAATCCGGATGTCTCCCGCGCGCACTGCCTCCGCGAACCCCGCGCAGTTGCCGGTGAGGAACTTCTTCTCGAAATTCGCGCTGTGCGCCACCATGACCGCGCCGGAAAGCGCGTCCATCACCTCGCGCTGCGCAGCGAGGTCCTCCTGGAACGGCACGAGTCCGGCGAGCGACTCCGCGGTGATGCCGTTGAGTTCGACGGTGGCCTCACGCAGTCCGAGAGCCGCGCGCTCTATACTCACGCCGTACTGCTCGCGGTGTGCGTCGAATCCGCGGCCGCCGGTCATGTCGAACCGCTCCCAGCCGGCGTCCACGATGTAGTCGGACGCCGGCGAGAGTCCCGTCGTCTCCAGATCGATTCCGACGAGCACGCCGGCGGTCGGGTGCGCGCCGTACTCGGTGACGAGCGACTCCTCGAGCGTCATGCCGTCGCTCACGCGGTGTTCGACGGCGGTGCGCACATCCTGCACGTCGCGGTTCTGCAGTTCGGCGATCTCCTCGTAGATCAGCCATGGCTTGCGCATCTCCCACGGCTTGAACCGTGGCATCGGCTGCTTCGTGTACGGCGTGCGCGGCGGCTGCGGTCCGGTGACCGACTCGCGGATGCGCGCGGCGGTCTCCTCGCCGACTTCGCGCGCGAGCCAGTCGAGCTCGTCGTGCGCATCGCGCAGCTGCCAAGTGAGCAGACGGAGCGCATCAGCGCTCGGCAATGCATCCATGTCCGCCGGCGTGCGTGCAGCGTACCACACGCGCTCCATCGTGTGCGCGAGTGAGGCGCTCTGATGCCAACGTCGGAACGTCTGCGCATACAGCTGTTCCGCGTCGGCGTGGAGCGGGTCGGCGGCGTTCTGCATCGGCTGGCCTTCGATTGAGATGCGCAGCGGTTCGTTGGACACGACCGTGAGCACATCGCGCACGTCCACACCGAGGTTGAGCAGATCGTCGGTGAGGAACACCGACGCGCCGCCGACTGCGCGCGCCCACACGTCCGCATCCGCCTGCGTGGCGCTCGCGAGTCGCTCGAAATATGCGAATCCCGCATCCGTGCGCGCGATGATGTTCCTGAATTCCATTGCTGACTCCTCGACCGGTTGATTGACTGTATCCAGCCTACCCGCAGCCTCCCGTGCGCGGATGTGTGGTCGTGCACAACTCGATATTTCGACCGTATTCTCGAGTTGTGCGTGCTTGTTGATTGAGCATCCGCTGGTTTTGTTCGCACAACTCGAGGAATCTGCATGTTCTCTTGAGTTGTGCGTGAATCGAAAAAGCACAACTCAAGAATACGGACGAAATACCGAGTTGTGCGAAGATGGGCAGGAGGGAAGGGAGGTGAAGAGAGGAGGAAGAAGAGGGGTGAAGGATGAGGGGGAGCGGCGCGCGAGTGCGGTCGTGCATGCTGCACTTTGGCGAGAAAAGGCCGGCAACCTTGCTAACAGCATAGATTCCACACGGCGAGAGGGAATAGACGGACAATAGGAGACGGAGCGTCGGCAAGATGACGCGTGAATCAGCAACCGTCGTGGAACGAACCGCGCGAAGGAGGAACCATGTACTATTCGGCAGGCAATTTCGAGGCGTTCGCCCATCCAAGGAAGCCCGAGGGCGTCGAGCACAAGAGCGCCTACATCATCGGCACCGGACTGGCGGCGCTGACGTCCGCGTTCTATCTCGTGCGCGACGCGCAGATGCCGGGCAAGAACATCCACGTCTTCGACAAGGACGTGCTGCCGGGCGGCGCGCTCGACGGTGCGTTCATCAAGGGCGAAGGCTATGTGATGCGCGGCGGCCGCGAGATGGACAACCACTTCGAGGTCATGTGGGACGTCTACCGCGACGTGCCGAGCATCGAGGACGAGGACGTCTCGATGCTCGACTACTATTACTGGCTCAACAAGGAGGATCCGAACTTCTCGAAGTGCCGCGCGACGAAGGGGCGCGGCCAGGACGCGCACACCGACCGCAAGTTCGGCCTGTCCGACAAGGCCGTCATGGAGATCCTCAAGCTGTATCTGGCCACCGAGGACGAGCTGGCGAACAAGAAGATCACCGACTACTTCGACGACGAGGTGCTCAACTCGAACTTCTGGCTGTACTGGCGCACGATGTTCGCGTTCGAGAACTGGCAGTCGGCGCTCGAGATGCACCGCTACATCCACCGCTTCATCCACCACATCGGCGGTCTGCCGGACTTCTCGGCGCTGCGTTTCACCCGCTACAACCAGTACGAGTCGATGATCCTGCCGCTGATGAACTATCTGAAGGCGCATGATGTGCAGTTCCACATGCAGACGTCGGTCGACGACGTGACCTTCGAGGTCAGCGAGACCGAGATGGGACCCAAGCGCGAGTTCACGAACGTCGCGATGGACGAGATCGCCCGCGCGCAGGCCGAGAACGGCGCCTTCCCGCGCAATCCGTACTCGACGCCGAACAAGAAGGTCGCCAAGACGCTTGTCATCACCGACCTGAAGAACAACGAACGCAAGACGATTGAACTCACCGAGGACGATTTCGTCTTCATCACGAACGGCGGCCTCGTCGAATCGACGACCGAAGGCAACCAGAACACGCCGGCCGGCTTCGACCCGTCGCTCAAGCCGGGCAACGGCTGGGACACGTGGAACCGCATCGCCGCCGTCGACCCGAGCTTCGGCCACCCGGAGAAGTTCATCTACGACCCGAACCTGACGAAGTGGATGAGCGCGACCGCGACGACGCTCGACGATGAGATCATCCCATACATCGAGAAGATCACCGGACGTTCGCCCTTCGGCGGCCACACGGTGACCGGCGGCATCGTCAGTGTCGAGGACTCCAACTGGCTGATGAGCTGGACGATTAACCGCCAGCAGCAGTTCCGCGACCAGCCGGCTGACCAGATCAGCGTCTGGATCGACGCGCTGCTGCCGGACAACCCGGGCAACTACATCCGTAAGAAGATGCAGGACTGCACGGGCGAGGAGATCTGCGAGGAATGGCTCTACCATCTGGGCGTGCCGACCGACCGCATCCACGAGCTCGCCTCGAAGCACTGCAACACGATCCCGGTCATGATGCCGTACGTCGACGCGTTCTTCATGCCGCGCGAACTCGGCGACCGCCCGGACGTCGTGCCCGACGGCGCCGTCAACTTCGCGTTCATCGGCCAGTTCGCCGAGGAGCCGCGCGACACGATCTTCACGACCGAATATTCGATGCGCACCGGCATGGAGGCCGTCTACACGCTGTGCGACGTCGATCGCGGCGTGCCCGAGGTGTGGAACAGCGAATACGACGTGCGCGACATGCTCAACGCGGCCGTCAAGCTGCGCGATGGCGAGCCGCTGACGACCTTCGGCCGCAACGGCATCGAACGCAAGGCGATCGAGGTCGCGCTCAACCGCACGAAGGGCACCTACATCTACGAGATGCTCAAGACCTTCGGCGCGATCGCCGACCCGCAGCATCCGGTGGACATGAAGCCGGGCATGCGCTTCGACATGTCGTTCAGTCAGGCCGACGAGGAGCGTCTGATGAAGGAGGCAAAGGAGGCCGAGAAGGCCGCCTTCCCGGATCAGGCCGCCGAAGAGGCCGCCGCCGCGATCACGCCGGCGCAGGAAAGCGTCGACCCGCAGCCCGCCGGCTCCGATGGGCCTGAGGCCGAGGAGCGCTTCACCGCGCCGGAGGCTGCCTCCGACGCAAACGGAAAGGACGCCAAGTGAAGGCGTATGTGATTCCCGACGCGCAGTCGCGCGGCATCGATGCCATCAGGCTCGCCGACGTCCCCGAACCGGTCGCCGGGCCCGGCCATGTGCTCGTGAAGGTGCACGCGGCCGGCCTCAACCCGGTCGATTACAAGCTCACCGAAGGCGGTAACGCTTCCTGGACGTATCCGCATGTCCTCGGACTCGACGTGGCCGGCGAGATCGTCGCCATCGGCGAAGGCGTCGAGGACACATGGAAGGTCGGCATGCGCGTCGCCGGGCACGGCGACCTGCGCTGCGACGGCTGCTTCGCTGAATACGTGAGCGCACCGGCATACGAGCTCGCGCTCATCCCGGACGACGTGCCCTACACGACCGCCGCCGGTCTGTTGTGCGGCGCGCTCACCGCCTACCAGACGATCAACCGCAAGCCGAACCTCAACCTCGTGCGCACCGCGCTCGTCCACGGCGGCTCCGGCGCAGTCGGCGGCATCGCCGCGCAGCTCGCGAAGATGCACGGCGTCACCGTGCTCACGACGTGCTCGACGCGCAACGTCGACTTCGTGCGCGAACATGTGCGGCCGGACGTGGTCATCGACTACCGCACCGAGGACGTCGATGCGCGCATCCGCGAACTGACCGGCGGCCTCGGCGCCGACCTCATCGTCGACACTGTCAGCGCCGCGGAGGCGCAGCGCGACCTCGAACGGCTCGCCTACAACGGCCAGCTCGTCACGATCGTCGACGTGCCGCAGATCTCGGCAGGGCAGATGTTCGGGCGCGGCCTGAGCATCGACGTCGTCAACCTCGGCGGCGCGCACGCCTCCGGCAATCCGATTGAGCAGCATGATCTGGGTACGATGGCTTCGGACGTGCTGTCGATGGTCTCGCAGGGCGAACTCGATCCGCTCGTCACCGGCGTGCTGCCGTTCGCCGACCTCGTCGAGGGGCTGCGTTCGCTCGCCGAGCATCGCGTCACCGGCAAGCTCGTCGTCGACATCAATCGCTGATCGGCGAACACAAATACAAGTTGTCCCCAGTATCCACAACGGATCTGGGGACAACTTGCACGCGCCGTCCACAACGGTGTGGGCGGCGCGCAGCGACGTCAATCAGTCGATATCGGTGCCTTCGTCACGCGCCGGCTCCTTCGACGGGTCGAAGCCGGAGACGATGAACACGACGCGGCGCGCGGCGGAGACCGAATGGTCGCCGAGACGCTCCATGAAGCGTCCGATGAGCACGACGTTGATGAGCTGCTGGTTCGTGCCCTGGAAATCCTCGGACTGCGCGAGCATCAGCGTCTTGCGATGCAGCTCGTCGAGCTGGTCGTCGTCATGGATGATCTCGTCGGCCGTGTGCGTGTCGCGGTCGGCGAGCATCGTCACGAGACGGTCGGCGGTCACATCGAGGAAGTCCTGCATCTGCGCGAACAGATCGATGGCGTTCGCCGGCAGCGGCGAATCCGGATAGGTGCGGCGCGCGGCCTCGGCGATGTGTCGCGCCAGATCGCCCATGCGTTCGAAGGTGATCGCGAGCCGCATCGTCGAGACGACGACACGCAGATCGGTAGCGACCGGGTTCTGCCGCGCCAGCAGCTCGACGCACTGGTCGACGATCGACGTGGACAGCGCATCGGTCGCGGCATCGTCGTCGATGACCTTCTGCGCGGCGTCGAGATCCTGGCTGAGCAGCGCCGCCCCCGCACCGTGGATCGCGTCGCGCACGTTGCGCACCATATGATCGAGGTCGTCCGCGACGGCCTTGAGCCCCTCATTGAAGATAACGCGCATCTTCCCGCCTTTCGTTCATCGGCCGCGCCTTCCTGCGGCGGCCTGCCGTGTCACCAGTGTAAGGGACGCGCCGGCCGAAGCCAACCGTGAGCCCGCATCCGGCGCGATGGTGTGCCACAATAGCGGTATGCATATCGAAACGTCCGCCATCATCGCCGCGGCCTTCGCGTTGTTCGCCATCGGCGCGCTCATCGGATTGGGGATCCTGCTCGTCGATCTGCTCACGCCGCTGTTCACGCGTGCGAGTGACGGCATGCCGCTGTCGGAACGCATCAGCGACGTTTGGTCGCGGTGGCGCGGGGGCAGAAGGAAGCGCGACGCCGACGACGATGACGACGACGCCGACGACGATCTGCAGGATTCGACGGCGGCGCTGCTGACGATGATCCCCGCCGCCGCGGTCGTCGTCGACGAGACGGACGAGGTCGTGCGCGCGAACCCGGACGCCTACCGCCTCGGCGTAGTCGATGACGACGCGATCGTGTCGGTGCCGATCGCCGAGGCGATCCGCGACGTGCGCGAACACGGCGGCCGGCGCACGCTCGAGCTGATGACGCGCACGCCGCGCCGCTTCGCCGACGTCACCGACGACGACGGTCGGCCGAGCATCAGCACGGTGAGCAGGCCGAACTGGCTCAACGTCACCGTCGGCAGGATCTCGGAAGGACTCGTCGTCGTGCTGCTTGACGACGTCAGCGAAGCCGTGCGCTTCGCGCAGGTGCGTGACGATTTCATCACGAACGTCTCGGAACGCCTCGTGCAGCCGAGCGACGAACTCAAGCATTTGGCGGCGACGCTCGAGAAGGGCGGCCTCGACGAAGCGCAGATCGCGCGCGACGCGCGCAACGTGCGCCGCACGATCGGCTACATCGACCATATGATCGGCGACCTTATGCTGCTCATCAAAGCGCAGGAGCAGATCGAGCCGACCGCCGCCAACACGTTGCACGTGCTCGCCGAAGTACAGGCGGCCGTCGATGTCGCGCGGCCGCTCGCCGCCGAACACGGGCAGCGCATCATCGTGCGCGGCGACGACACGCTCGTCGTGCACGGCGAAAGCGCGCAGATCCGCGCCGCGATCGGCAAGCTGCTCGACAACGCGCTGCGATACTCGCCAGGCGGGGCGACCGTCAGCGTCGACGTGCGCGCGAGCCGCGACGGACGCGACGCCGTCATCCGCGTCATCGACAGAGGATGCGGCATCGGGGAGGACGAACAGCAGCGGATCTTCGAACGGTTCTACCGCGGGCGCAACCAGAACGGCAGGACGGGCGACGGCGCAGGTCTCGGACTGGCGATCGTCAAGCACGTCGCGCTGACGCACCACGGCAGCGTGCAGGTGTGGAGCCGGCCGGGGCAGGGCAGCACCTTCAGCCTCGTGCTGCCGATGGCGAAAGCACAGTAGGCGGGCGCGTCGGACGGCGCCTCACTGGCCGAGACGGCGGTAGTCGGAACGGTCGAAATGCTCCCAGATGAGCAGCGCGACGCCGATGAGCACACCGAGCGCGCAGATGAACATGGCCATCTGGAACCAGCGGATATGGCCGAAATACCAGCAGCAGGCGCATATGATGAGCGCAAGCGTCCACAGGATGATGCCGAAGATGAATGCCTTGCGAAGATCCACCTGCACCGGTTTCGGCATGGGACGCCGGGCATGCGGATCGATGATCGGGGCAAACTTCATAAACCTCAACCTTAATACAGGTGGGGACACGGCGAAGTCATTCTCAGGGCTGATTCGCGCGGTGTGGGGCGCGCCGGCGCCCAAGGCAATCGCGTACAATGGGGGCGTTCGGACGGACGGCAGAAAGGAACGCGCGTGTACACGATCCACCCGGTGCCCAAACGCTACGCGTGGGGATCGCGCGACAGCCTGCAGCGGATGTTCCATCTGGATGGCGCCGACGCGCAGGGACCGCTCGCCGAAATGTGGTTCAGCGGACATGCGCAGTCGCCATCGATAATCGACGTGCCGGACGACGGCGTGACGCGTCCGGTGGCGCTCACCGACATGATCGCCGGCGACCCCGATGCGATGGTCGGCGCGCGCGGCGTCGCCGAATTCGGCCCCGAACTGCCGTTCCTGTTCAAGACGATCGCCGCCGACGAACCGCTGTCGCTGCAGGTGCATCCGGTCGATTTCCAGGCGCGCGCGGGCTTCAACATGGAAAATCGGCACGGTATCGCCCTCGACGCGCCGGAACGCTCATTCAAGGACATGAACGCGAAAAGCGAGATGGTCGTCGCGCTCGAGCCATTCCTCGCCTCGGTCGGCTTCGCAGCGCACAGCTTCGCGCTGCGCAATCTGCAGCTGCTGCGTTCGCCGGTCGCGCAGCGCATGGCGCAGGCCTTCGCATCCGGGGGCCGGCGCGGCGACGACTCCCTCACCGTCTTCGCACAGGCCGACGCGATGATGCCGGTCGCCGCGACGGTCTGGCCGGAATCACGCAAACGCATCTTCCGTGCGTTCCACACGGCGGTCACGGCCGACGCGAGCGATCCGGACGAACTCATCGACGATCTGATGCAGGCGGCCGCGCAGGCGCCGCATGCACGCAACGCGATGGCCTTCGACTTCGCGCTGCGCGCCGCACGTGCGTTCCCCGGCGACACGAGCGTGCTCGCGCTGCTGATGATGAACCCGGTGCGGCTTGACGAAGGCGAATCGGTGTTCCTGCCGACCGGCGTGCCGCACGCCTATATATACGGTACCGGCGCCGAGATCATGACGAATTCGGACAACGTGTTGCGCGCCGGTATGACCGTCAAGCACAAGGACATCCCCAACCTGCTGCAATGTGTCGACTGCCGGCCATCGACGCCCGTCAACCCCTCCGATGCGCGGCTTGGCGCGCTGCTCATGCGCGACGTCGTGTTCTACAAGCCCGGCGTCAACGAATACGTGCTCGCCTACGGCCACGTCGGCGCCGGTGAGCCGTGGCCGATCGTCGACCGGCTCGCCGTGCGCTACGACGCGCTCGTGCAGCAGGTGCGCGGCCGCGGCGTCGTGCCGCACGCCGGACCGCGCGTGCTGCTGTGCACGCAGGGGGAGGTCGTCTGCACGACCGAGACCGGCACGCGCACGCTGCGTCAGGGGGAGGCCGTGTTCATCCCGGCCGCCGACGGCTGGGTGCGCGTCGGCGGCGAATCGGGCTCGTATCTGATGGCGTCGACGCCGTTCTAAGCCACCCACAAATCGCCGATGCCTCACGAAACACCGGCGTTTCGTGAGGCATCGGCGATTTCAGGGTGCGACTAGAGCCGTTCGACGACGTAATCGATGCAATGCACGAGCGCCTCGACGTCCGAAGGCTCGACGGACGGGAACACGCCGATGCGCAGCTGGTTGCGGCCGAGCTTGCGGTAACCGGAGACATCGACGATGCCGTTGTCGCGCAGCGCGGCGATGACGTTCGCCGCCGGCACCGACTCGTCGAGATCGACGGTGACGACCGACTGCGAACGCGCGGCCGGGTCGGTGACGAAGGGACGCGCATAGGAGGAATGCTCGGTCCAATGGTAGACGATGTCCGACGAACGGCGGCAGCGTGCCGACGCCCACGGCAGGCCGCCGTTCTCGTTGAGCCAACGCACCTGCTCGTTGAGCAGCACGAGCGTCACGAGCGCCGGCGTGTTGAGCGTCTGGTTCTTGCGCGAATTGTCGATCGCCGACGTCAGTGACAGGAACGGCGGAATCCAGCGGCGCGCACCCTCGAGGCCCGCGCTGCGGCGCACGCCCTCAGCGCGTTCAATCGCGGCAGGAGAGAGGAGCGCCACCCACAGGCCGCCCTCGGAGCCGAAGGCCTTCTGCGGGGAGAAGTAATAGGCGTCGGTCTGCGAGACATCCACTGGGATCGCGCCGGCCGCGCTCGTCGCGTCGATGCAGATGAGCGCACCCTGCTCGCGCGAGCCGTCGATGCGGTAGACGGGGGCCTGCACGCCCGTTGACGTCTCGTTCTGAGCCCAGCAGTAGGTGTCCACGTATTCGGTGCGCTCGGGGACGCAATAGGTGCCCGGTTCGCTTTCGAACAGAATCGGCGGCTCGAGGAACGGCGCCGACTCGACCGACGCGGCCATCTTGCCGCTGAACGAGCCGTAGACGCCGCAGGCGGCCTGACGCGTGATCAGCGATGCGCAGATGATGTCCCAGAACGCGCTCGCGCCGCCGTTGCCGAGCACGACCTCGTAGCCGTCAGGAATCGAGAAGAAGGACGCGAGGCCCTCACGGATCGAGCCGACGATGTCCTTGACGGGGGCCTGACGGTGGGAGGTGCCGAGCACGGTGAGTGCGGCACGGTCGAGGGCCTCGATCTGCTCTGGGCGGATCTTGCTCGGGCCGGAGCCGAAACGGGCGTCCTCGGGAAGCATTGACTGCGGAATCGTGATTGTGTCCATGGCTCCCAGCGTAGCCATAGCAAAGGAAAACAGCGGCGTGCGGGGCGCTTGGTGGACATCGGCGTGGATGTTGTGGGTCGGTTGTGGGTTGGTTGGTCGACTGGGGCAACGGATCGGGACGTTATGGGTAGGTTCGTCGACGTCGCCGACGGATCTGGACACGGATGAGACAGGTGACGGGGTGGATGGGCAGTTCTCTGTAGATGTATGCACGCGTACGGGCATAGGTGTGGGAGATGTGCATCGGTAGACGGGGATATGTGTGGGACATGTGGTGGAGCGACTTTGAAATGTGAAGATTTGATGGGTTGATATTCGCTTAGGGGAAAGGCGGAATCGCTTACTGCCGACACGGTTTTGACGGATCGTGCCATCGGTCGGCGGTGTCCGTGGAAACGCGGAAGCGTCACGGTTTGGCATTTTGATGATGTACCCTGAATTTTTGTGAGTCGAACGCACGCACGCCGTGCACGCAGTTGAGCAACGTTGAATAAGGAGTGATTTACGTATGAGGCATGCTGCCCACGCGACCCGCAAGGGTGCAGGCGCTATAGCCCTGACGAAGTCCCTGTTTACCACGAAGCACGGTGCGCATTCCGCCGAATCGGTCTACGCCAGCAAAGCCGCTGGCGGCGAAGTGGACGGCCTCGATCCGGCGCTTGCACGCAAACTCAATGAGGTGGCGCCGTTGACGCGTCGCTCGATCCGTGAGTCCGCGCGAGCCGCGCAGCGCCGCAACACGATCCTCGCGTCCGCGTCGCTCGCGGCGCTCGTCGGCACGGCGGCCACGTCGATGGCCTTCATGAAGACGGACGACGAGATGCTGCCGCTCGCCGAAGGCACCGAGACGACGCAGACACTCGACATCGCGCGCGTCACCGACGCCGGCGCCTCCCGTTCGGACGTGCGTGAGGCGATCGATGGTCAGGAATCGACGGCGGTCACCGGCAACTGGAACCTCGGCGAGACGAACGCCGTCAAGGACACGGCATCGCTGACGACCGCGAAGGCGTACAACGACAAAGTCTCGAAACTCGTCGACAAGGACGAGGAGCAGCTGCCGGCAGGCTTCGATGCGAATCACGCGACCGGCGACACCGGCAACGCCTACCCGTGGGGACAGTGCACGTGGTGGTCGTACGAGCGTCGCCATCAGCTCGGCCTGAGCACCGGATCCCACTTCGGTGACGCGCGCAGCTGGGGTGCCTCGGCGCAGGCGCTCGGCTACTGGGTCGACAATCAGGCGCGCGCCGTCGGCGATGTGCTCGTGTTCGCCCCCGGTCAGGAAGGCGCGCATGGCTACTACGGCCACGTCGCAATCGTCGAAGCCGTCAATCCGGACGGGTCGATCCGCATCTCCGAATCGAACGTCGAGGGTCTCGGCGTCATCTCCCAGCGCGAATTCACGGCCGAGCAGGCGAAGACCTTCACCTATATCCATTACTGACGCCGACGTCCACGCCTCGCCGACGTCACCCTTCCGGCGTCGTCGCAGTGGGGTGACATCGGTTGCATATGCGTCGATCATGGCGTACGAAGCGAAAAACCGCGCTATATCATCAAAGATTGAGACAACGATTGCAATCGGCGTGTCGCAAGTGACGGCAATGCGTTTCGATAAGTCGGCCCCTGAACGGCGCGTCGGGCATATGCTAGCGTGGAGGATGATGAAAAAGATGAAACGTTCTATTTCGATTACTACCGCTGCAGCACTCGCCGCATCCCTGCTTGTGGGTGCGCCTGCGGCTGTCGCAGATGATGCAGCGTCGAGTTCGAATTACGTCGTCTCGACACGCTCATTCCCCAAAGTGAACACGGCGAAGACCAACTTCTTCGCTGAAGCCACCTCCACGAACGTCGACGAGGACTCCGACTGGGGTGGCCTGGAGAGCATGAATGTTCCTCAGACCAAGTCGACCGCGGAGAAGGAGGCCGAACAGCAGGCCAAGGAAGAGGAAGAAGCACGCAAGCAGGCGGAAGCGGAGGCTGCGCGTCAGCAGGCCGAAGCCGCCGCACGTGAACAGGCCGAGGCCGCTGCGAGCCGCAGCCAGGAACGTGAACCGGTCGTCGAAGAGGCGCCGGCCGCGCAGCCCGAAACGCCGAGCGTACCCGTGCCGACGAGCAAGAACGGACAGGCCATCGCCGACTTCGCATCGAAGTACGTCGGAGCGCCGTATGTCGCGGGTGGCACAACGCCCGCCGGCTGGGACTGCTCCGGCTTCGTCATGTGGGTGTTCGGCCAGTTCGGCATCTCGCTGCCGCGCACGTCGGGCGCTCAGGCCACTGTCGGCACCGCCGTGCCGAGCCTTGCGCAGGCACAGCCGGGCGACATCATCGCCAACGGCATGCACGCCGCGATCTATGTCGGCAACGGCATGGTCGTCAACGCGCTCAATCCTGCCCAGGGTACGCAGATCACGAGCCTCGCCGTCTTCTCGGGCGGCTACTCCATCCGTCGCGTGCTGTAATCCCAATCCCCACATTGCACTTTTCTCGAGGGTGTGCGGTTCTCCGGAACCGTGCGCCTTCGTTTTTGTTTGGTGGGGCGATTCTTCCGCGGGTTGGGAGTTGGTTCGCGGGTCGGATTGTCGATCGGTTCGAGGGAGCTGCCCGCGGAGAGGCTGATTTGCGGGTCGGATCGTTGACCGCGTCGATGGAACGGTCTGTTGCGGGTCGGATTGTCGGCCGGCTCGAGGGAGCTGCCCGCGGAAGGGCTGATTTGCGGGTCGGATTGTCGATCGGGGCGACGAAGTGACCCGCACCAAGCAGGGGAGAAGCTGTCTCGCGCGCGGAGCACGCGTAACGAGGGGTGGCTTTTCGGCTGATAAGGTAGGTGCCGATGGAAAACCACGGTATTCTTGAACGTGGAAACCAACCGAAGAGAAGGTTGTGCTGGGCAAGGAGGTCTCTGATGGTGAACGACAACACGATTTTGGTGGGCGTCGACGGGTCGCACGCGAGCTACAAGGCGACGTGGTGGGCCGCCAACTATGCGAAGCACGTCGGGCTGAGCCTGCAGATTGTGTGCGCATATTCGCTGCCGAGCTACGCCGCCGTTTCCTTCGACGCAACGTACACGGCGATGGGGGACGACAACGCCGCACACAACGACGCGCAGGAGATTCTGTCGAAGGCGAAGGCGATCGCCGACGAGCAGGGCGTCGACGCGCAGACGCTCATCGTGACCGGTGATCCGTCGTCGGTCTTCGTCGAGCTGTCGCGTAACTACAACCTCATCGTCATCGGCAACCGCGGCAAGGGCGGCCTCGCCGAACGCCTGCTCGGCACGACGAGCTCGAGCCTGCCGGCCTACGCGTACTGCCCGATCGTCGTCGTGCCGTACACCGACGACAAGGGCAACCTGATGCATCTCAACAACGTCATCACGAAGGTCGCGGTCGGCTCCGACGACACGAAGTGGGGCATCCGCGCGCTCGAGCTCGCCGCACAGTTCGCGCATTCGTGGGGCGCGCAGCTCGACGTGATCACCGTCGTGCCGTCGAGCACGAACCTCGCCGACGACGAAGTGCGCGGCAAGTTCGAGGACGAGCTCGACGCGCGACTCAAGCCGATCCTCGCGAAGTATCCGGAGCTCAACGTGCGCAAGAACATCGTCGCCGGCAACGCCGTCGAAACGCTGACGAAGGCGAGCCGCGACCATGACATCGTCGTCGTCGGCTCGTGCGGCCGCGGCGGCTTCACCGGCCTGCTGTTCAACTCGACGAGCCAGGGGCTGCTGCAGCATTCGGTCTCGCCGGTGCTCGTCGTGCCGCGCAAGTTCGTCGAAGCCGAGGAGCAGCGCGCCGAGCGGGAGGGTGAGCCCACGGCGACCGTCACGCTCGACGAACTCGTCACCGAAGTGCCGGTCGACCGCGCCGACGAAGATGTCGAGCGGCAGATCGAGATAAAGATCGATCCGAAGGCCGCCGACTACCACGACGACAAGCAGAACGACTGATTGATTAATCGACTGATCGACGAAAGGGCGGCCGCCGCACCCGCGAGGTGCAGCGGCCGCCCTTTCGTTCGTCGTATGCGTATGCGGACGCGCTCAGCGGCGTACTTCGATGTCCATGCGCACCGGCGTCTCCTGCTCATAGGTGTGCATGACGGTGCAGCCCTTCTCGATGTGCGCCTTGACGCGCTTCTTGAGCTTCTCGACGTCCTCTTCGCTCAGGTCGGCGTCGGTTGCGTCGATCATGACCTGCTCGTTGAAGTTGATGTAGGAGTCGTTGTCGGCGTCGTAGGTGCCGTCGACGACGATTTTCGCGCCGTGGCCTTCGCCGAGCGCGTGCTCGATCGCGAATTCGCTCGACAGCGCCGCGCAGCCGGCGAGCGCGATCTTCACTAGATCTCCCGGCGTGAACTGGCCGCGGTCATGGCCGAACTTGATGTGGGCGCCGTCGTCGCTGAACGCGTCCCACGAGCCGTCCTTGTTCTTCTCGACCCACAGTCGCTTGCTCATATGTACCTCTTTTCCGCGGCGGTTGCCGCTGGCCTTGGTCAAGCACATTCTAGGTGCGTCCATGCCCCGCCGTGTCGCCGTGGCGGCTCCGGCGCCGCGGCCGCGCGGGAATGGAAGGTCAGAAGTTGCGGTTATCATGGCCAACCATGCCATTGACTCAGCAAGACCTTCAGCGAATCCGTGAACAGGACGTGCCGTCGCGCCCGCACACCGACATCCCGATGCCGTACGAGGACCTGCTGCGCAGGATCCTGATGGAGGGCAACCTCAAGAACGACCGCACCGGCACTGGCACGATCTCGCTGTTCGGCCAGCAGATGCGCTTCGATCTGGCGAAGGGCTTCCCCCTGCTGACGACGAAGCGCGTGTTCTTCAAAGGCATCGCCTACGAGCTGCTGTGGTTCCTCAAGGGGTCGAGCAACGTGCGTTGGCTGCAGGAGCACAACGTGCACATCTGGGACGAGTGGGCCGACGAGAATGGCGACCTCGGACCGGTCTACGGCGTGCAGTGGCGCAGCTGGCCCGCGCCGACCCCCGAGGATCCGAACCGCACGATCGACCAGATCTCGAACGTGCTTGACCTGATCCGCAACGACCCCGACTCGCGTCGCATGGTCGTCAGCGCATGGAATCCGGCCGAGGTCGAGCATATGGCGCTGCCGCCGTGCCATGCGCTGTTCCAGTTCTACGTCGCCGACGGCCGTCTTAGCTGCCAGCTGTACCAGCGTTCGTGCGACATGTTCCTTGGTGTGCCGTTCAACATCGCGAGCTATTCGCTGCTGACGATGATGATGGCGCAGCAGGCGGGGCTCGAGCCGGGCGAGTTCGTCTGGACCGGCGGCGACTGCCATATCTACGACAACCATGTCGATCAGGTGCTCGAGCAGCTGTCGCGCGAACCGTATCCGTATCCGCGTCTCGAGATCCGCAAGGCCGATTCGCTGTTCGATTACGACTACGACGACTTCACGATCGTCGACTACCGATACCATCCGACGATCAAGGCGCCGATTGCCGTCTGAGCGTCCGCGCCGCAGCAGGGGCCGGGCGTCGCCGGGATTGCATAGACTGGTGACCCGGTTACTTACGTTCAAGGAGACGAAATGGAGCATGATAGTAGCCGCAGTGGCTATCACGAACCCGTGCCCGGTCTTGCCGGGCCTACCGAAAATGAGTTCGAGGATGACTGGGGTGACGACTACGCCAAGACCTTCTCGATCAATCTGATCTGGGCGCAGGCGAACGACAAGGACGGTCGTTCAGGCGCCATCGGATACAAGGGGACGATGCCCTGGCATCTTCCTGAGGATCTTCGCCGCTTCAAGGCGCTCACCGTCTCGCATCCCGTCATCATGGGGCGCAGGACCTGGCAGTCGCTCAACCCGAAGTTCCGTCCGCTGCCAAACCGCGACAACATCGTGCTCACGCATGACCGCGGATTCCGGGCGCCGGGTGCGACCGTCGTGTGCGACGTCGAGGAGGCGCTCGATCTGGCCCGTCAGGAGGCAATCCCCGACGACGGCCTCGACCGCAGCGAGATCTGGGTCATTGGCGGCGCGCAGCTCTTCGAACAGATGCTGCCGATCGCGTCGAAGATCTATCTGACGCAGATCGACGCCGAGGTGGACGCGGACACCTACGCTCCCGACTTGGACAAGGCGTTGCGCTCCGGTGACTGGGAGATCATAGAACGCACCGATTGGATGCGTCCGGAACATGCCGACGGCGGCATCCGTGGCTACCGTTACGTGACGCTTGAGAATCAGCGTGCGAGCGAGGAAACACCAACCGAATGAGATGAACGGCCGTCGAAGCGGCCGATGTGAGGGATAGGAACGTGAAGAGGACAGAGATGAAGCCATACACCGTCATGACCGTGTGCACCGGCAACATCTGCCGTTCGCCGATGGGGGAGATCATCCTTCGTCATGAGTTCGCCAAGCGCGGTCTGTCCGACCGTGTGCGTGTCGAATCGAGCGGCGTCAGCGACGAGGAGTACGGCAATCCGATCGACCGTCGCGCCGTCAAGGTGCTCAAGGAGCGCGGCTACGAGATTCCGGCGCAGCATTTCGCGCATCGTATCACGCGGCAGGAGATTGACGAC
Organism: Bifidobacterium anseris; assembly: GCF_002860345.1. Classification (GTDB taxonomy): domain Bacteria; phylum Actinomycetota; class Actinomycetes; order Actinomycetales; family Bifidobacteriaceae; genus Bifidobacterium; species Bifidobacterium anseris. The sequence goes on from NZ_NMYC01000005.1 coordinate 668,133, forward strand.
ACTGACCTGTTTCTGCCGATGACCGCTTCCCATATGAATGCGCTGATGCACATGCTGCCGCTGAGTAAGCGCAGCGACGTACACATGTACCGTAGCTTCGACCCGGCGCTGCCCGATCCGCAACCGGGCCGCGAAGGCGAGATTGATCTCGTTGATCCGTGGTACGGCGGCATGCGCGAGTTCGAGACGGCGATCGACCAGATCGAGGAGGTCGCCCCGCACATCGCCGACTACGTCGAGCAGCAGCTCGACAACGAGCGACGCTGAGCATCCCGCCGCGAACATAAACGGCGCCGATGACGAAGCCGGGCGGTGCACGATTCTTCGTGCGCCGCCCGGCTTCGTTCGTCTACTGTGCCGATACCCGGCTGAATCAGGCGTCCTGCTGCTTCCACGTTTCGACGTCGATGTGGTGCTCCGGATTCGCCTGCCATGCGTTCCACGCCGACTCGACGATGTCGTCGACGTCGTAGCGCGCATGCCAGCCCATCTCCTCGTTGATGCGCTTCGGGGAGCCGATGAGCTGCGGCGGATCGCCGGCGCGGCGTGCCATGACCGTCTCCTTGAACGGCAGACCGGTGACCTTCTTCACTTCGTCGACGATCTGACGCACCGACGTGCCTTCGCCGGTGCCGACGTTGAAGACGTCGTACTTGCGCTCGTCGCGGTCGAGGTACTTGAGCGCTGCGAGATGCGCGTCGGCGAGGTCGGAGACGTGGATGTAGTCGCGGATGCACGTGCCGTCCGGCGTTGGGTAGTCGTCGCCGAAGATCGCGGGCGCCTTGCCTTGCTTGAGACGGTCGAACAGCATCGGGATGAGGTTGAGGATCGCCGGATCTTCGAGCTCGACGGGGCCGCAGCCGGCCACGTTGAAGTAGCGCAGGCCGCAGAAGCGGATGCCGTAGGGCTGTTCGCAGGCGCGCGCCATCCACTCGCCGAAGAGCTTCGTCTGGCCGTAGGGGTTGATCGGGATCATCGGTTCGACGTCCTCGGGGACGACGTCGACCGGCGGCTCGCCGTAGGTGGCGGCGGAGGAGGAGAAGACGAGCTTGTGCACGCCCGCCTCCTTCATGCCTTCGAGCACGTTGAGCATGCCGTTGATGTTCTGCTGGTAGTACCACAGCGGCTTTTCGACGGATTCGCCGACCTGCTTGCGCGCAGCGAAGTGGATGACGGCGTCGACGTCCTCCGCCTTCATAATTTCGGCGAGACGTTCGCCGGCGCCTGGCGCGGCGATATCCATGCCGTAGAGACGTGCCCCGCCGATGCGGTCCGGCTTGCCGTAGCTGAGGTCGTCGACGACGACGACGTCCTCTCCGGCCTCGTGCAGCGCGTGGACGACGTGCGCGCCGATGTAGCCGCAGCCGCCAGTGACAAGAACAGTCATGTTGAGCCTTCCTTCGACAGGTAGAACATCACGATATTGGTACTTTTTTTGTCGCAATGTTCGTTTATGTTCGGTTACAGTGTATCACTTGAACACTATCGCACAAAATTGGCGACTTCGGTGTGTTGCGGCCTGCGGCGCTCGCGTACGCCTGAGCTGGGCGGCCTGTGCGCCGTGCGGCCTTCTTCAGTCTATGACGTGGCCTGACGTTGCCGGCTGCGGTTTCGCGGCGCGTGCCGGCCGCCGATACAGGTCGCCGCATACACTGTGGGTATGGCTCAGCAGAACATCGAGAACATCGAGGGCAACGCCGAGGGCGTCGTCGAAGACAACGTCGAGGCGACCGTCGGCGAGGGCAACGTCGAGACGGCGCAGACGGTCAATCCGCTCCACGGCAGGAAGGTGCTCTCCTTCGTGCGCCGCTCGGCGCGCCTCGACGCGCGGCTGCAGCGCGCGATGGACAATCACGCGGCGCGCTACGTCCTCGGAGACATCGCCGAGGAGGGCAGGCTCGACCCGGCCGAAGGCTTCCGCTTCACCGGCGATTACGTGCGCGACCATTGGGGTTCCGCGGCACCGCTCACCGTCGAGATCGGCAGCGGGCAAGGTGAGAACGTCGTTGCCGCGGCCGTCGCACATCCCGAACGCAACTTCCTCGCGCTCGAGGTCTACGAGCCGGGCGTCGCGCACACGGTGCTGCTCGCGGCCAAGCATGGGCTGGAGAACCTGCGGATCGCGCAGATCAATGCGCCCGAGCTGTTCGCCGTCATGGAGCCCGGCGTCGTCGACGAAGTGTGGACCTTCTTCCCCGATCCGTGGCCGAAGATGCGGCACCACAAGCGCAGGATCGTACAGCCCGAGCTTGCCGCCGACGTGCGCGACGCGCTCGGCGAGGGCGGCGTGTGGCGCATCGCGACAGACATCGAGGACTACGCGCTGCATGTGCACGAGGTCATGGATGCGCGTACTGATTTCGAGAACGGCGGCGGCCTGACGGTGAGCCTGCCGACCGCGCATGTCGGCAAGGGCAACGCCGCGGAGGCGCAGGCGCTGCCGCACGCCGATTTCATGGAGTCGCCGCGCTTCGACGGCCGCGTGCTGACAAACTTCGAGCGCAAGGGGCTCGACGCGGGCCGCGTCATCCACGACTTCACATATCGCCGCGTCTGAGGGTCCCGAATTTGGGGGCTTTCGGGTGCGACACGCCGATGCTTGCGCGATGCGACGATTCGTGTAATATCAATTGAGTTGTCGAAAGCCCCCTTCGTCTAACGGTTAGGACACCAGACTTTCAATCTGACAACGAGAGTTCGACTCTCTCAGGGGGTACCATTTAGAAGCCTTGGAATTGCAACGATTCCAAGGCTTCTTCGCTTCTGTGGTAACGACGCAGCAACGACTGTGCAACGACTGTGCCAGCCCAGTACCAACCGCCGGCGCCGCTCCGGCGGCCGCGCTACGCTGCCGGCGTGTCGGGACGCACGGCGTCCACATGCGCCTAGGATGGCCAGATGAACGGATGAACGATGGTCGCTGGATCCGGCAGACGGAGTCGACGGCCGTGAGGAAACGGAAGGTGGACGCGATGCGGCGCTGTACACGTTGCGGCAGCGAAATCAACGACAAGGCGAAGGTGTGTCCGGTGTGCGGGATGCCCGTCGACGAGGAACGCGCACATCTGCGGCGCATGGTCGTCATCATGCTCGTCGCGGTCATCGTCGTCGCTGCGTTGCTCGTGCTGCGCTCGAGGCAGCTGAGCGCCGGCGCAGACGGGCTCGCGGTGCCCGTATCCACCGTCGGAATCGTCGCCATGTATCCGCTGATGTAGGGCGGCTCGTGTTCCCGGAAAACGGCCGAACGATACCCCCCCTCGTGGGGCTATAACACCGGCGCATGATACGCTTTTGCGTATGGGAAAGTGCAAAACGTTGACCGTCAACGGGACTCCGTATGACGTGCTCCGGCTGCTCGGCAGAGGCAACGGGGGATATTCGTTCCTTGTGCGCTCGCAGACGCATCCGCCGGTGCAGTACGTGCTCAAGCAGATCCACTATGGGCCGTACGACTACTACCAGTACGCCGACAAGATGCAGGCCGAGATCCGCGACTACCGCAAACTGCGGGAGTTGGGCGTCAAGCTGCCCGCGATGCTCGACGTTGACCTCGACCACGACCGCATCCTCAAGGAGTACGTCGATGGCCCCACGATTTACGAGCTCGTGCTGACCGACCAGATGCAGGACGACTACCTCGACCAGATCCGCCAGCTCGCCAAGCGTCTGGCCGCACGACACATCAACATCAACTACTTCCCGACGAACTTCGCCGTCGAGGACGGCGTCGTGCATTACGTCGATTTCGAATGCAAGCCGTACAAGGACACCTGGGACTTCGAGAACTGGGGCGTCAAGTACTGGTCGAAGACGCCCGAGTTCCTCACCTACGTCGCCGACCACATGCCGCAGGTCGTCAATGCGGCGCAGGAGCGGCAGTAGGGGAGCTACACGGCCGCGATGCGAGCCGCCGCACGGGCGCGGTGAGTCGCATCGGCGTGTCGCGCTCGATGATTGACGAAATATGCGCGATGACTTGCGCAAAATTCCAGTCGTTGCGCCGATTTACGACGTCGGCGATGCCGTCGCGAATCGGTGTGCCCAAGGCGCGTGCGGGCCCTCGCGGCTTGCGGCGGGGCCCCGCGCCCGCTAGACTGGGCGCCAGTCGTTCCAATGAAGCGACGACCCGTTTGCAAAGGAGCAAGACCATGGTCTACCGCATGATTTTCAACCAGACCGCCTACTTCGGACGTGGCGCCATCAACGAGATTCCGAAGGAGGCGAAGTCGCGCGGCTTCCATAAGGCGTTCATCGTCACCGATCCCGTCCTCGTCTCCAACGGCACCGCCAAGAAGGTGACCGATGTGCTCGACAAGGCCGACATCCCGTACGAAATTTTCGATGACGTCCAGCCGAATCCGCCGGTTGAGAACATCCAGCATGGCGTCGAGGAGTTCAAGAAGTCCGGCGCCGACTTCCTCATCGGCCTCGGCGGCGGCAGCCCGCAGGACACCTGCAAGGGCATCGGCATCGTCGCCGCGAATCCGGAGTTCTCCGACGTGCTTTCGCTCGAGGGCGTCGCCGATACGAAGCATCCGAGCATGCCGATCTTCGGTGTGCCGACGACGGCCGGCACCGCCTCTGAGACGACGATCAACTACGTCGTCACCGACACGGCGAACAAGCGCAAGTTCGTCGCCGTCGACCCGCACGACATCCCGGTCGCCGCCTTCGTCGACCCGGATCTGACCGACGGCATGCCGCGCGGGCTCAAGGTCGCCACCGGCCTCGACGCGCTCACGCACGCGATCGAAAGCGTCATCACACCGGGCGCATGGGGCCTTTCGGACGCGCTGTCGATGCAGACGATCCGCATGATCGCGAACAACCTCGCCAAGAGCGTCGAAGGCGACAAGGACGCCGGCGAGCAGATGGCCTACGCCTCGTACATCACCGGCATGTCCTATTCGAACGTCGGTCTCGGCCTCGTGCACGGCATGGCGCATCCGCTCGGCGGCCGCCTCGGCGTCGCGCACGGCGTCGCCAACGGCATCCTGCTCGCGCCCGTCATGGCCTACAACAAGGACTATTCGGGTGAGAAGTACCGCGACATCGCTGACGCGTTCGGCGTCGAGGACGCCTACACCGGCGACCTCGAGCATGTGCGCGACGAGGCCGTCGAGGCCGTCGCCAAGCTGACGCGCGATCTGGGCAACCCGACGACGATCAGCGAGGTCGGCGCCACCGAGGAGGACATCCCGGCGCTCGCCGCCGACGCGTTCGCCGACGTGTGCACGCCGGGCAACCCGCGCAAGGCCACCGAGGAGGACATCCTCGAGCTCTACCGCAGCCTGATGTGATCATCCGCATGTGATCGCAGCCTGTACCAGCACGGTGCCGCCTGCCGGACCTCACGGTTCGCGCGGCGGCACCGTGCTTTCGCGTGCCACGACGTGCGTCGGAAAGATGACATGCTGCTCGCACGGCGTGCCGTCGCGCGCGTCGACGATCATGTGCACGGCGCACTGCGCGATCCGGTCGAAGGGCTGATGCACGCTCGTGAGCGACGGCTTGAGGTACTCGGCGGGGAAGATGTCGTCGAATCCCATGATCGACAGCTCGTCGGGCAGCTGCAGCCCGCTTTGGCGCGCCGCGCGGTACGTGTTCACGGCCGACAGGTCGTTGCAGCAGAAGATCGCGGTCGGCCGCTCGTCGAGGTCGATGAGTTCGCGCGCGGCCTCGTAGCTGCGTTCGGCGGGGAAATAGTCGCCGTCGCGTACATAGCTCGCCGGCAGGTCGACGCCGGCCTGCAGCAGCGCCGACGTGAAGCCGTTGAAACGGGCGAGCGCCGTCTGCAGGCCCATCGGGCCGCGGATGACGCCGATGCGCGTGTGCCTGAGTCCCAGCAGGTGGCGCGCCGCCTGATAGCCGGCCGTCCAGTTGTCGATCGCGACGCTCATCACATCGTCGTCGACGGCGTCGATCGGGTCGATGACGACGACGGGGATGTCGCGTGCGCGCAGCAGCTGCTTGGCGTGCGTCGTCAGGCCGCCCATCTGCTGGAGAATGACGCCCTGGGGGTTGCGTTCGATGATGCCGCGGAAGCAGCTTTCGGAGGCCTCGCCGTGCTCCGTCTGCGTGACGGTGATCGCCAGGCCGGCCTGCTGCGCCCAGTGCGAGGCGTAGCGGATGAGCTCCATCGTGCCGTTGTGCTCGATGTATTCGACGACGAGCTCGATCGTGGGGGAGAGCTTCGTGCTGACGAGCGGCTTGGCGTAGCCGCGTTCGGCGAGCAGCCGTTCGACCGTCTCGCGCGTCGCCTGCGAGACGCCCGCGCGCCCGTTGATGACCTTCGAGACGGTGGATGCGGAGACGCCGGCGAGTCGTGCGATCTCGCCGACCTTGATCTTCGGCTGTGCGTTGCTCATCGTGTGCTCCTTGCTGCCTGATGCGGTGCGGCATCGTTTCGGGGTGCGCCGCGTCGTTTCCATTATCGCGTGGCGGCGCGTACTCGTGCGTCGCGGCGTTGTGCCCGCCGTCGATTGTAGAAAATTTCCAAAACGGATTTGCAAATTTCCTATTCCGTACTACGATGGTACACGTCAGTTCATCCAGGCAAAGGAGCCCGAGGGACATGAGTACCATCACACAAGTCAAGACCTACGATTTCCGATTCCCCACATCGCAGACGCTGTCCGGATCGGATGCAATGAACCCGGATCCCGACTACTCGTCGGCCTACGTCGAAATCCATACCGACGCCGACGACGGCATCAAGGGCGTCGGCTTCGTCTTCACGATCGGCCGCGGCAACGACGTCGTGTGCACGGCGATCGATTCGATGGCGCAGGCGCTCATCGGCCGCAACGTCGAGGAGATGCTCGACGACATGCGCATCGCCTGGGACCTGTTCGTCCACGATTCGCAGCTGCGCTGGCTCGGCCCGGAAAAAGGCGTCGAACACATGGCGATCGGCGCGGTGCTCTCCGCGCTATGGGACATCAAGGCCAAGAGGGCCGGCAAGCCGCTGTGGCTCATGCTCTCCGAAATGGAACCCGAGGAGCTCGTCTCGACGCTCGACTTCCGCTACCTGAGCGACGCACTGCGCCCCGAGGAGGCCATCGAGATCCTGCGCGAAGGCAACAAGGGCAAGCAGGAGCGCATCCAGCACCTGCTCGAGGTGGGATACCCCGGCTATTCGACGGCCCCCGGCTGGCTCGGCTACTCGGACGAGAAGATGGTCGCGCTCGCCAAGGAGGAGACCGAAGTCAAGGGCTTCAGGCAGATCAAGCTCAAGGTCGGCCAGAACATCGACGACGATCTGCGCCGTCTGGCGCTCGCACGCGAGGCGATCGGCCCGGACGTGCGCCTCGCCGTCGACGCCAATCAGGTGTGGGACGTGCCGCAGGCGATCGAATGGATCAACCGTTTCCACGAATTCGATCTCGCCTGGGTCGAGGAGCCGACGAACCCCGACGACGTCATCGGACACGCGACGATCGCGCGCGCAATCAACCCGATCAAGGTCGCCACCGGCGAGCAGATGCAGAGCCGCATCCTGTACAAGCAGTATCTGCAGACGAACGCCTTCGGCATCATGCAGATCGACGCGACGCGCGTCGCCGGTCCTCAGGAGATCATCCTCGAGTATCTGCTCGCGAAGAAGTTCAACAAGCCGGTATGCCCCCACGCCGGCGGCGTCGGACTGTGCGAGGCGGTCTGCCAGTTCGCGATGTTCGACTACGTTTCGGTCTCCGGCACGATGGACGGCCGCATGATCGAATACGTCGACAACCAGCATGAGCACTTCGTCAACCCGGTGCGCATCCGCGACGGCAACTATGTGGCCCCGACGGCACCCGGCAACGGCGCCGAGATGACGTTGGAGACCGCCGAGAAGTACCTGTACCGCGGCTGAGCGACGAAGCCAGCCGGGGCGCCAACCAATCAACAATCCAACCAATCAACCAACAACCAACCGACGGCCGACGGGCGGGGCCAAAGATGGCCCCGCACCGCGGCATCGCATCGACCAATCAATTCACAACCAACAGGCCGATTGCATACAGCAATCAGTAATCAACACACAGATCGAACAATCATCACGAACAAAGGAGTTCCCATGGATCTGCATCTCGAAGGCAAGGTCATCATCGTCACCGGTGGCTTCAAAGGCATCGGCAAGGGCATTGTCCTGCAGCTCGCGCAGGAGGGCGCGATCCCCGTCGTCATCAACCGCTCGGACGCGGCGATCGACGAGTTCAGGCATGACATCGAGCAGTACACGACCGACTACGACATCCATCTGCTCGACCTCAACGACGCCGACGGCATCGCGCCGATCGTCGAGGCGACGTACGCGAAGTACGGACACATCGACGGCATCGTCAACAACGCCGGCAAGAACGACAACAAGGATCTCGAGACGACGAGCTGGCGTGAATTCGAGGAGTCGATCCACGGCAACCTGACGCACTACTACGAGCTCGTGCACGCCGCCGTGCCGTATCTCAAGGAAAGCAAGGGCGCCGTCGTCAACATCTCGTCGAAGACGGCGCTGACCGGCCAGGGCAAGACGAGCGCGTATGCGGCGGCGAAGGGCGCCGTCCTCGGACTGACGCGCGAATGGGCGGCCGCGCTCGTCCACGACGACGTACGCGTCAACGCGATCGTCGTCTCCGAATGCTGGACGCCGCTGTACGCCGAATGGATCAAGACCTTCGGCGACGAGGCCGCCCAGCAGGCGCGCCTGTCGCTCATCACCGACAAGATCCCGCTCGGCCACCGCATGACCTCGGTCGAGGAGATCGGCGCCGAGGCGGCGTTCCTGCTTTCCGACCGCTCGTCGCACACGACCGGCCAGTGGGTCTTCGTCGACGGCGGCTATGTGCATCTCGACCGCGCGCTGAGCTGAGTCGGGAGGAGACGATCATGGCAACGACATCACCGAAGACGGCACGCAAGGCGGCGACGACCGGTTCGAAGGCCACGCTCGCGATCGTGCTCGTCACGTCGCTGTTCTTCATCTGGGGCCTGACGATGAACCTCGTGAACGCGCTCAACTCGCCGTTCGCGAACTACATGCAGCTCGACAGCGCCCAGGCGGCGCTGCTGCAGGTCGCCTACTACGGCGCCTACTTCGTCATGGCGATCCCCGCCGGTCTCATCGCCAAGCGCTTCGGCTACAAGGGCGGCGTGCTTTCGGGTCTGTTCCTCTTCGCGCTCGGCGCATTCATCGTCATCCCGGCGACGAATATGGCCAGCTACGGGCTGTTCCTGCTCGCGATGTTCGTCATCGCGCTCGGCGCCGCCTCGCTTGAGACGAACTGCAACCCGTACATCACGAAGCTCGGCGACGAGCGCGGCGAATCGTTCCGTCTCAACATGGCGCAGAGCTTCAACGGCGTGGGCAACATCGTCGGCCCGCTCATCCTCGGCCAGATCCTCGGTACGACGGTCGCCGCCGGCCAGCCCGGCTTCGAACAGGCCAAGACGCAGTTCCTGACGGACACGCGCACGATCTACATCGTCATCGGCGCCGTCCTCGTCGTCGTGTTCGCCGTGTTCGCGTTCTTCCGTCTGCCGTCGCCTCCGGGCGACGCCGAGGAGGAGGCGAGCGGCAAGGGTTCGGGCGAGACCTTCCGCACATTGCTCAAGCGCCCGTACTTCACGCTCGGCATCATCGCCGAATTCATCTTCATCGGCCTGCAGGTCGCCGGCATGGCGATCTTCTCCGCCTACGCGCTCAAGCATTGGGGTCCGGGCATCACGGCGGGCCTCGCCGCGACGATGCTGTCGGTGCTCTCGCTGCTGTTCACGATCGGCCGTTTCGTGACGACGCCGCTCATGGCGCGCTTCGACCCGGCGAAGATCCTCGGCATCTACATGAGCGTGTCGGCCGTGCTGATGTTCGTCGTCTTCCTCGGCCTGGGCAAGGTCTCGGTCATCGCGTTCATGGTCGCCTACCTGTTCATCTCGATCGGCTATCCGACCGTGTTCTCGCTCACGCTCAAGGGCCTCAAGGGCTCGGCGGCGAAGACCGGATCGTCGGCGCTCGTCATGAGCATCGTCGGCGCGGCGCTCATCCCGCTGCTGCTCGGCGTCATCCAGGACGCCGTCGGCATCGAGATCGCGGTCCTCGTCATGGTGCCCGGCTTCCTGTACGTGGCGTGGTACGCGTTCTGGGGCTCGCGCATCGGCGTGCCGAAGGCGGGCGAGACGCGATGACGCTGCAAGTGATCGATGCCCATCTGCACATCTGGGATCCGGACACACAGGACCTGCCGTGGCTCGCGGGGCTGCCCGCGCTGCGCAATCGCTATACGATCGACGACCTCGCCGCGCATTACGCGGCACAGCACGACGTCGAATTCCTCGGCGGCGTCTACGTCGAGGTCGACGCGGCCGACCCGCTGCTCGAGGACCGGCTGCTCTACGAGAACACGAGTCCGCTCATCCTGCGTCGTGTCATGCGTACGCGCGTGAGCCCCTACATGCGCATCCCCGTCATCGCCGACGGCATCCGCGAGCCGCTGCATGTGGCGAGCGAGCCGCGCGGCCGCGTCGGCGAAAAGGGATTCCTCGACGGTCTGCGCATCCTCGCGGAGCTCGGGCTGCCCTTCGACCTGTGCAACCGCGGCGACGAGCTGCCCGATATGGCGCAGGCGCTCGCCGCAGTGCCCGAGGAGACGGTCGTCATCGACCATCTGGGCAACATGCCGGGCCTCGACGAGGCGTCGAAACAGGCGATGCGGGCGCTTGGCGAACTGCCGAACGTCTACGTCAAGGTCTCGGGGGACAACCCGGTCGACCCGCATGTCGTCGAGTTCGTGCGCGAGGCCTTCGGCCCCGGCAAGCTCATGTACGCGTCGAATTGGCCGGTCGTCGAACTCAACTCGTCGTTCGACGCGCATTTCTCGCTGATGCGCGACCTGTTCGGCGACGACGAGGACTTCTTCATGCGCAACGCATGCCGCGCCTACGGCATCGACATGCCGCAACGCTGAACACGGCCGGCGGCGGGAGGAACACGACCTCCCGCCGCCGGCGCCGCATGACCCGGCACAATCGAACAATCGAACGAAACGAACGAAACGAACGAACAGAACGAAAGAAGGAAATCATGGCGAAGCATCCGGCATTCTCCGGCGTCGTCTGCCCATCGATCACGATCACCGACGATGACGGCGCGATCGACTACGAGGCGTGGGACCGCCACCTCGACCATCTCATCGAAGCCGGCATCGACGGCGTCCTCATCTTCGGCAGCATCGGCGAGTTCTACGCCTTCGACGCGCAGACGAGGAAGGAGGCCGTCGCGCACGTCGTACGCCACGTCGCAGGCCGCATCCATGTGTTCGCCGGCGTCGGCGATACCGACGTCGCCTGCGTCCTCGAACTCGCACGCTGCGCGCAACGCGACGGGGTCGACGCGATCGTCGTCGTCTCGCCGTACTACTTCGGACCCTCCGACGGCGCGGCGCGCGACTTCTTCTCCGCCGTCGCCGACGCCGTCGACATCCCCGTCATCCTCTACAACTTCCCGGCGCGCACCGGCAGCGACCTCGACCCCGAACTCGTCGCCGCGCTCGCGCGCGAGCATGCGAACATCGCCGGCATGAAGGACACGGTCGACACGATCAGCCACACGCGCAAGGTGATCCGCGCGGTGCAGCAAGTCAATCCTGATTTCGCCGTGTTCTCCGGATTCGACGAATACTATCTCGTCAACCGCGTCTCGGGCGGCGTCGGCGTCATCAGCGGACTGACGAACGTGGAACCCGAGACCTTCGTGAAACTGCGCGACGCCTACGACGCCGGCGACTTCGACGGCGCGATTGCGGCCGCCGAGCGCATCAGTCATCTGATGGCGATCTACGACCAGGCCGACCTGTTCATCTCGGCGATCAAAGGCGCCGTGCGCGCCAAAGGACTCGACATCTCGACGCGCATCCGCCGGCCGGCCGTGCAGCTGACCGACGCGCAGTACACGCGCATCGTCGAGCTGCTGCGCTAGTAGCGCTCACCGCCAGACGAAGGGTGCGCCGGCGGCGCCGATCTCGAAGAAGTACTGCGCGATGCCCAGATCGGTGCGCGTGTATGGACCGATGCCGGGGTCGGCGGCGACGGTGCGCCCGTCGGCCTCGAGACGGAACATGAACCGCTGCTGGTTGAGCGCGCTCGGCGCGAGCAGCGCCGCCTCGACGCCACGCTCGAACCACGTCGGCACGGCGATGCCTCCCTCGACCGAGGCGACCTGTCCGTAGGTCTTCGAACGCGACGACTTGCCGTGCGTCACGCCGTGGCCGACGGCGATCGCGAAGCGTACTTTGTCGTCGGCGTCGAACGCCGCATGCCGTGCCGCCTGATGCTTGCTGAACGACAGGCCGACCCAGCAGGTATCGAGTCCCAGCTGCACGGCGCGCAGCAGCACATGGGCGCCCCAGTAGCCGCAACGCCGCTCCCAGTCCTTCGTCTGGTCGGTGGCGATCGCCACATAGTTGCGCACGTTCCTGAACATGCCGTAGTGCAGCAGCGCATTGCCGAAGGCGTCCGGCTCGTCGGTGACGAGCCGCATCTCGATGCCTCCCTCGGTCTCGAGCCTGCCGATGAGCGCGCGCAGGTCGTCGCATGTCGGCGCGTCGATCGGTTCGTCGGTGTATGCGCGCACCGCGTGCCGCCTGTGCATCGCCTCGAGAAGATCCACCGATGCTCCTTATCTGCCGTGCGTTCTGCCGTGTGTCGTATCGTCAGCTGCGCCGTGTCGCCCGCTGCGCCGTGTCGCTGCTGCGGTATCCGCGATTCCCATCCGCACTGCGGACATCCTCTCGTATTATCCGCCGCACCGATTCCGCGGCCGCCGGCGTTCCACCTACGGTGAACGCGGCAGTCCGTCGACTACAGCACGGCGAAAACGCCGTCGTTCCAACGCTTATGCATGTCGACGAAGCAGGGTTGAGCGGGGAGGAAACGTGCCGGTAATACGTCGTTTCGCATCGCGAAATGCGCAGCCTGCAATGCTGGGGAAACGAACGGCAACCCAAGCGTGCTTCGGCGCACAGCTCAGCCCGGCAGGGCGGAAACGGAGGCGGCAGGCTCACCACAGGCTTTCCCTTTGCGAAGAACATACTCGAGGCGCCGCGGCATGGCGAAGGTCATGCCGCGGCGCTTTAATTTGCGCCGCGCATCGCCTGCGCCGGCTAGAGTGGAGACATCCGCGCCGCCGACGAAGGAGTGCCGATGCGCCTGTCCGCACTGAGAATCCGCAACCACAGCCGCGTGGCCGACCTCGATATCGAGGTGCGCGACCACCTCGTCCTCGTCGGCACGAACGAATCGGGAAAATCATCGATTCTGCGCTGCCTCGACCTGCTGCTCGGCGCGCCGCGCGCACGGTTGTACGCGACATTATCCGCAGCCGACGTACGCGAGCCTGCGCATCCCTTCGTCGTCGAGGCGACGCTCGTCGGCGCCGATCCGGCCGTCTTCGCCGTGCCGGATGTGACAGCTGCGGCAGCTGCGGCGGACGCGGCGGACGTCGTGCGGCTGCGTCTCGACGTGGCCGTCGGTGACGACGGCGAGACGATCGACATCCGCAGGCGCGTCCTGACGGGTGACGACGACGGCGTTGAGCTCACAGCCGCGCAGATCGACGCGATCGGATGGACGATGATGGCCGACGACGCCGACGCGCACATCGGCGACCCGCCGATGCTGCGTCGCCTGTTTGCGACGCTCGACCTCGACGGCGAACGCCGTGCGCTCGTGCAGGCCGAACGCCACGCCGACGGCGTGCTGCGCCGCTCCGAGACATTGCGCACATTGCGCGAACAAATCGCCGGACAGCTGACGGCGGCGCTGCCGGGACGCTACCGCGGCGACGACCTCGTGTTCGTCGCCGACGCGCGCGAGCGCGACCCCTTCGACCGTGTGCGCCTGCAGCTGCGCGGCCCGCACGGCCAGCGCGACCTCGGCGCGCAATCGGGCGGCCTGCGTGCCGTCTTCGTCGTCGCCCTCTTCGACCTGCTCAACTGTGACGGCAACCGTGACGGCGGCAGTAACTGCGGCGGCGTCATCGGACTCGACGAACCCGAGACACATCTGCACCCGACGAGCCAACGCAACCTCGCGCGGCTGCTCGCGCGCGGCCCGAGCCAGAAGATCATCGCGACGCACGCGCCCGACATCATCGGCGAATTCGAACCCGACGAGATCGTCGTCGTGCGCGCCGACGACGTCGTGCAGCCGCGACGCGACTTTCTCGACGACGACGACAAGCTGCTGCTGCACATGTGGGTGCGCGACCGTCTCGAACCGCTCACGGCGGAACATGTCGTCGTCGTCGAAGGCATCACCGATCGCGTGCTGCTCGAACACTGCGCCGACGTGACCGGACGCAACCTCGACACCTACGGCGTCGTCGTGCTCGAAGCGGGTGGCTGCCGCGAGATGCCGGCATGGAGCCGCGTCTTCGGCGACCGCGGCTTTCAGGTGCCGCTCACGCAGCTCATCGACGCCGACGCGGCAGACGCGATCGCACACGAATACGGCGTGCGCGTCGATGATTTGCCGTCGCGGCACGTGTGGGTGTCCCATCCCGACCTCGAAGGAGAATACGTGCGTGCGCTCGGTGCGAACGCCGCCTTCGACGCACTCGCGCAGGGCGGTTTCGGCCGCGGCGAGCTCGAACAGATGCGTCGCAAACGCGTCGACGGCACGCTCGACGAGGCCGAAGTGGCGCGATTCTGCAGGACGCGGGCGAACAAGACGCGCGCTGTGCTCGCCGTCATGCCAGCGATCGACGCGGCCGTCGCGCGCCGCATCGCGAGCGTGCAGCGGCTGCTCAACGACGTCGTGCGCTGAGCGGGACGCCGCGCAGGGCAAGCCGAGTAATCTGGACGATAGGATGCGCCGCGTGCACGGTGCCGCCGACCATCGAGCGCGGCGCGCCATCATAAATCACGTCATATCAACAACGTAACCAGGGGATGCCATGACGATGAACGACGGACAGAAGCCGCAGCGGTCGCGCGCCGTCGTCTACACCGATTTCGACGGCGTGCTCAACGCCTTCGCGAACGCCGACGCACGCGCGGACGCTGAGACGACGTTTGCTTTGGACGGCGAGGCCGTCGTGCCGGCGGGCAGCATGGCCTACCCGGTGCATTGGTCGCGTGAGCTCGCCGCGGATATGGTCGCGCTCGCGCACGACGGCACAATCGAACTCGTCTGGCTGTCCACATGGCAGCCGTACACGCCGGCGCTCAACGCGACGCTCGGCTGGGACGGCCGTGACGTGCGCACCGCGCTGTGGTACGACCCGGTCACCGGCACCGGCTTGCGCGATGGCAAACTGCGCGCCGTCGTACGCAGAATCGGCATCGAGGATGATGCGATGACGCCGACGCCGATCGTGTGGATCGACGACGAGGAGTGCACGGTGCGCGCGAAACAGGTCATCGAATCGGCGGGTCCGCTGTTCCCGGTGCTCGCCGTGCGTCCCGACTCGCGCATCGGCATCTCGCGACGGCAATGGCGGCTCATCCGCGAATTCATCGACGATCCGATGGCGTTCCCGACGTTCGCGCTCGACGTCGAACCCAGCGTGATCGAACGGGAGGCTCATTGGGGACTGTGAGCCGTCGGTGAACGTTGTGCGCACATCGGCGGGAGCGGGTTGACCGCCCGCGGCGCGTTCCTATAATTGGTGGCAACACACCGGCTTGCCATGCCGGCTTGCATGATGAAGGTGGTGATTGCCATGGCACGACTGTACCGTTCCGGCTACAGCAGACGATGCGGCAAACGGCGGTATCCCACCCGCGAGGACGCACTGCTCGCGCTCGCCTCCTGCAAAGGCTCCGCCAACGGCAGACGCGAGGAATGTCGCGCCTATCCGTGTCCGCAATGCTCGGGTTGGCATTTGACGAGCATCGCGAACGCCGAAGGACTCGCGCATAGGCACGCCGATTTGTGCCGCATCGGGAGCACGGCGCAGAAGATTGGTTTGCGCGTGTGCGCGCCGATGCGGTGGAACGCCGAGGAACGTGCGCTGTTCGTCTCGGCGACGCTGCATGCGCTCGACGGCAGCGGATTGCCCGTGTGCGCATGGGAGGAGACGTGGCTGTGGCGGGCGTTGCGCAACCGCGTCGAACAGGTGGAACGTTTCGTCTACGACGGCGTCTTCAAACATGTGCGACCGCTGGCGCAGACGATGGCGCGCGCACGCCAACTCAACGCCGACGACTGGGCGACGCCGCGGCAGACGCTGCCGCTCGCGCGCGGCTTCGGCGAGGAATGCAACGCGTGGGATTCGCCCGCGCGCCTGTGGATCGTCGCCGCTGCGAGCGTGTGAACATCCGCGCAGACGTCTTCGCAATCATGTCGGAGGCGGACCATGTCCGGGATGTTCGCGGGCGGCGACGCCGCGATCACGGTGGAATCCGGGTGCGGCATTGGCGATCGCTGAGCCGAGACGGGGCGTCTTCGCGACTGCGGCGACGACACGACGAATGGAGGAACATATATGCGGCACAGATCGCGTATCGCAAGCCGGCGGCCGGCGCGGAGGATCGGGTATGCGGCGGCGCTCGCATGCGTGCTGACGCTCGTCGGCGCCGGATGCGGATCGTCGGAGGATGCGTTGCAGCAGCCGACGCCGTCCGCTGTGACGTCGTCCACAGCGTCGTCGCCCACAGAGCCGTCGCCCACAGCGTCGTCGTCTACATCATCGCCGACTGATTCTGACGGCCGCGTCGGATCGGACATGCTGTTCAACGGCGCCGATCATTGGGGCGGCGACGTCGACGTGAGCTGCCCGGCCGGCAAGGACGTGCGCATCATCGTCGTGCGCGGCACGCTCGAGAACGTCGGCGACGGTTCGCTGGGCGAACTCGCGCGCATGATCGACGACGGCGTCGGCGGCCGCGCGGCCATCGACGACCTCGACTATCCGGCTTCTTGGGAGGCGGGCAGCGAAGCGCGCGGCGTCAACATGCTCGTCAAGACGCTCAACGCGCAGGCGCAGGCGTGCCCCGACGTCAAGACGGTGCTGCTCGGCTACTCGCAGGGCGCGATGGTCGTCGGCGACGCGCTGAGCGCACCCGACGTGCGCTTCAACAAGGACGACGGACAGCGGGTGAGCGCACGCGCGCTCACGAACATCGCCGCCGTCGAACTGTTCGGCGACCCGCGCTTCGATGGTTCTGCCGATTACGACACCGGCGACTACGATCGCTCAGTCGACGGCATCCTCGGCGCGCGCGGCGGCGACGATCTGCGCGCGCTGAGCGGCAGAATCATCAGCTATTGCAACGCCGATGATTTCGCGTGTCAGCTCGGCGGACACGGCGACGCGCACGGCCTGTACCGCTCGAATGGCAGCTTCGACGATGCTGCGCAGTACGCCGTCACGAGGATCCATACGGCGCTCGGCGAATGACGTCACTGTGCCACTACGATGGAAATACACACCCGAAATCGAAACATATATTCGAAATCAGGAAATACACAGAACAGTCAGTAGGGAATCCATGGAGGGGACGATGCGATACTGCACACGATGCGGCCAGCCGATTAAGCCGGAGGCCATGTTCTGCGCGAACTGCGGTGCGCCGGTGACGCTCGGCGACGCGACGAACGACGCGACGAGGATGGCCTCGCCGCCGGCTCCAGTGACTCCAGTAGCGCCGGCAGCGACGTCGATGGCGCCATCGGCGGGGGACAGTGCGCGCCGCAAGCTCATGATCATGATCGCGGCCGTCATCGTTGTCATCGCACTCGTCGTCGCCGGCATCGTCACCAAGGGATTCGGCGCATGGGGCGAGCGGCAGATCCCGCAGATCGACGCTTCGGCGAAAGCCTCCGACGTGGTCGCCAAACTCGAAAGCAGCGGCATCCATGTGAAGCGCGCAAAAGCGTACGGAGCCGCCAAGCAGGGCGATTATCTGCGGCTCGACGGCTATGAGCCGGGCGAACACGTCGGTCGTGACGAGACGGTCACGGTTGTCGAATCGCTCGGCCCGGGCGTGCCTGAAGGCACCGTCGGCATGGACAAGGAAAAAGCCGTCGAACGGGTGCGCGACATGGGCGTCAAAGTCGTGACCGTCGAAGTGCCGTCCACGCAGGACGGCAAGGTCATCGCGTCGATGCCGGCGGACGGCCAGCCGGTCGTCGAACAGGATGGCGTCAGGCAGATCGCGCTCGCCGTCGGCAGCGCCAAACGTTCCGGCATCCCGATGGAGATCGCCGGCATGGACAAGGACAAGGCGCAGCAGCAGCTTGAATCGAAAGGCTACGACGTCACGATGGCGCCGACGATGGCGGACAAGGACATGACCGGCAAGATCGTCTCCGCGGACCCCGACATTGGCGCCGCGAGCGACGGGACGGACGTGACGCTCTACTTCGGCGCAACGCCGAAGGAAGTCAAGCAGGCGATGCTCGTCGACCACGACGAATCGGAAGGCAACGAATACCACGCCTACGACGACCTGAGCATCCTGCTCGGCGACTGGTGCACCGACGATGGCGACTGCATCACGCTCGTCAAGGATCAGCAAGCCTACAGCGGCGACGACTACGTGCGCAGCATGCAGATCGAAGGACGCAGCGACGCGCAGTTCGGCCTGGGCGCATGCCCGTTCGCGCAGAGCATCGGCCTGTGCGACCCGGTCGATTCGCGCAATTCGAAAAGCCTGATGCGTTCGCTCATCGGCGGCGACAGCGGCGCCTTCGAGATCTACGACTCCTTCGCCTACGCGCCGTGGTGCGGCACCCGGCAGATGGGCGGCGCGGGCGCATGGTGCGACCATGGCACGCCGACCTCCGAGTATCCGGGGGACGGGTTTAACAACAGCGGACTCGAATACAAGATGAGCGATTTCCTCGTCGTCGTGCCCGTCGGCGCCGACATCAAGCAGCTCGAGAACTCCGGATACTTCGCGCGCACGAAGGACAACGACGCGAAGGAGCCGGACGCGACGCGGCCTTATCTGCTGATCCGCGACCCCTCGCTCTACGACGAGACGACGGCGAGCGCCGACGGTGCCCATCCGCGCAACCCCTTCGTCTACGACTCGGCCACGCCGGACAAACAACTCGTGCCCTTCGCTCCGGCACCGAGCGAGAAGGTCGCCTACTACAAGGTGCAGCCGGACTCGACATGGCTCGATCAGGACAATCCGGAGACGATGGTCTGTCAGGAAGGCGGCTGCACGTCGCAGACGTCGCAGACGAAGTAGGACGGGCGGGCAGGCGGCTCGACCTGTGCAATCAACAGAATCAACAGAATCAGCCGAATCAACAAATTAACTGAAACCACAGCATCAACGAAAAATCCACAAGCTTGAGGAGGGCGAGGATGGAACATGCGATCACCTGTCCGCACTGCCATACGCAGTTCGCGATCGACGAGGACGACTACGCCGACATTCTGCAGCAGGTGCGCGGCGCCGCGATCGACGAGGAGGTCGACAAACGCAGCACGCTCATCAAACAGCAGGCCGACGCCGAACTCAAGCAGGCGAACAGCGAGGCGCAGGCCAAACTCGACGCGCTCAAGACGCAGCTCGACGCACAGGTCACGCAGACGAAAATCGAAAAGGACGCGCGCATCAAGGAACTCGAGATGCAGCTCGAGGCGGCGGCGCGGCAGGCGGCGAGCGAGCGCGAGGCCGAGCTGCTCAAGGCGAAGACGGACTATGAGACGCGCATCGCCAAGCTCAACGCGACGATCGAACAGGCGGACGTGCACAAGCAGCTCGAAGTGCGCGAAGCCGTCGCCGCCGTCGAGAAGGAACGCGACGAGCTCAAACATTCGCTCGAACAGGAGCAGTACAAGAGCGAACTCGACAGGAAATCGATCACCGACACCTACGAATCACGACTGCGCATGGACGACGAACGGCATCGCAAGGAACTCGAGATGCGCGACGAGGAAATCGAACGTCTCAAGGACTTCAAGACGCGGCTGTCGACGAAAATGGTCGGTGAATCGCTCGAACAGCACTGCATGAACGAGTTCAACAAAGCGCGCATGGGCGCGTTCCCGCACGCGTACTTCGACAAGGACAACGACGCGCGCACCGGCAGCAAAGGCGACTTCATCTTCCGTGACTACGACGAGGACGGCGAGGAGTACATCTCGATCATGTTCGAGATGAAGAACGAGATGGAGTCGACGACGCTCAAACACAAGAACGCGGACTTCTTCAAGGAACTCGACAAGGACCGCAACGAGAAAGGCTGCGAATACGCGGTGCTCGTCAGCATGCTCGAAGCGGACAACGACTACTACAACACCGGCATCGTCGACGTCTCCTACGCATACGACAAGATGTACGTCATCCGTCCGCAGTTCTTCATTCCGCTGGTCACGCTGCTGCGCAACGCGGCGCGCAAATCGGTCGGGCTGCGGCATGAGGTCGAGCAGATGCGTCGGCAGAACATCGATGTGACGGGTTTCGAGGACAAGCTCAACGACTTCCGCGCGGCCTTCGGCAAGAACGTCGACTCGGCGCTAAACCACTACAACGAGGCGATCAAACGCATCGACAACGCAATCAAGGAACTGCAGAAGATGCGCAACGAGCTCGCCCTCTCCGAACGGCAGCTCGAACGGGCGAACACGAAGGCGCAGGATCTGACGATCCGCAAGCTCACATGGGGCAACCCGACGATGCGGGCGAAGTTCGCCGACGCGCGCAACGCGAAGACGCAGATCGAAGCGCGCGGGCGGCATGCGCGCGGCGGAGACGACGAAGTCGAGGCGCGCGTCGTCGATGATGGTGCGGACGGTGTTGTTGTTGACGCTGTTGCTGACGCTGCCGAAGAGTGATTGCGCGCCGCGTCACACGCGCACATGAACGCGGCGGGGGCGGCGGAAGCGACCTTCGTCGTCGCAGCCGCCGCCCCCGTTGTTCGTCCGCCGTATTCAGCGGCGCAGCGCGTCGTGTGCGTGCTCGATGACGTCCTGCGCGTCGTCGCGCATGTCGCGCATATGCGTCGAGATCGTCTTCACGGCTCTGCGCACGTCGTCGTTCTCGCTGACGAGTTCCGGCATGCGCTTCACGTTGCGCTTGAGCGTCTCGAAATCGCGGCGGAGCTCATGTTCCTCGCGATGTTCGCGGCGGCGCGCAAGCAGCCAGCATACGGCGCCGATGAGTAACACGCCGCACACGACGCCGCAAATGGCGGCGGCGATGTTCACGTTGTGCTTCGACGCGTCGACGTCCGCCTCGTCAGGATCGTCGTCGGGGTCGTGTAGCTCCTCGAGCTCGGCGTCGCTCAGCTCGTCCGGATCCTGCGTCGGATCGGTGGTCGCGGTCTTGTTCGCCATGATTGCCTCTTTCTGTCGTTTTCTGTCGTTCGACGGCACGTGCCGCCATGTCCGTTGTCTCCACGGTACGGTGTCCGTGGCGCGCGCGGGCGCAAGTATTCTTACGGCGGTATTCTTGCGGTTGCGGCGCAAGTCGGCGGCAACGTTCATGACCATGTCCGCGCCGATGCCCATACAGCGGAAGCGGACGTCGCGTTCGGCGTTCGGGTTCGCTAGAGTGGGTCGCATGAACGAAGACTATGGTCAGCACAACGATGCCCAGCAGCCGATGAACTACGCGCAGGGCGCTTATGACAACGCGGCACAGCCGCAGGGACAGCCGGAGTACAGCGCGCCGCAGCAGCCGGCGTACGGTGAACAGCCGGCGTACGGTGAACAGCCGCAGCAGGCGTATCAGGCGCCGCAGCCGCTTCCGCAGGGCGTGTACGGCGCGCAGGGCGGCTATAGCGGCGGCTACAACGCGGGTCCGGCGACGCCGTATCCGGGCGCGCCGCAGTACTACGAGGGAGCCGCCGATCCGGGCGCACGCTGGAGCGCGCTGTGCATCATCGGCTTCATCCTCTCGTTCGTGATGCCGATCGCAGGCCTGATCATCTCGATCATCGCGCTCGTGCGCATCAAGCGTACCGGCGAGAAGAGCCGCGGCATGGCGATCGCCGGCACGATCATCAGCGCCGTCTTCACCGTGCTGTCGATCGTGGGCATCTGCGTGCTCGTGTGGTTCGTCAATGCGATGGACGTCAAGGTCATCGACAACGGTGAACATGTGCAGGTGTGCATCAACGACGAATGCACGACCACCGACGGCTACTACGACGACCACAACGACTTCTCGGACGGCGACGACATCGCGTTCCTCGACGACATGGCCTCGCATCTGCCGGATCCCGACGACTCGACGATCGTCTACGAAGTCGCGATGTGAGCGCCGCGGATCACGGCGTGAGGCCTGCGACATAAGGCGACACGCCGTGATTTGCGCTTTGGGAGCATTTCGGTAATATATACATCTGTTGTCGCGATGAGCTTCTCACCGCAAAGAACACGGCCCCGTAGCTCAGTTGGTTAGAGCGCCGCCCTGTCACGGCGGAGGTCACCGGTTCAAGTCCGGCCGGGGTCGCTTGGTCAGGAAGAGAATTCCTCTTTCTGGTTCAAGGCCGCGTAGCTCAGTTGGTTAGAGCGCCGCCCTGTCACGGCGGAGGTCGCCGGTTCAAGTCCGGTCGTGGTCGCGAAAACTGCAGAACTTCGGTTCTGTGGGATTCATGGCTCTGTAGCTCAGTTGGTAGAGCGAACGACTGAAAATCGTTAGGTCAGCGGATCGACGCCGCTCGGAGCCACCACCGGAAACCCTTCCGCACATCGTGTGGGAGGGTTTCGTCGTTGTTGACCGCCGCGGTTTGCGGGTTAAAGGACAAAATGTGGGTCTAATGGGGGGTGTGCCACGCCCGTCCGGCCCAGCCTGTTCTGATGCCGAATCCGTTTTCGTATGCGTCCACGCCGGGTGCGGGGCGTTGCACGTCGGTGAGGGATCCCTCCTTCGGCCCCGGCGTGGCGGCCCTCTTGCGCATCGGATGGTTGCATATCGGGCATAGCCGCGCCCTTGCCGACTCTCTCCTGACCATGCACCAGCAGTAGCAGAAAACACCACGATGTCAAACTGGACCGCCGATTAGGCCCGGAAACCCTAATCACACCACGACACGCCAACCACCGGAAGGCCCGACGCCACTCATAAGACCCACATTCTGTCCTTTAACTCCGGTTTGCGAACGTGGTTGTGCGCCGGTGGTGCAGCAGCGTTCGCTGAGGTGGTCGTTCGTGAACGTTACAGGGGTGGGAATAGGAAGGATCCGGGGCCGGAGGGTGGCCGCGGGTCCTTTGTTGGAGGGTGTCAGCTGTCAGGGGCTCAGATCGTCAGAGTGACTTGGACCTCCTTGGCGCCGGCGGCGGCGAGCGGGACGATGTCGCCATCGACCTTCTTGCCGTCGACGCTCAGCGAACGCTCTCCGGTGCGCGTCACGTCGATGATGTAGCGTGTGCCGCGCCACGAGCGTTCGATGTGCAGCTCGGTGAATTCGGCGGGCATGTGCGGATCGATTCGCAGGCCGTCGAAGGTCGGGCGCACGCCGAGCAGGTACTGCGAGACATCGACGAAGGTCCACGCGGCGGTACCGGTCAGCCACGAGTTCTTGCCTTCGCCGGGGGCGTGCGACTCCGGTCCGGCGACCATCTGGCAGTACACGTACGGCTCGGTGCGGTGGATCTGCGAGAACTCCTCGGTGTAGGCCGGGCATGTGCGCGTGTAGACGGCGAAGGCCTCGTCGTCGTCGCCGATGATCGCGTTCGCAATCGAGATCCACGGGTTGTTGTGGCAGAAGATGCCGCCGTTCTCCTTGTAGCCTCGCGGATACGAGGAGATCTCGCCGAGTTCGATGCGGTAGGTCGAATAGGCGGGCGCGAGGATCGCCGTGCCCCAACGGCAGGTGAACAGTTCCTTCGTCGAGGCGAGCGCCTGCGCGGCGCGGCCGTCATCGACGCCGATGCCTGCCATGACGCACATGCCCTGCGGCTCGATGTAGATGCGTCCCTCACTGTCCTCGGCGGTGCCCACCGCGTTGCCGTTCGCGTCGTAGGCGCGGCGGAACCATGCGCCGTCCCAGCCGGCGTCGAGCGTCGCATCGCGCACTTCGGCGACCGCTTTGCGCACGTCGGCGACCTCGGCGCGCACCGCGTCGCCATCCATGCCGCAGGCTTCGCCGAAGCGTTCGAGGATCTGCGCGTACTGCTCACCGTAGAGGACGAACATGCCGGCGATGAACACCGATTCGGCGATGCCGGTGTCGTTGTTCTCGACGGTCTGGAAGCTTTCGCCCGGCGTCGACGAGAAGCAGTTGAGGTTGAGGCAGTCGTTCCAGTCGGCGCGGCCGATGAGCGGCAGGCCGTGCGGGCCGCGATGGCTCATCGTGAAGCGCACCGAGCGGCGCAGATGCTCGAGCAGCGGCTGCTCGGAGCCCTCCTTGTTGTCGAACTGCGCCGGCGTGCGCAGGATTGAGTCGTCGCCGGTCTCGTTGAGGTAGGCGAAGACGGAGGCCACGAGCCATAGCGGATCGTCGTTGAAGCCGCCGCCGATGTCCGCGTTGCCCTGCTTGGTCAGTGGCTGGTACTGGTGCCATGCCGAGCCATCGGGCAGCTGCGTTGAGGCGATGTCGATGATGCGGTCGCGCGCGCGTTCGGGGATCATGTGCACGAAGCCGAGCAGATCCTGGTTCGAGTCGCGGAAGCCCATGCCGCGTCCCATGCCGGATTCGTAGTACGAGGCGGAACGCGACAGGTTGAACGTGACCATGCACTGGTACTGGTTCCAGATGTTGACCATGCGGTCGAGTTTGTCGTCGCCGGTCCTGACCTGGAATCCGTCGAGCAGCGACGCCCAGTAGCCCTTGAGTTCGTCGAAGGCCACGTCGACCTTCTCGACCGTGTCGAAGCGCGCGAAGAGCTCGTGCGCCGGCTTCTTGTTGATGATGCCGACCTTCGCCGGATCGTTCGGATCCTCCCATTTCTCGTCGTCGGCGACCTCGATGTAGCCGAGCATGAACACGAGCGACGTGCTCTGGCCGGGCATGAGGCGCACGCGCACGCGCGGCGCGGCAATCGGCGACCATCCGTAGGCGACCGAGTCGTGGGCGCGGCCTTCGGCGATGACCTGCGGCGAGTCCCATCCGTTGAACTTGCCGAGGAATTCGTCGCGCACCGTGTCGTAGCCGACCGTCGGCTCGTTGACCGAGTAGAACGCGTAGTGGTTGCGGCGTTCCTTGAATTCGGTCTTGTGGTAGATGAGCGTGGCGTCGTCGTTCTGCTCGATTTCGACTTCGCCCGTCGACAGGTTGCGCTGGAAGTTGCTCGCGTCGTCGACGGCGTTCCACAGGCACCATTCGACGCACGCGGTCACGTCGACGATCCGTTCGGCGTCGTTCGTGTTCGTCAGCGTGATCTTGTTGATTTCGGCCGGCGTGTGCAGCGGGACGAAGGCGGTCAGCTCGGAGTCGATGCCGGCGTAGGAGGCGCGGAAGATGCTGTAGCCCATGCCGTGGCGGCATTCGTAGGAGTCGAGCGGCGTCTTGAGCGGCAGGAAGGTCGGCGACCAGCTGGCGACCGGCTTGAGCGCGGCGTCGTCCATCGGGTCGGCGGCGCCGTCAGTCGGCTCCATCAGCGTCAGGTAGAAGCTGCGCGCGCCTTCGTCGGCGGGGACGCCGTTGTAGCGGTAGCGCGTGATGCGGCGCAGTTTCGCGTCCTTGTAGAACGAGTATCCGCCCGCCGTGTTCGAGATGAGCGAGAAGAAGTCCTCGTTGCCGAGGTAGTTGATCCAGGGGAGCGGCGTCGCCGGGGTCTCGATCACGTATTCCCTGCGTGCGTCGTCGAAGTGGCCGTATTGCACCGTGTCCGGTCCTTTCTGGCGTGCGTGCGCGTCACGGTGGCGACGGCGACGCTGCCGACTTTGTCATAACCCGTTCACCGAGTTAGTTTATTGATAAAACTATATATAGTACGATGGTAGAACAAAATCGGGGCGCCGTGGATTCGGTGTGTCGTGCGGCGATCACGCAGCGATCATGGAGTCGTGTATTGACGATCACGAGGTCGTGCATCGGCGATTGCGGCGTCGTGCACGGGCGACTTATGCGAGCAGCCCCCGCCGGCTGATGCGGCGGAGGCTGCTGGGATGTCGGCGCGGGCATGCCCGCGGATGATGACGAAGAAGAACGATGACGACGACGAGGGGCGGCTTATGCTTCCTTCGCGTCGGACGTCGCGCTCGCGGAGGCGTCGGAACCCTGATCGCTCGTCGCCGGCGGTATCGCCGGGCCGTTGGTCGCCACGGCGGCTTCGGCGGCATCGATCGCGGTGCGCTCGGCGTCGGCGGCGCCGTCGCACGCGTCTTCGGCCGCGGCCGCCGGCGTCTCCGCCGTCAGGCCGTCGGCCACCTTGACGTCGTCGAAATCGATGTCGTCGGTGACGACGTCGACGCCGGGGATGTCGGTCGGTTCCTCCTCGACGAGTTCGTCGATGCCGGGCAGATCGGCGAGCGAATCGCCTTCCTCGCGCGCGAGCTTCGCCTGCTCGCGGAACCAGATGCGCAGCGCCGGGTTGATGTCCCTCGATTCAAGGTACTGCTGGTAGACGGGGAACAGCGCGTGCAGCCACGGATACATCAGATACAGCGTGCGTTCGGACTTGCGCTTGCGCCAATGCTGCGGATGCGCCTCGAAGGTGTTCTTGAAGCGCTTCATGTAGTTGCGGAACGACTTGAACGACGTGTCCATGCGTCGCGCCGAGATGCCGCAGATCATGCGCTCCGAATAGACGGTCTTGAAGCCGCGGCCGAGCAGATGCAGCGAGACGTCGATGTCCTCGTGCATGACGTCCTCGCGGTCGCGGCACACCTCGTCGGCGATCGCGTGCCACGCGCTCGCGCGCAGCGCCATGTTCGAACCGAATAGCAGCACCTTGCCGCCGTCGGCGCGGAAGGTGTGGCGGCGCACGCTGTCGTCGCCGCGCAGTGCGATCCTGCGCGCCGGCATGTCGTAGTAGGTGACCGGTCCGGTCGCGCCCATCGCGTCCCTGTCCTCGGTGAAGATCCCGGAGACGACCTCGACCCAGTCCGGCTTGAGCATGCAGTCGGCGTCGACGCGGCCGAGCACGTCGCCTGTCGCGGCGTTGAGTCCGAAGTTGCGCGTCGGGATGAGTCCCTGCTCCTCGTCCTGATGCAGCAGCTTGACCGGCGCCTGCGGATGTTCGCGCATGTAGCGCTCGACGACGGCCACCGTGTCGTCGGTCGAGCGGTTGTCGACGACGATGACCTCATGCGGCGTCACTGTCTGGCGCAACGCGTTGTCCAGACAGTCGGTGATGCGGTCCTGCTCGTTCCACGCCGGGATGATGATCGATACTTTCAGCATGGTTCTAAGGATATGTGCGCGACCGTACAGTGCCTGCAGGCTTCCTGTAAGCTTCCTGCAAACCGTCTGCGTCCGCGCACATCGCACATGCGGATCACGCAGTCGCATCGGGAAACGCACAGTGGCGGGCGTGGGGATTTCGCCCCGCGCCTGTGCTTTAATGATGGGCATGAGCGAGCCACAGACCGAAGATCCACAGACGATGGCCGGTGAGGCCGGCGCGAAGAGCACGGGCCGAACCGAGGGGGAGGGGCGCAAGCGCAAGATCGACGTCGCGTCGCTGTTCCCGGCGAAGGGCGACCCGAGGCGTCCTCCCGAATGGTACGGGCGTGCGCTGCTGTACACGGCGATCGCCGTCTTCATCGCCTGGTTCGCGTATTCGTCGTGGTTCAAGATCACCTACATCGTCTTCGACATCGTCATCGCGCTGTTCCTCGCGCTCGCCGTCGAGCCGCTCATCCTGCGCCTCATCAGGCATGGCTGGCGTCGCGGCGTCGCGGCCGTGACGTGCCTCGTCGGCCTCATCGTCATCGTCATCACGCTGCTCGCGCTGTTCGGCAACATGTTCGTCCAGCAGATGATCTCGATGGTCAAGGGATTCCCCGACCTGTACAACCAGCTCGCCGCGTTCATTAGCGAGAAGACCGATTTCAAGATCCCCGAGATGAACGACCTCGGCGGCGAGATCATCAAGAACATCCATGGCAACTGGGTCACGGATTTCGCGGGACAGGCCTTCAGCACGACGCTCGGCGTCTTCACGAACCTGCTCAACTTCATCACGGCGCTCATGGTCGCCTTCTACATCGCGATCGCAGGTCCCCGTCTGCGCCGCAGCCTGTGCAAGTGGATCGCGCCCAGCTCGCAGCGCCGTTTCCTGATGACGTGGACCGTCGTGCAGGAGCAGATCTCCGGATTCCTGTTCTCGCGTTCGATCCTCGCCGCGATCAACGCTGCGTGCATGTCGGTGTTCCTAGTCATCATCAAGGTGCCGTACTGGCTGCCGCTCGCGCTGTTCTGCGGCATCGTCTCCCAGTTCATCCCGACGATCGGCACCTACCTGGGCGGCGCGCTGCCGGTGATGTTCGCGTGGGGCGAGCGCGGCATCGGCTACGCGATCGGCGTCGTCGTGTTCATCACGATCTACCAGCAGATCGAGAACCTGCTGCTGTCGCCGAAGATCTCGGAACGCACGATGGATCTCAACCCGTGCATCGCGTTCCTGTCGGTGCTGTTCTTCGGCTCGATCTTCGGCGCGCTCGGCGCGTTCCTCGCGCTGCCGATCACGGCGAGCATCCAGGTGCTGCTCAAGGTCTCGATGAAGCAGTATCCACTCGTCGACGTGCCGCTGATGAACGATCCGACGACGAAGAAGAAATCGAAGATGGTCGAGGCGGCCGATGCGATCAACGAGCACGTGTTCAAGCCGATGGGCGAGCATATGCCGGGGCCGCGTCAGGCGAAGGGATCGTCGGCGCACGTCTCCTTCGACGACGACGCGATCGCGCAGCTGCGCGAGGCCGCCTACGGCGACTCCGCCGCGCATGTCACCGCCGACTCGCCGACCGTCGCGATCCCCAAGCGCATCCTCGACTCCGACCACCACCGCGGACTCAAGGGACTCGACGAACCCCACACGGACACTGCGACGGCGTCTGCGACGAAGTCCGCGGACGGCGCAACCGGCGAGGACGCCGGCGCTTCGCCCGCAGCCGACACCGCCCCAACGCCGCGGCCGGTAGAATCAGAAGGCGGCAAGCAAGACAACAACAAGAAGAGACGTTCCGAGTCCAAGGGCCCGGACAACCCAAGGAGTCATTGGCGCTGATGGTGCTGCTCAACGTTCTGGACATCCTGCTCGTCGTCGTCGGCGGCGTCGGCATGATCTATCAGGGTGTGTGCATCCTGATCTCGCTGTTCGCCAAGCCGATCACGTTCCCGGACGCGCCGATGGACAAGCGCTATGCCGTCCTCGTCTCCGCGCGCAACGAGCGCGCCGTCATCGGCAACCTCATCCGCGACATCCAGACGCAGACGTATCCGTCGTCGCTCCTCGACATCTGGCTCGTCGCCGACAACTGCACCGACGACACGGCGCAGATCGCGCGCGACCTTGGCTGCAACGTCGTTGAACGCTTCGACCAGAGCAAGATCGGCAAAGGCTACGCGCTGACCTACCTGCTCGACACGATGATCGACGAGCATACCGCCGACCGCTACGACGCATTCTTCGTCTTCGACGCCGACAACCGCCTCGACGAGCACTACTTCGAGGAGATGAACAAGGGCTTCCAGTCCGGCTTCCGCATCCTGACGAGCTACCGCAACTCGGTCAACCTCTCCGACAACTGGGTCTCGTCGGGTTCGGCGCTGTGGTTCATCCGCGAGTCGAGATTCGTCAGCGCCTCGCGCATGTGGCTCGGCAACAGCTGCCACGTCGGCGGCACCGGCTTCATGTTCTCGCAGGGCGTCATGCGCCGCAACAAGGGATGGAAGTTCCATCTGCTCACCGAGGACCTCGAGTTCACGATGGATTCGGTGCTGCATGGCGACCGCATCGGCTACGTGGGTTCGGCGATCCTCTACGACGAGCAGCCGATCACCTTCGCGCAGAGCTGGCGTCAGCGTCTGCGCTGGAGCAAGGGCTTCCTGCAGGTCTTCCGCTACTACGGGCCGGCGCTCATCCGCCGCGCGATCCGCGAGCGCGATTTCTCGTGCATCGATTTCACGCTGCTGCTGTGCCCGTTCATGCTGCTTGCGATGATCCGCATCGCGCTTGGCGCGATTTACGCCGCCTTCGGCTTCGTCTCGTGGCCGAGCCAGCTTGGTTCGCTGTTCAACTGGATGAACGGCATCGTCTGGTCGCTGCTGTTCATGATGGCGCTCGCCGCGCTGACGATCGTCGTTGAACGCCGCAGGATCGGCGCGACGAACAAGGAGCTGTTCGCCTATGTGCTCAGCTTCCCGATCTACATGCTCAGCTATGTGCCGATCTCGTTCCAGGCCGTCTTCTCGAAGGCGCAGTGGAAGCCGATCGAGCACAAGGGCGGCACGCCGGACAACGAGGAGCTCGAGCAGGAGGAGGCGGCGGACAGGGAGACCGCCGAGCACAGCGCCGTCCAACAGGCGTCGTAGCGGACCGATCGTGCGGCCGCCGTCCACGGGCTGAGACGGCTTTTCGGCCATGACGACGTGTGCAATAGTGTGGCAGGCATGAGTGTAGCTTCCCCGATGCCGGCGCCCAACGCGCCTGATCCGCGACTGTTCGCCACCGATCCGCATATGGCCGTCTCGATGCGTGGCCTGTTCAAACGCTTCGACGACAAGGTGGCCGTTGACGGCTTGTCGCTCGACATCCCGGTCGGCTCGTTCTACGGCCTCGTCGGCCCCAACGGCGCCGGCAAGACGACGACGATCAACATGTTCACCGGCATGCTCGTGCCGGACTCCGGCACGGCGACGATCCTCGGCCACGACGTGTGGGCGGACACGGCGCGCGCCAAGCGGCTCATCGGCCTGATGCCGCAGCCCGACCAGATCTTCACGACGCTCACCGGCATGCAGCTGCTCGTCTACGCCGGCATGCTGCGCGGCATGGGCCGCGCCGAAGCGTCGCGCCGCGGCGCCGACCTGCTCGCCGCCTTCGATCTGATCGACTCGGCGAACGTCATGGTGCGCGACTATTCGGCCGGCATGACGAAGAAGATCTGTCTGGCGACGGCGATGATCCACAGTCCGCGTATCCTCGTGCTCGACGAGCCCTTCGAGGCCGTCGACCCGATTTCGAGCGCGAACATCAAGGACATCCTGCTCGAATACGTCGCGACCGGTGGCACCGTCATCATCTCGTCGCATGTCATGGCGCTCGTCGAACGCATGTGCACGCACGTCGCCGTCATCAATCGCGGACGCGTCGTCGCCGCCGGCACCGTCGACGCCGTCGCGGCCGGCGAGGACCTCGAGGAGCGCTTCCTGCAGCTCGTCGGCGGCCGCCACGGTGCCGCGCATATCGCATGGCTCGACGGCGGCGAGAACGGCGAAAGCGGCGTCACCGATGCCGAGGCCGCCGCGACCGTCGCCGCTACAAACGTTGTCAACGAAGGTGGCGCGCGATGAGCGGCGCGACGACGGAAACGACGTCCGCATCATCGATGTCGATGCAGCCGGCGCCCGCGCCGATGACGCAGCCGTCGGTCGGCACCTTCGTGCGGCTGCGCTGGACGATCACCTTCGCGACGTTGAAACGCTCCGCATGGCAGCTCGTCGCCTTCGTCGTCACATTGATCGTCGCCGCTAGCTGCATCGTCGGCGCGCTCATCGGCGGCATCGCGCTCGGCGCGCAGTCCGACCCGCTCGTCGGCGTCGTGCTGCGCATCGCGATGCCGATCGCCGGCGCCTTCGCGATCCTGCTCGCCGTCATCATCCAGCTGATGATCGTCGGCGAGAACTCGACGATGACGCCGGACAACTTCGCGATCTACGGCATCACGGACCGCAGATTGACGACAGGCCTCGTCGTCGCCGGCGTTGCCGGACCGACCGGCATCACCTTCCTGCTGTGTCTGCTCGCGTTCACGCCCGCGTATGCCCATTTCGGCGCCGCGTCCGTCCTGACCGCCGTCGTCGCCGCCTTCGCCGTCATCGTCACGGCGATGCTGTGCTCGAAGGCGCTGCTCTCGCTCTTCGGCGTCCTCGTGCGTTCGCAGGCCGGCAAGAACATCTTCTACATCGTCCTGATGGTCATCGTCATCCTGCTTGCCGAAGCGCCGAGCATGACGATGGCCTCCCTCGACACGGCGGGCGCGGCGATCGACGTGCGTCATTTGGTGCGCGCGTCCACGGTGATCGGCTGGACGCCGCTCGGCGCGCCGTTCATGCTGCCCTTCGACGCCGCCGACGGCGCATGGGGCGTCTTCGCCGCCCACCTGCTCATCGTCGTCGCCACCTGCGCCGTGTGCTGGTGGCTGACGATGTGGTGCCTGCGCTACGCGCGCACGCACAACGCCGCCGTCTCCGGAGGCAAGGCGGAGAAGGGCCTCGGCATGTTCACACGGATGCCCGATTCGCCGTCCGGCGCCGTGACCGCGCGCCTGCTGTGCATGCTGCGGCGCGACCCGCGCCAGTCGGTCATGTTCATCATGCCGCTGCTCATCGTCTTCATCTTCGCGTTCATGGGACGTCAGATCGGCGACTGGTACGTGTGGACCGGCATGGTCGTCAGCTGCATGATGTTCGCGATCGCCGAGGCGAACGGCCTGGGCTACGACGGCCGCGGCTTCGCGATGGAGGTCATCTGCGGCGTGCGCGCGATTGATGACCGGCGCGGCCGTGCACGCGCGTATGTGCTCGTCGCGACGGTGAGCATCGTCGTGCTCTTCATCATCTCGATGGTCTGCTCCGGCTTCTGGCGCACGCCCGTTGGCTGGCTGCAGGGACTGACGATCGGCGTGTGCGGATGGTCGTGGACGCTCGCGACGATCGGCGTGGCCGAGGCGATGAACCCGGTCTTCATGTATCCGACGCCGTCGCTCGAGAAGCCGTTCAGCACGCCGCAGGGCCGCGGCGCGGCGCAGATGTTCATCCCGCTGCTGCAGATGCTGCTCTTCGTGGCCGTCATGATCCCGACGATCGCCGTCATCGCCGGCATCGGCTTCGGCGGCGTGTTCGACCAGTGGTATCCGGTCCTCATCCCCATCGCGCTCGCCAACGGCGTAGGGGTCCTGTGGCTTGGTACATGGCTGGGCGCTAAGCTGTTGGAGCGCCGCAAGCTCAAGGTCCTTGACACCTTGGACGGTTTCGCGGCGCTCCAGCAGTGATCTTCGCGGCCCCGACAGGCCGCGGCCGGCGAGGGGAGGCACGCGGTGCGCGACGGGACGATGAATCCGCACACGGACGGCGACGCGACGCAGGACGACGGCACGCCGACGGTTGAACAGAGCGCCGATCAAACAGCCGAACAGGCGCGCCGATGGCGTCATCTGCGCGCGCGCCGCGTCGTCCTCGTCGTCGTCGCCGCGCTCGCCTCGGTCGCGCTCGCCGTCGGTTACGTGTTCGCCGACGGGCTCGGCGTCATTCCCGGCGCACTGACGTTCTCGTCGGTCGTCGACTGTCCGCCGGCGGCGCTGCGTTCGGCGCGCGTCGGGGCGACGCTCGTCGCCGACGCCGACCTGACGCGCACCATCGACAAGAACAAGGCGGCCGCGGCAATCGACACGCTCATCCACACGAAAGGCGTCGGCAACGAAGTCTCAGTGCTCGTATTGCAGCCGGACGGCACGACGGCGGCCGCGAGCGCGCAGGACACGGCGCGCGAGCCGGCGTCGACGATGAAGACGCTGACGGCGCTCGCGGCGGCATCGACGCTCGACATGGGCTCGACGTTCACGACTTCCACCCATCTCGTGCACGAACAGGACGGCGCGGACACGCTGATCCTGCAGGGCAGCGGCGACATGCTGCTCGGTGCCGGCGCAAGCGACCCGCGTCACGTCAACGGCCGCGCGGGACTCGGCACACTCGCCGAGCGCACGGCGTCCGCGCTGGGCAAACGCGGCGTCACGAAGGTGCGCCTCGCGTGGGACGACACGATGTTCGGCGATGAACGCTCACCCAAACGCATCGCCGAGAACAACGGCGACCATCTGTACTACACGCCCGTCTCGTCGATGGCCGTCGACGGCGGCCGCCAGCGCGCCGACGCGGGCGCCGACCTCGATCGATTCTCCGACTATCCGCCGCTGTCGCAGACGACGGCGGCCGACGCGGCCGCCATCTTCGCCACGCGCCTTACCGAACACGGCATCGACGTGACGAACGCGGACGCGCTGCAGCAGATGCGCACGCCCGAGGGACGCACACCGCTCGCGTCGGTCGAATCGGCGACGCTGAGCGCCGTTATGCGCTTCATGCTCCAGCATTCCGACAACACGCTCGCCGAACAGTTCGGTCGGCTGCTCGCGCTGCATATGAAGACCGGCAACTCGCCCGAAGCGGCAGTCAAGGCCGTGCGCACGCGGCTCGAGGCGCTCGGCGTGCCGCTCGACGGCCTCGTCATGGCCGACTGTTCGGGACTGTCTCCGGGTTCACGGCTGACGGTGACGACGCTCGCCGACGTGCAGCTGCGCAACATCGAGGTCGGCGTCGCGCCGGCGGCCGCCGAAGGACTGTCCGTGCCCGGCCTCGTCGGCACCGCCGCGAGCCGCCTCGCCGACGACGCCGCGGCAGGCCTGATGCGCGTCAAGACCGGCAGTCTCGGCACCGTCACGTCGATGACCGGCAACGTCTCGCGCAAGGACGGCGGCGTCGCCGTGTTCTCGGTCATCGTCAACAATCCGTCCGACATGGCCGTCGCGCGCGACGCGATCGACGAGTTCGTCGCCACGCTCACGGAGTTGTGATGGTGTATTCGGCCGCGATGAAACAGGCGATCGGCGCCGTACGCGCCGTGCTCGCCGCACAGGGCGTCACGATGCAGGATGCGCGCTTCGCCCGCCACGGCGAACACAAACCGGACGCCGACGCGCCGCTCATCCTCGTCGCCTGCTCGGGCGGCCGCGATTCGCTCGCGCTCGCCGCCGTGGCTGCGACGGTGTGCGCCGCGTGGGGCGTGCGCGCCGGCGCCGTCATCGTCGACCACCATATGCAGACCGGTTCCGCCGACGTCGCCGCGCTCGCCGCCGAACAATGCACGGCGCTCGGGCTCGACCCGGTCGTCGTGCGCGACGTGCACGTTTCCGACGAACACGGCGACGGCGCCGAGGCGGCCGCACGTGACGCGCGCTACGCGGCGCTCGTCGACGAGGCGCGCACGCTCGGCGCCGTCGTCGTCCTGCTCGCGCACACGAAGGACGATCAGGCCGAGACGGTGCTCATCGACCTCATCCGTTCGGCAGGCCTCGACGCCATCGCCGGCATGCCGGCCACACAGTCCATTGACGGCGTATGCTTCGCGCGGCCGCTGCTCGGCGTCGCGCGCGCCGACACGACGCGCATCTGCGAGGACCTCGCGCTCAAGTGGTGGGACGATCCGACGAACGGCGACGGCGTGCCCGCCGACGAGCCGCTGCCTCAATGCTTCCCGCTGCGTTCACGCGTGCGGCACACGCTGCTGCCGCGCCTGAGCGCCTTCGCCGGCCGCGATATGACGACGATGCTCGCCGACGGCGCCACGCTCGCACGACGCGATGTCGAACTGCTCGAACGATTGACCGACGACGTCTTCGCGCGCACCGTACGGATCGAGGACGATGAGGAGGGCGGCAGGCGCGCGTTCATCGACGCCCGCGCGCTCGCCGGGCAGGACGCGGCGCTGCGCTTCCGCGTCGTCGCGCGCGCGCTCGCGATCTGCGCGCCGGGCAGCGGCAGACGCCATGTCGACGCCGTCGAGGCCCTCGTCTCGCATTGGCACGGGCAACAGGCCGTGCGACTTCCCAGAAAACGCACAGCTAATCGTCAGAAACACGTCATTGAGGTGTGCCAAGATGTAACGCATGCAAATCGTCGACATAGAGCATGAAATCGATCATGAGCTGCTGAGCCATGCGCAGATCATGGGGAAGATCAATGAAGTGGCCGCACAGGCGAGCGAGGACTACCGCGGGCGCACGCCGCTGCTCGTGTGCGTGCTCAAAGGCGCGGCGACGACGATGGTCGCGTTCTCGCAGGCGATGTCGATCCCGCTCGAGACGGACTACATGAGCCTGTCGAGCTACGGATCGGGCACTGTGAGCAGCGGCGTCGTCACCGTGCGTCAGGACCTGTCGACCGACGTGCGCGGACGCGACGTGCTCATCGTCGAGGATATCATCGATTCGGGGGTCACGCTCAAATGGCTCGTCGCCGAACTCGAACGCAGGGGAGCCGCCTCGGTCGAGATTTTCGCGCTGCTGGAGAAACCGGCACGCCATCAGGTGCAGTTGGATGTGAAATACAAGGGATTCGTGATCCCGGACGAGTTCGTCGTCGGCTTCGGACTCGACTATGACGAGCGCTACAGGAACCTCGATTCGATCGCGGTGTTGAAGCCGGAAGTATACGAAGGAGAGCAGGCATGAGCATCCCGCAGGGGCCGCAGCAGCCACGCGGCAACCGCAACGGGTCGCCGGGCAACCGCCCGAACCCGTTCAACCCGTCCGATCCGAACGGCCCGGGCGACGGCAACCAGAACGGCAGGAGGAGCGCATGGCGCTCGCCGTGGTTCTGGGGCACGATTGTCGCGCTGATCGCGCTCGTCATTGTCTTCTTCTCGATGAACGGCGGCGCGAAGACGATCACGACCGAGCAGGGCCTGTCGATCCTCAAGAGCAACGCGTCGAACATCACGAACGCGACGATCGTCGACAACCAGAACCTCGTCGAGCTCAAGCTCAAGGACGCCTATTCGGGCAAGGATCCGGATTCGGGCAACGACCGCAACTACGGCACCGACGTGCAGTTCTACTTCGCGAGCGCGCAGGACGCCGACATCGTCAAGGCCGTCGAGGACGCCAAGCCGGCGAACGGCTGGACGGCGACGATCAAGACGCAGGGCGCGCTGACCTACATGCTCACGTCGATGCTGCCGATCCTGATCATCCTCGGCTTCGGCTGGTTCCTGATGAGCCGCATGAGCAGCACGAGCGGCATGCTCGGCATGGGCGGCAAGAAGAACGCCGGCAAGCTCGCCGACGGCCAGATCCCGAAGACGAAGTTCTCGGACGTGGCCGGCGAGGAGGCCGCCGTCCAGGAGGTCGAGGAGATCAAGGACTTCCTCAAGGATCCGGCGAAGTACAAGGCGCTCGGCGCGCGCATCCCGCGCGGCGTGCTGCTCTACGGCCCTCCGGGCACCGGCAAGACGCTGTTGGCGCGCGCGATCGCAGGCGAGGCGGGCGTCCCGTTCTATTCGATGGCCGGTTCCGACTTCGTCGAGATGTTCGTCGGTCTCGGCGCCTCGCGCGTGCGCGACCTGTTCGACGAGGCGAAGAAGAACGCCCCGGCGATCATCTTCATCGACGAGATCGACGCCGTCGGCCGCAAGCGCGGCTCCGGCATGGGCGGCGGACACGACGAGCGAGAGCAGACGCTCAACCAGCTGCTCGTCGAGATGGACGGCTTCGACAACGACACGAATCTGATCATCATCGCCGCAACGAACCGCCCGGACGTGCTCGACCCGGCGCTGCTGCGCCCGGGCCGATTCGACCGTCAGGTGGCCGTCGAGGCGCCGGATCTCGAGGGCCGCGAGGAGATCCTCAAGGTGCATGCGAAGGGCAAGCCCTTCGTGCCGGATATCGACCTGCATGCGATCGCCGTGCGCACGCCGGGCTTCACCGGCGCCGATCTGGCGAACGTGCTCAACGAGGCCGCGCTGCTGTGTGCGCGCGTCGGCGCCCAGCTGATCGACAACCGTGCGATCGACGAGGCAATCGACCGCGTGATGAGCGGCCCGCGCCGCCGCACGCGCGGCATGGCGCTCGACGAGCTGCGCAACACCGCCTACCATGAGGGCGGCCATGCGCTCGTCGCCGCCGCGCTGCACAACACCGATCCGGTCACCAAGGTCACGATCCTGCCGCGAGGCCGCGCACTCGGCTATACGGCCGTCATGCCGACCGAGGACCGCTATTCGCAGTCGCGCAACGAGCTGCTCGACCAGATGGCCTACGCGATGGGCGGCCGCACCGCCGAGGAGATCGTCTTCCACGATCCGACGACCGGCGCGTCGAACGACATCGAGAAGGCGACGAGCATCGCCCGCCACATGGTCGGCGAATACGGCCTGTCCTCGCAGCTCGGTGCCGTCAAGTGGATTGACTCTGACGACGATCAGGGCCTTGACGGCCTGCGTCCGCGCAACTATTCGAACGCGACGGCCGAGATGATCGACGAGCAGGTGCTCGACCTCATCGAGACCGCGCATCAGGAGGCGTGGCAGATCCTCACCGACAACCGCGAGATCCTCGACGAACTCGTGCGTCGCCTGCTCGTCAAGCAGACGCTCAACGAGAAGGAGCTCAAGGAGGTCTTCGCCGACATCAAGATGGCGCCGGAACGTCCGGTGTGGCTCAGCAGCCCGAACCGTCCCGATTCGGATGTGCCGCCGGTGCCGATTCCCGAGTCGCTCAAGGAATCGGCGGGCATCCCGCAGCAGCAGTTCTGACGGGATCCGACGAGTCGGTCATTCAACAGGCCCGGCGCCGCAAAGCCCGGGCCTGTCCTATTGGACGGCCGGACATGTCGTAAAACCGGCAAGCAGGAAGGACACGGACATGGCAACGCACATGCTTGTCTGCAGGGGAGTGACGGTGGGCGCCGTCGACGTCGTCGACGACCCCTTCGCCGGCGCGGCGCGGCTCGACATCGACGTCGAACTCGACGGCGGTCTCGTCTCACGCGCGTCGGCGACGACGCTCATCGAGATTGCTCGGAGCACGGCGGCGGCGCATGCGGGCGAGACCGGCGCAATGATCGCCGACGCCGTCGCCGAGGCGTCGCGCCGCGAGACGGGCGCCGCGATGGCGACGGTGACGCTGACGTTGTCGCCGACGACGTCGGTGGAATCGGTGGAATCGGTGGAATCGGTGACACAGATGGCACAGCCGATGCCGGAGCCGGCGTGTCTGGGTGTGCACTGGGTCGCGACGTCCGGCGAGACGACAACCGCTGTGCCGACGTCCGCTGAGCCGGCAGAGGATACGGGGGACATGCACGCCGACATGACGTCGCACCGCGCAGTCGTCTCGATGGAAAGCGCGTCGCCGCAGGCGGCTGAGCTGTTCCGCGACGTCATCGTCACGCTCGACGGTGCGCCGGGCACGCACATCGTGGGCATCTCGCCGCTTTACCACGCGATGACGGCCGACGGCGGCGAGACACGCACCGCCGTCGCCGCGCTCGACACGACAATGGGCGCGGCAGCGCTCACGGCGTTCCTCAACGCCGCCGCGCGCGCACACGACGGCAACGTCGAACTGCATATCGTCGATATTGATGACGCCGACGGCCGCGCACGCATCGACGACGGGGGAGCGGGCAACCGCGCCGCGATCCTCGCGCCGTGGATGGACATGGATCCGAACGCGACCTTCCGTGGCGATCCGCTCGCGTATCTGCTTGCAAACGCGCCCGACACGCCGTTCGCGGGGCTCGAATCGGACCGTTGGATCATCGGAGGCGCGCAATGAGGGCGCATCGCATACGTTGGTGGGTGTATCTGCTCGCGGTCGTGCTCGGCGTCGGCGGCGGCGCCGCGACGGCCATGCTCGAGGAACGCCACCACGTCTCGCTGCTCGGGTTGCCGTGGTTCGTCTCGGCGGTGCTCGCCGTCTTCGGCATCGGCGTGCTCGTCGCCGCATGGCAGGTGCATCGATACACGACGACCGAGCCGCGCAAACGTGTGCAGCTCAAGACGATCACGCCCGAGCGCGCCGTCGATACGCTGATCCTGTCGAAGGCGCTCGCACTCGCCGGCGCTGTGCTGCTCGGCTGGTACGGCGGCGAGCTGCTGATGGTCCTCGGGCATCTGCAGGCGCCGTACTATCGGCGCATCGCAATCGAATGCGTCGTCGCATGCGCGGCGAGCCTGATCGATATGGTCTGCGGCATCATCGGCGAAGGCTTCTGCCAGCTGCCGCCGTCGGAGGGTCCCGAACATCCGAAGATCGAACGCAAACGGTTGCGCAACGGGCGTCGCGACCGCGGCGTCGCATGGAAGGCCGACGGTCAGGACGGAGACAATGACGAAGCTGCCGTACCCGGCAGGTGACGGCGGCTTCGGCAGACGGTGGTCGCGCGGATGGACGTGTGATCATCACTCCTGCGGCACGCGCACCATCGCCTCCTGCACGATCGCGGCGACGAGCGTGCCGTCGCGGCGGTAGACCTTCGCCATCGACAGGCCGCGGCCATGGCCGGCGGTGGGCGTGTCCTGCACATACAGATGCCAGTCGGTGACGTCGATGTCGCGGTACCACCACATCGAATGATCGATTGACGCGAAGGAGATGCCCGGCGTCATCACCGTCAGGCCTGCGCGACGCAGAATAGGCTCGAGCATGACCTGATCGCAGCCGAGTGCGAGGATTGCGCGGTGCATCGTCTGGGACACGTCGCATTCGCCGTCGGCGCGCATCCACACAAGCTGACGGCCGCAGTCAGCATCCGCGCTCGCCTTGTCCGGGCCGAGCAGGATCGGCTGGGACACGTAGCGGATGTCGAAGGGGGAGGTCTGTGCGTAGTACTTCGCGAAATCCGACTGATCGGCGTATGGAGCCATCAGCTCCTTCGAACTTTTGAGCGTCTCCGGCGCGGGGACGTCGGCCGGCGCGGGGTCGGCGTACTCGAAGCCGGACTGCCCGCTCTTCTGGAAGCTCGCGATTGCCGTGAGGATCGCGCCCTGCGACTGCGTGACGTTGACGCGGCGCGCCGAGAACGAATGGCCGTCGCGCAGATTCTCGACGTCGAAGAGCAGATCCTCGTGGATGTCGCCGGGGGCGATGAAATAGCCATGGATCGAATGCGGCTCGCGCCCTTCCGGCACCGTCTTCGAAGCGGCGATGAGCGACTGGGCGATGACCTGGCCGCCGTAGACGCGGCCGGTTGGGAAGTACATGCTTTCGCCGCTGATGTAGGTGTGATCGCGGTAGACGGAAGGTTCGCCGAGGCTCAGCACATCAATCAGATGCTTCAGGGGAGTGGTGTCCGACGTCATGAGGCGTCCTTTCTGTTCGGGGGCGGCGTTCCCCACGCCGTCGGGTGGTGCCCGGTAGGGGGCGGGTGCGTTGACTGTCTGCAATCTATCAGCGGCGTGTTAAGAAACGGACACGCCCTGATGATTGCAGCCGACGGCATAGCCGGGGGAGCTGATGTTCACGCGAACGTCATGGGTGCGTTCCGCACTTCCCGCGTTCGCTGCCGGGGCTCGTCGCGAACGTTACAGGTGCGCTTTGCACCATCTACGGTCGCTGACAGGGCTCGTTGCGAACGTCATGGGTGCGCTTTGCGCCGCTCATGATTGCATAGGGGCCCGGCTGCGAACGTGGACGCCGCGTTGTGCGGCGGCGGTGTTCACAACCGGGCCCTTCGGCGCCAATCGGCTGGCTCAGCGGGTGAGCTTGCGGTGCAGACGGTGCGGACGTGCCGCCTCCTCGCCCAGACGCGCGATCTTGTTCTCCTGGTACGACTGGAAGTTGCCTTCGAACCAGTACCAGCGCGCCGGGTTCTCGTCGTCGCCCTCCCACGCGAGGATGTGCGTGGCGATGCGGTCGAGGAACCAGCGGTCGTGCGAGATCACGACGGCGCAGCCCGGGAACTCGATGAGCGCGTTCTCGAGGCTTTCGAGCGTCTCGACGTCTAGATCGTTCGTCGGCTCGTCGAGCAACAGCAGGTTGCCGCCCTGCTTGAGCGTGAGCGCCAGATTGAGGCGGTTGCGCTCGCCGCCGGAGAGCACACCGGTCAGCTTCTGCTGGTCGGATCCCTTGAAGCCGAAGCTCGCGACGTAGGCGCGCGTTGGCACTTCGACGCCGCCGACCTCGATGAAGTCGTTGCCGTCGGAGACCGCCTCCCATAGGTTCTTGTTCGGGTCGAGTCCGGCGCGGTTCTGGTCGACGTAGCTGATCTTGACGGTGTCGCCGATCTTGAGATCGCCGCCGGAGAGCGGTTCGAGGCCGACGATTGTCTTGAACAGCGTCGACTTGCCGACGCCGTTGGGGCCGATGACGCCGACGATGCCGTTGCGCGGCAGCGTGAAGCTCAGGTCATCGATGAGCACGCGGTCGCCGAAGGCCTTGTGGATGTGCTCGGCCTCGAGCACCGTCGAACCCAGACGCGGTCCCGGCGGGATCTGGATCTCGGAGAAGTCGAGCTTCTTCGAGTTGCGCGCCTCCTGCTCCATCTGGTCATAGCGCTCAAGACGCGCCTTGTTCTTCGCCTGACGGGCCTTCGGCGAGGAACGCACCCATTCGAGCTCGTTCTTCAGGCGCTTGGCGAGCTTGGCGTCCTTGGCGCCCTGGATCTCCATACGCTTGGCCTTCGTCTCCAGATAGGTGGAGTAGTTGCCCTTGTAGGGGTAGAGCTGGCCGCGGTCGACCTCGCAGATCCATTCGGCGACGTTGTCCATGAAGTAGCGGTCGTGGGTGACGGCGATGACGGCGCCCAGATACTGGTGCAGGAACTTTTCGAGCCACAGGATCGACTCGGCGTCGAGGTGGTTCGTCGGTTCGTCGAGCAGCAGCAGGTCCGGCGCCTCGAGCAGCAGCTTGCACAGCGCGACGCGGCGGCGCTCGCCGCCCGAGCACACCGACACCGGCGTGTCCGGGTCCGGGCACTGCAGCGCGTCCATCGCCTGCTCGAGCTGCGAGTCGAGATCCCAGCCGTTCGCCGCGTCGATCTCGGTCTGCAGTTTGCCCATCTCCTCCATCAGCGCGTCGAAGTCGGCGTCCGGGTTCGCCATCTCCTCGCCGATTTCGTTGAAGCGGGCGACCTTGTTCGCGATGTCGCCGAAGGCCATCTTGATGTTCTCGCCGACGGTCTTGTCCTCGTCGAGCGGCGGCTCCTGCTGCAGAATGCCGACGGTGAAGCCCGGCGTGAGCGACGCCTCGCCGTTGCTGACCGTGTCGAGGCCCGCCATGATTTTCAGCAGCGTCGACTTGCCCATGCCGTTGGGGCCTACGACGCCGATCTTCGCGCCCGGCAGGAAGCTCAGCGTGACGTTGTCGAGGATCACGCGGTCGCCGTACGCCTTGCGGGCGTTGATCATCTGGTAAATAAACTCAGCCAAGGTTGAATCCGTTCCGTTGTCCGTCTTGCTTCGTGGAATCGAAGCGGTCACAAAATGCACGACCATTATTCCAAAAGCGGTCTACTAGTTGGCAACAACCGTCCAATCGGCGCTATTCCCACACGCGGGAGCAGTCCCCGCGTGTCGGGAGTTCAGATGAGCACGCCGTCGCAGTGGTCGATCTCGTGCTGGATGATCTGCGCGGTAAAGCCGGTGAACGCGGCGTGGCGCGGGCGCCCCTTGCGGGTGAGGTAGTCGACTTCGATGCGCTCGAAGCGCGGCGTGCGCCGTTCGCCCTCGAGGCTCAGACAGCCTTCGGCGGTGTCGTAGGCGCCGTCGGCCTGAGTGATGATCGGGTTGAACATGACGCCGATCGTGCCGAGATCCTCGTCGACGAAGACGATGATGCGCTTGTGCTTGCCGATCATATTCGCGGCCATGCCGACGCAGCGCGCGCGGTTCGCCGCGAGCGTGTCGACGAGATCGGCCGCGATCGCGGCGTCGCCCGGATCGTTCGGGTCGGCGGCCGCCGACGGCTCGGATAGGAAGGGGACGGAGGTGACGATCGTTCGTTGCATGGGCAGTAAGTATAGCGAGGCCCCGCGCGGTTGCCGTGCGCGGGGCCTCGCTATACGGCCTATACGGCTGTGTCTGCTGCGGCTGCGTTTCGCTCAGTCGACGCGACGTCCCCTTCCAACAACTAGGCCTTATCCGGAAGATGGTTGGTTCCGCGATGATCTCAATCGCGGAACCAACCATCCGAGTAGAGGACAAACCATCGAATCCATAATTGTTCATTGATTGCACATACCCGAAAATGGGAACATTCGGTTGAGAAATGCCGTGTCCATCATAATACTGGTGATCATGATGAGTATATTTCATCATCGATTCTTGCACACCGATGTGCAAGATGGCCCAAGGACGAGGAAAGGAACCGATGTGGGCAAGACATGCGGCGCAACAGTTCTGGCCTCTCAGTCCATCAAATCGGCCGGCAATCCGCAAATACCTCTAAGGTGGATCGTAATGCCTTTCATTCGCAGAGGCTGCAGTGCGCTGTTGTGCACCATGCTGACTTTAGGATTGACAGCCTGCGGATCGTCCGTCTC
This sequence comes from Bifidobacterium anseris, assembly GCF_002860345.1. Classification (GTDB taxonomy): domain Bacteria; phylum Actinomycetota; class Actinomycetes; order Actinomycetales; family Bifidobacteriaceae; genus Bifidobacterium; species Bifidobacterium anseris. Next base: position 712,233 of record NZ_NMYC01000005.1, read on the forward strand.
CTCTTCCCGTGAATGGAGCGACGGCGGCGACACATTCCAAATGGCAGGAAGCGTCGATGAGCGTATCAAGAATCTGCTGGAACATCACGCAGATATGGATCAGTCGCAGCGGCAGATGCTTGAGCGTGCACTCGCCAACGAAGGTAAGATCTCCCATGCCGACTATCTGACGGCATGGGACAACTACCGCCAATGCTTGGTTGCCAAGGGGTACAACCCGCCGACGATGCGCCTGATTAACGGGGTGTACATCCACCAGATCAAGATTGACACCAGCGGCATGAGCGAGGCACAGCAGGATAAACTCAACAGCGACGTCGATGGTTGTCAAGCTCGCTACGTGCTTTCAGTGGATGATATCTACCGCCTGAATGTGGCAAATCCAAGTCTATACAGCAATTCCGATGTCGCATTGGTAGATTGCCTTCGCCGCCACGCATTGGTTCCTAAAGACTATTCAGTGAACCAGTACCGTGCCGAAAGTGAGCGCTTTTTCGACACTGATGTCTCTGATACAAAGACTGAACGCGAGGCCTATACCAAACGACGCGAAGCGTTCAGCTTTGATTTCAACGCCCCACAGGCCCGTACCTGTGTGGTCACCAATGACTCCAGCCTGCTTATCGATGAACTCGAAACGTGGAAGCCGCTCAGCTGATACCGCTCATGCACTAGGCGCAGTCCCATGCCGTGTCGGATCAGCATGCCGGCAGTGACTGGTCTTGTGTTGAATGATGCAGATTCGCCCGACCGAGCTTCTCTTGTCAGGTTGATTGAGCTCGCATACACGATATGGGTAGAATGCTTGGCTATCGTTTTTCCTGATTTCTATAGTGTTCGTAGATGTCTCAGTTCGTAGATGTCGCAGAGTGGTGGCATCTACAAGTATCATGGAGCTGGCTGTTGATTGCGTCTCTTCTGATTCGTCTCAATGATGAACGATGTGCGGTGTGGCGTGAGACTGCACCGAATGCGGTCTCACACCACACCATATCTTGAGTTGGAATGCGAGGACTCGAAAGATGATGCGTGAGTTTTTCGTCCGATTCGGCGGAATTGTCATGGTGACATGTTTTGCCTGCGGTCTACTGGCGGGGTGTGGCTCCGACGAAGCGGATTCAGATACTGGTGTGGAGGGTCAACGCATTGCCTCGTCCATGCAGGACTATGTGCAGATGGTACTCGATCTCGATCAGAAAACTCGTCATGGACAGATGCAAGGGGTGCCGATGGGGGATCGTCAAGTGACTATTCTGAAGAGGGCGTTGGAGAACGGAGGGCGGGTTAGCCGGGCCGACTACGAGCAGGCATGGGCGAGCTATCGTCAATGCATTGTCAACAAAGGGTATGCCGCGCCGCCGATTATGAAGATTGGTGAGTTTTATCAAGCACGGTGGTCAATGGCATCTGTTGAAGGGCAGGAGGCGCGGGAGGAAAAACTGCGTGAAGATGATATGGCATGCGGCATGGCGGAGATGCTGAACGTGAACGAGGTGTACCAACGCCAGCATTCGAACCCGAACCTATATCGGAATCCATCGGAGGGGGTGGTGGATTGCCTGCATCGCAACAATCTGGTGAAGACGTCGTATACGGCGAAGGACTACGATGCGGAGAATCGCAGATTCGACGAATACTGGAACGATCGCCGTATGGGACGTGCTCCCACTATTGCCGAGACGCACGGGCATTTCAGTTTTGATTACGGCGATGTTGACGCGGCCATGTGTCTGGCGAACAATCATGAGGCCATGGATGTTCAGGAATACAAGCCGCCTGAATGGAAGCCATTCGGATAGGGGATGCCACAGTGGGCAAGCGCAAGGGGTCGGCCTCGGGGTGACAGGCGAACAGCCGTTTTGGCTGCCATCCCGAGGCCAGAACCCTCCGGGCTGCGTTTCGCTCAGTCGCCGAGCGCCGCGTCGAGCGCCTGTCGCAGATCGGCGATGATGTCGTCGGCGTTCTCGATGCCGCAGCTCAGGCGTACAAGGTCGATGCCGACGCCGGCCTCGTCGAGCTGCTCCTCGGTGAGCTGACGGTGCGTCGTGCCGGCCGGGTAGAGCACGCAGCTGCGCGCGTCGGCAACATGCGTCGCGATCGCGATCATCTTGAGATGGTCAAGGAACGCGGACACCTTTTCACGGCCACCGGGAACGCCGAACGAAATCACGCCGCACGTGCCGTTCGGCATGTACTTCTCGGCGAGCGCGTGGTATTTGTCGCCGGGCAGCTCCGGGCAGCTCACCCACGAGATGCGCGGGTCGTTCTCGAGGAACGTGGCGACCTTGAGCGCGTTCGCGCAGTGGCGTTCCATGCGCACGCCGAGCGACTCGAGATGCATGCCCATGATCCACGAGTTGATCGGCGCCGGCGTCGAGCCGAAGTCACGCATCAGCTGGGCGGTGCACTTCGTGATGAACGCGGCCTTGCCGAAGTCCTTCGCGTAGACGACGCCGTGGTAGGAATCGTCCGGAGTGCACATTCCGGGGAACTTCTCGGCGTGCGCGAGCCAGTCGAAGTTGCCCGAGTCGACGATCGCGCCGCCGACGCACGAGCCGTGGCCGTCCATGTACTTCGTCGTCGCATGCGTGACGATGTCGACGCCGTAGCGGAACGGCTGGCAGTTGATCGGCGTCGGGAACGTGTTGTCGACGATGAGCGGCACGCCGTGCGCGTGCGCGGCCTTCGCGAACTTCTCAAAATCGAGCACGATGAGCGCCGGATTCGCGATCGACTCGCCGAAGACGGCCTTCGTATTCGGGCGGAACGCGGCCTCGAGCTCGTCCGCGGAGCAGTCGGGGCTCACGAACGTGCATTCGATGCCCATCTTGCGCATCGTCACGTTGATCAGGTTGAAGGTGCCGCCGTAGATCGCGCTCGACGCGACGATGTGGTCGCCCTGATTGCAGATGTTGAACAGCGCGAAGAAGTTCGCGGCCTGCCCGGACGACGTGAGCATCGCCGCGGCGCCTCCCTCCATCGCGCAGATCTTCGCGGCGACCGTGTCGTTCGTTGGGTTCTGCAGACGCGTGTAGAAATATCCGGACTCGGACAGGTCGAATAGGCGGCTCATCTGCTCGCTCGACGTGTACTTGAAGGTCGTCGCCTGGATGATCGGCGGCGTGCGCGACTCGCCGTTGCCCGGCTGGTAGCCGCCCTGCACGCAGATCGTGTCCTCGTGTTCGGTGCTGATCGGTGTGGCTGTGTCTGCCATGTACGCTCCTCGTCTGCGGTTGGCTTCCCGTCACGCACGCGCCGTGCGGCGGGTAGACGTGGCGGAGTAGGTTGGACATCGGTATTAAATCACGACGGCCACGCATGCCGCCGGCGCGTCCCACACTGTGTGCGTCGGTGATGTGCAACGGACTGTGTATGTCGGCCGGCGTGTGCGCGTGAAGGAGGATGCGACGATGACGACGGCGCTGATGGTGTTCCACGACCGGCTGCGGCAATCGAAGGTGAACCGCGCGCTCGCGCAGCGTGCGGCGCACGAGGGTGACGACGTGATCGTGCGCGACATGTACGCGCTGTATCCCGATTTCCGTATCGACGTCGACGAGGAGCACCGCGTGTGCGACGCCGCCGACCGTCTCGCGTTCCTCTTCCCGTTCTACTGGTACAGCGCGCCGGCGCTGATGAAGCTGTGGGAGGACGCCGTGTTCACGCCCGGCTGGGCGTACGGCGACGGCGCGTCGATCGCCGGCAAGCGCATGCTGCTCGCCGTGACGACCGGCGGCGCCGAGGACATGTACACGGCCGACGGCAAGCACGGCGCGACGATGGACGCGTTGCTGCTGCCGTACCGCACGACCGCGCGCTACCTCGGACTTCGTTACGAGGAACCTTTTGTCGTGCACGGATCGTCGAAGACAATCGACGACGACGAACTCGCGCGCACCGCCGAACGATTCGTGCGCCGGCTGCGCGACTGAGTTCGGGGGATCGGCCGCACGCGGCTGGACGACGGCGTTTGGTTGGGTGGCTGCGCACGACTGAACGATTGCGTGTGGCTGAGTTTGGCTGGGTGGATGCGTTCAGTTGAACGACTGTATTCGGTTGAGTGACCGCACGCGGATGCGCGGGCATGCAGTCATCAAAAACGGCGACATCACTTGGGACGCGCCGATGAAAGTTAGATGGTTTGACAAATGTTGGACATCGTTGTAGCTTACTTAATAAGACGAATGAACATAGTCGTTCGGATGCGACCGCCGGCATGGCGGAAGCGCAACACAGCGCAACACAGAACAAAGGAGTCACGATGGGACTGTGGGACATCGACAAGATCGAGTACGTCGGCCGCGGCAACGGCCCGGTGGAGGGACTCGGCTTCCAGTACTATGACGCCGACAAAGTCGTCGCCGGCAAGAAGATGAAGGACTGGCTGCGCTTCGGCGTCGCCTGGTGGCACACCTTCGACGCGCCGCTGACCGACCCCTTCGGCAACGGCACTGCGCAGCGCCCGTGGGACGGCAAGTACGCCGATCCGATGGACAACGCGCTCGCGAAGGTCGACTACGCCTTCGAGTTCTTCACGAAGCTCGGCGCCGAGTACTTCTGCTTCCACGACCGTGACATCGCCCCGGAGGGCGATTCGCTGCGCGAGACGAACGCGAACCTCGACCGCGTCGTCGACAAGATCGAGGAGAACATGAAGTCCACCGGCGTCAAGCTGCTGTGGAACACCTCGTCGCTGTTCACGAACCCGCGCTTCGTCGCCGGCGCCTCGACGTCGCCGTTCGCCGACGTCTACGCCTACGCGGCCGGCCAGCTCAAGCACTCGCTCGAGATCGGCAAGCGCCTCGGCGCCGAGAACTACGTGTTCTGGGGTGGCCGCGAAGGCTACGAGAACCTGTGGGTGACCGACATGAAGCGGGAGCAGGAGCATATGGCGAAGTTCTTCCACATGTGCGCCGACTACGCCAAGGAGATCGGCATGGACGCGCAGTTCCTTATCGAGCCGAAGGCCAAGGAGCCGATGACCCATCAGTACGACTTCGATGCTGCCACCGCCTGCAACTTCCTGCGCGCCTACGACCTGATCGACGTCTTCAAGCTCAACCTTGAAGGCAACCACGCCAACCTCGCAGGCCACACCTACCAGCACGAGATCCGCGTTGCCCGCGACAACGGCGTGCTCGGTTCGCTCGACGCAAACCAGGGCGACATGCTGCTCGGCTGGGACCTCGATGAGTTCCCGACCAACCTGTACGAGACCACCTCCGTCATGTGGGAAGTGCTCGACGAAGGTCAGATCGGCCCTCACGGCGGCCTCAACTTCGACGCCAAGCCGCGCCGCACCTCGTTCAGCGCCGAAGACCTGTTCCGCGCGCACATCGCCGGCATGGACACGTTCGCCGCCGGCCTGCTCGTGGCGGACAAGATGCATCAGGACAAGTACATCGAGAACCTTGTGGCCAACCGTTACGGCTCCTACGATTCGGGCATCGGCAAGTCGATCGACGACGGCACCGCCACCCTCGAGTCGCTCAATGACTACGCCATCGACATGCCGCAGTCCGAGATCATCGCATCCACGCACCCCGATCACCTCGAGGACGTGAAGGCGACCATCAACAACTACATCATCGACGCCCTGGCCAACGCCTGACGCCGCACGGTCCGGCCGCTTGCCGCATGGGCGGCCGGACCGTCCATCCAACCTCTGCAGTGCGTGGCATATGCAGTGCACGCTGTATGGCATATGCCGCCAGTAACTCTTTCTTTCCTTCCTTCCTTCCAATGAATCGCCGCCTGTTCTTTCCTTTCCTCTGCAGGCGCGATGCAGGCCCAAGGGCCACCGGGCCACACCGTGCACCCATACGCTCCGCGCGCATCCTTCCCATCAAACACACCGCGCGCGGGGAGCACGGCGGTTCCCGGAGGCCCATGGGCTTTTTCCATACGGGCGGGCACGACGGTGTGTTCGCCTATTGCTTGCGCAAGGCGCATGGCGCACCGCCGAACCGCCCTATACCCTCCGGCCATGCTGCCGAACCGAATGTACTGTTATGACCGACCACTACCGATATGGAGGACCGCGATGACCGCAACGACCGCGACCATGGACATCACCAACCCCGTGCTGCGGGGCATGTACCCCGACCCAAGCTGGATGTGGGACGAGCCCGGGGAGCGCGTGGCCTTGGTGAATTCCTCGTTCGAACTGGTGCCGGGACTGCCGATCCACGTTTCAGACGATATCGCGAACTGGGAGCTTGCGGGGAACGCCGTCGACGAGGCGATGGCGCAACGGCTGCTGATCCCCTTCGTGCTTGATTCTGGGGGATTGTATGCGCCGACATTGCGCATGATCCGCGGGAAGTACGTGATCGCATGCACGGTCGCCCGCATCGATCTGGATGCGGCCGCCGCAGCTGGGGTCGACCCGGAGTCGATCGAGGGGGCCCGTGCAAGCCAAGGCAACTTCATCATCGAAGCCGATGCGCTTGAGGGGCCATGGCGCGGCCCGTACTGGATCGAGGGCGCCGAGGGTATCGATCCAGACATCTTCGAGGACCTTGACGGCTCCGTGTACTGGACGCAGACAAGGCCGGCCGTACGCCCGCGCTGGGAAGGGCAGACCGAGGTGTGGACCCAGCGGATTGACCCGGAGACGTGGCGGCTGTGCGCGTCGCATGACGCAGACGGCGACTATGGCAAGACGGTCCTCTGGACGGGATATGGCGTGGAGGCGGTGTGGGCCGAAGGACCGCACCTGTACCGCATCGGCGATTGGGTGTATCTGATGACCGCGGAAGGCGGCACAAGCTTCGACCACAGCGAGATGACCATGCGCACGTGGGCACCCGACGGGCTCGGGCCGGCGGTCGAAGCCCTGCAGTTCCAGGCGCACGCGGACGGGACCGAGCCGCGAGCGCCGCGTGCCGACGAACGGTCGGTTGTGGGGCGGTATGCGCGACTGTTCCATCCGTGCAAGAAGAATCCGTTCCTGACACACCGGCATCTGGGTTTGGAGGAGCGCGTGCAGTGTGTGGGCCACGCCGATCTGCTGCATCATCCACGGCTTGGCTGGTGGGTCGCGTGCCTGGGTTCGCGCGAGACCCCCACCGCGGACCATGGGGCGCTCAGTTTCCTGGGCAGGGAGACCTTTGTGGCACCTGTCGACTGGCAGCACGATCCGGCGCAATGGTCGCTGGAATCCAATGGGCCCGCGCAAGGGGAGTCCGATGACCCAGGATGGCCGGTGCTCGCCGGGGGAGCGGGGCGTCTGGCGCAGACATTGCGCATCGATGCGGCGGACGGGACCCTGCTCGACGTGTGCATCGGGCCGTGCGAATCGCAGGCGGTCGTCGATGCACGCGTGCCTTTTGCCGTCGGCGACGGCGAAGGCGCGGCCGTGCGCGCGGATGGCACGGTGTACCGGCGTATGCCGGAAGACAGGTGCGTGGTGCTGTGCCCGCCGCGTGGCACGGTGCGCATCCGGCAGGACGGCCGCCATACACTGAGCGTGGCGACCGATGGTGCGTCGGTGCAGTGGACGCTCGGCGAGGGGACGGAGCGCAGGGAAGGCATGGTGCCGATCCCCGAGGGGGAGTCGGGATCGGTTATGCTCGTCTTCGACAAAGGCATGGTGCGCGTGGTCGTGGCGCAGTCCGCGGAACAGGCATGGACGGCGCCGGCTGTCGAGGTGATCGACGTGGCGCCGCTGAGCACCGAATGGTCCGGCGGCTTTGTGGGTTGCCTCATCGGTTGTGAGGTATAGGTGGAGTGCTCAGCGCAGGCTGCGTGTACTGCCCCGCACCACAAGCGTGGTGGGCAGGATCACGTGGTGCTGCGTTGGGCGCCCTTCCGCTGTGTCCAGAAGCATGCGCGTCGAGACGGCCGCCATGTCGTGCAACGGCTGGCGCACCGTGGTGAGCGCCGGACCCAGGAAGGCGGATGTCTGCACGTCGTCGAATCCGACGACCGAAAGGTCTTCGGGGATGCGCAGCCGGTTCTGCCGGGCGGCCTCATAGACGCCCATCGCCTGCAGGTCGCTGCCGGCGAAGATCGCGGTGGGGCGGTTTGGTTGCGCCAACAGCTCCATCGCCTGCGCATAGCCGCCTTCGGTTGTGAAATCGCCTTCGGTCACCAGTTCGGGGTCCGGTGCGATGCCTTGTTCGGCGAGCGCTGACGTGTAGCCGTCGAGCCTTGCGCGCGAGCACATCATCTCTTCGGGGCCGGTGATGATGCCGATGCGCGTGTGCCCCAGGGCGAGCAGATGCCGAGTCGCGAGCACGCCGCCGGCCCAGTTGTCCGCCTGCACGGAGAAATCATCGTTCGACGGCTCGCCTGAAGGGTCGAAGATGACATAGGGGATGCCGTTGGCCTGCAATTTGGTTTTTTCTTTTTCGGTGAGATTGGCGAAGATGAAGATGACGCCGAATGGCCTGCGCCTCAGCATGCCGGTGATCCAGTCGTCGTCGGGGTGTTGGCGTGTGCCGCTTTCCGTCGTGATGACGCTGATGTCGGGCGAGTGCCTTGTCTCACGCAGCACGCCGCGCAGCACTTCGAGAGCCCAGATCGTGTCGAGGTCCTGGAAGACCACTTCGATGTACCGTTGGCCGGCGTTTTTCTGTCCGCGGCGCTGGTAGCCCGAGGCCTTGAGCGCCCGGTCGATGGCTGCGCGGGCTTCGGCCGATATGTCGGAGCGGCCGTTGAGCGCCTTGGAGACGGTCGCCAATGAGTAGCCGGTGTTCTTCGCGATGTCCGCCAACCTGACCTTGGGTTCCGGCATATGGAGCTCCTTTGCTGCCAATGAATGGGTGTGATACCATCTGCCATAATAGCGAAAGTTTCGTAACTTTTCAAGCGAAGTGAGACGCTTGTTGTGAAAACGCGAACATATTTCTGGGTAGAAATGCGCGAAACGCCGACAACGTACTTAGTTTGACTGATTGACAAAGTAGGTTTACGATAGTTTCCAACGAAAACAACGTAAGTTTTCGGAAGTTCTCAATGTTGTACCGGAGGCTTCGTAGAAGCTCGGATGCATTGCTCTTCTGGCAATGTACGTCAGCGAGGACGGCTCCACGTCAATGTCAACGTGGACAAAGATCAAGGAGGAACTATGAAACTCAAGACGCTTGCAGCAGCGACGCTGGCCGTTGCGACCGTAATCGGCATGAGCGCATGTGGCGGGTCGGGGTCGTCGTCCGATGACAAGACCATCACGTTCTGGCACAATGCTTCCGCCGGTGAAGGACGTCAGTACTGGGAGAATCTGGCAAAGTCCTTCGAAGAGGCCAACCCCGGTACCAAGGTGGAGGTCCAGGCCATCCAGAACGAGGACTTCGCCGGCAAACTGCAGACCGCCATGCAGGATCCCGCGTCCGGTCCGGATGTCTTCATGTCCCTTGGCGGCGCCAAGACCCAGGAGATGATCGACGCCGGTCAGGTCATGGACCTGACCGATAAGATCTCGGACACGGTGAAGACCGATATGAAGACGACCCTTTCCGCTGCCACGTTCGACGGCAAGGTCTACGGCGTCCCGGTCAGCGTGGAACCGGGCGGCATGTGGTATTCCAAGGATCTGTTCAAGAAGGCGGGCGTTTCCGATGTGCCGGCGACCTACGAGGACCTGCTCGCGGACGCGAAGAAGCTCAAGGACAGCGGCACCGATGCCATCGCACTCGGCGCCAAGGACGCCTGGCCCGCGGCGCATTGGTATTACTGGTTGGTCCTGCGCGAGTGCTCTTCTGAAGTCTACGACAAGAGCGTCCAGGACCACGACTTCTCGAACGAGTGCTGGGTCAACGCCGGCAAGAAGCTGCAGGAGCTCAACGACCTGAAGGCCTTCAACGACGGCTTCCTGACCACGACCGCACAGCAGGGCGCCAACTCCTCTGCGGGCCTGCTCGCCAACCATAAAGCGGCCATGGAGCTCATGGGCGCTTGGGAGCCGGGCGTGCTCAAGGACCTCACCCCCGATCAGAAGCCGATGGCTGACCTTGGATTCTTCGCGTTCCCCGAGGTCGCCGGTGGCGAAGGTGAACCCGGTGCGCTCATGGGCGGCGTGACCTACTTCTGTGTCAACCCGAAGGCTTCGCAGACCTCGATCGATTTCGTCAACTACATGGGCGAGAAGAAGAACCAAGAGGATTACGCCAAGGCGTTCTCCACCATCCCTGCCTCCGAGCCCGCGCGTGGTGTGGTGACCGATGAGTCTCTCAAGCAAGTCATCGAATATCTGGACAAGGCTCCGTCCATGCAGCTGTGGATGGATACCGCTCTGGGCACCAATATCGGCAATGCGTTGAATGCCGCTGTGGTGAACATGCTGTCGGGGCAGGGCAGTCCCGAAGACATCGTCAAGGCGATGGAGGACGCCGCCCAGAAGGGCTGATCGCGTCTGAGCAAGGTCCGGGATGGCTGGGCTGTTCCACATGGTCCAGCCATCCTTTTTCCCTGGATGACGTACAACGAAACTTAGATACATGGGATTGATGACATGACTGAAATGAATGATGCCGTGGCAGTCGGGCGACCGGTTGCCGAAACGAAGAAGCGGGGCGGAGAACGCAAACCCTCTAACGGCAAGGGGCGCAGAAATCTCGAAATTTTCATCCTTTCCGCACCCGCGATCATCCTCTTCTGCTGCTTTGTGATTCTTCCGATCATTTTGGGCGCCTACTACGGCTTCTACCAATGGAAGGGCTTTGGTACCCCGTCCGAGAACGGCAAATTCGTCGGACTGCAGAACTACATCGTGGCGTTGAAGGATCCGAACTTCCAGCAGGCGATCCTGCACACCTTTGAAATCGTCGTCGGATCCCTCGTTATCCAGGGTCCGTTGGCCATCCTCTTCGCTCTCCTGCTCAACCAGAAGTTCAAGGGGCGCGGCCTGATCCGTACGCTCATCTTCGTGCCGTATGTCGTTTCGGAAGTCATTGTCGGCACCGGCTGGAGCCTGCTGCTCCAGAAGAAGGGCGCGGTCAACCAGATTCTTGAATCACTCGGCATGCATGGCGTCGATTGGCTCGCCAACCCCAAGGTCGCGATCTGGACGCTGCTGCTACTCATCAGCTGGAAATACATCGGATTCGCCGTCATCCTCATGCTTGCAGGCATGCAGTCGATTCCTGAGGAACTGTACGAAGCGGCAAAGGTGGACGGTGCAGGGTTCTGGCAGATCCAGAAGAGCATCACACTGCCGTTGCTCGCCCCGACGCTGCGCATCTGGGTCTTCCTGTCGATGATCGGTTCGCTGCAGCTGTTCGATTTGGTCTACATCATCTGGGGCCAGTACGTTTCCACGACGGCCGGCGTCTCCACGATGGCCACCTACATGGTCCGTGAGGGACGCGGTGCAGGCAACTACGGATATGGCTCCGCCGTCGCCCTCATCATTTTCGTCATCTCGCTGATTGTGGCGCTGACCTACCAGCACTTTGTGCTCAACCGTGATCTCGATGGCGCCTTGACCGATAAGAAGGCGTCCAAGAAGCGCAAGAAGAGGCAGACCGCAGAGGATGAGGCCCTGGCGGTCGCCATGGAAGGAGTGAAGTGAGATGAGTGCTGCAACGGCATATTCCAAGAAAAACGGTTTCCATAAGTCATCAAAGACCCCATGGGGCAACCCGATAGTCTATTTCTTCTCGCTTGTGCTCGTGGCGATCTGCGTCGTCCCGGTGCTCTACATCATCTTTGGCGGATTCCGCACCAACGCGCAGATCACCAACGACCCTGCCGGTCTGCCGAATCCCTGGGTGATCAGCAACTACAAGGAAGTCATCACCAGTGACATCTTCTGGACCGAGCTGGTCAACTCACTGATTGTGGGCATCTGCACGATGGTCGGCGTCGTCGTCCTCGGCATCATGATCAGCTACGTCATCGCCCGCTACAAGTTCCGGTACTCGACACTGATGTATGCGCTGTTCTCAGCGGGCCTCATGTTCCCGATGACCGTCGGCATCACTCCGCTGTACCTGATGATCAGGAACCTGGGTCTGTCGAATTCCCTTGCGGGCATCATCCTTCCACAGATCGCATTCGGTCTGCCGCAGACCATCATCATCCTGGTCCCCTTCCTGCAATCCATCCCGATGGAATTGGAGGAGGCGTGCCTGCTGGACGGTTGCTCTCGCCTTGGCTTCTTCTGGCGCATGGTCATCCCGCTGTCGATGCCCGGCGTTGCCACGACCGGTATCCTCACCTTCGTGGGAAGCTGGAACGGCTATATGCTTCCGCTCTTCGTCCTGAGTGATGAAAGCAAGTACACGCTTCCGCTTGGTGTGCAGATGTTCAGTTCCCAGCACTCGGTGGATACGGCCAGAGTCCTGGCGTTCACCTCGCTCGCCATGCTTCCGGCCCTCATCTGCTTCACGATCTTCCAGAAGAAGATCGTGGGTGGCCTGACTGGCGCGGTCAAGGGCTGATCCGACCCGCCGCCTGCAACACATGAAGCACGGCGGCCCGGGCACAACCGGGCCGCCGTTTCCCTTAAGGAGATCGTTATGAAGATCGAAAACCCGGTACTGCCCGGATTCAACGCCGATCCGTCGATGATCAGGGTCGGAGACACCTACTACATTGCGAATTCCACATTCGAATGGTGGCCTGGCGTACGTCTGCATGAGTCGAAGGACATGGTGCACTGGCGTCTGTTGCCGAGCCCGCTGAACCGTCGTTCGCAGATCGATATGCGCGGCAACCCGTCCTCCGGCGGCGTGTGGGCTCCCGACCTGTCCTATGCGGACGGCAAGTTCTGGCTCGTGTACTCCGATGTCAAAATCGTCAACGGCGCGTTCAAGGACTGCACGAACTACCTCGTGACCGCCGAGGATATCCGTGGCCCGTGGAGCGAACCGGTCCGGATCAACGGCGTTGGCTTCGATGCAAGCCTGTTCCATGACGATGACGGGCGCAAGTACCTCGTCCAGCAGACTTGGGATTTCCGTGAATACAACCATCCCTTCGATGGCATCACGCTTACCGAGTTCGACGTCGAGACCATGCGCCTGCTCCCTGAGACCGAACGCACGATTTGGCGCGGCACCGATGTCAAACTCGTCGAAGGCCCGCACCTGTACAAAATCAACGGCATGTACTACCTGTTCTGCGCCGAGGGCGGCACTGTCTGGACGCATCAGGAGGTCGTCGCGCGTTCCTCGACGCTCGATGCGATGTCGTTCGAGGGGAGCCCGTACAACCCGTTCATCAGCAACTTCGACACCCCGCGCAGCTATCTGCAGAAGCAGGGGCATGGCGCACTCGTGGATACGCCATCCGGCGAATGGTACTACGCGTCGCTGTGTGCCCGGCCCTGGCACCATGAGAACGAATCGGTGACCGATCCGCGTGGATGGTGCACCCTGGGTCGTGAGACGTCCATCCAGAAAGTCGAATGGACCGATGACGGCTGGCCTGTCGTCGTCGGCGGTCATGGCGGACAACGCGTCGTCGAGGCGCCGCAAGACGCCATCGAGACCGAGGCACCGGCCGATCACAGCCAGCATGATGATTTCGAGGAGTCGCAGCTCGCCTTGGATTGGAACACGCTGCGTGTGCCCTTCGACGAATCGATGGGTTCCGTCGGAGGCGGCACGCTGACCTTGCGTGGGCAGGGATCGCTGTGCAACCTCTTCGACCTGTCCCTCGTTGCCCGCCGTTGGCAGGCATTCGATTTCGACGCGTCTGTCGGTGTGCGCTTCGACCCCACCAACTACCGGCAGATGGCCGGCCTGACGAACTACTACAACGACCTGTGCTGGTCGTGGGCTTTCGTCACTTGGGATGAGAAGCGGCAGTGCCGTGTGATCGAAGTCGCCCAGAACGATTTCAACTCCTACACCTCGTTCCTGCGGGACCGGGCGGTGCCGGTTCCCGATGATGTGGAGACTGTATGGCTGCGCACGCGTGTGCGTACGCAGACCTATGGTTACGACTATTCGTTCGATGGTGAGCAGTGGCATGACCTCGGTGTCGAGCTGGACGCGAAGATCCTGTCGGACGACTATGTGAACCAACGGTATGGCGGGTTCTTCACCGGTGCGTTCGTCGGTCTTGCGGCAGTGGATCTGTCGGGGTATGACGCAACGGCTGAGTTCGTGGACTTCGATTACCGCGAATTGAGTGAATGACCATGGATGCACGCTGGGCGGGCCGTCTCCGGGATGGCCCGCCCAGCGTGCATCTTCATATCTGCGGTGCAAATGACATGACCGCATGGAAGGCGAGGGGCGCATATGACATTGACAATGCCAAAGCTGCTGGATGATGGATGTGTGCTGCAATCCGGCAGACCCGTGAACATCTGGGGATGGTGTACACCGGGGGAGCGTGTCTCCGTACGTATCGGCGAATGTACGGGGGAAACCATAAGCACCGCGGATGGCGGCTGGCAGGTGCGGTTGGACGCGTTGGATCCTGGCGGCCCGTATGCCTTCGAAGTGATTGGCGATGGCACGACGGTACGGCGCTCATGCTATGCGGGTGAGGTGTTCCTGTGTTCGGGGCAATCCAATATGGAGCTTTCCATGCAATGGGTGCATCCGTACTATCCCAGCGAGTTCCAGCGGCAGGATGACCCCTTGCTGCGCCAGTTCAAGGTCGTGGACCGATACGATTTCTCCGGGCCGGTGCGTGACCATGAGGAGGCCTCATGGCTGGGGTGTGCACCCGAGACGCTGGGTCAATTCTCCGCAGTCGCGTATTTCTTTGGGCGAATGGTGCGCCAGTGGTTGCAGGTCCCCGTCGGGCTGCTCAATGTATCGTTGGGCGGTTCCCCCATCGAAGCATGGATGGACGCCGCTTCACTCGATGATTGTCCTGAAGCGTTGGAGGAGCTGGATCCCTATCTGGGTGATGGCGTGGCCGAGGCGCGGAGCGAAGAGAGTCTGTCCGCGGTCGCTGGATGGATGGAGGAGCTGCAAGCGCGGCGGATTCCTGCCGACAAGCTGCATTGGCGCCATGTCGACCTGCCGGCACGTTTTGAGAATTGCGGGTTGCCGGGATTCCAGGGAATGCTCGAATTGCGGCGGACAGTGGTGCTGCCGCCCTATTGCGAGGGTGCTGAAGGCACGCTGCGGTTGGGGGCATGGGCTGACATCGATGAGACCTGCATCAATGGAATCAACATAGGGGGCCGCCCCAACCAATATGAGCCCCGTGACTACCGGATTCCTGCCGGTATGCTGCGCGCGGGGGCCAACGAGATTGTTGTGCGCCTTGTCTGCAACGCGGGATCCGGCCGGGTGACCGAAGGCAAGGCGATGACCTTGCAGGTCGGCGATGAGGTCCATGATGTGAGCGGCATCTGGAGGCTTGCCGTCGTGGCGAGCATGGACAGGCCATGTCCGAGTGAGGATTTCGTGCGTTGGCGCCCCACCGGGTTGTATAACGCCATGCTCGCGCCTTGCTTCCGTTTCCCGGTACGCGCCGCGCTGTGGTACCAAGGGGAATCGAACACCGGGACCAGGGCGGCGCAATACGGCAAGCTGCTTGCCACGATGATTGATTTGTGGCGGGAGCGTTGGCATGATCCGCATATGCCCTTCCTCATCGTGCAATTGCCCGGCATCAGCATCGATTGCATCGAGGACGGCGGTTGGCCGCTCGTACGCGCCGGGCAGTGGGCCGTCGGGCAGCAGGTGCCCGACGTGAAGACGGTCGTGACGCTGGATGCCGGTGAACCCAACGACTTGCATCCGCATGACAAGAAGCTCGTCGCGTCACGTCTGTTCGACGCGGCATGTGCGCTGCTCTATGGAGGCGACAATGTGCAGCCGATGGTGGAGAGGATTGAGGAACGCGATGGGATGCTGTGCGTCTCCTATGCCACTGTTGCCCGCCAGGGGGCCAATCCGGTCCCTTGCACACCGTTGACGCTCGATGGCGGCGATCCGGGCGAATTCGAGTTCGTCTGGCGCGATGCCATGTGCGCGGTGCCTGCACCTGCGACGGTTGAGGGGGCGGAAGTGTGCATTCCGCTGCCTGAGCGGCGTCCCGACATACTGCGGTATGCATGGCGGAACAACCCGTCACGTGGTCTGCTTGTGGATGGCCGGGGCACTCCGATGCCTCCATTCGCCTATGATTTGAAGCGTGGTGCCATGATCGAGCCATCGGTGCGCGCTGGCGGAGACGTCGATGCCGGGACGGGACGTGCGTGATGCGCAGGCAAGTCACATGCGAGCAGGGAACACTGGAGGGATTGGCGGTGGGCGATCCCTCCATCACAGCTTTTCGTGGAGTGCCGTTCGCCGCTCCACCAGTGGGGCCAAGGCGTTGGCGACCACCCCAGCCGCCGGCGCCTTGGCAAGGTGTACGGTGTGCGTTCGACGATGCCCCGGCCTGCCTGCAACCCATTCCGGGAGCGTCAAACCCGTTCTATGACAAGGAATGGGGCATGGATCCCGCCATCCCGCTCGATGAGGATTGCCTGTATCTGAACATCTGGACGCCGGCATTGCGGGGGAGCGGCGCCGATGCGCGCCTCACCGGCGAACCCCTGCCGGTCATGGTGTGGATCCATGGAGGCGCCTACCAGTGCGGGTGCGCGATGGAGAAGGAGTTCGACGGCACCGCGCTCGCGCGTCAGGGCGTTGTGGTTGTGTCGGTGGCGTATCGGCTGAACGTGTTCGGATTTTTCTCACACCGCTGGCTGCAGGAGGAAGCGGAGGAAGGCGCCCCGTATGCGAATTTCGGATGGTTGGACCAACAGGCCGCCCTTCGGTGGGTGCGCCGCAACATCACCGTTTTCGGTGGCGACCCCACGCGCATATGCGTCTTCGGGCAGTCCGCGGGTGCGGCTTCGGTATTGGCGCAATGCTGCGCGCCGGGTAATGCCGGACTGTTCTCCCGGGCGATCATGCAATCAGGCGCGGGCCTTGGCTACTTCAATGCAACGCTGTGCTCATTGGAATCCGCACAGTCGACGGGCGCAAGGTTGATGCGGCGTCTGGGGGTGGAGAACCTCGATGAGGCGCGGGGTGTCGATGCGCAGACCCTGTTCGAGGAGGCGTCGCAGCTTGAGGCGCCTGAGGGTGTGGATGATGCCACATGGACGATGATAGCCAATTGGGTGCCATGTGTCGATGGCGTCTTCATGCCACGGCAGGAGCGCGATCTGATACTTGACGGCCAAACCAAGGACATTGATCTGGTGGTGGGAGACACGCAAGACGAATTCATGGTGCCCGACGGGCAAGGCCATCAGGTACGGGCTGGCCGCGAAGGCAACCGCCGGCTGATCGCAGCATGGCAGCTTGGCGGCGGCCGCGCACCGTATTACTACCATTTCGATGTGCCGATGCCCGGCGATGATGCGGGTTCCTTCCACTCTTCCGACCTTTGGTTCGTGTTCGGGACCTTGGGTTCATGCTGGCGACCCATGCGGGGATGCCACGTCGAGCTCTCCCAATGCATGTCACGGTATTGGACGTGTTTTGCGGCAGTGGGCGATCCCAACGGGCAGGGCCTTGTGCGTTGGGATCGCACCGACATGCATGGCGACCGCTTCATGCATCTGGGTTTCCCCATGGGAATGCGCAGTGGGCATCGCGGCGCATGACCGCACCATGGATCAGACTCCCATATCCGAGGCATCGTGATAACGGAAGCGCATGAAGTCGGCATGTCCTCCAACATGCCGGGTCGCTTGGGTGAACAGCGCGAACCGGCATCCTGTGAAATGATCCAGTTTGAACCACAGGCGGTGGGGATGTCCGATCGGTATCCACCCGGCGTCTGTTCGCACAAGGAAGCGCGCGGTATCGCGCATGTCGGTGTAGTCGATCTCCAAGCGGAACGTGGCCTGCGGCGACGGCAATGGCAGGGACTCCACTTCAACCGGGATCTCGTCGTAATGGCGTTCGGCGGTGTTGTCCGGGTGCAGCGCATTGCGCTCCGCCATGATCGCATACCAAGATCCCTGCCTGCGTGTTATGGCGGCGTATGCGTAGCAGCCTTGGAATGCGCAGAGCCCGGCGATGTCGCCTTCCATGAGTCCGCTGGCGTCGATGGTTACTTCCGCGGCGCACCGTGGGCCGGTCGTGCGTTGCGTAAGCGTATTGGTCGCCCGCAGCATGGTGGCCGATACGCGGCTTGTGGTGATGCGGAATGCGCCGGGGCGTTCCGTCACCGACCATGTCTCGTCATGTGGTGTGTGGTTGAACTGCCAATAGGGGGCCAGATGGATGTTTCCCTTGTCATCGGGCGTGTAGCGGAAATCGTCATTGCCATTGAGCGGCGCATAATGATGGTGCGGTTCGACGGAAGGAGCGCTTTCGACGTATGCCGGAACCCGCCCGTTCACGCCCAATACGGGCATGCCGTCCGTATCGAAATGCATCGGCATGAGCACGGGTGTCCTGCCCAATGCCCCGCGGTCCTGGAACATGAACGCGTACCATTGGCCATCGGGCGTGTCCACCATGCCGCCTTGCGCCACACCTTGGTCATGGTATCCCAAGTCGTCATCCAGAATGCAGCGGCCCCGGAACTCACCGTCAAGAGAATCCGCGATGAAACAATCCTCGGTTTTGCGGTGGCCACGGGCGAAATGACAGGTGAACAGGTAATACCGTCCATCATGCCGTTGCAGATGCGAGCCTTCGTATCCCAGATCCTGATTCGGCAGGTCCTGCACGAGCACGCGGTCGAGTCCACCGGCCTTCGGTCCGGACAGATCCACCTCCATCTCGGTCAGCCGCAGTGTGGTGTTGCCGTGAACGATGAACACACGCCCATCGTCAAAGAGCAGCGAAGGATCGTGGTAGAAGCCCTGGACGATATGATGACGCCATGGACCGCGGGCGTCCTCGGCGGTGAACAGGTGGGTCGTATGGGTGTCATTCGCGGAGAACAGCACATGGAATCTGCCGTTGTGCCATCGCAGGGACGGCGCCCACATGCCTTGCCCGTACAAGTCCTGATCGCCGTCCAACATATAGGCGCCCGTATGCCCAAGTGTGTGGTAGACATGGCCATACGGTTCCCAATGTGTCAGGTCGAACGACCTCAATATGTCGCATCCGGGCATGAAATGCATCGTGGTGCTCGCCATGTAATAGGTATGGCCGACCCTGATGATGTCGGGATCGGGAAAATCCGAGTTGAGTATTGGATTCCGGACAACGCCCATAGAAGCCTCCAGGGGTAAGGATTTACGATATGGAATGCCGGGTGGCGGGCGCGATATGCGGATGGCACCCGCCACCCGTTTGGGGTGCGGAAAGAATCAGCCGCGGGCCTGTACGTAGGCCTCATAGACCTGCGGGGTGGGGGCGCCGATCTGCACCCCGTCGATCGAAATCGGCCAGTCGGGAGCGTCGTCCACGCCGCTGAGCACCCAGGCGGCCTGCCTTGCCGCGCCGATCGCCACGTATTCGTCGGTCGCCGGGCATGAGACATCCATACCCAGGATGCATGGTGCGAGCGTGCGGACCGCCATTGACTTGGCTCCGCCGCCGATGAGCAGGATCCGGTCGATTTGCGCGCCGAGCGAACGGATGAGCTCCATGCAGTCGCGCTGCGAGCACAACAGGCCCTCCACGAAGGCGCGCGCCACGTTGCGGCGCTCGGTGTTGCGCAGCGTCATGCCACTCAATGTGGCGGTGGCGTCCGGGCGGTTCGGTGTGCGCTCGCCGTCGAAATACGGCACGAGCGTCATGCCGCCGGCGCCCGGGTGCGAATCGAGCGCGAGCGTGGTGAGCTCGTCGTAGTCCACGTCGAGCATTGCGCGCGCCGCGTCCAGAATACGCGAGGCGTTGATCGTGCATGCAAGGGGCAGGAAATGCCCGGTGCAGTCGGCGAATCCGGATACCGAGCCGCTCAGGTCGTAGACGGGCTGCTCACTGATCGCGGCCGCCACGCCCGATGTGCCGAGTGAAACGGACACGTCGCCCACGGTCATGCCCAGGCCGAGCGAAGCCATCGCATTGTCGCCGCCGCCGGGCGCGATGATGCATCCGCCGGGCACTTGCGCGCCGGCGATGGACGGATCCGCGTTGACCGGTGCAACTTGGTTCGGTCCAAGCACGTGGGGCAGCACGATGCGTTCGGCGTGCTCGGTGGCGGCGGCGCCCGGCGTGCAGGCGTCGTCGGGCTGCAGTCCCAGCGCGAGCAGGTCGCGCCGGTAGGTGTTGGAGGCGGCGTCGAAGTACAGTGTGCCCGAGGCGTCGGAACGGTCGGTGAACAGGGCGTCGAGATGCGCGTTTTCGCCCGGCTGCACGGGGCCGAAGCCGGCGATGCGCCAGCTCAGCCAGTCATGCGGCAGGCACACGGCGGCGATGCGTGCCGCGTTCGCCGGTTCGTGCTGCGCCACCCATTTGATTTTGGTGAGTGTGTACGAGGCGACGGGGGAGGAGCCCACGGCTTTCACCCAACGTTCGATGCCGCGCTGGTGCGGGTCCTCCGGCTCTCCGTCGGCCGCCGGCGCGGCGCCGAGCTCATCGATGAGCGCTTCGGCCTGCGGCGCCGAGCTCGTGTCGTTCCACAGCATCGCGTCGCGGATCACCCGGCCATGTTCGTCGAGTGCCACCATGCCGTGCTGCTGGCCGCCCACGGCGATCGCGGACACATCGTCCAGTCCACCGGCCTGCGAGGCGGCTTCCTGGAACGCGCGCCACCAGTGCTCCGGGTTGACGACGGATCCGTCGGGGTGCTTCGCCTGTCCGAAGCGCACCAGTTCGCCCGTTGCGGCGTCGGTGACACGGACCTTGCAGGATTGGGTCGAAGCGTCGACCCCGGCCACGAGAACTCTGCTCATGAGATGACTCCTTTGTTCGTCCGTCCGCCGTGTGCGGGGCACTGCGGCGTGCATGCGAAGCGTGCGGACGGCCTATATAGTTAGATGAGTAAACTATAATGGGTAGTGTAGCATACGATATGTCGGCGAGGAAACGCCCACGCGGGTCGCAGAGTGGCTGCACACTCGGGCTGGAGCAAGCAAGGAGTGTCTTATGGCGGTTCTCAAGCGCATCAATCAGGATGACCTACGCAACCACAACCTATCCGTGGTGCTTGATACGATGCTCCGTTCCACAAGCGCTTTCAGCCGTGCAGACCTTGCCAAGGAGACCGGCCTCACGAAAGCCACGATGTCGCTGCTCATCTCCATGCTCCTTTCGCACCGCATCGTCAAGGAGGGCGCGCCGCTCGTCCAGTCGGTGTACGGGCGTCCAAGCACGCCGCTGAGCATAGCGGGCGGCAGTGTGTGCGGCATCGGCATCCAGATCAACACCGATGGCTACGGCTATGTGGTGCTCGACCTCGACGGCAGTGTCGTGGCCGAGCGCTGGATCGCGCGCGACCTGCACGACGCCGACGCCGACGCGCTGTTCAACGAGCTTGACGCCATGCTCGTCGAACAGGAGAAGACACTGCGCGCGCAGAGCTATATGATCGCCGGCGTCGGCCTTGCGTTGCCCGGCCTGGTGACCGAGGACGGCCATCTGCTCATGGCGCGCAACTTGGGGTGGGAAGACCTCGACCTGAGCCGTTTCGACCTGATTCGCCGGTTCGACGTGGTGGTGGCGAACGAATCGAACATGGCCGCTGTGGCGCAGCTGCCGGGGTATGCCACGCAGCGCACCGACGAGGGGATTGTGGGGCCGAACGGATCGTTCCTGTATGTGTCGACCGACATCGGCATCGGCGGCGCCATTGTGCGCGGGGGGCGCGTGGTCACCGGCGACCATGGGTATGCCGGAGAGATCGGCCATCTTTCGGTGCAGATGGATGGGCCCGTCTGCCGTTGCGGCCGCCGCGGCTGCGTCGAGGCCTACGCCGGCCGCCGATCCATGGTGGAGGCCGCCGGCGTGGCCGAAGGCAATGCCGCTGCCTCACAGGCGGCGCTCGACGAATTCGGTAGGCGCGTGCGGGAAGGGGATCCGGTCGCCATGGCGGTGTTCGCCGACGCCGGGCATGCCATGACGTCGATGCTTACGTCGGTGATCAATCTGTCCGACCTCGATACCGTGATCATTGGCGGCAGCTGGGCCCGCGTGCCTGCGGATGTGCTGGAGCGCATGGCGGCGCGCGTCCAGGCGCGTATCCTCGCGCGCGGCACGCTCAATGTGCGCCTGCTGCGCGCTTCGGGCATCTCTCGCCCGGCGCTGTTCGGCGCCGCACAGACCGGCTTGCGCAATTTCATCGACGACCCGCTGCGCTACCTCGGCTGAGGGCGCCCGTACTCCATCTCAATATGCAGTTCGCATAGTGGTCGTCTTGCGGTGCGGTGCTACACTGTCTTGCGGCGTTCCCGCCCGAGCTGCGCAGGTCAAGGAACGCCGGCGATCCGCCAATACCATGCTGTGCGCAGTACCGTAAGGAAGAGGGACTTCCATGATCGAACACACCCAAAACCAATCCAACATCACCATCCGTTCGGGCAGAAGACTGCGTTGGACGACCGCGGACATCGCCGTGGCCGCCGCGCTCGGCATCGCTGCCGGCGTCGTCTTCTGGGGATTCAATTTCGCCTACTCGTCGATCTCTCCGATTCTCGGCGGACTGCTGCCGGGATTCGCGAGCATCCTGCACGCCGTGTGGTACTTCTCGGGTACGCTCGCCGTGCTCATCCTGCGCAAGCCGGGGTCGGCCGTCTTCGTCAACCTCGTCGGATGCGCCGCCGAGATGCTGATCGGCAGCTCGTTCTCCTTCGGATTCGTCTTCCTGTCGGCCGCGCTGCAGGGACTGTTCGCCGAACTGCCGTTCGCGCTGACGCGCTACCGCGTCTTTAATCTGCCGATCTCGATCCTGTCCGGCGTGAGCACGGCGGTCGAATACGGCGTCTACCTGATGCTGTTCCGCTATCAGGGCGTCGCGTTCGTCAGCCCGCGCGGCATCGTGCACATGGTGAGTGAGATCATCGGCGGCGCGCTCATCGCCGGCGTGTGCTCGTGGTACCTCTACCTGGCGATCGCGAAGACTGGCGTCCTCGACCGCTTCGCCTCCGGCCGCGCCGTCCGCACCGCCGCAACCGCCGGCACTGAGCGGTGACCCATTTTGCCGCCGTGCGCCGCATCTGGCGGCGGTCCATGGTTGACCCCAACCACCTACTGCCGCTGCAACCGTGTTTGATGGCAGTCGGTGGTTGGCCTCAATCTTGGACTGCTGCAGGGGAGGGGTGCTTCGGCGGGAGATTGGTGGGCGGACCGGGATGTCCCACTACGTAAGATAGGCGGCGAGGATACGGGAGGGCGTCCACGTACACTGAAGTCGGCGATGCATGGGCAGGAGAGAGCGTGCATCGTGACGAACGCATGCGACATCATCGAGATGTGCGCCATCACATGAAAAGAAGGTTTGTTCATGGTGGACGACAGCACGATCGTGTACGCGGGGGCCGAGGCCGGCACGCAGACCGAACTCATCAACCCCAACGAAATCGCCGCGATGGCGAAGCAGCCGAGCCACAAGCCGCCGAAAGACGACAATCGCAAATACCTGTGGGTGATCTTCGCGTCGATCGCCGTGCTCGCACTGTTCGCCGCCGTCATCCTCATCGGCGTGCAGATCCACAACCATCGTCAGCAGCAGCTCGCGCAGGAGCATGCGCGCTGCGAAAGCGCGATGACGGCGCTCAACGAGAAGGCAAAGCAGTACGAGGCGCTGCGCGACGGCGACGGCGCTGCCGCCGGAGCGATCTCCGACATTCAGGTCACCGACAGCGGCACCGTCAAGCTGCTCGACGAACAGCTCAAGGCGCAGACGCCGTCGGCGACGAGCTGCGCCGTGTCGTCGATCGACCAATACGACGCGCGCATCCAGCAGATCCACGATCACGAGGAGTGGTACGACGCGCATATGCGTTCGCTGCAGGAAGCTGTCGACGGCGTCAACGATTCGAAGCGGCTCAAGGAGGTTGAGGAGGCGACGGCCACGCTCGACGACACGTTGCGCGAGGCGCAGACGACGCTCGACCTGACGCGCGGTCAGGTGGCCGACGAGGCGACGTGGAACCGCCTGTCCGATCTCTACGCGAAGGCGCAGCAGGCTGAAGCCGGCGGCAAACTCGACGAGATCACGTCGGTCGAACAGGAGATCAAGACGGCGATTGGCGACGTCAACGCGTCGCGCGACAAGAAAGTCGCCGAAGATGAACGCAAGGCGCGCGAAGAGGCGCAGAAGAAGGCACAGGCCGAAGCCGACCGCAAGAAGGCGCAGGATCAGTCCAACAAGGACAACAACCGCGACAACGGCGGCAACAAGGAGAACAATCGCCGCTGATTGCGGCGGATACGCGACAGATACGAGGAAACCCGCCGTTGCCAGCGGGTTTGCAATCGTGGGGCCTCAGGGGCTTGAACCCTGGACCGGCGGATTATGAGTCCGATGCTCTAACCGACTGAGCTAAGGCCCCACGTCGTATCGCGGGAAACCGCGGATGCGACTTGCTAAAGTGTAGCAAACGACATGACCATTACGGTCGGGGCACGGCAGGGAATCGGCGGATGCGGAAGGGCCGGCGCGGCCGCGGGCACCGGTTGGGCGGCTGCCGCGGGTGCGCGGACGGCCCTTGTGCGATCGCCCTGCGCAGTCGCGGCGCGGGGCGCGCGGACGGTATAACGAAAAACGCCGACCCGAAGGCCGGCGTTTCCGTATCAGCGTGAGAGTCAGCTGCTCTTCTTGCCGTAGCGCTTCTCGAAGCGGGCCACACGGCCGCCGGTATCCAGAATCTTCTGCTTACCGGTGTAGAACGGGTGGCACTTCGAGCAGACGTCCACCGTCATGTGGTCGCCCTTGGCGGTCGACTTCGTGACGAAGGTGTTGCCGCAGGAGCAGGTAACCTGCACCGCATGATAATCAGGATGAATTCCTGGCTGCATAATTTGTCTCCTAAAGATACGGGGGACCCGGGTCGCCATGCCCCGATGGCAGGCGTGAACCGGATACATGCATTGTACGGCTGTGCATTGACGCAACCGTACGGCTCGTCCCGTGACGAACCACGAGCGTCGCCATCAGGGACAACTTCCCGGGCGCCGTGTTTATTCCACACCCGCACCCACACCCGTGCGCGTCCGCGTTTCTCCTGTGGGCGCCGGAGGCGACAACGGCTCTTGCTAGGATGGAACGGTTTGAACGGAGGGCCGTGCACGACGCCGGATGGCGTGAGTCCGCGGCCGAGGCATCGAAAAGGCGAAGATGGCAGAGGAACAGTTCCCGGCGGCGCGTACCGCACTTGAGGAATACCGCAGGATCGAGCAGCAGATGGCGCAGCCGGATGTGGCGTCGTCCCCGGACAGGATGCGCAAGCTGGGGCGGCGTCACGCCGAACTCGGCGCCATCGTTAGCGCGTACACCGATTATCTGCATGCCCGTGACGACGCCGAGGCTGCACATGAGATGGCGGCGGAGGATCCCGATTTCGAGGCCGAGGCGAAACGGCTCGAGGAGGCGCTGCCGGCCGCCGAGGAACGGCTGCGCACGGCGCTCATCCCGCGCGACCCGGACGACGCGCGCGACGTGATCATGGAGATCAAGGCCGGCACCGGCGGCGAGGAGGCCGCGTTGTTCGCCGGCGACCTGCTGCGCATGTACACGCGCTACGCCGAGAAGCGCGGCTGGAGCACGACGATCCAAAGCGAGAACACGACCGAGCTCGGCGGCGTCAAGGACGTGCAGCTTGCGATCCGCGCGAAGGGCACGCCGGCGCCCGAGGAGGGCGTCTGGGCGTCGCTCAAGTACGAGGGGGGCGTGCATCGCGTGCAGCGCATCCCGGTGACCGAATCGCAGGGCCGCATCCAGACGTCGGCCGCCGGCGTCATCGTGTTCCCCGAGGCCGACGAGGACGACGACGAGATCGAGATCGACCCGAAGGATCTCAAAATCGACATCTTCATGAGCTCCGGGCCCGGCGGCCAGTCAGTCAACACGACGTATTCGGCGGTGCGTATGACGCACATCCCGACCGGCATCGTCGTGAGCATGCAGGACGAGAAGTCGCAGATCCAGAACCGCGCGTCGGCGCTGCGCGTCCTCAAGAGCCGGCTGCTCGCGATGAAGCACGAGCAGGAGGCCGCCGAGGCCGCCGACATGCGCCACTCGCAGGTGCGTTCGCTCGACCGTTCCGAGCGCATCCGCACCTACAACTTCCCGGAGAACCGCATCGTCGACCACCGTACGAACTACAAGGCGTACAATCTCGACGCCGTGCTCGACGGCGACCTGCAGGCCGTCATCGACAGCGACGTGCAGGCCGACGAGGCGCAGCGCCTGGCCCGTACCAACGAGTGAGCGCCGACGAGTGAGCGCGGCGCGCGCGCAACGCACAGAACGCGTCGCATATGGCGCGATGGACATCACACGACATACGAACCATGCAGGAGGCGGCGATGGCGTCGGCAACCGATGAAGCAACCGATGGAATGGACGACGCGGCGGCGGCGCGCCCGCAGATGCCCGGGGACGGCGCGCAGGCCGTCGCCGACCTCATCGCCGTCGGCGGCGACCGACTCGCGCAGGCCGGCGTCGACACGCCGCGACACGACGCGAAGCTGCTGCTCGCCGAAGCGACGCGCGCGTCGCTGAGCGACGTCGACAAGGCGGCGCTGCTCGGCGACGACGTAGCAAGGCTCGTCGACGGCAAATCGATAGATGCGGCCGCCGCGCTCGCCGACTATTCGGCGATGCTCGCGCGCCGTGAACGCCGCGAGCCGCTGCAGTACATCGTCGGCCATGCGCCGTTCAGGTATCTGGACATCAAGGTCGGCCCCGGCGTGTTCATTCCGCGCCAGGAGACGGAGCTGCTCGTCGACGAGGCCCTCGGCTGGATCACACGGGGAGGCATGTACTGCCCGCGCGTCGTCGACCTGTGCGCGGGCAGCGGCGCGATCGGCCTGTCGATCGCCACCGAAGTGCCCGGCGCGCAAGTGTGGGGCGTCGAGAAGGACGTCCTCGCCGCGCAGTGGACGCGCCGCAACGTGAGCGAAGTGGGCGCCACGTTCCCCGACATCACGGCGAACTACCATCTCGAGATCGCCGACGCGACCTGCCCGACGACGCTCGCGCAGCTCGACGGCACCGTCGACGTCGTCGTCAGCAATCCTCCGTACATCCCGCTCACCGACGTGCCCGAGCAGTTCGAGGTGCGCGAATACGACCCGCAGACCGCGCTCTACGGCGGCTCCGCCGACGGCATGATGGTGCCGGAACGCATCATCGTGCGCGCCGCCGCGCTGCTGCGCGCAGGCGGCGTCCTTATCATGGAGCATGACGTCACGCAGGCGGACCGCACCGTCGCGTTCGCGCGTGCGAGCGGCTTCGCCGACGCGCGCACCGAGATAGACCTCACCGGCCGTCCGCGCTATCTTGTGGCGACGCGGTAGGCGGGGCGACTACAGTCGTCATCGAAGGGCGCCGCAGGTGTATGCCGCGTCGGCGTCGAAGGAACATCGGCAACGCGGAAAGGCGGGGGAGCAGGCATGAGCGACGTACGGGCCATCGATGAGCGGTCGCTGCGCGAGGCGAGGAAGGTCGTCGAGGGCGGCGGCCTCGTCGTGCTGCCGACCGACACCGTCTACGGCATCGCGTGCGACCCGCACAACGGCGACGCGATCGCGCGGATCTACGCGGCCAAGCGCCGCCCCCGCACGAAGGCGCTGCAGGTGATCATGGCCTCGGTCGACGATCTGGACGCCCTCGGCCTGACGCTGCCGACGCCGCTCAACCGTCTCGCCGCGCAGCTGCTGCCCGGCGCGTTCTCGCCGATCGCGCTCGCCGACGACGACTGCGCATTGTGCACGACGAGCCGCGACGCGCGCGGCGTGCGCACTCAGGCGATCCGCGTGCCGAACTCGCACGCCTGCCTTGAGGTGCTGCGCGCGACGGGGCCGCTCGCCGCGTCGAGCGCAAACCGTTCGGGCGGCGAGAGCGCGCAGAGCGTCGACGAGGCGGTGCGCGCCTTCGGCGACGCCGTCGACCTGTATCTTGACGGCGGCCCGACGATCGGACATGTCGCGAGCACCGTCGTGGCGGCCGACCCCCTCGCGCGCGACGGCATAGAGATCCTGCGCGAGGGCGTCATCCCGGCTTCGGTCATCCGCCGCGCGATCCATATGAACGGCGGCGGTCTGGGTCTATGAAGGTCTACCTGTTCATCTGCCTGCTCGCGGCCTGCGCGACGTTCCTGTACACGCCGATCGTGCGCCATGTGGCGATCCGCGTCGGCGCGGTCGGCGAGGTGCGCGCGCGCGACGTGCACACGGTGCCGACCCCGCGCATGGGTGGCGTCGGCATGCTGTGCGGTTTCCTGACGGCGATGTTCTTCGCGTCCCGCCTCAACTTCCTGCAGGGGGTCTTCCGCGAGAACCACCAGGCGTACATCGTCATGGCGGGCGCGGCGCTCATCTGCCTGCTGGGCGTGTGCGACGACATCTGGGACCTCGATTGGATGCTCAAGCTCGCCGGGCAGCTGCTCATCTCGGTGTTCGTCGCATGGGGCGGCCTGCAGATCATCACGTTGCCGATCGGGTCGCTCGTGACGGCGTCGCCGACGATCTCGATCGCGATCACGGCGCTGCTCATCGTCGTGTCGATCAACGCCGTGAACTTCGTCGACGGCCTCGACGGCCTCGCCGCCGGCATCGTCGCGATCGGCGGCATCGCCTTCGGCATCTACTCGTACATCCTCGCGCGCTCGGCGCCGTCGTACGCGTCGATGGCGACGCTCGTCGACGTCGCGATGGTCGGAGTCTGCCTCGGCTTTCTGCTGCACAACTGGCATCCGGCGAAGCTGTTCATGGGCGATTCCGGATCGATGCTGCTCGGCTACCTGATCACCTGCGCGTCGATCATCATGACCGGACGCATCGATCCGGCCACGGTGAACGCGTCGATCTACCTGCCCGCGTTCATGCCGATCCTGCTGCCGATCCTCGTGCTGTTCCTGCCGGTGCTCGACATGATGATGGCGATCTGCCGACGTCTGAGCAAAGGGCAGTCGCCGATGCACCCCGACCGCATGCATCTGCACCACCGCATGCTGCGCATCGGCCATTCGGTGCGCGGCGCCGTGCTCATCCTGTGGGGATGGGCGGCGCTCATCGCCTTCGGCTCGCTGATGCTGCTGTTCTTCCGGCCGCTCCATGTGCTCGTCGTCTTCCTCATGGCCGCCGCCGCGCTCACCGTCGCGACGATGTATCCGTCGATCCGCCGGCGCATGAACGGCGAGGTCGACGGCGAGGAACCGCCCGAGGAGCGAGACGCCGATCATCCGGGGCATGCGCGCGGCGGCGACGGACGGCATCGCGCGCGGCACATGCGCGACGCCGCGTCGTCGGGTCCGGCATCGCCATCGGCGGGAGGAAGGCAGCGCGGACGCCGGGACGAGTGAGCGGACGCCTTGCATCGCGCTCGCGCCGCGACTGCGCGGGAAAGCGTGGTGAACAGGGGTATATGGCCTGGTATCCTGCGGCTGCGCCGAGGCCGCGCGACCCCCGTCGCACAGGCCGTCGAGAGGGCCATGTTGCATCGTGGAACGGCGAGTGGCGTTCGTCGTCGTACGTCCATATAGTAGGCCTATGGCTACAAATCCTGATATGCATGCAGAATCCCCGTACGCTCCGCTTCCCCCCATCTTCGCCCAGCTCGGCCTCGCCTACGACGACGTGCTGCTGCTGCCGAACGAGACCGACGTCATCCCCTCCGAGGTGGATACGACGACCCATCTGACCCGCAACATCACGATGAAGGTCCCGGCGATCTCCGCCGCGATGGACACGGTGACCGAGTCCGAGATGGCGATCGCGATGGCCCGCAACGGCGGCATCGGCGTGCTGCACCGCAACCTGTCGATCGACGACCAGGCAGCGCAGGTCGACTACGTCAAGCGTTCAGAATCGGGCATGATCACCGACCCGCTCACCGTGAACCCCGACGTCACGCTCGCCGATCTGGACAAGCTGTGCGGCAAGTTCCACATCTCCGGCCTGCCGGTCGTCGATCATGAGAACAAGCTCGTCGGCATCATCACGAACCGCGACATGCGTTTCATCGCGTCGGACGACTACGACCATCTGCGCGTCAAGGACGTCATGACGAAGGATCATCTGATCACCGGCCCGTCGGACATCTCGAAGCGCGACGCGCACGACCTGCTCGCGGCGAACAAGATCGAGAAGCTGCCGCTCGTCGACGCCGAAGGCCATCTCACTGGCCTGATCACCGTCAAGGACTTCGTGAAGACCGAGCAGTACCCGGATGCGACGAAGGACGAGCAGGGCCGTCTGCGCGTCGCCGCCGGCATCGGCTTCCTCGGCGACGCGTGGCAGCGCGCGAGCGCGCTGCTCGAGGCGGGCGTCGACGTGCTCGTCGTCGACACGGCGAACGGCGAGGCCAAGCTCGCGCTCGATATGATCCGCCGCATCAAGAACGACCCGGCCTTCAGCGGCGTCGACATCATCGGCGGCAACATTGCGACGCGTCAGGGCGCGCAGGCGATGATCGACGCGGGCGTCGACGCCGTCAAGATCGGCGTGGGCCCCGGCTCGATCTGCACGACGCGCGTCGTCGCAGGCGTCGGCGTGCCGCAGCTGACGGCAGTGTACGAGGCTTCGCGCGCCTGCCGCGCCGCGGGCATCCCGTGCATCGCCGACGGCGGTATTCACTATTCGGGCGATATCGCGAAGGCACTCGTCGCCGGCGCGAGCTCGGTCATGCTCGGCGGCGTGCTCGCCGGCTGCGAGGAGGCTCCGGGTGAGAAGGTACTGCTGCACGGCAAGCAGTACAAGCTGTACCGCGGCATGGGTTCGCTCGGCGCGATGGCTCCGCGCGGCAAGAAGTCGTACTCGAAGGACCGCTATTTCCAGGCGGATGTCACGAGCTCGGACAAGGTCGTGCCGGAAGGCGTCGAGGGCGAAGTGCCGTACCGCGGACCGCTCAACGCCGTGCTGTACCAGATGATCGGCGGTCTGCACCAGTCGATGTTCTACATCGGCGCGCACAACATCCCCGAGATGAGCGAAAAGGGCCGCTTCATCCGCATCACCGACGCCGGCCTGCGCGAATCGCATCCGCATGACATCGTCATGACGGCCGAAGCACCGAACTATTCCGGCCGCTGACGGCGCCGCATCGCAACCTACCGCGCAGCGCCGCGCCGCGCGGTAGGTTGACGCACGGCAAGCACCGAGGGCCGTCCCCATATGGTCACAACCATACGGGGACGGCCCTTTTCGTTCGGTCCGCGCGGCATCCGGGTGGTCGCCATGCCGCCAGACGCACCCCTGCGCCCATACCTGCGGCATCGTAGCGGCATTCTTTAGGTGGGTTCACCCGCATACCGCCATCGTAGAGGGCGGCATCCTGTGGGTGGGATCACTCAAATACTGCCGTTGGCATGGACTTCAGCGGCATTCTTTAGGTGGGTTCACCCGCATACCGCCATCGCCAGCTGTTGGGGTGGCCGTTTATGAGTGAGCTCACCTATACAATGCCATTGTTGGTTGGGCACACAGCATTCTATGGGTGAGCTTACGCAAATACCGCCATTGGCGGGGTGCTGTGGGTAGGGCGGCGCAAGCAGGGGGCCGGCGGCCATCCGGCGGCCATCCGGCGGCGAGACGGTCCGTACGGCGGGACGGTTGTGACGATATTGTGCAAACCTTCGGGTATTGTTGGTGATGATATCGTATTCGTTCACTGGAGGAGAAAGCTGCCAGTGTGGACGATACGCCTAAAGAATCAGAGAATCATTGCGCTTGCAAGGATTCTCAGCACCAAGAGGCAGTAAGGAACCCTGTATGGACATCCAAGCTACACAGAAGTCGGGGGTGCGCAATGCCATCGTTCGCATCGCCGCGCTCGTCGTGACGCTCACGATGCTCGTCGCGACCACCGTGTTCGGCGTCGGCCGCGCGCACGCCGCCGAACTGACGGCGAGCGCCGACCCGACGACCTTCACGCAGTGGACCGAAGGCGTCGGCAACCCGCTCGACCCGCGCTCCAACGGCCGCGTCTGGACCGACAAGTCGGTCACGACCGGCGATGTGACGCTCGACGCCGGCAACGGCGAACAGGTCGTCGTCGGCAAGGACAAGGCCGCCGACTTCCTCGTCGGCCTGTCCGCGATGTCGAGCGCCCAGCAGATCACCGGCATGAGCAGCGGCAACAAGCCGCTCGACGTCACGCTCGTGCTCGACGTCTCCG
This sequence comes from Bifidobacterium anseris, assembly GCF_002860345.1. GTDB lineage: Bacteria > Actinomycetota > Actinomycetes > Actinomycetales > Bifidobacteriaceae > Bifidobacterium > Bifidobacterium anseris. The sequence continues at coordinate 744,336 of NZ_NMYC01000005.1, forward strand.
GTTCGATGTCCTCCAACATGGACTACACCTATACGCCGGTCTACGGCGAGGTCACCGGCGAGACGCTGTTCGTCCGCAGCGACTCCGGGAGCTACACGGCCGTGTATCCGATTATGAACGAGACGACCGGTCACTGGCAGTACACCGATAGGGACGGATCGGTGCTGTACACGCCGAAGATGAGCCCTGAAGACACCGATCCGGATCATGTCCAGCTCTACCGCCGTATGCCGCGCATCACGCGTCTCGACGCGCTGAAGACCGCCGTCAACGGCTTCCTCGACCAGATGGCCGCGCGCAACGCGCAGATCTCCGATGCGGCCGCGAAGAACCGCGCCGGCATCGTCACCTTCGAAAGCAGGGCGGAGATCAAATCGCGCTTCACCGACGACACGGCCGCCCTGCAGGGCATCGTCAACGGCCTTCGCGACCTCGGCGGCACCTATTCCGCCGAAGGCCTGCAGCTCGCCCATCAGCTGATCGACGAGGACAAGCGCACGAACGCCGATTCCGTCGTCATCTTCTTCACCGACGGCGATCCCTTCGACTACGACGAGGCCGTCGCCGAGGCGAAGTCGCTCAAGGACTCCGGCACGCCGATTTATGCGGTCGGCACCTTCAACACGCCGGACATCAACAACCTGAGCTACACGTCGAACCGCTATATGCAGGCCGTCTCGAGCAACTATCCGAACGCCACGACGATGCAGGACCTCGGCGAGCGCGCGCCGGATTCCGACTACTACATGAACGCCAACAACGCCGACCAGCTCAAGAACATCTTCAACGACATCTGGACGGCGATCTCGAGCAAGCCGTCGTCGCCGATCGCGACGACGACCGAGTCGGGCATGGAACGCGGCACGATCACGTTCACCGACGAACTCGGCGCCTACATGACGGTGCGCGACATGAACAGCGTCGTCTTCGCCGGCAGGCAGTTCACCGCAAAGACCTCCGAAACCTCCGAGGACGGTGCGACGACGACCTACGTCTTCGAAGGCGAAGTCGACGGCAACCCGATCTACGGCACCGCGAACCTCGCCGATCTCGTCGTCACCGTGACGCACGGCGAAACCGAAACAGTGCGCGTGCAGGTGCCCGAGCAGCTGCTGCCGCTGCGCCTGTATTCGGTGAGCGTCGATCAGGACGGCAACGTGACGACGACGATCAACGACACGTTCCCGATCCGCGTCTTCTACTCGGTCGGCCTCAAGGATGGCGTGCGTGATGCGCTCGCGAACCCGGACGAGGCGCTCGCCGCGTACGTCAAGGACAACGGCGAGACCTTCACGTCGAACAAGTACGAAGAGGACGCCGAGCGCGGCTCGACGACGGCGACGTTCACGCCGGCGAAGTCGAACGACTTCTACTACTTCGTCAACGACACGCCGCTGTACAACTCCGAGAACGTGTCCGACCCGGCCAAGTCGATCGAGGAAGGCAAGACCTACCACTATCTGCGCACCTACTACGCGGACAACGCGAAGCATGAGCAGTGGGTCGCCGTCAACGGCGCCGACGCCGCCGGCAAGACGCAGACGGGCGCGAACGGCGACGTCTTCGTGCCGGCCGGCACCGTGCGCATGGGCTTGGCGAACTACACGGTCGCGAAGAAGGACAACGTGACGAAGACGGCGACCGCGGCAATCGCGCCGCGCTGGGACGGCACCACCGTCGACGTCGCGCTCGGCAACAACGGCCGTCTCGCCGTCGCGCAGTCGCCGGTGACGCCGGAGCCGGAGCCGGAGGAGACGACGCCGGCCGCCACGCCGGAGCCGACGCAGCCGGAGGGCACCGTCGAGTCGGCGCCGACGACGGACACGTCGACGGCGAACACCGGCTCGAGCGTCGCGCTCATCGTCGCCGTCGCCGCCGCGCTGCTGTGCGCGGGCCTCGGCACGCTGCAGCTGCGCCGCCGCCGCTCGACCGGCCGCCACGCCGGCTGAGCGAAGGACGGCTGTTGATCAGCCGTCCGAACGATGACGACACGACGGGGTCGTGCACGTGGAATCATGTGCACGGCCCCGTTTGTCGTATCTGCGACGCGCGGCCGATGTTTTGCGTTCAGGATAGAACTTAACGTGCGTGCGGCGACGTGAGGTAGGCTCGAATGTTCGGCGCGGGGTCGGCTCGTCCGCGCGTCGCGATGCATCCGGCGGACGTGCGCCGCGAGATTGCATCGACGAACAGACAACACAGACAACAGTGCGACAATGGAACGCGGCAACAGCGCGACAACAGCACGCAATGAACGCCGGCACACAATGAAACGCGAGAAAAGAGGCACGCTATGGTGGACGCACATGACGACGAGGTGTATTCGGCGGCGAATTCACGGCTCATCTGGATCGACTGCGAGATGACGGGGCTCGACGTCTTCCACGACGAACTGTGCGAAGTCTCCGTCGTGCCCACCGACTTCGACCTCAACGTGCTCGACGACGGCATCGACCTCGTCATCCGTCCCTCCGACGAGGCCGTCGCGCATATGAACGACTTCGTGCGCGCGATGCACACCCGTTCCGGTCTCATCACCGAATGGGAGCAGGGGCTGAGCGTCGAGGAGGCCGAGCAGAAGGTCATCGACTACGTCACGCGGTTCATCCCCGACGGCGTCAAGCCGCTGCTCGCCGGCAACTCGGTCGGCTCCGACAAGAAGTTCCTCGACCGCTACATGCCCGGTCTGATGAGCCATCTGCACTACCGCGTCGTCGACGTGAGCACGATCAAAGAGCTCGCGCGCCGCTGGTACCCGGACGTCTACGCGAACCGTCCGGCGAAGGACGGCGGCCACCGCGCGCTCGCCGACATCATCGAATCGCTCGACGAGCTGCGCTACTACCGCGAGGCCGTCATGGCGCCGGCGCCCGGCCCGGACGCGGCCACGGCGAAGCGGATCGCCGAGGACGTCGAACGCACGAGCATCGCGCGGCGCTGACCGCCGCGGCGGCGCATACGGCGCAAATCGTGCATTGCATGCAGTGAAACAAAACAAGAGGAGGACCATACCCACTATGACCAATGAGGAACCCAGGGATTGGAAGACGCTCGAGCCGCTCGACGACATCAGGCTCGTCGTCGCGGACATGGACGGCACGCTGCTCGACGCCGACAGTCAGATCCCGCTCGGCTTCAAGCCGATGCTCGACCGGCTCACGCAGCTCGGCGTGCGTTTCGTGCCGGCGAGCGGCAGGCAGTACCAGACGCTCGAGAAGATGTTCGCCGACGCGCCGCAGCGGCTGCCGATCATCGCCGAGAACGGCAACGTCGTCGCGCTCGACGGCGAGGTCATCGAAACGCATGGCGTCAGCGGCGACATCGTCGACAAGACGATCGCGATGACCGAACGCACGAGCGACGACCTCGGCCTCGTCATCTGCGCGCTCGGCGGCGCCTACGTCAGCCGTGACGACGCGCCGTTCATCGCCGAGGCGAGCAAATACTACACGAAGCTGACCGTCGTGCCCGATCTGCGCGAAGTGCTGCGCTACAAGGACGAGCAGATCCTCAAGCTCGCAATCTTCGATTTCGGCGACGCGCAGGCGATGGCCGAGCGCGAACTCGGCTTCGTTGAATCCCCGTACGCGGCAACCGCGTCGAGCCCGCATTGGGTCGACATCATGGACGGCAACGTCGACAAGGGTGAAGGCGTCAAGGCGCTGCAGCGCGCGCTCGGCATCACGCGCGCGCAGACGATGGTCTTCGGCGACTATCCCAACGACATCGGCATGCTGCGCGAGGGTGACTACTCGTTCGCGATGGCGAACGCGCATCCGCAGGTCATGAAGGTCGCGCATTATCTGGCGCCGGCGAACACGGAAGAAGGCGTGATCCGCGTCGTCGATCGGCTGGTGCGCTGATGCGGCAGGCCGAGGCGCTCGAAATCATGGACGCCGGCGCGAGCGTCTTCCTGACCGGCGCTCCCGGCGCCGGCAAGACGTACACGCTCAACGAGTTCGTCGCCGGCGCGCGCAGACGCGGCGCGAGCGTCGCCGTCACGGCGTCCACGGGCATCGCGGCCACGCATATCAACGGACAGACGATCCATTCTTGGAGCGGCCTCGGCGTCGCGAACGCGCTCACCGAACAGGTGCTCAAGAACGTGCGCACGCGCCGACGCAAGGCGCTGCAGGCGACCGACATCCTCGTCATCGACGAGGTCTCGATGATGCACGCGTGGCTGTTCGATATGGTCGACCGCGCGATGCGCGTCGTGCGGCGCGATGACCGTCCCTTCGGCGGCGTGCAGGTCGTGCTCTCCGGTGATTTCTTCCAGCTGCCGCCGGTGAGCGTCGGCGCGCGCAACCACGACGTCGTCACGCCGAGCCCTGAATTCGTCGCCGAACGCGAGCGCTACGCGCGCGCTGGACGCAACCCGGAGGGCTTCGTCACCGAATCCTTCGCGTGGGACGAACTCGACCCGGTCGTCTGCTATCTCGACGAGCAGCATCGTCAGGACGACGGCGCGCTGCTCGGCGTCCTCACCGACATCCGCGACGGCCGTGTCTCGCAGCAGGACCGCGACCTGCTCGTCACGCGCCTTGGCGTGCGGCCGCCGGAGGGACGCACCGCCGTCAACCTGTTCCCCGTCAACCGTCAGGCCGATCAGCTCAACGATCGCATGCTCGCCGCGATTGACGCGCCTGCGCACACCTTTTACGCGACCTGCGCGGGGCCGGCGAACCTCGTCGAGCGACTCAAACGCAACATGCTCGCCCCGGACGTGCTCACGCTCAAGGAGGGCGCCGAGGTCATGGCCGTGCGCAACGACGCCGACCATCAGTTCGTCAACGGCTCGCTCGGTACCGTGCGCGGCTTCGCGACGGAGGCCAAGGGCGGCTGGCCGATCGTCGCCTTCGAGAACGGCAACGTCGTGACGATGAAGCCGAGCGACTGGGAGCTCACCGACAACGAGAAGACGCTCGCCGCTGTCTCACAGGTGCCGCTGCGCTGCGCGTGGGCGATCACGATCCACAAATCGCAGGGCATGACGCTCGACGCGGCCGTCATGGATCTCAAGCGCACCTTCGCGCCCGGCATGGGCTACGTCGCGCTTTCCCGAGTGGAACGGCTCGACGGGCTGTTTCTCGACGGCGTCAGCAATCGCATGTTCGATGTGAGCGACGATGCCGTGCGGCTCGACGGAACGTTGCGCGAACGTTCGACCGAGGCGGCGCGCGCGTTGCACGAGGACGGCGCCGCGTCGATCGTCGCCGCGCAGCGCCATGCGGAGGTCGCCGCCGAGGACGACGACGGTTTCGCGCAGGACGAGCTGTTCTGACGACGCGCGGTTGTGCGGGTGGGCTGTGTCGCATCGTCGGCCACGCCCGTCGTGAACATGCGCGCGGCGGCGCGTCACTACAATGTGAATCGACAATTCAATAAAGGAATGATCGGCATCGCGGCTTCGGCGGCGGTGCGGCAGGCAGGAGGAAGGCATCATGAAGCGTAGGAACGCGTATATCGTCTCGGGGATCGGCGCGATCGTGCTGTTCGTCGCCTTCCTGACCTACAACGCGCAGCCGGTGCCGTTGTGGAACTGGATCAAGTTGTCTGACATCCTGACGATCGTCGGCGGCCTGATGTTCATCATCCCGTTCTATGCGCTGTCGGTGCGTGTCAAGGAGCGCGAGCATGCGCCGAACCCGTGGGTGTGGCAGCTGCTGCCGGTCGTCGGCATGTTCCTGATGGTCGTCGGCCTGCTGATTCCGAACGATTTCGTGAGCTTCGGCTCGGTCGCGCTGTGCGACGTGCTGTACTTCCTCGGCTGCGTCGGCATGCTGATGATCTTCGTCTACCCCTTCGGCTCGGTCAACGACGAGATCCTCGAGAACGACGTCGACGCGCGCGTCGAGGACGACGAGGAGCACACGAAACGCACGACGACGAAGTGACGGCGAAGTGACGGCGAAGTGACGGCGAAGTGAGTCGATAGGGTGGCGCATGCGGACGCCCGGACCGCGCGACGACGGCTGCGCGCCGGGCGTCCGCATGCGCCGCCGTTGGTCCCGCAAGCCGCGTAGGTTAACAGGTATGACCAAAGCTCTTCGAATGTCCACCATGTTCCTGCGTACGCTGCGCGAAGACCCCGCCGACGCAGACGTCGATTCCGCGAAGCTGCTCCAGCGCGCCGGCTACATCCGCAAGGCCGCGCCGGGCATCTGGACCTGGCTGCCGCTCGGCCTGGCCGTCCTCAACAAGATCGAGGGCATCATTCGCGAGGAGATCAACGGCATTGGCGCCCAGGAGGTGCACTTCCCGGCGCTGCTGCCGCGCGAGCCGTACGAGGCGACGCACCGCTGGGAGGAGTACGGCGACAACATCTTCCGTCTCAAGGATCGTCACGAGGCCGACTATCTGCTCGCGCCGACGCATGAGGAGATGTTCACGCTGCTCGTCAAGGACATGTACTCGTCCTACAAGGACCTGCCGGTGACGCTCTACCAGATCCAGACGAAGTACCGCGACGAGTTCCGTCCGCGCGCGGGCCTGATCCGCGGCCGCGAGTTCATCATGAAGGACGCCTATTCGTTCACTGTCGACGAGGAGGGCATGCGCAAGGCCTACATGGACGAGCGTGGCGCCTACGAGCGCATCTTCCAGCGGCTCGATTTGAAGTACGTGCCGGTCTTCGCGATGAGCGGCCCGATGGGTGGCTCGGCATCCGAGGAGTTCCTCGCGCCGATGCCGATCGGCGAGGACACCTTCGCGCTCGCGCCGAGCGGCAAGGCATGGAACGTCGAGGCGCTGCACACGCCCGAAATCGAGGCGATCGACTGCTCGGCGACGCCGGCTGCCGAGAAGCGCGCGACGCCGGGGGCGAAGACGATTGACGAGATGGTCGCGTTCGCGAACGAGACCTATCCGCGCACCGATGGCCGTGCATGGCAGGCCGAGGACATCCTCAAGAACGTCGTCGTCGCCGTCAAGCACGCCGAGGACGACGAGCATGACGAACCGTGGCGCGAACTGATCGTCGTCGGTATCCCCGGCGACCGCACGATCGACATGAAGCGCCTTGAGGCGCAGTTCGCCCCGTCCGAGCTCGAGGAAGCCACCGAGGAGGACCTCAAGGCGCATCCCGAACTCGTGCAGGGCTTCATCGGCCCGATGGGCTTCGGCCCGCAGAACGACGCCGACGGCGCGCTGCGCTACTTCATCGACGCGCATGTGGCCGAAGGCTCGGCGTGGTTCACCGGCGCCGACGAACAGGACGTCGACTACTACGACCTCGTCTACGGCCGTGACTTCAAGGCCGACGGCGTCGTCGAGGCCGTCGAGGTGCGCGACGGCGACATGAGCCCGGACGGCTCCGGCCCGCTGAGCTTCGAACGCGGCGTCGAGATCGGTCAGGTCTTCCAGCTCGGCCTGAAGTATTCCGAGGCGCTCGGCCTCAAGGTGCTCGACCAGAACGGCAAGACGGTGCCGGTGTGGATGGGCTGCTACGGCATCGGCGTGAGCCGCGTGCTCGCCTGCATCGCTGAGACGCATCACGACGAGCGCGGCCTGGCCTGGCCGGCGAACATCGCGCCCGCCCAGGTGCACGTCGTGGCGACCGGCAAGGACGAAGCGGCCTTCGAAGCCGCCGACCGTCTCGTCGAACAGCTTGAGGCCGACGGCGTCGAGGTCATCTACGACGACCGCCGGAAGGTCTCGCCGGGTGTCAAGTTCAAGGACGCCGAACTCATCGGCGTGCCGATCATCGCCGTCGCCGGACGCGACACCGTCAACGACGGCACGATCGAAGTACGCGACCGCGACGGCGGCAACAAGGAGGCTGTGCCGGCCGAGTCGGCGGCGCAGGCCATCGCCGACCGTCTGCGCCGGATGCTCTGATCGTCCGATCGCATGAATGCTCAGGCCCGTCACCGGAAGGTGGCGGGCCTTTTCGTATGTCCTCTTCGTGTGAGCGCACGGTGTGTGAGAGCACGGTGGCGACAGGCCGGCGCACGGCATGTGCGCCGTGCATAATCCGGCGAATCCATCCACATCGCGCATGTGGATTGGTGTGGATAGAGGTCCCGTCCATCCACATTTCGGGCGCGACACACCCTTCCGGTCACATACCCCCGTCAGGCTTGCGCCGCGGATGTCTCCACGCCGATAGTGGTGGAACCCAACCGGACCAAGCCGGACCCGATCAGGGGCGTCGAAGACGGCGCAGCCAGACGAAAGGACACGACCATGGCGATACAACAGGGACAGATCACGATCACCGGATTCCTCGGCAGCGAACCGACGCCGCTCGGCCTGCATGGCGGGGCGCGCGCCGCATGCCGCTTCCGCCTCGCATGCACGCGCGGCTACCGCGACGGCGACGGACGATGGCAGTCGCTGCCGACGACGTGGATCACCGTCAAGGCGTTCCGCGAGCTCGCGCTCAACATCGTCAATTCGCTGCACAAGGGGGAGGCCGTCATCGTCGTCGGCGTGCTATCCACCGAAGAGTGGCCGGGCGAGGACGGCAAGGCACGTTCGCACACGTTCATCGAGGCGAGCAATGTCGGCCACGACCTCAACTACGGCATCTCGGTCGTGCGCAGGCTTGCGAAGGGTCAGTCGGACACGCAGGGCGCGAGGCGGCCGAGGCAGGCGGACGGCGTCGACGACGCGCCGGTCGACCTCGATGGCGTGCAGATCGATCCGCGCACCGGCGAGGTCACCGACGACGCGGCCGCGCAGGCCGAAGTCGTCGCCGAAGCGCAGGCCGTGGCCGATCAGGCCGCCGAACCTGTCGCCGTCGGCGCACCGCCAGATGACTTCTGACAGAAGACTTCTGACAGAAGACTGCAGACGGCGGGCAGTAGGCCGAAGGCAATCAGTCAGAGAAAAGAGAAGGCGGAAGGGGACGCCACGGCACGCGCCGCGGCGTCCCCTTCCGCCTTACCGTCGCCTGTTATCGCCGTCGCGTCACCAGATGTGGACGCGTTCCTCCGGCTTGAGCCACATGCGGTCGTCGGGCGTGACGCCGAAGGCCTTGTAGAACAGGTCGACGTTGCGCGCGATGCCGTTCGTGCGGCATTCGGCCGGCGAATGCGGGTCGATCTGCAGATACTGCTCGACGAGTTCGTCGCGGTTCTTCGTGCGCCAGATCAGCGCATAGCCGAGGAAGAAGCGCTGCAGGCCGGTGAAGCCGTCGAGCGTCGGCGCCGTGTCGAGCGCCGCCTCAATCGCCGTCGGGTCGCCGTCGATCGGCTTGCCCTGCGCCTCGTCGAGCGAGAACGCGTAGGCCTTGAGCGCGATGTTGACGCCGGACAGGTCGCCGATGTTCTCGCCGATCGTCAGCGCGCCGTTGACGTGCGGCGCCTTCGTCGGGTCGTCGCCGTACTTCTCCTGCAGCTGCGCGGGCACGAAACGGTCGTACTGGTCGATGAGCGTCTTCGTCAGCTGCTGGAAGCGCGCCTTGTCCTCGGCGGTCCACCAGTCCTCGAGCTTGCCTTCGCCGTTGAACTGCGCGCCCTGATCGTCGAAGCCGTGGCCGATCTCATGGCCGATGACCGAGCCGATGCCGCCGTAGTTGACGGCGTCCTCGGCCTCCGGGTTGAAGAACGGCGGCTGCAGGATCGCGGCCGGGAAGACGATGATGTTGAGCGTCGGCTCATAGTAGGCGTTGACCGTCTGCGGGTTCATCAGCCACTCGTCCTTGTCCACCGGCTTGCCGCATTTGGCCATCTGGTAGCCGAATTCGTAGACCGAGGCCGCGCGCATGTTGTCCATCAGCGACGCTGACGCGTCGACGTCGAGCGCCGTGTAGTCGCGCCAATGGTTCGTGTAGCCGATCTTCGCCTCGAAATGGTCGAGCTTGTCGAGCGCCTTGCGCTTCGTCTCGTCTCCGAGCCAGTCGCTGTTGAGGATCGAGACATGGTAGGCCTCGATCAGGTTGTGCACGAGCTGCTCCATGCGCGTTTTCGACGATTCGGGGAAATGCTCGCGCACATAGACGCGGCCGACGTCCTCGCCACAGATGCCGTTGACAAGCGAGACGCCGCGCTTCCAGCGGGCGCGCTGCTCCTTGGCACCCGAAAGCGTGCGGCCATAGAAGTCGAAGTTCGTCGTGTCGAAATCGCCCGACAGCATGCTCGCGCGGCCGACGATGACGTGGACGCGCGCCCACAGCTTGAGGTCCTCGAGGTCGGCGTCCGCCCAGAACGTGTTCAGTCCGGTGAGGAACGACGGTTCCATGACGTTGACGTGCGCGAGCGCGCCGAGCACGTCGACCGGGTAGCTGCGCGCCGTCGCCGAACGGTCGTACGACGTCTGCATCGCCTTCGCCCACGCCTCGATGTCGAAGGCGGCGAGCATCGCGGCCAGCGCGGCGAAATCGGTCGGGTTGTTCGTCTTCTGCGAGTCGCGCGTCTCGACGTTCGTCCAATGGTGGGAGGCGATCGTCGTCTCCACCTCGAGCAGATGTTCAGCCTGCTCCTGCGCGTCGTCGGCGTAGCCGGCGTTCTTCAACTGCCGGGCGACCATCGTCACGTAGGCGTCGCGGATCGGCTTGTAGTGGTCCTCGCGGTAGTACGCCTCATCGGGAAGCCCGAGGCCGCCCTGGCTCAGATGCATGATGTTGTGGTCAGGGTCGTTGAAGTCGCCGAAGATGTCGAATCCGAACAGGTCGGGGCCGCCGTAGGGGCTCATCTCGCCGAGCAGCGCCGTCAGCTCGGCCTTCGTCTGCACGGCGTCGATATGGTCGAGGTCGGCGCGGATCGGCGTGGCGCCGGCTTTTTCGACGGCATCGACGTCGAGGAAGGAACGGTAGATCGCCTTCGATTTGGCGGCCTCGTCGCCGTCGGATTCGAGGATGTCGCGGATCTGGGATTCGGCGTTCTCGGCGAGACGGTCGAAGGAGCCGTAGCGGGAACGGTCGTCGGGAAGCGCGTAGGTGTCGATCCACGGGCCGTTGACGTAGCGGAACAGGTCGTCGGCGGGGCGGATCACGGAGGAGAATGCGGCCGGATCGATGCCGGATTGATAGGTGTTGCTCATGGTTCCACACTATAGGTCATTTTGCGACAACGCCGCCGGCGTACACGATCAAGAACATGCCCGCACAAGACAGGGCATACATCGACCGATTTCGCTGCCGACTACGCGCGAAGGGAAACAATTGCGAAAACGCGGCGGCGCAAGGCAGTGGGGGAGCACACTGGAGACATGACCGCAGGGCGAGCCTGCGGAAGGACCATGTGGTCGCGGAACGATACGACGCGCGGCGCTTCAGGGCGCGGGCCGTCAGCGCCGCGGCAGGAGGAAAGGAGTCATCATGTCCAACGTCAATGATTCGCCGAACGGCAACTGGAGCCCGTTCCGGCTCGTCGAGCAGTCGCTGCCGACCGGCGCGAAGAACGCCGTGCGCATCGCCTACGCCGTCATCGGCCTCGCCGCGCTCGCGCTCGGCATCTGCCTGCTCGTGTGGCCGGGCAAGACGCTCATCGTCGCCTGCATCATGCTCGGCATCTACTTCCTGATCTCCGGCATCGTGCGTATCGTCAGCTCGATCGTCGAGGTCGGCCTGCCGGCGGGATGGCGCGTGCTCGGCATCCTCATCGGCATCATCCTGATCATCGGCGGTCTTGTCGTGCTGCGCTACACGGCGTTCTCGACGGCGACGCTCGCCGTCATGTTCACGCTCGTCGTCGGCATCTGCTGGATCATGGAGGGCGTCATGGCGCTCGCCGAATCGTGGTCGATGCCGAGCTCCGGCTGGGCGATCGCCTACGCGATCATCTCGATCATCGCCGGCTTCGCGATCCTGTGCATGCCGATGGCTTCGACCGTCGCGCTCATCATCTTCGGCGGCTGCGCGATGATCGTCATGGGCATCGTCGCGATTGTGCGCGCCTTCACCTTCGGCCGCGTGCCGAAGAACTGAGTCGTCCGATTCAGTCATTGTGATTATTGATTGATTACCGAAGGCCGGTCGCCCGCATCCGCGCGGCCGGCCTTCGCGATGCCATAGCCGATGCCGTATCCGCCACGTTCGCAAATGTAAGCTGTGGGGGATAGGGTGGGTGTCAGCACAATCGCCGCAACGGTCGGCGCATGGGAAAGGTGGTAGCAACTCCATGATCGAACTCAAGACGCATTCGGAAATCGAAGCGATGAAGCCGGCGGGCCGTTTCGTCGGCGGCATCCTGCACGACCTGCAGGAACGCACGACGGTCGGCACGAACCTGCTCGAGATTGACGAATTCGTGCATCAGCGCATCGTCGACCGCAAGGGCGCCGAATCCTGCTACGTCGACTATGCGCCGGACTTCGGCACCGGCCCCTTTGCGCACTACATCTGCGTATCCGTCAACGACGCCGTGCTGCACGGCGTGCCCTACGACTACGACCTCAAGGACGGCGACCTCGTCAGCCTCGATCTGGCGATCAGCGTCGACGGCTGGGTCGCCGACTCCGCCGTGAGCTTCGTCGTCGGCAAGGACAAGGACCCCGAGGACCTGCGCCTGATCAAGTCCACGCAGGAGGCGCTCGCCGCCGGCATCGCCGCCGCGCAGCCGGGCAACCGCCTCGGCGACATCTCGCATGCGATCGGCGACGTCGCGCGCGCCTACGGCTACCCGGTCAACCTCGACTTCGGCGGCCACGGCGTCGGCCACATCATGCACGGCGACCCACATGTGCCCAACGACGGCAAGGCGCATCACGGCTACAAGCTGCGTCCGGGCCTCGTCATCGCGATCGAACCGTGGTTCATGAAGACGACCGACGAGATCTATCAGGATCCGAAGGACGGCTGGACGCTGCGCAGCGAGGACGGCTCGCGCGGCGCGCATTCCGAGCACACGATCGCAATCACCGAAGGCGGCCCGATCGTGCTCACGCAGCGCGAAGGCGACCCGATTTCCGAGGAGTTCAAGGGCTGAACGACGCCGGCGCGTCCGTGCATGCAATGATTCCATGACGAGGACCCGTGCATCCGCGCGAGTCCTCGCCGCATATCGGGACGCGACACGCTTTTGAGACGGCCGCGGCCGGCCGAAATACGGATACCTTATAGTGGTCGGCAGTGCCCGCCGCCGGACAGAGGCGGACCCATGTCGGGTCCCCGTCGGTGACGCGGGCGGAAGGAAGCGAACAGCACAGACAGGAGGCGGCATGGGCGTAGCGCAGTTGCATGTGGAGTCCAACCAGTTCGAATTGCCGGTCGTGAAGGCGAGCGCGGGGCCCGACGGCATCGTCATGTCCTCGCTGCGCAACGACAAATGGGTGTCGCTCGATCCCGGATTCCTGACGACGGCGCAATGCGAGTCGAAGATCACCTACATCGACGGCGAACATTCGATCCTGCGCTACCGCGGCTATCCGATCGAGCAGCTGTGCGAACGCTCCGACTTCCTCGAGGTCTCGTGGTTGCTGCGCCACGGCGAGCTGCCGACAAGCGCGCAGTACGAGAAGTTCGTCGACGACATCAACCACCACACGATGGTCGGCGAGGACTTCCGCACCTTCATGGGCTCGTTCCCGCGCGAGGCGCAGCCGATGAGCGTCATGGCCTCGGCAATCAACGCGCTCGCGACCTTCAACCCGGAGACGACCGACATCGACGACCCCGAACAGCTCGACGAGGCGGCGACGATCATCATGGCGAAGGCCCGCACGATCGTCAGCTACATCCTGCGGCGCCGCCGTGACGAGCCGATGCTCTACCCGGACTACGCGCGCGGCTACGTCGACGATTTCATCCGCATGTGCTTCGCCGTGCCGTACGAGCGTTTCGAATCCGATCCGCTCTACGTGCACGCGCTCGGCCGTCTGCTCATCATCCACGCCGACCATGAGCAGAACTGCTCGACATCGGTCGTGCGCATCGCCGGCTCGGCGCACGCGAACCTGTACTCGGCGGTGGCGGCCGGCATCAACGCGCTGTCCGGGCCGCTGCACGGCGGCGCGAACGAGGCGGTGCTGCGCCAGCTGATGGCGATCCGCGACTCGGGCATGAGCGTGCGCGAGTTCGTCGACCGCGCCAAGCTCAACGGCGAACGCATCTCCGGCCTCGGCCACCGCGTCTACAAGTCCTACGATCCGCGCGCGGCAATCGCGAAGCACTATCTGGAGCGCATCATGGAGCAGAAGGCGACGCTCAAGCTGCTGCCGGGCGACGAGGAGCTCTTCGACGTGGCGCTCAAGCTTGAACAGATCGCGCTCACCGACGACTACTTCGTCTCGCGTCACCTGTATCCGAACGTCGACTTCTACACCGGCCTGATCTACCGCGCGATCGGCTTCGGCCCGTCGATGTTCACGCCGCTGTTCGCGCTCGGACGCATCCCCGGATGGATCGCCCAGTACCGCGAGATGCTCGCCGACCCGATGACGAAGATCGGTCGTCCGCGTCAGGTGTACACCGGCGAGGTGCTGCGCGACTACGTGCCGATGGACGAACGCGGTTGAGCCGTCCCGCCCGCATATGAAAACGCGCGCCCGTGCAGGGCGCGCGTTTTCATATGCGTGTGATCATTTGTGATACGGCTCGTGCGCGTTGATCTTGAAGGCGCGGTAGATCTGTTCGAGCAGGATCACGCGCATGAGCTGGTGCGGGAACGTCATCTTCGAGAAGCTCAGCAGCATGTCCGCTCGCGTCAGCACGCGCGGGTCGAGGCCGAGGGAGCCGCCGATGACGAACTGCAGACGGCTGACGCCATGCAGCCCCCACTGCGCGATCCTCGTCGCGAGCTGCTCGCTCGTCAACTGGTCGCCTTCGATTGCGAGCGCGACGACGAAGGCGTCGCCCTTGAGATGCTTGAGGATGCGCTCGCCCTCCTTCTCCTTGATCTGCTCGTTGAGTGCGTCGGAGGCGTGTTCGGGCGTCTTCTCGTCGGCCACTTCGACGATGTCGATTTTGGCGAAGCGCGACAGGCGTTTGCGGTATTCATCGATCGCGTCGCGCAGATAGCGTTCCTTGACCTTGCCGACGCAGACGATGTCGATGTTCATGCCACCCCCCTTATTACTCAGGGCATGTACCCGCTCAGCGCAGATGGGTTTTGCGAAACGGTGGTATTATGCCGTTTCGCAAAACCCATCTGCGCTGAGCGGGTACATGTTTCTGCTAGTTCTTGTGCAGCGCGTCGTTGAGCGCGATGCCGACCTTGCGTGCGCGCGCCTGCACGGCGCCGGTCAGCGAGTTGCGGATGAACATGATGTTGTCCTTGCCGCTCAGTTCGGCACCCTTGACGACGTCGAGCGCAACGCCCGCGGCCGCCTTCTGCTTGTCCCACACCTCGATCTTCGTGCCGGCCGTCACATACAGGCCCGCTTCGACGACGCAGTTGTCACCGAGCGAGATGCCGATGCCGGCGTTCGCGCCGAGCAGCGAATGCTCGCCGATCGAGTTGCGCAGCTTGCCGCCGCCCGACAGCGTGCCCATGATTGACGCACCGCCGCCGACGTCGGAGCCGTCGCCGACGACGACGCCCTGCGAGACGCGGCCTTCGATCATGCAGGTGCCGAGCGTGCCGGCGTTGAAGTTGACGAAGCCGGCGTGCATGACTGTCGTGCCTTCGCTCAGATAGGCGCCCAGACGCACGCGGTCGCCGTCGCCGATGCGCACGCCGCTGGGCACGACGTAGTCGAGCATGCGCGGGAACTTGTCGATCGACAGCACGTTGACCTCGGCGCGCATGCCCGGCATCGCGGCGCCGGCGTTCGTCTCCATGACGTCGAGGCGGCGCAGCGCGAAGTCCTCGACGGCGAAGGGGCCGTAGTTCGTCCACACGACGTTGTTGAGCGCGCCGAAGATGCCGTCGAGGTTCATCGAGTTCGGCTTGACCATGCGCATGCTCAGCAGGTGCAGGCGCAGGTAGGCGTCGGCGGCGTCGGCGATCGGTTCGTCGATGTTCGCGGCCGTGAACACCGGCACGCGCTTGACGCCGCGCGCGTCGGGGCCGTCGTGCACGAGCGTGCCGAAGCCGTGCGTGCCGGCCGGTGCGGACGGCTTCGCTTCGCCCATCTCAAGTTTCGGATACCAGACGTCGAGGGTGTTGCCGGCGGCGTCGACGTTGGCGAGACCCCAGCCCCATGCCCAGCGTTCATCGGTCATGTGCGCTCCTTCAGTGAAGACGGTGCCGGCCGGCGTCGTGCCGGCCGCGCTGCCACGGCGCATCCACGCGCGCCGCGCGCTTCCCACGATACAACGGGGGATGCGCCGTGGGGCCACTGCGGCGTGCGCGGGCACGCATGGGCACGGGGCGGATGCGGCCCGGCGCGAACACGGGTTGGGTGTGCGCTACACTGTGGTTCCTGTGAGCGCCAAGAACCAGCATGAACCGGAACGTCGAGACGAGGGCGGCCATGACCTGCGCCGCATCCTCACCGTCGCCGTCATCGCGGCCATCGTCGTCGGGATGTGCGTCCCGATGGTCCTGTCCGGCCTTTGAACCTCCATGTTCCCGTGACATGGACGTCCGGGAATGCATGTCCGTCCCGAACAGTTGGACGAGATGACAGTTCGACGAGATGACGGACGACACCGGAGCGGGGAGCGCGGAACCCCGCCTCGCGCGCCTGCTGGACGCGCGGAACGATACCGAACCCACGATTTTGTAGAGTTTTTTTGAGGAGCATCATGGCAGAATTTGATTTTTCCCAGGCGATCGCCGACGCGCGCGCCAAATACGAGGAGATCGCGCTCGCGCTCGACGTCGACCGTCTCAAGCGTCAGGAGCAGGAGCTCGAGGTCGAGGCGGCCGAGCCGGGCCTGTGGGACGACCCGGAGCACGCGCAGCAGGTGACGTCGAAGCTCTCCGCCGTGCAGTCGCAGATCAAGCGGCTGTCCTCGGCGGCCTCGCGCATCGACGACGTCGAGACGCTCGTCGAGCTCGGCCGTGAGGAGGACGACGCGGACACGCTCGCCGAGGCGCAGAACGAGATCGGCTCGATCGCGAAGGACCTCGAGGACATGGAGATCCAGACGCTGATGGACGGCGAATACGACGAGCGTTCCGCCGTCGTGACGATCCGCTCCGGCGCCGGCGGCGTCGACGCGGCCGACTTCGCGCAGATGCTGCTGCGCATGTACCTGCGCTGGGCGGAACGCAACGGCTACAAGGCGAAGGTCATGGACACGTCCTACGCCGAGGAGGCCGGCATCAAGTCGGCGACCTTCCAGGTGGACGCGCCTTACGCGTATGGACGCCTGTCCGTCGAGGGCGGCACGCATCGCCTCGTGCGCATCTCGCCCTTCGATAACCAGGGCCGGCGTCAGACGAGCTTCGCGGCCGTCGAGGTCGTCCCGCTCGTCGAGGCGACCGACCACATCGACGTGCCGGACAGCGAGATCCGCGTCGACACCTACTGCGCCTCCGGCCCTGGCGGTCAGGGCGTCAACACGACGTACTCCGCCGTGCGCATCACCCACCTGCCGACCGGCATCGTCGTGACGATGCAGGACGAGCGTTCGCAGATCCAGAACCGCGCCGCCGCGATGGCCGTGCTCCAGTCGCGCCTGCTCGTGCTGCGCCACGAGGAGGAGGCGAAGAAGAAGAAGGAGCTCGCCGGCGACATCAAGGCCAGCTGGGGCGATCAGATGCGCTCCTACGTGCTGCACCCGTACCAGATGGTCAAGGACCTGCGCACCGGCTACGAGACCTCGCAGACGCAGGCCGTCTTCGACGGCGACATCGATGATTTCATCCAGGCCGGCATCCGCTGGCGCCATGAGCAGCGCCGCGAGGCCGCTGAGCAGGCCGCCGAGTAGACTTGCCGCACGACGACCGACGCGTCCCGCGCAGCCGTGCGCACGATGGATTGGAGATGACATGGCGCTGATCTCGATGGACCATGTGAGCAAGATCTACCCGAACTCCACGCGTCCCGCGCTCGAGGACGTCAACCTGCAGATCGACCGCGGCGACTTTGTCTTCCTCGTCGGCGCCTCCGGCTCGGGCAAGACGTCGCTGCTGCGCCTGCTGCTGCACGAGGAGGAGGCGACCGACGGCGAGATTCGCGTCGGCGGCTATGACCTGCGGCGCCTGCCGAACCGGCAGGTGCCGGTCTACCGGCGTTCGGTCGGCATGATCTTCCAGGACTACAAGCTGCTGACGAACAAGACCGTCTGGGAGAACGTCGCCTTCGCGCTCGAGGTGATCGGCACGCCGCGTTCGGCGATCCGCTCGCTCGTGCCGAAGGTGCTCAAGACGGTCGGCCTGACCGGCAAGGAACGCAACAAGCCGCTCGAACTGTCCGGCGGCGAGCAGCAGCGCGTCACGATCGCGCGCGCCTACGTCAACCATCCGCAGCTGCTGCTCGCCGACGAGCCGACCGGCAACCTCGATCCGACGACGTCGCTGGGCATCATGGAGGTGCTCGACGCGATCAACCGCACTGGCACGACGATCGTCATGGCGACGCACAACGAGGAGATCGTCAACTCGATGCGCAAACGCGTCGTCGAACTGCACAATGGCAGGATCGTGCGCGACCAGGCGGCCGGCGTCTACGATTCGGCGCTGTACTTCCCCGACGAGCAGGTCGCCGCGCAGGCGCACGACGCCATCAGCGGCGATGCGTCGATGGCGTCGGCCGCCGACCTCGCGCACGCCGCACGGCCGAAGAACCGCCGCGAACGCATCGAACGCGCCGAAGCGGCCGCCGACGCCGTCAACGACGCGATCGAACACGAATCGAGCGAAGGCATCGCACGACTCGCGAAGAGCGTGCACGCCGGCAAGACCGGCCGCTACGGCGAGGTCTTCGCGCCGGTCGAGGAGACGCTCACATGGGGCGGCGGACTGACGCTCGACGAACTCGCGCAGCGCGAGGACGGTGACAACGCGAACACCGAAGCGACTTCCACGACGAGCGAAACAGTCGAAACGACTGAAACGACCCAGACGGTCGAAACAAGCACGACGAGCGAAACGACACAGCCGGCTGAGATGACCCAGCCGACCGAGACAGCACAGCCGCCGACGCCGCCGCTCGCGCCGCCGCAGCCGCCGAGGCCGCCTCGGCCTCCGCGGCAGGGCGCGCGGCACGGACGCGGCCATGACGGCGCGCATGGGCAGGAGGGCAGCCGATGAGATTGCGATTCATCCTCAGCGAGACGTGGACGAGCCTGCGGCGCAACGTGCCGATGCTGCTGTCGGTCATGCTCGTGACCTTCATCTCGTTCCTGTTCATCGGCGCGTCCTTCCTCACGCAGGCGCAGATCACGAAGGCGAAGGGCGACTGGTACGACAAGGTCGAGGTCGTCGTATGGCTGTGCCCGGACGGCACGAGCCAATCGCCGAACTGCGCCGCGGGCAAGGCCGCGACGGCGCAGCAGATCAACGCGCTGCAGGACGTCATCCAGCAGGAGCTCGGCGACGACGTCTCGTCGGTGACCTACGAGAGCCCCGAGGACTTCTACAACGACTCGTTCCTCAAGCAGTATCCGAACGGCGAGTTCCAAGGGCGCACGCTCACCGCGGCCGACATGCAGGGCTCGCTGTGGCTCAAACTCAAGAACCCGGAGAAGTACAAGGTCGTCTCCGAAGTGCTGTCGGGACGTGACGGCGTCGAGGACGTCGTCGACCAGCGGCAGATCTTCGAGCCGGTCTTCGCCGTGCTCAACCGTGCGACGGCGGCGACGGCGATGCTCGCGGCCGTCATGGTCATCGTCGCCGTCATGCTCACCGGCACGACGATCCGCATGTCGGCGGCCTCGCGCAGCGAGGAGACCGAGATCATGCGCTTCGTCGGTGCGTCGAACTGGACGATCCGCCTGCCGTTCATCCTTGAGGGCGCCGTGGCCGCGCTGCTCGGCTCGGTGCTGTCGTGCCTCGCGCTGAGCGCGCTCGTCAAGGTCTTCATCACCGATTGGCTCGCCAAATCGGTCACATGGATCCCGTACGTCACGCAGGGCACCGTGCTGCTGATCTCGCCGATCCTGATCGTCGGCGCCGTGCTGCTGTCCGTCATCGCCTCGTCGGTCGCGCTCAACCGCTACCTCAAGGCCTGACGCGCGCCGCGCGTCTGCGTGGATCGCTCTGCATGGATCGTTCTGCGCGGATGTGTGAAGAATGTGGAGAAACTGTGTATGAAATGCTGCGGCGCCCACGGCACGCCGCATTCCCCTCAGGTGGCAATGCTAGGCTTGGTTGCCGTGAGTGACGTCGAAAGGTGTGCCATGACTCGAGGAACTGCAAGTCGCCCATGGATCGCGACCCTGCTCGCGGTCTCGCTGTGCGCGGTCGGATTCGCGGCGCCGGTGATCGCGCCGGTCCCGCAGGCGCATGCGGACACCTACAGCGACCTCGTCAACGCGCAGAACTCGCATCAGCAGAGCGTGCAGCGCGAAGCCGAGCTGCGCAACCAGCTCGCCGGCGTCAACAGCGACCTGGCGGACAAGATCGTCGAACTCGACGATCTGACGAACAACCAGATCCCGGTGGCCGCGAAGGCCGTGCAGGAGGCGAACGCCGCCGCCGCGTCCGCCAAGGCCGAGGCCGAATCCGCCGCGCAGCGCCTCAAGGCCGCGCAAAAGGACAAGGAGAACCTCGAGGCCGAAATCAAGAAGACCGGCGAGGATTACGACGACGCGCACGCCGCCGTCGCGCGCGTCGCCCGCGAATCGATGCACGGCTCGGACACGTCGGACGTCATGAGCATCATGACCGGCGCGACCGACACGAAGGCGTTCATCCGTCAGATGCAGTCGCGCGACGCGCTGTCGCGCTCCGAGGCGAATGCCGCCTCCGAGGCTGCCGACGGCTTGAGCATCTCGATGAACCGCGGCGAACGCCTCAAAGCGATCGAGGCGCGCATCACGAAATACAAGTCGGACGCCGACGAGAAGTCGGCCGCCGCGCAGTCCGCGGCCTCTGACGCGCAGGCGAAGCGCGATTCGCTCGACGCGCAGCGCGTCAAGGGCGAGCAGATCCGCTCCGACCTCGAAAGCCGCAAAAGCGAACTGAGCACGGCCGCGGCGCAGCAGGCCGCCGAAACCGTCATGCTGCAGTCGCAGATCGACGCGAACAACCGCAAATACCAGGCCGAGCAGGCAGCCGAGGCCGAACGCGTGCACCAGCAGCAGGCGCAGGGCACGACGCAGCCGCCGGCGAACACGAACACCGGCTCGACGACGACCCCCGCCACGCCGAGTCAGCCGGCGCAGCCGAGTCAGCCTGTAACTCCTGTGACGCCGACCCAGCCGACGCAACCGACCCAGCCGACGCAGCCTTCGGGCGGATCGACCGGTGGACAGGGCACGTCGAACGGCGACTACGGCAACGCCTACGCGGCCGGCCAGTGCACATGGTGGGCCTACGAACGCCGCAAGCAGATGGGCATCGGCACGCCGTCCTACCTCGGCAACGGCGGCGACTGGGCGGCGAACGCGCCGCGCTACGGCCTGCGCGTCGACAACGTGCCGCAGGTCGGCGCCGCGCTCTCGTTCCTGCCCGGTCAGGAAGGCGCGTCGTCGCCGTGGGGACATGTCGCCGTCGTCGAAAGCGTCGGCGCGAACTCGATTACGATCTCCGAATCGAACGTCGCCGGCCTGTACACGATCACCTACCGCACGCTGTACAACCCCGGACGTTTCCGCTACGTGCACTGATCTGCCGTGCACATCGCGCCGAATCCGCCGTATCCGCCATGCGCGGGCGGCGGATTCGCGCATGCTGCGCTAATGTGGAAGGTCGGAAGGTCAGGCGGCCACGCTGGACGAGACATGGCATTGCCAACGATATGAGGACATGAGGAAAGGAGCGGCGATGGCGAAGCAGAAGAAGGTCGAGGGCGACCAGATCGTCGCACGCAACAAGCGGGCGCGGCACGACTACGAGATCGAGGACCGCTACGAGGCGGGCATTGCGCTCACCGGCACTGAGGTCAAGTCGCTGCGCGAGGGAAGGGCGTCGCTCGCCGAGGCCTTCGTCAGCATCGACAAGCGCGGGGAGATCTGGCTCGAAGGGGCCAACATCCCCGAATACCTCAACGGCACGTGGAACAACCACGCGCCCAAGCGCAAGCGCAAGCTGCTGCTGCACGCCGCGCAGATCGAGAAGCTCGGCCGCCAGATCCAGGCGAAGGGCTACACGATCGTGCCGCTGAGCATCTACTTCAACAAGGACGGACGCGCGAAGATCGAGATTGCGCTCGCACGCGGCAAGAAGGAATACGACAAGCGTCAGGCGCTGCGCGAGGATCAGGACAAGCGCGAGGCGCAGCGCATGCTGCGCTACCGCAACATGCGCGCCCGCGG
Source organism: Bifidobacterium anseris (assembly GCF_002860345.1). Lineage (GTDB taxonomy): Bacteria > Actinomycetota > Actinomycetes > Actinomycetales > Bifidobacteriaceae > Bifidobacterium > Bifidobacterium anseris. Next base: position 766,531 of record NZ_NMYC01000005.1, read on the forward strand.
CTGAACGGGGCCAGATGTTGCACAGGCGAAACGCGCTCGTAGCATGAGGCGGCGTACGCTGTGTGCGGATTCGGGCGCGGGCCCGGACGGCACACAGCAGAGAAGACAGGGTACGCCAATGCAGCAGAAGAAGAACATGTTCAGGAACCTCGCGGCGCTCGTGCTCGGCGCGTCGCTGTGCCTCGCGGCTGGCGCTTGCGGCACGAGCGACGACACGGGAAGCGGCACGAAGAACGCCGAAGGCAAGACGACGCAGGGCTACGACGTCTCGAAGGTCGAGACCGTCGACGAGATCGCCGCGCTCGTGCCGGACGACGTCAAGCAGGACGGCAAGCTCACCGTCGGCATGGACACCTCCTACGCGCCGGCCGAGTTCCTCGCCGAGGACGGCAAGACGCCGGTCGGCTACGACGTCGACCTGTCGAAGGCGCTCGCCAAGGTCATGGGACTCGAGGCGGAGAACAAGGTCGCGAGCTTCGACCTGATCATCCCGTCGGTCGGCTCGAAGTATGATCTGGGCATCTCGTCGTTCACGATCACGCCGGAGCGCATGGACGCCGTCGACTTCGTCAGCTTCTACAAGGCCGGTTCAATGTGGGTGACGAAGAAGGGCAACCCCGACAGCATCGACCCGAAGGACGTGTGCGGCCAGACGATCGCCGTGCAGACGGCCACGAGCCAGGAAGAGGAGGTGACCGAGATGAACGAGCAGTGCAAGGCCGACGGCAAGAAGGAGATTGAGGTCCTGACGAACAAGCTGCAGACCGATGTGACGACGAACGTGACGACCGGCAAGGCCTCCGCCTTCTACGCGGACACGCCGGTCGCCGGCTACGCGGTCGCGCAGACCGACGGCCAGCTCGAGAAGCTCGGCGAGGACGTCGGCGTCACGAAGCAGGGCGTCGTCGTCAAGAAGGGCGACAAGCAGATGGCCGAAGCCGTCCAGAAGGCGATGCAGAAGCTCATGGACGATGGCACCTATCAGGCAATCCTCGAGGAGTGGGGCGTCCAGGGCGGCGCGATCGACAAGGCCGAGATCAACCCGGCCGACACGAAGTGACGGCCTGATGGTCAGACACCGGACACGATGACCAATGATGACATGGCGTGGTTCGCGCACAGCGCAGAACCACGCCATGCATGTTTATGCAAGATACTACATATTTATTCAGTACGACGTGTGCGTCGCCGACGATGGTCGGCTTAACCGTTTCGTAGCACACGATGCACTACACTGACTGACGTATTTCGAGAGTGCGACCGGAAGCGTCAACGTCGACGGCAGACGTCGGCATGATGATGGCTTCGTCGCACGGGAGAGTGGAGAAGCATGTCCATGCATGGATTGAAGAAGTTCGCCGCCGCGCTCGCGGGCGCAGCGCTGCTGTTCGGCGCCGCGGCCTGCGGCACGAGCGACGACTCGGGCGACGCCGCAGCGGCCAAGCAGGGCGCCTTCGACGTCGCGAGCGTCAAGAAGGACGACGCGATTGCGGCGATGGTGCCCAAGTCGATCGCCGACAGCGGCAAGCTCACCGTCGGCATGGAGCTGTCCTACGCGCCGGCCGAGTTCCTCGCCGACGACGGCAAGACGCCGCAGGGTTACGACGTCGACCTCGCCAAGGCGCTCGGCAAGGTCTTCGGACTCGACACCGAGATCGTCTCGTCGACCTTCGACTCGATCGTGCCGTCCGTGGGCAGCAAGTACGACCTTGGCATCACGGCGATGACGATCACGCAGGAGCGCATGGACGCCGTCGACTTCGTCAGCTACTACAAGGCCGGCTCGAGCTGGGCCGTCAAGAAGGGCAACCCCGAGAACGTCGACACCGACGACCTGTGCGGCATGAAGATCGCCGTTCAGGTGGGCACGACGCAGGAGGAAGAGGCCAACGAGATCAAGGATCAGTGCAAGGCCGACGGCAAGAAGGCCGTCGAGGTGCTGCCGAGCAAGCTGCAGACCGACGCGGCGACGGCCGTCGTCACCGGCAAGGCCGACGTGTTCTACGCGGATTCGCCGGTCGCCGGCTACGCGATCTCGCAGACCGGCGACCAGCTCGAGGAGCTCGGCAGCGCCGAAGGCGTCGTCAAGCAGGGCATCGCGATCAAGAAGGGCGACACCGAGCTCGCGAAGGCCGTGCAGGCCGGCATGCAGCATCTGATGGACGACGGCGACTATATGAAGATCCTCAAGGCCTGGGGCGTCGAGAACGGCGCGATCGACAAGGCCGAGATCGACCCGACCGACCTCGACTGAGCTCAGGGACGTCACAGGCAACGCAACAGCTAAGGAGTGACCATGCCGCATCATGTGGAACCGGACGGTGAGAGACTGCCAATCCCAAACCGCATCTCAGCTAAACCGGTCAGACGCACCGGCTCGATCGTAGCCGCGGTCATCGTGGCGATCCTCGCGGCGATGCTCGTCAAAGGCCTCGTCACGAACCCGCGGTTCGAGTGGAACATCGTTTGGAAGTACCTGTTCAACGAACGCGTGCTCGAAGGCGTCGGCTACACGCTGCTGCTCACCGTGATCTCGATGGTCGTCGCGATCATCCTCGCCGTGATCCTCGCGATCATGCGCAAATCGGTCAACCCGGTGCTGCGCGGCGTCAGCTGGTTCTACATCTGGTTCTTTCGCGGCACGCCTGTCTACACGCAGCTCGTGTTCTGGGGCCTGTTCGCCGTGCTGATCCCGCGGCTTTCGATCGGCATCCCGCTGACGTCGATCGAATTCTGGAGCGTCGACTCGCAGACCGTCATCACCGCGTTCAACGCCGCCTGGATCGGCCTTGCGCTCAACGAGGCCGCCTACCTCGCCGAGATCGTGCGCGCCGGCCTCGAAGCCGTCGACCCGGGACAGGCCGAGGCCGCGCAGGCGCTCGGCATGAAGCGTTCGATGATCATGCGCCGCGTCATCCTGCCGCAGGCGATGCGCATCATCATCCCGCCGACCGGCAACGAGACGATCGGCATGCTCAAGACGACGTCGCTCGTGCTCGCCGTCCCGTTCACGCTCGAACTGCAGTACGCGACGAACGCGATCGCGAACCGCATCTACAAGCCGATCCCGCTGCTGCTCGTAGCGAGCATCTGGTACCTGCTCATCACGTCGATCCTCATGGTCATCCAGTCGATGCTTGAAAAGCACTTCGGCAAGGGCTTTGAGGCGCGCCCGGTCGGCACGAAGGGCAAGCAGCCGCCGTTGCCGGGCAAGACCGAAGGCGAACCGAAGGACGATGTCGACAAGACGAACGAGGCGGCGTTCCTCGGATATAACGCCTAGCGCATGACGCATGGCCGCCCTCGGGCGGCCGTCCACTTGGGAAGGATGTGACGCACAGCATGAGCGACGAGAACAACAAGGACCTCGCCAATCAGGACACGGCCGCCGAGCGCGACGCCGCCAAGCCGGGGATGCCGGCCGTCGAGGCCAAGCAGGTGCACAAGGCCTTCGGCGACCTGCATGTGCTCAAGGGCATCGACATGAAGGTCATGCCCGGCACGGTGACGGTGATCCTCGGTCCTTCGGGATCGGGAAAGTCGACGTTCCTGCGCCTGATCAACCAGCTCGAGACGCTCACCGGCGGCGAGATCGACGTCAACGGCGAGATGATCGGCTACAAGCGGTTGCCCGACGGCGGCCTGCAGACGCTCAACGACAAGGAAGTCGCCGCCCAGCGCGCCAAGCTCGGCATGGTCTTCCAGAAGTTCAACCTCTTCCCTCACATGACGGCGCTCGAAAACGTCATGGAGGCGCCGGTGCACGTCAAGAAGATGCCGAAGGCGCAGGCGCGCGAACTCGCCGTCAAGGAGCTCACGCGCGTGGGGCTCGGCGACCGGCTCGACTACTATCCGGCGCAGCTGTCCGGCGGCCAGCAACAGCGTGTCGCGATCGCGCGTGCGCTCGCGATGAAACCCGAGATCATGCTTTTCGATGAGCCGACGTCGGCGCTCGACCCAGAGCTTGTCGGCGAGGTGCTCGGCGTCATGCGCGAGCTCGCCGACGAGGGTATGACGATGATCGTCGTCACCCATGAGATCGGTTTCGCGAAGGAGGTCGCCGACCAGATCGTGTTCATGGACGGTGGCGTCGTCGTCGAGCACGGCGGCCCCGAGATCATCGACGAGCCGAAGGAGGCCCGCTTCAAGGACTTTCTGCAGCACGTACTGTGATGAGAACGGTATTCCGATTGTGAGGGGCGTGATCCATATAGGATGACGCCCCTGTTCTGTCGTGCACGACGACGTGACGTCGGTCGCATCGGCATTGAGCCCTCTGGATGTTCATGCGATTGAGTACAATGCCTTAAGCGTTTGATTGTAATGAGCTTTAAAGTAATCTGAGGAGTATATTCAATTCATGGAACATGTTGTTTCTTTTCGACGCTTGGACATGCTCAAGGGGACTCCGCAGCCGTTTCCTTACCAAGGCAGTAAGCGATATCTCGCCAATGCCATTGTGCCTCTTATTCCAGACGGAGTTGACCGCATTATAGAACCATTTTGTGGAAGCGCTGCAGTTTCCATTGCTGCACGGCAAACTGGAAAAGTACAGTCTGCCGTCATTGCGGATATCAACGCTCCTCTTATCGACTTATGGAATGAGATACTAAAAGAACCTGATCGTTTAATCGCAGGTTATACATACTTGTGGAATGAGCAATTATCTAACCCAAGAGAATATTTTAAAGAAGTAAGAGATTCGTTTAATGAAACACATAAAACGGCTCTTCTCATTTAGGTGTGTGTGGTTTGTTGGATGTGGGTGAGGATGTGTTGTTTGAATCCTCCGCTGTGTAGCAGGCTGCGGGCGATGTAGTTGGCGGGTTTGCGGAATCCCATGGCGATGCCGCGTAGGGTCTCGAGTCTGCCGTTGATCGCTTCGGCGGGGCCGTTGCTGGCGTGGTCGTGTTCGAAGTAGGCCAGGATGTCCGCCCGCCGTTTCCAGAGCGTGCGTGACAGGACGGCGAATTCGGGCAGTCCTTTGATGGCGCCGGGCTGGTGCAGCGCGTGGATGAGCGAGCTCATCATCGCCCGTCCTTGTGCGCGGTCGCGCATCCGGTAGCATTCGATGATGCGCTGGTGGCAGTGGTATCCGATCATGAGCGCCCGGTTGGCGGGGGCGGCGAGCACGGGCGCGAGCCGTTCGCCCTGACGTGTGTTTTAGCAATTTGCGTTCCGCATTGGGGGGGGTGCAGCGACCTCTAGTGTGAGAGAGACGCTGCACCATCGCTTTATTATCCGCGTTTGCCTCGTTGCACGGCAAGGAACACGCCGCCCAACATGATCGTGGCGCACAACGCCCAAACAGCCACATTGCCTGTCTGGGGGAGCAGGGGCGCGTTCCAGATGCGGTTAACGAATGTAGGTTCGGTTCCGTTCCGGTAGTTCACCGTGGTCTGCAACCTTCCGGAGCCATTGTCCGTCACGTTGACCGTCACCGTCACGATCTGCTTGTCATAGGTGATGCCACTATCCACACCGATGACCTCGCGCATCTGGTACGTGTGAGTTCCGGGCTGGTCGTATTCCAACTGGGGGAACGTCACAGTACCGTCCTTGAGGTTCGTCGTATCGGACACGCCCACGCAATTATCTGGGTCGGCGTCGGTTGGGCGCACTTCACACAGGGTGAATCGGAACTGGTCAGCTTTCAGTACATACGCCGTGTCCGTGTTCGCGTACAGCAGTTTCTTGACAGCCTGCACCATGGCGGTACCGTTCTTCGGCTCATATTTGTTGACTGCGGTCACGGTGACGGCGGCGTTCGCGTCCAAGGTTCCGTTCGCATTGACGAGCGCATTGTCCTTGAGCGTGTACCCGTCTGGCAGGTTCGTTTCGCTCACCTTGTACTTCGCATGGGCGGGAATGTCCTTGATGGTGGCGGTCTGACCGGCTTTGAGCGTGAGGTTGAGTTTGCCATCCTTGAATGTGACGGCCTGCGCATGGTCGCCGATGCTCATGTTGTAGTCGCCGTTCACGGGTTTGCCATCACGATCGGTCAATTCCACATCAAACGTGAACTGGGTGTCCTTGTCCGGCGTGTACTGGTCGGCATGCTCGACGCTCTTGCTAATGCTCAGAACGGCAGGTGTCGAAGTATTACGAAACACGGTGTCACCCAAGATGATCGCTTCGGCCTTCAACTGTTCGCCCTCGCCGGTCACTTTCACGCTGATCTGCACGAGATGATCGTCGTACTGGAGCTTGTCGTTGTTCGGATTCTTCTCGCGCACCAGATAGACGTGCTCGCCTTCGGCCGTGTAGTTGATCGGCTGGAATGCGACCGTCGCACCGATGTTCCGCACGGTCTGGAGCACATGGCCGTTCTGGTCGAGTAGCTCGAACTCGTAGGATTGGTCGGGCACATTGCCGTCCATGAGCTTCGTGAACTTGAACACGATCGACGTGCTGCCGGGGGCATACTGGTTCGTGAACGTCGTCGTACCCGTCTGCAACGGTGTGATGATCGAGCTCGTGTTCTCCGCTCCGACCTGAATCCAACCGGGCAGCATGCCCGAGGCGGGTGTGGACGGCTGTTCGTCCGCGTCGTCCAGTTTCTCCCATTGCGCGTACACCGTGTACCTGTCACCGTCATTATGCGTGGCGGGGGTGAGCGTGGTGAGCACGGGATTCATGTCACTGATCGGATCAGGCTGTGCCGTCCAACCGGCGAACCGGTATCCGAATCGCATGAATTCGCAAGAAGGCAGTTCCACCGACAAATCCTCGATCGGTACGAGCATGCGGGTTTGCGTGCCGATGCCACCGTTCGCATCGAAGTTCACGATCCATGATGGCGTGTATTTCACGTAGACGATTCCCTGCTGGTATTCGGTGGGGGTGTTCTGCATGGCATCATACAGGCTATTCCATGAATTGTATTGACGGTCGCCTGTCTCTTCGATGAACTTGGGCATTGCATTGGAGAAATGTATGGCATTCCAATGAATGAATGAGTCACCGCCATGCTGACTCGCTGGAACGCCGATACGAGTGAGGTTGCCGCAATTATTAAACATCTGATCCCAGTTGTTACTTCCCTTCGGTATCGAAGACAGGTTCCAGTGTGCGATCGCACTCACATCGGACAGGCTCGTGCAGTCGGAGAACATGCTGTACATGTTGGTGACGCGGCTCACGTCCCAGGCGGCGAGGGCGGACAGGTCGGACAGGCTCGTGCAGTTGTAGAACAGGGCGCTCATGCGGGTGACTTGGCTCACGTTCCAGTTGGCGAGGGCGGACAGGTCGGACAGGCTCGTGCAGTTGTAGAACATGCCGCCGGCCCCGTTGCCGTCCACCATGTATCTCAGGCTTGTGGTCTTCCAGTTCTCCAAACCCTTGAGGCTGGCGAGGTTCGTGCAGTCGGAGAACAGGGAGTTCATGTCGGTGACTTGGCTCACGTTCCAGTTGGCGAGGGCGGACAGGTCGGACAGGCTCGTGCAGCGGGAGAACAGGTAGTACATGCTGGTGACTTGGCTCACGTCCCATTTGGCGAGGGCGGACAGGTCGGACAGGCTCGTGCAGCGGGAGAACAGGTAGCTCATGTTGGTGACGCGGCTCACGTCCCAGGCGGCGAGGCCGGACAGGTCGGACAGGCTCGTGCAGCCGGAGAACAGGTAGTACATGCTGGTGACTTGGCCCACGTCCCATTTGGCGAGGCCGGACAGGTCGGACAGGCTCGAGCAGTTGGAGAACAGGGCGCTCATGTTGGTGACTTGGCCCACGTCCCATTTGGCGAGGCCGGACAGGTCGGACAGGCTCGTGCAGTTGGAGAACAGGCCGTCCATGTCGGTGACTTGGCTCACGTCCCATTTGGCGAGGGCGGACAGGGATGCAAGGGATCTTTGCCCATAAAACAGATAACTTGAATCCTGATTCAGGATGATCGTACCTTGAGACTCGATGCGCGTCACATTCCTTCCGTA
>NZ_NMYC01000006.1 GCF_002860345.1 Bifidobacterium anseris
CCCTGCGCCGCCAGCCACTCGATCTCATCATGGAACGACACACCAGCCGGCACATCAGAGAACCGATCAGACGAACCACCATTCTTGGTGACGGTGACCACGATCGCAGCCGACTTACCGGAAGCCGTCACCGTGATCGCCGTGACACCCTCGGCCTTCGCCGTGACCTTGCCATTGCCATCGACCGTCGCAACCGACGGATCCGACGACGTCCAATAGGCCGCGCCGACCGTCGCGTTCGCCGGGGTCGCCTTCACCGACAGCTGCACCGACTTGTTCTGCGCCAACGTCAGCTTGTTGTTCGCGACACCGGAGCCTGAGATCGAAATCGACTGCAGGACGGCGCCGTTGTTCTCGACCGTCACGATGATGGAGGCGGACTTGTTGCCGGCGGTCGCCGTGATGACGGCATTGCCGGCCTTGATGCCGCGCACCGTGCCATTGGCCACCGATGCCACCGAGGCGTTCGACGTGCTCCACGTGACGGTACGGTCCGTCGCGTTGCTCGGCAGCACCGTCGCATTGAGATTCAGTCCGGCACCGACGTTGATCGACGCCTTGCCAGCCGACACACCAGTACCCGAAATCGCGACCGACTGCACGGCCACATAATCAGACGCAACCGTCACGTTGACCGTCGACGACTTACCGCCGGCCATCGCCGTGATCGTCGCCGTACCGGCCTTGACCGCCGTGACCTTGCCCGAAGCGTCCACCGTCGCGACCGAGGTGTTCGACGACTTCCAGGAGACCGCACGATCCGTCGCGTTCGACGGGGCAACCGTCGCCGACAGCTGCCTCGTGGAACCGATCGGCAGTTCGAAGTCACCGCCGGCGATCGACACCGACGACACCGGAACGGTCACCGTGCACGGAGGATTGTCCACCGTGAGCTGACCGCCCTTGACGAGCAGCGACTCACCGGCGCCCTTGTAGTTGGCCTCGCCGTTGTTGTCCCACTGGCCGGAGCCGTTGTTGAACACGAACTCGACCTCGTCCTGGTCCGGGTTGTCAACGGTGTACTTGACGTAGCCGTCGCAGGCCGCTTCCATCTTCACACCCGGAGCAGTCGTCCACGTGCCCGCAGTGCCGCCCTTGTTGACGCGGTAATGCAGGTACGTCGAGCTCGCACCGAACTTCGCAGCCGGATAATAGACGGTCGTCGTTGTCGGGAGATTGAGCTCGCCGGTCACGATGATCGTGATCGTCGAGGTCTTGTCGCCGGCCTTCGCCGTGATCGTCACCGTACCGGCCTTGTTCGCCTTGACGTTGCCCTTCGAGTCGACGGTCGCGATCTGTTCATTGGAGGAGCTCCACGTGACCTTCTTGTTCGACGCGTTCGACGGGGCGACCGTCGCGCTCAGCTTCGCCGTGCGCGAGGTGCCGAGGTCGATCGACATCGAGGAGCCTTCGTTGATCGTCACCGATTCGACAGGAATCGTTTCGATGACACCACCGGCGGCGCCGATGCGAGCGAGCGGAGCGGAGTACGAGTCGTCATCGGACTTCTCGTAGGAGTTGTTCTCCTGCGACTGCGTATCCGGGAGATCGGCGTTGTCGTTCGCGGCGAGGTCGTACGGCAGCGAGTCCATGCCCGACAGGCCATAGGTGGCGACAATCTGCACACCGACGCCGGTCTTCTCGACGTCGGCCGCCGTGATGCCAAGCTCTTCGAGCGGAATGGCCAGCTCGCAGATCGAATCCTGGGCGCCCGGGTTGTGCCCCTTGGACTTGAAGTTGACCCAGTTGCCGTTGTCGTTCTTCACATCGCCCGGCACACGCCCATTGCTGGCGCCCCAAGCATTGTCAAGACCCCAGACCTCATTGCTGAGCAGACCGGTTCCAGCCGCATACTGCATCTTGGTCTTCTGCGTACCGACAGCCGGAGCCGCGCCCGGACCATAGATCGCGTTCGCGTTCAGACCGGTCTCATCGCCGCCGTACATCCAGGGACCATTCTCGCCCTTCTTCAAGGCAAGCCCGATGACATTGTTGACATTCTGCTCCCATGAGATGCGCGAATCCCAGATCGTGCCGCCGGTCTGCAGATTGGCGTTCTTGCCGACGCGGTTATCGGAACGTCCGGTGTCAAGCGCAATCCACGCGGCAGGTCCCTTTTCGGTATGGACCGGACGATTGAGCGGGAAGTCGTCACCGGGATCAACGACATCCTGGACGTTGGTCATCTCCCACATCAGATAGAGATTGTCATCGTCATAGGTGCCATAGAGGGCATACAGATCGATGGGCATCTCATACATCGAATTCGGACGGTAGACGCGGGGATCATCATTCGCGGTACCCTGCGCGATGAGCATGGAGCTGTCCCAATCGCTGGCGGAGCCATCGACCGAAATCGTCTTCTTTTTCTTCTGGCCGGCCGTATTCGTCGAATAGTACTTGGCGAGCTGCTGCTGGCTGCGTTCGACCTTCTCATAGGTGTATTCGACTTTGAGGTCCTTGCCGGTCGCACCGGTGCCCTTGCCGGTGAGCGTCAGCGTGATGACATCGCCGACTTCGGCATTGGCGCCGACGGTAATCTTGTCGCCGGAGACGAAGGTGCCGGACTTGCCGTCGGAGGTCGACCACTTGAGGTTCGTCGCGTTCTGCGCGCGCACGGTGACTTCGATGCCAGAACCGGTGAAGGTCGTGTTGATCGGCGCGGCGCTGATCGTCTCGGCATCGATCGTCGTGCCGCCCTTGTTGTTCCAGAACACCGCGACCTTGCCACCCGGAGCGCGGCCGGACGTGATCTTGCCGCCGGAGACGGTGATCTGGCCGCCGTTGACCTGATCCTTGTACTGGCCGTCATCGAGCGTCGTCGAGATGCCGCTGAGGTCCTTGTCTCCACCGGAGTTGACCACGACGGCACCGTTGTTGTCCGGCGAACCGTCATCGATGCCGCGCTCGATCATCAGGCAGGAGTTGTCGCCCTGGCAGTTCTGCATGTTTTCGGGCGAGCCCTCCATCGCATTGCGGAACTTGTTGACCCAGGTGACCTCGGGATGCTTCCACTCGTCATCGCCAGCCATGCCAAGCGTCGTACGCTCGGAGAACTGGTTATTGTTCGTGCCGCCGGAACCGACCGGACGGTTGAAGAACAGCGGCGCGCCGCCGGCGCGGGACGCGATGATCGCCCATCCCTTGCGGATCCTGTCGGCCGAAATGCGCGTCGAGACGCCCACTTTGCCGATTTCCGTATCGACTTCCTTGTTCGCATAGTTGTCATGCGATTCGACCCAGGTGACGAGCTGGTTGTCACGCACGCCGTCACCCTGCAGATTGCGCAGCGACTGGGCGTTCATGCTTCCCGAGTTGATCGCGGCACGTACGGCGCCACCGTACTTCGAACCGGTGTTGCCGCCGCCATTGCTCGAATACTTGTCGAAGAGGGCCGGATACGCCGCGGCGTTCAGGCCGGAATCGCCCTGCAGCACCTCACCGTACTGGTACTGCGCGCCGTTCGACAGGATCGTGTCGAAATACGGCGAATGCGTATCGAACTCATCCGGGAGCTCGATGTGCTTCGCGGCATCGTAGCGGAAGCCGTCCACACCATCATCGACGGCGCGGGCGAGATAATCATGCATTCGGTCCGCAACGCTTTGGCTCTGGGTGTTCAGATCCCACAAGCCGAGCAGATGGCACTGGGTGACCTTCCAACGGTTGCTGTAATCGATGCGGTCGCCGTTGTGGCTGGTGCTTTCCTGCTTGTCGCAGATGCCCCATGCTTGGTGGAAGTTGCCCTCCGAACGCCAATCGGAATCAATGGCGTTCCAATCGGAGCTGAAATGATTGATGACGCCGTCGACGATTACTCGGATGCCGTATTTGTGCGCTTCGGTGGTCATCGCCTTGAGCTCGTCCTCAGTGCCGACGACCGTGTTGCCGATCTTCGTGCCGGTCGGCTGGTAGACGTAATACCAGTTCTCATCGAACTGCATGCCGTTGACCGGCCCCTTGATCTCACTGATCGGCGAGGTCTGGATGGACGTGTAACCCGCGGCGGCGATCTCCGGCATCTTCTGCTTGATCGTGTTGAACGACCACATCCATGCATGCAGGATTGCGCCGTAGCTCATCTCCTGGGCGAGGCCGTACTGCTTGCGCGCCGCTTCGAACGTCGCGTTGCCCAGTGTACGGTCGTAGCTCGTCGTCGGGCCCACATGATCGGCGGCGACCGCCGTGGAAGCCCCCACGATCATGCCGCTTGCAAGCGTCGCCGCGGCTGCGAGGCCGGCGATCACCTTCGTCACGAACCTGCGGCCCGAAGGACGCTTGCCCGCGACGGGGCTGGCCCCGTGCTTTTCAGACAGAGGTGTCATGCCACTGTCTCCTTTTCTTCTCTGGAATAGGTTCTTTCTTTCCTTATGGTGCGGCCCCGTCAGCACAGCCGGGAACCCGCTGCGGCACCCTCCCGACGCCGGATACACCGTCGGCAAAAGAGTACAGACAGTCAACACAATCATTGTGCAACCGTTCGCATTCCATCTAATATACCCAAATACTTGCACAACATCAACACAAGTGGGTCATATAGAGAACGTTCGCATCATATGAAAGCCAATCTGTTCCAGACATTCCCACTGCAGTCGTCCATGCGTTCCATCCTCGACGAATATAGAAACAGGCGGCTCCCCGAAAGATGTCTTCCGGGGAGCCGCCTTGGCTCAGCGTGCCGTCAGGTTAGGAAACGGGACGCATGTTTTGGTTCAGATGAGTTTGTCGAGGCGGTACAGGAACGCGGCCATCGCCGAACGCGTCAGCTTGTCACCATAGCCGAACGTACCATTCGCGTTACCACGCGTGATACCCACCTTCGCGCACCACAGGATCTCCTTGGAAGCGAACGTGCCACGCTTCACATCCGAGAACCGGGCATACTCGGCATCCGACGGCGCATACGAACCCACACCGGGCACACCCGCCAGCAACGCATAGCGATACAGGAACACCGCCATATCCTGACGAGTCAGCTTGTCATTACCCTTGAACCGGCCATTCGAACCCTGCGAAATGCCATTACGAGCCAGCCACAGGATCTCCTTGGCACCATACGAACCACGCTTCACATCCGAGAACCGCTGGTAATCCGCATCCGACGGCGTGAACGACGCGGCACCCGCCACGCCATGCACCGTCGCCAGACGATACAGGAAGATCGCCATATCCTGACGATTCAGATGATCACCATAACCAAAACGACCATCCGAATACCCATTCGTGATACCCTGCGCCGCCAGCCACTCGATCTCATCATGGAACGACACACCAGCCGGCACATCAGAGAACCGATCAGACGACTGCCCCTTAGACACCGTCAGCACGATCGAGGAGTGCTTGCCGGAAGCCGTGGCAGTGATGACGGCCATGCCCTCGGCCTTTGCCGTGACCTTGCCGTTGCCATCGACCGTCGCCACCGCGGTATCCGAGGTAGCCCACGACACGGCGCCGATCTCGGCGTTGGCGGGCGTCGCCTTCACCGACAGCTGCGCGGTCTTGCTCTGCGCCAGCGTCAGCTTGTTGTTCGCGACACCGGAGCCAGTGATCTGAATCGACTGCAGCGCCGGACCGGCGTCCTGCACCGTCACGATGACGGAAGCCGACTTGCCTCCGACGGTCGCCATGATGACGGCCATGCCGGCCTTGACGCCACGGACGACGCCCGTCGAGGAGACGGTCGCGATCGAGTCATCGGAGGAGATCCACGTCACGTTCTGATCGGTGGCGTTCGACGGGGTGATGACGGCGTTGAGGTTCAGGCCGGCGCCGACGTTGATCGTCGCCTTACCACCCGCAACACCAGTGCCCGAAATCGCGACCGACTGCACCGGGATGTCAACGACCTCCGGGGTCACTTTCACGGTCACGCTCGCGGACTTGCCGCCCGCCGTCGCCGTGATCGTCGCCGTGCCGGCCGCGACCGCAGTCACATTACCCGACGCGCTTACCGTCGCAACCGACGTGTTCGACGACTTCCAGGAGACCGCGCGATCCGTCGCATTCGACGGGGAGACGGTCGCCGAAAGCTGCTTCGAAGCACCCTCCTTGAGCTCGAAGTCGCCACCCGAGATCGACACCGACGACACCGGCACGATCGTCACGCACGGAGCGACCGATCCGATCGTGCCGTTCTCGACGACGATGTTCGCGCCGCTGGCCTTGTAGTTCTTTTCGCCGTTGTTGTCCCACTGGCCGGAGCCGTTGTTGAACACGAACTCGACCTCGTCACCTTCGGTGCCCTCGATCGTGTACTTGACGTAGCCGTCGCAGGCCGCTTCCATCTTGACACCCGGAGCGGTCGTCCACGTGCCGGCCGCGCCACCCTTGTTCACACGGTAGTGCAGATAGGTGGAGTTCGCGCCGAACTTGGAGGCCGGATAGTAGACGGTCGTGTCGTGGACGACCGGCGCCTCACCGGTGACGTTGACGGTCACGGTGTCCGACTTGCCTCCGACGGATGCGGTGATCGTCGCAGTGCCCTTGGACAGGCCCTGCACGACGCCGTTCTTGACGGCGGCGACGCGCTCGTTCGACGAAGTCCACTTGACCGGCTTGCCGGCGGCCGCGGCCGGGGCCACGGTGGCGGTCAGCTGGGCGGTGGCGCCGGTGGCGAGATCAAGGTTGATCGTGCCGGCCGGGCTGATCGTGACCGAGTCGACGGTCACGGCGAGGCAGGAGGCCTCTTCCCAGGTACCGCTCGTGATGTTGCCGTCCCAGACGTAGGATCCGTCGATGAGCAGGCCCGCGGCGTCCACATGGTCGTCCGGGTCGGTAACCGCGGAATCGCCGGGGAATTTGTTGCCGGCGATCTCGCCCGCGCCGCCGTTGTTGAAGATGACGCGGATCGGATCGTCACCGGCCTGATCGATGATGTCCTCCGGGATCTCATAGACCTGGTCGGCGGTGCCGTCGCAGGCACCGGATTCGGCGGTCATCAGCTCGCCCGGCCACGCGGCGTTCTCGATGACGGAACCGGCGGCGGCGTTGTTGTCCACATACACATAGGCGTAGATCTTGTTCCACGCCGCCGGCTTCTTCGCGTAAGCCGTGTAGGAGACGACCGCGTTCGGATCCTTCTTCGTGAAGGTCTCCTGGGCCCGAACGGCGTTGCCGTCCTGATCGGTGCCGGTGAGCGTGACGGTGATCTGCGTGTTCACCGGGCTGTTGGCGCCGATCGTGATCGTCTGGCCGTCGGTGAAGGAGCCGGAGGCGCCTTCGGAGGTGCTGTAGCGCGCGTTGTTGACGTTGCGCGCGTTGAGCGTCACCGTCGTCGTGGCCGTCTTGAAGGTCTTGGAACCCGTGACCGACAGCGAGGCGCGCGGCGTGTTCGACGCGTTGAAGAACACGTGGACCTTGCCGCTCTTGACGGAGCCGGAGGTGATCTTCTTGCCGGAGACGGTGAGCTTGCCGCCGTAGACCTGATCGACGTATTCGCCGTCATCGAGCACCGTGTCCATGCCGGCGAGGTTCTTGTCGCCGTCCATGTTCACGACGGTCACGCCGTCGTTGTTGCTGTTGCCGTCGGACTTGTAACGCTCGATCATCAGGCAGTTGTTGTCCTGGCAGTTGCGCAGGTATTCGGCGTTGCCCTCCATCGCGTTGCGGAACTTGTTGACCCACTTGACTTCAGGATGCTTCCACTCGTCATCGCCGGCGTCACCAAGCTGCGAACGCTCGGCGAAGCGCGGATTGGAGCCGCCGGAGCCGACCGGACGGTTGAAGAACAGCGGTGCGCCGCCGGCACGCGAGCCGACGATGCCCCAGCCCATGCGGATCTGCCATGCGGACAGCTGGCTGGAGTATTCGTTCGTGTTCGCGTAGGTATCGTGCGATTCGACCCAGGTCACGAGCTGGTTGTCGCGCACGCCATCGCCCTGCAGGCTGCCGACGCGGCCGGCGTCGAGGTTCTTGTCCTGCACCACGGCGCGGATGAGACCGCCGTACTTGGAGCCGGTGTTGCCGCCGCCATTGGTGGAATACTTGTTGAACAGCGCCGGATACGCCGGGGCGTTCAGGCCCGGATCGCCCTGCAGGACCTCGCCGTACTGGTACTGGGCGCCGTTCGGCAGAATCGTGTCATAGTAGGGGGAATGCGTGCCGAACTCATCCGGAAGCTCGATGTGCTTCGCCGCGTCATAGCGGAAGCCGTCCACGCCGTCCGCGACGGCGCGCACGAGATAGTCCTTCATGCCGTTGGCGACCGTCTGGTTCTCGGTGTTGAGATCCCACAGGCTCAGCAGATGGCAATGCGTGACCTGCCAACGGTTGTTGTAATTGATGGCGGTGCCGTTGTCGCCGCAGCCGCCTTCGGAGCGGGTGTGGAAGCGGCTGGAATCCTTCCACTCCCCCTGAATGGCGTTCCAGTCGGCGGTGAAGTGGTTGATGACGGCGTCGGCGATGATGCGGATGCCGTGCTTATGCGCCTCTTCGGTCATCGCCTTGATTTCCTGCTCGGTACCGATGACCTTGTTGCCGATGCCGGTGCCGGAAGGCTGATAGACGTAGTACCAGTTCTCGGTGAACTGCATGCCCTCGACCGGTCCCTTGATCGTGCTCATCGGGACCGTCTGGATCGACGTATAACCGGCGTCGGCGATCTCGTCCATATGAGCCTTGATCGTATTGGCCGACCACATCCACGCATGCAGAATCGCGCCGTAGTTCATTTCCTTGGCCAGGCCATTGGCCTCGCGGGCAGCCTCGAATTGCGGGTTGCCGAGCGTGCGATCGTAGCTCGTCGTCGGGGCGTTCGCCGCGGACGCCGCCGGCGCGGCGACCATGCCGAGGGCCATGCCGCCGGCGAGCGTCGCGAACGCCGAGACGCTGGCGACCGCCTTGGCGATGAAGCCGCGCCCTCCGGAACGCTTGGTCTTCCCGAGCTGCTGCTCGGTTTCAGACAGAGGAACCATACCACTGTCTCCTTTTCTTCTCTAGAATAAGGTGTTCTCTTTCCTTATGGCCACCCGTCCGCATAGCCGGATGGCACTGCACATGTCTGTTCGTCGTGAACATGAGGCATGTTCACTGAGCAAACAGACACTTCAGTCGGCACAATCATTGTGCAACCGTTCGCATGACGTCTATTATATGCAAAAACTTCTACAGAACCAACACGCGACTTCCAAATGGCAAACGCTGTCATCTGCATGCCGGATGCCATCGTTCGACATATGCGATCAATTCGCCCATCCACCAATGACTTAACCGATTAAGTTCGCCGATGCCGAATGTCCCGTCCCGACGATGCGGACGCACTTCCCGACACGCCGAAGGCGCCGACGGCATATCGCGATGCCGCCGGCGCCCCCGGTCTTCTGATCGATGGAACCCCTTAGTCCGCCTTGCATTTCGGAGCGAGATAGGTGATGCCGTCGTCGCCCCAGCCCATCGGCGTCTGGTCGATCGTCAGCGGCGACGTCGCCTTCTTCGAGACATGTACGTCGAAGGTGTAGGTCGCAAGCTGCCCCGGATTGACCTGCACGTAGGACTGATAGGCCTTGACACCGTCGATCGTCGTCTCTTGGGCGGCGTCGACCTTGCCGCCGAGCTGCATCAGATTCGTTATCGAGCCGCCTTCGGGCGCGTAGAACAGGATCTTCTCCATCGCCTTGCCGGTGTTGGCTGTGTTGTTGCCGGTGATGTACATCGGCAACGCCTTCGCCTCATCCTCGGTCATCGTGTTGCGGATCGTGAACTCCACATGGTAAAGGTCGCCGTCGTCGCAATTCACACGCTGGATCTTCGCCTCACGCTTGATGTACCAGCCCATCTTCGACGGGTTCTGCTCGGTCAGGTAGATGCCGACGGACGGCTCGGTCTCGCTGTTCGGCGTCTGGCCGGTGAAGCCGGCGGCGGCGATGCCCTGCTCGATCCGCTCGTCGAAGGCGTACATCGTGAAATGGCGACCCTTCGCCATCGTGCCCATCATCTCGCCGGTCCGGTACAGCTTGCCGACGCTCATATCGGAGAACATCGACTCCATCGCCTGGTTCGCGACGACGCCGAACAACGCATCGGTCTCGTTTTCCGGATACTTCTGGTAGACGGTGTTCATCAGGAACTCGGCGGTGTTGTCGCCGGTGAGCACGGTGCCGTCGGGCAGCGTTACATTGCCGTTGATCGCGATGAGCTGCTGCAGGAACAGCGGATCGACCATGATGACGCCGGCGAGCGGCTGCTCCTTCCCCCACGGCGTGCGGTCCCAGATCGAACGCATCGCGACGGCCGAATCGGCGGTGTTCGGGAACACGGCCAGATCGCGGATATCGAAGGACATATGCAGCGGCCCTTCCTTCGTGAACACATCGTCCATGTCCTGCGAATGGTCGCCGATGCCGTAGGACAGATAGTCGCCGTTCGGGCGGAAGTCGCCGACATGGACGGTGCCGTCCGAGGTCGTCAGTTCGCCGACCGAACCGATCAGGCCGCCCGACGAACGCATTTCGGAAGGAGTCATCGCCATGACGGCGTAAGTGCGCGACTGGCCGTCGCCCAGCAGCGTCGGAAGGATGCGGAACGCGTTCGACAACGCGTCGACGCGGTCGGCGACGGCGTTGAGCTTCGTCGCGCCGTCGTCATAGGCGCTGCGGATCATGCCGATGCTCGGTTCCTTGAGATCGTCATAGGCGCGCACCTGCTTTTGGAACGATGCGTTCGCCTTGTCGAGCGGCTCGGCAGCGGCGATGATCGGCTGCAGGTTGACGCCGTCGCCGCCGTTCGCGATCTGCGCCTCGCTGAGCGTCTTCATGACGTCGGCGAACTGCGGCATCGATTCGGAGACGATGCCGTCGATCGTCGTCGTCATGCCTTGGACGGTGGCGATGTCGTCGCCGACGAACGGCATCTTCGCAGCGAAGTTCCACAGGCCGCCGTGGGCGATGGCCGAAGCCTGCTTCGTCTCCTGCGCGATCCGCGGCAGCACGTCGCCGGCGTCGGCGAGCTTGTCGGCGTCGGAGGATGCGAGCTGCGACAGCATCGAGACGGCCTTCGATTCATGGGCCTGCACCTGCTTCGCCTGACGGAACAGCTGGAAACCGACGACGCCGCAAGCGACGAGCGCGAGCACGAGGATCGTCAGCACGCCGACGACCCACGGCCAGATCCTGCGGCGCCGATGATGGTGATGATGATGGCGGTGTGGCTGCGCGTGCGTGTGCGACATGGCGCTCCTTAGGCACAATGAAAAGCGCGGATTCCTTGGGGTTCAGGAATCCGCGGGACGAATCGGAATCGGTTACTTGAGCGAGAAGCGGCGCTTCTTGCGGTGGTCGGTGCTGCGGCTCGAATAGTAGTAGTAATAGTTGGTGTGTTCGAGCGACTTCTTCGAATCGCGCGCGCAGTTGAAGATGACGCCGGTCGTCGACAGGTCGAGCGTCGTGAGCTCCTCCGAGATGTCGCGCAGATCGCGCTTGAGCGTCTGGTCGCGGCGGCAGACCATGATCAATGAACCACCACGGCGCACGAAGATGACGGCGTCGTTCGCGACGACCATCGGCGCCGTATCGATGAGCACGTAATCGTACTGCTCCATCGCGTTGTTGAGCAGCTCCTCCATGATCGGCGAGTTGAGCAGCGTCGACGCGTTCGGCGGCTTCGGGCCGGCCGGCATGACATGCAGGTTCGGCTTCCAGTAGCGCTGCACGACGTCCTTGACCGAAGCCTGACCGGACAATACATGGGTAAGGCCCGCCGAACCGTCGAGGTCGAGTTTCTTCGCGACCGACGGATGACGCAGATCGGCGTCGATGAGCAGGACCTTCGCGCCGTTCTCGGCGAGCGCGGCGGCGACGTTGACCGACATCGTCGTCTTGCCTTCGCTCGCGCCGGTCGATGTGACGACGATGAGACGGCAGTTCGTGCCGTCCACCGGCGCCATGAAGGTCAGGTTCGTGCGCACACGGCGGAAGTCCTCGGCGACCGGGCTGCCCGGTTCGCTGACGACGGCCGGCTTCGTGCCCTTGAGCAGCTCCTCCTCGGGGATGCGGCCGATGATCGGCGCATCGAGGTATTCGCCGACTTCATCATCGTCCTGCACGCGCTTGGACAGCACGTCCTTGAGCAACGCGGCGAAAACGCCGAGGATCAGGCCGCCGACGATGCCGATGAGGATGTTGAGTTTCCATTTCGGCGAGCTCGGCGCGCTCGGCGCCGTGGCCGGCTGCACGATCGAGAGCTTGACCGACGAACGCGATCCGGATGCGTACAGCGTGTTCTCGACGACGGAGCTGAGCGACTTCGCGACGGCGTTGGCGATGTCGGCGGCACGCGCCGGATCGCCGTCCGTCACCGTGATGTTGACGAACGCGGTGTTGGTCGGATTGGTGACGCTGATCTCGCCTTTGAGCTGGCCGACCGACATAGGCAGCTTGAGGTCCTCGATGGCCGGCTGCAGCACCGACTGCGTCGTCGTCAGCGCCGGATACGACTTGATCTGGCTCATGATGTACGAGCTGCCGCTGTTCTGCTCGGACGAGTTCGCGGCGCCGTCCGACGAATCGCTGTAGGTCGCGAACAGCTGGGACGTCGTCGAGTACTTCACCGGCGACATCATCGTCAGTCCGATCGCGGCGCCAAGCACGACGGCGAAGGTGACGATGATCGTGATGATGTGCTTGCGCATGATGCCGAACAGGCCGGACAGCGTCATGCCGTCGCTTTCCTGTTTCGCGGCGACAGCGCCTGCCGCCTGCTGCTCGATAATGTTTTCAGCCATCTAGGTTCGTTCCCCTCTGAGAGGTGAGACCGTACCGGGCGCCCCTCACGGCACGGAACGCGGTCGTCGGCCTGTCTCGTAAAATCAGCTTCTTTATCGTATCTGTCGCGCTCGACGCGATCACAGGCGCGCCACCTGCACGCCGAGCGTGTCGACGCCGAGGTGCAGGACGCGCCAATGGCCGGAGGCGAGTTCGGCGGCCGCCACGGCGTCGATCCCGTCGGCGGCGTCGCCGGCATGGAGCACGAGCACGCAGGGGCCGGCTCCGGAGACCATCGCAGCATAGCCGTTCAGGCGCAACTTCTCGATGAGGTCGGCGGAGGGCTGCATCAACGGACCGCGGTACTGCTGGTGCAGCCGGTCCTCGGTCGCATCCATCAGCAACGTGTTGGCGTCATGCGCGGCGGTGAGCGCACCGGGGTTCATCGCGCCGATGAGCAGCGCCGCACGGGACACGTTGAACACGGCGTCCTTGAACGGCACAAGCGCCGGAAGCGCCTCGCGCGCCTCGCTCGTCGACAGTTCGAAATCGGGGATGAACACCGACGTCGTGATCGACGGGTCGACGATGTAGTTGACGGTGCGGTAGCCGGCGTTGATGACGGCGCCGTTCTCGAGCGTGCGTCGCATGCCGTCCTCGGTCCAGGACACGGTCATGCCGCCGTAGACGGCTGGCGCCACATTGTCCGGATGGCCTTCGATCTCCGCCGCGAGCGCGAAGATCGCGTCACGGTCGAGCTCGCCCTCATGGCTGAACGCGTAGGCCGCGCTGATGCCGGCGACGATCGCCTCGGCCGACGATCCCATGCCGCGCGCCTGCGGGATGTTGTTGTGCGCCTCGAGGATGAAACCGGTCTTGCTCAGGCCGAATCGCGAGCATGCGCGACGGAACGTGGAGACGACGAGATGGGATTCGTCGCGCGGCAGCGTGCCCTCGCCTTCGCCGTCGATGAGCACCTGGGCCGCCATGTTGAGCGGATCGGAGCTCAGCGTGAACTCCAGTTCGTCGTGATAGTCCAGCGCGAGCCCCACGGTGTCGAAACCAGAGCCGAGATTCGCGCTTGTCGCGGGCACACGGACGTGCACCTTACGCGTTACCGGATCCATCGGATATGTCCTGCCTTACTTCGTCTCTCCAGGTCCGTCGCCACGGTCGGCGCGCGGACTACCGCCCCACCCAACGGCATGGACGGCGAATCATCGTTCATGATACACAGAAGGCTGGTCGCGTCCGTTGACGCGGCCAGCCCTCCATGGTCGTACGCCGGGCTGCGGAATCAGTCGAGCACGCGGATGATCGACGGATCGCCGGTCACGCAGTCGAGTTCGCACACCTCGGCGACGGTCGCGCGCAGCGTGGTCTCGTCGGTCATGTGCGTCACGAGGCGCAGCTGCTGGATCTCGCCGTCGTATCCCGGATCCTTGAGCGTCGGTTTGAGGTCCTGGTTGACGCCGTTGATCGAGACGCCGTTCTTCGCGAAGACCGCCGAGATCTGTGCGAGGACGCCCGGATTGTCATGGATCAGGAAGCGCACGGCGAACGCGGCCTTCGATGTGCTCAGCGGCGCGATCGGATAGTCGTTGTACATGCGGATCGCCGGTCCGGTGCAGCCGGACGCGATGTGGCGCGCGACGGTCACGATGTCGCCGACGACGGCGGAGGCGGTCGGGGCGCCGCCGGCTCCGCGGCCGTAGAACATCAGATCGTCGGCGTATTCGGCGCGCACGAAGACGGCGTTGAAGGAGCCGCGCACCGACGCGAGCGGATGCTCGTTGCGTATGAGCGCCGGGTAGACGCGCGCGGAGACGCCGTGCTCGTCCTTGCTGACGACGGCGAGCAGCTTGACGACCTTGCCTTCGGCGGTCGCGGCGGCGATGTCGTCGGCCGTGACGTGCGTGATGCCCTCGACGGTCACGTCGTCGATGCCGACGTTCGTATGGAAGCCGAGCGTCGCCATGATCGCGGCCTTGTTCGCCGCGTCATAGCCTTCGATGTCGCCGGTCGGGTCCGCCTCGGCGTAGCCCTTCGCCTGCGCGTCCTTGAGCGCGACGTCGAAGTCGAGACCCTTCGTCGTCATCTCGTCGAGGATGTAGTTCGTCGTGCCGTTGACGATGCCGAGCATGTCCTTGACCTGGTCGCCGACGAGCGACTCGCGCAGCGGGCGCACGATCGGGATCGCGCCGCCGACGGCAGCCTCGAAGTAGATGTCGACGTCGTTGTCCTGGGCCGCCTTGTACAGCTCCGGGCCGTACTTCGCGAGCAGCGCCTTGTTCGCGGTGACGACGGACGCGCCGTTGTTCATCGCCTCAAGCACGAAGGTGCGCGCGACGCCGGTGCCGCCGATGAGTTCGACGACGATGTCCGCGTTCTTGACGACGCTCATCGTGTCGCTCGTCAGCAGCGACTTGTCGATCCACGGGAAGTCGACCTCCTCCGGGTCGAGGCAGGCGATGCCGGACAGCTCGATCGGACGGCCGATGCGCTGCGCGAGCTCATCCTTCTGTTCGACGAGCAGGCGCGCGGTCTGCGAGCCCACCGTTCCTGCGCCAAGCAGGCCGACTCGAATCGGTGCGTTCTGTTCTGCCACTGTCCGTTCCTTTCTTTGCGGCGGTCACTACCCGCCATATTGTACGGGCAAGTCGTGAACGGGACAGCCACGCTTCCCCTATATGAAATCGACGCCGAATCACTCGCTCACGTCGAAGGAGAGCAGGTCGTCGACGCTCTCGCGGCGCATCATTAGATGCGCGCCGTGCGCGTCGACGCCGACGACGGCCGGGAAGAGCGCCATGTTGTAGTTGCTCGCCATCGCACGGCCGTAGGCTCCGGTCACCGGCACGGCGATCAGGTCGCCGCGGCGCACATCGCCGGGAAGCCGCACCTCGTCGACGACGATGTCGCCGGACTCGCAGTGGATGCCGACGACGCGCGACAGCCGCGCAGGGGCGTTCGAGACACGGTTCGCGAGGACCGCCGTGTACTGCGCGCCGTAGAGCGCCGGGCGGATGTTGTCGCTCATGCCGCCATCGACGGCCACATAGCTGCGTTCGTCGATCGGCTCGCCGGCATGGTCGGTGAAGCCCTCCCCCAGATGCACGGTCTTGATCGCGCCGACCGTGTACAGCGTGACGCCCGCCGGGGCGACGATCCAACGACCGGGCTCGAAGGAGATGACCGGCGCGGGCATGCCGAGCAGGCGGTTCGTCTTCGCGACGGCGTCGGCGAGGCGCGCGAGCTCCCTGTCCACGTCCATGCGGTCCTCGTCGTCGGTGTAGGCGACCGAATAGCCGCCGCCGAGATCGACCTCGGGCAGCGTGTAGCCGTTCGTCGCATAGAAGGTCTTGCGCAGCAGCATCATGCGACGGCCGGCCTGGATGAAGGCCCCGGCGTCATGGATGTTCGAGCCGATATGTGAATGGATGCCGACGAGCTCGAGATCGTCGTACGTCGCGATGTCGCGCAGCACGGCGATCGCCGGGCCGTTCGCGACGAGCTCCATCGCCGCGGCGAGGCGACGGTCTCCTTCGGTCACATCCGCCGCATTGAGATCGTACGGGTAGCGCACGTCGTAGCGCAGCCGGCGATCGGCCTGCCGCTTCGTCTCGCCGGACTCCTCGAGCGCGTTCTCCTGCATCAGCGCGTTCGCGGCCGCCGGCGTGACGTCCTCGAGCGCGTCGATGCCGTCGACGATCGTCGTGTCCGCGCCGACCGGCAGAAGCGCGACGCCGAACTTCTGGTCCTCATGCGCCGTCGAGACAAACTCATGGCCGCCGGCGTGGATGCCCGAGGTCACGCGCAGCATGACGCGCGCGCGCTTGCCGAGCCGCTTGGCGATCTCGGCGATGCGCGCCGGCTCGTCGGGCGAATCGACGACGATCTTCGAGAAACCCTCATTGATCGCCAGCTCGATCTCCTCGTCGCTCTTGTTGTTGCCGTGCAGCACGAGACGGCGACCGGGCACGCCGGCCGCGAGCGCGATCCGCATCTCGCCGAGCGTGCATGTGTCCACGTACATGCCCTCCTCGGTGACGATGCGCGCCATCTCCTTGCTCAGGAACGCCTTCGCCGCGTAGCTGACATGCGTCGTGCTGGTGGGGAAGGCCTGCGCGGCGGCCTTGACGAAGTGGCGTGCGCGGGCGCGCACCTCGTCGAGGTCGTAGACGTAGAGCGGCGTGCCGTATTCGTCGGCGAGCGCGCTCGCCGTGATGCCGTGGAAGGTCAGTTCGCCTGCGGCGTCGCGCGCCGTGTCCTGCGGCCAGATCGGGCTGATGGCCATGTCGGTTCCTTTCGTCGTGTCGTCTCGTGCTGCGCGTGCGGTCGTCGCAGCGTCTCGTGCGATATGCGGCACGCCGGCGCCACCGTGTGGTGGTCGCCGGCGTGCGGAGGGTCACATCTTGTCCGGTGCGGAGACGCCGAGCAGGTCGAGCCCGCTGGCGATGACGGTCTGTACGGCGTCGTTGAGCCGCAGTCGTGCCGCGGCGCGCGCGGGTTCCGGGCATTTCGCGATGCGCGTCGCCTCGCGGGTCGCCTCGTCGGCGCGTTCCTCGGCCTCGGTGAGCGCCATCGGCACGACGCGTTCGACGTTGTACCACTTGTGGTAGGCGGCTGCGAGGTCTTCGAGGTAGTGCGCGATGCGGTGCGGCGCGCGCAGGTCGCCGGCCTGGGCGAGCACGGACGGCCACTGGGCGAGCATCGCGATGACCTCGCCGTCGGCCTCGGTGTCGAGCAGTGCCATGTCGGCGCCGTCGCGCGTGATGTTCGCAGCGGCCGCGTTGCGGTCGACATTGCAGGAGCGCGCGTGCGCGTACTGCACGTAGTACACCGGGTTCTCGTTCGAATGCGACGCAAGCAGGTTGAGGTCGATGTCGACCGGCGAGTTGTAGTCGGTGCGGGCGAGCGAATAGCGGGAGGCATCCACGCCGATCGCGTCGATGAGGTCGTCAATCGTCACAACGTTGCCGGCGCGCTTGCTCATGCGCACGGCCTTGCCGTCCTTCATGACGTTGACGAGCTGGCCGATGAGGATCTGCATGTTCTCCCCCGGCTTGTCGCCGAAGGCCGCGCACATCGCCATCATGCGGCCGATGTAGCCGTGGTGGTCGGCGCCGAGCATGTAGATCGCGACGTCGGCCGGATGGTCCTTGCGATGGCGCTTATTGCGGTAGTAGGCGATATCGGCGGCGAAGTACGCGTAGTTGCCGTCGGACTTGATGATGACGCGGTCCTTGTCGTCGCCGTGCTTCGTGGACGCGAACCAAGTGGCGCCGTCCTTTTCGTAGATGTCGCCGCGTGCGCGCAGGTCGTCGATCGCCTTCTCGACCTCGCCGTCCTCGTAGAGGCTGTTCTCGTGGAACCAGACATCGAAGTGGACGCGGAACTCCTTCATCGACTGCTGGATCTCGTCGAACATCATCGGCACGGCGCGCTTGCGGAACTCCTCGCGCTGCTCGGAGTCGCCCTCGCCGAGCGGTTCGCCCTTCTCGTCGACGCCGCCGTCGACGCGCGGCAGGTTGAGGATGTCGACGCCTTCGGCGTTCGCCTCGGCGATGACACGACGCGCGATCTCGTCGATGTAGGCGCCCTTGTAGCCGTCGATCGGCGTCGGCTCGTCATGGGCGGCCGCGACGAGCGACTTGGCGAAGCGGTTGATCTGCTCGCCATGGTCGTTGAAGTAGTATTCACGAACGACGTCGGCGCCGTTCGCCTCGAGGATGCGGGCCATCGAATCGCCGACGGCCGCCCAGCGCGTACCGCCGATGTGGATCGGACCGGTCGGGTTCGCCGAAACGAATTCGAGGTTGAGCGTGCGGCCGCTCAGATGCTTGTTGCGGCCGAAATCGGCGCCTTCGGCGAGCGCCTGATCGACGATCTGCGCGGCCGAGGCGGAATCAAGCGTGATGTTGATAAAGCCCGGTCCGGCGACCTCGACGGTGTCGACGCCATCGGCCTCGTTGAGACGCGCGGCGAAGAGTTCAGCCAGATCGCGGGGCTTCATGCCGGCCTTCTTCGCGAGCTGCATCGCCGCGTTCGAGGCCCAGTCGCCGTGCGCGCGGTCCTTGGGTCGCATGACCGCGAATTTGGATTCGTCGGGGAGCAGATCGGCGGTCAGGTCGCCCGCCTGACCGTCGTCAACGAGCTGCCGGGCGATGTTGTAGATAAGTTCACTTAACGCTTCAGGACTCATTCCACCAAGTCTACTGTGAAGTCAGACAGAACAACGGCTTGCGGCATCTCACGGCGTGCGGATGGCGTCCTGCAGATCGGTGAGCGTCGTCAATGAGCGCGGCGGCAGCTGCACGGTCGCGCTTCCGATGCGCAGCTTCGTCGGCGAGCTATGCTCGTTCGTGACGACGGCGGCAATCGACCCGTCGGCCGTGCGGAACGCGACCGCATGGAGGCCGTCGGCATGTTCCAGCCGGTGTTCGAGCACGACCGAGCCAGGTTGCACGAAGCGCGAACAGTGCGCAAGCACGTAATAGTCGGCGTTGCGCGTGATGGTGCGTGTCCGCGCGTCGATTGTCAGCAGCCCGCGGTTGCTCGAATGCCGGTGGTCGTGACGCAGATAGTAGTAGTCGGGGCCTCCGCGCCCGTCGAGCGCGATGTTCCACAACACGACCGACTGCGCCCAATTGTTCAGCATCGCGATGACGCGCGCCGAGGTCTGCACGAGCGCGGCGTCCCAGTTGCGCGGCCCCCAGTCGCCGCCCGAGGCCTCGGTCACCCAGATGCCTTTGTCTGGCCAGATGCGGTGGATGTCGCTCATCGTGCGGGATGCACCGCCGTAGTAGTGCCATGCCGAGCCGGCAACGGCCCGCAGTGCGCGCGGCCATGCGTACAGTTCGCGCACGAATCGGCCGTCGGGATAATGGTCGGTCGAATAGTTGTGGTCCCAGCACAGGACGCGCACATCCCCAAGCCCGTGCGCGCGCAGGCACGGCGCGAGGAAATCGGCGATGAAACGCGCCTGATGCGCCGGCGTCATCGCCATCGATGGCCAGCGCGATTGCGGATAGTCGGGTTCGTTCGTCGGCGTGACGCCGAAGACGTGCAGACCGGCGTCACGGTAATGCGTGATGAAACGCGCGAGGTATTCGGCATAGGCGGCGTACATGCTCGGGCGCAGATAGCCGGTCATCTGCGTGAACGGACGTTTGCCGAGGATGCAGCGGTTCGTCTTCATCCACGCCGGCGCGCTCCACGACGAGGCGATGATATTGAGCGAATCGGCTGCGGGATCTGCGAGACGGCTATGCGCACGAATCGATTGCGCTTGTGTGAGCAGCGGGATGATCATGCGCGATTCGGGCGAAAAATCAAGGGATTCGAGCCGCGGATCGGCGCGGCGACGCGTGAAACGGTACGGGCCGGTCACATGGTCGGATGGCCCGATCGGCTGACGCAGCATCGAGATGCCGATGCCATCGCGCACGCTGAACAGCTCGGTCATCACGGCGCGACGCGTGGCGGCCGGCAGTCGGGAGATCAGAGCGGCCGAGGCCTGCGTCAGCGACGCGCCGAAGCCGTCGATGCGCTGACGCGGATGGGCGGTGTCGATCGTCAGCGACGGGTTGATCGTCGGCAAGGAGCCATCACCCGCGTCGGGTAACAGGAATTCGGACGGCGGGACCGCGTGCAATGCGGCGGCGAGCGCCGTATCGTCGCCGTTGGCGTAGCTGGTGAACATCCGCATGAGCACACTGTATCGCGCAATCGGCTCGCGAAGAGTACAGTGCGCTCAGCGGGTATCGCTTAGACAGCAGCCGGTTCGCTCAGGCGGCGTCCGGGCAGGCGGCGATGACGTCGATCTCGACGAGCGCACCCTTCGGGATCATGTTGTTGCCGAACGCGACGCGCGCCGGCTTGACGGTTCCGGTGAAGGTCTTCGCGTAGACGGCGTCGACAGCGGCGAAATCCTCAACGTTGCGCAGATAGATCGTCGCGCGGCAGACGTGTTCGACGCCGCAGCCGGCTGCGGCGAGGATGTTCGTGATGTTCTTGAGCGCGCGGGCGGCCTGGTCGGCAGCCTCGACGCCGTCGAGTTCGCCGGTCGCCGGGTCGATACCGAGCTGACCGGAGACGAAGATGAATCCGTTCGCCTGCACGGCCTGGCTGTATGCGCCGAGCGCGGCCGGAGCCTCCGTCGTCGCGATCGCCTTGAGATTTTCGTACATATGTGGTCCTTTCATCGATGGATTCCTGCGCGTCGGTCGCGCGTGCGGGAACGACTATTCGATTATTCGGCATCATAACGGCGTCGACGACGCATCCGACCCCCAACGGTCACGTTGTGGGCAGCCGTGCCCCATGTGCCGTCGACTTTGTGAACATGACCGTCGCAGTTGTCACACCAATGGTTCGCCACCCCACCCGATTGCGAACATCCCGACTATGCTGCACGCCCGTCATGCTGGCATAGTGAGGGGTTCGCGAACATGCCAAGTATGTGGAATGCGTCTGCGATGTTCGCGGACCAGGATTCCTGCAATCACGGCCGCTGCACCGCGCACCCACGATGCTCGCAGGGGACGTAAGACGACGAAAGCCCCACCCTGTGGATGACAGGACGGGGCATCGGTGGGCTTAATGGGGTTCGAACCCACGACCTTTCGCTCCGGAGGCGAACGCTCTATCCACTGAGCTACAAGCCCGTTCGCACTTCCCCTACTGTACACGAAAGCCTGACGTAGCGAAACCCGCGCACTACACTGGGATTATGGATATGACGATGGATGGCATGCCGCTGCTCGACGAGTATCAGTACGAGCGCCGCTTCTTCTGCACGAGCATGCCTGCGGAGCTCGACGACGGCGACGCGCCCGCGCTCATCATCCAAAGCCATTTCGTGCATGCCGACGGTTACGCGCTGCGTGTGCGCCTGTCGACGTGGGCGCTGCGCATCGCGATGAGCGCCGACCTCGACGCGCGCGACGTGCTCCGTGAGCATCGCGACGCGTTCCGCACGGCCACGCTTGTCGTCAAGGGTCCGTCGGTGGGTGGCACGCGCTACGAGGCATCGCGCGACATCGACGCGCAGATCGCCGCCTCGCTCGTCCTGCGCGGCGGCGACGTCGTCATCAAGAACCGCTATACCGCGTGGATCGGCGCCGACGGCTGGAACATCGACGTCTTCGGCGGCCTGAACGCCCCGCTCGTCATCGCCGCCGCGCAGCGCAGCACACCGGTGACGAACCTGATCATCCCGCGCTTGTGCGTCACCGAAATCACCGATGAAGCGCGTTTCAGCAATGACGAGCTGTCGCGGCGTCCGTTCTCACAGTGGGCCGACGATTTCGCGCGCGAACTCGAACGCGAAGGGCCGTCATTCCAACAGTCCTTCGGCAGAAACACGATGGAATGACGGCCCGCACGGTCGGCGCTGCAGCGTCGATCAGTACATCAGCGTCGCGAGGCGGCGGCGCGCACGCACGACGCGTTCGTCACCGGCGTCGGGGATGAGGAAGTATTCGAGCATCCGTTCGCGCGCCGGATCCATCTGATCGCGGTGGGCGGCGGCGAAGTCGAGCAAACGGCCGAAGGCGTCGTCGATCTGGCCGCCGATCATGTCGACGTCGGCGACGGCGAGCTGCGCGTCGAGATCGTCCGGATTGTCGGCGGCCGCCTTGCGCACGGTGCGCACGTCGGCGTTGGCGGAACGGGCGAGCAGCAGCGCCTTCGCGCGTTCGCGGCGCGCGAGTTCGTCGGACGGGTCGGCTTCGAGCACCTGCTCGTAGGCGGCGGCCGCGCCGGCGTAGTCGCCTTCCTGCGCGAGGCGGTGCGCTTCGGCGTGTGCCGGCGGCACCTGCGTCTCCGCGGGCTTCGCGTCGTCGGCGGCGGCCGGCTCGACGTACGGTGCGGTGCCGGTCACGCCAGCCTGCGCGGCGACCTGCACGAGCTGCGGCAGCACATGCGTCGTGATCTGCTGGAGTTCGTCATCGGTCGGCAGTCCCTCGATGATCGGCATCGGACGTCCTGCGATGAGCGCGAACAGCGCCGGCGCACCCTGCACGCCGAAGGCCTGTGCGATCGCCGGATCCTTCGCGACGTCGACGCGCGCGAGCTGCAGCTGGCCGTTCATGCCGTTGATTGCGTCGCCGAGCGCGCGCGCCATCGGGAAGCAGCGGTCGTCCGTCTCGACCCACAGCAGCAGCACGATCGGGAACGTCGTCGACGATTCGACGGTCGCCTGAAAGTTGCGTTCGGTCACGTCGATGACGTAGCCGCCGGCCGCGGGTGCGCCGCCCGCCTGTCCCGGCTCCGCTTTCGTCTGATGTTTGAGCGATTCAAGATCGACGGCTCCCGCGAGGGAGATGCCCGGCTTGAAATCCTGTGCCATGATTGTTTGCCTCTTTTCGTAAGTCTTTACGTACGGCCGTCAGACGGCTTCAACCTTGACGACCTGCCGTTCGGCGCCGACCGCCTGCACCTTCTGTCCCGATTTCGCCGGCGGGACGTAGATGGCGACGACGTTGACATAGGTCGCCTTCATCGTGCTCGTCGCCTTGCCGTCCGCGAAAATCGCACGTTCGGCGTCCGACGCCGGCTGCGATTCGCGGCCTTCGCCGGCGGCGCGTGTCCACACCGAGTCGATCTGCGCGACGACGAGGTCGCCGCCGTCCGACGAGCGCATGATCTGCATCTGTCCGTCGACCGGCGTGAAGGTCTGCTCCTGCGTGCCCTTGTTGCGTTCCATGCCCTGCTGCACCGTCGCGGACAGCTGCGTGAGGTTGTCGCGGAAGTAGTCGTCGCCGAAATCGTTCGCGTACTGGCTCTTCGTGCCGTTCTGCAGCACGTCGGCGTAGCGCGTGACGGCTTCCTTCGGCGTCATGACGAGGTTGCCGTCGTCCTCATGACCCATCTGCGAGCCGATTGACGGCACCGTGAACTTCGGCATCTTCGCCCCCTGGAACAAGCGTGTGACGCCCCATAGACGGTAGTTTTCGCGCGCGTCGCCCTGCGTGAACACGAGCAAACGCTCCGACTGCTGGTCCTCGGTTGTCGTCGTGATCGAGAACACGGCGCGCGGCCAGCCGTTGTCGGTCGGGATGACGGTTTGCGTCAGATCGTCCGGGATCGTCGTCTTCGGGTCGAGCTTGCCGTTCTTCTGGGCGACCTTGAGTTCGCTCGTGCGGATTTCGAGTTCCGGCCCGCTCATCGCCTGCGCGAGGTTCGCCGGATCCTTCGTGTCGTTGCACTCCTTGATCGTGGCGAGCAGTCCCGCGCGGATGCGCTGTTCCTGCGCTTCGGTCAGGTCGGGCGTCGCGGACGCGGCCGATGTGGGCGCGTTCACCGTCGGCACCGTTCCCTCGCATGCGCCGAGCGCGCACGTCATGCCGAGCGCCAGCACGGCAGCCGTGGCTGCGGTCAGTGAACGTCGTGTCATCAGTCGTTCTCCTTGTTGTTCATGTCCGCGTCGGCGTCTGCGTCGGTGTCCGCGTCCGTTTCGTCGTCGGCGGTCGCATTGTCGTCCGATTCATTGTCCGTGTCGGCGGTCGTTTCGGCGTCAGTATCGCCGTCCGATTCAGCCGATTCAGCCGATTCGACGGTCACCGAGACCTGTCCCGTGCCGTCATCGTCCGACTCCGTGGTCTCCGTCGTCGTCTCAGTGGTCTCTGCAGTTTCCGCAGTCTCCGCAGACTCCGCCGCCGGCTCTGCACTCTCTGCAGATTCAGTCGTCGTCTCCGTCGTCTCCGCCGATACGACCGGAATCGAGCCGGTCTCCTCACGCACGAGGCGCGCGAAGTAGGCCTGCAGCTCCTCCGGCGTGATGACCGACGTCGCCTCGTCGGACGCGGCCGACGACGTCGTGCTGCGCGGCTCGCCGCCGTCCTCGGCGTCCGCGCGGCGCGCCTGTTCGGCGACGAGGTTGCGCGACGTCGGATCGATGATCTGCGGCGTTTCGTCCGTCTCTGCCGCGGCGGCACCCGCATGGCGCCCGTGGCGTCCGCGCGGCTTGCCGTTCGCGGCCTTCGTGCGTTTGCGCGGCTTCATGCTGGCGAAGGTGCCGGCGACGGCGGCGGCGATCGTCGTCGTCGTCTCCTCGACCGGCTCCTTCTCCTTGCGCGGCTTGATGACCTTGGCGAAGCGGTTGCGGCGCGTGGCCGGATCCATCGCGAAGACCGACGCCGAGAGGATCGCCAGAACGACGCACAGGCCGCCGGCGAAATACCACGGCAGTGCGAAGTCCGGCACGCTCTGGCGCACCCAGTGCATGCTGATCGTGGCGTCTGACGCGTTGCCGCCAAAATCGATGATCGCGACCTGCGTTGCCTTCGCATCGGGCAGCCGCAGCGCCGCGCTCGTCTTGCCGCACGCCGTGTCCGCCCACATGTCAGAATCGGCGAAGGCGACCTGCTGGCGCGAAGTGGAGGCGTTGCCGTGCGCCTTTTCGGCGACCGTCGACAGCGCGCTCCAGCTGTCGAGCCCGGTCACACGGATGTACGATTCGCCGGCGAGCCATCCGGAGGCGTCCTTCGGGCTGCCGATTGCGATGCACGTCTGCGGTTCGTTGGCCGCGTCCGTATTGCCGTCATTGGCGTTCGCGTCATTGTTCGCGGCCGTGTCATCTGCGGTGGTCGCGGCCGGCGGCTCGACGGAGGCGGCGTCGACGCGGATCTGCACGCTCTTGTCAACGAGGTCGAGCACACCCGGGTCGATGACCGCGTAGCGCGTGCCGTCCACGTGCGCGAGGGCCGTGACGTCCTTGCTCGGCTTCCAGATCGTCTGGTTGAGGATGCCGAACACGATGCAGGTCACGGCGAGCAGGCCGAAAATCGGCGTCACGATGCCACGCATGATCTTCGCATGCCGGGAAGGCACCGGATGCCTGCGCGGCACACGCGTTTCTTCTTCTTGACCGTCGTTCATCACGTATCCATTCTACAAGTCGCGGCCCTTCACAACTCCCTTACCATCCGGACGGATAAATCGGGCAGAGGCGTTACTGTGGTGGCTATGCAACATACTTCTCTAGTAACTTCTATCACACGCGCCGCATCAGTCGTCGGCGCGCTCGCTTTGTGCGTAAGCATGGCGGCCTGCGGTTCGGGCTCGCCGGACGGTTCGGCGAGCGCCTCGTCGAGCTCGTCCGCAAGCGCGAAGCTGCCGAAGCTCGAGGGCGTCAAGCTGACGGGCACTCCGGGCAAGAAGCCGAAGGTCGAGTTCAAGAAGGGGCTCAAGATCGAGAACAACAGCGTCGCAGTGCTGCAGGAAGGCGACGGCGACGCGATGAAGAGCGGCGACCGCATCTGCGCGCAGCTCACGCAGTACAGCGCGAGCTCCGGCGAGGAGGTCGCCACGACGTGGGAACAGAACGTACCCGACTGCTCGCTCGTCTTCAATCCCGAGAACGGCGTCACCAGTGTGGAGAGCGCGACGCTCGCGCAGATCGCGAACACGACGTTCAAGGGCAAGAAGCTCAATACGACGATCGGCATCGGCATCAACGACGGCTCCGGCGATGACAACGCGTACATGCTTATCATGACGCCGGTTTCGCAGTCGAAGGACTATACGAAGGCCGAGGGCGAGCAGGTCAAGGACATCCCGTCCGATCTGCCGAAGGTCACGTTGGACTCCGCCGGCAAGCCGTCGATCGACATGAACGGCTACAAGGGTTCGGACAAGCTCGTCGTGCAGCCGCTCATCAAGGGCGACGGCCCGAAGATCGATGAGAACACCTATGCGGCCGTCGTCAACTACACCGGCTGGACGCTCGACGGCAAGCAGTTCGATTCGTCGTGGGACCGCAACCAGACCTTCGACGCCGTGCTCTCCAACATGATCAAGGGCTGGCAGGAGGGCCTTGTCGGCCAGACGGTCGGCTCGCAGGTGCTGCTCGTCGTGCCGCCGGACCTCGGTTACGGCGATCAGGAGCAGGGCGAGATCCCGGCGAATTCGACGCTCGTCTTCGTCGTCGACATCCTCGCGAAGTACTGACGGACGCTCGATCGTACATCGAAACAGCAAAATCGGCGGTGGCCGCCTCCCCGGGCTGGGGATGGCGGCCACCGCCGTTTTTGCACGGGTGTGCGTGTGCGCCGCGACGGCGTTCAGAACAGCCGCAGTGAGTCGTCGTCGGCGCCGCGCATGTCGTCGTAGTCGAGAATCAGGCATTCGAATCCGCGGTCCGCAGCGAGCGTGCGCGCCTGCGGGGCGATCGTCTGCGCCGCGAAGATGCCGCGCACCGGCGCGATGAGCGGGTCACGGTTGAGCAGTTCGCAATACCGTGTGAGCTGCTCGACGCCGTCGATGCCGCCGTGCCGTTTGATTTCGATCGCGACGTGCATGCCTTCGGCATCGACCGCCATGATGTCGACAGGGCCGATCGGCGTCGGGTATTCGCGCCGCACGAGCTTGGCGCCCTTGCCGATGCGTTCGATCTGTTCGGCGAGATAACGCTGCAGATGGTCCTCGACGCCGTCCTTCTTCAGTCCCGGATCCTCTCCGAGGTCGTAGGTTTCGTCGGAGTAGATGTGCTGCAACGTGACTTCGAGAACGTCGTTCGATTTCGTCGCGCACGCGCGGATGACCTTCTGAGGTGCCGGCGTCATGGCATCATCGTCGGCGTCCTTCGGCGTGATGTCCTTGATTGTGCACGGCGCCGCCATCCAGTTGAGCGGCTTGTATGAGCCGAGTTCGGAGAAGATGAGCAGGCTGTTGTCCGCTTTGATCAGCAGGACGCGGCGCGCGAGCGGCAGCGTCGCCTGAAGTCGTCCGGTGTATTCCGCACTGCAGTCGGCAACAATGATTCGCATGAGGCACCACGATACCGCGCGCCACCGAAGCGCACAACGGCAGCGGCACTACAACAAACAGTGAAGGGCCCCGGATTCCACGTACAAACGTGGAATCCGGGGCCCTTCGCGACGTGAAGGTCGCTGACGGTCACTGGATGCCGGTCTCGTCGATCGGCTGGTTCGCCATCGTACGGCCATGCTCGACGACGACGGTCAGCCTGTTCGAGTCGAAGGAGATGAATCCGTCGGTCACCTCGAAGGAATGCTTCGTGCCGTCCGGCTCGGTGATGACGAGCGGGCCCTCCTGGATGACGGAGAGCACCGGCTCGTGGCCCGGCAGGATGCCCATGCCGCCCGCGTAGGCGGGCACGAGCACGGACTTCGCCACGCCGCTCCAGACCGGATGGTCAGCGGAGACGATATTCACGTCCATCGTCGCGCCGGCCATGATCACTCACCGTATTCCTTCTGCATCTTGTGCCACTTCTTCTCGAGGTCGTCGATGCCGCCGATGCCCGAGAATGCCTGCTCCGGAACGTTGTCGTAGACGCCGTCGCAGATGCGCGTGAACGCCTCGATCGTCTCCTCCGCCGGCACGTAGGAACCCGGGACGCCGGTGAACTTTTCAGCGACATAGAAGTTCTGGCCGAGGAACTGCTCGATCTTGCGCGCGCGGTTGACGATCATCTTGTCCTCTTCGCCGAGCTCGTCGATGCCAATCAGGGCGATGATGTCCTGCAGTTCCTTGTTGCGCTGCAGGATCGCCTTGACACGGTTCGCGCAGTCGTAGTGCGCCTGGCCGACGTAGCGCGGGTCGAGGATTCGCGAGGTCGAGGACAGCGGGTCGACGGCCGGGTAGATGCCCTTCGACGCGATGTCACGTGAAAGCTCGGTCGTCGCGTCGAGGTGGGCGAAGGTCGTCGCCGGCGCCGGGTCGGTGTAATCGTCAGCAGGGACGTAAATCGCCTGCAGCGACGTGATCGAGTGGCCGCGCGTCGACGTGATGCGCTCCTGGAGCGCGCCCATCTCATCGGCGAGGTTCGGCTGGTAGCCGACTGCGGAAGGCATACGGCCGAGCAGCGTCGAGACCTCGGAACCCGCCTGCGTGAAGCGGAAGATGTTGTCGATGAACAGCAGCACGTCCTGGTTTTCGACGTCGCGGAAGTACTCCGCCATCGTCAGTGCGGTCAGCGGGACGCGCAGACGGGTGCCCGGCTGCTCATCCATCTGGCCGAAGACGAGCGCGGTCTTCTCGAGCACGCCTGCCTCGTCCATCTCGCCGATCAGATCGTTGCCCTCACGGGTGCGTTCGCCGACGCCGGCGAATACGGAGACGCCGCCGTGGTTCTGCGCCACGCGCTGGATCATCTCCTGGATGAGGACGGTCTTGCCGACGCCCGCGCCGCCGAACAGGCCGATCTTGCCGCCCTGCACATACGGCGTGAGCAGATCGATGACCTTGATGCCCGTTTCGAACATCTGCGTCTTCGATTCCAGCTGGTCGAAGGCCGGCGGATTGCGGTGGATCGGCCAACGTTCCTTGATGACGATCTTCTCGCCCGGCTTCTTGTTGAGGATGTTGCCGGCGACGTCGAAGACATGGCCCTTCGTCACATCGCCGACCGGCACCTCGATCGGGCCGCCGGTGTCACGCACCTCAGCGCCGCGCACGAGGCCGTCGGTCGACTTGAGGGCCACGCAGCGCGCCGTCGAATCGCCCAGATGCTGCTCGACCTCGAGGGTGATGACGACGTCCTTGACCTCGCCCTCCTCCTGCTGGCCCATCTGCTTGATCTCGACCTTCAGCGCGTTGTAGATGTCCGGCATGTGACCGACAGGGAACTCAACGTCGATGACCGATCCCTGAATACGCGTCACATGACCGACGATTGGCTCCGCGGCGGTATCGGCGGCCGCAGTGGTCTGTTTCTCAGCCATTTCGCGTTCCTACTCTTCCTTCTTGTTCAATGCATCGGCGCTGCCGATGATTTCGGTAAGTTCCTGGGTGATCGATGCCTGGCGCGATGCGTTGAGCTTGCGGGTCAGGTCGTTAATCAGTTCGCGCGCGTTCTCGGTGGCCGTGTGCATGGCGTTCTGTCGGCAGGCCACCTCGGAGGCGGCCGCCTCGAGCAGGCACTCGTGGATGCGCGAGCGCACATACTTCGGCAGCACGGCGTCGAGCACCTCGTCGAGGCTCGGTTCGAAGGCGTACAGCGGCATCGCCGTCGTCGCTGTCGGATCGGGACGCTGCGCGTCCTTGTCCTCGATGATCTCGACCGGCAGCATGCGCAGCACGCGCACTTTCTGCACGACCATGTTGATGAACTCGGTGTAGACGATGTACAGCTCGGATACGCCGCCCTGGTCGGCGGGAAGCATATACGCGTCCAACAGCGCGCGGGAGATCGCGTCGGCGACTTCGACGCCAGGCCTCTCGGTATCGCCTTCCCAGGTCTGTGCGAGCGGGCGGTTGCGGTACTTGTAGTACGAAACACCGCGGCGACCATAGACGAACAGTTCCGGCTCCTTGCCGGCCTCGTCGAGACGTGCCAGCAGATCCTCGGTTTCGCGGATGATCGATGAAGTGTACGCTCCGGCCATGCCACGGTCCGCCGTCAGGGCGAGGACGGCAACGCGGGGGTTGTCGCCCTCCTTCTTGACGATCGGATGTGAGATATGGGAGTGGGATACCAGTGTCTGGACGGCATCGAAAATCGCATCGGTGTATGGCTTCGCGTTGAGCGCCACCTCACGGGCCTGCGCGATATGCGAAGCCGCGATCATCTCCTGGGCGTTGAAGATCTTCTCCAACGAACCCGTGGAGGCGATCCTGCCCTTTAATGCGAGTTGCGATCCCATAGGTTACTTCTTTTCCTGCGCTTCGGCGTCCTTGGCCTTGCGGCCCTGGGCCTTGATCTGCTCCTGATCGACCGGAGTGACGCCCTTCGGCGTCGGCTTCTTGTCGACGAGCGGCTTGCCGGCCTTCGTCACATAGGTCTCACGGAAGGCGTCCACTGCCTTATCGAGCGCCGCCTCGGTCTCCGAGGTGAAATCGCCGGTGTCGTGGATCGTCTTGAGGATGTCGGTGTTGCGGTCGAGGTACTCGAGCAGTCCCTTCTCGAAGGGCAGCACGTCGACGACCTCGAGATCGTCGAGCTTGCCATGGGTGCCGGCCCACACGGAGACGACCTCCTGCTCCATCGAGAACGGGGAGAACTGCGGCTGCTTGAGCAGCTCGGTCAGGCGTGCGCCACGGTTGAGCTGGGCCTTCGACGCGGCGTCCAGATCGGACGCGAACATCGCGAAGGACTCGAGCGAACGGTAGCGCGCC
This sequence comes from Bifidobacterium anseris, assembly GCF_002860345.1. Classification (GTDB taxonomy): domain Bacteria; phylum Actinomycetota; class Actinomycetes; order Actinomycetales; family Bifidobacteriaceae; genus Bifidobacterium; species Bifidobacterium anseris. Next base: position 30,783 of record NZ_NMYC01000006.1, read on the forward strand.
AGCGAGATCTTCAGCGTGCCGGAGACCTTCTTGAGCGCCTTCGTCTGCGCCGCGCCGCCGACACGGGAGACGGAGATGCCGACGTCCACAGCGGGACGCTGGCCGGCGTTGAAGAGATCGGACTGCAGGAAGATCTGTCCGTCGGTGATCGAAATCACGTTCGTCGGAATGTACGCGGAGACGTCGTTCGCCTTCGTCTCGACGATCGGCAGACCAGTCATCGAACCGCCACCCAGATCGTCGGAGACGCGTGCGCAGCGTTCCAGCAGGCGGGAGTGCAGGTAGAAGACGTCGCCAGGGTACGCTTCACGTCCCGGCGGGCGACGCAGCAGCAGCGAGATCGAACGGTACGCCTCAGCCTGCTTCGACAGGTCGTCGAAGACGATGAGGACGTCCTTGCCGTTGTACATCCAGTGCTGGCCGATGGCCGAACCGGTGTACGGCGCGATGTACTTGAAGCCCGCGGAATCCGATGCCGGGGACGCGACGATCGTCGTGTACTCCATCGCGCCGGCCTCTTCGAGGCTCTGCTTGACGGAGGCGATCGTCGAGCCCTTCTGGCCGATGGCCACGTAGATGCAGCGCACCTGCTTCTTCGGGTCGCCGGATTCCCAGTTCGCCTTCTGGTTGATGATCGTGTCGATTGCGATGGCTGTCTTGCCGGTCTGGCGGTCGCCGATGATGAGCTGACGCTGGCCGCGGCCAATCGGCGTCATCGCGTCGATCGCCTTAAGGCCGGTGGACATCGGCTCGTCGACCGGGTGGCGGTGCATGACGTCGGGGGCCTGCGCCTCGAGAATGCGGCGTCCTTCGCTCTTGATCTCGCCCAGGCCGTCAATCGGGTTGCCCAGCGGGTCCACGACGCGGCCGAGGAATCCGTCACCGACCGGCACGGAAAGCACCTCTCCGGTACGGCGGACCTCCTGGCCTTCCTCGATGCCGACGAAATCGCCGAGGATAACCACGCCGATCTCGCGGGCGTCAAGGTTGAACGCCAGACCAAGGGTGCCGTCCTCAAAGGTCAGCAGCTCGTTGGCCATGCAACCAGGCAGTCCCGTCACATGCGCAATGCCGTCGCCGGCCGTCGCGACATGGCCGACCTCCTGGGTCGGCGTCTCCGACGGCGTGTACGCCTCGACGAAATCATCGAGCGCCTTGCGTATCGTGGCGGGATCAATGGTCAGTTCTGCCATGATCACTCCTTATTGTTGTGTATACATTCGTGTGGGTCCTGCGTACGGACCCGTGGGACATGGGGCTTGCGCCGTCCATGTCACTCGGCGGTGCCCGCCTTCACTTTGCGCCTGAGCGCCTGCAGCTGCGCGACGACGGTGTTGTCGGTCACCTCGTCGCCGACCTGCACGCGCATGCCGCCGATGACGTTCCTGTCCACGACAAGGTGGATGTGCACCGGACGGCCGACCTTCTTCGTGTAGATCTTCACGAGCCGTTCGATCTGCGCGTCACTCAGCTCGGTCGCTGCCGTCACCGTGACCATCGACTCCCCCATATGGCGAGAGAACTTGTTGATGAGCCACTGGATCGTCTCGAGATACCGGCGGTTGCGCGGATTGCGCGTGCTGTGCTCGGCGAGACGCACGGTGATGCGGTCGAAGTGGGCGTCGTCGATGAGGGCGTGCAGCAGGTCGTAGCGCGCCTCAAGCGGTCCGTCGTCGTCGGAAAGGTCCGCACGCACGACAGGCAGGTTGAGCAGTGCCGACTGCAGCTGCGCGAGCTGGATCGACACCTGCAGCGTCTTGCCGTCCTTGTCCGCCTGATACATCATCGCGTCCACCGCGAAGTCCTCCACGGCGTTGTCGATGTCATGGGCGCGGCTCCAGCTGCGGCCGACGAGATCGACGAGGATCGCCATCGTCATGTCAAGGACCTTGCCGCCGAACAGCTCGTTGAGCAGGCGGACCTTGTCCTCGGTCGGACGGCCCGGATCGGTCAGCGCGCGCTGCAGGCGCGGGTTCTTGTCGAGCACGAACGTGATCGTGAACAGTTCGTTGCCGATCTCCCACGCGTCATCGCCCGAGGCGCTGAGCCTCTTGGCGAATGAGTCGCGCGATTCGCGATCGGCCACTCGTGATGCTTCTCCTTGCAACTGTCACCTCCCTCCTTGCAGATACGTGCTACTTGTTGTCTTCGGACTGTTCCAGATCGGCGATCATCTTGTCGAGCATGTCCGACTGGACCGTTGGATCCTGAAGCTGTGTCTGCAGGATCTTGCCCGCGAGCGACGTGGCGATCGTGCCGACTTCGCCCTTGAGACTGACCATCGCCTTCTGCTGCTGCGATTCGAGCGAACGCTCGGCGTTGGCGGTGATCTGCGCGGCCTCGGTCTCGGCGCGCGAACGTGCATCGGAGATGATGTGCGACGCCTCGGCGCGCGCGTCGTCGCGGATCTTCGATGCCTCGACGCGGGCGGTGCTCAGCTGCGCCTGGTACTTCTTCTTGGCTTCCTCGGCGTCTTTCTGAGCCTGTTCCGCCTTGGCGAGGCCACCTTCGATCTTGGCGGCGCGCTCATCGAATATGGACTGGAACTTCGGCAGGAAGAACTTGTAGAAGAACGCGGCCACGATGATCAGGATGATCAGTGACCAGACGATGTCATAGGTTTCGGGAAGGAACAGCTGGATGCCGTCGTTTTCCGCCATGTCCATGATTCGTTCTCCTCCTTTCATGTCCTCGAGTGATGATTCGGGTTGCTACTCGACTCGGATCACTGGAAGATGAACGCCGCGACGAAGCCGAGCAGCGCGAGGACCTCGACGAACGCCAGACCCAGGAACATCAGCGTCTGCAGACGGCCACCCAGCTCGGGCTGGCGCGCGGTGCTCTCGATCGTCTTGCCAATCAGGATGCCCAGACCGATGCCAGGTCCGATGGCGGCAAGACCGTAGCCGACGACGTTCAGGTTGCCCGCAACCTCAGCGAGGGTAACGATATCCATGGTTGTTTCCTTTCTGGTTCATTGCTTAATGCAACAAAATCATGCCGGCGGTCAGTCGATCTCCGGATAGCTCATATTGATGTACGCGGTCGTCAGGATCGCGAAGATGTAGGCCTGCAGGCAGCTCACCAACACCTCGAACAGGTACATGAACATGCCTGCGGCGAAGGTCACGACGCCGAAGGGCATCATCACCTTATTCACAACGTCGATGAGGAAGTACTGCGTCGCCGAAAGGCACAGTGCGAGGATGAGGTGGCCGGAGACCATGTTCGCGAAGAGTCGAATCGTCAGCGAGAACGGACGGATGACGAGCAGCTCAAGCAGCTGAATCGGCGAAAGCAGGATGTAGATCGGCCACGGGACGCCCTTCGGGAACAGCTCGTCGCGCAGGAAGTGACCGAGCCCCTTCTCGCGGATGCCGGCGATCCAATACTGGACGAAGCACCACATCGCGAACACGAGCGGCAACGTGATCGTCGCGCTTGCCGCGATGTTCATGCCGGGGACCTCGCCGCACAGGTTGAAGACGAGCAGCGTAAGAAACACGGTCGTGATCATCGGCACGTAGCGCTTGCCGCGCGCCTCGCCCATGACCTGATAGACGATGTCCGTCTTCGTGAAGTTGACGATCCATTCGACGGCGCTCTGCCAACGTCCCGGCACAAGCTTCGCGCGCGCCGCCGTGATGCCCAGCACGAGCATCAGGATGATCGTGGCGAGGATGCGCACAAGGATGATGCGGTTGATCGCGAACGGAGTGCCCTGGAACAGGATCTCCGGAGGAAGGAAGTCGTCGATGCTCGGCATATGCATCGACGACTCTGCGAGCGTGACGGCGCCTGCGGCGAATGCATCAACCATTCATGCCTCCTGATGTTACGAATTGTCTGATGACAGTGTAGTCCGACTAATGTCCACTACGTACCGCGTATGTGACGGCGAGATTACCGCATCGGCGGCGTTGCGCCGATATGCCGACGTCGTTTCAGCAGCGTGCGAACATGCGCGTCATGCGCTATCACGCGCGCGCTCTACGACGTCCTCTTCCCTCGTCTTCCTTATGCGCCGGTGCTCATGCGCCGGGGTGATGGCCACCTCGGCGCCGTGAAGCGTATTCGGAACTTTCTTTCCACTGACGGCGATTATTGGCCTGATAGTGGACATCGACGATTCATGCGCCCTCACGTCCCCTTCGCGTCAAAACGCCGTCGTTTCATAGGGTTTATGGGGTCGCAGTCCTCCCAGCCCTCAGCGTCGCGACACGCGGGGCCCGATCTGTATCACACATCACAGTGGCAGCCGACGCGCACCGGCTCAATCGCGTGGCACGATGAGGCCGTAGCCGTCGTCGAGGAACGGCCGGAACCCGTCCTGACGCGGCGAGCTCGGCGCGTGACGCACGACGTGGTCGGTGCCGGGGCGCCGCTGCGCACGCAGCTGCGGCACCTCGGTCAGGTCGTACGGCGTCATCTGGTAGACCCAGTTGAGCCAGTTGCGCCACAGCAGATTCGCGTGCGCGCGCCACGAGAACAACGGTTCGATCGTCGGGTCGTCGTTCGGGAAGTAGTTGGTCGGAAACGGCACGTTGTCGAGGCCGCGATCCATGTCGCGGCGGTACTCCTCAGCGAGCGTGTATTTGCCGTACTCCCAGTGGCCGAGCGCGAACACCTCGGAGAAGTCGCGCGTCGCGATGAGGCCGGGGCCGGTCTGGGGCCCCCATGTGAGCACCTGCAGCTCAGGATTGGCGGCCACATCGCGCTCGTCGACGGCGGCGACACGCGAATGCGGCTGCAGCGCGATCTCGTCGAAACCGTTCGTCAGGAAGCAGTATTCGTCTTGCAGATACTGCGGGAAGACGCCGAAGATCTTCTCCGGAAGGTCGATCTTGCGTACGCCGTAGCGATGGTTGAGCGCACCCATCGCACCCCAGCACAGATACATCGTCGAGAACACGTGACTCGCGGCCCAGTCGAGGATCCGCTTGAACTCATCCCAGTAGTCGACCTGTTCGAAGGGCAGATGCTCGACCGGCGCGCCGGTGACGATGAGACCGTCATAGTAGTTGTCGGCGAAGGACTCCGGCGGTTCGTAGAATTTGACGAGATGGTCGGCGCTCACATGCGTCGACTCGTGCGTGCCCGTCTTCATGAAATCGATGTCCACCTGCAGCGGCGACTTCGAAATCAGCCGCAGCAGCTGCGTCTCCGTCTCGATCTTCTTCGGCATCAGATTGAGGATGACCATCTTGAGCGGACGCACACGCTGGCGCTCCGCCTCAGGTTTCTCGAGCGCGAAAATGCGTTCGGAGTCGAGAATGTCGCGCGCCGGAAGGCCTTCGGGAATTTTGATAGGCATAGTTTCCTATTATGTGCGCACGGCATAACAAAACGCCGATCACCACCGCGCAACCGCTGCGACACGCCGATGATTGACATGCGGATTCATGCGTGTATATTGGTGAGAGCTGTGCAAAACAGCCGACGCGGGGTGGAGCAGCTCGGTAGCTCGCTGGGCTCATAACCCAGAGGTCCAAGGTTCAAATCCTTGCCCCGCTACTGACAAGACCGGAGATCCACGGATCTCCGGTCTTTTGCATTATGCCGGCACAGCCGTCGGCGCCGTCACCGCAACAGGCCCATAGCAAAATCGTCCTCTGGCGGAACCCTTACGACCAGTAGCTGAATCAGAGAAAACGTGCAAGCACAGATGCGTATATTGAATGCACGATTGGCTATATAACAAAGGAGGCCATATGACAGAGGCAACCAATACCGCGCCGCTTGCAGGCATCAAGGTCATCGATTGGACGCAGGTGCAGTCGGGCCCGTCCTGCACGCAGATCCTTGCGTGGCTCGGCGCAGAGGTCATCAAGCTGGAGAAGGTCCACGGCGGCGACCCGACCCGTAACGAGATGAACGATGTTGACGGCTCCTATTCGCTGTACTTCCTGCAGCTCAATGCCAACAAGAAGTCGATCACGCTCGACATGAAGACGCCGGAAGGCAAGCAGATCCTCACCGACCTGCTCAAGGACGCCGACGTCTTCGTCGAGAACATCGGCCCGGGCGATGTCGAGAAGCTCGGCTTCGGCTGGGACGAGGTCCATCAGATTAACCCGAAATGCATCATGGCCTCCCTCAAAGGCTTCAATCAGGGCAGCCGCTTCGAGCATGTCAAGGCCTTCGAGCCGGTCGCGCAGTGCGCGGGCGGCGCCGCCTCGACGACCGGCTGGTGGGAAGGCGACAAGAACATCCCGACGCAGTCCGGCGCCGCACTCGGCGATTCGAACACTGGCATGCATCTGACGATCGCGATCCTCACCGCGCTGCTGCAGCGCGAACGCACCGGCGAAGGCGTCTTCGTCTATCAGTCGATGCAGAACGCCGTGCTCAACCTGTGCCGCATCAAGCTGCGCGACCAGCTCATCCTCGACCATCTGCATCAGCTCTCCTACTACGACTGCTATCCGGGCTACAAGTTCGGCAAGGCGATTCCGCGTGCGGCCAACGCCGAGGGCGGCCTCGTGCTCGGCTGGTGCTACCGCGCGAAGGGCTGGGAGACCGACCCGAACGCCTACGTCTACATCGTCATCCAGCAGTCGCAGAAGGGCTTCGAGAACTTCTGCAACGCGCTGGGCTTCCAGGATTGGCTCACCGATCCGAAGTTCAGCACGCCGAACGCGCGCGACGAGCATAAGCAGGAGGTGTACAAGCGCGTCGAAGAGTACACGATGCAGTACGACAAGTACACGCTCACCAAGGAACTCGGCGCCAAGGGCGTCCCGGTCGGCCCGGTGCTCGACTGGAACGAGCTCGAGAACGATCCGGACCTCAACGAGGACGGCACGCTGATCACGATCGATCAGGGCGATGCCCGCGGCAAGTTCAAGACGATCGGCCTGCCGTTCACGATGAGCAACTACGCGCCTGACTACCAGCGCGCACCGAAGCTCGGCGAGAACAACGAGGAGATCCTCACCGCCCTCGGCTATACCGAGGACCAGATCAAGGACCTCGCCGCCAAGGGCGTCATCGGCTCCAACGACGGCGTCAAGGCCGACCTGACCGCCGCACCGGCGCAGGCCTGAGTCCCACGCCGGGCAGAACGCCCGGTCCTAGAAGGAGCCCCGGAAGCGAACGCTTCCGGGGCTCCTTCTGTTTGCGTCAACTGCGTACCAATCAGCTGTCGTCAATCAACGACGAACGCCAATCAACGGCGAACATACATGGCGGTCGACGAAGAATAGAATACATACATAAAAAGAGGGAACCCGCCGAAGCGGATTCCCTTGCAGTGCACGTGCGCGAAGCCGTCAGAAACGGCAACGCATCAGTGGCAGCACAGCGGCACGAGCCAGATCCACAGCAGGCAGGTGACGGCGAAGACGACGGTGGAGACCGCGGTCGTCGAGGCGCCTTCCTTGACGTAGATGTTGTAGCGGCTCGAGATGATGATGCCGGAGAACGCCGGCGGCAGCGCGACGGCGAGCACGAGCATCGAGAGCTTGTTCACATTGGAGCCCATGCCGCACAGCAGGCCCACGCCGAGGAACGCGGCAGGGGTCAGGATGAGGCGGTAGAACGTGTTCCAGATCGTCTCCCAGCCGAGCGAGAACTTCACGGTGGACAGCGCGAGGCCGGCGGCGAGCACCGCGACGCCGGAGTTGGCCTTCGCGATGAGGTCGAAAGTCGGCGCGGCCGCATCCGGGATGCGGATGCCGACGAGCACGATGACGATGGCGAGCAGCGGGGCCCAGCAGACCGGCTGCTTGAGCGCGTTGATGAGCGCCTCGAGGTTCTGGTTCTTCTTCTTGCCCTTGTTCGAGGACTTCGAGACCATGACCTCGGCGTTGCGGTCCTTCGTCGCGTCCTTCGCCGGATCGACGGCCTCGTCGTCCTTCGTGGCGACGATGGCCGGCGTCTTCGCGGACGCGGAGGCGACCTTGACGTCGCCCTTCGAGTTGGCGACGGTCGCGGCCGACAGGCGCGCGCGGTCCTTCGCCTGTCCGACGTTGATCAGATACATGCCGATCGGGATCGTGACGGCGTTGACGACGATCGAGATGATCGCGATGACGAGGTTCGTCGAGACGGTGTCGCCGTAGATCGGATCGAGCACGGCGAATCCGAGGAAGCCGATCGTCGGCGAGCCGGCGATCAACGCGCAGACGGCCGCCTCCTGGATGCTGCGATGGAACATCAGACGGCACAGATAGTAGCTGAGCATGAACATCACGATGATGCCCACGAAGCCGAGCACGGTCAGGACGACGTCCTGCGCGAGCATTTCGCGCGTTGCCTTGACGATCGAGATGAACAACGCGGCCGGCAGCGCGATGTTCAGCACGAGCTTGTTGAGGCCCTGACGCTGATCATCGTCGAAGTAGCTGAATTTGCCGCAGACATAGCCCAACGCCATGATGACGATGATCGGGACGATGTCATCGATGAGTATTTTTCCCATGATGGATGCTTTCTTCTCTTGGTATGCCGATGCGTCGCGCGGCGTGCACCGGCCATGACTGGTGGGGACGACGGGTGCCGGCCAGGTCGGCGGGCCGCCGTCCTCCCTCATGGGGTCGGCGGCCGGCGGCCCTGGCCGGCGGTGACGTCATCGTCACATACGGGCACCTTCGATGTACGGGTTCGCCGTCACTTCGGAGGTCGCGAGCGGTCCGACGACCGGCTTCGGATTCAGGTTGCCGATGTGGCCCGATTCCTTGCCCGCGTAGTCAGCGAGTTGCACATGGACGAAACTCGGCTTGCCGGAGGCGACGGCCTCGCCGACCATCTGCTCAACCTCGTCCGGCGTCGTGGCGTAGTAGCCGGTGCCGCCGAAGGCCTCGATCATCTTCTCGTAGTGCGCGTCGTAGGTGAGCGTCAGCGGCGACGGATCGCCGTCGGCGCCGAGGTTCTCGAAGTCGCCGCGGTAGATGCCGCCGTTGTTGAGCACGACGAAGGTGATCGGCAGGTGGTAACGGCAGGCGACCTCGACCTCCATACCGTCGAAGCCGAATCCGGAGTCGCCGCCAATGTACAGGACCTGCTTGCCGGTGGCGACGGCGGCGCCGATCGAATAGCCGACCGCGCAGCCCATGACGCCCCACGTGCCGCAATCGAGACGGTGGCGCGGCTCGTAGATGTCGATGATGTTGCGGCAGTCGTCGAGCGTGTTCGCGCCCTCGTTCGTCAGGATGAGGTCCTTGTTCTTGTCGTAGACCTTCTTGATCGCGCCGAGCGCGTCGTAGTGGCCCATCGGCACCTTGCCGGAGTTGACGCGCGCGGCGAACTTCTCGTCGTTCTTCTGCGCATCGGCCTGCAGCATGCCGAGCCATGCGGAGGTGGCCTTGAACGGGGTCTTGTCGAGGCCCGCGTTGAGCATCGTCATCGCGGACTTGATGTCGCCGACGATCGGGCAGGCGATCGAACGCGCGTTCTCCATCTCGGCCGGATCGATGTCGATCTGGATGAACTTGACGTCCGGGTTCCATTCCTTGCCCTGGCCGAAGTTGAGCATCCAGTTGAGGCGCGCGCCGACGACGAGCACGACGTCGGCCGTGCGCAGCGCGAGGCCGCGGCAGCTTGCCGTGCAGTGCGGATCGTCGTCCGGGATGAGGCCCTTGGCCATCGACATCGGCTGGAACGGGATGTCGGTCTTGTCGACGAACGCGCGGATCTCGTCCTCGGCCTGCGCGAGCGCGGCGCCCTTGCCGACGATCATCAGCGGGTTCTTCGCCTCGCTCAGCAGCTTGAGCGCGTCGTCGATCGACGACTGCGCCGGCGGCATCGCCGGAGCCGGGTTGTTCGCGACCCACAGCTTGGCCGCGGCATCGTCCTTGTCCATCGTCTGGGCGACCGCATCGTCCGGGAAGTCGATGTAGACGGCGCCCGGACGGCCCGAGCATGCGATGTGCATCGCGCGCGCGACGGCGAGCGGGATGTCCTCGATCTTGTCGATGCGGAACGATTCCTTGCAGAACGCCTTCGCGTAGTTCATCTGGTCGAGGCCTTCGTATTCGCCCTCGTGCATGTCCACGACGTGACGCGTCGAGGAGCCGCCGATCATGATGACCGGGTAGCCGTTCTCGGTGGCCTCGAGCAGCGCGGCGAGGCCGTTGAGGAAGCCCGGCGCCGAGACGGTCAGCGCGACGGCCGGACGGCCGGTCAGGAATCCTTCCGCGGCGGCCGCGTTCACCGCGTCCTCCTCGTGGCGCATGCCGATGAAGCGCATGCCCATGCCCTGCGCGATGCGCGCGAAATCGGTGACCGGGATGCCGACGACGCCGTACATGTTCTTGATGCCGTTCTTTATAAGCGCCTCAGCAAGGTAGTGAGGCGAATCCGTCAGGTTCTGCGTTGGCGCGACCGCGGCCTGAGCTGTGGAATCTGTCATGTCTTCCTCCAATCGGGATGTGGTTATCGCGATATGATTACCACCGATTCTAAGGTCGCGTATCTCATATACTGAGAAGGCTTGCGCTCAGCGTATTTATTCGCTCATCGCTATTTGTGTGTCCCTCCCCGGCCGCTTGCCGTACCGTCCGATCCCCGCCGTCGGCGGCCCGCGCGGCCTTTGCCGCGCCACGTGCTGACCTCATGACGCCACTGTTCGCCCTCCCTGCGCGCCGCCTGCTGCGCCGTCGACGCGACCTGTTGGATCTGCGATCCCGCCGCGACCGCGAAGTCGATGAATCCGGCGTCCTTCTCATGCTCATTGCGCAATGCGCTTTGGCGCATGCCGTGGAAGAACTGCTTCCAGCCGGAGCGGGCGAGCAGGTCGATGCCCGAACCGTAGATGCCGACCGGATAGCCGAACATGAATGCGACGCACACACCGATCGCGAGGAACGGCGCCGCCGCCCATCCGAAGATCTCGCAGCCGAGCAGGAACGCGGAGAGCGGGCAGCGGTTGAATGCGGCGAGGAAGCAGATCGAGCCGACCGCCGCGCCGAACAGCGCGTCGCCGCCGGTCATCGCGAACGACGCCGAGCCGATCATGCCGCCGATGCACAGCGACGGCATGATCTCGCCGCCCTTGAACCAGAATCCGAGGCACAAGATCGTCAGCAGCATCTTGATGAGGAAGTCGAAGGAGACGTTCGGGCTCCGGAGCACGTCGTTGAGCAGCGTGCCTCCCGAACCGGTGAAGCGCGTCCATCCGCACGCCGTCACGAGCACGGCGACGAGCAAGCCTCCGACGACTACCCACAGATAGCAGTTGCGCCGGATCCGCTTCGTGACGCCCTGTACGAGGCGGATTGCGATCGCGAACAGACTGCCGAACAGCGCCGCCGCCACGCCGATGACGACGCACATGCCGACGCCGTGCCAGTTCAGTTGTGGCACGCCGACCTTCGTGATGACATCGCCGATGCCGAAGTGGCGCGCGACGACGAATCCGGCGAAGCATGCGACGAGCATCGAGCACACGTAGCGCAGCCCGGCGAAGCGCATGAGCTCGAGGACGAGCATGCACGAGCCGAGCGGCGCGAAGAACAGCGCGGAGAAGGTCGCGGCCATGCCGGTCGCCGCGACGTACAGATGCATGTCCTGCGTATCGTCGTGGTTGGGTCGACGCACGACGTTGTGCAGCCTGAGGGGCCGCGCGATCGTTGTGCCGAGGCTCGCGCCCATCTGCATCGCGCCGGCCTCCTTGCCGACGGTGCCGCCGGCGAGGATTGTCATCGCGTTCGCGATGAGGATGCCCGGCGCGAGCAGTCCGCTGATCTCGTGGCCGCCGCGCATCCGTTCGATGACGGCGTCCGTCGTCAGATCGAGCGGCAGCTTCCACCAGCGGTACAGCAGCAGTTGCGCGATGCCGATGACCGGCAGCAGCCAGATGAGCCACGGCAGGCGTTCGAAGACATGCCGCGCGCCGTCGACGACGATGCACAGCGTGATCGATCCGAATCCGCACAGTATGCCGCACACGAGCGCATAGAGCAGATGTCGGGCCGCCTGCCCAACGTTGAACCGCAGGACCCACTTCGACGTGGGCGCCAGCTGCGCGTCGCTGTCCGTCTTGCGCTGCGGATGCCCTGTGCTCACTGCCTGATCTCCTCCACGCCGTTGGCCGCGTCCGGCGCGGCCGCCGTTGTACATCGGTATCGTACAGCCTGCGGCGAGTGCCGGTGGCGATTCCATCCGACAGCGTGCAGGCGCCGTGACGGCCGCGGTATGAAGCCGCGGCCGCCATCGGGCTGCGCGCTCGGCGCTTGTGCTCAATGCTTGCGCGGCGGCCACTTCGCATCATGGCGCATCCTGATTGCGGCGACGCCCGCGGCCGCGCACAGGATGCATGTCACCGTCAACGGCGCCGCCGCGGACGCGCCGGTCGCCGCGAGCGCCGGCCTCGGATTGCGCGTATGCTGCTCCTTTGGCTGCGCGCGGCTGGACGCCGGCGGCTCTTCGACGACCTCGACGACCTCTCCGGGCGCGCCGATCTCGTGCGTCGCGAGGATGTCGCCGTCGAGGCTGAGCAACGTCGCCTTCCAGTACACGAGGCCGGCCGTCGGCGAACGCGCCTCATCGCTCGTCGCCTGCTGCGTCTCGAGCGTCGGGTCGAGCGGCTGCCGCGCACCGGAGAGCAGCAGCCGGTTCCTACCGGGCTGCGCATCCTCGTCGACAGCCTCGTAGGCCTCGAAGACGACGACGGCGCCTTCGGGCACGTTGCCGTGTACGGTCGCGACGTCGTGGAACGGCTCGCCGACCTTGACCTTCGCATGGTCGACCTGCGTCGTCAGCGTCAGCGCCGGCTCCGGTTCCGCGTGCACGCGCACGCGTTCCCAGCTGTCCGCGTACGAGCTCGCCGCGGGCGCGACGCGATCGTCGCCGGCGAAGTTCCAGACGAAGACGTACCAGCCCGGCTCTTCGGCGACGATGTCGACCGGCTCGCCGTGCGCGTCGGGCGCACCCCCGCCGACGCGCAGTTCGCCGTTGACGGCCGCGTAGTCCCAGACGCCGATGAGGCGGTGGTGCTCGTCGGGCTGCGGCTGCTTGTCCCCTGCCGGACGCCACTGCTCGTCGTCGCCACCATCGCCGTCGCCGGCCCACCAGACGCTCACCTGCGCGTGTTCCTCGTCGGCACCGACGCCGATCGTCTCGTCGCCCTTCCAGCTGCCGTGGTCGTCGGGGAATCCACTGACCCAGATCGTGTCCATGAGCTGCGAGCCGATGTGCGCCGTGTGTTCATGTGCTTCGGAGCGCACTTCGACGGTGTCGCGGCGCGTGACGTTCGTTTCGGTGCCGTCGACGATCGCGGTGACGATGTCCTGCGCGAGGTATTCGCCCATCGAGCCGTGCTGCCTGTCGCGGCGCGCCGCCCACAGCCATGTGCCGAAGCCGCTCGTGGCCGTCGCATGGTAGTCGCCGTCGGCGTCGCGCGCGACGGCCGTCTGTTCGCCGGGGGCGTCGAAGCTCAGCCGCGCGGTCGCGACGGGTTGATGGCCGAGCGTCGTCGCGACGCGCTTGACGAAGTCGTCGGCGCGCTCGCCGTCGTGCCGTTCGATGCGCCGCGTGACGGCGTCGGCGTTCAGGCCGTCGAAGTACCAGCCGTCGACGGTGAGCGTCTCGCCGCGCGGCCAGACGTCGTCGGGGCCGGCCATGCCGACGGCGACGGCGTCGGTGACGCGAACGCCCGCTTCGATGAGCGTCGGCGTCGTCACGGTGCGGATCGTCGGCGTGAAGGTCTTCTTCGCCGGGAATCGGATTCCGTCGAAGGCCTTCGCCTGTCCTTCGCCGACGCGGACGAGTCGCTGCGACGACGTGATGACGTCGACCGACGGCGCCTTCGCCGATCCGGAGACGCGCACGTCGCCGTCGCCGGTCGACACCCATCGGATGACGGCGGCCTTGTCGCTGGAGACGCCACGCCAGGTGCGCGAGCCGTCGGCGAACACGGCCGGCCCGTCGAGCGTCAGCGTGTAGCCGATGCCGGACACCGGCGCGCCGCGCGCGTTGTCGATTGAGACGGTCACGTCGCCGTTGCGCCGTCCTTCGTCATAGGACAGCTTCGTGTTGAGCTTCGCCGGCGTCAGCGCGTCGGCTTCAGCAAGCAGTTCGTCGACGCGCGTGAAGATCTGCGGATAGCGCTTTTTGAGGCTCGCGCGCGACGACGGCCACCCCTGCGGTCCGGTGCTCGTGTCGAAGAAATCATGCAGGATGACGGCGATCGCCGCGTGCGTGACGTCCTGCTTGACCTCGGTGTGCGGGTAGCGGCTGATGAGCACGGCCGCCTTGCGCGCGTTGAGCGAATCCTGCATCGTCGTCGCCGCGCCGACCGTGTAGTTCGTGTTCTTGTCCTGCTGGATGCAGTAGTAGTCGAGTCCCGCGCCGTCATGGCCCACGGGGCCGATCTCGTACAGGACGCCTCCGTTGAAATACGTGAAGTTGTAGGGGCTCGCCTCGGTGAGCTTCTCGCCTTCGGCCGCGTCAGCGACCGCGACCGGCGCGAGGACCGCCGCGCAGGCCGCCACGGTGGCGGCCGCGCGATGCAGGATCGATGTGAATCGCGTCATTGCAGTTCCTTCCGTTGGTGCATGCTGATCGCCGCCGTTGCGACGGCTGGCTCGAGCTTGGCACCGGCCGCTTCGGAGGCGCAAGCACAACCGGGCGTTGTGACCGGAAGGCAGGCTCGGCGGCCATTTGGGGACGACACGGACTGTTATCCACACTGTGCTTTATCCACATGCCATCCACATCAGTGCATGCGCGCGCGAATCCATCCACATTCCCACATCGGATCACGCCCGATATGACAATGCGCCGTGATTGTGCTTTGGACGCCCGTGATACAGGATGTTTCACCGATGTGACCAAATCCGCCCCCTGTTCACAGCATGTCCATACAATGAGGGGCATGAGAGAAGCACAACACACTCAGGAAACAACGACCAGCACGACCTCCCGCACGCGCAAGCCGCGCGCGACGAAGAAGCAGCCGCAGTTCACGGGGGATGCGCCTGCACTTCCGATCGCGACCAAGGAACCCGGCCAGTTCGGCCGCATCGCGATCACGAACATCACCCCCGCGAGCGCCGACGGCGCCTTCGCGCCACGCGTCGAACTCGGCGAGCCGTTCACGGTGACGGCCCGCGTTTTCATGGAAGGCACCGGCCATGTCGGCGCCACCGGCGTCCTCAAGAGCCAGCGCGGCCGCATCATGGCGCGCAAGCCGATGGCGCTCGCGAACGCCGACCTCGAATCGTATGCCGTCACGCTGCAGGCCGGCGAGTACACCGACATCGCACCGTGGGACGAGAGCTTCGCCGAGATGGCCAAGCAGCTCGGTAACTGGAAGTTCGCCGTCGAAGGATGGGCCGACACCTTCGCCGACTGGCTCGAGCGCGCTGACGAGGAGCCGGCTTCGAACGCCCTCGCGCAGGACGGTGCCGAGATCCTGAACCGTTGGGCTGGAACCCGCGACGCCGCGCTCGACGCGCAGCAGCGCAAGATGCTGCGCGACACCGCCAAGGAGATGCTCGACACGACCGTCGACGCCGCCGACCGCATCGCGATCGCACACGCCGACGAGATCCTCACGCTGCACCGCACGAATCCGCTGCGCGACGGCCTGACGGCGAGCGCCGACCGTCCGCTGCGCGTCGAACGTCCGAAGTCGAGCTTCAGCTCGTGGTACCAGTTCTTCCCGCGTTCCGAAGGCGCCGTCAAGCATGAGGACGGCACCGTCACGCCGGGCGATCTGCATACGGCGGCGCAGGGTCTCGAACGCGCAAAGGCGGAAGGCTTCGGCATCGTCTATCTGCCGCAGATCCTGCCGACCGACGCCGCCGGCATCGTCACCGACCACGCGGCCATCGACCCGGCCCTCGGCACCGTCGACGACCTGCGCGCCTTCATCAACCGCGCCCATGAGCTCGGCCTCGAGGTCGCGCTCGACTTCACGCTCGCCTTCGCCGCCGACCATGCGTGGAAGGCCGAGCATCCGCAGTGGTTCCGCGCCGACGGCACGATCGACTACGACAACGACTTCACCGGCATCGAGAAGGCGGCCGCCGAAGTGCTCGACTTCTGGATCACCCTCGGCGTCACCGCCTTCCGCGTCGGCGCGCCCGAAGCGACGCCGACACGCTTCTGGCAGGACGTCATCGCCGATGTCGTCAAGGCGCATCCGCAGGTGCTGTTCCTCGCCGAGGATGGCGACCGCCCGTCGATGACGCGCGCGCTCGCCTGCGCCGGTTTCACGCAGTCCTACGGCACCTTCGCGTGGCGCAACACGAAGGAGGAAGTGGACGCCTTCCTGACGGCCACGAACTCGGACGACGCGTTCTGGCAGCACAACGCGTTCTGGCCGACGACGCCGGATTCGCTGAGCAACTATTTGCGCGACAACGGCATCGCCGGCTACGCGGTGCGCGCCGTGCTCGCCGCGATGGGCTCGCCGACGTGGGGCGTGTACAACGGCTACGAACTCGTCGAGAACACGCAGCGCGACGGCGCCGAACAGCCGGCCGTCAGCGAATTCGACGCGATCCGCGTGCGCGACTGGGACAAGAGCGACGACTACGGCATCGCCGAACTCGTCACATCGCTCAACGCGATCCGCCGCACGCATCCAGCGACGCGCAGCTACCACAACCTCACGGTACTGCCGAGCGCGAACCCGAGCATCCTCGCCTTCGCACGCCAGACGCCGGCCGAATACACCGGCACCGGCAAGCCGGACACGCTCATCGTCGTCGTCAACCTCGACGGCTACCACGAGCAGCAGTCGAGCGTGCACGTCGATCTCACGGCACTCGGCCTGCCGACCGACGGCACGTACCGCGTCAAGGACCAGCTGACTGGCCGCGAATTCGACTGGAGCTGGGACAACTTCGTCGCGCTCGCGCCGTGGGCGGACGTCGCGCACATCCTCAGCGTCGAATACTGAGCGTCGCCGCCGGCGTCACATGCACGCCGGCGGATGCGATACCGATAACGGATGATTGAGTCGACAATCAATATCAATACTGATGGGAGATCGCCGCAGCGGTCTCTCATCGTCGTTTTCGCCGCCGCCGCGGGACATCGGCGCAACGTCGTCGCCGCTGTTCGTGCACGGCGTGCACATGCGCCGCTCGGACGCGCGCGGTGTATGGTGGTAGCGGGTTTCAACACTCATCAACCAAGGAGAACTACCATGGCAGAAACTTTCAACGTCGTTGTGGAGATCCCGCGCGGCTCGAAGAACAAGTACGAAGTCGACCAGGCCTCGGGCCGCGTCTTCCTCGACCGCACGCTGTTCACGGCGATGGGCTATCCGGATGACTACGGCTACATCGACGGCACGCTCGGCGAGGACGGCGATCCGCTCGACGCGCTCGTCATGATCCCGGATTCGGTGTTCCCGGGCTGCGTCATCGAGTGCCGCGCCGTCGGCCTGTACCACATGGTGGACGAAGAAGGCGGCGACGACAAGGTGCTGTGCGTGCCGAACGACGTGCGCTACGACAGCATCAAGGACATCTCCGACGTCTCCGAGTTCCACAAGGCCGAGATCAAGCACTTCTTCGAGCAGTACAAGGCGCTCGAACCGGGCAAGGAAGTCATGCCGGGCGACTACTGGGCGGACGCTGCGACCGCGGACAAGGAAATCAAGGCTGCGCGCGAACGCCTCGCCGCCAAGGAGAAGGCCGAGCACGACGCCGATCTCAACAACTGATTTCCTGATTCGCTGATTTTCCGCCGTCCGCGTGCCGCCCTGAGCGACACATGACGGCACCGCAACCGCGTCAATGATCAGTAAAAGGTGAACCCCCGCCATCCACGGCGGGGGTTCATCGTTCTTATTCTAGAGAGAGCGACGGCGCCCTGTGCCGCCATCACACGAGCAACAGTACCAAGACCGCGATACCAACGGCGGCTCCGGTGAGCATCACCGGCATCATGCCCATGCCGATCCACGGCGAACGCGCGTCGTCGAACGGGCGCACATCGCGCGACCACAGGCACGACACGGCGCCGAGCGCGATGGCGACGACGGCCACAGCGGCGAGCGCCAGGGCGCGCGCGAGCGGCCGCACGTCGCCGGCGTGCATCAGCATCGGCAGGAAGCACCAGCCAGCAGCGGCGATGCAGCACACGCCGTCCATGACCATATGCGACATCTGCACGATCATGTTCGTGCGCGGATTGCGCGCCATCTGACGGGCGAAGGAGACGACGAGCAGTACGACGAGCAGCGTCGCGCAGCCGGCGAGCCATGCGGAGGCGGACAGATAGATCGATCCTTCGATGACGTCGGGGTGCACGCCGAAGACGAGTTCGCCGAGGAACGGCGTCGCCGCGCAGATCATCGAACAACAGCCAAGCGCGCACGCCGTGATGCGGCCGGGCAAGCCGTCGCGCAGCGGCGTGAAGAACGCCGACAGCATGATGAGGACGCCGACGACAAACAGCAGCAGCGAATAGGCGACGGAGCCGACATTCTCGCTGCCGGGCAGGCAGGAGACGGCCACGAGGACGACGTACGCGGCCACCTGCACCAGCAGCGGCCGGACGACGGGCCGCGTCAGCGGCGCGCCGCCCTGTGGGACGTCGACGTTGTTCAGATCGGTCATGGCTTCTCACCTCGAGTCGTCTTGTACGCGCGCCGCGGTCGCTTCGGCGCGACGGACGCACAGCTGTCGTCAATCGATGACCAATCTAGTCGCCGCCGCGCACATTCGCCCCGCGTTCGCCTCGCACACGCGCTTATGGCCGCGCGCCGCTCTCATGCTGGAACGCTTCACCCGTTGGTACGGTGCCTGTCGTTACAATATGAGGCAGCGCGCCGAAGGCGCACGACCACATGAGACCATCCGAAATAAGGGGCACATTGTGACGGATCTGACACTGATGACCTTCTCGCACGATCCGGCTTCCGTGCTGCCCTCGCTTGCGTTGCTCTCCCACCGTGTGCGCGTGCTGCCGATGGACGCCGCGAGCCTCGTCAAGATGCCGGAGAACACGATTCTGTTCCTCGACGGCCGCGACGACCTCGCCACCGCGAAGACGCTGTGCCGTCTCATTCACGCTTCCGGACTGTCGACGCCGATCGTCCTGATTCTCACCGAAGGCGGCTTCACCGTCGTCACGGCTGAATGGGGCGTCACCGACGTCGTCGTCTCCACCGCCTCGCCCGCCGAGGTCGAAGGACGACTGCGGCTCGTCGCCGAACGCGGCGCCGCGACCGTCGTCACCGCCATCGGCGCCGCGCAGGCCTCCGATGAGCAGGAGGACGGCCTGATCCGTTCCGGCGACCTCGTCGTCGATACGAACGGCTACACGGCGAACCTGCGCGGTATCCCGATTGATCTCGCCTACAAGGAGTTCGAGCTGCTCAAGTATCTCGTGCAGCACCCGGGGCGCGTATTCACACGCGCGCAGTTGCTGCAGGAGGTGTGGGGCTACGACTATTACGGCGGCACGCGCACCGTCGACGTGCACATCCGTCGCCTGCGCGCCAAGCTCGGCGGCGAATACGAGCACGTCATCGGCACCGTGCGCAACGTCGGCTACCGCTTCGACCCGCCCGAGGAGGACGAGGAACGCGAGCAGGCGCAGGAAGCCGCCGGCCACGGCTCGTCGAGGCGACACTGAGCGCCGCAGCAACGCCGAGCAGCGCTCCCCCGCCACATTTTATTTTTTTGATTTCTTCGCTCCGCGTCCACAGCCAGTGTAGGCTCGGGACTATCGGCGCCGCCGCCGGCGACGCGTTGGACGGGAGGTGCGGCGATGGTCGCGAAACGGGAATCGAAACGTGCACGCGTCACGCGCATGCACCGCGAATACGATCAGCTGTGCGAATTCATTCCGGTCACGAAATGCCAGCTCGACTACACGACGCCCTTCGAACTGATCGTCGCGACGGTGCTCAGCGCACAGACGACCGACCGGCGCGTCAACAGCGTCACGCCGGCACTGTTCGCGCAGTATCCAAACGCGGATGCACTCGCGCAGGCGAACATCGCCGATGTAGAATCGATCATCCGCACGCTGGGCTTCTACCGAATGAAAAGCAAACACATCATCGAGCTTGCGCAGGTGCTTGTGACGCGCTTCGGCGGCGGCGTGCCGCATACGATGGAGGAGCTGACGTCGCTGCCCGGCGTTGGCCGCAAGACCGCGAACGTCGTGCTCGGCAACGCGTTCCACATTCCGGGATTCCCGGTGGACACGCATGTCATTCGCGTCACCGGACGGCTCGGCTGGCGTGACAGCGACGAAATCGCCCCCGAGGACATCGAACATGATGTGACGGCCGCGTTCCCGCCCGAAGAGTGGACCGATCTGTCGCACCGCCTCATCATCTTCGGGCGCACATTGTGCACGGCGCGCGCGCCGCAATGCGCATGGTGCCCGCTCAATGACTCGTGCCCGAGTGCCACAGACTTCCTCGATATGCCCGCGGCGCGCACCGGCACACGGCGGCCGGCGAAGCGCACGACGACATCGGCGAAATCGACGAAGCGCACGACGAAATCGACGACACGCAAATCATCGTCATCGACGAAACGAACGTCGTCGACCGCCACACGCAAAGCCGCCACGGACAAACCCATACCACAGTAGTCGTCTACCGATATACTGCACACTCATGCATACCCGGGAATCCCGCGGCGCGCGCGTCGCGCCATGGATCGTGTTCGCCGCGATCATCGCCGTCGCAGCCATCGTCGCAGCGTTCTTCTTCATGCGAGGACGCGACGGCGGCGCGACGCCATGGAGCGGCCGCTCACGCGAATACACGGTCGGCCTGACCGACCAGCCGACATCGCTCGACATCCGCACGAACGACGAGCGCGGCGTCGAGCAGGCGCTCGTCGGCAACGTCTACGAGACACTGCTGACGACAGGCGACGACGTCTCCATCGCCTCGAACCTCGTCGCGCGCTGGGTGCCGTCGACCGACGGGCTGCATTATTCATTCATCCTGCGCGACGGACTGACCTTCGCCGACGGCAGCGCGCTCGACGCGAGCGCCGTCGTCGCGTCGCTGCAGCGCACGATCACCGATCAGCATGTCGGCTACGAGGAACTCGGCGACGTCGCCACCGTGCGCAACACGAGCGACTCGCAGTTCACAATCGATCTGCACAAGCCGAATCCGCGGCTGCTGTGGGCGCTCACCGGACGCGCCGGCATCGTCTACAACGTGCGCGCGGCGCAGCGCGCCGGCGACGACTACGCGCGCCACGCCTACGGTTCGGGCCCCTTCGACGTCGCGACCAGCGACGGATCGTCGATTACGCTGACGCGTAACGACCACTACTGGGGGCGCAAGGCGGCGGCGGCGCGCATCCGCCTCGCGTATTACAAGGACGAGGCGGCGCTCGCCGACGCGGCTGAGGCGGGCAATCTCGACGTCGCGCTGCCGCGTGAGGCGGCGACGGCGCGGCGGCTCGCGAAGCACGACGGGCTGCGCGTCGACGACGGGTTGGGGATGCGCCAGACGCTGCTCGCGCTCAACAGCGCGCAGGAGAGCCCGTTCTCTGATGTGCAGGTGCGGCAGCTCACGCGCTACGCGATCGACGCGGCCGGCATCGCGAAAACGCAGCCGGAGTCGGCGGCGCAGCTGTCGGGGCCGATCGGGCAGCTGCAGCCGGGTTACGTCGATCTGAACGACCTGTTCCCCTACGACGAGGCGAAGGCAGCGTCGATGCGCGCCTACTTCCCCTACGCGTATTTCCATGAGTTCACCGTGCTCACCGATGAGACGCATCGCGCGGTCGGCGAACAGATCACGGCGACCTTCAACGATGTGCTGTCGATGCCGGCGACGCTTGAGGTCGTCGATACGGACGAGCTGACGAAACGCGTCGCCGGCGGCGACTACGACTGCGCGCTCGTCACGCTTGAGGGAATCGACGACTACCGCAACTTCGTCGACGGATCGCCGATGTTCCATTATCAGAACGGCGAGGCGCAGCGCATCTACGAGGATGCGCTCGCCAAGACCGACTACAACGAGTACCGCGAGCGCATGCGCGACTTCGACCGCGTCGTCAGCCAGGACGCGGCGAGCGCATGGCTGTACGAGAACAAGGATTTCGTCGTCGCGAAACGCGCGGTCAGCGGCGTCGCGGCGCAGAATTCGTCGTGGCGGCTGCCGCTCGCCGGGCTGACGTCGCGCGGCTGACGAGACAGCCGCCGGCACAGCCGGAAACATCGACGAAATCACACGTCTCGCCGCACGGTTCAGCACACCGCGAAACGCAAGCGGCGAGCCGTATGCGCGGCGGCGATGATGTCATAGACGCTTTTTACACTGACGGTTATGACTGATAGCGAAGACATCTCCATCAGCGCCAATCTCACCCCCCTCCCCGACCGCGTAGGCGTGGACGGTCTTGAGGACAAGTGGCGCGCCGTCTGGGACGAAGACGGCACCTACACCTTCCACAATCCCGGCGAGCGCAGCGCCGTCTATTCGATCGACACGCCGCCGCCCACCGTCTCCGGCCATCTGCAC
Organism: Bifidobacterium anseris; assembly: GCF_002860345.1. Taxonomy (GTDB): domain Bacteria; phylum Actinomycetota; class Actinomycetes; order Actinomycetales; family Bifidobacteriaceae; genus Bifidobacterium; species Bifidobacterium anseris. Next base: position 53,194 of record NZ_NMYC01000006.1, read on the forward strand.
GTCGGCCACGTGTTCTCGTACACGCACACCGACATCATCGCACGCTACAAGCGCATGAACGGCTTCGAAGTCCTCTACCCGATGGGTTGGGACGACAACGGCCTGCCGACCGAACGCCGCGTGCAGAACTACTACGGCGTGCGCGTCGACACATCGCTGCCCTACGACCCCGATTTCAAGCCGCCGTTCGAAGGCACCGAAGGCAAGAAGCTGCAGGCGAAGGATCAGGTGCCGTGCTCGCGGCGCAACTTCATCGAACTGTGCGAGAAGCTCACCGCGCAGGACGAAAAGCTCTTCGAAGACCTGTGGCGCAGCCTCGGCCTGTCAATCGACTGGTCGCAGACCTACCACACGATCGGCGAGCATCCGCGCCGTGTCGCGCAGAAAGCGTTCCTGCGCAACCTCGCGCGCGGCGAAGCCTATCAGAAGGACGCGCCGGGCCTGTGGGACGTCACGTTCCAGACGGCCGTCGCACAGGCCGAGCTCGAATCGCGCGAATACCCGGGCTTCTACCACCGCATCGCGTTCCGCTTCGAGGACGGCACGCCGATCTACATCGAGACGACGCGCCCCGAACTGCTCTCCGCATGCGTCGCGCTCATCGCGCACCCGGACGACGAACGCTACAAGCCGTACTTCGGCAAGATGGTGACGTCGCCGCTCTACCACGTCGAAGTGCCGATCCTCGCGCACCCGGCCGCCGAAATGGACAAGGGCGCCGGCATCGCGATGTGCTGCACCTTCGGCGACATGACCGACGTCGAATGGTGGCGTGACCTGCATCTGCCGACCCGTTCGATCATCCAGCGCAACGGCCGCATCATCATGGACACGCCGGACTGGATCCGCGACGAGCAGGGCCGCGCCTACTTCGAGGCGATCGAAGGAAAGACGACGTTCTCGGCGCGCAAGGAGGTCGTCGAACAGCTGCAGGCCGCCGGCGACATGGACGGCGAGCCGAAGCCGACGATGCGTATGACGAACTTCTACGAGAAGGGCGACAAGCCGCTCGAAATCGTCACCTCGCGCCAGTGGTACCTCGAGAACGGCGGCACGAACAAGCGTCTCAACGCCGAACTCATCGAACGTGGCAAGGAACTCAACTTCTACCCCGACTTCATGCGCGTGCGCTACGAGAACTGGGTGCACGGCCTCAACGGCGACTGGCTGATCTCGCGTCAGCGCTTCTTCGGCGTCCCGTTCCCGCTGTGGTACGCGCTCGACGAGAACGGCGAGCCCGACTATGCGAACCCGCTGACACCGAGCGAGGACCGTCTGCCGATCGACCCGTCGATCGACGTGCCGGAAGGCTACAGCGAGGAACAGCGCAACCAGCCGAACGGCTTCATGGCCGAGCCGGACATCATGGACACGTGGGCGACCTCGTCGCTGACGCCGCAGATCGTCACGAAGTGGGCGGAACCGGGCGAAGAGAATGAATCGTTCTTCAAGTCGACGTTCCCGATGGATCTGCGCCCGCAGGGACAGGACATCATCCGCACGTGGCTGTTCAGCACAATCGACCGCGCCGACCTTGAAAACCATTGCCTGCCGTGGGCGAACGCGACGCTCTCCGGATGGATCCTCGACCCCGACCACAAGAAGATGTCGAAGTCGAAGGGCAACGTCGTCGTCCCGAACGAACCGATCAAGAAGTTCGGCGCCGACGCCGTGCGCTACTGGGCGGCCTCGGCACGCCTCGGCCTCGACGCGACCTACGACGAAGGCCAGATGAAAATCGGCCGCAGGCTCGCGATCAAGCTGCTCAACGCAACGAAGTTCGCGCTCGCGATCGGTCGCGAGGACGAGCAGCATCATGTCGGCGAGGCGGCGACGGCCACGTGGAATCCGCAGGACGTCACCGAACCGCTCGATCGCGCCGCAATGGCGAAGATGGCGAAGGTCGTGCTGGACGCGACCGAATCGCTCGAGAACTACGAGCATTCGAAAGCGCTCGAAACGATCGAGGACTTCTTCTGGCAGTTCTGCGACGACTACATCGAACTCGTCAAGAACCGCGCCTACGGCACCGCCGAATCGACCGGCAACACGCCGAGCCCACAGGCCGTCAAGTCGGCGCGTACGACGCTCGGCCTCGGTCTGGACGCCTTCACGCGTCTGCTGGCGCCGTTCCTGCCGTACACGACCGAAGAAGTGTGGAGCTGGATGCATGCCGGCGAAGGTTCGGTGCACCGCGCGCCGTGGCCGAAGCCGCTGCCCTATGCGGCCGCCGCGTTCAAGGCATCGCCGGATCTGCTCGCGCAGGCGGGCCATGCGCTCACGGCGCTGCGCGGCATCAAGTCGAAGGCGAAGGTCTCGATGAAGACGCCGATCCTGTCCGTCATGCTCAATGTCAGCGACGAGATGCGCGACGCGCTCACGCCGGCGCTCGGCGACATTGCTGAAGCGGCGCGCGTGACCGGACGGATCACGCTGCGCAAGGCGGGCGACCTGATGGAAAAGTACGCACGCCCGAAGCAGCCCGCTGAGAACGCCGACGCCCCGGCCGCAACGACCGAGGAGGAGACGATCGTCGTCGCCGACAGCGAGCTCGGCGAACCGCCGGCCAAGAAGCCGAAGCAGTGACGATTCCGATCAGCCGCATGCAGAAAGCCCCGGACCCAACAGGTCCGGGGCTTTCCCGTTGTTGTGCCGCTGATGCGGTCCGCCTGTGCGCTCAGTCACCAACCGCAGCGGGGACGTTCGCCATCAGCTCGCCGCGTGCACGATCAGGAAGCGCGTGCCGAGCGCATCGGGCGTTCCCGTGACTTCGCCGGCGAGCGCGCCGCCCTTCGCGAGGTCGTCGGCCGTTGCGTCGAGCGCCGACCTGACCGACGCGATGCGCACCGTCTCGTCGATGACCGGCTGCGTGTCGGCGGCGAGGAACTCGCGCTCCCACGGATTCGCGTCGACGAGCGCCATCCACCCGTCCGCGGAGATCGCCTTCGACGCCGCCTGCTTGTGCGATGCGTCGCCGTCGCCGCCAGCGAATTTATCGCCGCCGCCGTCACCGCCAAGCGACGAGGTCACCGATCCGGCGTATTTCGAGATCTCTGCCGACGCATCGTTGGCCGACGGCGTCACAAGCGTCGACATGTCCTTCGCGCCGTGTGCCGCCTGCTGCCGTTTTTCGGCGTCGGCGATGCGCGCCGCGCGCCGCGCACGCGCCTGACCGCCGAGTGGATTGCGCAGCCACTGTTCATAAGCCGCCTGCATCAGCGGTGAATCGCGCAAAACCGGCTGCAGCTGCATGCGCACGTCCGCGACGCCGCCGGAGCTGCCGCCGTCGGCGAGTTCGTCGGGGAACCGCTGCAGTATCTGCTCGGCCGCGTTCGCCGCGCCGGTGTGTTCGCGCGCCGAGGCGAGCGTCGCCATCGCCGCGTCGACGCCGGCCATGTCGTCGCCGAGCGTGCCGGAGCCGTTGCGCGCGTTCGTCGCCGCGATCGCCTCGGCGGACGCCGTGCCTGCGCGCGCGAGGTCGCCGCCGGTCAGGTCGTTGAGTTCGGAGGTATAGACATCGGTGTACGCCATCGAATACGGAATCATCGCGCGCGACAGCTGCCCTTGGCCGTCCGCGTACATCTGCGCGCCGATGCGCGCCTGTTCGCCGGCCGTCCGCTTGAGTTCGTCGACCAATCCGCCGGTGCCCTGCTGCCGGATGCGCGTGATGATCCTGTCGACTTCGTCGGCGGCACCGATGTGCTGATAGGCGTCGGAGACGTTGTTGACGGCCGCCGCCAGCCCGGTGACAGCGTGCGCGAGCGGCGTGTCCCCTTTGAGTTCGCCGGCCGTGCCCATCAGCGCCGTCATCTGCGTCTTCGTGCCGATCGATCCGGATAGATGATTCGTGTACGAGCCGACGTAGGCGGCCATGTAGTCGTGGAAGGCCTGTTGATGTGCCTTCTTGAGTTTGGCGATCTGCTGCTTGGCGAGCGTGCGTTCCTGATCGCGCAGCTGCGTCAGCGTCGCGAGGAACGCAGCGTTCGCATTGTCGTCGTCGCGGTCGTCATCATTGTTGATTGCCGCGGTGAGCGTCGCCGACTGTGCACCGAGCGCGCGCAGGCCGTCGCCGTAGGCGGCCGTCGAATCAGCGGACAATGCGGCGACGGCGATGTCGCCCATCGAGAATTTCGTCGCCTCAACGAAGACTCGCGTATCGAGCGTTGTGCCGGGCGCGGCCGTCGCCGAGACGACGATCGCGTCGCCGTGCCGACTGATCGCGACGCCTTCGTCGGCGCTCACGTCCTTGACGCCTTGCGCCGGCAACGTGAAGGTCACGAATGGCCGCAGCCGCCGCGCATAGCGGCGCGCGGCCTCGTCGACGCGCATGTCCGGCGCGACGCGCACATGGATCTGCACGGTGCCTTTGGCGTTCGTGAGCGCGGAAGCGTCGACGTTCGGTCCGTTGAGCGCGTAATCGACGTCAATCGTCCACGGCAGCCGTCCGTCTGCCGTCATCGACGTCACGTCGCTGTTGGCAGACGCAGATTGGGAAACAGCAGCCAGATAGTAGCGGTGCGCGCCGCCGCTCGTCGTCGCCATCGTGAACACGTCATGTTGGGCGAAACGCTCGGCGGCGGCATCGGCGGAGACGACGGATGCCGCAGCGCGCGCTGTGGCATCGGCGATTGCGACTGCGCACGGCACGGCGGCGCATACCGCCACTGTCGCCGCCGCGCACACCCGTATCCACGCTCGTCGCATCCCGTGCTCCCTCCGCCGTCCCGTTCGCCGTGAGTCATTCATGAGTCGTTCATGGGTCATTCATGAGTCGTTGTGCGGACGGCTTTGCGCGCCGCCGCTCACGTCTCCTCCACCCTAGTCGCAGCCGCTGAGGCCGCCTCCTCCGTCGGCGAAGCGCAAATCACGCGAAGATGTCGAGGACGCCGGCGTCGCCTCCCTGCTCGGCGATGCGACGATGTCGCCGCTTCGTCTCGGTTACGACGAATTCACGGTACTGTTCGGCGATTTCGACGTCGAGGCCAGCGGCCTGCGCGACGAGACGCAGCCGTTCCATCTGCTGCTCCTCGCGCGCATAGTCGGCGGCGGCGAAACCGGCGCGTGCCTTGAGCGCACCTACCTGCGCGGTCGCCTTGAATCGTTCGGCGAGCAGTGCGACGATTGCCATGTCGATGTTGTCGATCGATGCGCGCAATGTGTCGATGCGTTCTACAATGTGCTGCATCTGCGGGTCATCCGATTGTGCGAAGGCGTCGATGTCGGTCGCCTCCTCGCGCGCGTCGGCGCGCCAGCCATCCTCCGTGGTAGTCATGCGTTCCACCTTAGCGCGCGGTGTGGTTAGCGCGACGCGGCGCGGATATGCGAAACGGGGGCGGCAGTGCCGTCCCCCGTCAGCAATCGGATGATCAACTGACCGAAAAGATCAGTTGCTGTTGAGCGAGCCGCCGCCCTGTTGGACGAGCGCGGCGAAGAAATCACGGTTCGTCATCGTCTTCTTCAGGCGCGGCACGAGCGTCTGGTAGGCCTGCTCGGGTTCGAGACCGCCGAGCAGACGGCGCAGACGGTAGATGATTGGCAGCGTTTGCGGATCGGTGATGAGCTCCTCGCGGCGCGTGCCGGACGCGTTGATGTCGACGGCCGGGAACATGCGCTTGTCGGCGAGTTCGCGGCTCAGGCGCAGCTCCATGTTGCCGGTGCCCTTGAACTCCTCGAAGATGACCTCGTCCATCTTCGAGCCGGTTTCGACGAGCGCCGACGAGATGATCGTCAGCGAGCCGCCGTTTTCGATGTTGCGCGCCGCGCCGAAGAACTTCTTCGGCGGATAGAGCGCCTGCGCGTCGACGCCGCCGGACAGGATGCGTCCCGAAGCCGGCGCGGCGATGTTGTAGGCGCGCGCGAGTCGCGTCATCGAATCGAGCAGCACGACGACGTCCTGGCCGAGTTCGACAAGACGCTTCGCGCGTTCGATCGCGAGTTCGGCGACCGTCGTGTGGTCGGAGGCGGGGCGATCGAAGGTCGACGAGATGACCTCGCCCTGCACGGTGCGCTCCATGTCGGTGACCTCTTCGGGTCGTTCGTCGACGAGGACGACCATCAGATAGACCTCAGGGTTGTTCGTCGCGATCGCGTTTGCGATGTTCTGCAGCGTGATCGTCTTGCCGGCCTTCGGCGGCGAGACGATCAGGCCGCGCTGGCCTTTGCCAATCGGCGAGACGATATCGATGAGACGTCCGGTCAGGCGGTTCGCCGTCGTCTCCATCTTGAGTCGCTCGTTCGGGTAGAGCGGCGTGAGCTTGCTGAACTGCGGGCGTCGCGCGGCCTCTTCGACGCTCATGCCGTTGATTGAATCGATCGACTGCAGCGGCACGAACTTCTGACGCTGATTGCGGCGGTCGCCCTCGTGCGGCGTGCGGATCGAGCCCTTGACGGCGTCGCCTTTGCGCAGGCCGTACTTCTTGACCTGACCCATGCTCACATACACGTCGTTCGGGCCGGGCAGATAGCCGGAAGTGCGGATGAACGCGTAGGAGTCGAGCACATCGACGATGCCGGCGACCGGCACGAGGTCGTCGCGCTGCGCGCTCGCGTCGTCGCGGCGGTTCTCGTTGTCGCGGCCGCGTCCGCGGCGGTTGTTATTGCGATCGTTGCGGTCATTGCGATTGTTGTTGCGTTCATTGCGATCGTTGCGTCCGCGACGGTTCTCGCGCTGCTCGTCGTTGCTGTGCGACGGCACGCCCGGTAGCGCGTCGAGGATCTCGTCAAGATTGACGTTCTCGCCGGCGGGTGGCGCCGGCAGACGGCGACGGACGGCGCGCTGTTCCTCGTGTCCGCGGCGCGCGCGGCGCTTCGGCTGGTCGTCGATATCGAAAGAGTTCTGCTGCTGCGGCTGACGCTGTTCGGACTGCGCGGCGGCCTCGTCGTGGCGCTTGCGCACACGACGGGCAGTGACGTGCATCTCCATATTGCTTTCCGGTTTCGGCTCGTCGATGACGACCTTCGTCGACGATGCGGATTCCTTCGATTCCGGCTGCTTCGACGTGGACTGTGTCGACGCGGACTGTGCCGCTGCGGCCTGTGCGGCGCGCGCGGCCGCCGACGGCTCCGTCACGACCGGCTGCCAATCCTTGGTCTGCTTCGGCGCGCGCACGGTGACCCCCGCCGGCGCGGCCTCACCATTGCGCGCGGCCTGCAACGTTGCAAGCAATGCGCCCTTGCGCATCGTCGAAACGCCACGCAGACCCATCTGCTTGGCGAGTTCCTTGAGCTCAGGAAGCTTCATGTCTTCTAGTTTCGAGGTTGTAACCACTTGGTTGTGCCTTTCTTCGACCATGCGCCCAGAGACGGCGCGATGGCTTCACACAGGGTTTGCGAATATATGAACATATACGGAAAGCACATACGTACATATGTCATGCGTCATATGTTCGCGAAAGGGAATGTCCGCATTCATGCCGGACAGGACACACCTTAGCCGGAGCGCGCGACGAAACCGGCTGTGACGAGCCGGAAGACGATTCCGGGCGGCCCGCACGTCGTCTGCGCGCGGGCCGCCCGGGATCGTGGAATCACTTGGATTCGTGATAGGACTTGTCGGTGTTGACCGACCAGATGTTCTCCTTCGTCGGCTTGCCGGACTTGATGTTGCCGACGGCCTCGATCGCCGTCGCCATCGAATGGTCCATGTTGTTGTAGCGGTGCTGGCCGTTGCGGCCGACGCAGTACAGGTTGCCGAAGGAGTCGAGATAGTCGACGACTTCCGGCATCTCGTCGTAGGTGTCAAAGTACGCCGGATACGCCTTCTTGACGCGTTCGCGATGCGCATCGAGTACTTCGTGCGAGCCGTTGATGACACCCATGCGCGTCAGCTCGCTGATCGCGAAGCGCGTCGCCTCGTCGTCGCTCATGTTCCAGAAATCGTCGCCTTCCTCGCAGAAGTATTCGAGGCCGATCCAGACGGTATCGTCGACGTCCTTGACAAGGTACGGGCTCCAGTTGTTGAAGATCTGCAGACGGCCGACCTTGTAGCCCGGATCCTGCACGTAGATCCAGCAGTCCGGCACGATCGGCGGGTTGCCGAGCGTCGGGATGTCGGTCGTGTTCTTGAGCTTCAGGTGCTTGACAAGCAGGCCGACGGTGACGAAGTCGCGGTACGGCAGGCCATCGGCGATGCGCACGATGTCCTTCGGCGCATGCTCGGTGCCGCCGTCGATCGCCTCGACGAGATCCTTGATCGGCATCGACGAGATGAATTCGTCGGCTTCGAGCGTCGTGCGCACGCCGTGCTCATCCTCATAGACGAGCGAGGCGATGTGTCCGTCCTGCTGATCGAGTTCGACGACCTTCGCGCCCTTGATGATCGTGACGCCGGCGTCCTCGGCGTTCTTCGCGACCGTCTCCCACAGCTGTCCCGGACCGAGCTTGGGGTACCAGAACTCCTCGATGAGCGAGGTCTCGACCTCTTCGGCGTCACGCTTCTTCGGCAGCAGCTTGCGGAACGCGTTCTTGAGCACGCCCATGATGCTCAGGCCCTTGACGCGCTGCGAACCCCAGTCGGCCGAGATGACCGACGGATGGCGTCCCCAGAGCTTCTCGGTGTAGCCCTCGAAGAACATCGAATACAGCTTGCGGCCGAAACGGTTGATGTAGAAGTTCTCGAGATTGTCCTCGGGCAGCTTGTGGAACACCGACTTGAGGTACGAGCAGCCGGCCACGACAGTGAGCTTCGGGCCCATCGCCTTCAACGTGTTCATCGACAGCGAAATCGGGTAGTCGAAGAAATGCTTGTTCCAGAAGATGCGCGAGACGCGGTGGCGCTTGAGCATGACCTTGTCGGTCGTCTCCGGATCGGGTCCGCCCGGCTCGAGCTCATGCACGCGGCCAAGCTTCTTGTCGTCGTAGGACGGGGCGCCCTGCAGCGGCAGCGTATCCGCCCACCAGCGCATGATGCGATCGTCCTTCGAGAAGAAACGATGGCCGCCGATGTCCATGCGGTTGCCGTCGTGCTTGACGGTGCGCGCGATGCCGCCGAATTCCTGCGATTCCTCGAGGACCGTGACGTCGTACTTGTCGGCGCCGCCGTCCTTGACGAGCTCCCAGGCGGCCGTGAGACCGGCGGGGCCACCGCCGATGATCACTACGGTTTGCTTGTCAGACACGTTCACGTTCTCCTTCAACATTGGTTCTGCCGATCGATCGCTGCTGAAAACTTCGCATCGCGCATCCTCGCGCCGGTACCGCGCAAGTCTTGGGATTGTCGTGCGCATGGAATATCGCGCTTCGCAGCAGTCTAGTGCCCCCTATGGCCATAGGAAGGCCATAGGGGGCACTGCATCACGTTGTTCGGACTCCTCAGATGCCGTCGGGGATGTCGATGTCGCTCTTCTGCACCTCTTCGACGTTGACGTCCTTGAAGGTCACGATACGCACGTTCTTGACGAAGCGATTCGACCGGTAGACGTCCCACACCCATGCGTCGGAGAGCTGCACGTCGAAGTAGACGTCCTGCCCGGCCGAACGGACGTTGAAATCCACCTTGTTCGCCAGATAGAACCGCCGTTCCGTCTCGACGACGTAGGTGAACAGCTTGATGACGTCACGGTATTCCTTGTACAACGCCAGTTCGGCGTCGGTCTCATAGTTGTCGAGGTCTTCGGCGCTCATGGTTACTCGCTCATGCTCCTGTCCTTCGTGTCTTTCGTGTCCTTCGTGTCTGTTGCCTTCATCCGCCCGTTCACTGATCGTCGTGCGCGGCCGCGCCGTGACGGTTGCGGTCGCGTCCCAGCGTACGCCACCACGCCTTCTTCGACGTGTTGCGTTCGGCGTTGTTGTACGGCCATGCGTTCTCGGCATCGACGTCGTCGCCGGCGATGCGTTCGGCGTCGCGGTGCAGCGTCTCGCCGAGCGTCGGCGCCTGCACGTCGTCGCGCGCCGTCACGGCGTCGGCGACGCGTTGGCGTTCGTCGTCGAGGTCCTTCAACAGTCCGGCCTCGCGCAGCTCCTGCTTTTTGATCGCCATCGAATGCTGGTGGAGCGACAACGCCTTCTCCATGCCGGGGTTCGACGTAATGACGTGCATGCCGAAGGCGTCCATCGCGCGCACCGGGTCGAATTCGTCGACGAGCGTGTCAAGCACGTTGAGGTCCTGGTATTTGCCGAGGCGGTTGTCCCACAGCGCGTCGCGCGACGTGCCCGAGGGCACGAAGCCGAGCGACTGGTAGACGGAGAAGGTGCGCGTGTTCTTCTCGGGCACGGCCACCCAGATGCGGTGCAACCCGAGTCCTTCCGGCTGGTCGGCGAAGCCGTAGGTCATGACGCGCGGCATCGCATCGCGCGAATAGCCACGTCCGCGGAAGTCCTTGCCGAGCACGACTTGGATGCGCGCCGAACGCGCCCAGCCGTCGATGTCGATCAGGAAGATCATGCCGAGGAATTCGGTCGCGTTCTGCGCGTTGACGGTTTCGTCGTTGTCGTCGGGCGTCGTCATCAGCGCCCACGCGATCGTGCGGCGGTGCTCGGGGTCGTCGACGCCGTCGCCGACGTCGGCGCCCTGCGTCCATGCTTCGGAACGGCTCACCCACGCGTGCACGGCCGCGCGTTCGGCGACGCGGTCCTTGCCGGTGATGCCTGACGCGTTCACGTAGGCGTCAAGCTTGTCCATGAGCGGCAGGTCCTTCGATGTGGCCGGCCGCAGATACACCATCTCCCCCAGAATGTCGGGAATCGTGATACGCGTGGGCAGCACGCGCGACCGTTCCCGTTCCTCCTCGCGACGTTCATCACTGTGCGTCATGTTGTTCCTTTTTTGTTTGGCGACTGGAGCGTTCTCCCATGCTCTCCAGTCCTGCCATTGTAGTGTACGCCCATGTCCTCGGCGTCGGCGCGTCCAAATGCGAGCCGGGGCGGCGGACACGATCGATGTCCGCCGCCCCGGCCTGCGTGGGCGATTGCCGAAGTACTCAGCCCTTGATCTTCTCGAGGACGATCTTCGTGACGGCCTTCGCGTCCGCCTGGCCCTTCGTCGCGCGCATGACGGCGCCGATGATTGCGCCCATCGGCTTCATGTTGCCGCCCTTGAGCTTTTCGACGACGTCCGGATTCGCGTCAAGCGCCTCCTGGACGGCTGCCTCCAGCGCACCGTCGTCGGAGACGACCTTGAAGCCGTGCTTCTCGACGATCTCGGCAGGCGTGCCTTCGCCGGCGAGCACGAGGCTCACCGTCTGCTTGGCGAGCTTGTCGTTGAGCTTGCCGTCGGCGATGAGTGCCTCGACGTCGGCGACCTCCTGCGCGTCGATCGGCAGCTCTTCGAGGCTGACGCCCTTGGCGTTCGCCTCACGCGAGAGCTCGCCGAGCCACCACTTCTTCGCGCCCGACGGCGTCGCGCCGAGCTTGACGGTCTCCTCGATGAGGTCGAGCGCGTCGGCGTTGATGACGTCGCGCATCTCCGTGTCGGAGAACTTCCATTCGTCCTTGAGGCGGTTGCGGCGTTCGCGCGGCATTTCCGGCATGATCGCGCGGATGCGCTCGACGTGCTCCGGCGTGATGTGGAGCATGACGAGATCGGGATCCGGGAAGTAGCGGTAGTCGTCGGCGTCCGACTTGACACGGCCGCCGGCCGTCGTCTGCGTCGCCTCGTCCCAGTGACGCGTCTCCTGCAGGATCTCGCCGCCGTCCTCGAGGATCGCGGCCTGACGGCGGATCTCGTACTGGATCGTGCGTTCGATGCCGCGGAACGAGTTGACGTTCTTCGTCTCGGAACGCGTGCCGAAGGGGTCGGACGGGTCGCGGCGCAGCGAGACGTTGACGTCGGCGCGCATGTTGCCCTGCTCCATACGGGCGTGCGAGATGTTGAGCGCACGCACGATGTCGCGGATCGCGCGCATGTAGGCGCCGGCAATCTCCGGAGCGCGGTCGCCCGCGCCCTCGATCGGCTTCGTCACGATCTCGATGAGCGGCACGCCGGCGCGGTTGTAGTCGACGAGCGAATGGTCGGCGCCTTCGATACGGCCGTCGGAACCGCCGACGTGCGTGTTCTTGCCAGCATCGTCCTCGATGTGCGCGCGCTCGATCGGTACGCGGAAGACGGTGCCGTCCTCGAGTTCGACGTCGAGGTAACCTTCGCCGTTCGTCGGCTTGTCGTACTGCGAGATCTGGTAGTCACGCGGCATGTCCGGATAGAAGTAGTTCTTGCGGGCGAACTGGCTCCACTCGTTGATCTGGCAGTGCAGCGCGAGGCCGAGCTTGATCGCGTAGTCGACGGCGGCCGCGTTGACGACCGGCAGCGAACCCGGCAGGCCGAGGCTCACCGGCGTCAGCTCGGTGTTCGGCTCGGCGCCGAAGGAGATCGGCGCCGGGCAGAACAGCTTCGTGTTCGTCGACAGCTCGACGTGCGTCTCGAGACCGATGACCGGATCGAACTTCTTGACGGCTTCGGAATACTTCATCAATTTTTCAGCCATAATATTCTCTTCCTGTCACCCTTACTTGTTGAGTCCATCGAGCCACGGCGTCTTGAGTGACTGCCAGATTGGTCCGTTCCAGTCCTCTTCGAGCGCGGCTTCGAGCGCGGCGGCCGGCTTGTACATGACCTCGTCGCGCTGCTGCGGCGCGATGAACTGGAAGCCGACCGGCAGGCCGTCGTCGGACAGGCCGGCCGGGATGCTCATCGCCGGCACGCCGGCGAGGTTCGCCGGGATTGTCGCGATGTCGTTCATGTACATCGCGAGCGGATCGTCCATCTTCTCACCGAACTTGAACGCCGTTGACGGGCTCGTCGGGGAGACGAGGACGTCGGCCTGTTCGAAGGCCTTGCGGAAATCGTCGATGATGAGCGTGCGCACCTTCTGCGCCGAGCCGTACCACGCGTCGTAGTAGCCGGCGGACAGCGCGTAGGTGCCGAGGATGATGCGGCGCTTGACTTCGTCGCCGAAGCCTGCCTCACGCGTGTAGGCCATCATGTTCGCGGCCGTCTGCGGGACGTCCTCGGGCGGCATGACGCGCAGGCCGTAGCGCATGCCGTCGTAGCGGGCGAGGTTCGAGCTGACTTCGGACGGCATGATGATGTAGTAGGCGCCGAGCGCGTACTTGAAGTGCGGGCACGAGACCTCGACGACTTCGGCGCCCATCGCCTCGAGCTTCTTGACGGCTTCGTTGAAGCGCGCCTCGACGCCCGGCTGGAAGCCGTCGCCGTTGAGTTCCTTGACGAGGCCGACCTTCATGCCCTTGAGATCGCGGTTGAGCAGGCCGTCGCGCGCGGCGGCGACCATCGGGCGCGGGCCTTCGGGGATCGACGTCGAATCGCGGCGGTCATGGCCGCCGATGATTTCCTGCAGCAGCGCCGAGTCGAGGACGGTGCGCGAGACCGGACCGATCTGGTCGAGCGACGAGGCCATCGCGATCGCGCCGAAGCGGGAGACGCCGCCGTAGGTCGGCTTGACGCCGACGGTGCCGGTGAGCGCGCCGGGCTGACGGATCGAGCCGCCGGTGTCTGTGCCGAGCGCGATCGGTGCCTCGAAGGCGCTGACGGCCGCCGCGGAGCCGCCGCCGGAGCCGCCGGGCACGCGGTCGACGTCCCACGGGTTCGACGTGCGCTGGAAGGCCGAATGCTCGGTCGATGAGCCCTGTGCGAATTCGTCGAGGTTCGTCTTGCCGAGGATCGGCATATGCGCGGCCTTGAGCTTCTCGATGACGGTCGCGTCGTACGGCGGGACCCAGCCTTCGAGGATGCGGGAGGCGGCCGTTGTCTCGATGCCCTTCGTCACGATCATGTCCTTGATCGCGATCGGGACGCCGGCGAGCTCGGGCAGCTCGGCCTTCTCGTCGTCGGACAGGTTGTCGAAGGCGTCGGCCTGCTCGAGCGCGGCTTCGCCGGCGATCTTGAGGAAGGCCTTGATGCTCGGCTCGGCGGCTTCGATGACATCGAGTTCGGCGGCCACGAGGTCGCGGCTCGACACCTCCTTCGCGCGCAGCTTGCGCGCCATGTCGTATGCGGACAGCTTGACGAGTTCGTTCTGGTCGGTCATCTCACTCCTCCCCCAGGATCTGCGGCGCGACGAACATGCCGTCTTCGGTCGCCGGCGCCGAGGCGAGCACCTCGGAGCGGTCGAGCGGCTTGGCCGGCACGTCGGGGCGCAGATAGGCCTCGAGCGGCACCGGATTGGCGGTCGGCTGCACGTCGTCGGTCACAGCCTCCTGGACCGAATTGATCGAATCGGCGATGACGTTGAGCTCGCTCTGCATGCGGGTGATTTCCTCGTCGGTGAGCGCAATCCGGGCGAGATCGCCCAGATGCATGATTTCTTCACGTGTGAATGTAGGCATGCCTTCAACTATACGAACCAAATGTGACGAGGCTCCACCACGAGGCGAGAGTCGACGGACACGAACGGCGCACGATGCGAAACGCGGCGATTGCCGACGTCGTCGGGCAATCGCCGCGCTGCAACACCATATCAGCGGCGGGACATCGTCACTTCACGTCGCGGCGGCACATCATCAGCACACCGACGGCGTAGAACACGACGCTCCAGACGACGAAGATCAGGCCGGCCATGCCCCATGCAGGCTGGAACGGCTGCGCGCCGTCGATGTCCAGGACCGCCGCCGCGTCGTTCGCGAAGGTGCTCGCGCCGGCGCTGAGGAAGGCCGTCAACGCGTTCGCCGGCAGGCAGTTGTTGATCGACGTGATCCACAGATAACGGCGGCCGAGCAGCTGCGCCATCTGCAGCACCGACGGCACAATCGTGAACAGCACGACGACGCACAACACTCCGCCCACCGTCGAACGGCAGATCGCGCCGAGCCCCATCGCTAGCACGGCCGCGAAGGCCATCATCAGCGGCAGGCCGAGCAATGTGACGACCGGCATCGCAGCCGGCGTCCATTTCGTGCCGGTCGTCAGATGTGGGCCAACCATCGCCGCGGCGACGCCCCACGCGAGCAGCACGCCGACGAGGGACGCGAGGAACGTGACGGCGGCGACGACGAGGGCCTTCGCATGCATGAACATCGCGCGCCGCGGATCCACGGTGAGCGACGAGACGATCGACGATGAACTGAACTCGCCCGTCAGCGCCATGACGCCGAGGATGCCGACGATGACGAGCGCATTGGAGGCGCCGGCGCTCGCCGTCGACCAGATGTCCTCATGGCCGACCGGCGTGATATCGGAGGCGAGCAGCGACAGCAGCCATCCCATCATCGCGCTGTTGATCAGCAGGAACGCGATCGTGAGGACGCCGAGCACATAGGTCGACGTCGCACTCCAGATCTTGCACCATTCGGCGCGCAGCGCGCCGCCGAAGGTCAGTCGCGGTGCACGCCGCGCGGTCGTTGTCATCGCGCTCATCGCGCACCTCCGTTCATCGTCGGAATCGTCGGATTCGCCGGCTGCGGCTGCCGCATCGCCTGCTGCGGCGGCATCGCGCCGATCGGCGCCGCGACGTACTGCGCGTGCGCATGCGTGAGCTCCATATACGCCTGCTCGAGCGAGACCTGTTCGCGCGCGAAACGGTAGGCGACGATCTGATTGGCGACGAAGCCGCGCGCGACGGTCTCCAGATCGGCGCCTTCGATGCTGAACGCGCGCGCATCGTGCGGATAGCCGTCCGCGAGCGCCGTCTCGGTGATGCGCACACCCGGCGAATGCGCGAACATCGCATGCAGCTTGTCGACGTCCGGCGTGACGACCGAGATCAGCGGCCGCGAATGTTCGGAGACGAAATCGGCGACCGTCGTGCATTTGAGGATGCGTCCCTGGCCAATGATGACGAGCGTGTCCGCGGTGAGCGCGACCTCGCTCATCAGATGCGAGCTGAGCAGCACGGCGCGTCCGGCAGCCGCGCTGTTGCGGCACAGGTCACGCACCCATTTGACGCCTTCGGCGTCGAGGCCGTTGACCGGCTCGTCGAGCACGAGGTTCTTCGGATCGCCGAGCATCGCGGCGGCGATTGCGAGACGCTGTCCCATGCCGAGCGAGAAACGGCCGGCCTTCGTCATGCGCGCGCTCGCCAATCCCGTCAGATCGAGCACTTCGTCGATGCGCGACTTCGGAATGTTGTTCGTGTAGGCGAGCGATTTGAGATACGCGTAGGCCGAACGATTCTTCGGCGCGCAGCGTGCGTCGAGCACGGCACCGACGCTCGCCATCGGCAACGCGCAGCGCGTGTAGGGGACGCCGTCGACGAGCGCGCTGCCCTCGTTCGGCGCGATGAGGCCGAGCAGGATGCGCATCGTCGTCGATTTGCCGGCACCGTTGGGCCCGACGAAGCCGGTGACGACGCCGTCGGGCGCCGTGAAACTGACATGATCGAGTATTGGTTTGGCGCCGAATGATTTGCAGACGCCGTTGAGTTCCATCATGAGGCCGCATCGTAGCAAGCGCACGCCGCAAGCGATGCCGCACGACCACGATACGGCGGCAAGATGAGATTACGGCCGGCGATTACACAGCCGCGTGCTGTGCGATCCATGCATGCATCGCCACGGCGGCGGCGGCGCCGGCGTTGATCGAACGCACGGAGCCGAACTGACTGATGTAGACGACGTCGTCGGCGAGCTCGAGCGCCTTCTCGGACAGTCCCGGCCCTTCGGCGCCGAACAGCAGCAGGCAGCGTTCGGGGAAGCGGTAGGTCTCGATCGGCACGGCGCCGTCGATGATGTCCATCGCGATGACCTTCGCGTCCTCGGCGGTGCGCAAGTCGCGGCATGCATACAGCAGTTCACGCTCCGCGTCGGCGGCGTCCAAAACACCCGCGTCGCGCGCGCGTTCAAGCGCGGCGATGCGCGAATGCGCCTCGTCGCGCTCGTTCGCAATGCGGCGCCGCCAGTCGTCGACGCAATCATGAATCGACGGATGATTGACGACGTGCTGATACAGCTCGGTCATCAACGCGCCCTTGCGATTCCATTTATGCGGACCGACGATGTGCACGCGGTTCGCCGTGAACGCGTTCGCCGTGCGCACGATCGACCCGATGTTGAAATCGTGCGTCCAATTCTCAATCGCGACTTCAAACAAGTGACGCCCGCGCATGTCGAGATCGTCGCGGATCGCGTCGACACTCCAATAGCGGTAGCGGTCGAGAACGTTGCGCCGGTCGCCCTCGTCGAGCAGCGCCGTATCGTAGCGCGCGTCGGCAGGACGCGGCTCGCCCGGATGCGCCTGCTCCCAAGGCCCCACACCCACTTCGCGGAACGACGGCTCGCCCGAGGCCTTTGCCGCCACATCGATCGGATTCGGTTCGTGCATCGTACGTCCCTCCCGTCTGCGCGTCGTGCCGGGAGCCGCTCAGTGCAGCTCGGATTCGTGGAAGGTCTCGACGAACGGCACTTCGGTGGCCTCGCCGCTGACCGGGTCGATGACGCGCACCGTCGGCTGCTCCATGTCGACGCCGCCGATGAGCGACGTGATCGCGACGACCTCGGCGCCGGCCGCGTCGACGATGCCGAAATCAAGGCTCAGTTCGTTGCCGTTGCGCAGTGTGACGAGCGACGACGTCTGCACATACGATTTCTCGGACAGCCACGAATCGACGAGGACGACACGGCGGCCTTCAATCGACGGACCCTTCGTGGCCGGATAGACGAAGTCCATGACGAAGCCGTCGAGCGCCTCGCCGCGCGAGGCCGCGGCGTGCATCATCGAGCAGACGATCGGCACGGCGGCGGCCGTCAGCGCGCCGACGGCGTCGAAGTCGGCGATCGAATAGCCCTGCTCCTCGAGCGTGTCAAGCATGATGTGGCCGATCAGCGACGCGCCGCGGTGGTCGAAGGTGACCGGCGACAGTTCGGAGAACGGACGGTCGGCCATATGGGCGCGCAGCAGCGTCTTGAGCTGGTCGCGCGGCTCCATCAGCGCAAAGGCGGCCTCGTCGGCCGTCGTCGGCGCGGCACCCTCGTCGCGTCGGGAAGCGGATGCGGTCTTGCGGAACGTGGAAGCTTCTTCACTCATGTACGCCAGCGTAGCCGTGCGCCCCGTCAAATCGAACAGCCAAATCACACAGCCAAATCACACATGCCTTCCGCACATACCATCGCGTACAGTGGTGGTGTCTCGAAACGAGTTGGTGTCGCCGGTGACGGCCGCCTCACGCAAACGCAGGGAGCGTCTATGGGATTGAATCTGTTCATCGCGGTGCTGTGCGTCGTCGTGGCGTTGCTGATCACGTTCCTGACGATCCGGTTCTTCTTCGGCGCCGCCGCGCGCGCCGCCGACGCCGAGGCCGGCGCCTTCCGCGACCAGCCGGAACAGGAGCCGGTGCACGCCGGCGACACGTTGCGCACCCGCCGTTCCGACAACGCTGCGAGCGTGCGGCTGCTGACGGCGCAGGTGATCGTCGCCGTCGTGCTCACACTGCTCGTCGTCATCCCCGATCTGCTGCACATGATGCGCCCGTCGCTGATCCCCCCGTGGCTGATCGCGCCGTGGCTGCAGGCGATCATCATCACGCCGGTCATGTTCTACAGCGGCTACCCGATCCACATCGACGGCTGGTCGGCGATCCGCCGGCGCGTGCCGAATATGAACTCGCTCGCCGCCGTCGGCGCGGGCGCCGCCTACGTCTACAGCTTGGTCGTCTGCTTCGCCGAGGATGTGCTGCCCGATTCGATGCACGACGTGTATTTCCAGGTGACCGGCGTCATCATCACGCTCGTGCTGCTCGCACGTCTGATGAGCGACCGTTGGCTGCCGCGACGCGCCGCCTTCCCGCTGCAGACGAAGGTCGACCGTCTGTCGCGCGTCCTCGTGCCGATCGTCTTCCTGATCGCCGTGTGGACCTTCGTCGTCTGGATGATCTTCGGCAGGCAGCCCGCCCTCGCGCCCGCGCTGCTGATGGCGATCGGCGTTCTGATCATCGCATGCCCGGTCTCGCTCGGCTGGGCGGCGCCGCTCGCCGCGACCTTCGCGACCGACCGCGCGCGCCGCGCCGGCATGCGTGTGCTGACGACGGGCGCGCTCCAGCAGGCGAAGGACGTGCGCGCCGTCGTGTTCTCGTCCACGCTTGCCGAAGCTTCACGTGAAACAATCGACGCATTGCTCGACCGCGGCTTGAGCGTCGACGTCGTCGATGCCTCCGACACCGCCGAGGCCGTGCACCGCATCGACGAACGCCGTGCGAGCGCCGACGCCGCGCTGATGTTCGTCGGCGACGGCTCCGAGGACGTCACCGTGCGCAACGCCACCGACATCGCCGTCGTCGTCACGAAGGACATCGACGCGAACTTCACGCACGCCGACGTCGTCACCGACGTGCCCGGCGGCGCATGCGTCCCGCAGCTGATCCGCCTGTCGAAGACGATGGTGCGCAACATCCAGGAGAACCTGATCTGGGCTTTCGTCTTCAACCTCATCGGCATTCCGATCGCCGCCGGCGTCCTCTACCCCTTCACCGGTTGGATGCTCGACCCGAGTCTCGCGGGCATCGCGATGTTCCTCTCGTCGCTCGCCGTCCTCCTCAACGCGCTGCGACTGCGCCGCGCGCGCATCGACCGCTGAACGCTGCCGCGCACATTGACGATATACGACGATGCCCCGGCGGGCGCTGCAGAGAGCGCCCGCCGGGGCATCGTTCATCGGTGACTATCCGCGCCTATCGATGACCATTCGTCATCGCGACCAAGTCACTTCGTCGAATCATCCGACTTCGCATCGTCCGACTTCGTGTCGCCGCCGATGTGCACTTCGGTGTCGAGCGGGTTGTCGTCGCCATCCATCGGGTTGCGCTGATGCACCGACAGTTCGAGATGGTCGCCGCCGGTGTGGTCGACGAGCACCGTCTCGCCGTCGTGGACCTTGCCGGCGAGCAGCATGCGCGCCAGCTGGTCACCGACCTCGGTCTGCACGAGGCGACGCAGCGGACGGGCGCCGTAGGCCGGGTCGTAGCCGGTGTCGGCGAGCCATTCGCGGGCCGCTTCGGTCACGTCGAGCGTGATGCGACGGTCGGTCAGGCGCGACGCGACCTGCTTGACCTGCAGGTCGACGATCTTGCCGAGCTCCTGACGCGTCAGCGGATGGAAGATCACGAGGTCGTCGAGACGGTTGATGAACTCCGGACGGAACTGCGTGTGCACGGCGTTCATCACCGCGTCCTGCTTCTCCTGCTCGTTCAGGTCCGGGTTGACGAGGAACTGCGAGCCGAGGTTGGACGTCATGATCAGGATCGTGTTCTTGAAGTCGACGGTGCGACCCTGGCCATCGGTCAGACGGCCGTCGTCGAGCACCTGCAGCAGGATGTCGAAGACCTCACGGTTCGCTTTCTCGACCTCATCGAAGAGCACGACCGAGTACGGACGACGACGCACGGCCTCGGTGAGCTGGCCACCCTCCTCGTAGCCGACGTAGCCGGGGGCCGCGCCGATGAGGCGGGACACGGAGGACTTCTCCATGTACTCGCTCATGTCGATGCGGACCATCGCCTTCTCGTCGTCGAAGAGGAATTCGGCGAGCGCCTTCGCGAGCTCGGTCTTGCCGACGCCGGTCGGTCCCATGAACAGGAACGAACCGGTCGGACGGTTCGGATCCGAGATGCCGGCGCGCGAGCGGCGCACGGCGTCAGAGACCGCTTCGACGGCTTCCGGCTGTCCGATGACGCGTTCGTTGAGGTACTCCTCCATATGCAGCAGCTTCTCGTTCTCGCCCTGCATCAGACGGCCGACCGGGATGCCGGTCCATTCCGAGATGATGCCGGCGATCGAGTCGGCGTCCACATGGTCGGGGACCATCGGCTCTTCCTTGTGCGCATACTCGGAGGCCTGCTCGTCGGCCGTCTCCGCGGCGGCGAGCTCCTTCTGGATCTGCGGGATCTCGCCGTAGAGGATGCGGCTCGCCTGCGCGAGGTCGCCGGCGCGCGTCGCCTTGTCGGCCTCGACGCGCTTCTCGTCGAGCTTGGCGCGCAGGTCGCCGACCTTGTTGCGGTCCGCCTTTTCGGCGTCCCAACGGGCCTTGAGACCATGCAGCTTCTCGCGGCTGTCGGCGAGTTCGGACTGCAGCTTCATCAGCCGTTCCTTCGACGCCGGATCCTCGGCCTTCTTCAGCTGCATCTCCTCCATCTCGAGACGCGTGACCTTGCGCTGCAGCTCGTCGATCTCCTCCGGCTGCGAATCGAGTTCCATGCGCAGATGCGCGGCGGCTTCATCGACGAGATCGATTGCCTTGTCCGGCAGCTGACGGCCGGTGATGTAGCGGTTCGACAGCGTCGCGGCGGCCACGAGCGCGTCGTCGCCGATCGTCACCTTGTGGTGCGCCTCGTAGCGCTGCTTGAGGCCGCGCAGGATCGCGATCGTGTCCTCGACCGACGGCTCGCCGACGAAGACCTGCTGGAAGCGGCGTTCGAGCGCCGGATCCTTCTCGATGTTCTCACGGTATTCGTCGAGCGTCGTCGCGCCGATCAGACGCAGTTCGCCACGCGCAAGCATCGGCTTGAGCATGTTGCCGGCGTCCATCGAGCCTTCGGCCGAACCGGCGCCGACGACGGTGTGGATCTCATCGATGAACGTGATGATCTGTCCGTCGGACTGCTTGATCTCGTCGAGCACGCTCTTGAGACGCTCCTCGAATTCGCCGCGGTACTTCGAACCGGCGACCATCGAGCCCAGATCGAGGCTGATCAGGCGCTTGTTCTGCAGCGTGCTCGGCACGTCGCCGGCGACGATGCGCTCTGCGAGGCCTTCGACGACAGCGGTCTTGCCGACGCCAGGCTCGCCGATGAGCACCGGATTGTTCTTCGTGCGGCGGCTGAGGATCTGGATGACGCGGCGAATCTCCTGATCGCGGCCGATGACCGGATCAAGCTTGCCTTCCTTCGCGCGCGCCGTCAGATCGGTCGAGTACTTCTCGAGCGCCTTGTACGAGGCTTCGGCGTCCGGGCTCGTCACCTTCGCGCCTCCGCGGATGCCCGGGATCTGCTCGCGGATCTTTGCGGCGGTCACGCCGTTGCTGTCGAGGATCTTCGCGGCGTCGTTCGGCGTCGCCTCGGCGATGCCAAGCAGCAGATGCTCAGTGGAAACGTATTCGTCGCCCATCTCCTTCATCGCGGCCTCGGCCTTCGCGATCGCGGCCGTCAGCTGACGGCTCGCCTGCGCCTGCGTCGTCGACGATCCCGACGCGCTCGGCAGCGCAACGAGCGCGTTGCGCACGGCGGCGCCGATCGTCTGCACATTGCCTCCGCAGGCCTCGATCAGGCCACGGACGACGCCGTGCTCCTGACGCAGCAGCGCGTCGAGCAGGTGCAGCGGCTCGACCTGCGGGTTTCCGGCCGCCGAAGCGCTCTGGATCGCGTCGCCGAGCGCCTCCTGTGCCATTGTCGTAAACTTCTGTTCCATATCATCCTCCATTGCTGCACGTGGGCGCGCCTTCCCGGCTGTGCGTCGCGCACGACGGGGTCTGCGCGCCCACGGCTTCATTTGTCTGATATTGTCAACCGACGCCGCAGATCACTTATTCCCAGAACTTGAGTGAATCTCACTCAAGTTTTGAGATTCGATGAAGGCTACCGCTTCGACGGACCATCCTCTGCAATTCTGACGCAGAACATGAAGAAGGCCGCCCGCTTTCAGCGGACAGCCTTCTTCATGTTCCTTTCAGCTTTCTTTCAGCGCCGTGCACTAGGCGATCGCGAGCGCCGCGCGCCCCCTATGCACGCACGACGACGTTGCGCAGATCACCGATGCCGTCGACGTGCACGACCGCCTCGTCGCCCGGCTTGAGGCTGCCGGATGCGTCCGGCGTGCCGGTGAGGATGACGTCGCCCGGCAGCAGCGTCGAAAAGCTCGAGATGAACGCGATCTGCTCGGGGATCGAATGGATCAGATTGGCCGTCGTGCCACTCGCCTTCGGCACGTCCTCGCCGTTGAGCGCGAACGAGATCGCCGCGTCACGCCAATGGAAGTCGTCGCGCGTCACGATCCACGGGCCGAGCGGGCACGACGTGTCGAAGCCCTTCGCGCGCGTCCACATCGGGTCGGAGCCCTGCAGGTCACGCAGCGTCACGTCGTTGACGCAGGTGAAGCCGAGGACGTGATCCATCGCCTCCTCGACGGACACGTTCTTCGTGATGCGGCCGATGACGACGGCCACTTCGGGCTCGAAGTTCATGTCGTCGGAGCAAGCCGGGAACACGATCGGATCGTCCGGGCCGATGACCGAGGTCGACGGCTTCATGAAGATGACCATCTCCTCGGGCGCATGCCGCACCGTCGATTGGCCCTGCTCGAACATGTAGTTCGCATGCGCCTCGTAGTTCTTCGCCAGCCCGTACACCTTCGACGGGATGACCGGCGAGAGCAGCCGCACGCCGTCCGAATCGAGCGGAATGCGTTCGCCGGTCGGCCGCACCTGACCGCCGAAGGGGTAGCCCTCGAGCACGACGAGATAGTCCTTGTCCTCCGCCTCGTCGGTCTGCACGAAGGCGTACCGGGGCGTGTCATCGTTGGAAAAACGTGCAAGTCTCATACGGCACAGTGTACAACGGCTGCACAACGGCCTCGTCCGGCGCGCGCGGCGTCTACTTGAACGCGCGCTCGCCGAAGATCGCCGTGCCGACGCGCACGATCGTCGAGCCTTCGGCGATCGCGTACTCCATGTCGCCGCTCATGCCCATCGACAGCTCGACGCAGTCGGCGGTGCCCTCGGCGCCCGATGCGCGCACGCGGTCGCGCAGGTCGCGCAGATGCGCGAAGCCGCGACGCACGACGGCCTCGTCGTCCACATGCGCGCCGACCGTCATCAGTCCTTGCAGCTCGATGCCGTCGATCTCGGCGATCTGCAGTGCCAGCTCGAAGGCTTCGTCGGGGTCGCATCCCGATTTCGTCGGCTCGCCCGATTCGTTGACCTCGAGCAGCACACCGACGTCGGCGCCGCGCAACGCGGCACGTCGTCCGATCTTGCATGCCAGATCGAGGGAATCGACCGATTCGATGACGTCGGCGTCCGGCAGCACCTTGTTGATCTTGTTGCTCTGCAGTTGTCCGATCAGATGCAGCGGCAGATGGTCGAGCGCCTCCGGATCGTCGGTGAGTTCGAGGTTGCCGACCGTTTCGACGTCGCTCGTGCCGAGCACGATGCCGCGCTGCGCGCACAGATACCGCAGTCCGTCGATTTTGACGGCGATCTCCTGTGGCCTGTTCTCGCCGATCATATGCACGCCCGCATCGATCGCGGCCATGATCTCGCCGACGTCGCGCGTCTTCGTCGCCGCGAGCAGCGTGACTGAACCCTCCTCGCGTCCGCTGACCATCTGCGCCCGTGCGACGCGGTCGAGCACGCGGTGCACGCCGTCGGCGATCTCGCCGGCACGCGTATCGTCGATCGACTCGTTCGCGAGGTCCTTGTAATCCATATAGGCCGTCATGACGTTCCCATCACTAATATTCCGGGGTCGTGCGGCACGCTTTCCTCTCCGTCCCGCACGACCTTACCTTACCGCAATTCGTTATCATGCACACAAGTCGTCCCTCGATGTTCCTACGTCATGTTCACGACGCACGGCGTTCACATCCCCAGCAGCCGCGCGCCGACGTCGCCGGGCACTTTGAAATCGCGGCCGCGCACCGCGCGCACATGACGCCAGTCGAAGCACGCGAGCGCCTCGCGCGCGTCGATCGCCTCGGGTTGTTCGATGATTCCGAGCGCCCACGCGCAGTAGCCAACGACAGCTTCCGGGCGCACGCCCTGCGCGCGCAGATGGCCGAGGTCGAGCGAGCGAACGCGTTTCGCGAGCCGCACGCCGGCGGCGTTGTCGAGCAACGGCAGATGCGCGTAGTCGGGCGTCTGCGCCGGCTGCCATGCGCGGCCGCCGACGCCGCAGTCGATCAATCGCTGCCGCAGCCAGATCTGCAGCGCCGTCGAACGCAGCAGGTCGCGGCCGCGCACGATATCGTCGATGTCCATCAGCAGATCGTCAAGCGTGACGACGAACTGATAGGCGTACAGGCCGTCCGATCGACGCAGCACGACGTCGCCGAGCGCGGCGCCGAGATCGTAGTCCTGCGCCCCGTAGACGCGGTCGTCGAAGAGGATGCGACCGTCCTGCGCGCCGGCGGGCGGCACGGCGAGCCGCCATGCGTGGCGTTCGCCGGCGCGCACGCGCGCGGCGGCCTCGTCGGGGTGTCCGTCGTGCAGCCGTCGGCACGTGCCCGGATAGACGATGAAACGGTCGCCCTCCTGCGGCGCGGACGCGGCGCGAATTTCGGCGCGCGAGCAGAAGCATGGGTAGAGCAGTCCGGCGTCGTGCAGCGTCGCGAAAACCTCGTCGTAGAGCGCGGTGCGCTGCGACTGGCGCACGACGTCGCCCGACCAATCGAGCCCGAGCCATGTGAGGTCGTCGCGAATCCACTCGTCGGCTCCCGGCATGATGCGCGGCACGTCGATGTCCTCGATACGCAGCCGCACGTCCTCGCCGCGCGCATGCGCGGAGAGCCACGCCGCGAGCATCGCGTAGGCGTTGCCCAGATGCATGCGTCCCGACGGCGTCGGCGCGAACCTACCGCTCATCGATGCGCCGCCTTTCGATCGCTGTTACTGTCATCTGCTGTCATCTGTTATCTTCCGCCGCCGTCACGCCGGCGATCCGGCGAAAGTCGACCACAGTTCGCCGTCGAGCGGCCATTGGTTGATCGTGCAGCCGTTGAGGAACATCGACTGTTCCTGCATCAGCGGCGCCGCCTGCCCCGCGCCGCCGCACGGCTGTTCGTTGTCGAGATGTCCGAGCGCATGGCCGACTTCGTGGTTGATGACCATCGTGCGGTAGCTGGCGAGCGTGCCGCCTTCCTGGAACCAGTGGTCGACGGCGCCGTCCCAGCGTTTCTTGTTGATGATGACGTCGGCACCGACACGGCAGCTGTATTCGCTCGAGCAATACGTCGAATAGGTCGGCAGCTTCTCCGGCGCGGCGAGCGTCACCGTCACGTCGCAGCCATCGTCGACCTGCTGGAAGACGACGCCGGCGCGCGGCCATCCGCGGGAGTCGTTGAGTACGCGGTCGACGGTGTTCGCGAAGGCCGCCTTGTCGCCGACGTCGCCGTTCGTCGCAACGCAGTACGTCATCTTCGTAGCCTGCGCGCCGCTTTGCTCGGCCGTCTGCTTCGCCTTGTCGTAGATTTCCTTGCGCTGCTCGGCGGACATCGGCGCGGCGAGTGCGTCGACTTCGCGTTGCGCTGCCTCCTTGCGGCGATCCTCGTCGCTTTTCGGGTGCAGCGGCTCGGGTTCCTCGATCTGCCCGTTCGCGAAGGCCATGCGCAGTGCCTTCGTGAAATCGATGTTCGCCGACGCGGCGCCGCCTTCCTCGGGTGCTGCCGTGACCTGCGCGACCGATGCGCCGGCGCTCGCGACAACGGATACAACGAGCAGCACGAGCGAGATCGCCGCAACGACGCGGCGCACGATGTAGCGTTGGTGCAGACGCCTGTGGTGGCGCCGACGAGAGGCCCTGTTCATGTTCGCACTACCCATGACTCATCCGTTCCGCATGCCTGCACTGTCTGCACTGTAATGTCTGCTCTGCACTGTCGTCGTATCCGCCGTCGCGTCGCCCGCAGACGCGAAATCGATGCCCCCACTATAGCAATGACGGCGAAGCAGAGGGCGGATAGACTCACAAAAGCGGCCCGCGGGTAACCCACGGGCCGCTTGAGGAAGACGGAATCGACGGAACGCGAATCAGATCGCGAACAGCACGTTGAACAGCCAGCAGCCGAGCATGCCGCCGAGGATCGGCGCGACGACCGGAATCCACGCTTCGTTCCAACGCGACGAACCCTTGTGCGGGATCGGCAGGATCTGGTGGAGCAGACGCGGCATCAGATCGCGGGCCGGGTTGAGGCCAGGGCCGGTCGGGCCGCCGAGCGAGCAGACGAGGCCCCAGACGATGAAGCCGACGACGATCGAAGCGGCCGCGTAGTTCGTCTTGCCCCACTGCAGCTCGAGGCAGCACAGCGCGCCGAGAACGAGGATCATCGTGCCGACGAACTCGTTGATGAAATAGTTACGACGCGTCGCGTAGGCGTCGGTCGTACAGAAGGTGCCGAGGATCGCTTCGGCGCTCTCGGTCTCCTTGTAGTGCGGGTAGTAGCAGATGTAGACGATGAGCTGGCCGACGGCGGCACCGAGGATCTGCGCGCAGATGTACGGCAGGACCTGGCTCCACGGGAACATGCCGTTGACGGCCTGCGCAAGCGTCATCGCCGGGTTGATGTGCGCGCCGGAGACGCCACCGAACATGAGCACCGGGAACATGACGCCGAAACCGTAGCCCATCGCGATGTTGAGCCAGCCCGCGTTGTGTCCCTTCGTGTTCTTCAGCTCGACGTTGGCCACAGCGCCGTTGCCGAAGATCATGAGCACGGCGGTTCCGACGAATTCGGCCGCCAACTTGGTGAACAATGAGTATTCCACGAGGAATTTCCTTATTTCTGTTTTCTCTACTCTCGATCGATCTCGCGGCCTCCCGAGGACGCAGCGAGCTAGTTCAGCGTACGCCGAGGCGTCCCCCGACAAACGCCGCCCGTCCATACCGTGAGCCGCCGATAGACCCTCTCCCGCCGCAAACGTTAGCACCCTCTGCCTGCAACATCGTCTCCCGCGCACCACATCACCCGCAATCGTTCGCACACCCCGCCATACCATTCGACGCTCTCATATTTCCCATCCAAGACACACGCGCACGTCTCTGCCGTACCCGGTCCCTGCCGCGCACGTCGTTGTGCGCGGCCCATAAAAAAACTCGCCGGGTCGCATGCCCGCGAGCTTCATACTGGCCGCCGATACGACCATCCTTCTGTTATCGGCTAGATGCTATCTGTCGTTTTCGATCGACCTGTCATCTCATTCGCCGTACTGCTGTTCCATGACGGCGACCGTCGATTCATCATCGACCTGTGTCATGAGCCTGTCGAGGGCCGCGAAGGTCGATTCCCATTGATGCTGCTGCATCGTGCACTTCCTCCTTTCGTTGCTGCACCGCTGCGCCACCATGCCTTCAGCATGTCTGCCTTCGACCTGATCCAGTCTTCGAGACATGATCCAGTCTTCGGCAGTGCGTCGTCGCAGTGATTGATGTGGTTCCCTTTCATCGTATGCGTCGCGCCCAACCAAGCTTCGCTCACAGCAATGCGCCCAGTCCGCCCCTCCTGCCTCACCCAACCGCCTGCCAACGCCGTGTTAAAGGACAAAATGTGGGTCTTATGAGTGGCGTCGGGCCTTCCGGTGGTTGGCGTGTCGTGGTGTGATTAGGGTTTCCGGGCCTAATCGGCGGTCCGGTTTGACATCGTGGTGTTTCCTGCTACTGCTGGTGCATGGTCAGGAGAAAGTCAGCGAGGGCGCGGCTGTGCCCGATATGCAACCAGCCGATGCGCAAAAAGGGGTTCACCTCCGCCGGACGCCAACGATGGAAATGCGACGCGTGCAATTCGAGCACGACCGTGCGCCGCGAGGACCGCACCCGGCTTATGCAGTTCCACGCGTTCCTCGACTGGGTGAGCGGAAGACTCACCGCCGCCCAGGCCGGCGAACGCCTCGGCGTCAGCGCGCGCACGTTCCACCGCGCCACGGCTTGGTGCTGGAACGTACGGCCCGGGATCCGGCCCGACGGCGTCGTGCACCGGTTCGTGCAGGCCGACGGCACCTTCACGCAGCACGGCTGGGGCATGCTCATCGCCATCGACGAGCGCGGCCGGGTCATCGCATGGCAGTGGTGCGGCCACGAGAACCGGCACGCCTACCGACGGCTGTTCTCCCGTATCGCACCGCCCGACCTGCTGGTATGCGACGGCAACGCGGCATGCGGATCGGCCGCCGCCACGGCATGGCCCGGCACACCCATCCAGCGGTGCATGGTCCACGTCATACGCGACACGAAGCGCGACCTGACCGGCCGGCCCCGCACCCCGGCCGGACGCGAACTGCTCGCGCTGGCGCGCAGACTCGGACGCATTCACGACCGACGCGCGGCGACCAGATGGCAGACAGACCTCAACGACTGGCATGCCACGCACGGCGACTTCATCAAGCAACGCACGATGGCCTCCAGCGACCCCACCAACCCCAAGGCCCTGGCCGGGCGCCGCTGGTGGTGGAAGCACGAACGCCTGCGCCGCGCCTACTTCCGTCTGGCCCGACTGCTCGCCCGGGGCGAGCTCTTCGCCGCCCTGACGATCGACGAATCCCTGCCCACGACCACCAACATGCTCGAAGGGGGCGTCAACGCCGACATCAAACGCGTCCTCGACGCGCACCGCGGCCTGAACGAGGAGCACATGCGCCGATGCTGCGAATGGGTCGCCTACCTCAAAAGCGACAGGCCCGACCCCGACCGGTTCGTCACACCCGACGCCTGGAAACCGACGCGCAGGATGACCACCACACCGGGGCCGAAGGAGGGATCCCTCACCGACGTGCAACGCCCCGCACCCGGCGTGGACGCATACGAAAGCGGATTCGGCATCAGAACAGGCTGGGCCGGACGAACATGACACACCCCATTAGACCCACATTTTGTCCTTTAACCCCCAACGCCGCCTCTTCACGCCAGCCGGCCGCACCCACATCCCCGGCGCGAAACGAAGAAGGCCTCGGTCGCCGTGCGACCGAGGCCTTCGTTTGTGCCCCCTCAGGGATTCGAACCCTGGACACGCTGATTAAGAGTCAGCTGCTCTAACCAACTGAGCTAAAGGGGCGTTGGTTCGTGAACCGAGAGATAAATATACTCGGATTCTCCCCCACCGCAACCCCCGGCGTGTCGCGCCTCAAAAACCCTGATTTTCCAACGTTTCAGCAAAAACCCAAAACAACCTCCACCACCCCTCTCATACCTCCCTCATCCTCTCTCCTCATCCACATCTTCACAATTCCTTCACATTTACCTCCCTTCTTACCTTGCCCTCCCCACCCCGAGCACTGCGTCACCCCCTACGCAACCCGACGTCATCAACAAACAAACACGCAACGTGCACGTCACCACAAAGCCACAGCAGCATAGAAACGTGCACGTCACTACAAAATTGCGAAAGGCGGCGCGCAGACGACGAATAACATTTCCCTTCGTCGTCTGCGCGCCACCTTTCGCCTAACCGCAGCCACAGCCGCAGCCGCAGCAGAATACTCAAGCACACTCAAGTACACAGAAAGCACACAAAAAGCCCGCTTAAGCATGCTCAAGCAAGCACGCAGTCACAAACCCCTACTGCAGATCCACCGCTACGCAGTCCTGAGCCGCATATCCGTTTGCCGAACACCACTCCGTGGCATCCTCTGCCCGTGAGAATGTTTCGCCGGAGAGGATGACGTAGTAGTCGGCTGCGTGGCCGTGTTTGGTGTAGTTGTAGTAGTCGGCGGCCCAGATGAGGATCGCATTGGGGTGTTTGTAGTGCAGTTTGAGGAATTGTTCGTAGATGTCGGTGTACTTCCACGCTTTGCCGTCGATGTTCATGTTGTATTTTTTGCTGGACAGCTGTGTGGTGTAGTCGGAGTAGAACGGCGAGGTCAGTGATGAGTCGTCGTTGAGTTGCCGTTTGAGGGCGAGTTGTGCGTAGCGTTCGTTATCGGCAGTGTCGATGGATGCGCCGCCGCGCGCGTCGGCGACGTCTGCGGATGCATTGCCTTCGCCTTTTTGTCCGGTTTGCCAGATGACTTTGGCGTTCGTCGGTGAGGTGATTTCGTCGGCCGGCTGCCAGTGTTGCCGTGAGTTGAAGGCGATTTGTGTGGTTGCTTCGCCGTCTTGGAAGGTGATGGGTTTTTTGGTGAAGTCGTAGACGGCTGCGGCGATGACGTCGCCGTCGTCGTTTTTGACGGTGATTTTGATGTTGGGTTC
The DNA here is from genome assembly GCF_002860345.1 of Bifidobacterium anseris. Taxonomy (GTDB): domain Bacteria; phylum Actinomycetota; class Actinomycetes; order Actinomycetales; family Bifidobacteriaceae; genus Bifidobacterium; species Bifidobacterium anseris. The sequence continues at coordinate 83,952 of NZ_NMYC01000006.1, forward strand.
GGCGTAGGTGCCGTTGTCGCATGATTTGGCACTGAGTGCGAGTGTGGCGATGAGTGAGTTGCCGTTGACGCTGAGGTCGTCGACGTCGACGTCTGGTGTCGCCGTGCACTTTGCGTCTTTCTTCTTGTCTTTGTCGTCTTTGTCATTGCCGTCGACGTCGCCTGACGAAGCGTCGTCCGTCGTCTGCTGTTGCGTCGTCGGCTGCGTGGAGGCGTCGTCGTTTGTGCGGGTCGACTGCCAGATCCAGAAGCCGATTGCTGCAATCATGATGACGACGAGCACGATGAGCGTGATGATGAGTCCGCGGTTTGATTTCGGCTTTTTGCCACCGTTATCGCCCGGAGTCGGCGGCGTCATCGGCGGTGGCACGGCGGCCGCAGGAGGCACAGTAGCTGCCGGCGGCACGCTCGACGCCGCAGGAGGGGCGACCGGAGCCGTCGGTGTCGGTCCGAGGACCGTTTCCTCGTACATCGATGCGTCGTAGGATGGCGCGGGTGGTATGACGCTCGTTTCCGCCGCTGCGGACGGCGCGGCCGGCGCCGGTGGCGACACGGCGACTCCGGCGACGCGTGTCGTATCGGGCATCGGCGCCGTCTGCTGCAGTCGTGTGCCGCAGTTCCAGCAGAAGCCCTCCCCCTCTTCGACCTGTGCATGGCATTGTGGACATTGCATCGTCGGTCACTTCCCTTCCTCGTCGCCGATTTGTGCATCCAATCAGCGATTGCCCCGTTCTTATGGCATCCGCTCATGCAGGGCCGCCTCCGGCCCCATCCTCCCAATATATATGCATATATGCACCTTGCTATACGCCGTGCGTCCGACCGCCGGCGGCGGCACGACCCTCTGGGATACAATCGGCACTAGGGGGATCGCCCCACCGACTGAGGAGAGAAGGAGCTTCCAGATGTATTGTCCACATTGTGGCGCAGCCGTCCCGGCTGGCTCACAGTTCTGCCCGTCGTGCGGGATGCCGGTGCATCAGCAGACGCAGCCTGCCGTTCCGCCGCAGCCTGCAGCCCCGGCCGCACCGACCGGCTATCAGCCGACGACGATGCTGCCACCGTACGCCGCCGTACCGGCACCGCAGCCGGCCTCGGCAGCACCCGCAGCACCCGCACCTGCAATGCCAGCAGCACCGTCCGCTCCAGCACCACCGGGCGCACCGACCGTCCCGCCCGTTCCAGGAGTTCCAATGGCCGCAGCTCCGCAGCCGGCTACGCCGAAGGCTCCGGTGCAGGTCACGCCGCAGCAGCTCGCCGCCTTCGGCACTTCCACCGGCGTCGGACTCGGCGCCGCGATCGTCATGGCGTTGTTCGGCTTGCTCATCTCGTGGAGCTCGCTGCAGAACGTCATCGATTCCTCCGGCATGAACGAGCCGCTGACCAATCTCAACTTCTTCCACCGTCTGGGCGTCTATCTCGCGCTCGGCAACTCCGGTTCAATCACGGCGAACATCGGTTCCGACGGCGGTCTGGTGGGTTCCTTCTCCATCACGACGCCGTTGTCGTGGATCGGCTATGCGTTCGCCATCAGCTGCGCGTTCGGCGCGTTCCTGATGGCGCGCAAGGCGGCGATCCGCTTCCGTTGGGTCGGTGTCCTCAGCTCCTTCGCCGTCGGCATCGTCTCCGGCCTTGTCATGCTGCTGCTCACGGCGATCATGCGCTACTCCTATAGCGAGGATTCGAATTACATCACGCTATCCGGCGCGACGTTCCGCACCTTCGCGCTTGTGTTCATCCTCGCGACGCTCGGCGCGCTCATCGGCTATTTCCTCGCCGATACGACCGCCGACGAGTCGAACGTCTTCACTGCCGCGTGGACGTGGGCGCATCGCGTCCGCGGCTTCCGCCGCACCGTCGTCGAATCGGCGGCCTGCTACGTCGCCGTGTCGACCGTCGTCGCGCTCATCATCATGATCGTCACGACGACGAAGCTGAGCTCGCAGGGCGGCAACGTGTCCGCGCTGTGGGCGTTCCTTCCGGTCGTGCTGCCTGCGCTGAGCGCATGGAACATCGTCATCGGCTCCTTCGGCGCCATCGAATTCGCGTCGACCGGTACCAACACGATTTCGATTTCGCTGTTCAGCTCCGATATGACGGCCGGATTCGACTACATGTGGGCGCTGTGGTTGATATTCGTCCTTTATCTGCTGTGCGGCTTCTATGTCGCGCTGCGCGCCGCCGCACGCAACGCCTATGACCCGTATTACGCCGATTGGCGGTTCTGCTGGCAGGCGCCGTTATTCTGGCTGGCCTTCTGGCTCATCACGCCGTATCTGTTCATGGGGGTGCTCACCGGCGCCAGCGGCGTCGGCACCTCGGCCGGCATGTCGTATCAGATCGTGCCGGCGCTGTGGTTCTGCTTGATCGCGGCGCTGTGGTCCTTCATCATCGAGGTCGTCTCCCGTCTGCTCGGACCGACCGTCATCCAGTCGCTGCCCGGCATCTGGCCGATTCTCGTCGGCGGCACCGTGCGTCCAGGTCTGCGTTCGACGCGCCATGACGCGAACGAGGTCGTCGTCAGCGAATCGATGACGATGGCGACGCCGGCCGGTGTCGCAAGCGCGACCGAGACCTTCGCCGTCCCCGCGCCCACCGTGCCGACTCCTGGCATGATGCCGACGTCAGCGGTGCCGACCCCGGGCATCGCTCCCGCTGTGCCAGGCGCACCGGCCGCCGCGGCGACGCGCAAGCCGATGTCGCCGAAGACGAAGATGTGGCTCATCATCGGCGGTGTCGTCGTCGGTCTCATCATCGTGCTGTCAATCGTCCTCTCGGCGCTCAATTCGTCGACCTTCAGCGCATCGGCCACAGCGAAGCAGTACATCGCGGCGATCGAATCGGGCGACTTCAACCGTGCGAACAGCATCGCCAAGCCGCAGGTCAAGAACGATCAGATGAAACTGCTGTCCAACAACGCCGCGCCGAAGGACGGCCGCATCTCGAACGCACAGGTCATCAAGGAGAAGGCGAACGGCAATTCGAAGATCGTTACCGTCTCGTACACGCTCGACGGCAAGGAGGTCACCCATGACCTCAAGATGATCAAGCGTGGCAGCAAGGCGGTGTTCTTCACCGACTGGGGCGTCGCCGAGCCGATGACGACGACGATCAACGTCACGAAGCCGGAGGCGATTTCGGCGCTCGACGTCAACGGCGTCGAGGTCACCGAGAAGAACGCGAAGGACGCCGACGACAACGCGTGGTCGTTCACCGTGTATCCGGGCACCTACAGCGTGTCGGCTGGCAAGTCGAAGTATCTGACGTCGAAGGCCGCGCAGATCATCGCGAGCGGCGACGAATCGACGAATTCGTACGCGTCGATCTCGGTGGAGGCGACGGACGCGCTGAGCGACGCGATCCAACAGAAGGTGGACGAGAAGCTCGACGCCTGCGAGAAATCGACCGATTTCGATCCGAAGGGCTGCCCGTTCAGCGTGTACACCTACGGCGACACGAAGAACGTGCGCAACTTCACATGGTCGATCAGCGACTATCCGGAAGTGGAGGTGGACACCGACTACGGCACGTTCCAGACCGATTACGGCACCGAAGTCAAGTACACCTACGAGCACAAGGATTCGGACGGCTGGGAGCCGGAGGATGGCGATACGACGATGTCGTCGATGTCCGGCACCTTCAGCGTGGACGGCGACAAGCTCACGATCGAGATCAGCGACAGCGACGACTGATCGTTCGCGGCTGATCGAGACAACAAGATACAGGAAGGCCCCGCAGCTGGTTGGCTGCGGGGCCTTCCCCATTGCTTAAGCTCAGACGGTTTGGGTCTGTGGTGGTCGCGCGGTGTGCGCGGCCGGCATGATCACTCGGCGACGACCTTCACGAAGAAGTTCGCAGTGATCTCCGGGTGCAGGGCGACGGTGGCCGGGAATTCGCCGGTCGTCTTGATCGACTCGACGGTGATCGCCTTCGGATCGACCGCGACCTTGTCAGCGAGCGCCTTGGCGATCTGCTCGTTCGAGATGCCGCCGAAGAGCTTGCCGGACTCGGAAACCTTCGCCGGGATCTCGACGGCGATGCCCTCGATGAGACCCTTGGCCTCGACGGCACCCTCACGGGTCGCGACGGCCTTGGCGAGGCGGGCGCGCTTCATGGCTTCGGCCTGAGCGGCGGCACCCTTCGACCAGGCGAGGGCGTAGCCCTGCGGGATCAGGTAGTTGCGGGCGTAGCCGAGCTTGACCTCGACGATGTCGCCGGCGTGGCCCAGATTGTTGACGGACTGCTTGAGAATAACCTTGGTGGTTGCCATCTTCAACTCCTCCTAGAATCAGCGGCCGTTGGTGGCGTACGGCAGCAGGGCCATCTCGCGGGCGTTCTTGATCGCCTTCGAGATCTCGCGCTGCTCCTGCACGGTGACGCCGGTGATGCGACGGGAACGGATCTTGCCACGATCGGAGATGAACTTGCGCAGCAGCGCGACGTCCTTGTAATCGATCTCGGTAACCTTGGCAGCCTTGAGCGGGTTCGGCTTCTTCTTGAACGGCTTCACCGGCGGCTGCGGCCTCTTGCGTGACATCTATGGTCTCCTTACAAATGAAATGATGTGATGCTGTGGTATTGCGGATGTTGGGTTCGGCGTGCGATCCCGAAGGCTTTAGAAATCGTCCTCGTCGCCGTTGCCGCCGAATTCGCTCGTGCCGAAGCTGCCGAAGCTCGAGCCCGACGACTGCGAGGCCTCGCCCCACGGGTCGGTAGCCGGAGCCTGCTGCTGCGGAGCGCCGTAGCTGCTCGCGCCGCCATTGTAGGCGGCGCCGCCCTGATAGCCTCCGCGGTTTGCGTTGCCGGCGGGGGCGTTGTTGTAGCCGCCCTGCTGGTTGCCGACGAAGCCGGAGCTTGCGGACTGGCGCTGGACCTGCGCGGTCGCACGGCGCAGCGAAGGACCGATGTCCTCGACGCGCAGTTCGACGACGGTGCGCTGCGAGCCGTCCTGAGCCTGATACGAACGCTGCGTCAGACGACCCTGAGCGATGACGGACATGCCCTTGGACAGTGTGTTCGCGATGTTCGACGCAAGCGAAGTGCGTGCCGAATCCCAAGCCGAGCAGTTCATGAACAGCGTGTCGCCGTCCTCCCACTGGTTGGTGTTCCGGTTGAACGTACGCGTCGACGAAGCGATGGTGAAGTTGACGACCGTCGAGCCACTGCCGACGGTGCGCAGTTCCGGATCGCGGGTCAGATTGCCCGTGATCGTGATGATGGTTTCACCTGCCATGTCTTGCCTGCCTATCCTTGTGCAAAAACCCTACAGCGGAATTACTTACGGATGATCTTCGTGCGAACGATCGCTTCGTTCAGATTCATGACGCGGTCGAGCTCGTCGCTGACCTGCGGTTCGCAGCTGTACGTCACGACGACGTAGTTGCCTTCGTTCTTGCCATCGATCTCGTAAGCGAGCTTGCGGCGTCCCCAGATATCGATGTTCTCGACGGAACCGCCTTCCTTGGTGACGATCTCCATGTGCTGATCAGTCAGCTTCTTCAGACCGTTCTCATCCAGTTCAGGATCGGCAATGAACATCATTTCGTACTTATGCGCAGACATCACCCACCTCCTTCGGACTTTCGGCCACGGACGTTCCGTGACAGGAGTGTGTATGCGTTGTGCTTCTGAATCGGAAGCGCCTGAAGGCATGCCCGATTCAGAGCAACTTTCATAGCATAGCCGCGGCGCGGGACACCTGCGGGCGACGGGCGCGACGGCGTCCCCGCGCGTTTCGCCGCCCATCCCCTCGCGCTGCGCCCTTCGCTTCGCGCCGCAGGCTGAACGACACCCAGCGCACATACAGCCGCATTGTTATATTGGTGTTGCTTGAACCACGGGTACTCCCACGCATTTGAAAGGCGAACCATGTCTGCAGTTCTCGAAGGCACACCCGATAAACGACTCGCACTCGTCACCGGACGCGCCTATCCGGAACAAGCTGAGGAAACCGCACATTATCTCGGCACCGAGGTCCTGCCAACGGCGGCCTACGACTTCGCGAACGGCGAGATGTACGTGCGGTTCACCGAGCCCGTCCGCGGCGCCGACGTGTTCATCATGCAGGCGCATACGCAACCAATCAACAAATGGATCATGGAACAGCTCATCATGATCGACGCCGCCAAACGCGCTTCGGCGCGTTCGATCACCGTCGTCGCGCCGTTCTTCGGCTATTCTCGTCAGGACAAGAAGCATCTGGGACGCGAGCCGATCACGGCGAAGCTGATGTTCTCGCTGCTGCAGGCGGCCGGCGCCGACCGTGTCATGACCGTCGACCTGCACGCCGCGCAGGAACAGGGCTTCTTCAGTGGCCCGGTCGATCATCTGACGGCGATGCCGGTGCTGCTCGACTACATGCGCAACCGGCTGCCGCTTGACAACACGACAATCGTCTCCCCCGACGCCGGCCGCATCAAGGTCTCCGAACAGTGGGCGGCGAAGCTCGGTGGCCTGCCGCTCGCCTTCATCCACAAGACCCGCGACACGACGCGGCCGAACCATGCGGTCGCCCACGGCATCATCGGCGATGTCAAGGGCCGTGACTGCGTCGTCGTCGACGACATGATCGACACGGCCGGCACGATCTGCGAAGCCGTCCGCACACTGCATGAGCACGGCGCGAAGTCGGTCACGCTCGTCGCAACGCATGGCCTGCTCTCCGGTCCGGCGGTCGACCGTCTGCGCGAAAGCGGCGCGAAGGAGATCGTGCTGATGGACACGGTGCCGATCCCCGAGGAGAAGCGTCTGCCGAACATGACGGTGCTGTCGACGGCACCGCTGCTCGCCGCCGGCATCCGCTCGGTCTTCGAGTCGCGTTCCGTCTCGAATCTGCTCAACGGGCTGCCCGAGGACATGCGCACGCGTAACATCTACGCGTGAGCTGGTTATCGAAGATCAGATAACCAGACCAACCGTCATGTTCTACCTCACAAGGGGCGCCCCGAGTACATTCGTACCGGGGCGCCCCTTTATTCATGCATTATTCATGCAGTATTAACTTGATTACTTGAACTTCTCACGGATCTGCACGGCGGTGCCATACGATGCCTGAGCGCCGTAGCTGGTCGCCGCGTATGCGGAAACGTAGGAGGCAAGCTGTGCGGCGGCTTCAAGCGACAGGCCCGAGGCGAGCGCCGCGAGCACGGTACCCATAAACGAGTCGCCGCAGCCGGTGGTGTCGACAGCGTCCACATGAACCGGCGCGATGCGAATGATCGACGGGTCAACAGTGGCGTCGAGCACCACGGAGCCGTCGCCGCCGAGCGTGACGATGGCCTGACTGAAGCCGAAGTCACGCAGGCGCTTCTGGGCGTCCTGCCAATCGAACAAATCCCAGTCGTCGTTTTCGGGTTCGTCGATGCGCAGCAATTGCACAAGCTCGTGCTCGTTCACCAACAGGATATCGGCGTTCTCGACGAGCTGCGCAGGCAGTTCGGCCATGAACGGCGAATCGTTGAGCAGCACACGGAGCCCAGCTTCGTGGCACATCTTTGCGGCGGCGGTCACCGTTTCCAGCGGCGACTCCAAGCACAGACCAAGCACTTGGGACGACGTGAGCAGATCTTTCTGCGCATGCACGTATTCCACGCTCACACTGGCATTCGAGCCCGGAGAGTAGACGATGGTGTTTTCGCCATTCGCATCCACGGTGATTACCGTGGTGCCGCTTGGTCCGAGCACCGTGCGTATGCCCGAGGTGTCCACACCGGCGTCGACGAGTTGGCCGAGCAGGAAGTCGGCGTTCGCGTCTGAGCCCAAAGCACCGAACATGCGTACATTGGCGCCGAGTTTGGCAGCGGCTGCGGCCTGATTACCGGACTTTCCTCCCGGGAGCACCTGCAGCGGACCGCCGGCGACGGTCTCACCCGGTCCGGGAAGACGTTCCGTGGTCACCGTATAGTCCGCGTTCATCGAGCCGACCACGGAGACCGAGCCATGGATGTTGTTCAGCAGAGCAAGCGTTTCCTCACGAGTCATATCAATCCTTTCACAGAATCGTCATTGGACTGCATTGGGTATCAGGCCTCGGTGGCTACGATCTCTTCTTCGTCCTTCTTGGCAATGCCATCATGCGACGACTTGCCATAGATGTGACGACGGAAGCACAGGAACCAAATCAGGCCGGCAAGCACGACGCAGGCGGCGATAAACAGGAGGTTGGAGTACACAGCCGCCGGACCGGTGGCACCGATCAGGCTGCCATGGCTGAGCGCATTGCCGCCGAGCTGGGCACCGAAGATGGCGATGCCGATTGAGGCGGTGACGTTCATCACCAGATCGTTCATGCCCACGCCACGCCCGGATTCGTCAACAGACAGCGTGTCAAGCACCGTGGAGACGACCGGCGAGTACATTAGGCCGCAGCCTGCATAGAACACGCAGGCGAACGCGGTGAGCACGCCGAAGTTCGTGTTGATGCAGAACGCGGAGCCTACAAATCCGATCATCATAAACACGGAGGCGCACACAATGGCCGAAGTACGGCCGATCTTGCCAACGATCCAGCCCGAAGTCGTACCGAACAGCGCGGCCACCAGGAAGGCCCACACAATGTACTGCGAAACCTTGCTGGAATCCATATCGTACAGCGAGCCACCGAGCGCGTTGAAAATCGGCGACATGCAGTAGTTCGTGAAGTAGAACAGCACGATGAGCATGATCGCGGCGAGCCAGCGGGTGTTCTTGAAGAAGCCCGGCGTAATGAACGGATCGGCCGCGCGGTTGATGTACACGGCGAAGATCGCGAACAGCGCGACGCAGACGATGAGCATCCACCATGCGTTATACGAGAAGAACAGAGACAGGAACGCGGAGGCCAGACCGAAGATGATGAAGCCGATCCAGTCGACGTGCTTAGCGTCGCCGCCGCGGTTCGGCAGCAGACGGAGCAGGAACGGCAGGAAGATGATTGTCACCGACGGAATGAGGAACAGGTACTGCCATGCAATGGAACTCAGCAGGCCGGCGGCGAAGACGCCAATGGCCGCGGAAACCTGATACCCTGCGGTGAACAGGCCGAAGAAAATGACCTTCAGATTATTGCGCAGGTACTTGGTGGCAATGACCAAATACACGGAGCCGGCCACCTGCTCGCCTGCAGTCTGCAGAATACGTGCGATGATGACGTTCCACAGGTTCGGCGCCATGAACATGTTGATGAAGAAGCCATACATGCAGCCCACGAATAACGTCACCAAGCCGAATACGATGAGCTTCTTCAACGAGACGAAATCGCCGAGCGAGCCGTAGATGAAGCAGACGATACCAAGCACAATGGATGGCAGGCTCGTGATCAATGCGGCTTGATCGGGCGCGCCGACCTCGGCGCCGATGTCGGTGAAGACCAGATTGAAGCCTTGGAGGCACAGCGTGCCTAGGATAAATGTGATGAGCAGCAAAATCAGGGCATGCACTGCCATCCTGTTCTGCTCAGGCGTGACCTCATGCGTCGCCACAGCGGTGGTGTCACTCATGATGTTTCCTTTCAGTTGCTGTCGGCGTCATTGCCGGCGATGTGCGCCGAGCACGTTGCACGCGTTCAGCACACCTGTGAATTGGATTCGGGTCAAGCCGCCTGCCGGGCGACGTTGGTGATGCGGGTCATGAATTCGTCGAGGAAGCGCGGCACGTCGACGCCGAGCGCGGCTCCCATCGTCTTGTGCGGGTCGTTGAGGCGTTCCTCGTCGCCGATTGTGCGGCCGCGCGTCGGGCCTTCGATGTCGACCTTCATGTTGATCGGATGGATGTCGACGAGCGTCGGGTCGACGGCGACACCGACGGCGAGCGGATCGTGAAGGCCGCAGCCGCCCAGATGCGGCGCGGTGGTTTCGTAGGCCTTGATGTAGAAGTCGGTCATGTCAGCGAGGAAGGTGCCGGCGGCGGTGCCCAAATCACGCCAGGTCTGCGTCTCCTTGTAGGTGAGCAGCGTCTGCAGCGTCACGTCGAGACCGACCATCGTCGCGTTCTTCGTGTGACGGAACACGTAGTTCGCGGCGTCCGGATCCTGCGAGATGTTCGCTTCGGTCCACGCGTTGACGTTGCCGGGGACCGTCAGCGCACCACCCATGAGGACGACGCTGCCGAGTTCGTCGGCGATTTCCGGCGCCTTCTTGAACGCGGCTGCGAGGTTCGTCTGCGGTCCGGTCGGCACGTAGACGAGATCGTCGCCGTAAGTCTTCACGGCGTCGATGATGAAGTCGACGGCCGGTTCGCTTTCCGCTTCGCGCGTCGAATCCGGGATGACGGCGTCGCCGATGCCGTTGTCGCCGTGGATGAACGCGGAGATCGGCAGCACTTCGAAGGAGTCCTTCGTGCTCGCGTGCGGCAGGCCCTTGTACACGGGCACTTCCGGATGCCCGAGCAGGTCGGTGATCGCTAGCGCGTTGCGCACGCCCTGCTCCATCAGAACGTTGCCGTAGGTGCCGGTGATGCCGATGAGTTCGATTTCGGGGCTGCCGAGCGCGTAGGAGATCGCCAACGCATCGTCGACGCCGGTGTCCAGATCCAGGATGAGCTTCTTCATCGCTGTGTCCTTCCTCATTGAAGACGTCCGTCATCGTCGACGGACGTTCCTTCACCTTTCCTTGTCAACCCCTTGATAAAACGTTTTATCAAAGAACTACGTTCATCATATCCGATGAATCAGGATTCTCCAAAACGACGAAGGGCCGGCGTGTCGCACAAAAACGCCGCCTGTTGGGCGGCAGTCGGCATCAAGAAGGACGTGAAGGTGTACGCGTCAGGCGAAAACCTTCGCCGGCGCATCGGCGACCGTCGCCCCCTCGACGATGCGCGGCTCGAGCAGCGTCACCGACGTCGCGGTCGCGCAGTCGCGGCCGGTATCGTGCAGCCGGATGTGGCGGTACAGGCACTCCCAGCTGCGCACGGCGAGCTCATGGACGTCCTGTTCGACCGTCGTCAGCTGCGACGTCATGCCGAAGCGTCGCATGATGTTGTCATACCCGACGATCGACAACGCCTGCGGCACATGCAGGTCATGTTCGGCGAGGCGCTGCATGACGCCCATTGCCATCAGATCGTTGCAGCAGAACAGGCCGGTCGCACCGAAGTCGAGCACACAGTCGGCGAGTTCGTAACCGCCAGTGAAACGATAGTTGCCGTTGAGCAGCAGGATGTCATCGGCGTCGATGTGATGACTGCGCAGTACGTCAACGAATCCCTGCATACGATTACTCGCGTTGATATCGTCCGTCTGCCCGCTGATGCACGCGAAACGGCGGTGCCTCGCTTCGAGCAGTCGTCTCGCCGCGAGCCTGCCGCCCTGAACGTTGTCGAAGCCGACGCCGTCGCAGATGCGCGCGGTGACGAGACGGTCGATGAGCGTGACCGGACAGTGCGCAGCCGCGATCTGCCGTTGCAGTTGCCGCGGCTGCCGATACGATTCGAGCGACGGAATCAGCAGCATGCCGTCGATGTCGCGCGCGAGGTAATTCGTCATCAGCGCGCTTTCATTCGCGCGCCGATCATCCGAGTTCGACAGGAACAGCGCATAGCCGGCCTCCTGACAGGCGTCTTCGAGGTGCCGCGCGAGGGATGCGAAGAACATGTTCTCGATGTCCGGGACGATGAGCGCGATCAGCCGTGTCTCGTTCGTGACGAGTCCGCGCGCGTTCTCGTTGACGACGTAGTGGAGGCGTGCGGCGACGTCGCGGATGCGCTGCTGCGTCTCCTTCGCGATACGCGACGGCTTGTTGTTGAGCACGAGCGACACCGTTGCCGGAGACACCTGCGCCTCCTTTGCGACTTCCTTAAGCGTCACGCGCCTGCTCATGTGTGTTTCCCCGATTCGAATGCAATGGCCATCGTTTGATGACTTCCATTGTAGAGCGTTGCTTGTTTCGACGATCGTGATCATCGTGATGGTGTCGATGACGGTGGTGGTGTCGATGACGACGGCGTCTGCAGCGTTGATCGTACGGTCCTGCCATGGTGCTGCATATGACGAGGCCCGCCGTGTGGGTGGGCTGTGGAAGTCGCCGGATATGGGAAAGCCCACCGTGTGGTGGGCTTTCGTGTGAAGTGTGGGTGCGGCGGCGTGCTACTCTCCCACACCCTGTCGGGTGCAGTACCATCGCCGTGCCAGGTCTTAGCTTCCGGGTTCGGAATGGGACCGGGCGTCTCCCCTGGGCTGTGACCGCCGCAAGACTGTATTGTGTTATTCATGGTCGACCCCCGGGTGGGGGTTGGTGGGTGGTTCGGGGACCGGATGGTGGACGCGGGCGCAGGTGTTCGTATGGAAGGAACGGGTGTTCGTTGCGGTTTCGTGTTGATGCTTGTATCGTGTGACTCCCTGTATCGGTTGTTCCGGTGCGTGCGTGTGCGCGCGACGTGTCCGGTGGGGGTCGTCTTCGACCGTTAGTGCCGGTCGGCTCCACCCCTTGCGGGGCTTCCACGTCCGGTCTATCGACCACATGGTCTCATGTGGGGTCTGCCGCACCCTCGAAGGGGTGCAAGGAATCCTTATCTTGGAGCGGGCTTCCCGCTTA
>NZ_NMYC01000007.1 GCF_002860345.1 Bifidobacterium anseris
CAAAACGACCATCCGAATACCCATTCGTGATACCCTGCGCCGCCAGCCACTCGATCTCATCATGGAACGACACACCAGCCGGCACATCAGAGAACCGATCAGACGAACCACCATTCTTGGTGACGGTGACCACGATCGCAGCCGACTTACCGGAAGCCGTCACCGTGATCGCCGTGACACCCTCGGCCTTCGCCGTGACCTTGCCATTGCCATCGACCGTCGCAACCGACGGATCCGACGACGTCCAATAGGCCGCGCCGACCGTCGCGTTCGCCGGGGTCGCCTTCACCGACAGCTGCACCGACTTGTTCTGCGCCAACGTCAGCTTGTTGTTCGCGACACCGGAGCCTGAGATCGAAATCGACTGCAGGACGGCGCCGTTGTTCTCGACCGTCACGATGATGGAGGCGGACTTGTTGCCGGCGGTCGCCGTGATGACGGCATTGCCGGCCTTGATGCCGCGCACCGTGCCATTGGCCACCGATGCCACCGAGGCGTTCGACGTGCTCCACGTGACGGTACGGTCCGTCGCGTTGCTCGGCAGCACCGTCGCATTGAGATTCAGTCCGGCACCGACGTTGATCGACGCCTTGCCAGCCGACACACCAGTACCCGAGATAGCCACCGACTCAACCGGAACCACCGGCGTCGGGTCGTCGCCCTTGGTCACGGTGATGGTGACCGATGCGGACTTGCCGTCGGCCGTCGCCGTGATCTTCGCGATGCCGAACTTGACGCCGCGAACGATGCCGTCCGAGGCGACGGTCGCGACCGCCGTGTTCGAGGACGTCCACGTCACGGTCGGGTTCGTCGCGTTCGCCGGCAGCACAGTCGCCGCGAGCTTCTTCGAAGCGCCTTCCTGGATCGAGAAGTCGTTGCTATTGATGACAACGGAGGTCACCGGCACGACCGGGATGACCGCGCACGGCGCAGCGCCTTCGGTGAGCCTGCCGTTCTCGACGAGGATGTCCTCGCCGCTGCCCTTGTAGTTCTGACCGCCGTTGCTGTCCCAGTTGCTCGAACCGTTGTTGAACGTCAGCTCGACCGCCTGCTGGTCCGGATTGTCGATCGTGAAGGCGACGTAGCCGTCGCAGGCCTCTTCCATCTTCGCGCCGGGCGCGGTCGTCCATGCGCCGGTGCCGACGCGGTAGTGGATGTAGGTGGAGTCGACGCCGAACTTGTCGGACGGATAGTAGACGGTCGTACCCTGCGGCGTCACGATCTCGCCGGTCACCGTCACCGTAATCGATGCGGAGACGCCACCTGCCGTGGCCTTGATCGTCGTCGTACCCGCCTTCTTACCGCGCACGAGGCCGCTCGAGGAGACGGTCGCAACGGACGGATCGGAGGAGGTCCATGCCACATTCCGCACGGTCGCGTCCGACGGCGTGACGGTCGCCGTGAGCTGCGCGCTTGTCGACGCGTTCAGGTCCATGTCGAGACGGCCATTGTTCACGCCGTCACCGGAGATTGTCACCGATTCGACCGGGGTCTGTGCGCCCTTGTGGTAGGTGTAGGTGTGGCTCACCGACTTGCCGTTGTTGCCGGTGCCGGTCACGGTCACCGTCACGTCGGCGCCGCCTGCGGAGCCCGCGCCGATCGTGATGATGTCGCCGTCGTTGAAGGAGCCGGAGGCGCCCTCGGACGTGCTGTAGGAGGCGTTCGCCATATTGAACGAGCGCAGCGTGATGTCCTTCGTATCCTCGAAATCACCCTTGTTCGGCATCGCCTCGGCCGAGGAGATCGGCGTCGTGTCGACCTTCGGCGTGTAGAACGCGGCCACGGTGTTCGCCTCGACGGAACCGGAGGTGATCTTGCCGCCGGAGACGGTGATCGTCGAGCCGGAGACCTCATCCTTGTAGGTGCCGTTGTCGAGCTTCGTGCTCATGCCGGCAAGGTCCTGGCCGCCGCGCTCGGTCGTTGCGACGAGGACGCCGTCGTTCGACGCGTTGCCGTCCGACTTGTAGCGTTCGACCATGACGCAGTGGTCACCGCCGCAATTCTGGATGTTCTCGTCGTTGCCGACCATCGCGTTGCGGAAGTGGTTCGACGCGACGACGCCCGGCTGCTTCCAGTCGTCGGAGCCGACGTCGCCGATCTTCGACTTCTCGGAGAACCATTCCTGCGTACCGCCCGAAGCATACGGACGGTTGAAGAACAGCGTCATCGCCTTGCCGCGGGCGTTCATCGTCGCCCACGCGGTGCGCACCTGCTGCTCGGTGAACTTCTCGGACTGGCGGTCGCAGTAGTTGTCATGCGACTCGATCCATGTCACGAGCTGATTGACTGGGGCGTTGAGGCGGAAATCGGTGAAGAAGCGCGTGTTGACGCTGCGGTCGTTCATCGAGTTGCGCATCTCCTGACCGTAGTCGGACGCGGTCACGCCGCCGCCGTTGATCGAGGAGTCGTTGAACATCGCGGCGTAATCGGTCTCGCGCACGTTCTTGTCCTGCAGCACCTCACCGTACTGATACTGCGCGCCGTTCGGCAGAATCGTGTTCCAGTACTGGGAGCCGCCGAACTCGTTCGTCAGCTCGATATGCTTCGCCGCGTCGTAGCGGAAGCCGTCGGCGCCGTCCGCCACGACCTTGCGGTAGAACTCGGCCATACGCTGCGCGACCTCGCTGTTCTGCGTGTTGAGGTCCCACAGACCGGACAGCGTGTGCTGCGTGCAATCCTCACGATCGTTGTAATCGTTGATCGGAGCCTGCGGATGGAAATAGTCCTTGTTCTGCCACGACGGATCGATGACCTCCCATTCGGAGGTGAAATGGTTCGCGACGGCGTCGACGATGACGCGCACGCCGTACTGGTGCGCGATGTCGCACATCTGCCGGAACTCGTCCTCGGAACCGAGGATGTAGTTGCCGACCGTCGTGTTGATCGGCTGGTAGATGTAGTACCAATTGAGGTACCAGTTGCCCTTGCCGAGCTCGCTGTTGTCCTTGACGGCGGACACGTTGTTGATCTGGATGGAGGTGTAGCCGGCCTGGGCGATCTCCTCCATATGCTCCTTGATCGTCTCGAACGACCACATGAAGGTGTGCAGCGTGGCGCCGTCCCTCATGTCCTTCGTCAGACCGTACTCGTTGCGTGCGGCCTCGAACGAGGCGTTTCCCACCGTCTCCGCATAGCTGTCGCGCAGCGGCGCCGCGGAAGCGGTCTCCGACGCGGCCATGCCGAGGCTCAACCCGCCGAGCAACGTTGCTGCGGCGACCAATCCGGCGACGGTTTTTTTACGAATGCCTGCAAGGCGACCCGTCAATACCATGTTGAAGTTACCCTTCCCTGAATAACTCTTCTTGTGTTTGCTTTCCCACTGGATGGCAAAAGGGGGCTTAGGCACAAGCTTGTACCTAAGCCCCCGCTGCATCAATGATGCGTCACAGTGTTGTGGTCATCGGTTTGGAATCGCATGATGCTCACCGAATCTCCACTCACTTGTCAAGGTGTGCTCAGATGAGTTTGTCGAGGCGGTACAGGAACGCGGCCATCGCCGAACGCGTCAGCTTGTCACCATAGCCGAACGTACCATTCGCGTTACCACGCGTGATACCCACCTTCGCGCACCACAGGATCTCCTTGGAAGCGAACGTGCCACGCTTCACATCCGAGAACCGGGCATACTCGGCATCCGACGGCGCATACGAACCCACACCGGGCACACCCGCCAGCAACGCATAGCGATACAGGAACACCGCCATATCCTGACGAGTCAGCTTGTCATTACCCTTGAACCGGCCATTCGAACCCTGCGAAATGCCATTACGAGCCAGCCACAGGATCTCCTTGGCACCATACGAACCACGCTTCACATCCGAGAACCGCTGGTAATCCGCATCCGACGGCGTGAACGACGCGGCACCCGCCACGCCATGCACCGTCGCCAGACGATACAGGAAGATCGCCATATCCTGACGATTCAGATGATCACCATAACCAAAACGACCATCCGAATACCCATTCGTGATACCCTGCGCCGCCAGCCACTCGATCTCATCATGGAACGACACACCAGCCGGCACATCAGAGAACCGATCA
>NZ_NMYC01000008.1 GCF_002860345.1 Bifidobacterium anseris
GAATACCTATCGAGGCCTGTGATATGGGCATGACTGTGGAAGCAGATGCCGATCTGTGTGCTGGGATACGGAAAGGCCCCGGTCGAGGCTGTTCGTCTCGCCGGGGCCTGTCGCGTGCATGTGGATGCCGCATATATGGTAAAGCCCGCCGTGTGGGTGGGCTGTGGAAGTCGCCGGATATGGGAAAGCCCACCGTGTGGTGGGCTTTCGTGTGAAGTGTGGGTGCGGCGGCGTGCTACTCTCCCACACCCTGTCGGGTGCAGTACCATCGCCGTGCCAGGTCTTAGCTTCCGGGTTCGGAATGGGACCGGGCGTCTCCCCTGGGCTGTGACCGCCGCAAGACTGTATTGTGTTATTCATGGTCGACCCCCGGGTGGGGGTTGGTGGGTGGTTCGGGGACCGGATGGTGGACGCGGGCGCAGGTGTTCGTATGGAAGGAACGGGTGTTCGTTGCGGTTTCGTGTTGATGCTTGTATCGTGTGACTCCCTGTATCGGTTGTTCCGGTGCGTGCGTGTGCGCGCGACGTGTCCGGTGGGGGTCGTCTTCGACCGTTAGTGCCGGTCGGCTCCACCCCTTGCGGGGCTTCCACGTCCGGTCTATCGACCACATGGTCTCATGTGGGGTCTGCCGCACCCTCGAAGGGGTGCAAGGAATCCTTATCTTGGAGCGGGCTTCCCGCTTAGATGCTTTCAGCGGTTATCCCTCCCGAACGTAGCCAACCGGCCGTGCCGCTGGCGCGACAACCGGCATACCAGAGGTTCGTCCACCCAGGTCCTCTCGTACTATGGGCAGGCCTCCTCAGGATTCCAACGAGCGCAGAGGATAGAGACCAAACTGTCTCACGACGTTCTGAACCCAGCTCGCGTGCCGCTTTAATCGGCGAACAGCCGAACCCTTGGGACCTGCTCCAGCCCCAGGATGCGACGAGCCGACATCGAGGTGCCAAACCATCCCGTCGATATGGACTCTTGGGAATGATCAGCCTGTTATCCCCGGGGTACCTTTTATCCGTTGAGCGATGCCGCGTCCGTACGCCGGCACCGGATCACTATCTCCGACTTTCGTCCCTGCTCGATCCGTCGATCTCGCAGTCAAGCCCGCTTGTGCGATTACACTCGACACCCGATTGCCAACCGGGCCGAGCGGACCTTTGAGCGCCTCCGTTACTCTTTGGGAGGCAACCGCCCCAGTTAAACTACCCGCCAGGCACTCTCCCCGACAAGGCTGACTTGTCCGGGTTAGGCATCAGATGGGGACAGAGCGGTATTTCACTGGCCGACTCCACACACACTGGCGTGCATGCCTCGCAGTCTCCCGCCTATGCTACACAATCCGCACCTGATGCCAATACCAAGGTATAGTAAAGGTCCCGGGGTCTTTTCGTCCTTCTGCGCTTAACGAGCATCTTTACTCGTACTGCAATTTCGCCGAGCTCCTGGTCGAGACAGCGGGGAAGTCGTTACGCCATTCGTGCAGGTCGGAACTTACCCGACAAGGAATTTCGCTACCTTAGGATGGTTATAGTTACCACCGCCGTTTACCGGGGCTTGAATTCACCACTTCACGCACAAGGCGCTGATGGATCCTCTTAACCTTCCGGCACCGGGCAGGCGTCAGTGCATATACGGCGACTTGCGTCTTGGCATGCACCTGTGTTTTTGGTAAACAGTCGCTACCCCCTGGCTTGTGCCACCCCCCACCGCTCGAGGCCGCCAGGGCCGTCACCGCGGGGGGTCTCCCTTATGCCGAAGGCACGGGAGCGGTTTGCCGAGTTCCTTGACCAGGATTCGCTCGCTCGCTTCGGTATACTCTACCTGACCACCTGTGTCGGTTTGGGGTACGAGCGGCCGAAGACCTCACGCCGAAGCTTTTCTCGGCCGACGGGATCACCGGATATCGGGCCATGAAGGCCCCCATCATCACGCCTCGCCCCATGAAGCCCCCGGATTTGCCTGGGGGCGGGGCCGCACGCTTGACCAGGGAAAACCACCTCCCCGGCCGGCTACCCGTCCGCGTCACTCCATGCGCTCGACCCCAGACAAGCCACCCGGGACCAGCCAATCGGCACCATCCCCGAAAGGAGGGCGCCTCATGGTGAAACCGGATATTTCGTAAGGGGCCGTTGATCGGTCATACGGCCGGTACGGGAATATCAACCCGTTCATCCATTCGACTACGCCTGTCGGCCTCGCCTTAGGACCCGACTCACCCAGGGACGACGAACGTGGCCCTGGAACCCTTGGTCATCCAGCGGCAGGGATCCTCACCCTGCTCTCGCTACTCATGTCTGCATTCTCACTCCCATGAAGTCCACGACACGCTTGCACGGCCGCTTCGACCCTCATGGGACGCTCTCCTACCACGCCAACCAAACGTTGGCGTCCGCGTCTTCGGTGGCGTGCTTGAGCCCCGCTACATTGTCGGCGCGGAACCACTAGACCAGTGAGCTGTTACGCACTCTTTCAAGGATGGCTGCTTCTGAGCCAACCTCCTGGCTGTCTATGCGACTCCACATCCTTTCCCACTTAGCACGCGCTTGGGGACCTTAGACGACGGTCTGGGCTGTCTCCCTCTCGACGACGGAGCTTATCCCCCGCCGACTCACCGCCGGCATACACGCGACAGGTATTCGGAGTTTGGTTGCTGTTGGTACCCGGTACGGGCCCGCAAGCATCCAGTAGCTCTACCCCCTGCGCGCAATCAACCGACGCTGCACCTAAATGCATTTCGGAGAGAACCAGCTATCACGGAATTTGATTGGCCTTTCACCCCTAACCCCAGGTCATCCCCTCAGTTTTCAACCTAAGTGGGTGCGGTCCTCCACGCGGTCTTACCCACGCTTCAACCTGCCCAGGGCTAGATCATCCCGCTTCGGGTCCAGGACACGCGACTGAAAAACGCCTTTTAAGACTCGCTTTCGCTACGCATACGCCACACGGCTTATGCTCGCCACATGCCACTGACTCGCAGACTCATTTTTCGATAGGCACGCCGTCACCCGGGAAAACCCAGGCTCCGACGGTTCGTAGGCGCACGGTTTCAGGAACTCTTTCACTCCCCTCCCGGGGTGCTTTTCACCTTTCCCTCACGGTACTCGTCCACTATCGGTCAGACAGCTATACTCAGGCTTACCCAACGGTCTGGGCGGATTCACACGGGATTCCACGAGGCCCGCGCTACTCGGGAGACGCGATCGCCAGACCATGCGCGTTCGGCTACGGGGCCATCACCCTCTACGGCCCGGTATCCAACCCGGTTCGCCTCACACACGGTATTTGTCACTGACGCCCGGCACGTCGGCACCGGGACACACGCTCCCACGACACCGAAGCCGCAACCCCCGACGGGTATCACACGACCACGGTTTAGCCATCATCCGCTTTCGCTCGCCACTACTCACGGAGTATCCTCTCCTGCAGGTACTGAGATGTTTCACTTCCCTGCGTACCCCCCGCACACAATGCGGTGCCAGCCCATGACGGCTGGCGGGTTGCCCCATTCGGAAACCCTCGGATCAAAGCCATGTCGGCGGCTCCCCGAGGACTATCGCGGCCCCACGCGTCCTTCATCGGTACTGTCTGCCAAGGCATCCACCACTGCGCCCTTCACGACAACCAACCCACCAACCCAAAAAGGGCCAAAGGGACAGGCGCCGCGAACACACAACGAAAAACACAAAATGTGTCCAACTGGAACACTCGACTATCAGATCATCACACACATCAACCACACCCCAACAGGGGCATGGCCGACACGAAACAAACGAACGAACACACACACCCCCACACAGCGGGGATGCATCCAGGCCACACCAACCAAACCCAACGGATCAGGCCGATGCGCCTCGGTTCATTCACAGTACGAACACCAACCACACCCCAAAAGGGCATGGCCGCTGCTCGCGTCCACTCTCCAGTTCTCAAACCACCACCACACCACAAGCCCCGCACGACACCAACAGACACCGCACACGACCCATGGGCGCGGAACCACACACCCCACCAAAAGGAGGGCGTGGCGGTCCGGGAACCCAACAGCACGCACCATACCACCCCCACCCAAACGGGCGGGATCCACGATCTCTTCCACACCAGCAGGGACGACCCCCACCCACAAGGGCGGGCAACAAGCCATCCCACAAACAGGCACCCAACACGGGCGCCCCACAAAACTCCGTAGAAAGGAGGTGATCCAGCCGCACCTTCCGGTACGGCTACCTTGTTACGACTTAGTCCCAATCACGAGCCTCACCTTAGACGGCTCCCCCCGCGAAAAGCGGTTGGGCCACCGGCTTCGGGTGCTGCCCACTTTCATGACTTGACGGGCGGTGTGTACAAGGCCCGGGAACGCATTCACCGCGGCGTTGCTGATCCGCGATTACTAGCGACTCCGCCTTCACGCAGTCGAGTTGCAGACTGCGATCCGAACTGAGACCGGTTTTCAGCGATCCGCCCCATGTCACCATGTCGCATCGCGTTGTACCGGCCATTGTAGCATGCGTGAAGCCCTGGACGTAAGGGGCATGATGATCTGACGTCATCCCCACCTTCCTCCGAGTTGACCCCGGCGGTCCCGCATGAGTTCCCACCATGACGTGCTGGCAACATGCGGCGAGGGTTGCGCTCGTTGCGGGACTTAACCCAACATCTCACGACACGAGCTGACGACGACCATGCACCACCTGTGAACCCGCCCCGAAGGGAAGCGACGTTTCCGCCGCCGACAGGCACATGTCAAGCCCAGGTAAGGTTCTTCGCGTTGCATCGAATTAATCCGCATGCTCCGCCGCTTGTGCGGGCCCCCGTCAATTTCTTTGAGTTTTAGCCTTGCGGCCGTACTCCCCAGGCGGGATGCTTAACGCGTTAGCTCCGACACGGAACCCGTGGAAAGGGCCCCACATCCAGCATCCACCGTTTACGGCGTGGACTACCAGGGTATCTAATCCTGTTCGCTCCCCACGCTTTCGCTCCTCAGCGTCAGTAACGGCCCAGAGACCTGCCTTCGCCATTGGTGTTCTTCCCGATATCTACACATTCCACCGTTACACCGGGAATTCCAGTCTCCCCTACCGCACTCAAGCCCGCCCGTACCCGGCGCGGATCCACCGTTAAGCGATGGACTTTCACACCGGACGCGACGAACCGCCTACGAGCCCTTTACGCCCAATAAATCCGGATAACGCTTGCACCCTACGTATTACCGCGGCTGCTGGCACGTAGTTAGCCGGTGCTTATTCGAACAATCCACTCAACAGACCCGAAAGCCTGCCTTGCCCTTGAACAAAAGCGGTTTACAACCCGAAGGCCTCCATCCCGCACGCGGCGTCGCTGCATCAGGCTTGCGCCCATTGTGCAATATTCCCCACTGCTGCCTCCCGTAGGAGTCTGGGCCGTATCTCAGTCCCAATGTGGCCGGTCACCCTCTCAGGCCGGCTACCCGTCAACGCCTTGGTGGGCCGTCACCCCGCCAACAAGCTGATAGGACGCGACCCCATCCCATGCCGCAAAAGCCTTTCCCACACCCCCATGCAGGGGCGCGGAGCATCCGGCATTACCACCCGTTTCCAGGAGCTATTCCGGTGCATGGGGCAGGTTGGTCACGCATTACTCACCCGTTCGCCACTCTCACCCCGGCAGCAAGCTGCCAGGGATCCCGTTCGACTTGCATGTGTTAAGCACGCCGCCAGCGTTCATCCTGAGCCAGAATCGAACCCTCCACAAAAAACATTCATGGAGACATCCAACAGATGACTCACAAAAGAAAAAGACGGACCATCCAATAAGGAAGGACGGTCACACAAAAACCCCGACACCCATCAAACCCCCTCGGGTACCACACGGGCGGGCATCGGACTGGCAATCAAAGACCACCACACAACCAACACGAAGTCAGTCGCATGATGAAGTAGTACAGTACACACTATTGAGTTCTCAAACCACCACACACAGCCAACGACCCTCCGAACCCAGTCCAGAAGCTCACCAACCGGCAGCAAGATGAATAACTTACACCACCCCAAACCAAAACACAAACCCACCCCCACCACAACACCCCCAAAACCCCTGCAAACACACACAACCACCGGCGTGTCGCAAACCACCCAAAACCACCCAACCAACCCCC
>NZ_NMYC01000009.1 GCF_002860345.1 Bifidobacterium anseris
CCGTGACGTGGACGTCCTCGAACACGGCGGTCGCGACCGTCGCCTCGGACGGCATCGTTCGCGGCGTCAAGTTCGGCATCGCGAAGATCACGGCGACGGCCGACGGCAAGTCCGCATCGGTCACCATCACCGTGACCAAGGGCGACGACCCGACGCCGGTGGTTCCGGTTGAGTCGGTGGCNATCTCGGGTACTGGTGTGTCGGCTGGCAAGGCGTCGATCAACGTCGGTGCCGGACTGAATCTCAATGCGACGGTGCTGCCGAGCAACGCGACGGACCGTACCGTCACGTGGAGCACGTCGAACGCCTCGGTGGCATCGGTGGCCAATGGCACGGTGCGCGGCATCAAGGCCGGCAATGCCGTCATCACGGCGACCGCCGGCAACAAGTCCGCCTCCATCATCGTGACGGTCGAGAACAACGGCGCCGTCCTGCAGTCGATTTCGATCTCAGGCTCCGGTGTCGCGAACAACAAGCTGACGTTGGCGCAGAACAAGTCGGTGCAGCTGTCGGTGAAGGCGACCCCGGCGAACGCGACGGTCGGCGCGGCCTATTGGACGTCGTCGGATCCGTCGGTTGCGACGGTCGATGGCAATGGCAAGGTCACGGCGAAGGCCGAGGGTGTCACGGCGATCACGGTGACGGCTTCCGGTAAGTCGGCTGCGATCGTGGTCACCGTCACCAAGAATGGTGGTTCGTCTGATCGGTTCTCTGATGTGCCGGCTGGTGTGTCGTTCCATGATGAGATCGAGTGGCTGGCGGCGCAGGGTATCACGAATGGGTATTCGGATGGTCGTTTTGGTTATGGTGATCATCTGAATCGTCAGGATATGGCGATCTTCCTGTATCGTCTGGCGACGGTGCATGGCGTGGCGGGTGCCGCGTCGTTCACGCCGTCGGATGCGGATTACCAGCGGTTCTCGGATGTGAAGCGTGGTTCGTATGGTGCCAAGGAGATCCTGTGGCTGGCTCGTAATGGCATTTCGCAGGGTTCGAATGGCCGGTTCAAGGGTAATGACAAGCTGACTCGTCAGGATATGGCGGTGTTCCTGTATCGCTATGCGTTGCTGGCGGGTGTGCCCGGTGTGGGTTCGTATGCGCCGTCGGATGCCGAGTATGCCCGGTTCTCGGATGTGAAGCGTGGCACGTTCGCTTCCAAGGAGATCCTGTGGTGCGCGAAGGTGGGTATCACGCGTGGTAACGCGAATGGTACGTTCGGCTATGGTGACAAGCTGACGCGTTCGGCGATGGCCGCGTTCCTGTACCGCCTCGACAAACTCATCTGAACCAAAACATGCGTCCCGTTTCCTAACCTGACGGCACGCTGAGCCAAGGCGGCTCCCCGGAAGACATCTTTCGGGGAGCCGCCTGTTTCTATATTCGTCGAGGATGGAACGCATGGACGACTGCAGTGGGAATGTCTGGAACAGATTGGCTTTCATATGATGCGAAGGTTCTCGGTATGACCCACTTGTGTTGATGTTGTGCAAGTATTTGGGTATATTAGATGGAATGCGAACGGTTGC